>NZ_CP149779.1:4800000-6134411 GCF_056867545.1 Cyclobacterium sp. SOCE241 | reverse complement strand
AACCAAAACCCACATATCCTCTTTTAATCTTTGTTTATTCGCATGAAAAAAGGCATGAATATTTCCTTTCATTATTTTAATTGTTCATAATAATAATAATAAAACTAAGAACAAAGTTACTTAGTCCTAATAATGAATTTCAAAACCTATTAAGCAAATAGAAAACCCGGTGGCCGAACGGAGCCGAAGCCAAGGGGATGTATCCGTATTACCTACTCCTTCAGCTCCGCCCAGGATCCGGTATAAAAAAGGCATAAAAATCCCCCAGCCCCCTTGACAAGAGAGAGTAGCAGAAAAAGACATTTTAGGCTGATTTTCTGAAATTAATTGGGCTGATAAAGCTTGCAGGTAGATCGCATTCGTTAATCCTAAACGCATCAAAATCCCCCTTTAAAAGGGGGTAAGGGGGATTTTTTACGTAAATTTTTAAATAATAAAAATAAAATTTAAAACGCTAAACCCTGTTTTTAAAGAGGAAATCTAGAAAATAAACATATAATTTCTTATATTTTATCATGCATTTTCTTCCTTATGATAAAAATTTAAAAGATTTTTCAAGAGAATTAAGAACTCATTCAACCCTATCCGAAGTTTTACTATGGCAAAAGCTAAAAGGTAGTCAATTTCGAGGCTATGCTTTCAATAGGCAAAAACCATTAGGGCATTTTATTGTTGATTTTTACTCTAAAAAATTACAATTGGTAATCGAAATTGATGGAGATAGCCATTTTTATCCTGAATCGGTTGTTCAAGACCAAAAACGGCAATTGATTTTGGAGAAAATGGACCTCTTTTTCTAAGGTTTTTAGATCGAAATGTCAAGAAATCTATGCCCTATGTTTTAATAGAGATAGGAAATTATATTGATGATTGGGAATTGAAAAATGATATTCCTAAAACCTCATTCTAAACTAGGGATATTTGATTAAAAATCCCCCAGCCCCCTTAATAAGGGGAGTTGCAGCAAATGACATTTTAGGCTGATTTTCTGAAATTAATAGGGCTGATAAAACTTGAAGGTAAACCGCATATGTTAAATCCTAACGTAACAAAGTCCCTCCGCCGCGGCGGAGAGCAAGGGGATTTTTACGTAACTGTCTAACTTACGCGGTACTTAATCAAACACCTCTAAGCACCTATTTAAATCAAGTTGCTTCACTTCAAACCAGACGGCTGAGCGGAGCCGAAGCCTTAGGGCAACGTATCCGTATTACCTACCCCTTCCGCTCAGGGTCCGGTATAAATCAAAACGCACCAAAATCGAAAATAATATTTCAAACTATTGGTCTCGTCTAAAATTTAACCTATATTCAATCGTAAGGGCTAAGCTCTTAGGATTTTACCAACAATTATAAAAGCACAAACGCTACCTAACCACCTAAAACCTGAAAGATATAAACATGGGAACTGAGAATGTAGAATTAATGAAAATGGCACGTGAATCCCTAAAGGGAAATTGGGGGCTGGCCATAGGTACTTTTCTTTTATATATGTTTATCATGGGCTTTTTACAAGGAATGGCGGATTACTATCCGATGATAGCCTTGGGAACGTTGTTAATTACAGGACCTATGACACTAGGTCTGGCCTATTTCTCACTGAGTATTGCCCGCAATCAAAATGCCAGGCTTCAGCAAATATTTGATGGCTTCAATAACTTTGGTACAGCTTTAGGGGCCTATTTATTGATGTTCATTTTTATACTTCTATGGATGCTTTTGCTGATAATACCCGGAATCATTGCGGCCCTTTCCTATGCCATGACTTTCTATATTATCGCTGATGACCCAAACATCGGCCCACTGGATGCCATTGACAAAAGCAAGCAAATGATGAAAGGTTACAAAATGAAGCTTTTCCTTATGTTCTTGATGTTTCTTGGTATGGCTTTGCTTTGTATCCTTACCTTGGGAATTGGATTTTTGTGGTTTATCCCCTTTGCCAATGTGACCCTGGCTAAATTTTATATGGACATAAAAAACAGGAATGTCATCCCTGAAGTTATCTAAAATTATTTTACTAATAAAGAGTAAAGCTATCTCGATAAAAAATTAATCAACCAACCAAGTCCCTTGAATATTGTCAAGGGACTTGGTTTTCTTTTTATAACTCAGCCAATTTACCTATTGAAAGACTAAAATTTCGAATAAACATAAAACCCTCTCAGGGGTGACATTTTTGTAGACAGGGGCAATAGCCCCTGCAATATGGTCTGTAGGCCAGCTGATTTTGGCGGTATTGTTGCTTCTTTTTCTGCAACAATACTGACAAAATCTTATCCTAAATCGAATAGTAACGCCATCTTAAAAAACCAGCAAAATCAGGAAAAATTAAATCTAATCAACTACCTTTATCATCTGTTTTACTGAAATCGACATATCATCTGTATCTTTTTATTAAGGCAAACTCGTCTAACGAGCAATTGCTCCATGGGAATCACCTGATCTCCTATAAACAGATGATAATTACACCCATTTAATTATTTTAATCAATTGTCGCATTGATTTTAAATGTTTTCAACATTTATAGACCTGCGATATATTAATGTTTAAGATGAAAAGTAAACAGTTAATCAATAACAACATCAATCACTTCTACACCAAAGCTTCTGAAGAAACCCGATTGGATAAAGGTATGGGCTTATTTGAATTTGAAAGAACAAAAACACTTATCGCCAAATACTTGCCTTCAATCCCTTCCCGTATCCTAGATATAGGTGGCGGTACCGGAAAGTATTCAGCTTGGCTTGCCCAAAAAAGACATCAAGTCCATTTGGTAGAACCGGTTGACAAGCATATTAAAATCGCCTTAAAAAGAGCCAATAAACGGGGCAATAAATTTCATGTACATCAAGGAGAATCTCGAAAATTAGAATTTCCAAATAATTTTGCTGACCTAATCATTCTCCACGGACCACTTTACCATCTTCAAAAAAAGGAAGACAGGGAATTAACGGTTCGTGAAGCAAAACGGGTTTTAAAAAACAATGGAATTGCTTTGGGTTTTGCGATCAACTATACAGCCTCAACTTTGGTGGGCTTACTAAATGGCTTGATTCACAAAAAATCATTTTTCGAAATGTGTAAAGAAGAATTAACTTCAGGAATACATAACCCACCCCTTGATTTCCCATGGTTATTGGCGGAAGCTTATTATCACAATCCCCCGCAACTCAAAGAAGAGTTTTTGAGTCAGGGATTTATCCATTTGAATACTTATGCAGTGGAAGGTATGGCTTGGTTAGATAAAAATTATTTTGCCAACATGGAAAATAGTGAACGAAGAAAAACCTTATTAGAACTTATTCAGCTCACTGAAAATGACTGTAACCTACTGACTTTCAGTCCACATATGATGATCGCAATTCAAAAAAAATCACCTTATGAAAAATAAAGTACAATTCTTCCAAGCATTGTCAGCAAACAGAGAACAGCACAATGAAATAGATTTAGGAGAACAATTAGGTCTTGATGAGCAAGAAACCCAAGCTATATTGGCTTTGCTCCTATCCGAAAATAAAATCAAATACGAGCGCAAAGGAGTCTGTAATTATTCGCTTATGAAGACAGTGAAAAAATAACCCCCGGTAAATTCCCCTGATCCTACAGGGGAATTTTTTTCGTTCTACTTTTTATTACTATCCTTTCAATACACTTAATATTGAGTCTTCTTCAATGTAAAAAGTCAGGTTCATAGATAATTTATGTTGGCAAGGTTGAATAACCCCCGGTTATCTATTCTAACGAAAATTGGTTTTGGCTGTATTGTTGCTTTTTTTCTGCAACATTACTAACAAAACTTCGACCACCTAAAATCCAAACTAGAAATCCAATCTTATCCTCCACATAATTTTTTTGTGTAAAACTGTTTGAATAATTATGTAAACATAAAAAACCCTGGAAGGGTGATATTTTTGTAGCCAGGGGTGAATAACCCCTGGTTATCTGATTCAATCGAAAATTGATTTTGGCGGTATTGTTGCATTTTTCTGCAACAATACTAACAAAACTTCGACCACCTAAAATCCAAACTAGAAATCCAATCTTATCCTCCACATAATTTTTTTGTGTAATGACTGTTTGAATAATTATGTAAACATAAAAAACCCTGGAAGGGTGATATTTTTGTAGCCAGGGGTGAATAACCCCTGGTTATCTATTCTATCGAAAATTGATTTTGGCGGTATTGTTGGATTTTTCTGCAACAATACTGACAAAATCTTAAGCCTACCTTAAACAAAAACAAGCTCTTCATTTAACATTATTTTTCATACTATTCTACATATTCCAAAACCCAAGTAACCCATTATTGGAAACTAGGAGTATATTTATAGGGGAGCTCTTTTTCAAAGTAATCCTCACCCCAATGAATACTTACATGCCACCCAATAATCATTAAATCAATGCACTTAAAAGCTTTAAACAAACTTTCCGGCTCGTTTTCTAATGCGCAAAAAATGCCTGTTCTATTTTTAGGACACGGCAGCCCTTTGAATGCCATAGAGGAAAACACCTTTGTCGCAAACTTTAAAAAATCGGAAAAGAAATCCCCAAACCAAAGGCTATTTTATGTATTTCAGCCCATTGGGAAACCAAAGGTACTTATGTGACCGCTATGAAAAAGCCAAAAACCATCCATGATTTTGGTGGTTTTCCCCAAGCATTATTTGATGTACAATACCCGGCCCCCGGAAGCCCTTCCCTTGCCCGGGAAACAAAAGATTTAATCACAAAAACTAAAATAGGATTGGATAAAAACTGGGGGCTAGACCACGGTACTTGGAGTGTAGTCAAACATCTTTATCCGAATGCAGAAATACCAACTATCCAAATGAGTTTGGATTATACCAAGTCGCCTAAACACCATTTCGAATTGGCGAAGGAGTTGTCTCAGTTGCGTCAAAAAGGGGTTCTGATCATTGGCAGTGGAAATATGGTACATAATTTAGGTAAAGTGGCCTGGGACAAATTAAAAGGAGAACCATTTGCTTTCGACTGGGCCATGGAAGCCAATGAAAAAATAAAATCCTGGATATTAAATGGGGACTTTCAAAATTTAATAAATTTCAAAAAACAAGGAAAAGCCTTTGACCTTGCCATACCAACCCCGGAACACTATTTGCCACTGCTCTACGCCTTGGCACTTAAACACGACCGAGACAAAACTAGTCTATTTAATGACCAACCCGTGGGTGGTTCTCTATCGATGACTTCGGTAAAATTTGACTAACCCATTCTTAATGCTACACTTATTAACCGATCGGTTATTGAATATAACTCATCTGATAATTCATTAAAATATTTAATCCCGTGTACAAAAAGCTGCTTCTTTTCGTTGTTCCAATTTTTCTAGGTTTAGATTTCCCCAATATTAAGCCGCCCACCGACGAAATTCTTTGGGACAAATGGGGTATTCCTCACATTTATGCCAGCACTGATGACAACCTTTATTATATGATGGGTTGGGCACAAATGCATAACCATGGCAACCTGATCTTAAAACTATATGGTGAAGGAAGGGCAAAATCGAGTGAATATTGGAGCGAAGATATTGGTAGAGATAAATTGTTGCATCAGCTAGGTGTACTCAATGCATCTCAGAAGGCTTATGCACTACTTCCCCAAAAGGAAAAGCAAGTCCTGATCTCTTTTGCCAAAGGGATCAATACCTATGCTGAGCAAAACCCCAATGAACTCGAAGAAAAATATAAAGTGGTATTACCGGTAAAACCCGAAGACATCCTACAACATACCTTTAGGGTTTTTTACTTAGAATTTCTTATCAACCGCAATATTCGGAAAGCGAAAAATTGGTCCGCCGGATCAAATGGATGGGCGATCAACGGAAGTAAAACTACCTCCGGAAACAGTATGCTAATGGCCAACCCGCATCTAAATTGGGATGATTTCTGGTTGTTTTTTGAAGCGCATTTAATAACAGAAACCAACGATTTGTACGGGGCCACCTTGGTAGGCCTTCCTACCATCGGTATAGGCTTCAATAAAAACCTAGGTTGGACCCACACTGTCAATACCTTAGATAATGTAGATCTATACGAACTTACCCTTCAAAATGGGCAATATCAACTCGACAATGAATTTCACGATTTCACTATTGACAGTGTCCAAATTATCGAAAAAACAGGAAGTGAAAAAAGCAACAACAGTGCTGAGAAAACAGTCAGCTTTTGGAATGGTATATAAAGAAGAAGGCAATAAAGCCATTGCCATAAAATGGCCCAATACTGACGGCAAGCTCAATATAATTGGTCAATGGTTGGCCATGGGAGAATCCCAAAACCTTGAACAATTTCAAGAGGCCTTGGCAATTAATGGCCTGCCCCTATTCAATGTAATTTACAGCGACAAAGAAAACAATATCCTGTATCATTTTGGTGGAAATGCCCCTAAAAAAAATGGAGATTGGAAAAAATGGCAAAACATCGTTGCCAGTACCTCCAGCGATGATTTGTGGCAGGGCTACTATTCCTCAGAGGAGGTTCCCACCTACCTAAACCCTGAAAGTGGCTGGATTCAAAATGCCAATGACCCACCCTATACCAGTACCTTTCCTGCAGCAATTAGGCCTGATGATTACCCTTCTCATATGGCTCCAAATGCAATGGGATTTAGACCCCAACGCTCAGCTTTATTGATTAAAGATGCAATGAACCTCAACTTGGATCAACTAATCGCTTTGAAGCATGATACAAAATCGGAATATTTTTTAAGAATAAAAGAAGATTTAAGGAATATCAATTCCATGGAACTGGATAGCTTGACAAAGGAGGCTTTAGAAATATTGCTCAGTTGGAATGGTGCTTTCGAGGCAAATAGCACTGGCCCGGTATTGTTTGGTATGTTAGCAAAGGAACTAGGGAGCAAGGGTGTTTTCGCCGAAGAATGGGATTTTAATGACCCTTTAAACACTCCCAGAAAGTTAAAGGACCTATCTCATGTTACTTCCTCACTTCAAATAGCAGCAGAAAAGCACCAACAAATTTACGGATCCCTAGCTGTTAGCTATGGAGATGTTTACCGTCTAGAGGTTGGGAATCATAGCTATGCTGCAAATGGTGGCGCAGGAAGTTTAGGGATATTTAGAACCATGAATTATTCACCAAAGGGAAAGGGACAATTCATTGCCACGCACGGTGAGACCTACGTTTGTGCCACTGAGTTTGGAAAGGAGGTTACTGCCAAAGCCCTTATGTCATATGGAAATGCCACCCAAGCCCATAGTCCCCATGTAGGAGATCAATTGGAACTGTTTTCCAAAAAGCAACTTAGGAAAGTATTGCTTCAAAGAGAAGATCAATTACAAAACCTAGAAAAAAGAGAGCAATTAAGCCAAATGCAATAGGGTAAATTTGGCGATAGGCTAGACTTTGGCCTCATATCGTCAAATTTACCTGTTTTAAGATTAATTTTGCCTTCTGTTCAATCGGTTAATTTTGAATTGAAGTAACAAAATCATCGTGATAACTGCCACTAAAATTATACCTGTTAGGAACTTTATTTCAGGCATAATCGAAGCTAAATCTCCACCATAAAAAGCTACTTTCCTAAAGCCACTTAAATATTGCGTAACCGGAATAAACTGGGCGACATTCGTGATCAGCTCAGGTATTGCAGAAGTGGGCCATGTAAAGCCACTTAAAATAAAGGCCGGTGTAGAAATCACCATCAACAGCTCCGTAGCTTTCAATTGGCTGGGTATGGCTATCGAAAACAACATTCCAATAAACATAGAAGCGAAGGTCAATAATGTTGTCAAAATTAACATTTGAAAATTGATTACTTCTACCCCAACATTAAAGAAAGTAAGAATCAAACTTATGATTAACCACATAAAGGGAAGCATAATCAAAAAGGGCGTTGCCTTTAAGGCTATGTGGTAAACTGAAGATTTACTTTCTTGTATAAGTTGGCCAAAATACCCATCTTCAAAATCTCTGGAAAAAACCAAGGCCATTGCCAGAAAAATGATTTGTTGCATAATGGCCGCAAGCAATCCAGGCAACATAAACGTCACATAATTACCGGTAGAATTATATAGTTTGTTGAAATTTATTTTAAAACTCTCATAAGCTGCCATGGCTTGATCCGGATGGATTCCTTGCTTTTTAAGCCCTTCTATTTCAATTCCGGCATTGATTGTCATCAACACAGTATTAATATGGTTGCTTGCAGTATTCGCATTCAAAATATTGGCCATATTTAGATCAACTCTGACTTCAGGATGCCGTTTTTGTAAAAGGTCTTTCTCAAAATCACTTGGCAAAGTAATGACAGCAATATACGGATTGACAGGCATTTCCCTTTTAATATTCCCCGGAACGGTACGAACATCTTTCACATCTAAACCTTCATTGTCCTCAAAAGCATCGATTATCTTATCTGTAGCAGGACTTTGGTCTTGGTCTACTATGACAATCGGTAAATTTTTGACCTTTGCTTGTTGGTACACAAAGCCGAATAAAATCCCATAGCCTACAGGTGCTCCAAAGAAGATGGCCATCAATACACTATTAGAAAAAATACGCTTGAACTCTAACTTCAATAAACCTATGAATTTTTTCATTTTCTTTTACTTTATAAGAAAGGTCGCATTCATGTATAATTTTTGAGCTGATACATCTGATGTAGGTACTACTTTCAATTCGTATATGGACTCAGACAATTCGTACAAAGGAGCTGTGCTTGTAATATCAGCGTATTTGGCAAGTTGTTTAATGGCTACAATTTTAGCCACTACCTCTTCTTTAGTAAAAGGATTTAACAGTGTCAAAGATTCTTCCAACTCAAAATCATAAATTTTGGATTCAGGTATGGTAAACCTAAAGTATACACCATTGGTTTTGTAACCATTGAAAAGGGTATACCCGGGACTAAGCAACTCCCCCTTATCCAAACTGATGGTTTCAATTGACATGTCGGCAGGAGCAATTACATACTGTTCTCTTGAGGCAGAAACAACCTCTTCTTTGGCTCCCTTAGCTCTATCAAGTTGCCCTTTTGCTTGTTCAATTTGTTCTTCTCTTGCTCCTTTTTTACTTCATCCCGCTTTGCAGACAAAGCGGCCACTTGAGCTTTTGCCATGTTTAATTTCATTTTCACCTCATCAAACTGTTGCTGAGTTACCAGAGAATCCATAAACATGGCTTCCAATCTGTTGTAAGACTCTTGAGCAAAATCCAGCTGGGCTTTTCCCGCATTCAATTGTTCATTTATCTGATTCAATTGTTCTGCAGTTGCCCCATTAAATGCCATATTTAACTGACCTTTGGCAGCCAATATAGCACCCTCAGCTTGAAGCATTTTGGCCTGCACTTCCGGGATATTGATGATGGCCAAGGTGTCACCTTCCTTAACTTTTTGCCCTTCCTCTACAAAAATTTCATCTACTCTCCCTGCAAGTTTGCTACTTACCGAAATGGTTTCAAATTTCACTTTGCCCCTATAAGGGCTGATTTGCTCTTGCTGACAGGAATTTAAGGCCAGTAATGTTAAACTGCCTAGTAATATATTTTTATACGCATTCATTTTCTTGATTTTTTTGTAGGTTAGTAATTTAGAATCCCTTTGGCATGAAGCAAATCTGCCACTGCTCTTCTTTCTTGAAAATAGGATTGTTGTAAATTAAAATTGGCCTTTTCAACATCGTTTAATGCATCCAACACCTCATTGATCGAAGCCAAGTTATTTTTAAATTGTGTATTGACCATCTCATAATTTTCTTTGGCCAGTTCAACTTCCTTTTGCACAATTTTGGTATTCATCAAGGCCGCTTCATAGCTAATTTCCGCTTTGGAAATCCCCAATGCAATCATTTCATTGGCATCTGCAATTTGCTCTCTATACTTGGCTGTTTCCAGCTGAATTTTCCTTCTTTTCAATCGGGATTGATTGCCATCAAAAACATTCCACTTGAGGCCTACACCTATATACCATTTAGGGTCAAGCAGGGATAAATTTTCTTCCAAAAACTCATAATGTCCCTTTAATGCTACTTTTGGAATAAAGTTGCTCTTCAGCATTTTGGCCTGATATTGCGTGGCTTTTTCTGCTTCTTCTAAGGCTTTGATTTCATTGCGTTTTTCACCGCTCACTTCACCATCCACAGCAAATGAATGCAACTGAGGGTTCAGCATTTGCAAGTCCACTCTGCTTTCACCCGTAAGCTGATGTAAGGCTTCGATCAACAGTGTATTGTTGTGTTCAAACTCAAGTTTTTTACCCTCCAATTGTTGCTTTGCCAAGGCTATTTTATTCCTGCTTATAGGGGTAGCCAGACCATTTTCAATGGCTTTATTGACATACAGCACTTGCTCATTGAGGTAATTTTCCGTGCTTTTTAGTACTTTTTTAGAAGCTTTTACCAAGGCAAGTTGATCATAGGTTTCGATAATCTTTAAGGCAATTTTATCCTCTTCCGCCAATCCTAAATAATTCAAGGATGCTTCCTTGTGTTTGCTTGCCTGCAGTGCATTGCTTGCTTCCAAACCGCTAAACAAAACCCAATCTACATCTACAGAAGACCTAAGAATATTTTGATTCTGTAATACAGGGACTTCTTGAAGTGGGATATCATTGGGGAAAGTGGAGTTGAATGGCAAGCCAATTGCATCTTTAATTACAAGCTTTTGTGTCTCGGTTAAAAGGGTTGTGGTATTCTCATCAAATGTAATGTCTTCATTCAAGTGGGTATAACTTCCATTCAAAGTTATTTTAGGCAAGAATACCGATTTCGCCAATTGCTGATCCACCTTTGCTTGTTCCACCTCAAATCCATTGCTATTGAGCCCATGGCTTTTATCTAGCCCTTTGTCGATCAAATCTTTTAAGATAGGATCCAATTGCTGCCCCTTGGTGATTGAAGGCAACGCCGTTACAAGCACTATCAATAGCATTACTAATGCTCCTTTGTATGGTTTCATGGTAAATCATTTAATAATTACCCTACAAAGGTCCTGGAACTACAAGAATTTTCTTTTGACCTATATCAAAAAGTGAAACATGGAAACGGAAAACAGGTTAAAATTGCGTCTTTTATCACTACCTATTGACTGAAAAATCAAAGCTAGCATGAAACATCGCCAGTATTTGTTTTTGAATCCGGGTTATTATTAGGAATACCTGGGCTTTCTCAGATAGGAATCCAATCATAAGAATATCAGGATATTAGGAGATTTTTACTCAGCATTTCTATATCCACTTTCTCCAATAAGCATAACTTTTGAAGGCCGAAAAAAGCCTAACAATCTTGTTTGTTATGAGTGGTCGATATTAATAAAGACTTTTCAAGTATGAATTATTTACTCGAATTGCTTTTCCTAATCCGACTCAAAGTTTCTTGCGTCATGCCTAAATAAGAGGCAATATGACCTAGTGGGACTTGATAAGCGATGTCCGGAAATTCAGCCAACATGTACTCGTACCGTTCTTTTGCCGTTTGGAATTGAATGGCGTTTAGTTTATTTACAACCTTGGTGAGCATTTCGGTGGTAACCAACCTTCCCAACTTCTCCATTTTTGGATAGGTATCAAATAATTCATCCAATTTCCCCTTAGAAATGCTGTAAATCACTGCATCTTCCAAAATTTCGATATAATATAAACTGGGACATTGTTGAAAAAAACTGTCGGCACTGGCCATAAATTTACCACTTCCAAAAAACCATTGGGTGATCTCTTTCCCAGACTGGTTGAGGTAATGGCTTCTACCCAAACCACTTTCTATAAAATACAAGGTTTTTGACACTTCTCCCTGGCGAACAAGCAATTGATTCTTAGCAACCGTCTCTTTGGTAAAGTGCCTAAGGATGTCATCTAGTTCCTCTGTGGTAAAAGGCACCAAAGCTTTTAAAAAATCAGAAAGATTCATATCAATTTATTGGGGTAGCTATACAATTCAATTCAAGCAAATTTAACAGCTCTTGCTGCGAATCAATGAAATCCTTTATTTTTTTTTAATTTCTTAGAGCTAATTAAAGTTCAGTTAAATATTTGTACCGAAATTGTATGGTCATGGGGATTAATCAATTTATATAGTCCCATATTCTCAAAATTTATGGAACAAAAACTTCAATTGCGAACAGTCAATGTAACCAGATATATGCAAGCTCTCAGGGAAGGGGGTTCACTTCCTGCACTTGCTGCCGCAGACGATGGCTTCAAATATGTGTTAAAATTTCGCGGGGCCGGTCAACGGGAAAAGGCGCTAATCGCTGAGCTCCTTGGTGGTGAAATTGCCCGGATTTTAGGTCTTAAAGTTCCTGAACTTGTATTTGCCAATTTGGATCCTGCCTTTGGTCGTTCAGAAGGTGATGAAGAAATTCAGGATTTACTAAAGGGAAGTCAAGGTTTGAACTTGGCCTTGCATTATTTATCCGGGGCCATAAATTATGATCCTGTAGCTACTAAAATTGACACTTTTCTCGCCTCTAAAATTGTATGGTTAGATCTTTTGATCACAAATGTGGACCGAACTTTTAGAAACACAAATATGCTGATGTGGAACAGAGAGCTTTGGCTAATTGATCATGGTGCAGCATTTTTATTCCAACATGGATGGACAAGATGGAAAGAAAATGCAACCAAGCCTTTTCCTATTATTGCCAACCATGTTTTGCTCCAACAGGCAGAAAAATTAGACCAAGTCAATGAGGAATTCTCCTCTCTTTTAAGTAAAGAGAAGATAGATGCTATCGTATCGCTAATTCCTGAGGAATGGCTACTCGCCGGAAGAGATGGAGATAATGCAGCAGAATTAAGAACAGTTTATGCAGATTTTCTGAAGTTAAGAATGTCCTATTCAGATCAATTCACCAAAGAAGCCAATGATGCAAGAAAATCACTTATATGAGTATGCTATCCTTCGGGTTGTTCCAAGGGTGGAGCGGGAGGAATTTGTAAATGTTGGCGTTATTTTGTGCGACCACAAAAGTAATTTTCTAGATGTCAAACTTCACTTCTGTCGGAAAAAAATTGTGACTTTGGATGCAGATGCAGATTTAGAAATGATCCATGAAAATTTAAAATCTTTTGAAAAGATTTGCAAAGGAGAAAACGATGGTGGACCAATAGCAAATATGGATCTTGCTTCTAGGTTTAGGTGGCTTACAGCAGTAAGAAGCTCAATAATTCAAACTTCCAGACCTCATCCGGGACTAAGTAAAGATCTTCCAAAAACCCTTCAGCAACTTTTTGAAGAGTATGTGATGTAATAAAATTAATAGCCAAAACTTCAAATCTTTAAGAAAGTTACTTTATTCATTAGGCCATAAAATACAAATCCCGCCCGCAAATTTCTATCGGGAGGGATTTGTATTTAACCCATATTAAGTAATAGGGTTTGAGATTAGTTTTGAATGGCGAGAAAATCAGGCTGATTTTCTCGCCATTCAACCCATAATTGATGGTCGATTGCATTGGGATTTAAAATCCATTAACACCGCCTGCCACAAGGCTAATCAACAATAGAACAATAAATATATAAAAGATAACTTTAGCTATTGAGGCCAAACCGGAGGCTATTCCTCCAAAACCTAACACCGCAGCGATTAAAGCTACAACAAGAAATGTAATTACCCATGTCAACATAATATCAGTGGTTTATAGTTAAAAATTGATTCAATCAATTGGTTACAAAAACCAATCCAGTATAACGGGTAACAATCGCTAAGTCCTTATTGCGGTGTATTTTAACCGATCAAGCTACTTTTTTGATTTATTCAGTTAATAACACCCCAATTTCGGCAAAAGTAGCAGCTTGGCCATCGGTTGTACTTTTGGCAACCAATCGAATATACCTAGCTGTTCGGGGTTCAAATTCTACTTGTTGTTCTATGGGACTATTGGCTATATTACCAAACTCCCCAGATGCAGCCTTTTGCCAGTTTTTCCCATCCAGGCTAGTATAAAATTCAAAGTCCTTGATCAATCCTGACATGTACCGGGTCTGCATAGGGTAATAGGTAAAACCGGAAACCTCCTGAGTTTCTCCCATATCTATGCTTGCCCTGTTTTGTTTACTGGTATAGTTGGTGGAAGGGTCATCATCAATCAGGTGGTTGGCATCCTTTTCCGGAGCTATTACCACCCACTTTTTCTTGGCTAAAGAAAAAGTTATCGTTATCGGTTCGCTAAATTTTCCTGTGATCGGATCCTTGGAGACTGCCTTCAAAGTTCCGGGCTTGATAAGTTCAAAGCTATTTTCGTAAGCAAGGCCATCAGTTTTTGGATCACTTCCATCCAAAGTGTAAAAGGACAGCAAGCCTTCTTCACTTAGATCAAACCTTACCAGACCATTTTTATCCCTGGAAATTGTAGGAGGTAATAATAATTTAGGCGCATTGTAAAATGCAAGGTGACTAATAACCGGGCTTTCTTTGGCATCATGAACGGTGAACCTCACTGCCGATGTTTTGGTATCCGGAAGTCTAAGTATTCTTTTATAACCTATGGTGGTCTCCTTGGCCAAGGGTTCCCATTGCCCATTCTCATTTTTGATTTCAAGCTCAAAAGACTTCACCCTTTGTCCTAAGGAAATATTCTCTTGCACCAAAAAGCGGTTAAAAGTTTGTTCTTCACCAAAATCTATGGTAACTGTTGCAGGCAGTTCTCCTGATTTGGGATTCCAAAATGTTTCCATTTCAGGTTGGAGCAAATTACCCACCATGTGCTCGCCATTTTCTGAAGATGCCGATAAATTGCTAACACTTAAGGAAACCTTTTGGCTAAAATCTTCTTTAACCTTTGTCACCAATTTCATGAGCTGTTGCACATCATTTTCGTGAATTTGCCCTGTTCTATCTACGGGGAAATTTAGCAACAAGGAGCTATTTCTGCCAATACTATTATAATAAATGTCCAACAATTCCGGAAGAGACCTTACCTTATGGTCTTCATAAGCATGGTAATACCAGCCCGGACGGATAGAAACATCAGCTTCTGCAGGTACCCAATGGGTGCCATTTTCCTGTCCTGAAGAATATTTTTTGAGTATTCTGGCATACCACCATAAATTGAATCTCTCATTAGGTTTGACCAAGTGGTGGGGTAGGCAAAACCATGTTCATTTCCAACCCACCTCACATCGGGGCCTGCATCTCCGAAGATCACAGCGTTGGGCTGCAATTCTCTTACAATTTCAATTGTCGAAGGCCAGTCGTAATAATTTTTTTATCTACTCTTCGCTCTTCATTGGCACCACCATAAAAGCCGGTACCTCCATTTGCACCATCAAACCAGACTTCAAATATCTCCCCATAATTGGTCAATAATTCTCGAAGTTGCTCCCTGAAAACAGAAATATACTCCGGTGTGCCATAGGTAGAATGATTTCTATCCCAAGGTGAAAGGTATACACCAAATTTCAGTCCCTCAGCCCTGAAAGCTTCAGACACTTCTTTGATAATATCCCCTTTACCATCTTTCCAAGCTGCATTCTTTACCGAATGCTCAGTAGTGGCTGTAGGCCAAAGACAAAATCCATCATGATGCTTTGCAGTTATTATTATGCCTTTCATGCCTGCTTCCTTGCATACCTTTGCCCATTGCTTCGGGTTAAAATCTGTGGGATTAAAAAGAGAAGGGTCTTCATCCCCCATGCCCCACTCCATATTGGTAAAAGTATTCATGTTGAAATGTGCAAAAGCATAAAATTCTAAATCTTGCCAAGCCAGTTGCTTTTCATCCGGTATTGGATGAACAGGAGCTATGGGCTCAGTTTCAGTCTGACGACAGCTCGCCAAAAGGACAAGAGTAAGGACAAATAGTAATTGTTTACGCATCATTTTTGTTTTGTTTTTGATATTGTGAAGGTAAAGTTCCAAAATAATTTTTAAAGTGTTTCGAAAAATACTTGGCATTATTAAACCCAACTTGATAAGCCACCTCTGAAACCGAAAACTGGTTTAACCTTAATAATTGGGCAGCCCTTTGCAGCCGAATGGATCGGATAAATTCCAAAGGACTTTGTCCTGTTAGGGCATTGCATTTTTTATACAAATGCATTCTGCTCATCCCTAATTCTTTGCTCAAGGTTTCTACAGAAAAGTCCGGATTTTCTATTTCACTTTCTACTAAAGCAATGGCTTTTTGTATCAATTTATCATCCAATGACACCAATTCCGGCTCACTGGTTTGGACAGATATGATTTTCTGATAATGTTGCTGTAGTCTACTTTTTTCCTCCAAAAGATTTTGTAAACCAGAACGAAGAAGCTCAAGGTTAAAGGGCTTTTCAAGGTATAAATTGCAACCGGAGGCCATTCCGGATAAATGGGCTTCTTCCGCAGTTTTCGCGGTCAGTAATACCACGGGTATGTGGGAGGTTTTAAGATTGCTTTTAATGTGTTTACACAAGGTTACCCCATCCATTTCCGGCATCATAATATCGGAAAGAATTATATCGGGTATCTTTTCTTGCGCTATTATTAATGCTTTTTCACCATTGGCTGCTTGGTCTATTACATAATCCTCCTTTAGCACCTCATAGAGGTATTGCCTAAGGTCTACATTATCTTCCACCAGAAGAAGTTTCGGCTTTTGGTCAACCCCTTCTTTCAGGTTTTCTTCAAGCAATTCCTCCCCATCAGAAAATAAAGATTCACCCCCAAAAGGCTTGCACCCCTTCCTTAGCTCTAGTGGAATTCTAACCGTAAATGTTGACCCCTGCCCAATTTCGCTATCTAAGCTAACCTCCCCACCATGCATTTTAGCAAATTCATCTACCAATGCTAGACCAATTCCTGTTCCCTGATTTTGGTTGGCATTGGTGGTATAGTACCTTTCAAAGACTCGTTTCTGAAGATGTTTAGGTATACCTATGCCAGAATCTATTACATGAATTGTCAAAACCCCTTGATTTGGACCATCTTGCCTGAAGCTTAATCCCACCTCAATTCGCCCACCTTCATTCGTAAACTTAAAGGCATTGGACATTAGGTTATTGATGATTTTTTCAATCTTATCTGAATCAAATGAACAATGTAAATTTTCTACTTCAGTACTGAAGGACAATTCAATATTGGTATGAATAGAAAGACTCTGAAAAGCAAGCACTTGATCCTTAATCAATGCTACAATATCACCTTCAGCCTTAACCAATTGAATGCTTTGCATTTCAATATTCCTAATGTCCATTAATTGGTTGACAAGCGTCAATAATTTAAGGGCATTTTTCTGAATTGTTTTTAAGTGGAAATTTGTCGAACCTTCTACATACTCCTCTCTTAATTTTTCTATAGGCGCCAAAATCAAGGTAAGCGGAGTTCTAAATTCGTGGCTTACATTGGTAAAAAAACGACTTTTCATTTGGTCTAATTCAGCCCGTCTTTGGATTTCTTTAATTTCTCCCTGCCTTTTTATTCTGAGACGTTCTTTGTTTACAAACCACCTCCACGTGACACCCAATAACAATAAAAATGACAATGAATAAATAAGGTAGGCTACACCGGTTTTCCAAAAAGGGGCCAAAACCTCTATATCCAAAGCTGCTGTTTCAGACCCCGGAATACCATCTATACTAGAGGCTTTTACCAATAGTTGGTACTTACCGGGATCCAAATTTGTAAAGGTAACTTCAAATGGAGGCTCCGTAAGGTTAGTCCAATCATTGCTAAAGCCTTCCAATTTATATTGGAAACTGCTTTTTTCCGGATTAAGGTAATTCATTGAAGAAAATGAAACGGCAAAAATGTTTTCATCATGGTTCAATTGAATGCTGCGAGAATGATCCAAAGGTTCTTTCAATAAAACCCGGCCATTTACATTTTCATTCACGGATACCTGCCGGTTGAATAATGAGAAGGCTGAGAAAACCACCTGTGGTTCATCTTCATGAAATGAAAAAGCCGTGGGATCTACAAAATTGAAACCATCCGACCCACCGAAATAGATGTCTCCTTTTTTAGCAATGAACATCGCATTTTTATTGAAATAATCTCCTTGAAGACCATCTCTTGCATTGAACACCCTAAAATCAGCTTTCAATTTAGGGCCGGATCTGTCTATCATCGCATGAATGATACCCTCTTGAGAGCTCAACCATAAGTCTCCAAGGGAATCTGCAACTAAACTGACCAAAAATTCATTTTTTAACCCGTCTGATCGATCGAAAACGACAAATTGAGAGGTCTGATCATCGTAATAGCAAAGGCCTTTATGGGTACTAATCCATATCTTTCCGTATTTATCTTTGATAAGGTCTGAAACTTCATTGCTACTTAAACCTGATTCATCTCCTATGCCTCCCGGAAAATACTTATAATATCCGGTTTCCGGATTAAAGACATCGATGCCCTTTATCCCTGCGGACCAAATATTTCCGTGCTCATCCTCAGTTATTCCGGTAATGTAGAGGTTTTTTAACGCCAATCCGTTCCCGGCTTCAGTAAACTGTACAAAGGAATTTTCCGCCTGGTTGTATAAAAAAGTCCCTCTCTAAGCGTACCTATCCACAATCGCTTTTTACTGTCTTCATAAAGGTTCCAAATATTATTGTCCTTTAAAGTTCCGGCATTTTTTTCCATCCCCGGTTCAAAGTGTATCAAAGATTCATTGTCATAGGCATACAAACCATTCTGGTAAGTACCTATCCATAACACGCCTTCACTATCCGTCAATAAGTCTACAACCACCAAATCTTTTGGGAGTGAGGTTCTCCCAAATGTTACAACATCTGTAATTGCACCATCTTCAGGGGAATATTGCCATAAACCTCCCCCATTGGTTCCGATAAATATATTTCCAGCTGCATCTTCTTCAAAGGCATTTACATCATTCATTGGGTAGGGCTTGCTTAGGTCTATTTCTCTTTTCACCAAAGCAAACCTGCTAAAATCAGGGTGGTATAACTCTACACCCTTTTTGTGGGTGCCAATCCAAACTATACCCTGATCATCTTCAAACAATGAATAGACAGCGTTATGGGATAAAGAGTAAGGATTATCCGGTTGATTTAAAAGATAACGAACTTTACTCTTATCTGTATTGATAATATTTATTCCCCCATGGTCTGTACCTATCCATACCTCACCATTGGAGCGGGGCAAAACTGCTTTTACCAATGAATTATTCAGTTTTAACCCCTTCGAGTTTTCATTGATAGCCTTTAAGGTTTGGGTCTTTCGATCTAGATAAAAAACGCCCAAAGCAAAATTAGGACAGAAAACCCAAGCACCGCCCTGCTTGTCAAGCTTGATTTTAAAATTAAACCTTTGGTTCCTACCATATTCTTCATCTATTTCGAATTGACCGGAAACTTTTAATGACTCGCCTGACAGAATGTCTACTGAGCCATTGTCATAAACCAACCAGATATCACCATTCAAATCTTCTTGGATATCCGTTACATTATTAAAACTCAAACTTGCCGTTTCAGAAGGTTTACTTATTAAGTATTTTGACTCATCCTTTTCCGGAAAATATAATGTCAGTCCATCAAAGGGATGTAAAAACCATAACCTCTTTTGTGAATCCACAAAAATTTTATTTACCTCCTTACTTTTTAATTTGTATCGGTTTTTGATGGCATCAAAATCTCGGATAAAAACTCCCTTATTTTTAATGTATACGTTGAAAATGGAATCCTCATTTTTCAGCCAAAGATCTCCGCCTATCCCCTCAAAAATATCATAAACATCATTGCTATATAGCGCATTTGAATCACTTTCATCTGCAAAAAAGTTTTTATGGTTGTTCCATCATATCGGTTTAGCCCATTGCTTGTCCCAAACCACATATACCCATCGGAGTCTTTAAAAATAGCCTGTACATGACCGCTAGACAGCTTTTGATCAGTTTGAAGCTTCCTTAAATTATACTCTTGCCCTAAAAGATTTGAAAAACAAGAAAATACAGCAAAGAGCAAAAGATGCCATCGAATCATAAACCTAAGATAATGACAATAAGGTAAAATTAAAATCACCCTTAGCAAATAAGACCATGACTATTTTAATCAAGGGAAAGCGACAGGTTTTCCTCGATCTATTATAAATAATAACTTTACAATTAGTTTTTGATACCCTTATTAAAAAATCCAATTTTCGGTTGATCAGTTCATCTGACTAATCAATTCCTCAAAATCATCTCTTATATAAATCACATTCCTACCTAATTCGATCCAATTTTTTTCTCTAATTGTTTGAGTAACCTTGAAATCACCTCTCTAGAAGTGCCCAATTCATTGGCGATTTCCTGATGGGTGGTGGAAAGTTCATTGGTTTTCAACTGCTTCATTTTTGTAACCAAATACCGCATCAATCTTTCGTCCATGCGTTTAAATGCAACAGCATCAAGTGTTTTCAGCAATTCTTGAAATTTTATTCGGTACGAATCTGTCACATAATCCTTCCATTGTTTGAACTCCTCTGTCCATTTTTCGTGCTTATCCACAGGAACACTCAGAATCACGCAATCTTCCTCAGCCACAGCCCTAATCTCACTTGGTTTATAAGATGAACAACAAGTTAAGGATAAAGCACAGGTTTCTCCCGGGTCTATGTAGTACAATAAGAGCTCTCTTCCTTCTTCATCTAAGCGCAAGACTTTAATGCTTCCACTTAGCAAAATAGGAACCATTTTAATGAATTGGCCGGGTTCTATTATCGCCTCCCCGCTTTTTACTTCAATGATTCTACCTTCATTACCCAAAGCAGCTAATAGTTTAGAATCAGAAAAAATGTCAAATAACTGTTTAAGTTTTCTTTTGTTATCATCTCACCTAACTTAATCCTTTTTACTATCTAAGGCAAATGCATTGGCTTGATTAAATTCATAAACCAAAATAAAAAACAGCAAATGAATCATCTGAGAAGGCAAAGCAGACCAGTTTTCAATTAAAGATGTTCCTGCAATTAATGCCAGCATTAAAAAACCACCTACAATAGCTGCGCGTTTGGTTTGCCAGCCTATGATTAGAAGTAAACCCAATAAGAACTCTATAAATGGAAGTGCAAAACTAAAAGGGATAAGTAAAAAGTCCGGAAGTGGAGCGCTCTGAAAATTATTGATCATCCCCTCGCTAAAAGCATTAAGTTTTGGAATCCTTACCAAACCATGGCCCAGCATACTTATGCCAATGCCTAATCTAACCATTAAATATGATACTGATTTCATAATTTGTGTATTATCATTTAATCTATGAATACTAATTAACACAGTTTTACTTCTAATCACTCCATAAGGTTGTAATTTTTTTCAGTTTCAAATTTGAAGTGAAATTCCTCCCCTTAGCAAGAGCATGTGATAGAATTTCCTGAGTCTTCTCAATGAGCCTTATAATAGCAAAGCATTGCTAGGTTAAGATTGCAAGCAAAAAAGAAGTAGCTGATCTTGAGGTCTTTTCAGCCAATTTAAGTTGTCTATTGCAGTATTTTGATTTAACCCTAAATCGAATTAACAATAGAAATGATCTATTTAAAACAAAAAAACCCCAATCCTATCGATTGAGGTTTTTTATTAATTATTTTTTATTTAATACCTGTAATAATCAGGCTTAAATGGTCCTTGAGGAGCTACACCGATATATTCGGCCTGGTCTTCAGACAATTGATCCAGTTCAACGCCTAATTTTTTAAGGTGCAATTCAGCAACCTTTTCATCCAAATGCTTGGGCAACATATATACTCCCGGCTTGTATTGGTCGGTATTGTTCCACAATTCTAATTGTGCTAAGGTTTGATTAGCAAATGAGTTGGACATCACAAACGATGGGTGGCCGGTAGCACAACCCAAATTAACAAGTCTACCTTCAGCCAAAATAATGATGTCGTTTCCATCAACATTGTAAAGATCTACTTGAGGCTTAATTTCATCTTTGGTATCACCATAAGCACCATTCAACCAGGCCATATCAATTTCATTATCAAAATGGCCAATGTTACAAACAATGGCTTTGTCTTTAAGTGACCTAAAATGCGCTTCAGTAATAATGTCTTTATTGCCGGTAGCTGTAACTACAATATCAGCTTCTTTAACTGCATCAATCATTTTCTTAACTTCGAAACCATCCATTGCCGCTTGTAAAGCGCAAATTGGATCCACTTCAGAAACGATCACTCTAGCACCTGCTCCACGAAGAGAAGCAGCTGATCCTTTCCCAACATCTCCATAACCTGCCACAGCGGCTACTTTTCCGGCCATCATTACATCGGTGGCCCGTCTTATGGCATCCACCAATGACTCTTTACAACCATACTTGTTGTCAAACTTAGACTTGGTAACAGAATCGTTTACATTGATTGCAGGAATTGGCAATGTGCCATTCTTCATCCTTTCGTAAAGCCTATGTACTCCTGTGGTGGTTTCTTCCGAAAGTCCTTTAATATTGGCCACTAATTCAGGGTATTTATCCAATACCATGTTGGTCAAATCTCCACCATCATCCAAAATCATGTTCAAAGGCTTTTTTCTTCACCAAAGAAAAGTGTTTGTTCAATACACCAATCAAAGTCTTTTTCGGAAAGCCCTTTCCATGCATAGACACTCACACCTGCTGCGGCCACAGCTGCTGCGGCATGATCTTGAGTAGAAAAAATATTACAAGAAGACCAAGTAACCTCAGCACCCAAAGCGACCAAAGTTTCGATCAATACTGCAGTTTGAATTGTCATGTGAAGACAACCCGCAATTCTTGCCCCTTTCAAAGGCTGGGATTCCCCAAATTCTTCTCTTAAGGACATTAGTCCGGGCATTTCACTTTCGGCAAGTCTAATTTCTTTTCGACCGTAATCGGCAAGAGAAATATCCTTTACTTTGTATTGAACGTATTCCTGTGATTTCGTTGCTGACATATTTGAAATTATATAGTTTCTAGGAAAATTTTGTCAAATTTAGCTATAAGTGGACACAAATGAAAATTAGTCATTTCTAATTAGTCTAATTTGTTTAAGCTCATAACGAATTTGTTCTCCATTTTGTTTACTCATTTCCAAATGGCCAAAATTTCCTACTCCGGTAATTTTACCTGAAAAATCTCACCATCATCATATGTGGCCCACTTATCAAACAGATAAAGCATGTTTTGATAGGTTTCTTTGATGGACTTAAATGATTTGGTTTGTAAATGGCGGTACCATATTTCAACATGCCTTAAAATTTCGCTCAGGACTTCGTTCAAATCCAGTTCAGTTCCTGTAATGTCTTTCAATGATATGGCTCCCCTGGTTTTAAAATCAGTTTGATTGACATTGATACCCAAGCCAATGATGGAATGATCCAAGTATTGTCCTTTTATACGATTTTCCAGCAACATCCCTCCTAGTTTTTTGCCGTCGTAATAAAAATCATTCGGCCACTTCACTGTCAGGTCATTCACATAGCGATTGAGGCCTTGTTTAACGCCGATAGCAATGGCCATATTCAAAATAAATTGATCGTTGATGGATAAAAAGGTAGGAAATAAAACCATAGAAAAAGTCAAGTTAAGCCCGGGTGATGATTCCCACTGGCTCCCTCTTTGCCCTTTACCCTTGGTTTGATTGTATGCAATGACAACAGCCCCTTCATGAATGAGCCCTGATCGAACCATAGAAAGCGCAACCTCGTTGGTAGAGTGACAGTCTGTCAGGTTTATAATTTCTTTTCCTAAAAAACAGTATTGGCAAGGATTTTATGCATCTATTATTAGTTATTTCACCCCATAATCTGGATATTTAATGTTTCATCTCAAGTTATGGATAACAAAGTAAATAAATTTAAATTACACGATAAATAAATATATGACGGCAGAAGAGCTGTGCAAAGTTATTGTAAAAGGAATGGAAGATAAAAAAGCTTCTAACATCGTATTGATGGACTTGAGAGATATCTTTAGCACGATGACTGATTTTTTGTGATTTGTTCAGCCACATCCGACACACAGGTAGATGGTATTTCCAACGCAATCGAAGAAGAAGTTTATAAAACGAATAAAGAAAGACCTTGGATGAGTGAAGGAAAAAACACGCGTCAATGGGTCCTACTGGACTATGCAAATGTTGTCGTTCATATTTTCTTAAAAGATACGCGAGAGTTTTACCAATTAGAAGAACTTTGGGGGGATGCTAAGATCACCAAAATCGAATCTCAATAATACTATGGATAGAAACTTTCCTTTATCTTATTCGTTTTAAAAAAATTCAAGCATTATAAAATACCGATATGAGTAATAATAAATCTAAAAAATTTGTTCCAAAACCTCCCCAAAAACCAAATTTCCAACTTTGGTTGATCATAACTGCAGTCATCGTCCTTATTGGCGTTACGTGGTTTAATCAAAACACAGCCACTGTTGAAATTACAATGAAGCGTTTTGAGGACATGGTTTTAAGCAATGACGTTAAAAAAGTAACTGTCATATTCAATCAAAACTATGTAGAAGTCACCTTAAAAGAGGAGGCACTCGAAAACCAAAGGTATAAAGATGAATTGGAGAGTCAGAACAGGTTTTCTAATCCCACGGGACCACATTATAAAATTAAGATAGCTTCCGTTGACAATTTTATCGAAAATTATTCCCAACTGGAAGAAAAATTACCCGAAGAGCAACGCATTGGCTATTCAGCCAAAGAGGAAGAGAGCTGGGGCAATTGGATTTCAAGCTTTGGCTTTTTGATTTTAATTTTCTTTCTATTCTGGATGATGATGCGGAGGATGTCCGGCCCAAGTGGACCGGGAGGACAAATCTTCAATGTAGGTAAATCCAAGGCTCAGTTATTTGATGCTGAAAACAAAGTCAAAATCACTTTTGACAATGTGGCAGGTTTGGACGAAGCCAAAGAAGAAGTAGAAGAAATCGTAGAATTCCTTAAAACTCCTGCCAAGTTTACCAAACTAGGTGGTAAAATTCCTAAAGGTGCTTTACTTATAGGCCCTCCAGGTACTGGTAAAACCTTATTGGCTAAAGCCGTAGCAGGAGAAGCAGGTGTACCATTCTTCACACTTTCCGGATCAGATTTCGTGGAAATGTTCGTAGGTGTAGGTGCGGCAAGGGTTCGTGACCTTTTCAAACAAGCCAAAGAGAAAGCGCCATGTATCATATTTATTGATGAAATTGATGCCATAGGTAGATCAAGAGGCAAAGGGCAGATGCCCGGCTCCAATGATGAAAGAGAAAACACCCTTAACTCCCTATTGGTAGAAATGGATGGATTTGGCACAGATTCAGGCGTAATTGTTCTTGCTGCCACCAACCGTCCGGACGTACTTGACAGTGCACTCCTAAGAGCTGGTCGTTTTGATCGCCAAATTAGCATAGACAAACCGGATATTGTTGGTAGAGAAGCCATATTTAAGGTACACTTAGAGCCAATCAAAACCGCTGATGATATAGAGCCCAAAAATTAGCTGCCCAAACCCCGGATTTGCCGGAGCAGAAATTGCCAATGTTTGTAACGAAGCAGCATTAATTGCAGCGAGAAGAAACAAAAATGCAGTGGATATGCAAGATTTCCAAGATGCTGTGGACAGGGTTATTGGTGGTTTGGAAAAGAAAAATAAAATTATCTCTCCTGAGGAGAAAAAGATCGTTGCCTACCATGAGGCAGGACATGCTGTTGCAGGTTGGTTTTTGGAACATGCAGATCCATTGGTTAAAGTAAGTATCGTCCCTCGAGGGATTGCTGCATTAGGCTATGCTCAATATCTTCCGAAGGAACAATTCCTTTACCAAACCGAACAACTTATCGACGAGATGTGTATGGCCTTGGGAGGCAGAGCTGCTGAAGAAATCATTTTTGGTAAAATCTCTACGGGAGCATTAAGTGACTTGGAAAGAATAACCAAAATGGCCTATTCCATTGTCTCTGTGTATGGAATGAATGATAAAATCGGTAATGTTTCTTTCTACGATAGCAAAGGTGGCGAATACAAGTTTGACAAACCTTATTCTGACAATACAGCACAAACCATTGACGAAGAGGTTCGCAAACTAATCGAATTTGCTTATTCCAGAACCCTTGACCTATTAAGAGAAAGGAAAAAGAATTGCTAATCATTGCCAAAGAATTACTTGAAAAGGAGATACTGTTTCAAGCAGATTTGGAGGAACTTATTGGCAAAAGACCTTTTGACAAGGAAACTACCTACGAGAAATTTACCAAACTAAAATCGGAAGATAAAGCTATTGAGGCACCCAAAAACGATGCTACAGATACTGACGATAAAAAAGAAGATGTCGTAGAAAATAAAGACTAAGGTCTCAAACAAACTATATTGTTACAATCATTTAAAGGAGGGGAAACCCTCCTTTTTTGATATATTGATATCCTATAAGCTATTTTTGTAAATAAACAGTAATTTTGTAAACAAAACAGATCGTTTTAAAGGCATGCCATCATCTCAAATTGCTACGAATAGAAACAATACCATGAAAATCACATTACAGCAATCCCAAAAGGTCTATTTTGTTTCAGATTTTCACTTAGGAACACCAGATGATATAAGCAGTAGGAAAAGAGAAGATAAAATTGTTAAGTGGCTAGGCGAAATTGAAGCAGATGCTGCCGCCGTGTTTTTTGTAGGGGATATTTTCGATTTTTGGTTTGAATACGAAAAAGTTATACCCAAAGGTTTTTTCAGATTTTTCGCCAAGCTAACCATGATGAGAAGTAAGGGGATTCCTATGTTTTTTTTCACCGGAAATCATGATTTATGGATGAAGGATTACTTTTCCGATGAATTGGGAATACCCATTTTTCACCACCCTCAAGAGATTGAAATCAATCATAAACGTTTCCTAGTAGGACATGGTGATGGATTGGGACCGGGAGATAGAAAATACAAGTTGCTCAAAAAGTTCTTTACAAGCAATTTGTGCAAATGGATGTTCAAATGGTTACACCCCGATATTGGAATCGCAATAGCTCAAGCTTGGTCCAAAAATAGTAGGCTATCCAATGAGTTAAAAAAGGAAGATGAATTTAAAGGGAAAGAACAAGAATGGCTCTTTCAATACAGCAGGGATATAGAAAGTAAAATACATTTCGATTACTATATATTTGGCCACAGGCATCTGCCATTAAACTTACCTATCAACGACACTTCTGTTTATTATAATTTAGGAGAGTGGGTAAATCAATGTTACTATGGGGAATTTGATGGGAAAGGCTTTCAACTTAAGCAATACAATGGCTATGCAATTAAGGCTAATTAATGCATTTTCTGCTTCTCTATTTTTACTATGTATGGCAAACAATGTTTGCGGACAAGACACCAAGCTCACCAAACTGTGGGAGGTTTCCCTTTCAGGAATAGATAAAGTGGCCACCAATAATAGAGGAGAAATTTTTGTTACCAATAATCAAGGATACCTTTTTCAATACGATGCATCAGGAAGTTCAGTCAATCTATTGGCTACATCCTTGAGTGCTCCCGTAACAAATTTGGATGCTTATAATACGGTAAACATATTTCTTTTTAGCGGGGCTTTGCAACGATTTGAGTTTTTGGACAGATTTTTAAACCCTATTAGCAGCTTATCCATTAATGAGGCCATCGCTTCAGGTTGGGTAAGTCAGGCTTGCCCCGGCAATAACAATAGCCTTTGGGTATATGATGAATCAGATCTCAATTTAAATAAGTACAATCTCACTACGAATGAACTTGTGCAGGCCCAAGCCTTGAACACACTTATCCAACAAAATGACCTAAAAGTAGTATTATTAAAGGAAAGAAATAATTTGTTATTCCTACAGATAGCTGAAGATGGGCTGTATATTTTCGACAATCAGGCCAATTTTATAGAAAAAATTCCGCTAGATACACACAACAGATCCGTTATTGAAGGAGATTTTGTTTATGTGATTCAAGAAGGCCAATTGATTAAAATAAATTACCTGACAAAGGAATCAAAATCTATTGCCATCCCTAAGGAAAGCAATTTTGAAAAGTTAGGCCTTTCTTCCCAACAGATTTTATTAGCTAATGAAAAGGTTTTGGCCGTTTATAAACGTCCAAAAGATTTATAATAAAGCACAATACAACCATTTACATAAAACAAAGTAATATTTATTGCTTTAGAGCCAATTGTTCGCTTATTAGTTATAATTTTGTTAAATTATATTAATTAAAGTTGAATTTTTAAAATTATTCGGATCGATCTTTGCTATTTGCATATTAATGAATGTAGAAAAATATACCTTAAAATTAACAATACCTGTACTCCTTTTTTTAGCTCTTTTCCAATTGGGGAAGTTTACAGCAGAGGCTCAGAACGTTAGCAGGCCCTTTGAAACGGAAATATCATTCCCTAAGGACCTGAACACCCCTACCGTAAATTTTAATTTACAATCATTGGGAAATAAAAAATTCAAGCTTATCCTAGACGAACCCAATACACAGTCAACTGAGGTTAAAATTTTTGACATTTTAGGTAATCTAATTTTGCAAGACCAACTAATGCCTGATGAGGGCCTTCAGAAAAATTATGATTTTACCCATCTCAACAGCAAAATCTTTGTTGTGGAAGTTGGCAATGCCAAATACAACAAAACCAAAAGCATTTATGCCAACCCCCATGGCACCATTGATAAACAAAGCAAATTAAAAGAATAAAAAAAGGACTTGATTTACAAGTCCTTTTTTTATCGTTGCATTGGGTAATTTAAAATTAAATTACTTCAACAAGTTGGATATCAAATACCAAATCTTCACCTGCAAGAGGATGGTTGGCATCAAGAGTGATTTTAGTTTCATCTACGTGTACCACTTTAACCGGAGTGGGCTGTCCTTGTTGGTTTTGGATGGATAAGTCCATACCAACCTCAGGCTTAATTTCTGCAGGCACTTGATCTATCGGCACGTCTAACATCATGTCTTCCCTTTTCTGACCATAAGCTTCGTCAGTTGGAATGGTTACGCTTTTGTCGTCTCCTACCTTCATGCCTTCTACAGCCACGTCAAATCCCTTTATCATTTTACCATCTCCTACAACGAACTCGAGAGGCTCTCGGTCTTTAGAAGAATCGAATATTGTTCCGTCTTTAAGTTTTCCTGTGTAGTGTACCTTTACGGTATTTCCTTTAGTTGCTACAGACATAATTTATGTTTTTTTGTTTGATGCACAAAGGTAACAGAAATATCAGGCTATTAAAAAATTACAACTCCCGAATGTAATTGTGTTCAAATTCGAAAAGAAATTGTTCACTTTCGAACAATTTTTCCGGCCTATATGCACAAATTTTGTTATTTTGGGGTATAAAAGCTTGGCATAATTTCAGCAGTTAAAAATCAAAAACAATGGAGGAGAAAAATTTAGGCAAAATTTTAATAGTAGATGACAATGAAGACCTGCTCTTTGCGGCTAAAATGTTATTGAAAAAACATGCCAAAGAAGTAACCATAGAAAAAGACCCAAGAAGGATCCCATTTTTGATAAACAATAACAATTTTGATGTAGTCCTTCTGGACATGAATTTTACAGAAGATACGACTTCCGGAAAGGAAGGATTTCATTGGCTCAAAAAAATAAAGGAAATTGACCCAAAGGCTGTGGTTATTCTTATAACTGCCTTTGGAGATGTGGAAATGGCTGTACAGGCCCTTAAAGAAGGAGCTACAGATTTCATCCTTAAGCCTTGGCAAAATGAGAAATTGCTTGCCACCTTATCTGCCGCCATAAAACTAAAAGAAAGTTACAACCAAGTTGACAAGCTTTCAAGCCGTCAAAAGCAGTTACAGGCGGACTTAAAAAAGCCTTTTCAGAAATTATCGGCCGCAGTGCTTCCATGAAAAATGTTTTCTCTATTATTGAAAAAGTGGCGAAAACGGATGCTAATGTTTTGATTCTGGGAGAAAATGGAACAGGAAAAGAACTTATTGCACGAGCCATTCATGACCAGTCTGAACGTAATGACGAAATTTTTGTAGGTGTAGACATGGGGGCCATAACAGAGAGCTTGTTTGAAAGTGAATTATTTGGACATAAAAAGGGGGCTTACACGGATGCCAAAGAAGACCGGGCAGGGAGATTTGAGCTGGCAGACAATGGCACCTTATTTTTGGACGAAATTGGTAATCTTAGCATGCCATTGCAATCCAAGCTTCTAACAGCCCTTCAAAAAAGGGAAGTAACGAGAATTGGGAGCAACAAATCATTACCAATAGATATTCGATTGATATGTGCTACCAATATGCCCATTCACAATATGATTATGGAAAGTACTTTCCGCCAAGACCTTTTGTATAGAATCAATACAGTGGAAATATTTTTACCTCCGCTCAGAGATAGGCAGGATGATATCCCTATATTGGCAGAACATTTTCTTAAAATTTATGCCAGCAAATACAGAAAAGAATTTAAAGGTTTGAAACATAGCGCTCATCAATTGCTGCAAAGGTACAGTTGGCCAGGGAATATCCGAGAACTTCAACATGCCATAGAAAGAGCCATCATCATGGCCGAAGGAGAAGAACTAGACAGCCGAGATTTCTTTTTCCTTTCAGCAAAACCTGCTAACGAAAAAATAAATACGAACACCTTAAACCTCGATGAGGTGGAAAAAAATATGATTCAAAAAGCAATCGATAAAAACAGCGGAAATATTTCTAAAGCAGCGAAAGAATTGGGGTTGACCAGGGCTTCCCTTTATAGAAGGTTAGAAAAATATGGATTATAAAATCGGTTTACTGGGAAGGGTTTTTGTGCTTGCACTGAGCCTTTTTTCCTAGCATATATTATCAGCAATGATGCAGGAGTATTTGCCATCTCTTTATTTATCATTCTAACATTTGTCCAATTGATACTGCTTATCCGCTATGCTGAAAGCAGTTTCAAAAAGGTCAGGCAGTTTCTGGACAATATTAAGCAAAACAATTATTCTACAGTATATCCTGTTAAATTTGATGGCACTGAGACGGATGATCTTCACATCGAATTCAATGCCATATTGGCAAAGCTAAAGGAAGATCAACTGGAAAAAGAAGCCAACTTTCACTATTTTAGAACCGTATTTCAGCACCTCAGTATAGGATTAATCACCTTTGAAGCAGATGGAAGCGTACAGATCCTCAATACCGCTGCAAAACGGATGCTGAATATTGATAAACTCAACCATATACGGGAGATATCAGGTATCAATAAAGAATTGTATCAAGCCATAGACCAACTCAGGACAGGAGGAAGTGAACTTATAAAAATTGCCCATCCTGATGGAATCATGCAATTGTCGGTATATGCCATAGAATTGGTATTGAGGGATACAAAGTTTAAATTGGTTTCTTTACAAAATATTCAAAGTGAGCTTGAAGAAAAAGAAATGGAGGCCTGGCAAAATCTTATCCGGGTACTTACCCATGAAATAATGAATTCCATTGCTCCCATCTCCTCTTTGGCAGCTACCATCAGTACTGATTTAAAAGACAAGATTAAAAATAAAGGACAAGTAGAGCAGGATGATCTACAAGATTATCAAATGGGCATATCCACGATAGAAAAAAGAAGTGAAGGCTTGATCAATTTTGTAAGTGATTTTAGAAGCTTGGCTCATGTGCCATTGCCAAAATTCACAGCCATAAAATTAAAAGAGCTTTTTGACAGGCTAGACATCTTATTTCAGAACCAAAATGAAGAAAAATCGATCCAGTTCATCAAAGAAATTCATCCAAGTGACCTGCTTTTATTTGCTGATTGTTCTTTAATAGAACAGGTATTGATAAACCTGGTTCAGAATGCCATCCATGCAGTAGAAGAAACGGCTATTAAAAAAATCACCTTGCGGGCCTTTATAGATGACAATGGCAAGATCATCATTGAATTGGAAGATTCCGGGAAAGGAATCGAAGAAGAGGCATTGAATAAAATCTTTATCCCTTTTTTCACTACCAAACAAAAAGGTTCGGGCATTGGTCTAAGCCTTTCTAAACAAATCATGCGTCGACACAAAGGCAACCTTCAAGTAAAGTCGAAAGTAGGTAAAGGAACTGTTTTCAAATTAATATTCAACGCATAATTTTCCCTATTAGTACAATCACTGCATTTCTATTTGGCACAAATACCTTTTTAACAATTTCTTCACATAAACTCAGGATATCCCCTCCAAATTAGCATTTAAATAATAAGGGCTTCATTACCAGTTTATTTGGCATGTTTAAATTGCTTCCAAAATAAAATCATTTTGGAGACAAATTTTAAAACGATTATTCTTTCTGACATCCACCTTGGAACAAAAGGATCCAAAGCCAAAGAAGTGGTCAGGTTTTTAAAGCAGCATGAATGTGAAAACTTGATCCTAAATGGAGACATTATTGATGGATGGCAACTAAAAAAGTCAGGTAGCTGGAAAAGAAAACATACCAGGGTATTTAATAGAATCTTGAAAATGATAGATTCTAATAAAACCAAAGTCTTTTATCTTCGCGGAAATCATGACGATTTTTTAGACCAGGTCCTTCCCCTTGAAATCGGTCGACTTTCAATTCTGAAAGACATGATTTACGAAAGCAATGGCAGAAGGTATTTTATCACCCATGGGGATGTTTTTGACAACATCACCACAAACCTTCGCTGGATAGCTTATTTGGGCGATATAGGGTATACATTTTTATTGTGGCTCAATACTCAAGTTAATCTTTACCGTCGCAAAAAAGGTTTGCCTTATTTTTCACTTTCCCAATACGTCAAATCTAAAGTAAAATCAGCTGTTACGTATATTGATGACTTTGAAAAAGAGCTGTGTAAGATTGCCAAATCTAAAAATTGTGACGGAATTATCTGTGGCCACATCCATAAAGCAGAAATAAGAAATATCGATGGCATTGACTACTATAACTCGGGAGACTGGGTGGAATCCCTAAGTGCTCTTGCTGAAGATCACAAAGGAAACTGGCAACTTATTTACTACAATGAATTGGATTTTAGCCAAACCGATAAAAACAAAGTGGTAAAGATGAAGGACATTACCTTAAATCAAGCCAAGAATTTTTATTGACTACAGAAATGAAATTTTTATTTATCGTTCAAGGTGAAGGAAGAGGGCATATGACACAAGCCCAAGTGCTGAAGGGGATATTAGAAAAACAGGGCCACAGTATAGAAGCCGTGATTTTAGGAACTAGTAAAAGAAGAAAAATACCGACTTACTTTTTAAATACTTTTAATTGCCCGATTTATAGTTTCCCTAGTCCCAACTTTGTTACCGATAAAGAAAATAAATCCATTCGACTAAGTGCCACAATTTTTCAAAACTTAAAAAAGGCTGCACATTTTATCCGAACACTAAAACAGATAGACCTCAAAGTACAATCCCATCAGCCGGATGGGATCATTAATTTTTACGACATTTTAGGTGGTTTGTACAACTTCCTTTATAAACCAAAGGCAAAATTCATTGCAATAGGCCACCAATACCTTACTTTCCACCCGGATTTTATTTTTGCCAAACAGGGCAAATTCAATAGTTTTTTATTTAAGTTAAATACCCTTGTCACCTGTTATGGTGCCCAAATGAAGATTGCTTTGTCCCTTTGGCAACCCTGCCCTACTACCTTAGGACAGGGGCTAAAGGTTTGGCCTCCACTTATCAAAGAAAGCATAAAAAAATCTACTGTCAAGCAAGATGATTTTTATCTGGCATACGTTGTTAACCCGGGCTATGCGCAAGAAATCATAGATTCTGCCAAGAAGAACCCTACAGCACAAATTGAAGCTTTTTGGGACAATGCAGCGTTTCCGAACCCATACCAAGTATTGCCAAACCTTACTTTCCACCTGATTAATGAACAACTATTCTTGGAAAAAATGGCTACCTGCAAAGGTTTTCTTACGACCGCCGGTTTTGAATCCATAGGAGAGGCCATGTTTTTAGGGAAACCAATTCTTATGGTACCGGTAAAAGGGCAGTATGAACAACGCTGCAATGCCCTTGATGCAGAAATGGCCGGAGCAGGTATGGCCTCCGACACCTTTGACCTTTCCGTTTTGGAGGAATATATGCGAAGGCCGGCAGACAGCCTCGAAAGAAAAAGCACCTTCAAATGTTGGCAAAACACTTTGGAGACCCATATCATGGAAATGGTGGCGGAACTCTCCGGCAAAAGAAAACTCAAGGTTTAAATCTGATCTTCGCCACAATTCCCACCTAGATCCTCTTAGTGGAGAATGAAAATCTTCAGTTTAAATCCAAATTTTATTCGTTCGTCTAAACGAATTAATTCAAATCAAATTTGCAAAGTCCCATTTACGCTTATATAATTAAATATTAATGTTTCGATCTCTAAATTTTTTAAATTAAAATAAAAAAATAAAATTGAGACATCAAATTTTAGCATAAAGAAATCTAAATAGCTTAAATTCGCTCTTTATTAATTTGGCGAGACCTACCCATGAATATAGAGCTAAAGCGATTGAAGGAAGACCGGGAAAAATCCGGCACTGGAAAAAATGGGGCCCTTACCTTACGGAAAGGCAATGGGGTACCGTTCGAGAAGATTATAGTCCTGATGGATCTGCCTGGGAAAATGTAACACACGATGATGCTAGAAGTAAAGCATATCGATGGGGAGAAGAAGGTATTGGCGGCATCAGTGACAATAAACAAAAACTATGTATTTCTTGGGCATTCTGGAATGGTCATGATGAAATGATCAAGGAAAGACTGTTTGGACTAACAGGAAATCAAGGAAATCACGGTGAGGATGTTAAAGAATTGTATTATTACCTAGACTCATCTCCTACGCATAGTTATATGAAAATGCTCTACAAATACCCACAGAGCAAATTCCCCTACCAGCAAATATTGGATGAAAATCTTAGACGAGGAAAAACGGATAGGGAGTTCGAGATATTAGATACCGGAATATTTGATAACAACGCATATTTTGATATTTACTTGGAATATGCGAAGGAAGACATAGAGGACATAGTCTGTAAAGCCACCATTCATAATCGAGGCTCAGAAGAAGCCTCTATTTGGGTTATGCCTACCATTTGGTTCAGAAAAACATGGTTTACAGGGGATGAGCCATTTATGCCTACATTCAGAAAAAATGGTAAAAACAAAATCAAAGCCTTTTCTCCTAAGTCCGGAAATTACAGTTTTATTTTTCAAGGAGAGCCTGAGCTTAAGTTTTGTGACAATGAAACCAACCGTGAAAGATTATACCATATTGGCAATCAAAAAAATACCTTAAAGATGCCATAAATGACTATGTACTTCATGGAGATACTGCTCACCTGAATCCCAAAAACACCGGCACCAAGTCAGCAGCCATATATAAGTTGACCATTCCTGCCGGAGGAAAATCCGAAGTACTTTTCAGGATGCAAAAATTGCAAACTGAAAACCCCATTGAAAATGCAGAAAGCATCCTTCAAAGCCGCATAGAAGACACCAATAATTTCTATGAAAATATCCAAGAAAGGGTAAAAGACGATGAAATGAAAATGATCCAGAGGCAGGCCTATGCCGGTATGCTTTGGACCAAACAATTTTATTATTACAATGTAGAACGATGGCTGGAAGGCGACCCCGGCAGGTATCAACCTCCGTTAGAAAGAAGATCCGGAAGAAATAGCAATTGGCGTCACTTACAGAATTACGACATTATTTCTATGCCCGACAAATGGGAATATCCCTGGTACGCGGCATGGGACCTAGCATTCCATACCATTCCTCTTGCCCGTTTAGATCCGGACTTTGCCAAAGATCAGTTGCTTGTCTTGCTGAATGATTGGTACATGCATCCCAATGGGCAAATGCCTGCATATGAATGGAATTTTAACGATGTTAACCCTCCCGTTCATGCGTGGGCTGTGCAAAGAGTTTATCAAATCGATAGAAAAAACAACGAAAACAAAGTAGGAGATCAGGAATTTCTAGAAAGAGCCTTCCATAAACTTCTTCTTAACTTTACTTGGTGGGTCAATCAAAAAGACGAAGAAGGTAAGAATATATTTGAAGGTGGATTTTTGGGGCTTGACAATATCAGTGTTTTCGATAGAAGCCATGTAGACAAGTTTTTTGGTAAACTTGAACAAGCAGATGCCACTTCTTGGATGGCCATGTTTAGCCTTAACATGCTTAGGATCTCCTTAGATCTATGTGAATTTAACAAAGTTTACCAACATACAGCCATTAAATTTCTTGAGCACTTCCTGAATATAGCAGGTGCCATGAGTAATATTTCTAAGGAAAATATTAGCCTTTGGGATGATGAAGACAACTTCTTCTATGATGTCCTACACCTTTCCGGAGAAGAACCTAAGCTCATGAAGGTAAAATCCATCGTAGGCATTATACCAATGTTTGCCGTAGAACCTATTCGGGAAGAATTGTTTGATGATCTTCCGGAATTTAAAAACGCTTGAATTTTTTCTTCAAGGAAAGACCAAAACTGGCCGCATTGGTATCCAACTGGATTCACCCCGGGCGTGACAAAAGGCGACTCTTTTCATTGTTGAGGGGACATCGAATGAAGAGTATCCTTAATAAAATGCTTGATGAGAAAGAGTTTTTATCAGAATATGGCATTCGCTCCTTGTCCAAGAATCATCTGGAACACCCCTATTCTGTGCAAATCAATGGCAATAAGTTTTCCATCAGGTATGCTCCGGGAGAATCGGAGACCTCTATGTTTGGAGGAAACAGCAATTGGCGGGGCCCCATTTGGTTCCCAATCAATTACCTGATCATTGAGTCATTGAAAAAGTTTGACTACTATTACGGTGGAACATTCTCCATTGAATACCCTACGGGGTCTGGGAAATACATCACCCTGGATTTGATCGCGAAAGAATTGTCGCTTAGGTTGATCAACATCTTCATGAAAGACAAAGATGGGAATCGGCCAATCTATGCAGATAATGAGAAAATGCAAAAAGACCCGCATTTTCAGGATTTGATTCTATTCTATGAGTATTTTCATGGAGACAATGGGCGTGGTCTGGGAGCATCCCACCAAACCGGCTGGACAGGCTTGGTTGCCGAGTTGATTCACAAATACCATAAAGAACAGGAATTTTACCCTAATGCTGCTACCGAATTTAGTTCCTAACAGATTAGAAGCCGGCTGCGATGAAGTGGGAAGAGGGTGCCTATGTGGCCCTGTAACTGCCGCGGCGGTTATTCTTCCGGAAGACTATGCCAATGAGTGGATCAATGATTCTAAAAAATTAACCAAGGGCAACAGGGAAAGGCTTACCAATGAAATCAAGGAGAATGCTTTGGCTTGGGCCATCGCTAGTGCCACCGTTGAGGAAATTGATGAAATCAATATCTTGAATGCCTCTTTCTTGGCCATGAACAGGGCGATTGATACCTTAAATGTCAAGCCTGAGTTTTTATTGATTGATGGCAACAGGTTTAACCCTGTCTACGATATCCCCTACCAATGTATCGTAAAAGGGGATGCCAAATATGCCAGTATAGCCGCCGCTTCTATTTTGGCAAAAACCCACAGAGATGAATTGATGACCAAGCTAGCCCTTGAATATCCGGGATACGGTTGGGAGAAAAATGTGGGTTATCCAACCAAAGCACACCGGTTGGGCCTACAAACATTAGGCCCTTGCCCCCACCATAGAAAATCTTTTCGATTGCTTCCGAAATAAGTTGGCGATACCTTATTCTATTCCGAAAGCTAATAAGCTTTGTGGAATACTGTTGATGATATCTGTAGGCAAAGTGCCCCTTCCATATTTTTCTCCGGCAAGTTCTCCGGCATGTCCATGATGAAAAACACCACAAATGGCTGCATTTTTCATTGAATACCCCTGGCCTAATAAGGAGGTGAGTATTCCTGTGAGCACATCTCCGGAACCACCTGTAGCCATAAAAACTGTTCCGGAATTATTAAATACCTGAGTTCCATCCGGAAAAGTAAGCAGACTAAATGCTCCCTTTAAAACCAAACTGCAATGATTATTCATGCAAAAATCTTTGGCCAGTTTGATTCGCTGAAGGTGATTGTCACAGGTTTTACCCGTTAACCTTTCAAACTCTTTTAAATGTGGTGTCAGCACAACATTTGGGTGCAATAAAGCTATCCACTCCCGTTTTTCTCCAAGGATATTAATGGCATCAGCATCCAGTACTGTAGGCCCTGTATAGTTTTCAAGAACATGGTGTACCAGTTTATGCGCATGATTACCTTTGCCCAATCCGGGGCCCAGGCCTATTGCGTCTATCCCTGCAAGATCAAGGTCAGCATCCACTTCCATATCAGAGGACGGGGGAATTACCATGGCCTCAGGTATGGTGGACTGGACAATGTTTACCCCACACCCCGGTACTTTGCAAAACACAAGCCCCGCCCCTGTTCGCAATGAAGCCTTTGTACTTAGACAAATAGATCCCATTTTCCCAAAACTTCCTCCTGCCAAAATAATGCGTCCAAAATCTCCCTTATGACTAAAGACATGGAATTTCCGATGGTAGGCAGGCATGTTCTCTCCGGAAAAAAACCAATACTCTGAAGGAAAAGGTTTAAAATGTTTGGGTTCCATTCCTATATTTCTCACCACTAACTTTCCTACATAAGCAGCATGCTCAGGGAAAAGCAAAGCCAATTTTGGAAATTGGAAGCTGATGGTATAATCTGCATGAAACACTTCCCCGTCTGCCGGAGTCTCTGAAGGAAGTCCGGACGGCATGTCTACACTGATTTTCACAGCCTCATTATTATTTAACATTTGCACCAAATCCAAGTACTCCCCTTCCAAAGGACGGTTTATTCCGACACCAAAAATAGCATCTATGCATAGATCCCTGGGCTCCAATTGACGCCAATTACTTTCTATTACTTTTTTCGGTAAAACTTTCAGGTTTTTAATGAAATCAACAGATCCTTTTTCCTGATTGCCAATTATAGCAACTTTCACCTCATAACCCATTCCTGACAATATTCTTGCAATGGCAAGGCCATCTCCCCCGTTATTACCTGTTCCACAATAAATATTAACCGTGTAGGCTTTCTTATACTTGGATTCAAACCAATGACAAAATTCATTGGCGGCCCTTTCCATCAACTGATAGGAGCTAATTCCCGATTCTTTGACAAACAAAGCATCAAGCTCTTTCACTTGTTTTCCTACTATTACTTTTTGCATAAAATATTATAATCAGTGACTTTCAAATAATAAAATTACAAGACAAGCACCACAAAGCAAGTGCTACATGTTGTTTCAGTAATTCAAAAGGTGAAGAAAATTTTATAGCCCATGTTTCCCAAATCACCACCACCGATTTCTAATCCCTTTGTAAAACCTTCAAAAAAATACTTCCTATCCAACTCCTAAAAAGGCGAACTCATAAACTGAAAGGCAAAGAGAAAGTAAAGCATAAATAATCTTGGTCATCCGTTTGAAAATTTAAGGTAATAAATGACAGTCCAAAAAACAATTAATCTTTCTTCAGATTAAATTGTATCTAAGGAAGGAGTGAAAATAATTGACATTTAGTTAGAAACATAAATTTTAAATAAAGAGTATTCGCCTCAAATTACTCTAAACGGGTAGATTAATAGCCCTTGAAAGGCAAATTGGGTAAAGGTTTACAAGGGAGTTCATGTCATTAATCCATTTATGAGAAAGTCAAAATCCCCTAGGGATAATGGGTTGAAAATATTCTTAAAATTAGGCACAATCACTGCTATTGTCAATGCTCTTTCAATCGATGGGTATAAATGGGCAATTTTTAATATTACTCCAACCCTTACATTAAGAGTACCATACTTCCGATAACATATTTTTAACATAGAATAATGGCCCAAATCATCTGGTTTTCAGTCTTCCATTAGAGAGCAAGTGTAGATAAAAAAAACCACCAATCTTTAACTAGCTTTTTCACCACGATCTAATCAATGAAATATGAAAATCAACCTTTACAAAAATACAGTCTCCATTTTTGCTTTACTCTTGATTGTCTTTGCTTGTTCTGAATCCAAAAAACAACAGCCCAGTACATCCAAAGCCCTTATCAGCAAAAAGATTTCAGAACTTTACCAAACAAAAACAGTTGCAGAACTTAATGCCCTTACTTACGAGGATGCTTTTGCCATGTTTACAGCGGAAGAAATTGAAATCTTGGCAAGTGGGCATTGGACATTTAATGTAAATGTTCCTGTTGTTGTATCTGTAATGCGTAGTAAAAAGCAAATAAACATTCCTTTTTGGCTTAAAGACCGGGGTTTTGAGAAAACTGGAATGCATATGCAAAACGAGATGACAACTTATGAAGTTTGGCAAAAGGAATTTGATAAAGGAGAAGTTGGGCTGGGCATAAACGGTTTGGTGAATTACAGCTACCATTATTTTGTAAGTGTAGCTCCTAAAAATCCAGGAGATGCATTGACTATCAGCAATATTTATCCTGAAACCAACTTTATTGGCACCTTAGATAATGGGGCATTTGTGTACCATGATTGGGACGAGTTAGTGCTTTCGGAGGTACCTGAGGCCTTAAAAGGACAGCAAATGCTCACAACCGTACGTGGTAGAGGAACCGAATCACAGTTGGTCAAAGCATTTAGAACCACTAAGTTTCCAGCTACAGAAAAAGCAGATCAAATCATGCTTACATGGAGTGCAGATCCTTCCTCCACCATGGACATCCAATGGAGAACAGCAAGCGCTATTGATTCAAGCAAAGTAAGCTACCGAATAAAAGGAACTGATGTTGTCCACACCCAAAAGGCTGAAAAGTATGAAATGGAAGACCTAAGGCTAGCCAATGATCGTTATGTCAATCGTTTTACTGCTCAACTAGAAAACTTGGAAGCAGGAACTACTTATGAATATAAAATAAGTACTCAAAACAGCTGGCCGGCAACACAAACCTTTACCACCCAATCCAAAGACGATAGTTTTTCATTCATCTGGTATGGAGACACACACTTTTCGCCCGTATGGGGAAAGCTGGCGAATCAGGCTTTTCAAAAACATCCAGAGGCAGCATTTCATGCCATTGCCGGTGATTTGGTAAGTGATGGTCTCCATAGAGACCAATGGGATGAACTCTTTGAATACTCCAAAGATGTCATTTCTCAGAGACCTTTTATGAATGTGATCGGAAACCATGACAACCGTATGGGCTTGGGTGCAGAGATGTACAGGCAACTTTTCAGTTACCCAACCAATGGACCTAAAGACCTCCCTACTGAGCACACCTATGCCTTCACCTATAAAAATGCCTTGTATTTGATGATTGATGCCACCTCTAAGGACGAATTGCAAACCCAATGGATAGAGCAGCAATTGAGTGCATCCAAAGCCACATGGAAATTTGCCATGTTTCACTTCCCTCCTTACAATTGGGAGGAGCCATATCCTAATATCCAAAAAGAATGGATTCCTCTGTTTGATAAGTATCATGTTGACATGGTGTTTTCGGGACATATTCATTATTATATGCGCTCCAAGCCCATGAAAGATGGCCAAGTAGTCCCTAAGTCCCAAGATGGTACCATTTACCTGATTTCCATAGGTATTCCTAGCCCTCATAGGGGCATGGATGAAGAACCCTATGCGGAGATTAGGTATGAGCAAGGACCATTTTATCAGGTTTTGGATATCGACGGCAACAGTCTTACCTACACCGCCAAGGATTCCAGTGAAAATGTGATTGATGCGTTTAGTTTGGTTAAGTAATTTATTGTTTATCAGACAAAACATTGTGTTAAAGCCTGAAATATAGAAAACGTCTTTCTTGTCTAAGTTTAGGGAAGAATAACTTGCACTTAAAATGCTAAAAAGGTCAACTTCCACAGGTTTTGCGAACAGTTATTCGTCAATGTTTTGGCTAAAGCCAAGGAAATGAGAAAATTTCCAAAACCCCCAGCTAAAGCTGGGGGCTATTGAGTATTGGAATCAATAAATACATTTCCTTTTCCATCAGATTTTCAAATTAAATAACCTTCTCAATAGGAATGGGCTTTAGCCCATTTATTAAAGCAATATCCTATTTGTCCCGCTTTAACCGAAATTTAAAGCGATAAAGGGTTTTCATATATTACACCTTGACCGTTGGATTTGGTCTGTGACACCTATGGCTTCGACAGGCTCAGCCACCGGTGCCGGATAGAGAAAAATTTAGACATAAAAAAAGCCGAGATTGCTCTCGGCTAATTGGTGGGCCCACCTGGGCTCGAACCAGGGACTTTCTGATTATGAGTCAGATACTCTAACCAGCTGAGTTATAGGCCCCACTATTTTTAAGATTTTATCCCCTCTTCTATTTGACCACAAATAAAAGAAAGTAATCTTCCAAGTCCAACTATTTTTTCAAATTCAACTTGGCTCCCATTTGAAGTTTAAAAGTCTTTTGAAGCTTTTACCTTGCTTTTGGGAATGCAATGTTACATATTTGATTTTAAAATCACAACATAATTTGTAATGAAAAATTGGCAAGAAATTGAATTTTTGATTTTTGATTTAGGTAATGTTATCTATGACATTGATTACCAACGGACTTTTGAAAAAATAAATAGTCGCCTTCCGGAAAACCAACATCATTTAATTAAAGAATTTATGGTCTCCCCTATTCACTTTGACTTAGAAACCGGGAAATCTGACGAAAATACTTTTAGAAATGGGGTGAGGGATTTCTTTTCTTCAGACTGGGAAGATGCATGGATTGATGAGGTTTGGAACAGTATCCTAGTAGGTATTCCTCAAGAAAGATTGGAGTTGCTAATCGAACTGAAGAAAAAATACCCTTTGTACATGCTGAGCAATACCAACAGCATCCATTTTAAGGTGGTGGAAGAAACTTTCAAAAGAAAATTACCAGAAGGCACCTGGCCTCAACTTTTTGACCATATGTTCTTAAGTCAAGAAATGGGTTTGCGTAAACCTGATGAAGCCATCTACAAAGAGGTGGTCAAAGGCATTGGTGCAGCTCCGGAAAAATGTTTGTTTTTTGATGACCTCAAAGAGAACCTTTTGGGCGCGAATAAAGTTGGCTTACAAACACATCATATTGACCACCCAAAAGCATTAATCAACTTTTTCCAAAATGTATAGTACCAAAGAATATTTAAAACACGGTACCCTTTTCCTATTAACAATTGTTGCAACTACCCTAGCAGGGGGTGAATGGCTATATGGAAGAAGCATACTCTCCTCCGAGCAACCCCTTACCTGGGAATATTTTGTCCTTTCTCTACAGTTTTCCCTTCCTTTTATAGGAATTCTATTGATTCATGAGTTGGGGCATTTGTTTACTTCCATTTACCATAAAGTAAAATCTTCCTTGCCTTTTTTCATTCCTGCCTGGCTGGGCTTCTTGGGTTCTCCTTCCATAGGAACCTTTGGGGCCGTTATCCAAATGAAGGGATTAATAAGCAGTAGAAAAAAATTCTTCGACATAGGTGTTGCAGGCCCTATCGCAGGCTTTGTGGTGGCATTAGGCGTTTTGTTTTATGGCTTCACAAATTTGCCTGAAGCGGATTATATCTATGAGGTGCATCCCGAATATGCAGATCCGGATTACGTGCTGGCAGAAGACGAAGAGGTAATGGATTTTGAATTGGGGTACAACCTATTATTTTGGGCAATGGAACATACCTTGGCAGATCCGGAGCGAATGCCCGCCATGTCTGAAATCATACATTATCCATACCTTTTTGCGGGGTATTTGGCCTTGTTTTTTACAGCCATTAACCTTTTACCCATTGGCCAATTGGATGGAGGACATGTGGTATTTGGGCTGTTTCCCAAAAAACACAAGATTATCTCCCTAGTGGTCTATACCGCATTTTTATTTTACGCAGGACTTGGGATAATAAGTCCCTTTGAGGACATCAATTACTTGGCATTGGCCTTACCTCTGTATGTAGGTTTTCTTTACATCTGCTACCGAAAATCAGACTTATCCAATACCAACAAATGGATAATGGCGTTAATGATTGCAGCCATTCAATACAGCTTGGTGAGTATTTGGCCGGATATTCAAGGCTATTCCGGTTGGCTTTTCTTTGCCTTTCTGGTAGGCCGGATTTTAGGTATCAAACACCCGGAGGTGATCGATGGAAGAAAATTAAATCAAAAACGAATCATTCTGGGTTGGTTAGCCATCGTTATTTTCATCTTATGCTTTACCCCCGAACCATTCGTTTTTGAACAATAAATAAAGAAAACAATTACTCTTCTTCCAGTTCTCTATAAGCCAAAATACCTCCGATAACATTACGGACTTTTGTGAAGCCTTTGCTCTCTAAAAACTGCTTGGCATTTCCACTTCTGGCACCGGAACGACAATGAACAATGATTTCATCGTCCTTGTGCATTTCTATTTCAGACAGCTTATTTGGAAGTTGGGCTAGAGGTATATTTTTAGCCCCCAAGTTGTCCTCTTCATATTCATAAACTTCTCTGACATCTAAAAAAACAAACTGTTCCTCTTTGTCTAATCTTTCCTTTAATTCTTCTACTTCTATGTCTTTCATCGGTACTTATTGAACAATAATTCTTTGAGTTAAGGACTGGCCATTTTTCACCAATTTGATCAGGTACAGTCCTTTTTGACTTTCTGTAAAATTAAGCATTTTACCTGCTTTATCCTCTTCCTGTGGTATATTTATCAACCTTCCCTGAAAATCAAAAACTTTGACATCAGTGACTTCACCTACCACATACAATCTCTCTGTTACGGGGTTTGGGTAAATAACTAAATCATCATCCGGCAATTCCGTTTCTTCCACCACGGGGTCTAAACTCAAATGAGCCCGCATCATTAAGTTTCCTCTGACAACTTCATTCTGCTGCCAGGCTCCCACCACATTGTAAAAATCCGGTCCCCGGAATCTCCGCTTTTATCCAAGCCTACAGGAAGGTAGTCATTTGAAAACTGAGTGAAACCTACAAAGAAATGATCTTCAACGAGTATATTGGAGTCCAATGCAAAATAAGCATACGTGCCCAAACCTGCATCGGCAGGAATTAAGACCTCTTTTTGATACAATGGTTCCCTGCTAATGGTGTCCCATACCATCAATTCTATGGCATTGTTTCTTTGAGCAGGGTCAACAAACTGAATGCTCACTCCTGCTAGGTAAGAAGGGTTGGTTAACTCAAAAGACAGGGCCAAAATACCCCCTCGTTGATTAATCCCCGCAGCATAATCAGCCATCCCGTTGTCATAAGCATAAAAATCGCGAAAAGGGATAACAATTTTACTCGTATCATTCACCCGAAAATCCACATTCGAAGAATATCCATCCCCTCCTTCTGTCTCCAAAAGCGTATCCCCTGCCATCAGATACATCGACACTTCTACATCCATGGGCTCATCGATTGCCTCCACCAATGCTTTGACATCTAAATTACCACTACTAAATGCTCTTCGCTCAAGGGCCTGAGGCACCGGGTTAAATGGACTGTTGGAATTGGGCGCATCCAATAGCTCACCCGTAGCCAGATTTTTTAGGCTTACGGTATATTCCATGGCCCTAAACCTATTGGCGAGATTGTTGAATTCGTTGCTTATCGGTCCTGTGATTTTGTCCTCGTTAATTTCAAAATAAGGGATAGCAAAATAAGGTGCAAATGGACTCCCTGGTATTTGGGTGATCGCCCTGTCTTCAGGAAACCTGTCGATAATACTCCTATCCTTGTTCAGGTAAATATAATCCAAAATCCACGAGTCAAAGGGACCTGAAATTCTTCCGGATTGCTGAAATTTAAATTGGAAGGCACCATACAGATATTTATTCTCCACAGGCAATACCACTTGAACAAATTCATCGGTTGACAAATCTGCCTCTCCGCTTTGGCTCCAGACCATTTCCCAAGAGCCTTCTGAATCTAAAAAATACAATTCAAGCGCATCTGAATCATCAGGGCGTTCGGCCTTGCCACCTGCCTGCCAATTAAAACTAAGGTACGTATCCTCTGCAGCGGTCAAATCAATTGGTTTGGAGAGCAATTGATCTCCCTCCCCTTCTTCTAACCTGGTAGAAGAATAGGGTTGCCCGGTTTCATCCACCCCATCAAACACCACAACCCCTAAAGAAGGGGCTGAAATTCCGGTGGTAAAGGAAGCATTTACTCCCTTGGCTTCCCACAATAACTCAGAACATTCGCCGGAAGAGAAATCATCCCAAAATGGGAGCTGAAGCGCATCTTCTGCCGTTTTTAAATTATAAGTTGATGCTGGTTCTTTAGAAATCGAATGGGAAGGAATCGGTAATTGGCGAAATTGTGCCAGACTGTCAAAACTTATCAAAAGCCCCAACAATAGCACAGCAATCAGACCTGATCCCTTATATTTCTTCATTTAAAAGTCTATTTCTTGGGCAAGTTTAGAAACCCATACATCCACACGCTCCCCTGTTCTCATACTTAGTCCGGAAGGTGGAAGTTGCTTTATTACGGTACCTTTTGGAACAGTATCTGTTTCCACGTAATTGATTTCTCCCATGGTAAGCCCGGAGCCTAAAATTAAAAATTCGGCTTCGAGATCATCCATTCCTATTATATTTGGCATGGTCAATACCTGATTGCCCAACCCATCACCCACCACCAAATCTATCTTAGAACCTTTGGGTATCTCTAAACCTTCCTTTATTTCTCTGCCTCTGTATTTTTGTTTCAACACCGCATTGTGGCCAATATCCGGCACATAAACTATATCTCCCCTTACCAAACCAAAGTTGGATATTATTTCTTGCGCATTTTTTAGCGGAGTATTGACCAAGTTAGGCATCTTGATTAAAGGTGCATTTTTTGCATTCAGGGTAACATATATTTTACGTTCCTGCTTTACTTTAGCTCCGGGTTTAGGGTTTTGTTTTAAAACTACCAAGGGCTTGGCTTCAGCTTCAAAACCACTGTCTAAAGTAACTTCCATTAACAGGTTTCTGCCTGCTAAATATTCTTGAACTTCATCATAGTGAAAGCCCTCTAAATCCGGAACTGTAACCGATTCCCCATGATGGGTATAACTCGGTAAATAAATTTGGAAAAAGGTAAACAATAACCCAAAGGTAATGGCCAATATAATTAACAGGTGAATACCTATTTTTTTAATACCTACTTTAAAATCACTCATAATTTGTCCTATGCAAGATTTGATCCAACTTTTAAGGATGTAACCTTTTTTCATTCGAATACTTATGCAAATTAATGCTATAATTTAAATCTTGTAAATTACAGCTGATATTTTTCTGAAAGAACTGCCCTCCCAATTTCATCCTATCATTGAATAACCAATCTTTTGGTTAGTAGGAAATCCTCACCTATGATCTTTACAATAAATAAACCGCTACTTAAATGCTCCTTCCCAAAGGTATACGTTTGATTTAAAGTATTGGAAAAAGTAACATCGTATGCTTTTTGTCCTGATGTACTGAAGAATTGAATGGTTACCTCTTCGTAATCCTGCAAATTGAACGTAATGTTGAATACATCCTGAGCAGGGTTAGGATAAATCAAGGTCTGGTTTATTTCAGGTACAACCGGGTCAGGATTATCAGACAAATACAAAGAAATATTGTCCAGCTGCAATACCCCATCTGTATCATTTTCGTTTTGTACTTTAAAATATATCCGTACTTTTTCTTCCCCGGCAAAGTCATTCAAATTGACAAAACTGTGTTGGCTTTCGTCATCAGATCCATTGGACACCATTTGTTTATTAAGCGCTTCACCTGTCACCTCCCACACAGTTTGCCCCGTTTGACCTCCATCTATGCTCACCAAAATTGAAAAACCGGATAAACCATCGGCGGAAAAGCCATTTCCTCCATAATCAAAAATTAATCCCGCCCTACTTGTCCCATCCAAGGAGAATTCGGGTGAAACCAACCAATAGCTATTGTCGGTTTCCATTTCGGACAATACAGCTTGATTTTCTGAAGATAATGATGCCACCTGCCAGGAAGTCAAATTATTTTCGGGATTAATGCTAAGCCAATCATCAAGTTGACCGGAATCAAAATTTTGCCTCCATGGGGCCAAAATACTAGCTTCATCCTGAATAAAATACCTTGTCAATTGGTCCCCTGAATCATCATTTTGATCAAAATTAGGCATTGAAACTTCATAGGTAACTTGATTTAAACCGGGATCAAATGAATTGTCTAACTCCACGGAAATGGAGGATCCTGGTGCAATGCTGACATCTTCTATCAAGGTTGATTCACCCGAACCTTTGTTTAAATAAAAACTCGTGACAGGTAAATTTCCATTATTGGTCAGGGTCAATTTATCTGCTACTTGTTCCCCATTCACTACCGGTAATGGCTCCTCTACAGCATTAATCCCCATTAGGTATTTTAGGTCTTCATCAGTGGTAATATTGATGTTTTTAATAAAAATATTATTTCCGTACCCATTGATTGAAACAAAAGCTATGCGCACATCACTTTCTCCGGCAAACGAACTGAGATTGACCAATTCTTTCCTAAACTGTTCCTCAGCATTTGGAACAAATTCATTGGAGGAAACATCCACCGTACCCAGCGTACTCCCTGACTTATGATATGGGGCCGTCAATAGGTTAAAGGTATTGCCACAATCAGTGGAAACCGCAACTATTAAGGACTCGCTATAAGCACTATTTGAAAAAGGTGAATAGGCCAGGTCAAATGACAACTGCGGATTTTGCAAATCAGAAAGATCAAAAACAGGACTTACCAAGTAGTCCAATTCACCCTGACCATTGTAATCAAAGCCATTGAGTAGAAAAACTTCCGTAGCACTTCCATCCACTTGAAGATCAATTGGTGTCCAGGTATAGGATTGGTCTTCATTGATGTATTCCCAACCTGAATTAACATTGTGTCCGGGATAGGAATAGGGCAAAGCTGCCGTAGCAGGCAAATTGATAGTAATGCTTTGAAAATTATTTGACTGGTCCTCATCTTCAGCACCATTTACCAGCACTATCTCTGCCCCAAATGTGTTGGTACTGCCACTTAAGAAAATCTCACTAAACTCGAGGAGTGCAGCTTCTCCAAGTTCAATATTAACTTCAAAATCTTTCGTTTCTTGGTCAGTCCCATTAACTTGAATACTTGCCCTGACCGAAGTTACCGTTTCTTGTCCTGCATTTACTACTTCAATAACGGGTACTATGGTATTGCTACAGCGATAGTTTGAGGGTGAAACAATTTCAGTTAATTCAAGATCATAACTATAAATCTGAGGGTCGGACAAGGCCCTGCTGCTGAGCAAGGACGCCCTCCTAGGGCTATAGGTCAAAATCACATCCATTCGTTCCACCTGACCTTCGGTAAAAAGGCTCATGCATCGGTCCGGTGTATAATCCATAAAGTTTTCCACCATATCTCTGGAATCACAGGTAAACCTAGGAGTGGCAACGCAGGTATTGTTGGATTGGCTTTGCAGTGGGGTATCGGTCACATAATCGTCAACCTCACAACCTCCATCACCCCAAATATGCCTAAGTCCTAAAAAATGTCCCATTTCGTGAGTCGCTGTTCTCCCTCTTGAATTTTGAGAAACATTGCCGATGCTTCCGAAATAATTGTAATCGATGGCTACACCATCAGTCTCGCGGGTAACCGTAGGGTTACTTAAGCCTTCCAATTCATTGGAAATAGGAAAACTGGCAAATCCAATGGTGGGTGGGGTAAGTGGCATTACCCAAATATTAAGGTATTCCTCAGGTGCCCAAGAAGCAAGCTGACCTACCAAAGCAGCATCATTTAATCCATAGGTATCTTTTGGTCCTTCCACCCTATTGATTCCATTGGAAGGCATGCCTTGGGGATCTTGTTTGGCTAAAACAAATTCAATCCCGGCACTTGAGGCCACATCTAAAAACTCAGTGGGAGTATTGGTAGTGAAATCAGCATTTTGCATTTTAAAATCCTCATTGAGAATTCTTATCTGATCTAAGATTTGTGCATCAGAGATATTTGCTCCCTCTCCAATTGCCTCTCCATGATGGATAACGTGAATGACCACAGGCAACTGTCTAATTTCATCAGCAAGTGTACGGTTCCCTTCGCTTTCCAACCTTAATTGCTCTCCTTTGGCCTCTACCCATCCTTCAAAATAGGCCTTGGATCCAAAGTATCCCAGAGACTGTGCTTGCTTTTCTTCAAAAAAAACGGTGGCACATTGTTCCAATGTCCTTCCTTCACTGTCGGTACTTGCCTCATTTTGACCTAAGGCAAAATTCCCTGCCCCTATAAAAAGAATTGCACTGATACTAAACAAAATATCAGTGCATTAGAATATTTAATCATATTTTAAATAATAAGTCAGGCTACTTCAATATTTACAGCTTCAACCCTAATGATTTCAGGGATTGCCTTTTTTATCGCTTCTTCCACACCGGCCTTTAGCGTCATGGTAGACATAGGACAAGAACTACAAGCCCCTGTAAGTTCCAGTTGAAGTACCATATCTTCGGAAAGGTCTACGATCTTCACATTTCCACCATCTGCTTCTAAATAGGGCCTGATCGTATCCAGCGCCTTTTCGATTTGATCTTTGTATTGATCCAACATTGTTTTTAAACTTTAACCTGTACTACTTCTGTTTTACTTGCAGCAGCATTTCTGATGGCTACTTGTCTTGCTACACCTTCCGCGAAGTTGCTGAAAGCTTCTGCCATTACTCCTTCTTTCAACACCGCCGGATAACCACTGTCTCCACTTTCTCTGATGCCTTGAACCAATGGAATTTCCCCCAAATAGGTAACGTCATATTTCTCAGAAAGTTTGCGTCCACCCCCTTGTCCAAAGATATAGTACTTATTGTCAGGCAATTCTGCAGGTGTAAAGTAAGCCATATTTTCTACAACTCCCAATATAGGCACATTGATCTGAGCTTGCTTAAACATTGTCAATGCTTTGGTAGCATCTGCCAGTGCCACTTTTTGTGGGGTGGTCACGATCACAGCTCCGGTAACCGGAAGGGTTTGAACCATGGTAAGGTGAATATCTGAAGTACCCGGAGGCAGGTCAATTAGCAGGTAATCCAATTCTCCCCAATCTACATCTCCAATAAACTGCTTCAAAGCAGAGCTGGCCATGGGACCTCTCCAGACAACTGCATTTTCTGCAGGAGTCAAAAAACCTATGGACATCAATTTCACTCCATACTGCTCTATGGGAATTATTATATTCTTACCATTCTCTTGTTTGATGGCCGGTTGCTCACCTTCCACATTAAACATTGTTGGTACAGAGGGGCCAAATATATCTGCATCTATCAAGCCTACTTTAGCGCCTGATTTAGCCAAGGCAACAGCCAAATTTGAGGAACAAGTGCTCTTCCCTACCCCGCCTTTACCTGAGGCTATGGCGATAATATTTTTCACATTTGGTAATAAGGGCGCATCATTTCTGACTGTCGTTACATTTGAGGTCATCAAGATATCTGCCTCCACATCCTCACCAAGTGCTTTTTTTAAGGCCTCTTCACAATTCATCCTGATCAACTCCTTTAAAGGACAAGCAGGAGTGGTCAACACCACCTTAAAAGAAATTTTTTGGTCACTAATAATTTCCAAATCCTGAATCATACCGAGTGTCACCAAATCTTTTTTTAGATCGGGATCTTCCACTGTAGATAGGGCCTGTAAAACTTTTTCCTTAGAAATATTCATTCCTGATTTTTGATTTTTATGCAATTTATAGCTAATCCTCCGTTAATAAAATATTTTCATGTTTTATGGCGGGATTTGCTCTTGCTAAACTTACTTTTCTCGAAAAACTGCTCGCCCTTCTTTCGTATGCTTTCAAAGAAAGCACTTCGGTGACTAAATATATGCCCTTCCTAGAATTTCATTTTGTCATGAAGATAACCAGCTTTTGTATCAAGCCAAAGTTTAGCGTTTCAGCAAGTGCCTGTATTGCGGTATATTTAAGATATTTTAACCCTTTATCGCAAGTTTCACTTACTTTCTCAACTATTAAAAGGTCAAAATAGTTTCTAATTTTGGAAGGACGCTGTCCAAAGAATTCTCGTTCATAAAGCTTATCTTTACACCTCGATAAAAAACTATGGCCATATCTAATCAAACAACGGACAAGGTAAGAGAACGGGTAGACATTGAAGAAGTGGTCAATGACTATGTCACCCTGAAAAGAAAAGGACAAAACCTCTGGGCCTGTTGCCCTTTTCACCAAGAAAAGTCCCCTTCTTTTTCTGTTTCTCCAGCCAAACAGATTTACAAATGCTTTGGGTGTGGTAAAGCCGGAGACCCCATTCAGTTTATCATGGACATTGAAGGGCTGGGCTTTCCTGAAGCCATCAAGCATCTGGCAACAAAGTATGGTATCGAAATAGAGGAGGACAAGAATTTAGACCCTGTAGATATTCAAGCATACAATGAAAAAGAAAGCCTTTACATTGCACTAAATTTTGCCAAGACCTTTTTTCATGAAAATCTACAATCCGGAGAAGGAAAATCCATTGGGTTAAGTTATTTAAAAGAGCGTGGCTTTGACATGGCCACCATAGAAAAATTTGAGCTGGGCTATTCCCTTGATGGTTGGGATCATTTGTTAAACAAAGCCAGAACATCAGGCTTCGAAGAAACCAACCTTTTAAAGGCAGGGCTAATCCTTGAACGTGAAAACAAGCCCGGCAACTACTATGACAGGTTTAGAGGACGGGTGATGTTTCCTATTCATAACCTGAGTGGAAAGCCTATTGCTTTTGGAGCGAGGATCATGACTCAGGACAAAAAGCAGCCCAAATACATCAACTCTCCGGAAACGGCCATCTACCACAAGAGTGACGTCCTTTATGGTATCTACCAGGCCAAACAAGCAATCCGACAGAAAGAAAACTGCTACCTCGTTGAAGGCTATACCGATGTAATCTCTATGCATTTGGCGGGGGTGGAAAATGTAGTTGCTTCATCCGGCACCTCTCTTACTGAGAACCAAATAAAGCTGATCAAGCGATTTACTGATCAAGTCACGGTATTATATGATGGAGATGATGCAGGCATCAATGCATCTTTAAGAGGTATAGACATGTTATTGGAAGGCGGTCTGAACGTAAAGGCCGTGGTATTCCCTCCCAATGAAGATCCGGATAGCTTTTCCCGAAAAGCCGGGAAAGAGGGTTTCCAAAAGTTTCTTGAAGCTGAAGAAAAAGATTTTATTCATTTTAAAATTGACTTATTCACCAAAGGAGCAACAGACGACCCCATAAAAAAGCAGAAGCCATTCGACAGGTAGTCTTAAGTATTTCAAAGGTTCCTGATCCGATTATACGATCCGTATATGCTAAAGAATCGGCCAGACTTTTGGGTATGGAGGAAGACATTTTACTTACTGAACTTAATCGCCAATTACTCAAAAACCAGCAAAAGAAAAGTCCTTCAAAATTTCAGAATGAGCCTGAATCGAGCCCTATCGAACAGCTACTTCCCGGTTCGCCGGCCGAAGAAACAAAGAAGACAGGACCTAGATCCATCAAGGAAGAAAGGGAACTAATAAGAATATTAATTAACTATGGCTTTGAGATGGTTTCTGAAGAGATGCATGTATGTGAATACCTGTTGGAAGAAATAAAAGACCTGAATTTTGATACACCTATCTATCAAGAATTGCTCAATCATTATAAAAATGCTTTGCGGGAAGGCACCATTCCCAAGTTCGATTATTTCTTAAAAATTCAAAATCCCAAATTAAAGACAGAAGTCATCGACATGGTAGCTCCTACCAGAGAAATTTCTCAAAATTGGGAGTCAAAGCACCAAATTTTTTCTAGAAGGGAAGCTGATGATCTTCCCGAAACCACCTATAAAGCCTCATTGAAGCTTAAGAGTGCCTATTTAAAGAGGATGCGTGATGAACTTGAAGAAAAAATTAAATTGGCAAAAGAGGAAGAATTAGAGGAATTATTAACCATGCATATGGAGCTTACGCAGTTAAAATCCAAAATAGATCGTGAGCTGGGCAATGTCATCCCTTCCAGAAATTAAACTAATATTTTGTAAAAAGGGTTAGTAAATAAATAATCGTAATTTTGTGATTACATATCAAAGACCATATAGAATAAAATGAAAGATACTGTTTATCTTGATCCAATAGAAGACGCGATAGCGGCAATAAAAAACGGTGAAATCATAATTGTAGTAGATGATGATGATCGCGAAAATGAAGGAGATTTTATTTGTGCAGCAGAAAAAGTAACTCCTGAAATCATCAATTTTATGGCCACCCATGGCCGTGGATTAATCTGTGCTCCCCTAATAGAAGACCGATGTGAAGAACTAGGTCTAGAATTAATGGTTGGCACCAATACAGCAGCGTTTGAAACCCCTTTTACTGTATCTGTAGACCTGGTTGGGCATGGCTGCACCACTGGCATCTCTGCAAGTGATCGCTCAAAGACTATAAAAGCATTGATTGACCCCGATATTAATCCCGATGAATTGGGCAAACCCGGGCATATATTCCCATTAAAAGCAAAAAGAGGCGGAGTTTGAGAAGATCAGGGCATACAGAAGCCGCCATTGATTTAGCTCGATTAGCCGGCCTACAACCTGCAGGAGTACTTGTAGAAATCATGAACGAAGATGGCACCATGGCACGTCTTTCTGATTTGGTACATGTCGCCAAAAAGTTTGATCTAAAACTGATATCCATAAAAGATTTAATTGCCTATCGCCTGAAGAACGATAGTTTGATTAAGCGAGAAATAGGGGTGGAAATGCCTACCGAATTCGGTAATTTTAAATTAATTGCCTACAAACAAACCAATACCAATGAAACTCATATGGCCTTAATCAAAGGCGAGTGGGAAGAGGGAGACACGGTAATGGTAAGGGTTCATTCCTCTTGTATTACAGGAGATATTTTTGGGTCTTGCAGGTGTGATTGTGGACCACAATTGCATGAAGCCATGAAGATGGTAGAAGAAAATGGCAAAGGTTTGGTACTGTACATGAATCAAGAAGGTAGAGGCATCGGTTTGATCAATAAGCTGAAAGCCTATAAATTGCAAGAGGAAGGAATGGATACCGTTCAAGCCAATTTAGCCCTTGGTTTCCCTATGGACAAGCGGGATTATGGTGTTGGCGCCCAAATCCTTAGAGATTTAGGCGTAAGCAAAATCCAGCTGATTACCAACAACCCAACCAAAAGGGTAGGCTTGTCCGGGTATGGTTTGGAGATTGTGGATACTGTTCCTTTAGAGATTAGTTCCAATCCACACAATGAAAAGTACCTGATGACCAAGCGAGATAAAATGGGACATCAAATCATGAAAAAATAAATCTTGGAGATATTATTTCACAGGTCATTCAACACAAAATGATTTTTTTCGTTATTAGTGTAGAATCAAATTAAGAATCTGTCATGAAAAAATCCATAAATTTAATCTTGTGCTTGTTCCTTATCACCGGTATTTCCATGGCGCAGGAATTCCCATCGCAAGTTTGGCACCCGGGAAAAGTCTTCCTAACCTCCGGGCAAATGTCTGAAGGAAAGGTAAAATATGATTTGGATGCAAATGTGGTGTTGGTGCAAACCAATACCGTAGAAACCTATAGCTCTGCCTCTATCACCTATTTCGAAATTTTTGACGAAGTATATGGTGGAATTAGGACCTTCTATAGCCTTCCCTATGCGTTAAACTCAGATTATAAGACCCCGATTTTCTTTGAGGTTCTAACTGAGGGAGAAGACATCACCCTGCTTTGTAGAGAGTTTATCACTACAGACAACCGAGGCTATAACTCATATGCCATGAGAGGAATGTACATGAACCCCATGTGGGGAATGCCAATGATGGGCAGAGGTTTTAGCAGACTGGATTTCAACTTTTATTTCCTTCAAGATCAGAAAATATATAAATACAATCAAAAGAAAAGTGTCTTACTCAAAGAGATTATGGACGACAAATCCTCCGAAATGAAGTTGTACATGAGGAAACACAAGCTTTCGCATGACAAGAGAGGGGATCTTTTGAGAATCACAGCCTATTACAATCAATTAAAAAGTAATTCTTAATGTCAAAACCTTTAATTTTAGTTTCCAATGATGATGGGATAACATCCAAAGGAATTCGTGTGTTGGTAGAAGTGATGAAGGAATTGGGGAAGTCATTGTTGTTGCTCCCGACAGCCCTCAATCGGGCATGGGACATGCCATCACCATTGGTAACACTTTAAGGCTTTCAGAAGAAACCATTTTTACCGATGTTGTTGCCTATAAATCCAGTGGTACACCTGTGGATTGTGTAAAACTTGCAAAGCACTATGTTTTGAAAGACAAACAGCCGGATTTGGTAGTTAGTGGGATCAATCATGGAAGCAACACCTCCATAAGTGTGCTTTATTCCGGCACCATGTCTGCAGCTGTAGAAGGTGCCATAGAAGGAATTCCTTCCATCGGATTTAGCTTGTGTGATTACAGTGCCAATGCAGATTTTTCACATGTTAAGGAATATGTAGCGCAGATTTCCCGACAGGTATTGGAAAATGGAATTCCTAAAGGGGTAGCATTGAATGTAAATTTCCCGCCTAAAAGGAATGAGGCCCTAAAAGGCATTAAAATTTGTCGACAAGCAAGGGCCAAATGGCAGGAGGACTTTGAGGAAAGATACGATCCCAATGGACGAAAGTATTTCTGGATGGCAGGGAATTTTGTCAATTTTGATAAAGGAGAAGACAATGACGAATGGGCCATCGCCAACAATTATGTCTCCGTGGTGCCTTGTCAATTTGATATGACGGCACACCATGCCATTTCTCAAATTAACAATGACTGGAACTGGGAAGACTTAAAAGCAAATTTATAGTGCCTACTGCTGATCCATCTGCATAGACAAAGCAACATAATTTAAAGTGCCGGTTTTTAAATCGGCACTTTTTTTATGGATCCTTAGCCCCTCAATTATTCTACCCGGATTAGGTAATAAGCATTCTCCGCCCTGGCAATGGTCAGGGGTTAAGCCTGTGAATAGGTGCCGGTATTTGATTTACGACTCAAAAGGCATGGGACCGATGATTATTTTTGAACCCGAAATAAGCATACGCTGCCCTTTTCTGCCCCAAGCGGGCCACCAGCCAGCTGTATTATCAAAGGCAGGAAGAAAAATAAAAAGCGCCATTTCGCTTAATGGGGCAGGTATGCCCAAACGGCAAAAACAGCCTCAAATTAGCTCCAAAACACTTTCACTTATAAACAATAGCTACTAAAAAGAGGACCCCTAAGCCAAAGAACAATATTAAATCAGCAACTTTTTCATTCTCCTACAGCTAAAAAGAGAAAACCATTCCCCATAGTAATCCTAATTCCCAACACCCTGAACTGGTCCCTGAGCTTGTGGCCCCTGAGCCTGTCGAAGGGTTCCAGCCGTCAGAATGCTTAGTTATTGGCAACTGGCTTTTTTATCAATAATCTTGAACTAAAACATCAGTCGGAATATGAAGTGTTGAATTCAGTTTTCTTATCATTCTTAAAGTCAGTTTACGTTTTTTACTTAAAATTTCACTAACTCTACTTTTAAAACCAACAACTTCGGCTAAATCCTTTTGTTTCATTCCCATCTGTTCCATTCTGAATTTGATTGCCTCAATTGGGTCAGGCATTCCAATTGGAAAGTTCTCATTTTCATATCTGTCAATTAAGATTGAAAGGATTTCCAATTCATCTCCTTGTTCAGTTCCTTTTTTGCATCAAAAATCTCTTCAAGTCTGTTCAGAGCATTTTGATAGTCTTTTTCGTTTCTTATTGGTGTTATTTTCATAATCAGATATTATTTGCGTCTATTTTGTCATATTCTGCGTGAGTTCCGATGAATCTTATCCAGCATATTTGATATTCAAAGTTGAATTTTACAATCAATCGGTAGTTGTCGCCTTTAATATTGTAAACAATTGGATTGTCTTTTAAAGTACTGGCACTCGGATAATCGTTTTTTAATTCATTAATATTTTTCCATTCGGATTTTTCAGTTTCTCTATACCAAGACTTTAATTGTTCTTCACAGTCAGCGTGTTTCTCCCAAAAGTCTCGTAAAGTTCGTTTCGCTATTACTCTCACATTGTACTTGTTTGTCCCTAATATAATAAAAAAGTTACCAATTTGGTAATAAGGTTTGTTTTTTAGCTTGTTGCCAACAATTGTATATAAACAAGTTTCCCTGAGGAGTTGCGTATAAATGAAATTTGTACCCGGCACCTTTACTTTTTCCACCTGTCAAATTAAGGATCTCGGTCAAGGGGTCTAAGGGAGAGACCATATTTTTATTTGAGAGTGGCTGCAAGAAGTAGGGGAAAACCACCTAATAATCATGCTTAAAACATCATAAAAGTGACTTTAGCCTACCAAAAAAAACAAAACAACGTAAAGGAAAAATCTATAACTACCTAACTTTTTCATCCTCCAACCATTGAAAAATAAAACAGGGAAAACCATTCCCCATAGTAATCCTAATTCCCAACACCCTGAACTGGTCCCTGAGCTTGTGGCCCCTGAGCCTGTGGTCCCTGAGCGGAGTCGAAGGGTCGAAGGGTTCCAGCCGTCAGAATTCTTAGTTATTGTAGCATGTTTTTTATTTTATCTATAGTATCAAAAATTTCAGCACCTTCCTTTATTTTCGATATTCCATGTTCTGTTTTTTCCAACTCTCGTATGATTGCAATACGTCCGAGGTTATTATGGTTTTACCCAAATGATTGGATAGAATCAAAATTTCAGGAATCCAAAGTAGTCCGAAATAATTTAATTCTTTGAACGTATTGAATCTATATTCTAAAGACTTTTCGAAATCTGAGTTAGCATCTAAGTAAGTTTTAGTTGTTTTTTTAATGTTTTGAATTAATGAGTCTACAATTTGCTGATTATCATCAAGGTGTAACGAATACCAATAATTCATTAAATGATTTTCCCATTCATCGATATATTCGGCACTCTCTGCAATAAATGTAGACTCCTGTTTCCCATTGTGATAAGAGAAGGTCGATATATATTGATAGGAATCTCTGATTGTTGGAAATAAGTTATTATCAACTCTCAAGTGGACTGCAAATTCAACTACTTCATCTCTGTAGTTCTTTATATTGGTTCTGAACCAAATTATTTGTTTGAAATCGCCTAAGTTTCTTTCTAGCTGCATTCTAGATTTAACAAACCTGAATCCGTAATCTCCTAATTCAGGAACAATATGAGCTGTTATGATTTTAACTATCCTGTCCTTTGGTTTCAAATCTTCATAAAGTTGATTCCTATTGGACATTTTTCTTCTCATATAGTCTAACCCAATATTCATTCTTTGCTGCTGGTTTGTTTTAATATGCTACAACGAATCGGGTATATCGGGAGTGGTGAGGTACGAGCCATTCCCTGATCATACCATGTTATAGCTCGTTTTTCATTCAATTATTACTACTGATTCTAATTCATCAATTAGTTCTTCCTCCATGTATTTATATTCATCCGGTATATTTAGAACAGATATAAATTTATCTAATCTTCCAAATTTATGCTCCATAATTTCCTTATGTTTCTTCTCCATTACATAGATTTCATCAGCCCATTCAATTAAACTAATTGATATTTTGGTTTTGGCAGAATTTGATGTCCCAGCTGAACGAACTTCAAGGTTTTGATATTTATTAAAGATTGTTTCGGCAGTTTTACTTCTCCATTTATTTCTACTGCATACAAATAGCAATTTTTTAGCTTCCAACATTCTACCTGGCTCAATTAGTTTAATCTTTCTAATATTAGATTTCTATCATATTCAAGTATCCAATCCGTATGTTTGTCATATAGTTTTTTTAATTCGGATTTGTTTGTCATTAGAATATCTAAACCCCTATCATCATAAATATGAAAAATTAGATTTTTAGTTTTATTGATGAAATATAATTCTTCTTCTACATGTGGTTTCCTGTCTGAAAAATCAGTATTGCAAAGACCACGAACTAGATGTTTTGTATTTACTTTTTGGAGTTGTGTTTGATAAATTGCTCTATTCCAAATGTCTTCATCATCATCTGGTTCATAAATATTTCTGACTTGATCTCTCTGAATTCTCTTCGCATCAAAGTCTTCAATTTGTTTGAATATAAAGTTGTCGTCTTCGATCGTATTGTCTTCCCATTGATATTTTTGTATGAAAATTAACAAATCGGTACTTGATGATTCAAAGCATGAATGAAATAGTGTTTCGGCTCTAAAGTAGACCTCTTTAAAATATTCGTCGTCCGTGGGTCCAACAGGATTCTTAAATTCTTTTTGTAGATCAAACCTTAAACTTAAATTCCAATTGTAGAATAATGGTTTTCTAATTATCAATTCTGGGAACTGATTACTTAGGTATTTAATATGTGAATGTGGTTCTTTCATTTTTTAATGAGCTAGTAGAGTAGAGCCTGATAGCCTACTTTGTCAGTACCTATAAAGATACTAATAACAAGTAAACTATCAGCGCCCCCTTCATCAAACCGTACCCTGTTAATTACAGGGCAGGCTATGAAGTTTTCGCTCATACGGCTTACCGATAGCCTTCTTTATTTGCATTTCATAGGATTCTACCCAACATAGGTATAATCCATGAGCTAAATGAATCACATCTGCTTTCTCTTCATATTTGAACAAACAAATAGCGACATTTAGAATCAACTACCTATAAATTCAGCCGAATAGGACTAAGCCAGTACTGAAAGTATCGATTCCATATTCGCTTCTCTAAAGTAGAGCCCCTTTCCTATTATGGTTTTTGTTCACACTACAATCATAGGTACTATGGGCTCCTCCGACTTCTCTTGTCCCCTTGCTGAACTTCGCTATGCTTATATCAGCCCGTTTAAGGTTGCCAACCTTTGAAACAAGAGACCTCCCACAGCCTGCCCCGACTTTTCAATCGGGGTTCCGTAATAATCCATCTATAACCACGCCACCCCTATGACTCCGGTAGACCATTACACTTCACATTGCTGTCAATCCATGCAACGTTCCAGGGTTTGAGACCGTCAAAACTCTCCCCATCTACAGATACACTTCTCGAAGCTACTAAGGGTTCACGCTTACGCATTACGGCTTGGGCATTTGAGCATACCGAGCTTCAGCGAAACCCTCACGGGTGAAGCTCTTCTAAATGAACAGCAAATTATTTAGGTAGGATTTACACCTACTGGATTACCACAGCTTCGTGGCACACCAACGGGATTCAGCTTGGAGACGGCGGGCATTCAGAGTCGTTCCCTTCATCACCTCACTTATCTTTCTAATGACACTAATTTTTATAGTTAATCGGATCTGCCCGCTGTATCCAAGGTGATGTTATAGCTCGCTTTTTCTTGCATTTTAATCAACTGAGTTGTAAAATTTGATGCGTTCATGAATTATTCTTTGCTTTTCGGATTTATCCAGATCTTCAATACATGTAAATGAATGTCCTCGGGTAAGTTCGAATGTTTCATAATCTGGTAAATGTAGCTTCCTAGTGTGAAAAATCCCTATTAGCATATCGTAATTATCAAACAATAATGTAATTCTATCTCTTGGTGAAGGGTCAACGATATAGCTTTCATAAATAAATAATTGCCTATAATTTAACTCTTGATTTAATTCATACTCACTAAATTCAAAGGATTTTATGTATTTATCCAAGAATGATTTAGTGAAAACACCTCTTTTAAGTGCTATTTCTAAAGCAGTTTCTGGAATCGAATTCTCCTTAATGTTGCCAATATGAGTAAAACCTTCAATCAGACCGACATTATCGTAAATTCTCCATACTTCAACCGTATCTTTTACTTTTCCAATGTGGGATCCATCAGTTGTTTTCAGCTGTTCTTCTGGATATAATTTAATCATTGAACCTTCATCTGAGCCAATTTGAATGAAAAATCCAATTTGTAACCAATCACCCTTTATTGGGCTAGTTTCTATCAAAGCATTATCATCAAGAGAAAGGATAATCTTTCCATTTTCTTTATTTCTCACATTAGCTGGCCCATCAATTCTTTCGCCATTAAGTATTTCGTAGGTGTCTTCTTCCTCTTCAATTTGTTGGATATCATCTTTTATTTGATTTTTTGATCTAAAGTCTGTTCAGTGCCATTATCTGTTTTAGTAGAACATGCTACAATTATTACAAATGGAAGTATTAATATTTGGTGTTTCATTTTACCGAAGTGAGCTATAACGCTCAGTATAAGATGCCGTAGCTGACGATAGGAAGCTATGCATTCTTATATCTTGTTGGCGGTAGTTTTTATTTATTCGTTTTGATTTGCGTCATGAATTTCTTTGTTGTCATAGTAAAAATGTTCAGGAGTTCTGTTTTCTATTGGTTTTATAAAACCGTATTTGAATCGAGATTCGAACTCTTCCACCGAAATGGATTTGAAATCCTCAATATCATCTTTATCTACTCCACCGAAAAGGCTGCCTGTAATATATCCATGCTCAATTTTATCTAGATTGACTCTGGTTGTTTTCGAATCAATGACAGTAATGGTCGCCACGGCTGTCACATCAATTCTACCCTTAGATATGTCAAAGTGCAAGTAAAAAAGGCTGTCCGATAGATTTTTCTCTAAAGTATCACTGTACGCATGTCCTGGCCGAATTAAATTGAAAAGGTCTGCCTTGCTTATTTGCAGCTCGTATTCCTCATTCACAGTTAAGTTCAAATCGACTTTTTCTCTCGGTAATGTTGTTGCCCAAATTGCAAACAGAGTAAGAATTCCTATCGGTATTTTCAAATACCTGCTAATTTTTTGCTCTGTTGAAATCTGCCTTTGAAAGTAACCAAATGACAGTGGAAGAATGAATAAAGCGAATAAGTCAGTGTAGTCAACTACTCGGTTAAATCCAATTCCAATGTTCTGAGCCAAATTGATTACTTCTTGTGAAAATGGTGATTTCCAAAACACGAATAGAGCAGCTGTTCCGATATAGATTGTTTTAGTCCATTTAATTCGAAGACTTGATAAGAAATATGGAAAAAGGAAAAGCCCTGCTATGTCAGAGAGTTTACCTGTCAAAAAGTTCGAGAACTCATATTTCAGATAAAAGTCATTTAAAAGCAACAACCCCAAAGCCAAAATGAACAGTGGTCTTGATAATATGTCTGGTCTTGAGAGTCTCATTTTAATTACCGCCAACGTTCCCGCTATGAAACGTGTCCCGAAGGGCATGTTTTATAGCGATTGTTGGCAGCTGGCTTTTATTTTTTTCTTCCTTTTTATTTTTCATGCTTAAAAATCTCGATCGGAAATTTGAGAATACAATGGTGTCCTTAACACTTAATCCTGTTGCAATCATACTATAGCAAAATAGGAACTCAAAAATCAAGAAAAACGCCTCGTACTGCGTCTTTGTAGAATTTACTGGATTTGTTAGGTAGAAGTCAGAGATTACGTATAACACTATTGAATAAATAAGGCTTATGAAAAGCATTATAAGAGTTACTTTAAATGTGTTTATTAGAGCAGAAAAGTCGCCTTCTTCCTCTAAGAACTCTATAAAGTCATTATCAGAAGAAGCCATAATGATTGCTAAGGCTGCAAAAAAAATGGAAAATACAATTGACAAAACAGAAATACCAACTCCATAAAAAGACTTACAGAACTCAATAGATAATTCATTTGGCAGAATTAAGGCCGTAGCTAAGGTCACGACAATTGCAACTACGAAATCCCAACTTAAGATTAATGAGCTTATTTTCATTAGCTAGTCCTTTTAATAATGTCCTTTAAAGTCTCGGTAACGCTTTGTAAAATATCTAATGCTTTATCCATATCATTTGGAAGGTTAGTATTAACATTCTTCTGTCGGTCTCTAGTACTTATTCTTTTTCTGCACCATTTTCAGTAATGCCAAATGCATCACATTCACCGTATCCATCTTCGGACATCATGAACTTACTCTCCGTTTCCTCATCTACTTTAATGGAAGCATTTGGTTTTTTAGTTTCCTGTATCTCTCTTAGTTTGTCTATCTCATTTCTTCTTAATCTTTCATCAATAGATTTCCAACGGTCAGCATAATTTGGATTAGAAGGAAAGAGTGTTATTGCTATTCTTTTGACTGATTTGAAGGTTTTTATCTTTTCAATAAATGAATATTGTTCCTTAATTGGGGAGATCGAGAATTCTGTGAAAAAATTATCGTGGTTCTGTTCAAATAATATTGAGAACTTTCTTCTGAATGTGTGTATGCTAATGAGGTTTGGAACTTCGAAATGCATAAGAACACTAGAGGTTGGGTCAATAATATAACGAGCCCGAGCAACAACACGATTATGAATGTTAGCACTTTTAATAGTCATAGTTTCATCATCTACAACATCTTCGTTTTCATCAGGATTGTATTTTACCAATTCACCCGTAACAAATTCGGTTCCCTCAAACTCTACTATTTCACTATTGAAGAATTTATATAAAAAACCTCTGTCAGAGTCACTAGCGTCATTACGAAGACCTGTTAGAATAAAATCCAACTTATCTGTTAGGTCTTTACCTGTTGCAATATGATATCTTGAAAAATAGAGTTTTGCCATGATTTAGATATATATCAGCTTGCAGCGTTGGTTATTTTATTGGAGTCAATTTCAAAACCCGATTCTCTAAGACGGTCAACAAGTCTAGGCACAGTTTCTTTGACATGGTCGTTATATCCAAGGTATAGAATTCCATTTGCATCTGAAGGCACTTCTAAATGCCCTTTTTTAAGTATAACGGTATTCTTTCGCCCTACTGCCGAAATGAGCATTCCCATTTCAAGAACCACATTCTGCCTTGCTCGAGGTTGTGCTTTCTCTGAGCCTTCTAATTTGGAATAACCCATGTCATCAGGTGTAAGTAGTACTATCCCAAATTTTGAGTTTCCTTCTCTACCAATTTCCTGCTCCAACGCTTCGATTATCGTTAGTCCGCCACCGCTTGAGTTAACCAACACAAAAGGTTCAAGTCCTAATTTATGGATAATTAATTCTAATTGCTCTCTTGAAGAGCTATCGTGTCCATGTACAACGAAAATTTTACTACCCGCTTTTAAAGATTTAGCTTTTGCTTCAATTGTGCTTGAGAAGGTATCACTTGGTACTAACTGAATTTTATCTAACTCAAGGTTTTTTATCATTTCAGAGAGTCTTTCCTTTGCAGGCTTAGTCCCTTGAAGTTGAATTGTTCCTGTCGAGCGATACCATAGTATTATCCCTCCATCAATAGTCCTATATTTTAGACCTTGTTCAAAGTCTTCCCAATTCCCTCTTTGACCTAGAGATTCTATGGCTTGTTTGAATTCCTCTGGTTGTCCTAAAAATTTATTTATATCGTTTATTTAGCTTGCTGCCAACACGTTTATATGCGCAGTTTTATTGCACAATATATCCTTATTTGGTTGACTTTGTGAAGTTTTATTACCTTTTATATTTAGATTGCCTCCTTTAAAATTTCGAAGGATTGATATTTATGTTTTTCTTACCAACCCATATCAAAACCATTCTGAGTAAGGTTTTTAAAGTATACATTATTATTAACCATATTGATCAATTAACAAGCAACACCCCGTTAGCTTTGAAAGTAAATGTGTTTCATATATGGAGGATTGCTTACAACGCACTAATAAATGCACAGTGCACCTTATTCGCCTTCCAACTACCACTAAAACTAAGGAATAAATACTAAATAAAAAACCCTTTGAACCCTTGAATAGGGGTTTTTAAAATTTTTAATTGCTTATTTTAAGCCATTTTTGTTATTCACGCAAAGGCTCAAGTAATCCATGATCAGTTCCAAACTAAAAAATTCCGGCAAAAACCCTATATAACCCATCATTTTACCAAAATGCTTTACTTCACCCCTTCTCTCTTGTCAGTTTTTGGTCAAATGCTTTGGTTAAAACCTAAAAAATACTGCCAAAAAGGCTGAAATTTCCGGCTAAAACCTAATAATTTCCACCTAAAAGGTGGAAGCTTGAATAAAAAAGCTGAAATCATCGAGTTCCGAAGTACCCCTCCCCACTTCCAAACCTCGAAAATTTAACCTTATCCAAAGACTTTTCCTGAAATTTTGTCATATATTCCGGTATTTACCCTGTTTTCTGTTAGTTTTTGGTCGAATTTTTCAGGTTATAGGTGAAAAATATCAGTTCTGAACCGGAAAATTCCATAAAATATATTCAAGCTTGTCAGTTTTAGGTACCCCACCCCTGTTTTAAGGTGGGTAATTGAGGTTATAAACTCCAATGGGTAGTTTTTGAAGTACCCTACCCCACTTCCGAAGTACCCTTGTTGGGCCCCTACAGCTTCGACAAGCTCAGCCTCCGGGAGTGGATTCCTACGGCTTCGACAGGGTCAGCTTGCGGGAGTTGGATAGGTTATTAACATTTCCGGTTCCTACGGCTTCGACAGGCGCAGCCTCCGGTACCACTGGTTCAAGTTTAACGAAGTGTAACTTGGGCCCATAATGCTGAAAGTTTTCAACTTTATTAAATTTCAATTCGGGTAGAAATAGTCAATAGCTTTTTAACGTTCTTCGATCCCTACGACTTCGACAAGCTCAGTCACCGGGAGTTAGGTAGGTTATTAACATTTTCGGTTCCTACAGCTTCGACAAGCTCAGCCTCCGGGAGTGGATTCCTACGGCTTCGACAGGCTCAGCCTCCGGTTAGGACCTACAATGCAGAAAGTTTTCGAATTCATTCAAATTGATTAACGAAATCTGTTCAATAGGAATGGGCTTTAGCCCATTTATAAAAGCCATAACCATTCACCCGGCTTTAGCCAAAATTTAGAGGAGAGATGGGTGCCGGAAAAATAAGCCATCAACCTAGGTTTAGCGCCCAATTAATCTTTTTATTCTTGAAAGGTGAAGATTGGGCTAAAGCCCTAAGATATAATTACATATTAATCCTTCAGCTGAAGCTGGGGGCTATTGATAATCAGAAATCAATTCGGGTAGAAATAGTCAATAGCTTTTTAACGTTCTTCGACTCCTACAGCTTCGACAAGCTCAGCCTCCGGGAGGGGATTCCTACGGCTTCGACAGGGTCAGCTTGCGGGAGAGGGTACGTTATTAACATTTTCGGTTCCTACGATTTCGACAGGCTCAATCTCCGGTAAGGATATCTGCGGCTTCGACAGGCTCAGCCTCCGGAAGGGAATAATTAGCCACATTCTGGTCCAGGTTTAGCGGAGGGTAACTTGAGGCTTCCTCCTTCTAATTTTAATTGGTGTTTTCCTTATTATTAGCTACCTGTCCATATTCATATACTTTCTCATGAATTTGAGGTGGTGCAGAACTTATTATCTGATTGTTTTTTATTTCAGCTCCTCTGGGAATTGCCGGGTCATCACTGTGTATTGCTTGCAACCAGGGAAACCGTTCACTCCAAGGGGCTTGATTGATGGGAACTGCTTTTAAGCGAGGCCACAAAGACAATTCACGATCAACAAGGTGATGTTTAAACCAATCGTCATATCCTCTTGCATCGTATACAATGGATGCTAATGGGCAATTTTTAATCGTATTGTTGCTAATTTGGTTATAACGTCCACCACCGATTAAAATCCCTGAAGGACTATCTTCAATCTGATTATTGACCACACTTATTCCGGAGGCCAAATCATCTAAATAAATGGCCCAGTTGTGATGGTGACTTGCTTGTCCCAGTTCACTGATGGTGTTTTCCCGAATTACGGTCCCGCCCATGGTCCAGTCTCTACCGCAATAAATGGCGCCGGCATCCGAGGTATTTAAACAAACCTTTCTGATTTCATTTTCAGCTATCAAATGATCATTTCCGGAAAAAGAATCGCATTATGGGGCGCAAAACTAATGTGGTTTCCTCTCACAATATGCCCTACGCCAGTCAATTTAACCGCAGGGGCATACGTTTTGACATGCCTTGAAAAATAACTAATGGAACAGTCTTCCACAAAATGAGTTGCCTTTGTCAAAGTATTTTTATCTCCACCTGAAAGCAAAATACCGGCGTCTCCTAAATATTTAAGCGTACTATTGCGAACCCCACAATTAAATCCCTCAGTTATGGCTACGGCAGACCTGCCTAATCCATACATCTCAGCCTGTTCGATCACTACCGATTTGGAATTGGAAATACTGACAGCCAGATTATTATGATACTTAAAATCTATATTTTCAATTTTTATTTGATTGCAATCCCGGATCTCCAAAAGGGTAAAATCTTGATAGGCAATTTGAATGGACTCGACTTCCTCATCTGAAAAAGAATGAATAAAACGAATGGTTCCGGTATTGGGATTGTAATAATATTCATTTTCCGTATCCACATATTCCGGTTGATTGATCGCGTAAAAGAGTCCACCCGAAGGAGCTCCCATTCCATAATTGTGGGGAGCTGCAAGTTCAATTTCACCGGACTGGGGATTGATGGAATCCACCCGAATAATTTCGTCAGCCCATTTAAAAGTCCAGTACCCATTTAGAAACAAGGGCAATTCCTTGTTGTAATTTTGTGTTAATTGAGCAGATAAGAATTTCGGAGGTTCTTGCTTGGTTTCCTTATTTTCCGGCTTCTTACCGTCCCTAATGATTGAATCAGCTTGTATAAACCCTTCATTTGGGTAACGAGATACAGACAAAGGTACTCCGGCAATATAGATTTCCGGCCAACCGGCATAGCCCTTAAATGAATCCGGCCAAGGGGGCATGATTAACTTTGGGTCAGTATACTCATACAACCCAATTGCTTTATCCAGGCAGGTTAAGTTTTCGATTGGCAGGTCCATACTTGAAGTGATGGTTACACCATTTGGAGAACCTGCTTTGATCACCAGATTATCCACACCCGAGAGACGTAAGGGTTGCTCTATGACGTACTTTCCATCGGGAATCACCAAAACCGAATCCTTATTTTTAATGGCCAAATCAATCCTACTTTGCAAACTTTGTTGCTGATTACATGAAAAAAGGGAGCATCCGAGAATGATAATTAGGATTAGTTGAAAGCATTGAGTTCTCTTGGTTGGCATCATTTTATAAAGGATTTTACCATTGTTTACTTGATTGTGGTAGAAAAGGCCACATCTGCAACCTGTTTGTGTGTTCTTCAAGAATCAAAATAAATGGGTAAGCCATTTCCCCAATGTAAACTTATTTCTTTAAAATTTATATTTGTAAGATCAGATTGCTTCATGTGATCTTTCTTGGGCCTTAGCTATCGGATTTCAATTAGGAGAGCATAGCCATTTTTAGGGGGCTTTATTCCTTCACTTTTCTTTCAAAGAACACCCATAATATTCCATAATCAGGTCTACCGGTAAGATCAAAATTTTGGAATATTTACACTGACTACCTATAAACATACTATCTCATGTGGTCTATTTTAATTATTCATGCAGCATTTTTTATACTTCTTTCCACTTCCACAAGGACAAGGATCGTTTCGACCTATTTTGGGTTCACTCCTAACCGGCATTATTTGAGGTTCAAATAGTTCATCATAATTAATATAATCAAGAATGTTTTCATCTTCATTATAACCTGCCCAAGTAGAAGTTACTTTAGCGTAGCGTTGTACAATGGGAAGTATTTCCAACTTACAGTCGTGTTGAATTGGATTGATTAAATCCTCAGATACATTCTCCCAACTACCACATATGCCAATTGACACTATTCCCTGTTCAAACAATTTTTCTACTTCAGGCAATAGTTCAACACCCTCAATATCAATAATATTACATATAAGAAGCCCAACTACATCGCTAGAAATTACATTGTCCTCCGGTTTGCTATTCAAGAAAAATTGTATGATTTCAGCAAACCATTGTAAGGCTTCCTCCCGTTTTTCAGGGTGATGTAAAGCCAATTGTTGTACAATATCACAAATATTAGACCGGGCATAATCATCAATACCCGGTTGAAACATGAATTGTTTGCATGCCTCAAGGTTGGTGGCAGCAATCTTATAAATAGGTTCCCAAATATCGGTCGTAAGAAAATCCGCAATATAAAGTTCAAGGTATTCACTGGACTGACTCAGTGCATTAAAAATAGCTTCTAAACTTTCTTCGGATTTCAGTTCGCCTAAGAGAAAAAATGAATGGATTACAAAATTCATCTTTTCCTCTTCCCATCCTTGGTCACTGACAAGTTTATTAAAATGTGCAAAACGATTGATACTATCTTGCAATATCAATTCAAGATCTGCTATTAATGTTTCTCTGGGCAATGCCAGAATTTTGTTTATTTTATCTTCGCCAATGAAAATTCCATTAGTATAAAGCCACTCTATTTCTTGGTGAGAAAAGCATGGCGGGTTACTATTTTCACTAACAGGCTGCGACTTTTTCTTAACAAATATTTTATTTTTCCGTTCTTCCTGATAGCGCTCACTACCTGCTTTTATTTGGGCATAATAAAGCTCTTTCAATGCCATTTCTGTTTCATTGGAATCAGGATCTAAGGCTTCCATAATCTCATAGCGGATTTCTGCTTGCTCAACATCCCCAATGGCACATAAATACAAGACTGCACATTTATGGAATGAAATGACCTCCTTTAAATGGAAAACATCACGATGTGGATAGAGTGCTTTAATTTCTAATTTGGGGCCCAAAATTTCCAACATTTTTTGGTATTCTTTTTTGGAATAATATTCGTTAGCCAAATTCAACTTTCCAAAAAGATAGTCAGGGTGTTGTTCTACAATCGACCTGTTGACTTCAAACATTTTTTCCGTTTCCCCTAGCTGAAGGTACAAGACCGATAAATAATTTTCAACTGTGGGTTATCAGGGTATTTTGCAATAGCCTCCTTAAATTTTTGAATACTTGATCGTTTACCTTCCAATGCCAATTTATGAAATAGGCCTATTTTCTTAGATAACTCAGGAGTAATATGATTCTGTTTATTTAAAAAGTTTGGGTCTGTAGTTATGGTATATCCAGTTTCTGATAGTTCCAAATTTTTATTTTTTTTCATACAGGAAGATTTGCTTAGGTTCAATAGTGAAATGTCTTTCCTCTTTACTTCGTAAATTGATCCGAGAAAATTCAAATCCGAAAGATTGGGACACTTGACTTTCTATATAGGACCAATTACAAAATTAAATTACATTTATCCAACTCATTATTATCATTTGAATTGCTATTTTTTGGTAAGCAAAACCTTAATAGAGATGTTATTTCCGACCATTTGAAATTGGCAACTGAAAGTGAATTTGAAATGCTTTAAAAACCCTTTTTTTCTTACCAATTGCGATAGGGTAACCCAAATGGCATGTTTTATCCCGAAATATGCAATAGACATTCTATTACGTGCTGAAATCGCTTTAAAATCAGCCACTTCGTTGCTGTTTTCAATTTCACCATAGCGGTGCTATGCTAAAATCTCCAAACAGCCTGATTTTCTTGCGATTGCAACACTCATCACGAATTCTATTACATAATCCGGGTTTATAAATTTAAAACCCATTTCCAACTTTGTTACCGTCTAGATCCTGATAGGTTTGAAATTGCAGACTTAGTAGTGAAATTTGGTTTTCTTAATCAAGCTAATTTTGATTAGCCCTCAGCCAAGCTTTTGGTGTCGTCCCTTCGATTTTTTTAAAGAAGGAATTGAATACTGTTTTAGAATTAAAGCCACTTTCATAGGCTAGTGCTAGAAGGGTAAGGTGGCTATTAGCAGGGTTTAAGGCATTCTCTTTAAAGTTCTCTACACGAAAACTATTGATGTATTCATTGAAGTTTTGCCCCATTCGTTCATTCAGCAACCAAGAAAGCTTGTTTCCGCTAATATTCACCTTTTCGGCCAGCTCTCTTAAAGATATAGATGGATTTTTAAACCATTTCTCTTCCTTCATCCCTTTGTCAAAAACTTTTAAAACTAGGTCGATTTCGGTAACCGACATTAGGGCTTTGGGAGCGGCAATGCGTTTTTGTTTTTCGGAATCAGTTGGTAATAAACCTACACCGAAAACAGCTTGTACCATATCCTGAAATCGCTGATTCTGGTGTAAAGGTTTAAGCAAGGGAATATTCATGAAGTTAATAATTTGACCTCTGCGCATTTTGATGTTTTCTTCCAAAAAGTCCAATGCCATTTCGTGTTCCCCCAAATGGACCATCAAAAACAAGGGCCAGGCAAATAGCGCCTCCCCAATTTCCTTTTTTATCATGAACTTCGCCCTGCTGATATCAACATCGATTTTATCCTCTGGATTGACCAATTTGTACAATACCCTGCATTCTTCCGCCCTCTCTGCCAAAGGGGTTTTATCTAAAAAGACAGTTAATTTTTCGTAATCTCCTGTTAAGATTAAGCAAAGTTGTTTTAGTCCAATGGGATGTGTGAAATTGGGGTTGATGCTTAATGATATTTCTATACATTCTAAAGCTCTCGTATAGTCCTCATTTAAAAAATATATATTTGCTTTAGTAAAGTAGTGATTCGGGGATAAAGGGTTTATTTTTAAAATATTATCAGTATGGCGGAGTGCTTTTTCGAAATACCCTATCGCTGTATACAATTCACATAAACCCTCTTCTGCTTCTGTATAGGATGGATTCAGTGCTATTGCTTGTTGAAAAACCTTTTGCCCGTTGATGAAATCCCAATGCCCCCAAAAAAGTAGTGTTGCTTTGCCAAAATAACCTCTGTAGGATTGTTTGTCCAGATTAAAACCTTTGGTAAGGTTAGCTTCTGATAACCGTAATAATTCTTTATTATTTGTCCATGATCCATACATGGCGTAACTGTACGCCAAGCCAAAGTAAGGTAAAGCAAATAAGGGGTCTATGGTTACACATTGTTCATAGATAGCTATTGAATTTACCATTCCTTGTCCATCCCACATTAAATGCTGATGACGACCTTTAAGATAAAGATCATAGGCCTCCATATTTTTAGTTGGTGCTTCAATTAAATGTTCCTGAATGTTGAGGTGACCAAAATTTTCCCGGATCCGGTCAGCAATTTGTAAGCTTATTTCATCTTGTACTGCGAATATGTCCTCCAAATCTCGATCGTAATTTTTTGACCAGAAGTGAGTGCCATTATCTGTACTGATCAACTGCGCTGTAATACGGACCCTGTTTTTCGCTTTCCGAACGCTCCCCTCCAAAACCGTACTCACACCTAACTGATCCCCAATAGTTCTTACATCCATATTTTTATTCTTAAATGCAAAAGAGGAGGTGCGGGCAATGACTTTCAAACCCTTTACGGTGGTTAGGGCGTTGATTATTTCTTCGGTAATGCCATCGCTGAAGTATTCGTTCGCCGGGTCGGTACTCATATTCACAAAAGGGAGAACCGCAATAGACTTATTGGATGATGACAGGGTCAGGTGGTCGCTCATTTTCTACTATGCTTTATGAGGGTTACTATGCACTGACATTAAATTTTTATAATATTTCTTTTAATTGGCTACACCGACAGGGTACCTATTTTTGAAGAAAACAATATAAGGGCTATTAAAGCTTGTTAAATTAACTGGACACTTAATTTTGAACGAATCCTGCCAAGGCAGGAAGCCGGCAGTTTTTGCTATTTCATCCAACTTTTAATTTATGCGTTAGTTTTCAACCTTTTAAGCTATGAAAAAAAATGCAATCTTTCATCGAAAAAGCCCGTAAAAATGTGCCTAACTATACTCTACAGCTCAAAAAGCTCTTTAAATCGATGAGCAAATGAAGCAGTGGTAAAACCAATTTCCCTACTCAGAATGTAACCCTACTGCAAAACCGGAGAAAGCATATTCTGGCCTATTTCGACCAAGGGCACCATCAGGCAATTGGTTTAACAAAATCAGGAAGCAAATGAATGAGTCCCAGCTAGCTTAATGGGACAGGTGTGCCCAATAGGTAAAAACAGCCTAAAATCCGTTCCAAAATCCTTATGCCTATTGAGAAATAGCCATTAAAAAAGGAACCTTAAGCCAAAGAACAAATAAAAGCAGCAAATTTTCAGTCTCCCATGGCTAAAAAAATAAAAAAGGAGAATATCATCTCCCATAGTAACATTAATTATCAAAACCTTAAACCTGTCCCTGAGCCTCTAAAGTGGCGAAGGACCAGCCTTTAGAATCCTAAGCAATTGGCCAACCTATTTACCTCACCGGTTCAAATTTAGCGAAGCGTAACTTGGGCCCAAAATCCAGAAAATATCTAACTATTATTAAACCAATTCTTTCTTTCTCAATCCAAGTTTCGGTTTGTTTAATTTGGTTATGGATTCCCTTACTTTATCTCTTGTTTCAGATTGAAGGTAAGTCGAAATCAGTGTATTTAAATTTATTCCCAAGACCCGATGAATAATCACTAAGTCTTTTAAGGTAAATTGAGATACGCCATTAATCAATTCGCTCATATAAGATTTTGGGTGTTCTAAAATCACTCCTAAATCTTGTTGAGTCATATCAAACTCTTTTAGTTTTTTCCGTATCGTTTCTTTGCGTTTATTTATGAATTTTTGCTCTGTATTAATTATTCCTTCAGCTTTATCTGATTCTTTAATTTTAAAATCTGAAATATTCTTAAAGTCCGACCATTCTCTATCCTCGTATTTTTTTATCAAATCACGAAGCCTTTTACGAATTGGCTTTAAATCAGGGCTTTCATCGATCATAAGGCGCAATTTACGTTCAAGCAAAGATGCCTTTTGTAAATCGTACTCATTTTCAAGCCTTTCGATTTTCTCAATGTCTTGTATTTCTAAAATATCTTTCATAGCCTATGTTTTAAATCCAACTATTATCCCGCAACCATTTTTTTATCACGTTTCGATTATTTTTAAATGTCAGTTCATAATCATCGTGATTCCCAGCCCAAACAATTGTAGCATCGCCATTTTCTTCAAATTCAATCAAGATTAAAGTCCGATGAATATTAATATTGAAAAAGTAAAACGCTCCACCATAAACACAATCTGCAGTAGGTATTGTACCAATCAAATCTTGAGGATTTTGCCAATTGTTTTTCTCAATATCGTTAATTAATTTCTCAACTGACTCGAATCAGTCTTCCAAGAATATGTTTGTTAATAATTTTCAATTTGAAATCATTTAACTTGGCGATTGCAAAGGTAAGCAAATGTTCGGATAAAATCAGAACTAAATACCAAATATCTAGTGTTGCATATGCCACATTCTTTACCTGATGAAAAAACCAGGAATAGTGGTATACTATGGAGTGGAATACTCAGTAAAAGACTTAATAGAACAGTTTCTGGTTCAACTTTGTCTGGTGAGTTTGGCTTACTAAAGTGATTTCATCCATGCAAGTGGAGGTTTTCCGTTCATTTCTTTTCCATTGATGAAAAGAAACGAACCAAAGAAAAATCTAGCCAAAACTAAACTCCCGCCCACAAGGCCTAACGCCGCCTCGTAGTTTTGGCCGAGCCACCGCGCCCCAGTATTAATAATTCCGTTAAAAATTACTATCTCGTCAGGACCTACTTGTGGGTCTACGTTGGGGAAGGTAGAGGAGGTTTCATCTTGTTGGGGACTCCCGAGGTTTCCTCTATGCAAATTCTTCCCTACCAATGACCTATTTATAAAACTGAATTAGGTTCAGGTCATATGATAAATCAATTTCCGCCTTGTAGCTTTTCGGCGTTAAGAAATTTAAGCTGGGTTGGCAAGGGCACAGGCACTGTTTGACGAAGTTTTTGGTTTAGTAAACATTAAATAAGCAAGGCCAACAGTAAAACCAAAAACAAGGAGTTTGCCTGTGTGCGGGAGGCCTTAAATTTTAGCCGAAAAGATACTCAGCGGCGGGTTTTTCCCTGACTAGCTCCGCTTCAGGACAGGTTGCTTACTTTTTTGACCTGTAGCAAAAAAGTAAAAATGGTTATTTTGTATAACTTGGTTTAGTAAAAAACTGGTTTACAATATAAAAAATAGTCCAATACAAATTTTAAATCTTTACTAATATGAAAGTAAAAGACTTAATAGAACTGTTTCTGGTTCAACGTTGTCTGGTGAGTTTGGCTTACTAAAGTGATTTCATCCATGCAAGTGGAGGTTTTCCGTTCATTTCTTTTCCCTGACTTGCTACGCATCAGGACAGGCCCTGAGTGAGTTATAAATCAGGACAGGCCCTGAATAAGACAGGGTAAACATTGATGAAAAGAAACGAACCAAAGAAAAATCTAGCCAAAAGAAATCTCCTAAAACAAAGCCCAACGCCGCCTCGTAGTTTTGGCCTGGCCACCGCGCCCCACTATTAATAATTCCATTAAAAATTACTATCTCCTCACTACCTATTTGTGGATCAACGTTGGGGAAGGATTAGGAGGTAATATCTTGTAGGGGATTCCCGCAGGTTCCTCTTCGCAAATTCCTCACTAAGTATGTATAGGAGCCATTATAGGAGCCCGATTTGAGTGTAGAAACTAGTCTCTGGCATCCGGAAATAAGACTAAAGGGCTATTCAAGGATCAGGCATTTAGGCCAGGGCCTGCTGAGCGATCTTTCCCAACAATAAAAACGGTTCCTGCCGGATCCATAATCCAATGGTTTTCTTTAGGTATTTGTTCCAATTCATCGCAAGTTTCGACTCCCTTGTCTTTTAAGTATTCCGTCGCCTTTTCAACGTCAGGGGTTTTTAATTCCAGCCAAGTTTCTGAATGGGTGTAATTGTCCACGCAATCCAACCATAGCCTATTCTGACCAAATTTCACTTCGTGGGTACGTGAAACAGTTGGATTATTAATTGACCTTTCACTCACACTTAGTTTGAGTGTGTCACGATAAAATTCAACCGTTTTTTCATATTTAGCTTTCGGGATTTTTATCGCAATGTTTATTCCTCCATCAAATTCTATTTTTTCCATTTTCGTTCGGTTTTTATGCTTGCAGGGTAGCGAAGTACCTGATAACCTACTTTATAATTACCTACAAAGATAATAATAGGTGCCAAACAATCAGCAACTTACACCAAACCTATCCTGTGAAACACAGGAAAAATACGGGCCCACCTCTATAAGGTCAGGCTTATAGAAAATAAATAGGTTAAGGCTTTAATGAATATTGCCACTAATATCACATTTACCCCCTATCCTACTTCGTAGCTTTTTACCGGAGGTTCCTGAGCAAGGTCCCTCGGCCTGCCGAAGGGGGCCGAAGGGATCTTGAACATTTCTCAGGGTTCAACAGGATTAATGCCTGGCTGTTCTAGCCGGCAAAATGCTTAGTTATCATGTACCTAGTTTTTATTCTTCTCGGTCAACAATAATCATCTATGGTATCACCACCTTCCCATTTTAATCCACGTTTAAGTGTGAATTGCTTCTTTGCGCCTTCCAAATTAAAAAATGTCCTAAACTCTCATGAATGAAAAGATGGTCCACAATTGAGACTTGTACCAGCGACCATTCTTTTAATGCTCCAGGATGATGACACATCACTAGTAAAGCATCCAACCTTTCAGAAAGCGCTGCGCTAACAACTTTCGATTCACCAAAATTATTACGTGCAAACACATCTCCTTCTTTGATACGTTGGTAATAATCTTGTAAGCCATTCTTTGTAGGATTAGAAGGACAAAGTGGAAACTCACTCGGCGTCTTCCAGCTTTTTTGGATTGCCCCAGATGTTTTAGACTCGATCAAAATTTCTGATGATGGTTCTTCGCTAAATTGTTCATTTGGTAATTCGTAGAGCCAATCTCCAAGTATACCTCCTGAAGGAATTTTACCACTGTTTGCCCAATCAAGCAATCTTTGTCGTGCATGTTCAGCCTCTTCCTTGATGACCGAACGCATCCACTCTAATCTTGGATCAAGATTTCCTGATTTAAGCCGAGATGGGTCTTTTAAAAAATTCTCGATGCTACCATAGGAAATCTTGATTCGACGTACAGTTGTAGGGTTTAATAAAATATTTTCAAGTCGAGTTACCCAAGCCAAATTTTCAGGTCGATTATTATGTCGAACAGTATCAAAGTGGTAAACAATGTGGTCTTCTGACGGTTGTGGCCCATGAAACGCGGTTGCTACAATTCTATGCACTGTTTCAGATCCAATATTCCTATAGCCAGTTAACTTATTACGATTTCCGATAGTCCATTTTTCATCTAAAGGTCTTTTCCTTTTACCAAATCTTCTGCATCTATAAATAGCTCCATTATCCCTAACATGATAAACTTCTCCACGATATTTGCATGTTTTTTCTATTTGAAATATGTCCAAAAGCTTATCATTCATATTTAATAGATTTTTTCATAATTAGGAAGTAGAGTACAGCCTAATCCACTTCCTTAATATTACCCAATCTTACAGAAGATAAATAGGTTAACTCTGTAATCAATGTTTTCATTGATATCAATTTTAACTCCCTATCAAACTTCGTAGCTTTTGTATGGAGTTCTCTTCTTCTCGACATCTTTACAATGTTATATTAAAGTTAACCCATAGAATTTCTCAGGATTCAATTCCTTTATTCTTACCTTCTAACCTCAGGGATTAGATTAACCTAAACACTCAGCACCAAAACTGTTAATTGGAGCACCTTTAGGTGGTTTAGAGCCATCCCCAGTAAAACGACCCTGATGAACATACCATCTTCACATTTAAAGCATTCGACCTTTTATTACCTTGGTTGATTCTTGGCATGCAATGCTCAGTAAGTGAGGAAGAGCCTATTAATTCATGTTTTTTGTTAGCAATAGACGTCACTTTTGGCATATATATCCATATTTAGCATAATTACAGCCACAATACTCTTGAAATATTGGACTAAGGGCAATAATATCATCACTTTCTAATGAGTTATAAATGAGTCTCTTTCCTAAATCACCATTAGAATATGCAAAAACACAACTCATTTTGTCGTTTGATTTATTTGTGAATTCAGCTTTTTTAAAATATCCCAAAATCCCAATATTAAAGAGCTTATCAAAAGTTCTCTCGTTTCACTTAAATCTGTTAATCCAAATAGCCTGTTCATTCTTTTGACAAACATTTCAAACGTAACTGTGCAAGAAATAGAATTCCAAGAATGTAGAAATTGAGTAATTCCAGGAATTGCATACTCTAATTCCCCGGATATCAATTCTGCAAGTTTTTTATTTGTGCGACTAACTATCTTCGGGATAGATGAAGGATCAACTTTATACTGATGATTATTCTTATCCCACTCATCAAATATATATTGTAAGTGAATGAGCAAATGACGAGGTCTATAAAGCGTGTGTCTCAAAATATATTCAAAGGTATTTTCTTCTACACCATGTACACTATTCTTTATTTTTTTGGCATATGTTCGTCCCACAAACTATCAAAGTCATTGTTTTTCGCCTTACAGTATGGTTTTATTCTTTTAGAGATCAACTTTTTAAATTCATTTGAAGTCCAGCCTAAATAATGTCTATTAAAGATAAATTTATCTGAGTCAAAATGAGAATTTCTAACACCATCAGTAAGTTCTCTGGGAAGAAATGCCTTATATACAAAATTATGGTTAATTGAATTATCCTTAGCATTCTTGTAAATAGCATCAACTAAACCCGAAAAAATAGCCTTTCTTGATTCTTCACTATGATCAATTATTGAATCAAAACCGTCTAAGCAAATCAAAACTTTCTTAGGCTCTCCAGCCAATTTATCAAGAATCACTTCAAATGCGGAAACCAATTCGCCATCAAATGGCTTGTCAAGTTCATCAAGTTGCATTTTATTAAGACTAAGAACTGAATCTTCACTCGAGTCAAAGCCTAATTCAGCAATTCGTGAAATAAGATTTTGAATGAATGAAAGTACTCTGCTATTTGATTTATGATTCTTATAACTTTTTCTTGATAATAAGCTATCTACCTCCGTTCTAAGCGAATCATTCTTATCCAACGTATCAACATATGCTTCAATAGAATAAATTAACAGAACGTTTCGCCAGGTCATACTCGATAATTTAATTAATTCTTTATGTGTAGTTGCTTGAAGTGATACTAATGCTTGGTGAATTTGAGTAAAACTTAAGTCATCTAAATTGATGATTTTTGTAGCGAGGAATTCATCTTTTTTCAACTCATGAAGGGCTCTACAAAGAGCACTTTTACCACTGCCCTTCAATCCAAATACAATGTCAGAATCATCATCAAGAATTGACAATAAGTCCTGTACTTCAATAAAGTGTTGTTTGAACTTAGGGTCAGAATGCGCTTCCATTGCTCCAAGATCTCGTTTATATTTCCTGCTCATTTATTTTCAATTTTATGTGCTGACATTCCTAAAAGAGAAATGATTAGATACAGAATTAAAAGATTCGTAAAATCTGTTTAAACAGGTTATCTTCCTTAGAATTTAGAGACATATAGGAATTAAGAATAGACGCTATAACTATAAATATTACAGCGAGTAATAGTAAACCTAGGAAAATATAATTAAATTTTTTCCCGGATTGGGTTAAAGCTTTGATATATAGAGCTGTTCCTTGAAAACTTAAAAAAATTGTTGCTATTCCCCATTCAGGAGATTTCAAAAAATATGTATAATCATTTTTGTGCAATGCTTCTAAAAACACATATAGACAAACTGGTAGTATTATCAAAAGAAACTCATATATGACAGCTAAGTTGTAGTTCTTTTTACTCATTGCATTTAGATTGTTGTCCCGAAGAGCAAAGCCTGATACCCAATTAATTAAATTGCCAATAAAGATAATAATAAAAAATAAAGGATCCGACCCCCTTTCATCAAACCGTATCCTAAAATACTAGGCAGCCTATGTTATTTCTAAAAGCCAGCCTTACATAAAACTAATAGGTAACCAATGAACTCGTAATGTTTGATATACATCAAACACTTTAGGCAAAATATAGCACTTTCTCTATTTGCCCTGACTTCAGGGACACTTCATCAGAGGTTCATTTACACCTACCTTCCGGTAGGCAGGTTTATTCTTACCTGACCACGCTCTTGACGTGGCCTTTTCCATAACGCTCAATACCTTGACGCTACAACTGATGCTCTCCCTTGTAGGACAACACCAGTGGTTCGGTTCCACCACCTTATAAACAGTTACGTATGGTTTGGCGCTTGGCGCAGTGGCGGATTTCGGAGCACTATACTGTCAATAAACGTATCCATCCGACAAACTACATCTTTTGTAAAAGCTAATCTGTTGCTAAACTTGTGTCATGAAAAGAGACAGAAAGCAATATGCGTAAACTTTATCAAGAATGGTTATCCTCAGGGGTTAGCAGATCAGCATTTTCCGATATGCATGGGATCGTTCGAACAACTTTTTTATTATTGGACCAAAAAATTCAGCACACAGGAAGAAGAAACAAAATAATGGGAAAGCTTTCCAATTGCTGGACACTATTCCATCTGTTGGTCGAGAAGGCCGAGTAATAGCGCATATTCATTATCCTTCAGGAATCAGCCTAGAAATCTATGATGGGGTCTCACCCGAGTTTATTAAAATCGCTTCTTGTCTAACGAATGCTTGCGCTATCCTCTTCATGTCGTTACTTTTTATATGATAAGTCCACTGATATGCGTTTTGGTATCAATGCCTTTCTGGACTGGTACGTAACAAGCTTGGCTTTGACCCCATGAATGGAGATGTGTTCATTTTTATTGGCAAGCGAGGCAACCAAATCCGACTTTTGCAATGGGACAAAGATGGTTTTGCCTTATATATCAAAAAGTTGGAACGAGGCACTTTTGAACGTCCTATTCTCATCGGAACAGCCATATACCAACTCAGCTCTCTTACAGGGGGTAAGGCTGGAATCGGTACGCTACAGAACCCGATACACACACCCTTAAAAGGGCGTGAAAATAAACACGTGAATTAAGTAAAAAAGTGCCTTAAAACTACTTCAAACCTATTTTTTATGCTTATTTTTATGTCATGGAAAATGAGACAATCGACTACAAAAAGCTATATGAGCAAGAGCTCCAAGCCCATCAAGAGTCATTGTTGACCATCTCCGAAAAGGAAAGTGCAATAGCAGACCTAAAGCATGAACTTGAAAAAGTTCAGGGGTATATTTTTGGCACCAAGAGTGAAAAGAGAACCGCTAATGTGGGACTAAATCAGATGGGGCTTTTCGAGCTAGGCACTACCCAAGCTGTACAAGAGGAGCTTTCCGAGTCAGTACCTACCACAGAGCAAAAACCACTCCAAAGAAAAGAGCCAAGGGCACCTCTCGTATGAGCCTTCCCGAAGAGCTCAGGAAGGGAAGAAGTGGTGATAGAGCCAAAAGAATCCACTGGAAGGTTGTGTGCAGATAGGTCAGGAAGTAACCGAAGTATTGGAAGTAGTTCCGGCATCTTTTTATGTGAAACGCTACGTACGTCCAAAATACGCGAGATCGAACGGTGAAGGCATCCTCATTGGTACATTACCAGACAGAGTAATAGAAAAAGGAATACCTTCAGAATCAGTGATTGTTTAACTCATCGTAGACAAATATGTCTACGGAATGCCGCTTCACAGGCAGCTGGATAAATACAGCAAGATGGGCGTCAGAACCCCTGCTTCGAGTGCCTCTGACTGCAATCAAGGGCTGGGAACAGCTCAAGCCACTCTCCGATCTACTCAGTATGGTAGTCCTAAGTCAAAAATACCTTCAGGTAGACGAAACGCCTATAAAAGTGTTAGATAGAGATCACAAAAAGTATTCATCAGGGGTTCATGTGGCTTTATCATGCGCCGGTAGATAAGTCTAGTACTCTTTGATTACAGAAAAGGGAGGGATCGATCGGGTCCTAAAGAAATGCTTGCTGACTTTAAGGGTATCATCCAAACAGATGGCTACAAGGTGCGATTCCCTTATGGGAAACATGACACTATTCATTTAACGTTCTTAGCGGCACATGCCAGACGCAAGTTTGTAGAAGCGCTCAATGACAACAGGAACAGGCAAACCATGTCCTTGATGAAATGCAACTACTCTATAAGCTGAAGCACAGATGAGAGAAAAGGGGTATGACTATCTACAGAAAACGAAGGAGAGAAAAGAGCATGCCACCCTTGTGCTGGACAGATTAGGGCAATGGCTGAAAAGCACCAATACAGCCACAGACCAACAAGTCCAATGGGTAAGGCTATAGAATATACCAGGTCAAGATGGGCAGGACTGAGTGTTTATGCACTTCATGGACAAATGGAAATAGACAATAACCTGGTTGAAAATGCCGTTCGTCCACTAGCTATAGGTCGTAAAGCGTATCTATTTGCAGGATCGCACAAGGCTGCGGAGATGACAGCAGCCATGTATTCTTTCATGGCCAGCTGCAAAAAGAACAAAATTAATGAGTTTGAATGGCTCCAAGAATGGCCTGAAAGAATCCAGAGCTACAAGCAAAAAGACCCTCTATCAACTACTACCTTCCAATTGGGAGAAATATAAAAAATCAAGTAGCTCCTCAAAGCATAAAATCCAACAACTCCAAATTAATCTTATATGGGTTCCTCGGATGCTTACCAATAAACCACAAAAGTTGATACGAGCTAGAATATTCAACTAACTACGCCCCCGCAATTGTGCCAACCCCTTGTTATGCACTAGCATTCTTTACTCTCATAATTACTTTTGTGATTTCCTCATAGTCAGTTGGCTTAATTATGATTGAAATTTTTATGCTATTTATTTTTCTTAAATTAAGTGATTCAATTATTTTGTTATTCCCTGTCAATATAACTATCTTTTTATTGATATTATCGTCAATATTTTGCAATTGTTGAATTAATGAATAACCATCTAAGTCACTTTTTGAGGATAAATCTATGTCGATGAAAATTACATCAAAACCTACTATTTCGGTTAAAGATCCCGACTGAGAAGAGGGAAACACTTGGATATTTAGAGCATTATCAAAGTTTAACAAGTTAGCTGCATTAAATGCTCCACTAACTGATTGATATTCATTTTCAAATATTGCTATTTTCATAAAGTAATGTTTTTAAATGTAATTTTAAAACAAGTTTAGTATCGTTGTCAGCAGCAAGTGCCTGATAAGGAATATTCATATCCTCTAAAGTTAGTTTTATAGTGTAAAGTCCATGGGTTGTTCTACGCATTATTTCATTTCGGTCATCCGACATTAGGTCATTTATCAGCTTATCCAAGTCTTGCTTAGATAGTCTATGGTCATTGCAAAAATTTATTTCTACTGTGGTTTCCGAAACTATAAACTTACATTCGACAAATTTTCTTTTATATTTTAGCATATTATTTAACCAATCAGATAGAAATAATTCGAATCCCTCTTCATTCAACTTAACAAACTTCTTTTCTTCTTTAGAGTCTATTGAAATGTCAATTTCAGTATTAGGAAAAAAGCTATAAACATTTCTTTTTAAAATAGTAAAAACACGTTCTATTGAAATTTCATCTAGCTTAGTGTAGACAAAAGGATTGTTGCTTTTTTCAAGCATATTGTTTGCTCGTTCTGTAATGTTATTTAATTCATTTCTTGCAGTTTCAGCTTCTTTAAATATTAATTCTCTAAAACTACTTCTCTTTTCTTCTATTACACTGTCAAAATTTTCTAACATTCTTAAGAGGTTTGAAAATGGACCTAGTCTGTTTCTAATGTAATGCATTGTTTTGTTAGCTCTATTTACATACTGACTTCTTTCTGATAGTCTATTAATCTCCTCGTTTCTAAAGTCTTGTAACCTTTTTTCACTCAATAATATGTTAGATATTTTTTGAATGCTGGTTCAAGTGTCCGATTAAAGAAACCTATTAGCAAATAATAAAAAGGTAATGTTGCTTCAGTAATGATTGCATAGATATATTCTTGGTTTTCAACCTTAGAATAGATAAGTAAATTATTGTGTTTCTCTCGTCCATCAAGTGTTAATTTGATATTTACGATACTTTTTTTACTTCGTATTTCCTCAATAATATTTTCCTCTTTTATGCTAAATGACCAAATGAATGATGACCCATTAGTTATAACAAGTTTATCAGATTTGTTGGAATGAATTGTAAAACAAATTATATCATCAATTTTTATTTTCTCAGTATTGTCATGGATTACTTCAATTAATTGTTTATATATTTTGTGTGGTCGTTTGATCTCTTCTTTCTTTAGATAAAAATTATCTACAGTTGCATTCAATTCTTCCCGAAATGTTCTAATTTTTAATCTCAATTCTGTATAGCCATTTATTACCCATAAGAATATTATTGAAGCTAAAGGAAGTAAATTGTTTAAAATAAACTCGGCATCAGCTTTATTATTAAGGTAAGAGATTAGTATAATGTAAGTGACTGTCGTGTAAACGTATAACGCAATGGATTTTTTTGTACCTGAAAAATTTATGCTATTGATAATTGGGAGAATAATGAGTGTGAAAATCAGTATTTCACCCGGGTCTTTGCCCAAAAGAATAAAGTTGATAAACAAAAAGTCATTCAGTAACCTTATTTTGTCTTTTTTGTCAAATTTTACAAATAAAAATAAATACAAAATTGTTGCCCCTATATAAACTAGAATGGGGAATAGATTATTTTGTGAAAAAACAATTAAAAAGGAATATCCAACCAATACTAGCCTAAATAGGATAGAGTTTATTTTCCTTTGGATATAGTCCATTATTTCGTGTCCCTTCATTTTTGCGAAATCTTATCTGAAATTTTAAAATAGAAAAAATTTATTATGAATGTAATAAATAAAAGCTTACCAATAATTATTACTAGAAGTCCAAACAAACCAATAGGCTCAACTTTTAAATTATTCTCAAGGTCAGCGAATAAAGTAAGAACATTCATTATATGATTCAGTAATGAATTCTGAGAATAATCCTCATATGATACATCAAAAATTACCAATGAATCTATAGGGGCTGGTAACAATATAAAACAAGTGATAATAAATAATACTATTATTCCTAAAAGTAATCTTACAATAGATTCTCCTAAGTATAAAAAACAGTTTTGGGGTATGATACGTAATTCTTGCTTTCGAGAACTTGTTTGATTTCTGATTTATGTTTTCTAGTAATAAACCAAGACCTCTCGTGCTCAGGTAGCTCTCTTGATGCAACGGATGTGATATATTTTAAAATTGATACTTGTTGATTTGAAGGTAAGTATTCAATTAGCTGTTCAATTTTCGAATAGTTGTAATTATCATATCCATAGTCAGCTAATTTAATTGTTTCAATGTATGAGTCAGAAAAATTTTTAATATCTTTGTAAAGTCCATTAGTTTGAGATATTTTTACTTTCAACTTTATAATATTGTAAAGTATATTGCTTTTCTCTGATTCACTTTTTGAAGCACTCAGCTTTGTGTATTCTTCTTTGATAATATGTTCAACTGTCATTTTCGTAAGTGTTTTTAAGCTTGTGCTAGTAGAGTAGAGCCTGATAGCCTACTTTAATATTACCTATAAAGATAATAAGAAGCAGAGAATCAGCAACCCTTTATCAAACCGTACCCTGTTAAATTCAGGGTAAAAAATAAATTTTTCCTTCATACGGCTTACCAATAGCCTTCTTTATTGAAATCCAATAACCTCTTGCCCACCTACCATAACTCTTCATCGAAATGAATTCATTTTAAGCCCTGGTATACTATGGTTCAGATTTTCTAAGAACTCAAAAAACACAGGTATAAGGAATAAAAAACGCTATTGGAAAATAAATTTGTCAACTTTTAAATAATTTGCAGCTATCTTAAACAACAAAACCTATCCAATCCCCATAACAGAAGGCTAACAGAGGCTAAGAACAAATCCTGAACGCACAGGAATTCAATAAACCGAAGCTTTAATCGCATCATTGAAGCTTAATTGTTGTGATGAGTTTTTTAATTCTTTCTTTTTCGGAAACGTAATATTTTATTTTTTTCCAAAGTTTAGCGTCACTATACCACCCATACGATGTTAAGACACCTAAGCCAGCTGATAAGAATAGCATTAATTTAAAAATCCAATCACTTATTTTTTTCTATTTGAAATTGAAGGTTTTACTGTTTTTTCAAAATTAGAGATTGAAATTGCATGAGTTTCACCATTATTTAAATTTTCGAGAAAAATACTGTCATTTTTAATTTCATTGAGTTCAAAAAGCTTGTCATTTTGTTTATATACAACTTCCGATTCTTTATTGAAATCTCCTATATGACCTGAGAATATAATAAGTCCTATAAACACAGCTACGAAAATAGTTCTGTAATAGTAAAACGAACTAGAATTTTTTGCAATTCTATACAATCTTTTATCACTCTCTATATTAATTTTTTCTACATTATCGACATTTGGAATTCGATGTTTAATCTCTATATTTTCTATAATTTTATCAAGGGTTACTTTATCAGATTTGAGTTCAACTAAACCTTCGATTTCGATAAATTCGTGCTTTCGAAAAAGTCCACCATCGATAATCAAGCTTGTATCATTTTTTGTTTTTAGGTTGAGTTGTAAATTGGAAGATTTTTGCGATTCGAAAACTGAAATCCATTTAGTCTTTTTTGGAAGTTTGATGTTTATAGGTGATTCGGCATTTCTTAAATCAATGTCTATTGAACCAGCATTGAAAATACTGAATTTTAAATAGACAATATTTTCTTCTATCGGTTTGGAATCAAAAGTAATACTTATTTGTTCAAACTTTTTTGTTATCTCGTGGAACATACCTATTGAATCAGATTCTATAAAAATGATATTTCCAGGGTATTTTTTTTCTTTAATGCTATATACAATCCATAGATTGTTCCTATTAGACCTAAAGCTCCAATAACAAAGCCTAAATTATTTAAAATCTCATTCATTTTTTTAAATTCATCACAACAATAGTGTATCTAACGTTTGAAGAATACAATATAAGGACCAGTAATGCTTATTCAAATAGATAGATACCTACTATCTAACCCCTAAATTAACTAAAAACTTATGAATAAAAAGCCCTTTGCAGCCTTCAAACTGGTTTTTTTGAGGAAATAATAGGTTTAAGGCATATTCCGCCCTAATATTTTGTTAAACGTTTACAACCGTTTGTAAACCGACAATACCAGAAAGGCATGAATCTCCAATGCAAAATTTACACACTTTTAGACATTTACCCTTCCATTGCCTTTTAAAATCTCCAATCTGCTGATTTTAGATCATTTTGTTTTTCCATGCAAAGTCTCAGGTAATCCATGATCAGTTCCTAGTAATAAATTCCCTTAAAAACCCTATATTAAGCTTTATTTCTCTGAAATACTTTACTTCACCCCTTCTCTCTTGTCAGTTTTTGGTCAAATGGATCAGTTAAAAATTAAAAAAAACTGCCAAAAAGGCGGAAATTTTCGTCTAAAAGGTTCAATTACCCACTTCATAACTGGAATTTTGAAGTAAATAACTCCAATGGGTAGATTCCGAAGTACCCCTCCCCACTTCCAAACCTCGAAAATTTGACCTTATCCAAAGACTTTTCCTGAAATTTTGTCATATATTCCGGTTTTTACCCTGTTTTCTGTCAGTTTTTGGTCGAATTTTTCAGGTTTGAGGTGAAAAATATAAGTGCTGAACCGGAAAATTCCATAAAATATATTCAAGCTTGTCAGTTTTAGGTACCCCACCCCTGTTTTAAGGTGGGTAATTGAGGTTATAAACTCCAATGGGTAGGTTTGGAAGTACCCCACCCCACTTCCGAAGTACCCTTGTTTGGTCCCTACAGCTTCGACAAGCTCAGCCTCCGGTACCACTGGTTCAAGTTTAGCGAAGTGTAACTTGGACCTACAATGCGGAAAGTTTTCAACTTTCTTAACCCCGAAATAGCCAGGTGGTTGCTAACGTTTTTCGATTCCTACGACTTCGACAGGCTCAGTCTCCGGTGAGGGTAGGTTATCAAAGTTTCAATTCCTACGGCTTCGACAGGCTCAGCCTCCGGGAGAAGGAACCCACGAGTGCTGAAAGTTTTCAACTTTTTGAAATAAATCCCGAATTCAATTCAGGTAGAAATAGTCGGGCGGTTGCTAACGTTCTTCGCCCCCTACAGCTTCGACAAGCTCAGCCTCCGGGAGGGGATTCCTACGACTTCGACAAGCTCAGCCTCCGGTGAGGGTGGGAAAAAAATAAGCGTGAATCCTATCCACGCTTATTTTTTATTAGCCCTTTAGGCTATTGAAGTTTATTTCTTGCTAATGGTAAAATCCATCTTGCCGGCTTTTAAATCGCCATTGCTTGTAAGGTTGATTCGGTACATGTCTTGACCCCACTTGCTCGCGACGCCTTCATCTTCCGGTAAATCAAATGGCATTTTCTCTACTTCTACTTCCATATCATTTGGATTGTATTGGATTTCAAAGGGGGATACTTTTCCGTCTTTACCCTGATAAGCAATGGAAATCAAACCGGGTTTGACTACCTCTACCGGATAAACGGTCATCAGGTGCTGAATGATTTCTCCAGCTTCCGATAACTTGTAGGTGTCTTTAATTGTTACCCTTTTCCCACGGTTTAACGCTAGGTCTCGCTGCCAGGAAACCAGACCTGCTGACTCGGGATAGGATGCGCTAATATCCAAAGTCATGGATGAACTTCTTCTATTGGTTTCATAAGCAACCTTCGTGGCCTGGTAGGCCCTTCCGGCTGTTTGCGTTTGCCCATTTACAGTAGGCAGGTTGTGGTAGTCCGAACGGTTGAACCAAATGGAATACCGCTCCCCACTGAAAGTCCTTCGGGTATAAGTTCCACTTCCCACATCTATTAACACAGGAAGCCCATCGTAAAATACCACGTAGTTTCCGATGTCATTGTGGTTGTGGCTTTCATCATTGTGCCCACCTTTGGCAGCAAGGAAGAAGCCATCTGTGCTTCCTTCCTGGTCTCGGGCTACCATTACCTGTATGTCTTTTAGCCAAACGTCTTTTGGCAATGGAAGTCCCTTCTCTGCATTTTCCAATTCCTCATGCATAAACACTTCAAAGAAATGTCTGAAATAATGAAACCTTGGCAAGGCTTTTTCATTTTCCGCTATATAGTAAGCCCCAAATTTCATCATGTCGGGATCCTGAATGGCCTTGCCATACCTGTAAATCATGGCTCCCGCCATGGTAGGTTTGGGACTGGCATCTGCAAAATTCAGAAAGTAATCTTTACTAATTTGCGCCCTATAAATATAGCGCCCCATATTTTTTACTTTTTCATCCTCATAGGCAAACTGAAAAGCTCCATTTGATGCCTCATTCAGCAAAGAAAGGTTATCAAATAACGAGGCTGCTGCGGCACCCCAATAGCCCGGTCCCTCATCACATCCCCCATCTTCGGGATAAGGTGTCAAAAATTCGTCCAGTACTTGTGTGGCTTTATTGATATGGGCTACTCTTTTTGCTCATCGTCTTCCAGCAATAATGCCGCATTGATCCAGTTGGAGCAGATCCATGGGTTCCAGTTATTTGGACGCCTGCCATTGGCATTTGAGGACATCCATCCGTGATGTTTGTTCATCAGAGGTTCAAATATTCTATTGGTGGTTTCATGCCTGATTCTCTTTCTTATCTGAGGAGAAATTTCATCGAATTTCTCTCCCAAAAGTAATCTGCCCAGGCCAAATACATGGCTGTCTCCGCAGCAAATAGGTCAACAAATGGCTTGGAAACATCCATTAATCCTGAATACTCATCTGTCTTGGGAAGGTGTGCCGGCACTCCCCAAAAGGACTCTTCACAAATGGACCATACCCCATTGACTATAGGATCAATAAACCTTCCTTTGTTCTCATACAGTTCTGCCAAAATCATGGCTCCTAAAACCCTCCTTTTTTCAAAGGTAATTTCTTGGTATTCGGTCCTGTTTCCATTCCTGTGAATCAACAAGGACTTGGTGGCAGGAATATAAGGCCATGAATAATTGATGTTTTCATTGGCATAATCTAGATAAAATTCCATTTGCTCTTTGTCCGCTTTGCTCCAAGCTTCTCTATCGTCAATGGCCGGAAATGGTCGCCAATCTTTTAGGGGGATCAGTACTTCTGCAAGCTCTTGTTCGCTGTATTGGCTACTGATAAGGTTCTGGCCGAATGCATTTAGGGATAATATAATCCCTGAAATAAGCAGGAATAAGTGTTTTGATTTAATCATTTTTATATGGGTTTATTCAATTACTTGTAATATAGCTTGTGTACTCCCTCTGACAAAGGAATTTTCATCCAGCCATCTTTAGTTTCAGGATTTTCTATTAATTTATCGTCAATGTATAGCCTTCTTGAAGCTTTACTTTTTAAATAAATGTCTGTTTTTTCATTGGCAATTACACTTATAAATTGACTGTTCATCCATAAGGTAAGCATTTTATCTGCTTTAAATTCCAGCTCACCGTCACTAAAATCAGTGGCATTTTTTGCAAATATAAAATTTCGTTCTCCTTTTGATTCCCTATGAAAGAAGAATTCCCCCTCAAAGTGAAAATGGTCAAAGGCAATGCTACGATCCGGTGTAAAGCTGTTAAAAACAAGGTCCTTTGCCCCATCCGTATGTTGCAGCAAATTGGCTGTAAAGGTCCCATGAAGCCTTGGCTGTAGCTGAATACCTTTTTCGGATTCAGCCATAGGATTTAATAAAGTTACAATGGTATTCTTGCCCGATTTATCCGGAGAGTAAATGGCTTCCAATCTGGAATGCTTCGGATGGTTGGGATACCTTGAAGGTATTGCAGAAGCCACCAAACTTTGGTTGATCCTCTCAGGCTTTGTAAGGTAATGGATGCCCAATGCAGTTCCTGCTACCGTGGGAAAATGATCTATTGCAGCCCGGTAGGATTCATTTACCAAAAGGGTATCAATATGACTTTCATTGGCAGGGTGCAGGTAAGAGATGATCTTTTGCCCTTGCTCTACCTCCACCTCATCTAAAAGAAGTACATATGCTTTTGAATGCGGAGTTTTGTGCAACAAAATCATGCTTCGGTTGTGAAAAGCCGAGGGAAGGGCCGGTCCTGCATCTCCCATGGCATAGTCAAAATCCTCGCGACTAATGTATTCCACAATTCCATTGCCTAATCGGGAATCATGGTCTTTACCATCTATGGTGAGGGTATTGTTTAAAGCTGCAGCCCGGGTGGGTTCACCAAGTCTCCCTCCATTGACCAAAAGCCTGTTCCCCATTCCGGATAATGCCAAGCCGTTGGTTTCTTGGTGGGTATGCCATTCATCTTGACTCTTAATATTGTAAAGCACGGCATGAATGCCCAGAGAATCACTACCGCTCTCTCTGAGAAAAGCACCTCCATTTTCATAGAAACTGCTTTTGGGAGCACTTGGATAAGGTGATTTTTTCTTCGGTAGCAAATAGGAAATGATATGCCCTCTTTTCTTGTCATGCTCGTGAAACCATGCGGCATAAGATGCCGCCAATTCATCAAAATTACCTACCCGAGCATGTAATAAATCGTTATTCAAGGTTTGACTGGGAAGCATGTCACCTATGATGGCCATTTCCTTGTTGTTGTTCACACTGGCACTGAAAAGCCATCGATGATACTTTTTAAGTCTTTCATTGGCGTAATATCTTTGGTCTATTCCGGTAAATTCAAGCACATCCATATAACCTGCCTTGGAAATACGGCTGTCTCCTCCCCTACTCTTTCCCAAGCATAATGTATGGTCACCGGAGAAACACCATCAGGGGTAATTTGATGCATAATCCCTTTGTAATAAGCATCATCAGGACCTGTTCGCACACCTTTGTAAATGTCCCAAGTACCATGCGTTCCTAGTCTTACATCGGTCCAGCTTCCTTTGCGGTTAATTTTAAATATTTGAGATTCAATCAACTTTTCACAGGCTAGAATTTCCTCTTTGGTCAAATCATTGTACACAATATCCAAGGCAAGAATGGCCACAAAAAAGGAGCTCATGGGTGGCACTACTCCACCCCAATCTCTTTTTTCGGTAGGTTTTAATTTTGAATATTGATTTAAGATTAAGTCTTTGACTTTTTGGGCGTACTTGGCTTTGTCTTCCGGATAGAGGATATAAGCCAAAGCCACTGCACCAATATAATCCTGCAATTCATACGCTCCCGAAATGGATTGATTGAAACCTTCCTCTGTGATTTTCAAGGCATCTTCAGCCATGGACTTCCAAGGTTCATAATAGGCCTTTTCGCGATGTGCCTCAAACTGATCTTCAGTTACAATTAAAAATGGATGGGAATTGGATTGGGCAAAAACTGAAGAGCTGTCCAACATTAAAAAAATGCCAAGCCCTACAGTTAAAACCAATTTGATTTTATTCATGGATTTCAATTTCTTGAGATTAATTTGATTTAGGAATCATGTTTTTCAAAATCCTTTAAGGGGATATTGATTTTGAATTCACTCAATTTGCTACCCACCTTTTCAATTGAACTTAAATTATTATAGCAAAAAGATCAACTCTTTGTCTATAGGTGGCAGGCATCAATTATTCCATTTCATACAGGTAAAGCACTGAAGGTTTGGGCCAAGGTTTTGGATAAGGCCTGTCTCGGTTTGGAGGCAGGGTCTCCCATTTTAGACGATAGGTTTTGCCATTTTCTGAATTTCCCAGGTCTTTGGCATTCCTTATTTCCAAGCCTTCAAAATCACCTTCAAGTTGAAGGGCAGCGCTAAAGCTTTCCGGTTTTAACACTTCACCAATGTTATTTAAATCTTTGTCCAAAAGAACCGTTCCTTCACCATATTTTATGTGCTTATAGCCCAGCTCAAAATTACCATCTTCCCTGCGATTAAAATCCCCAATGCGTACCTCTGAGTGGATACTACCTCGACCTGAAAATTCCCACCTGTAGTCCCAATTGGTAACTTGCGTGGCTTTCCAGGCGCCATCTACTATCCTGCTAACGTAAAACTGCAGGTTACCATTTTCATCGTACTTATGGAATGCCATCAATGGCTTATTGTTCTCATCGAGGCATAACTTTGCTGCAAGGTTGATTATCCCACCTTTGGGAGGAACAGGATCTACAATCACTGTTTTCTGGGCAATCGTAACGGGTACAGTTAGCTTATTGCCAAAAGCATCGTACCAATTTTTCAGGTCCGGGCTCTTGATATAAGAAAGGTCATGGTTGGTTTCACAATCCGGTGTATCCCTCCATACCCAATACATATGGTACCAATTGTCTTCTCTCAAGGAGGGTTGAGAAGCATAGGCATTCATCTCTCCTTGTCCATCCGTTAGTGGACTATCTAGCAAGCGTGTCCATTCCTTAGAAGCTACATCGTATATATTGTAAATTTCATTCCCATTTCCACTTCCGCCATCTCTGTAATGGAAAAGCAGACGACCTTCTCGGTCTGTCATAAAGTGCGGGTAAGTACAGCGTTTTTCATTAGAGCCTACCATTTCCATTTCTTGCTTTAGGCTGCTGATATCATAAGGCTCTTGCCCTCTGAAATAAGTAATGGGATGCACATGCATGTTGCCGGCCAAATGCAAGTACCCCTCTGAATCAATACCAATGGTAACAGAATTATGACTATCCCAGCCAAGTGTGGTGCTGGTTCCTTGCCCTTCTTCCCTATCAAACACAGGCAGTTGATACAGTTCAAATTGATCCTCATCAAGATCCCTTTGCCCTACAGTCATGTGTCTGTTCTTGTTGTAATAGGCTATGTATTGTCGATTTTGATGTGTGAGCAAAGAGAAACCAACCGAATGACCTGCCCATACACTATCTATAGGTATGATATTATTTACACTAAGTTTTTGGTCGCGCTCATCGATTACAATGGGCTCTTTTGAAGTTTCCTGACTTTTTTGATTGCATGAAACCAAGGCCAAAAACATAAGCCACACAAGACTTAAATTGACACGTATTTTCCGATTCATCATTTGTTTATTGTCTTAAATTTAAGCAGTATCTGGTTTAGAGTGGTCTAAAGGATACTGGAAATGCTACGTTTTAATCTCCCAAAATCACACTACTTCCGGCAAACTCACCTTCCGGAAGTTGTACCGTCACTTTACTTATCCAATTTTCAGCATCCCATGCTACCCGGTGTTGAGTCCCCTGTAGATTCAGTTTACTGTTTAATTGTAAGTGCATTTTATCTAACTTTCGACTTGGATCGGAGACGGCCATTTTTACTATATTTTGACCATCTAAGTGAAGCAAAACCAATCCCGGACCATCCATGGTTAATTCTAATCCATCTCCCAGATCAAGTTTACCCGCTTGGTAAAAATTAGCCTGCACTTGTAGCAGCTGTTTGTGCCGCACAGCCCTGCAGTTCCGGAGTATTCGCCAATATTTCTATTTGGTCATCAATCCGGTAGGCCTTGGTTTCCTCCAAGCTGGCATTAGGTAAAATCATGTAGGCATAGCTTTCCTGTCTCACATTATTTCCATGATTTACCCAAAGGCTGAACACCTCTTTGGTCACATCCTCTTGGGGAGCCCTTGTTTGTCGGTTAATGGAAGTCCAATTTCCTGTAACCTCTCCAAAAGACAATTCAACATCCTGAGGTGCTAACATAAAATAGCCTACTCGATCATGGTAAATCCAGTCCGGATTTTTGAGCCCATGCTTTCCTGACTTCAAAATTTTCATTTGATGACCTACTTGGGCATAAACTTCACCCTTCAGTAACAATTGATTTAAGGTAGTAAAGACCTCTTGCTTGCCTTTAGCATATATACCTGTTCCCAGACAAACATATTCCTTGTCAAAGAAAAACCAGCTTTTTCTGGCTTTTAGGGGATCATGGGGGCTGATAAAGTCAAAAGCCACACTTCCATATAAATCATCTGTGACCGCGCCTACAAAATCTGTATAGCCGGATTTTTGAATTTGATCCGGGTCCGGAAGCTTTTCTTTTTGCAGGATGGTGGCCCCGGGAATTTTCTGAAAATCCATAACCGGAAAAATATCCAAGTATTCTTTTCCTGTTATGGAAAGGTGATTGGTCCCATCTCCCCGGTGATGGTTCATTAATCCTTCACTGTTATAGGGCACCTCCATATTGTCATTCCTTATGGAGTACATTCTTACAGAAGTAAAAAGCCCGGCCTCTGATAGGTGAAGAATTCCGTTTGCCAAAAATACTTACCATAGGACAAGGAAACCTTATGGATCCCTTCTTCTCTAATTTTTACAATTTCTTCCAAATCACCTTTCCGATAATCAGTGGCCTGAAGTAATTTTTTTGGTGTTTTCGCATCCAAGCCATGAAGAGCGCCAGGTCTAGCAATGCTTCTATTTTTTGCTCCAGCCTCTAAATACTTTCCAAAAGCCAGGTTTTTACTTATTCCATCTAAATAATAGTCAACCAAAATTTCTACCTTATCTCTGGAAAAGGAATATTGGGTAGCTGCAGTATATACCAGCCATTCAACGAAAGCATCTGCATAGCCTAATCCATAAGAACTTGTATTGTTTACCCGATCTACTCGATGATGAAAGCTAAAGTCTCTCTGAAGGCCACGGCTACCTGTGGAAAATTTTATTTCTCCTTCGATCACTTTCAAAACAGTTTCAAATTTTTCCTTCTCGCCTAGAAACAGTAGGTTTTTTGCCAAAATACCGGCAATTTTTATTCTATCCCCACTAGGTCTTGCTCCTGAAGCATTGAGATGTGCCCTTCCTATAATGGGTTGGGTAGCTTGCACCAATTCTTCCGGCAATTCATCTCCTAACAATAACATCACTGCCACCAGATTATTTGGTGTGCCTATTTGATTGTACCACCAATTGTCGCAGAAATAATCGTTTTGTACCCAATGGTCCAGCGCATTGGAAATTGCTTGCTTTACTTTTGGACTTCCTCTAAACGTTGAGTTTGGATGTTGATAGGCTTTTGCCAAAGTCACCATATTTCCTGTATGGAAATAATGCTCAAAGCCTGTTCTTGACACATCTTGGTAATTGATTCCGGGCCAGGTTCCGTCAGGGTTTTGAGAGGTAAGCAGCTGCTGTATTTCCTCTTTATCCACTTCAGAAGTAAGGTACTCCTTCACCACCCTTTCCTTAACCAAGTCAAAGTCTGTGGATGCAGGTAGGGCGACAGTAATTCCTGTCGATAAGAAAAAAAGAGAAGACCTATAAAAGGTTACTGCCAAAGGATGAAAGTCTTCCTTTGGCAGTGGAATAATTTTGTATCACAATGCTTTCAATCTAACCTTGATTACATCCGTATTGTCTTCAATCAGATAAGCGGGGATCCTAATCTCCAATCTTTTTAGCCCTTCAATTTGCCTGTCAAGTTCTAGCGGTGCCGGGTCAAGTGAAATTACAGATACCATAATGTCCGGATGAGAAAGATTTTCTAACATTATCTTTTTTCATCTTGGGTAAGCACAGCACCTCCGTCCACAATACTTACATCTGCCTGAGTCATCATTTGCCAGGTGATCATTTTGGTATGCACATTGGTTTCAATCTGATCTTCTATGATCAATGACTGGTTGTCAGGTTTGATGAATTTTCTCGTAGCCTTCCTAAGTTTATTACCAAAAACGGGTGTTAAATCAAATGAAGCTTCCGGTTGATCTCCTTTTTCACTTCCAACATTTCCGCAAAACCATCATTTACATGGAGTTCACCATTTACTGTCAATGTGCTGTGTCCATAATTATTTTTGGTCAATAATGTCCACCTTTCACAGTCTTGGCAAGAATTCCAAAGATCAAAACCAGTTTGTTCCAAAGCATTGTAGCCCTGGTTACCCGGATCTATGCTCCAACGCACCCCATTCAGTTCCCAAATGAATGAGCCTGCATCCATGTTCCCATGTGAGACGGTGCTTTTACCACCTTTACCACCAAAGTAATAACCTTTACCATCACGCATAATGACAATAGGATTTTTTCCGTCTCCCTTATAAACCAGGGGTAATGCTGCTTCAGTAGTTTTTTCAAATTGTGCCAACCACACCAATCCTGCTCCTGCAATTCTATGAAGCTTTCCAAAATCAGCCACAGGTTGGCCAAATTTATCATCTTCTATGTACAGGGAATTCCCACTTTGGGTAGCAAACCAGGCCAAAATGATGTCTCCCGAATCACTGTGACGGTCACCACAATCTGCATAATTGTAATAATTTCCCGAAGGAGCAATTGTTAATTTTCTAAAATCAGCACTTTCTTTAAAAGCAGGGTAATCACCAATACCAAAGTCGGTACCAAAAGAGGTTTTAAGCATGGCAGAGGTAAGCACAGTAAAGGCAGTACCATATCCCCAATAAGTGGATCCTTCAGGATAAGCTCCATCCGGTCCATACTGCATAAGTCCATTAGGAATTCCATCCAATGAGCGGTGGATTGTTTTGGCTGCCAATTCAATGTCCTGATCTGCAATCACAATAGCAGCAGCAATCATACCGGCATTACAAACCTGATTCCAGTTGTTGGTGCCATACATTCTACCTTTACCCCCATTCCAGCTAGGTGCAATTCCTTTTTCAATCAAAGCATCTTTTGCTAGCTTTACAGTGGCATCAGGTAAGTCATCGCCTACCCAGTCAATGGCTAATGCAACCCCTGTAGCCATCTCTGCCACATCAAGAAAATGGGAAGGGTTCCAGTCTGAAAAATTACTTACAGCAATGATTTCCTCATTGAGTTTATCTAAATATTTGCTATCCTGCTCAATTAAATAAGCTATCCCTAAAACATTTACACGGTGCAAAAGGTCCCGAGAAGTTCCCAAAAGCCGGCGACCGATTACATTCCTAGTCAAAACAGGCTGATTGATTACCCTGTCCGCATCAGCTTTTAAAGCCAAGAAGTAATTTTCTACCAGAGGGTCATTCTTAATTTTTTTCTTTAAATTCCTTAATAGTGCCGGGCTAAGTGCCAATTTAGGGCCTGATTTTTTTAGATTTCGCTTCAAATACTTTACTGTAATGGGATTTTCCAATTTCACTGTATCCATCTCTACATGTTCGGGAACTGCAGCGACTAGAGGACTCCAAAGCAGGACTGTAATTATCAGCAATTGAAGGGTAAATTTTTCTATTCTCATATTTCTAAAAATTATCATTTTTTGTATCTATTTCTATTGGTTATGATTATTCAACACATTTGAACTTCGCATTTAGCACAATACCTATCTAGGGAATGACATCAATAACAAAGGCCTTTTTTATGCTATGTGCATTAATTGTAAAGTAGATAATAAGTTGACCCGAAAAACTTCAAAGAACAAGGTGGGTTAGGGCGATTTTCAAAAAATTAAATTGCCTCACATAATAATTTATCTTCATCTTATTTGGGAATATAATGGGTTTACAATTAAAGGATCAATTTAAAATATCATCTTTAATTTTCCTTTCCGTTTATAAAAAAGACAAAAAAAAACTGCCACAATCTGATGAAATCAGATCATGACAGTTTTTACCTGTTGAACTATTAATTAATTGTATCCCGGATTTTGTTGTAATTGAGGATTTTGAGCTAAATCATCCAATGGCAATGGCCACAGGTAATTTTTTCCCTCATCGAATGTAGGGTTCTCCCAATCAGTTCCTTTGTAAACATCAATATAAGTTTTTCCTGTTTCAGGATCTTCACTGGTTTCTACAATGGCACCAGCAAACCTAGCCTGATTTTCTGCATTCCAACGAATCCCTAGATCTGGGCTTTCCAATTTTTTACCTTGTTTCCATCGTTTAAGGTCTTTGTACCTAAAACCTTCTAAGAATAATTCGACTCTTCTTTCTCTTCTGATTTCTACGATCAATGAAGAGACTCCGTCATTCGCATACCTTGGATCCATTGGAGGATCTAGGGTCAAGTGCGGCATGGCCACTCTGTCTCTCAAAAGATTGATACTAATGTCAAGATCACCTTGACTGATCTCTCCCAACTCGGCTTTCGCTTCAGCGTAATTTAACAACACCTCGCCAAACCTAAGGATAATGGCAGGCGTCTCAGAAGTATTGTAAGCTTTACCGATCATATCATCTGCATTGTAATGCTTGATGATGTGGTAACCTGTTTCAGTGGTAAAACCACCCGGCATACCTACGATTCTAGGATATTCTCTACCATCAGCTCTGTCATACTTGTACATTTCAGTATCGTCCGGGTGCAAGATGGTCTGTCTCAATCGAGGATCACGGTTTTCAAATACGTCTTCGAAAGTATCGTCTCCTTTATAATTTGGAGACAAAGTAATCGGTAAGCCGTCAGTTGCCAAAAAGTCCTCAACAAAACTCTTGGTTGCACCACCTGTGTAGCCAAAATATCCCTGAACAACATTGGTAAAAATACCCAATTGGTACCTTCTCCAAACCATTACTTCAGGATTACCACTAAGATCTAGAATCCTCATGTAAGCGTTAAAATCTGTATCAGGATTACCTGTATTGTACAAAGCATAAGGGCTGTTATCCATTACTTCTTTAGCAGCTTCAGCAGCTTCAGCAAGCCACATTTCAGGATTAGATCCTCCATGGTATTTCCTCCAGGTTCCTTCAAACAGGCATAACCTTGATTTAATGGCCAAGGCAGCCCATCTGTTCAAACGACCAGGTTCGTTGCCATCTCCCCAATCATCAGGTAAGTGGGTGGTAGCAAAATCCAAGTCCGCCAAAACTTTATCCATGGCCTCTTCTCTAGGCATTCTAGCCGCAAATAACTGCTCAGAGTCAATGTTTAATTCAGTTTCAACCCATGGAACATCACCAAATTTCTGAACTTTTTCTGCATAAAACCATCCGCGCAATAAGCGAGCTTCAGCTTTGTATTTATTTTTTGCTTCTTCAGAAATAGCTGCTTTGTCATAATTGTCCATGCCTACGTTGATGGCCCTAACAAAACCCCAACCTCTGTACCCAAACCATTGAGGGCTATTAGGTACGAGTTGCTTACCTGCACGAACTTGTTGAAAGAACGTGTGTCTGTCATTCCTAGGTGCAAGGTTATCAGAAAATCCATCCAAGAAGTAATAGCTTCCATAATAGCTACTGAAACCATTGTTATGACCATGTAAAATTGGCACTTCATGATCAGTCAATGCCAAATGATACAGACTATTGTTGTAGACCATCAGGTCATTTTCTGTATTCCAGAAAGTCTCATTACTTACTTCATCTGTTGGGTAGCGTTCCAAGAAATCATCATTGCAGGAAGTCAGCAAAAATGAAGTCAGGCAAACCGCAGCCCATATATAATTATATCTTTTCATACTTGTTTTCGTTTTTGACATTTAAAAGGTAATCCTTGCACCTAATGTATAAACTCTCTGCATCGGGTATTCGATAGCACCTGAATAAATTGTTTCAGGATCCAAAGGCTTACGAATTGGAGAATATTCCCAAAGATTCATACCTGAAAAATAGATGTTGGCATTTTGAAAACCTATGGTTTCCATCCAGTTTTGAGGAAGGTTGTATCCTAGGTTCATGTTTTTCAGACGGATATAGCCTGCATTTTGTAGGAACCTGCTTTGTGTTAGAATGTTCTTCTTGTCATTGGTTGAGATATGAGGTGCTGCAAAATAAGCGTCTCTGTTATCTTCAGACCATGAGTCGGTTATAAAATACTCTTCCACATGTCCTGCATTGAAAGGGAAGAACCAGGTCCAGTTTCCTGAAGTAGGCCAGTGATCCCTTTTCCAAATACCTTGGAAGAATAAATTTAAGGTGAAGTTTTTCCACTGGAAATTATTATTCAAACCAAAACTCAATCTCGGCGTTTCATTACCGATAATTTTTCTATCTCCCGGATCACTCAAGGTATTATTACCCGGAGAAATTATACCATCTCCGTTCAAATCAGCATATTGAATGTCACCGGCTCTCCAGTTGGCACCCAATCTTGACTGGTCAGGAGCATTGTCAACCTCTTCTTGTGATTGGAAAATACCTACAGTTTCATAACCCCAGATTTCTCCAAGTTTCTGACCTACATAATACTGACTGATCACTCCTTCAGGATTAATAAATTTGGTGATCTCTGCCGTCCAGTCAGACAATGCCAACGTAACATCATAGTTCAAGTCATTGTTAACCTGATCTTTCCAGGTAAGGGCCAATTCCCAACCGGTAGTTCTCAAATCGGCAGCGTTGGATTGAGGAGCATTGGTTCCCAAAATGGAAGGGTATTCCTGACGCATCAACATGTCTTTGGTTTCCCTTGAATACACATCAAATGAAGCGTCGATCTTACCTCCAAACAAGGTAACGTCTACACCAATATTCTGAGAAACAACAGTTTCCCAAGTCAAAGTAGGACTTACAAGACCTGCAGCAGAAACATAAGGCGTACGCTGTCCGGCACTCATCATAAAGCCTGACTGACCTGTACCTAATGTAGGAATATATGGGTAATAGTTACTACCTAATAATTGGTTTCCTAAAGTACCATATGACGCACGGATTTTTAACTCATCCATCCAGTTTTTGGTGCCTGCCATCCAGGCTTCGTTAGAAATCCTATACCCCGCAGAAAAAGAAGGGAAGAATCCGAATCTACTGTCAGAAGGGAATCTTGAAGTTCCATCATATCGTCCATTGGCTTCCAATAAGAAACGCTCATCAAAGATGTAATTTACTCTGTAGAATGCACCTCTCAAAGATACGTGGCTACTGCTACCAAAAGTTTGTTGCAAACCTGTAGTGGCATTCAAATCAGTAATCAATGGTGTCAATAATGTATTAGCTTGGGCTCTTATCAATTTATTTTGACCCCATTCCTGGTTGAAACCAACCATCGTAGTCAAGCTATGAACTTCAGGAAGGTCAAATTTATAATCCGCATAGGCATTGAATACATAATACTGATTATAGCTGGCTCTTTCGTCAATAAAGTCATTACCACTGAATCCATTGCTAATCAGTCCATCAGCAAGTAAGTTGGTATCTACAATCTCAATCTTACTGGCTACATTTTGCTCAGAACGATGGAAGAAATTATAGGAGAAATTAGACTTTATTGTCAAACCTTTAGCCGGAGTAAGGGTTACTCCTTGTGTCAACCAAATATCATTGTTGGTCCAGGTAGATCGTCCACCATCTTCCAAATATGGGAAGAAGTTGGTACCGCCAAAATACATTCCAATATAAGGCGCATACGTTTCTCTATCCCCTTCGGTCACATAATATGGAAGGTCAGGAAAAGATATTGGCATGATCGGGTTTACCCTGGCAAGTGAGTTGATGTTTACATCCCAGTTATAGAAGTAAGGCTTATCACTTTGTTGGGAGTTGATCACGATTTTTTCATCCAAGGTCAACCAATCGGTTACTTTGAATTCACCTTTCATCAAGACATTGTAACGCTTGAAGTTTTCGTTTCGGTCAGAATTAAGGTAACCGTCTTTGTTGAGGTGTCCGATCGATACAAAATATTTTGAATTTTCTGATCCTCCGGAAATTGACAAATCATGTTGCTGAGATGGAGCAAATTCGGTCATGATTTGATCTTGGTAATTATTGAAACCATAAAATCTCAAATTTCCATCAACCACACCCCAAGCATTTTCTTCCGTTGGGTTTTCAGACCACCTTTTGGTACCATCAATCATGTCCTGATCATAAGCAGGCCTACCATTTGTTCTTTCATTGGCCAGGTTTCTTGCTTGCACAAAGCGATAAGGATCAGTAATAGGATCCATATTAAAGATTGGCTTACCTAATGAAAATTGACTATTTAGGGAAACGCGAACTTTACCCGCTTTACCACTTTTGGTGGTTACCAAAACAACACCAAAAGCTGCCCTTGCTCCGTATACAGCAGCTGCAGAAGCATCTTTGAGCACAGAAACACTTTCAATATCATTTGGGTTAATTCTGTTTAGATCCATAGGTACGTTATCCACTAATATAAGTGGAGAACCGCCATTAATGGATTGGTATCCCCTGATATTAAAACTAGGACTTTGAGAAGGATCACCATTTTGAGGTGCAATATTCAAGTTTGGAATGACACCTTGCAAACCTTCACCAACGTTGGCAATGGGTCTGTTCTGTAATCTTTCACTTGTCGCCACACCTACGGCTCCCGTCAGGTTAACTTTTTCTTGGGTACCATAACCTACTACGACAACCTCATCAAGAGATTGCGTGTCTTCTTTCAAAGTAATATTGATGGTACTTCGGTTGCCTACATTTACAGTTTGACTTTCGAATCCGATAAATGAAAATACAATCTCTGCATTTTCGTCAACTGTCAATGAAAATTTACCGTCCAAGTCTGTCGCAGTACCAATGTTAGTTCCGGGAACTGAAACTGTGGCTCCCGGTATTGGCATGCCGTTTTCGTCTGTAACGGTACCGGATACGGTAATATCAGCATCTGCATTAATAATCTTGGCGCTTGCTAATTCCGTTGGTACCTTTTGAATGTTTTCCAAATTTTTGTCTAAACCTTCCGTTTGGGCTTTTAGTCCCACGGAAAACAAACAAAAAAGGATTGCCGGTAGCCATGACATCGGTTGCATAGCCCGGTAAAAATGTAAACTTTTTTCATAGTGGATTATTTGTTAATTGATTTAATTCTTTCCGAGATCTCCTCTCGGATCTTTACTTTACTCTTCCTGCATTAATTTTTAACCATAGGCATTAAATAAGTATAGTTCACCAAAATTACTTTTATAAAATTCAAAATATTGATCTGCACTAAGATCAAATACTTGATATTTTCTACGTTTAAGTAAAATCTACCTGAATGAAACCATATTTACTTGGGAAAGAGAGGTTATTTTAGGTTTCTCCAAAATTTTACATCGTCGAAGTTTAGTTATATTTTTAGAAAGAAAAAAATTTATCGAAAAAAAATGTAAATATTCAAGATAAAATTTAACATTAACGTTTTAGTTTTAAATAATAAAAAAATGTTAAATTTTAATTAATACCGATAACTCAATATCAATGGTTCAAACAAAGGTTTAACGGCAAAAATAAGTTTTTCATCAAAGAAAATAGAAGCTTAGCAATGATCCTTTATTTATTATATCATAGATTATTTTAATTATATATTATTCTCAAATTCACCAGTAATCACTAATTCGGTCCCAACACAATATTTAGGTAATACTAACACTGGGGACTGAAATGCTAAAAACACCTGAAATTTTGGATTAAGGACTAACTCTTCATCCAACAGACCAATTTTCTCAATTGAACATTTTAAATATTTACCGTAACCCTCTCTTCATTAAGCGTTTACTTAGAAGGGTGCCTTAATTTTACTATTTTTTGCGCAATCGGCTTCATTCGTTTCATAATCAAAGCAATTGGCATGAATTTGATTTTAAGGAAGCCCAAATTCCCATTAATAAAACTATAAGCTCAATAATTAGTCAAAATAGCCTTAATTGAATACAGGCAAATACGGCAAATTCATATAAAAATACCAAGGATATTTTTTATTATCCCTCCAATATCTCCAGCAAAAGCTGAAGGGGCAGCAAATCGTTTTAGAAGAATAATTTTAAGAAAGCCCGAGTGACATTTAACACAAATATCATGTGTTCATAAAACAAAGCTTTAAAAACAACCGTTAAATATAAAAAAAACAATCAACTAGTATTTTATGACATTTTTTAAACCAAGATATTCTCCATTGATGTAATTATTGAATTTTTTGGTTAAAGATATGAGTACATTTAAAAAAATAACGAAATTTACCGAATCAAAAAAGCAATAAAACCATAAATAATAAAAAATTTAGAACTAACAACTTCACGGGTACGTTACTCATTTTGTGAAGGTTATCTTATTGACATTTTCATTTATTGAGTGATTTATTAACAAAAACTAAATTAGCAATGTTTAAATATTCGAGTCAAACCAGGGTTTTAGTGGCTGTGGATTGTATAATCTTCGGGTTTGATGGTACAGATTACAATTTATTAATGGTTAATAGGGGTTTTTCTCCCGAAAAAGAAAAATGGAGCCTCATGGGAGGTTTTCTGAAAGCGAATGAATCACTGGATGAGTCAGCCAATCGAATACTCTATGAACTCACAGGCTTAGAAAATGTATTCATGGAGCAAATGCATACGTTTAGCAAACCCAATAGGGATCCCATAGAAAGAGTTGTAGGGGTAGTATATATGGCTCTAATTGATATTAAAAAATACCAGCACCAGCCCCACGATGATTTTCAAGCCCGTTGGTTTCGTATGGATCAAATTCCAAAATTAATTTTTGACCACCAAGAGATGGTTGAAATGGCTTTTAATAGGCTAAGAAGCAAAGCTGCTTTTCATCCGATATTATTTGAATTATTGCCTGAGAAGTTTACATTACCCAAACTTCAGACTTTGTATGAAAAGTTGTTTGCCACCAAAATTGACAAACGAAATTTCACAAGGAAACTGCTCTCTAGTAAAATCATCCAAAAAATTGAAGAAAAAGACAAAACAGCTTCAAAAAAGGGAGCCTTCTACTATACTTTGAACCCTTCCACGTATAAGGAGAATTTTCAAAGGACGCTTAACCTCATTCCTAAAAGTGAAATACCTTCACTAATTGAGTAAGAAAAATCCGAATAGGTTAGGTAATTTCAAGCAACCATCACCCCTTGGAATGATAAAGCGCTATAAAAAGGCACTCCTACTTAAACCGGAAATTAGAAATAGACCATTGGCTAGGTGCTGAAACCTTTTTTATAACCAGCGCTATTGTTCTTGATGGACCACCCTTGCCGGCAGACAGGTTCACCATAGCAATACCCTACTAGAACCCCAAAACAACCTGATTTACTTGCGATTTAATTTCTTCTGGAGACAGAGCTTAGGAAGCCCTATAGCCATAATCTAATCTTTTAAAAATATGCAATAGACTATCTATTACGTGCTGAAACCACTTCAAAATCAGCTACTTCGTTGCTGTTTTCAATTTCACCATAGCGGTGCTATGCTAAAATCTCCAAACAGCCTGATTTTCTTGCGAGTGCAACACTAAACACGGGAGAGGCTATCACGAATCTTATTACATAACCCGGGTTTAAATCTTAATTAGGGGATAAAAAAGCAAAACCGTAGCATTTTTAAAATACTACGGTTTTGTTTAATTAAGGCAGCACCTTGCTGTTAGTCCCCCTATTCCAACAAACTTTTCAGCAACTCCCGCACTGCTTGAGGGTTTTTGATATTGTAATTGGCCTGTGTATAGGTATAGCCTACCCTAATGGTGTAAGCGTTTTTAGGCATGGCTTTAAAAGTATCTTCATCTGTCCAATCATCTCCAAGAGCCATAATAAAGTCGTAATCCTCCCCTTTCATCATGGCTGTGGCAGCTCGACCTTTATTAATATCCGGCCTTTTGATTTCCAGTACTTTATTTCCTTCCAAAACCTGCAAGTTATGACCTCTGGCCATGTATTTCAGGTGGCTAAACAGTTCTCTCATTCGAAGATCACCCAGACCGCTCTCCACTTTTCTAAAATGCCATACAAGAGAATGGTGTTTTTCTTCAATCAAAGCTCCAGGAGTCCGTAACACATAATACTCCATTACTTTTCTGATGTCTTCTTTCCAACTGTCATCTACCTCTGCATACAATATCCAATCTTCTTTCTGGTCCTTTCTTTTTAACCACACCCCATGTTCTGCAATCATGTCTACTTTCTGCCCTTCAAACCAAGCTCCAAGGGTTTCCTTATCCCTACCACTGATTATCACTGTTTGGCATTTTTGTGCTAGTTTGGCGACCAGTACCTTCAACTCCTCATCAGGAAAAGCATCTTGTGGTTTTCCTTTAAACCCTACCAAAGTACCATCATAATCCAAAAATAGTAAAGGTTTCTTGGCAGCATTAAATGCCTTCTTCATTTGGGCCATAATTTTCTTATCCAAGGCTTTGGATTCCAGATCAGCTTGTTTCTCTTTCACAAACTGTAACCTGTCCATAAACACTTTGACCCACTGAAAAATATCGTATTTTTTAAACTTGCCTGCATGGATGTAATTCTCAACTCCTGCTCTTCTTCATCCATAGACAGGGCTTCCACAATGGCACTGGTCACCCCTTCCTGATCATTAGGATTGACCAAAATAGCATCCACAAGTTCTTTACTGGCCCCAGCCATTTCAGAAAGTATTAATACTCCTTTTTTATCTGTTTTGCTGGCTACAAATTCTTTACATACCAGATTCATTCCATCCCTAAGTGGAGTTACCAAAGCAATATCTGACATGCTGTAAAAAGCACTTAACTCATTGAAAGGGAAACTGCGGTAAAAATAATGGATCGGCACCCAGTTTAGGGTTGAAAATTTACTGTTAATATGACCAACCAGCGTGTCAATCTCTTCTTTCAAAGTTTGGTAAGACTGCACTTGATCTCTAGAGGGGACCACCACCATTATCATGGATACCTTTCCTCTGTATTTAGGATTTTCATCCAATAGTTTTTCGAAAACTTTGATTCGATTAGGAATTCCTTTGGAATAATCCAGCCTATCTATGGTTATCAGCAGCTTTTGGTCCCCCAAAGTTTGCTTAAACTTCTTGACATGGTTTTTTGTCTTAGGACTTAAGGCTGCTTTTTCAAATTTCTCATAGTCGATCCCCATCGGAAAGGCATCAACATTCACCAGTCTATTGTCAGCTTGGATGAATCCACTTTCATTGGATAGCCCCAAAATTCTTCCCACCGCACTTAAAAAGTGTCGCATGTCATCATAGGTATGAAAACCAATCAAATCTGCGCCAACCATTCCTTCAAGCATTTGTTTCCTCCAAGGAAGCATCCGCATGATTTCATAAGAAGGAAAAGGAATGTGCTGAAAAAGGCAATTGTTGCATTGGGCAATTTTTCTCTCAGCATCATAGGAAGTAACAAGAGTTGATAATCATGTACCCAAATGGTATCACTATCACTTGCTTTGGCTAAAATTGCATCACAGAATTTTTGTTTACATTCCAATAGGCATCCCAATATTCATCCTCATAATTGATATGCTGGGTAAAATAATGAAAGGCAGGCCATATGGTTTCATTGCTAAACCCCTCATAATATAACTCCACATCCTTTTTAGTAAGAAAGACAGGAGCCATTTTTAATTTTTTAAGCTCGTCAACCACTTCCTTTCTTTGACCTTCATCTTCCACATCATTACCGGGCCAACCTATCCATATGTTCTCTCCTTCTTTATAGATAGAACCCAGACCGGTGGCCAAACCACCCGCACTTGGCTTAAATTCAAATTTCCCGTTTTTATGTTGTAAACTAATTGGTAGTCTATTTGAAACGATAATTGTTTTTGACATTATTTTGTGTTGGTTTATTTTAAAAATTTTTACAAAAGTGAATTTTACTTTTAACCGAATCTATCAATCGTAAATCAACTGTATTTTTTAAGTCGCCTGTTTCTTTATCTATACATTGGTTTATTCAAAGCTCCTGATTATTTATTCCATTTACCAAGAATCACCACGCATATTGAATAATCCGGAGAAAAATGTCATTTTGGGTATGAAGTCCATTCTAATATAATCAAATTGGGAAGAAATAAAAACTATCAAGTAAATGACAAGTATTAAGTCTCTCCATGAACACCTCAATATCCGACATTTCGTTCCCTAAACAATTTTCCCAAAAAATTACCTGTCAATGCACTAGAGCCTCCAATCAAAAAGCCCATGACACCGGTAATGCCTACTAAAATTGTTCCATTGGAAAAACCCATAATGTGGGAAAACTTGTCGGGAAGGTCTGAACCCGATACTGACCAAATAGTCAATGATACGATGATCCAAACACTTGCTACTCCGATGGCACCGGCAATAAAAGCAAGAAAAGCTGCTCCTCTAAACCATGCCGAAACTGCCCCTATAAGAATCATCATTACATAATAAGGTACTATTGCCCCTAAAAGGAAGGCCATAAGTGCTATCACTAACAAATGTATGATGAATTTCATATCAATCTGCGCTAAATTTTGTATAAAACAAATCTCCTAAAGTTTTGTTTCTGTCCCGCAAGCCTATTGTTAAATATTCACCGGAAGCCCAAGCATCAACCAGATTATCATAGTACTTGCTTCCCGGGTTTCCTGATTGTCCTCCGGGATAAACACCCACAGCTTTTATTTCCGACCCCATCTCTACAATCATTCTCCAACCCGGCCCCCAGTCTGCAGCAGAAGCATTGACAATTCCTTTCCCCCTCCTATTGGAATATTAAACCTTCCAAATGGAGTTAAGTTTGGGATCAGATGACTTATATGTGTGTTTTTATAGGAGGACCAGCTGATCGAATCTGTCTCTGCAGTAAGCGCTTCCATTTCTCCAACCATTCCTGAAAACCCTTTATTAATCCAAAAAGTAGCACCTTCTACCTTGTTGGTTTGGGGATCGTCAAACCAGTCAGCATTGGGCTCATTTTTCATACTATTCGCGAGGTTGAATTTATTGGGATAGGAAATGGGCAAACCCTTTGCCTCCCAAGTTGCAAACAAACCCCGCTCTATTTGGTCCCACCAAGATTGAAACAAAGCAGGTGCCATTTCATCTGCAGCGGCATCATAGTCCCAAGCTTCTAAACGAGCCAACCACTTTTCTCCGAGCACTTTATTCTCCCCATTCAGACTATCCAGCATCAGCGGCAATATTTCTGAAGCATGTAAGTTATAATTATCCAATTGCAATGCCTTCATGTCGTCAATTGTAATAGACGTTTGTTGCAATAATTGGTCCGAAATCCTTCTATTTCTAAAATATTCAAAATTATTGTTGTAAACAAAATAGGGATAATTATCAGAGACCGGGTGTTGATTGGCAGAAGTAACAAAATGTTTTTCAGGATTTATTTCTTCGGCATTATGCTCTCCGGGAATATACCCTTGCCATTCGTATATGGGCTTGCTGCCATCCATCAAGTATTTGCCTTGCCCCCTCCATTTTAAGGGAAATTTCCCCTGAACCTTAATGCCAATATCTCCATTTCGAGAGGCAAACACAAAATTTTGGGCAGGAGCCGCATAATGACTGAGCGCTCCCTCAAAATCCGGATAACCTTTGGCTTTGTTTAAGTGAATAAATGTTTTTTGCTCATTGGAATCCCCATGTGCTGTCCACTTCAAAGCAAAGTTCACCGGTTTTCCTTTCATTTTGAAATTCCTGTCATAAACTATTGGACCATAATGGGTGTAAATTACCGTATCGACGAAATCATTTTGTCCTTTCACGGAGAATATTTCCAGCTGACGCCTACTTTGTATCCATTGGCCATTGTATAAATACTCTTCTCTGGAGGAATCCTTAAAGGTAATTTTGTACCAATCTTTCACATCTCTGTCCGCATTGGTCATTCCCCAAGCCAAATTTTCATTAAAGCCGATGATTACACCCAAGGTTCCGGGCAAGGTGGCTCCTTTGACAGTATATTCAGGAGTGCTTAGCTGAGCTGCAAACCATAAGGAAGGCAGGTTAAGGGCCAAATGAGGGTCATTGGCTAAAATTGGAAAACCAGAAGCAGTTTTCTCCCCAGAAACCACCCAATTGTTTGATCCCAATCCTGGTTCTTTTTCCGGTAACAATTGGGAAATTTTGATAGAATCAATATAGGTACTATCAGGCTCTTCTACTTCAATAGGTATAAAATCCCAATCATCTTTTGCTACCACAGGCAACACATCTTGGGGATAATCAGGAAAAAGTCTATTCTGCCAGTCGGAACCAAACAAATTTCGAAAATTCGTATTGGCCAAATCGCTGTCACCTGAAAGTGTTTCCGCCATATTCATCAGAAATAGAAGTGTTTTGTACGGACTCCAAGGTTCAGGGTAATAATCTAAAAGTTTATATTCCAAAGGTAATTCTGCCTGTGAGAGTTGGGCAATGTATGCATTCACACCCTCAGCATATGCCTCCATCAACTGTAGTGTTTCAGGGTCATTATTTTTGAGGTACTTCAGTTTATTTTTTGCTCCAAAGCCTAAGCCTTTTCTCCGCATTTCCCTATCCCTGTTTAAAGCTACTTCTCCAACAATTTCAGAAAGCCTCCCTTCGGCAGCCAAAACCTGAAACTCCATTTGCCATAACCTATGCCTTGCAGTGGTAAAACCTTGAACCAAATAAAGGTCTTTTTCATTTTCCGCAAAAATATGTGGGATTAGATTTTCATCGTAGGTCACCTCTACTTCTGCTTGAAGTCCGGCTATGTTTACTTCAGTTTCAGGATCATAATCTTCACTATACGCATTTTGCCAAAACCCCTTGAAGGGATCAAAAATCTTTGCCAAAGGAGGTAAATTGCCCAAGTTTATAGACAAACCTACAGCCAATAATAATGAAAACAACAATGAAAAAAGAACCCTATATATTTCATTCAATATTTACCAATACTTTAGCTTTTTCCCATTTTATCTCTATTCCTTCATTTACTACTTCTATGGAAAGTATTTCCTGATGGTCAGTCACAAAAGTAGGGCTGACATCCACCCGTATAACATCATTTTCTTCATTGTATTGGAAATGACCATGTTCCAGGTCCCAATCTGCATTTAAAATAATGGTCCAAGGTTCATTTTCCCTAGGAATCGTAAACAAAGAATACCTCCCTGCCTCCACAGCTTCACCTTCTACTACAACATCTTTCTCAAATGTTACATTAGTAGCTTCATTCGCTCCTGTTCTCCAAACTTCACCATAGGGCACCAAATCTCCCCAAATCACTCGGCCCTTTACCGATGGAGCACCATATTCCACAGCTATTGCCTTTCCTCCAATATTCCCGGAAGAAGATTTTAAAGGACTTGCCCTTTCTTTTACTTCTTTTGCCGTATCCTCTATCATCGTATCATTTGACTTGGAAGACGGGTTGGAACAGGAGAAAACCCCAAAGCAAATAGAAAAAACTGATAAACTAAAAAATAGTTTCCTAAGGTCATTCATAGTGATTAAGATTAAATTTTACACTAATCTATGTAATTTTTCCTTAATCATCCATGCATTATAGGTTAAATATCAAATTCCTGCTACCCATGGTAAATCTCTTGTTTAAATGAACTTCCAAGCCCCAAATATTGGCTTATTTGCAGGCAAGCAAAAACTTCCATTTTTTGGTTAGCAGGATATTTTTAATTTTGGGTTAAAATTCATGGCCTTGAAAAATATGTTGGAGTAAAATGTGCCAATACCGGTAGTAAAAAATAAATCTATTGGTATCGCATAAAATTATTACCAATTTGTGAGTTATTTAAATCTTCACTATGCGCTTTATTATTGTTACAATTTTTTTTATTTCAATGGCCCTCTTTTTCAGTGTGCATATTTCACCTGAAACATGGGATTATACCGGCCTTTTGCCTTTGCTTATTCCTGTATTTTTAGTGCTTAATATTTTTCTTGTCGTCTTATTACTTTTCGGAAGATTTCGGCTGATAATTTACCCGTTTTTGGTTCTAATCATTGGCTGGAAATTTCTTGTGATTACTTTTCAATGGAATGAACCTGACACAAGTACGGAAGGTTTTACATTTTTGAGCTACAATACCATGTTATTTAACAATAGCTGGGGAAATGGAAACGAAAATAAGATAACAAATTCAATAAAATGGGCAAAGGAAAATCCCTCGGATATCAAATGTTTTCAGGAGTTTTATCAAGATTATACGACCCCGTCAAGAAATTCCCTCAAGATGATCAGCGATAATGGGACTTATGAATATGCCTATTATTCTGCGAATGGGAATGAAAAAAGAAATCCTACGGCATTGCCATTTTTAGTAAATACCCCATCATCAATAGTGGTAAGGTCTTTGACAATAAAAGAAATAATGGGGCCATGTTTGCAGATATTAAAATCAATCAGGATACCATTAGGGTGTATAATACCCATTTGGAGTCAATGAATATCAAAGCTGCCGACCTTGACAATTTGGATGGAATAAAAAATCAATACAGGTCAACCATAAAGAAATTAAAAGAGGGAATAAAGCTTAGAACTTCCCAGATGTTGTTGTTAAAAAAGCACATGGCAGATAGCCCCTACCCACTGATTTTAGCAGGGGATTTTAATGATTTGCCTTATAGTTATACTTACTTCAAGCTTAGGGAAGATTTGGAAAACGCTTTTGAAAGTAAAGGCCGAGGCTTTGGCTTTACCTATAACAAGGTTTTGTTTTTCTTGCGCATAGACAATATGTTTTTTGATAAGGCCTTGGAAGTTTTACAATTTAAAACTTTAAGAGAAGTCGATTATTCAGATCATTATCCAATTTCGGCTGTATTTGCCTTTCCTAGTCAGAAGAAAGCCGCCGATTGACTTTTTGCTGAATCACCTTTTTGAAGGGTAGCAACAATAAAGGCAGCCAAAACAAATCTGCCAAAACAGCAAACACCAATGAAAGACTCACTAAAACGCCTGTAAACCAAGGGATTTCTAAATCACTAAAGGTTAACATAGCAAAGCCGGAAACCAAAATAATGGTGGTCAGTACAATGGCCTTACCGGTGGTCAAAAAGGTATTGAACAAAGCTTTAGACAAATCTTGACCTTTCATCATTTGCATCCTTAAGTTGGTCATAAAATGAATACTATCGTCCACTGCAATCCCAAAAGCAATGGCAAAGACTATTGAGGTGGACAATTTAAAATCTATCCCAAACCAATACATAACACAGCCTACCCAAACCAAAGGAACAATATTTGGCAAAAGAACAAGAAAAGATACTCTCCAGGATCTGAAAAGAAAACCAATGATAATCCCAACAAGCAAGAAAGCAAAACCGAGACCGGTAAAAACCTTATGCGTTACTAATTCATGGCTTTTATCAATTAAAAAAGACGTTCCTGTCAACCTGACCTTGAGCAGATTATCGTCAATATTCTTTGCTACAAATGCTTCTAATTTTTCCTCTTGTTTTTTACCTAATAAACTCCCATTGTCTGCTGTTCTTGAGGAAAGCCTGCCCTCTGTTTTATCTTTAGTCCATAATTTTAAATTTTGGTTTATTCCTATTCTCTCTATGAATGGTTGCATCCTTTCATAAGCCAAAGCGGAAGGCAACGTAAATGCTTTTGAACTCCCCGGTTTTGTGCTTTATTGACCGCTTTCACAGCAGTCAAAGGAGACATAATAAAAGCTGAATTGTAATTTTCACCGATAAATTCTTCCAGCTTTTTGATTTCTTGAAGCACCGGGTAGTCCAAAATGCTCCCATTTTTATCAGCTGCCTGAAGGTATACTTCCAAGGGCTTGGACCCTCCATAATTTTGGTCAAAAAACCGAAAATCCTCCAAAAGGGCATGGTCTTCCGGAAGGCTATCCAACAAATACCCATTCGTTTTAACCCGAGACATAAAATAACCGGCCACCAAAGTGATAAGTACAAATACGACAAAAATTAACTTCCGTCTATTTAAAGTCTCCACAAATAAAGTTTGTAAAAGCCTGTTCCATCTCCTTGCCCATATTTCCCGATTGGAGGATGGTAAAGGAGAAAGGTGATACAAGGCAAAAGGCAGTAGTGAAAAAAGGGCCAAAAACATAAACATTACACCGCAACCGGTATACACACCAAACCACTTCAAACTGGGAACATTGGTAAAATATAAGGATACAAACCCTAGAGAAGTAGTGAGAGCTGTTAAAAAGACCGGCAGACCCAGGGCTTTAAATGCGTTATAAATGGCTTCCTCCTTGGGTTGTTTGGAAGTCAAGGCGCTTTGGTAATGGTTGACCACATGTACCATTCCACTTAAACCAATTACCATTAATATGGGAGGTTGCATGACAGACATCACATCCAATTCCCCGCCCGTCAACAACAGGAAGGAAAGACTCCAAAAGATACCTGTAATAATTATTACGAAAGGCAAAACCACACCCCACCAAGAACGGTACATCAGCCAGAGTAAAAAAAGTACTCCACACATGGCAAACCCCAAGAAGAGTGAGAACTCTTTCTGAAGTAAGGCTACAAATGCCCCTTGGGCCTTTATTTTTCCGGCAGACCTAAAACCATCAATTTCATAGGTTTTTAATCGCTGTTCTATATTCGCATACAATGTGTCTCCCTGTTCTTTGGCAATCATCTGCTTATTTTTCACCAAAAGGAGAAGAGAATTGCTTGGCTCATCAAATAAATTCCCATTCCACTGCCTGTCTTGTATGCTATTTTCAGCACTTTTGGAGAGGTTTTCCTTAGAAGACCAGTCTAACAGCTTCCTGTAATTAATCCCAAATGGACTGATAATCGGTTCTTTTTGGTCTAGTATTGAAACCACTCCATCCACCCCTTCCAATTGTTGTAACTCCATAGAAAAGGACAATGCCTTTGATAAAAAAGTGCTATCAAATATTCCCTGGTTATTTTGAAGTGCCAGCAATAAATAATCATTATCATTTTGAAAAGTAGCCCTATACTCCTGATAAAAATCCAAATCAGGATCATCTTGTTGAAAAAAGTTTTCAAAGTCATAATTAAAACTTACCCCTTGCCAAGAAACTACAAAGAATATTGACAGGATTACTGCAAAACCAAGTGCCCTATTGGACATTTTTTTATTCATTATTTGCGCTGTTTAGTTTTAAGACAAGAATAAAACTTTACACCTTCCTATTTTTCAACTCAGAAGGAAGGAAAAGTAAACTTAGGATATTTTTTTAGCCGGTGTATTCCATTCTTTTAATTGACCATTAAAACAGCCTAGGTTATTAAAGGTTTTGGCAGCTTGCATAATTTACTATAATTTAGAGCGAAAAATTAGGCACACATGAAAAAAATCACGGTACTTTTTCTTGCAGTCATGAGCATACATTTCTTGTTCGACCAAGAAGTTTTTGCGCAATCCCAAAGATGGCAGCAGTCGGTAAGTTATCAAATGGATATTGAAATGGATGTAAAAACCAATCAATATACAGGGAAGCAAACCATTGCATATAGCAATAATTCTCCGGACACACTCAATCAGCTCTTTTTTCATCTTTATTACAATGCTTTTCAGCCCAATAGCATGATGGATGTACGCTCAAGATCCATTAAAGATCCTGACAGACGCGTTGGGGATAGAATATCCAAGCTAACACCTGATGAAATCGGTTTTATTCATGTAGAATCTTTGTTAGTAAATGGACAAACCGTTGAGATGGAAGAAGTAGGAACCATCTTGGAGGTAAAGCTAACGGAACCTATAATGCCACATAGCACTGTTTTGTTGGAAAGCGAATTTACAGCACAAGTACCCCTACAAATTCGGAGAGCAGGAAGAGATAACGCAGAAGGTATTCGGTATTCCATGTCGCAATGGTATCCCAAACTGGCCAATTATGATGAACAAGGTTGGCACGCAAATCCTTATATAGGTAGAGAGTTTTACGGTATTTGGGGAGATTTTGATGTAAAAATCACTATTGACAAATCCTATATTCTAGGAGGTACAGGCTATCTGCAAAACAAGAATGAAATTGGCTTTGGGTATGAAGACGAAGGAGTAACGGTAAAAAACCTTCCGGCTCTACGCTCACCTGGCATTTTTATGCCCCTAAAGTACATGATTTTATGTGGGCTGCAGACCCAAAATACACGCATGAGAAACTAGTGACTGCGGATGGCATTACTTTACACCATTTGTATGTTAAAAGTAAGGAAACAAAAGACACGTGGCCAAAACTTAAGGAGTATACCGCTAAAACCATGGCCTATTTAAGTGAAAGATATGGAACCTACCCATATAAGCAGTATTCTGTAATCCAAGGTGGTGATGGTGGCATGGAATACCCCATGGCTACCTTAATTACAGGCCACAGACCAATGGGCAGCTTGGTGGGGGTGATGATGCACGAATTGGCTCACAGTTGGTTTCAGGGTGTATTGGCTTCTAATGAATCTCTTTATCCTTGGATGGACGAGGGTTTTACCACCTATGCCAGCACCCTTAGTATGGCCGATAATTACCTCAAACCTTCTGCAAAGGGACCATTAAAAGACTCCCCTCTTAAAGGAGCATATGTAGGTTACGAAAGACTGGTTGAATCGGGTCTTGAAGAACCACTTTCAACCCACGCAGATCATTTTCATACCAATACCGCCTATGGCTCTGCCTCCTATTCCAAAGGGGCCTTGTTTCTAGCCCAATTGGGTTATATTATTGGAGAGGAAACCCGAAATAAGGCCATGTTAAGGTATTGGGAAACGTGGAAATTCAAACATCCCAACGTAAATGATTTTATCCGAATCATGGAAAAAGAAAGCGGCATAGAGCTGGACTGGTACAAAGAGTATTGGGTGAACTCCACCAAAACAATAGATTATGCCATCTCCACAGTTACCGAAAAAGAAAATAACCTTGCTGTGGTCCTTGAAAGAAAAGGACAAATGCCTATGCCCATTGACCTTATTGTAACCTATGAAAATGGAGAAAAAGAAAGTTATTATTTCCCATTAGCAATTATGCGGGGAGGTAAAGCATCTGAAAGCAATTGGCCTGAAAGAGTAAAAACAACCAGATGGCCTTGGACCAACGAAACCGTAGAAATTAATATTGACCAATCCAATTCAAAAGTCACATCCATTCAAATTGACCCGTCAGAACGAATGGCAGATATTGACAAGTCCAATAATTTATGGACAAATGCCAAGTAGCATTCTTTCAAAGAAGGAAAAAGCCCTCATTAAGCTCCCCGCTTTTTGAGGGCTTTTTTTATGCTAAATTATTGGTATTCACTATAAATTCAATGATGGGTATAGCCCACTAGACCATACCAAAACCCAAAACAGCAACTCCTTTCATCCACACCTACACTCCTTCAACACCATAATAAACCGATCACATAAATAAAATTTGAATATTTTTCTTTTAATCATTGGGATTTTTATCAATATATATCTACCTTATGAAAGGATTAGTAACCATAAAACATCTAGACATGAGAGTAGCCACTTTATTCATTTTCTGTTTTTCGCTTTTTACCGTTGGATTGTATGCACAGGATCTTCCTGAAATAGAAAGGCAGACTAGGGACAAAACCTACCATTTCCAAGAGTTTGAATCCATGCAACTTGATGCATTTGACCCGGACAAGGTTTCTGTCACTACAAGCAATGAGGGAGATCTAGCTTTTGAAAGGTCACCGACAATGGTTGCACCAATGGGAAACTATAGGGATTTTAAAATCATTAAAATTACCCTACCTCCGAAATCAGCAATAGTACCACATAAAGACATTCCACTTCCTGAGCCTAAACAATACTTAGTGAAACGAATTGTGAAAGCGGAAGGAAATTGAATTTTTAATTGATTTAGATTTTTGATTTAAGGTTAAAGGTATTGGGTTTCACCCAATACCATTTTTTTTATAACCCCTTGCAATTCATAAACTTTACATTTTTTTATCGAATTGAGATCAGGTTTTATAAACCATGGCCATGCATTTTTATCTTAGGATAAAATTGTTCTAATTGAAGCCAACAAAGCTTCAAATCTATGAACAGCAATAAATCCAATTTGTTAGTCCCCGGCAAGGTCATCAATTATACGCTTTCAAGTACAGGAGTATTCGGAACCACTGAAAACTGTGCTTTCAAACTTTCGGTTTACAACGAAACCACCATCCGAATCCAAGTTTCACTTCAGAATGAATTCTTCCCCAATCCATACAGTGTCATTTCCACTCCTGAGGAAGTTAAATTTTTCTGGCAAGAAAAAAGGAGTACTGTATTTTAAAAACAAAAAAGATTGAATTACTTATTGAAAAAAATAATTTCAGGTTAATTTTTAAAAATACTAAGGGAACCATCCTTAGTGAAGATGCCAGTCATTTTGGCATCAATTGGCAAGGCACAGCAGTTGGGTGTTATAAAAAGCTTCAACAGTGGGAGAAATTTATAGGGCTCGGTGAAAAAACCGGTGGTTTGAACCGTTACGGACAAACCTATACCAACTGGAATACTGATCATTTCGGCTATGGCACCAATGCCGATCCATTGTATTTATCCCTTCCCTTTTATATAGGCTTACATCACAATAATTGTTATGGGATCTTCTTTGACAACAGCCATAAAAGCACTTTTAATTTTGGTGCCGGAAACAATCGTTTTTCTTATTTCACTGCCGAAGGTGGAGATCTGGACTATTATTTTATTCATGAAAAGAACGTAGGGGGAATCATTTCAGCCTACACTTCATTAACAGGTAAAACTCCAATGCCACCTAAGTGGACTCTAGGCTATCAACAATGCAGGTACTCTTATTATCCGGACAAAGAAGTCATCCGCTTGGCCCAAACTTTTCGAGAGAAAGAAATCCCTGCTGACACAATTTATTTGGATATACACCATATGGAAGAATGCAAGGTTTTTACCTTTGACAAAAAACGATTTAAGGACCCAACTGAACTTATTAAATACCTAAAAGAATTAGGGTTTAAAGTAGTGGTTATTCTGGATCCGGGAATAAAGGTGGATAAGGAATACCTCCCCTATCGTGAGGGAAATGAAAAACAGTTGTTTTTAAAATATCCAGATGGAGAAAATTATGAGGGCCAAGTATGGCCGGGTTGGTGTGCCTTTCCGGATTTCACGAAACCTGAAACCAGAGTCTGGTGGGCAGAAAAGTTAATTTTTTATTTAAATGCCGGCGTAGATGGTTTTTGGACAGACATGAACGAACCGGCCACTTGGGGCCAAACTATGCCTGACTTGGTTCAGTTTTTTTATGAAGGACAAGAGGCCAACCATAAAAAAAGCAGAAATGTATATGGCCTGCAGATGGCAAGAAGTACGAAAGAGGGACTTACCAAATTTTACAAAGGGAAAAGACCATTTGTATTGACCAGATCCGGCTTTGCAGGCATACAACGCTATGCTGCAGTTTGGACAGGAGACAATTTGGCCAGTGATGATCATATGCTAGCAGGGGTTAGGCTGGTAAACAGTTTGGGCCTGGGGGGCGTATCCTTTGCCGGATATGATATTGGGGGATTTGTTGGAAACACCAACCCAAAACTATTTGCTCGATGGATTGCTTTAGGCACCTTCTGCCCTTTATTTAGAGCCCATACCATGATCAATAGCAATTCCTCCGAACCTTGGGCATTTGGTGAGGAAGTAGAAGCAATTGCCAGCAACTATATTCGATTAAGATACAAATTAATGCCATTGATTTACACTGCTTTTTATCTAAGTTCTGAATCAGGAATTCCTATTAGTAAAAGCTTATCCATCGATTATACCTTTGACGACAAAGTTTATCATGGCGCATTCGAAAATCAATATCTTTTTTGTGATAATTTACTTGTCGCCCCAGTAGAAAGCTATAAGGAAATCACTAAAATCTATTTTCCTGAAGGGACATGGTATCATTTATTTTCCGGAGAAAAGCTAGGAGGAGTCAAGAATTGCTCTGGGAATGCCCTATTGAATACCTTCCTATATTTGTTAAAGCCGGAGCTATTCTTCCCATGCAATCAGCAAAAAATTTTACCGAAGATTTTAATGATGGACAATTAAACCTACATATTTACCAAGGAATGGGGAAATCTGAACAATTAATTTATGAAGATGACGGAAAAAGCACCGCCTACCTAGATTTATTATTTTCAAAAATATTGATCCAGATGGATTTTTCAGCCAACAAACTAAGCATTGAGAAAATTACAGCTAATTATGAAAGTGAATACCATACTGCTAATTTTTTCTTTCATGGAATGCAGTTCCATGAAGCAAGTTTAGATGGCAAAATGATTGAAATAAGTTATAAGAATGTCGCTTTCTTAGATGAAATCTCTGAATATGACCCATTGCCTGATACCGACCACACTTTTAAAGTTTGTCAAAATGTCCCAAGTTTTTCTATAAGCCTTGAGGGCAATCATAGGCGCTGCATACAATTAAACTAAATAAGGCAAAAAAAACCTCTCTATGAAATTAGAGAGGTTCTAAAATTTTATTTCTCTTTGTTATAATACTTTAAAGCTTCATCCATTTGATTGTTCAGCTTAGCTATTCTTTTTTCCGGACCGGGGTGAGTAGATAAAAACTCAGGTGGTCTTGAAGATGCATCTGATTGTGCATTCATTCTTTCCCAAAAATCGGAGCTTCCCGAGGATCATATCCGGCAATGGACATGAAAATTAAACCCAATTGATCGGCTTCCAATTCTTGGTCCCTGCCAAATTTCAGCATTCCAACTTGACCACCGATTCCTACTGCTTGCAAAAATATGGTTTCAGTTAAGCTTGGATTTTCACCCATGGCCACTTGGAGACCACCAATTAATCCATTGGCAACCAATCCTTGAGACATTCTTTCGCGGGCATGGCTGGCAATGGCATGTGCCACCTCATGGCCCATCACCACGGCAATACCTGTTTCATCTTCACAGATAGGTAGAATTCCAGTATAAAAAGCTACTTTTCCTCCCGGCATACACCAAGCATTAACCTGATCACTCTCCAATAAATTAAAGTCCCATTCAAAACCTTCTGTTATCGAAGAATAACCGTTGTCCTTCAAGTAGGTATCTACAGCATTTGCTATCCGATTGCCTACTTCCACCACCTGCTGTCCTTCTTTGGTATTGGTAAGCACCTTGCTCTCCTTCAATACCTGTCCATATTGATCATAAGCCAATGGTAAAACTTCAGAATTACTAACAATGCTAAGCTGCTTCCTGCCACTTAATGGTACTGTTGCACAACCATAGACTATAAGGCCTACAAAAAGAAGTGTTAATATTTTTTTCATGTGTAATAATTTTCAGATCAAGATAACAACAAGTAAGCTCCAAAAAAGGTGCCAGATAAATAGTAAGGGCAAAAATAGGTACTTTGTTCGAATTCTAGTGCATATTATTGGAACCGTAGTTAAAACTTAAGCCTTAGGAATTTCGTGCTGCGATTTTTTGGCTCCTTCTTTGATCGAACCAAAGGGAGGCAATGTTATGTCCCAACATGGATTAAATGATTTATTAATCCGGAATAAATCGGCTTTCCTGTGGTTTTTAGGGAGGCTAGTTTTTACAAGGGGCCTGTTTTTTGGGGATTTCAGAATAGCACCACTATTGCACTATTGTGAACTTGTCTGTTGAAAGGTGGGTTAGAAAACAGCCGCGAAGTGACTGGTTTTGAAGGGATATCAGTCCATAAAAATTATCTATTGAATATTACGAGTTCAACAATTAAAATTTAACTCGGTTGCTGTATTCTTCATTTTATATGTTTAAATTAATACCCATGAACAAGCATCAACAGTCCTTTGCCCGTATGGTCACCCAACCTATTTCATTTTTTGGGTATATGCTAAAGAACCTTCCTTCTATTATTTTTTGGGGTGTAAGGGTTAAAAATATTGATTTGGAATCCTGTCACACAACTTTACCTTATAATTGGCGAACCCAAAACCCGTTCAAATCCATTTATTTCGCGGCATTGAATGGCGCCGCTGAATTGTCTTCCGGATTACTTTGCAAATTGCACCTGGCAGGAAATGGAAATTTTTCTATGCTTGTGGTTGATATGAATGCTCAATTCCTTAAAAAGCAAACAATACTATTGTGATGAAATGTGAAGATGGCCTTCAGATCAATGAAACAATTGCAGGTCTGAGTAAAAAAGGAGATTTTGCCACTTTCAAAACAACAATATTTGGCCACAACCCCAATAATGAAATCGTGGCCAAATTTGAGATTACCTGGTCTTTTAAAAGAAAATAAGGCTACAACACCCTTATTATGAAGCTGTTTCTACTTGATTATTGATTATGTCGACTAGCTGATGGCTTTGAACTACCCCTGCTTTTCTCCACACCACCTTACCTTTTTGGAACAAAATCAGTGTAGGAACGCTTTTTACCTGAAACCTACTGGCTGCCATCGGGTTTTTATCCACATCAATTTTTATAATTTTTGCTTTCCCACCAACTTTCCCTGCCGTTTCTGTAAGAATAGGTTGCATCATTTTACAAGGACCGCACCAGGTGGCGTAAAAGTCCACCAATACTGGTTGATCTCCTTTGATTATTTCCGAAAAACTTTTTCCCTTTGCCATATCTGTACGCTTTAAATCTAAAACAAAATTATTGTTTTCATAGGAAAACATCAGTGATTTACCTCACAAAGTAAAAGCCAACTCTTACAATGACAGATAATAATTTTTGATAATGGATATATGGTGTTCCATATGCCCAAAAATAATGTATAATAGAGCGCTAAGGGACATAGGTTTAGCGTCTACAGATCCGATATTGTTGATTTGATCCTCTGGAATGGCTTCGATAAAGTTCCAAAGCAATTTGCGATGCAACAAAAAAGTATCCAATAATTTATCAATTGGCTGAGCATTAAAAGCTGCCGTTTTGACATAATTATCTTGATCGAATCCCGGAAAGTCACTTTTTTCACCTCGGCTTATACTCAAGGCTCTGAAATGCATTATTTTCTCGGTGTCAATAATATGCCCCAACAATTCATTAAAAGACCACTTATTTGTTTCGTAACTAAGTAAAGCTTTCTCGGTCGTCAAATTACCGAATAAGTTTTTAACAAATTGTTCTTGCGCTAGGGACAAGGTCTTCAAATCCTTTTCAGCCACCAAATCAATATAACCTTTGTAAAAGAGCGGGTACTCTTTTGGCAGGGGAAATTTAGGTCCTTTAGTAGTCTCCATAATTTTGTTAATTTTGTAGGATAAATTTAAATATAATCATTCGATATGAATCCATTATTGGCAAAATTTAATACACCGTTTGAAACGGCTCCATTTGATAAAATAAAAAATGAACATTTTCTTCCGGCCATTCAAAATGGTATAGCAGAAGTTAAAGAAGAGATAAAAAAGATTAAAACCTCTATTCCACCGGATTTCGAAAACACCATCGTAGCTTTAGAAAATTCCGGTGAAAAACTTCAAGAGCAGCTTCAATTTTTTTTAATATTAATGCAGCTGAAACCAATGATGAAATACAACAATTGGCCAGAGAGATTTCCCCACTTTTGTCTGCTCACAGCAATGACATCCTATTGGATGAAACTCTTTTCAAAAGAGTTAAAGCTGTTTTTGATCAAAGAGACCAACTCAAGTTAACCCCGGAACAAAGCACACTTCTGGAAAAAAGTTACAAATCTTTTATAAGAAATGGAGCGCTTTTAAAAGGAGATGACAAAGATAGGCTTCGAGCCATTGACCAAGAATTATCTAAACTTGGCTTACACTTCGGGGAAAATGTATTGAAAGAAACCAATAAATACGAGCTGGTGGTAGCTGAAGCCAAAGACCTTGAAGGCCTGCCTGATGGATTGATCGAAGCTGCTGCACAAACGGCTCAAGAGAAAGGAAAAGAAGGAAAATGGATATTTACGCTAGCGTTCCCAAGTTATGTCCCTTTCATGACCTATGCCAAAAACAGAGAACTTAGGAAAGAATTATACATTGCTTATAACACAAAATCTGCCAAGGGTGACGAACTTGATAACCGACAAATCATCAAGAACATCCTTAAGCTTAAGGATGAACGAGCAAAGCTCTTAGGATATGATAATTATGCTGATTTTGTCTTGGAAGAAAGAATGGCTGAAGGGGGAGAAAAAGTCTTAAGTTTTTTGGATGAGCTATTAGAAAAGGCAAAACCACGAGCTATTGCAGAGCTAAAGGAACTTGAAGCCTTCGCGAAAAAAAAGATGGCATTGAAAAACTATTTAAATGGGACATCAGCTATTATGCGGAAAAATTGAAAATGGAAAAGTATGCTGTAGATGATGAGTTACTCAAGCCCTATTTTGAATTAAACCGCACAATCGATGGGGTATTTACCACCGCAGAAAAACTATATGGCATTACGTTTAAGGAAAATAAAGCTATTCCTGTTTACCATCCTGATGTAAAAGCCTATGAGGTAAAAGATGAGAAGGGTGATCACCTTGCGGTATTTTATGCAGATTTTTTTCCTCGGGCAGGCAAAAGAAATGGAGCTTGGATGACAGCATATCGGGGGCAACGTAAGATTGGGAACAAAGAAAACAGGCCTCATGTATCCATAGTCTGTAATTTCACTAAGCCAACCAAAACAAAACCAAGCCTCCTGACCTTCAATGAAGTCACTACTTTGTTCCATGAGTTTGGTCATGCGCTTCACGGTATGCTGGCCCAGGGCACTTATGGATCCTTGTCAGGAACCAATGTTTATTGGGATTTTGTGGAACTTCCTTCTCAAATATTTGAAAACTGGTGTTATGAAGAAGAATGCCTTGACCTATTTGCCAAGCATTATGAAACCGGCGAACCTATCCCAAAATCTTATATAGAAAATATAAAAAAGGCAGCCAATTTTCATCAGGGTTTTCAAACGGCAAGGCAAATCAGTCTGGGCCAACTAGACATGGCCTACCATACCACTGCACCCGATGCAATTGATGATGTATTTGAATTTGAAAATGATGTCATGAAGCCCACCGCTTTACTAGACCCTGTTCCAAATACCATGATAAGCACCTCATTTTCCCACATATTTCAAGGAGGTTATGCAGCAGGTTATTACAGTTACAAATGGGCGGAGGTTTTGGATGCTGACGCTTTCGAATTATTCCAGGAAAAAGGGGTATTCGATAAAGCAACTGCAAAGTCCTTTAAAGAAAATATACTTTCAATGGGTGGCAAAGAGCATCCTTCAATTTTATATAAACGCTTTAGAGGAAGGGCACCAAAACCGGACGCATTAATCAAAAGAGCAGGTTTACAAGTGTAAAATAATGCCTATATATTCAACCTTTTTAACCCGCCTGAGTCAACAGTATTGATTTGGTCGGGTTATTATTTTTGATTTTAGGATGATTTATCAACCAATGCAAAAGGGGCTCGAATGGCCCCTTTTTAAACTTGTTTCGGAAAAACCTGTCTAAGTCCGTATGTAGGAAAAAATATATTGGCTTTTTAAATGATGATAAAACCAATTATCAACAACCAGATTAGGGCTGAAACCATTAGTAGTATGGTGAATTGCTTATCTTTCATCTCCCCGAAATTTTAATTCATTTTACACTATTAATGTACTAAAATTAACCCGTAAAAACAAATAATATCAGAATATAATTTTCAAAATCAATAAAATTCAAACTATTAATTTTATTGATTACTTAATGTTTTGGCTAAATAATTTCATAAGCGTCAAATACCATAGATAATATTGAGGAATCAATATTTTTTAAATCATTCACTACAAAACAAAATTCAATCCTTTTTACTCGAGTTAGTTTTAAATTGACCTAATTCATGGTAATGTTTCTGATTCTGAGACATATTATCTGCAGTCCATTTGATCTTCTTTGATTGAGGAAATTTTCTTACGGGACAATTCTCAACTTGGCAATAATGGCAGCAAGGATCAGGAATACAAGGATCTGCATGGACAAAAACTTCAGTTTTTCCCGGCAAATTCTCTTCCAACACTTCCTCCACTTCATGAACACAATCATGTACTTGTACGAGATCATAATAATAGGGAAGCGTAAGGTGAAGGTCAACATGGTTGTCTCCACCATATTGCTGAACCCTCATATTGTGAATATCTATCCAATTTTTTTGCCGGTGATTATTCAGAATTTTAACGGCCTTATTGATAGATTTTGGATTGGACTCATCCATGAGTCCTGCAACTGACTTCCTGACCAAAAAATATCCGTTGTAAATAATATAAAGTGCAAAAAGTGAGGAAATTATGCTATCCAGTGTATACCAGCCAGTAAAGAAAATGATGCCAATGCCAAAAATTAACACAAAACTACTGATGGCATCGGTGGAAATATGTTTACCGTCAGCTTCCAAGGTTAGGCTGTTTAACTCTTTCCCTTTCCGTTGCAATACATATCCCAATATCCCGTTTACCACCCCTGAAAATCCTATCAATACCATACCCAAAGGCAATTCAATCAAGGGTTGAGGAAACAAAAACGACCTAAAAGATTGGTAAAGAATAAAAATCCCAGCCACTATAATTAAAGTCCCTTCAATTCCGGCACTAAAAAATTCAATTTTACCATGCCCATAGGGATGATTCTTATCCTTGGGTACTGCACTTAATCGAACACTGTAAAGTGCGAAAAATGAAGCCACCACATTGACTATACTCTCCAATGCGTCCGTAAGAATCGCATTGGATCCCGTCAATAGATAGGAATAAAATTTAACTACCAGTAAAATTATACTGATAGCAACGGACCAAAGTATAATGCGCTGCTTTTCTGAATCCACAATAGTTGAAAATTTGTCTTTCAAAATTAGTCTTATTTAAGAGACTGAGAAAATTAATTAGGGATTTAAAACATGACTTTACTTCTGCTTCTATCAATTAATCTCGGCTTAACAGATGGAATCCCTAACTGCCTATTTTGGTCAATTAGGGCTAAAGCAAAGATTATATCGTCCATTGGATTAGGTTAAAATAAACCTATCGTAAAAATAAAAATGATTTAATAAGAGAAATTGATTAGTTTAACCCACAAACATCAACATCTATATAATAACCACCACTATGACTTTAAAAAGCAAGTATTATATATGGCTCATAACCTTCATGCTATGCACCCTGCATCTAACTGCCCAAACGACAACTTCAAGGCAATCATCCCATTTAAGTGTGGCACCTGCAGAGAGTATGGGCATGTCTTCAGAAAAGATTGGAGCGAATTGATAATATGTTAAAACAATCCTTGGTAGACAATACCATTCCGGGCCCAGTTGCCCTCATCGCCAGAAACGGAAAGATTGTTTTCCATGAAGCTTATGGAAATGCAGATGCCAATGGCAAAAAATTAAAAAGAGATGCCATATTTAGAATAGCCAGCCAATCAAAAGCAATCACTTCAACGGCTGTGATGATGCTTTGGGAGGAAGGCAAATTCCGATTGGATGATCCTATTTCCCAATACATTCCTGAGTTTAAAAACCCTGAGGTATTGGTAAATTTCAAATATGCAGACACAACGTACACCACCAGACCGGCCAATAAGGAAATAACCATCCGCCACTTGCTTACCCATACCTCAGGGATTGGCTATGGAGCCATAGACAAGGACGAAAGAATGAAAATGATCTATGACAAAGCCGGAACCATAGATCTATTTACTACTGCCCCTGTCACAATAAAAGATGTAGTCTTAAAAATAGCCCAATTACCGCTTCACCACAATCCTGGAGAGCAATACACCTATAGCTTGGGATTAGATGTTTTGGGATACTTTGTAGAGGTCATTTCCGGCATGACTTTTCAAGATTATTTACTCAAACATTTGTTTATACCATTGGGAATGAACGATACCAACTTTTACTTTTCTGCATCCAAGTCGGATAGACTAGTAGCCATCCAGAATAAAGTAAACGATCGATGGGAAAACTATCCCAATACCTTTTACGATGTCAATTATCCTATTGAAGGAGCTAAAACATTCTTTTCCGGAGGTGCAGGACTATCCAGCACCGCTAAAGATTATGCAACATTTCTTCAAATGTTTCTTAATGGAGGAGAGTTAAACGGTAAACGCTTCTTGAGTCGAACAACCATAGCCTCAATGATGGGTAATCAAACCGGAGACCTCTATGGAGGTGGCGACCAATATTATGGTTTGGCTTTTGGTGTGTTAACCGAACAAGGGCAGGCCAAGGGCGGCTTAGGATCCCAAGGCACTTTCATCTGGGGAGGCTATTTTAACACCCAATATTTTGCAGACCCAAAAGAAAACCTCATAGGAATAATACTCAAACAAACCCAAGGAAGTACCGGTGACCAAACAAGCTGGAAATTCAAACAAATGGTAGAGGCAAGCATAGATGATTGACCCAATAAAGAACCTGTTGATGAATCTAAACGGTAAACAACTTCCTATTAGGGTTCATAAACAGGTTCAGGATGATGATCAGGATCAAAAGGATTGTAATAATATAATTTTTCAGCTTTGTACTTCTCCAAATGTACTTCCAGTCTTTCCATAAATTGAGGATAAGATTGATTTTCATTTTGCGACCAAACCACTTCTGCCAAAGCGGCTATTCTTGGATACATTAAAAAATCAAACCTGTCTTCATTAGGCACAGTTTCTGTCCAAAGGTTAGCCTGAATGCCTAAAATAAGGTTTTCATCTTCTTTTTTATGCCAAAAGCATCCATATCAAAATTATATACAGCTTCTAATGGAGCATAAGCACCTGCCCACTTTCTTCCGTACTTATGGTCTTCTTGCTGAAGAAAGTCAAAGTAAAAAGGGATCCTTGGGCAGACTACTGTTGGGTAACCATTTTTGAGAGAAAGGCTTAGCTGTTCCTTTTTATCATGCCTCCACCAAAAGATAATTGTTTTGTCTTTAGGCAAATTTGCGGAAGCCATTTCATCCCAGGCCAACACTTTATTGCTAAAACGAAAAAGAGTGTCAGCCATCCTTTCAAAGAAATAGTCCTCAACATCTTTCATGTCCGTCAATCTTTCATTTTCCATCAATCGCAGAACATCCGGATCTTTTGGCCACATCTGATTGCCAAAACTTACTTCATCCCCTCCCAGATGCATCATATTGCTGGGAAATAATGCATCCACCTCATGCAAAATTTGGGATAAATAAGCATAAGTAGTCTCTTTGGCAGGGTGAAAGGTGAAGTCCGGATATTTTTCTGATCCACCGCCACTATGTTCCGGATATGCCCTATTGGCAGCTGTGGCATGTCCGGGCATATCAATTTCAGGAATCACCTAATCATTCGTTCACGGGCATACCTAACGATTTCTTTAATTTCCTCTTGGGTATAATAAGCTGCAGGAGCATTCGGCTCAGATTGATTACCAATTCCTCCCACTGTTGTTAATTTGGGGAAATTTTTAATTTCAATCCGCCATCCGGGAGCATCCGTCAAATGCCAATGAAAAGTATTTAACTTATAATAAGCCATATGATCAAGTAACTGCTTCACCTTTTCCATGCCAAAAAAGTACCTGGACTCATCCAACATGATCCCTCGCCATTCATACTTTGGACTATCCTGAATTTTCCAGTTTGGAAGAATAATTTTTCCATTTTTTTCTTTGGAAGCATGTGCGAGTTGAAGCAAAGAAATTACTCCATAAAAGGCACCCGTTTCATCCGCAGCTTCTATGGTTACGCTATTCTGCTGAATGTCCAATGTATAGCCTTCCTTCAGGTCATTTACCTTTCTTATTAGGATGGTTTTTGAAACAGATTCAATTTCCTGAAGAGGAAGATTCAATAATCTTAATGCCTCTTGTTGCAAATAATTTCCTTGATTAGGGAAATTTTCAAGAACAAGTCCCACTTTGTTATCCCATTGAAATTCACCTTGGTTTAGGAGATAGGTGGTCGGAATAGGAATAATTTCAGGCTGTTGCTGAGCGACCGTGAAATCTAGAGAAAAAAGGGCAAATAAAAATGATAATAGAAAATGCTTAGCTAAATACATTGTGGTAAGGTTAAATATTTTCCAAAACTATAAAAAATTATGCGGGAGGACGGCTTAATGAATGATAATCTCATTTGAAATTTAATTCCCTCAAAAAGAAACAGCTTTTTGAATTAATTTTTATCTGCAATAAAGTAGGATAAAATCGTAAATTTGACATCCTAAAGATTCACCTTATCACTTACTTCAATTCGGAAATAATATTACCACACTTTCCTATAATCCATCGTAATGTATCTAATTAATTCATCCTTAAGACTATTACCGGTATTACTTTTGTCTATAATCTTTTTTGCCTGTGAGCAGAAAGTTGGTAATACTATCAGCCCTCCAAATATTATAGTATTTTTCACAGATGACCAAGGCTATGCGGATTTGGGAGTATATGGAGCAGAGGATTTTGAAACGCCCCATTTAGATCAGTTGGCTTCAGAAGGTATTAGGTTTACAAATTTTTATGTTCCTGCAACGGTATGTACACCTTCAAGAGCGGGATTACTGACTGGTCAATATCCCAAAAGAAGTAATCTACATGAAGCAGTACTATTTCCATATTCAGAAGGAGGGCTATCCCCCCAAGCATATACCATGGCAGAATTACTGAAAGGTGCCGGCTATAGCACAGCCTGTATAGGTAAATGGCATTTGGGGCATAAGGACGAATACATGCCATACAATCAGGGATTTGACACTTTTTACGGAGTACCTTATTCCAATGATATGGACAACTATTATTATAAAAATATTGATTTCCAATCACCACCATTACCATTTTATGAAAACACTAAAGTTATAGAAAATGGGCCTGACCAAAGGTATTTAACCAAGCGCTATACTGAAGAGACGGTAAAAAGAATAAAAAATAGAGGTGAAAAGCCTTTCTTTATTTACCTGGCGCATAACATGCCGCACACCCCGCTTTTCGCTTCTCCTGCTTTTGAGGGCAAAAGTAAAAATGGCTTGTATGGTGACGTAATAATGGAGTTGGACTGGAGTGCTGGGGAAATTATTAATGCATTGAAAGAAGAAGGGATCTATGAAAACACCATCTTTGTTTTCACTTCAGACAATGGTCCGGCCAAAGGATCAGCAAAACCTTTAAGGGGCAGAAAGCACAGACATGGGAAGGAGGGCAAAGGGTTCCCGGCATAATTACTTGGCCTGGTTCCATTCCACAAGGAGTAGTGACTGATGAATTTGTGAGTACTTTAGACCTTTTCCCCACCTTCGCTAAGCTGGCATCAACAAAGATCCCTGAAGAGATAAAAATTGACGGAATGGATATCAGCGCTTTCCTAATGAACCCCAAGAATGAAAATTTACCTGAAAGGCCTTTCTATTTTTATGCAAGAAATGGTGAGCTTGAAACCATTAGGCTAGGGAAATGGAAACTTCATACAAAAAAATCAATCGGCTGGAATGAAAAATCTGAAGGTTCTTTCTTGGTTTCACTTTATGATCTGGAGAATGATGTCTCTGAAAAAACAAATGTTGCTGAGCTTCACCCCAAAATCGTAAATAAGCTTACAATAATGGCCCAAGAATTTGATTCAAGCTTACAATAAATAAACATCTATTATTCTTTATTAGTTGAGCTTCTATTCTGAGAAACCAGAAATAAGCCTTCAATAAAATAAGGTCAATCCGGATGTAGTAAATGGATTTGATTTATTCCTCCTGCGGTATAAATCTATCCTGCTATTTCACTCAAAATCAATTTTAGCTATCTTTGCACCCTATGAGCGAAAATAAATTCAAAAGATATACAATTACCTCTGCCTTACCTTATGCCAACGGTCCATTACATATAGGACATTTGGCGGGTTGTTATATTCCATCAGATATATATGTACGGTATTTAAGGTCTCAACAAAAAGATGTGGCCTATGTGTGTGGTTCCGATGAACATGGTGTTGCCATTACCATCAAAGCTAAAAATGAAGGGATAAGTCCTCAAGAAGTAGTAGACAGGTACCATGAAATAATGAAAAAGAGTTTTGAGAAATTTGGAATTAGCTTTGACCACTATTCCAGGACCTCTTCTCCGGTACATCACGAAACAGCCAGCCAATTGTTTACCGACCTCTACCAAAAAGGCGAATTTGATGAGAAGGAAACTGAACAATATTATGATGCTGAAGCCAAACAGTTTCTAGCTGATAGGTATATTGAAGGAACTTGTCCCAATTGTGGGTACGAAGAGGCTTATGGGGATCAGTGTGAAAAATGCGGTTCATCTCTTAGCCCAACCGACCTTATCAATCCCCGCTCCAAACTCAGTGGTAATACTCCGGTATTAAAATTGACCAAACATTGGTTTTTGGACTTGGGAAAATACACACCGTTTTTAAAGAAATGGATCCTTGAAGACCATGCCAAAGACTGGAAAAACAATGTTCTTGGGCAATGCAGAAGCTGGCTAGAGACAGGTGATGGTCTCCAACCACGTTCCATGACCAGAGATATGGACTGGGGTATTCCGGTACCCATTACCGGAGCCGAAGGTAAAGTACTTTACGTTTGGTTTGATGCCCCCATTGGCTATATTTCCTCCACAAAAGAATGGGCCAAAGCGCAAGGAAAAGATTGGGAATTGTATTGGAAAGACAAAGAAACCAAGCTTGTACATTTCATTGGAAAGGACAATATTGTATTTCATTGCATTACTTTCCCTGCCATTTTAAAAACTTTAGGAGGTTTCATATTGCCGGAAAATGTTCCAGCCAATGAATTTCTAAATTTGGAAGGTCAAAAAATATCTACCTCAAAAAACTGGGCGGTATGGTTGCATGAATACCTTGAAGAGTTTCCCGGACAGGAAGATGTTTTGCGTTATGTATTGACCGCAAATGCTCCTGAAACCAAGGACAATGATTTTACTTGGAAGGATTTTCAAGCCAGGAACAACAATGAGTTGGTCGCAATCTTCGGAAACTTCGTCAACCGTGCGGTAGTCTTAACCCATAAGTATTATGGAGGCAAGGTACCAAAGCACCATGGTTTAGAACCGGTTGATGAAGAACTCATCCGTATCTTGTCGGAATATCCTATGAAAATTGCACAATCGGTAGAAAAATACAGGTTTAGAGAAGCCTTATCATTGATGATGGATTTTGCTAGAACGGGTAACAAATACCTAGCAGAAACTGAACCATGGAAAACCATCAAAACCAACGAAGAAAGAACCGCTACAATATTGAATATTGCTCTAAATATTGTTGCCAACCTATCCATTTTGTCTCAACCGTTCTTGCCTTTTACCTCTGAGAAAATAAAAGACATGCTTGGTCTTCAAACCTTACAATGGAAGAAGGCCGGCCAAATGGATTTGATAAAAGAAGGAGACACGATCAATAAAGCGGCCTTACTATTCCAGAAAATTGAAGACAGTACTGTAGAAGCGCAAATTCAAAAACTTTTGGATAGTAAAAAGAAAAATGAAGCTGCCAAATACAAAGCAGCTCCAATGAAAGACATTGTATCGTTTGATGATTTTGTAAAACTAGATTTAAGAGTAGTAACCATTGTTGAGGCCATTAAGGTCAAAAAATCAAAAAACTACTCCTCCAATTGAAAGTAGATACCGGTATAGGCATCAAAACAGTATTAAGTGGTGTGGCCGAACAATTTACTCCTGAGGATTTGGTAGGGCGTCAAGTGACAATGTTACTAAATTTAGCACCTAAAAAGATGGTGGGCATTGAATCTGAAGGAATGATTTTAATGGCGGAAGACGCTGAAGGAAAACTAAAATTACTAACTCCTCACGAAGCCACCAATCCAGGTTCTGGCATCAGTTAAACTGAAAATCGGATTCCTTTTTGGTAACCAAACACTTGACTCAGATCAGCGATTATTTTCGCAGGTCTGAGTCAATTTAAAGTGATCAGAACAATTTTCCATGATATGAGTTGTGTTTTCAAGTCAAAATGCACGAAACCATGAAAATTCTGATCACTTTACTATTTATAATGGGGAGCTCCTTTTCTCAAACCCACATAGAAATTAAAGACCTGCAATGGAAAAATAGGGTTTTACTGGTTTTTCCTGCTGATAAAAATGCTAAGGGATTGGGTTTAACGGATGCGATTCAAGTAGACCTTGTCGACCGTGATCTGATTTATTTTTATTTTGGAGATGAATTTGAGAGTAATTCCCTGTATACCTTTACAAAAAATTATCAAAAAGAATTGCAAAAGCTGTACGGGTCAGGCTCCGACAAGGGTAATTACGTATTGATAGGAAAAGATGGTGGATCCAAATTAGAGGAATTTGGCAATGAAATTAACTGGCAATTGCTTTTTTCCACCATCGATTCAATGCCCATGCGCATTCGAGAAATGAAAAATAAGCCCCAATAAATGAATTGAAATTTTAATCTCTATCCTTCATCCATCCGGTTATGCTTATTCTTTCCTTGTTTGTTGGCAATACCTCATGAGGAACTTCTCCACTTAAAAAAACGACTATCCTCCCACCCAATGGCAAGAAATCTTTATAATCTTCTATCCCATCAGGTCTTGTGTAGAACATTCTTAATTCTCCGCCATCAGATTCTTCCCAAGTATCATTCAAGTACAAAATCACACTCACAACCCTGTAACTAACAGATTGAAATTGATCTAGGTGCCGAAGGTAAAAAGAACCCTGAGGATACATGGCAAAATGAGCTTCAAAGGATTTAAGCCCTAAAAAGCAACGTTGATTAATGGCTGACCTTAAGCGCTCCATCTTATCCCAATATACTTCTTGAAGTGGTGTTAAGAGGTTTTCATCCATCCATAAGACTTTATCGCTTCTTATTTCAGGTTTTATCGCAAAAGTTTCTCCTTTCCCAATCCCCGCCAATCTAAATTGCCCATGCATAAGCAATTCTCGCTGTTCATTGAGTAACTCCTTTCTAAATTCTTCTGATATATAGTGATCCAAAACACACCAGCCTTTTTCGTAAAGGCTTTCAACTATAATTTCATTCTTTTTTTCCCATTCATCCATAGGGTCAAATGTCGTTTATTATTAGAAATTTCCTTCATTTGTGGTCCTAAATTATTTTAGAAGGATGTAAAATAATTAGTGAAGTGAAATTCTCAATTTTATCTCTTATTTTTATTATTAAGCCTTAATTTTGTTTTTCCAAAAGAATAAAAAAAATATGCACCTAAAATCAGACGACATTGTACGATTGGAAATTGATTTTATCACCGGAGAAGTTCCTCCACCATTTAGTCATATTTTTAAGTTAAAACTCTCTTTCAGTAAAAACTTTGTAAATACCCAATTTAATATTCAATATACAGATAGAGAAACTTTGACTCCTAAAGAAATCGTTGATGAAGGTTTTACCATGGCGGATGACTATAGTTATAAAGGAGAGATTCCTAAGCTTTGGGAAGACATCTTCAAAAAGCTTTATTCTTCATCCAAATGGTCTAACCTAAAAACACTAGGGGAAAAGGGCGGAATTAAATTATTGGCAAAGGACATTCATGGAAAGTTGATTCGCGACATTCCTCTAAACCAAGAGGATTGGTATTTTACCTGTCAAGATTTCATCCAAGCCATATATGAGGTCAGCAAGAAAGAGGCCCCTATGCAAATTAGGTATTTGGAAGTTAAGAAAGAGCAAAAAACGATGGTTGAAATCGTTTATAAATTTTCTGTTAGGAAGGTACTTCTAAATATCAATGGGAAACAAAAAGAAATAGCTTGGGAAAGAGGTCGGGAAATTGCCTCGCTTATATTCATACCGGATTACGATTACGGTTTAGCCATAGAAGATCAACCCGTAAAAAATGGCAGGTATTTGGATTGTGGAGATGGAGTTTGGCACAATTTTGAAAAAGGCATTATTAACCTTGACCCTTCATTTGATGCCAAGAAAAAATCCAACAAGCCCTGAGTGAGCTCATATGATTTTTCGAACTTTTAGTGGTCGGATATTTTTCTAATATCCGATTTTATTTCTAAAATCATTTTCCCTATTTCCTCCAGTGAAACAGGGGCTGATGGAGTTGGATCAGGAAAATGTGAGCTAATAAAAGCTTTGGCTTCCCATATTTCCATTACATCCTGAATCGAAATATCATAGGGTTTGTAGGTTTGATTATCCGACACAGCAAATAATTTACCCCTCTCTTCTATATAATTAAAAACCCTTTTGTAAACAATCCCATCATTTTTGGTAACCAAAACATATGTTTTACCATTTTTAATCTCCATTGGGCTTTCGATATAAGCACCCACTACAACTGTGCCCGGCATCAACGGCAACATGCTGTCTCCGCTTATTTCAAATGCTCGGTAGGTCTTATTGCCATCCAAATTAGGCAGTCTAAAATTGGGTAAATTCTCCATATACTCCGGATCTGCATATCCATTAAGATATCCGGCAGAAGCTTTTTTACCCACCATGCTAATTCTTTCCTGCTCATCTTGATCCAATGTGACCGTGAGTATCTTTAATCGCTCTCGTTGAAGAAATTGACGCCCTTTACTTGCAATATCCCATCCTGTCAGCTCATCCATTGAGACATCAAAAATCTTGCTCAAGGTAAGCAATGTGGTAAGCCTGGGTTCGGATCTCCCATCCTCATAGGCAGAAATCATGGTTCGTTGGACACCAAGCTCTTCTGCCAGCTGTGTCTGGGTTAACCCTGACTTCCTACGTAATACCTTAATATTGCTCCCTAAAAACTCATGCGGAATACAAATAAAATTGATGATCATCTTTCCATTGATTTTTGAAAGTGAATTTCAATAAATCCATTTTTGATTGCTCTCGCAAATTTAACCTCAATTTTATTTCCTCCATTATCTCCTCATCTGACAAGGCTTGATTCACCAACAAATATCCATAATAGGGCTTCACAGCATTTTGAATATGAAACTTAACTTGTAGGTTGCCGGACATCAATTTTTTGGTTGTAAAACTAATATTGTGTAGGTTTCTCATATTTCAATATGTTTATTTAATGAACACTACGAAAATATAAATGTTATTTTAATTAACCTATTCTAATTGAGAAAATTTGATGCCAGCATATAAAAAAAGCCTGTGAAAGTAAATTCACAGGCTTCATTCCTAATAATAGGCTATCAATAAATTTGAATGGTTTATTTCCCAAACTTCTTTTTTAGCAAGGCAAGTTTGTCTTCCATGCTTTCTTGGGCTACTTTTTGGTTGCCTTGTTGATTTTTCTTGGTCTTTCCCTTCTACCTCCCGAGGAAGTGTTACTGGCAAAAGGATCAGACTTAAGACTTAAGCCAATTCTTTTTCTCGGCAAGTCCACTTCCATTACAGTGGCCATGACCTTTTGGTTGACAGCCACCACTTCTTTAGGATCTTTGATAAACCTGTCTGCCATTTGGCTTAAGTGAACCAGACCATCTTGGTGTACACCGATATCTACAAAAGCACCAAACTGGGTGATATTTGTAACGATACCCGGCAATTTCATCCCTACCTTTAAGTCTTTCATTTCATTGATTCCATCTTCAAATTGAAAAACCTCAAATTTTTCTCGTGGGTCCCTACCCGGTTTTCCCAACTCTTCAAGAATATCCTTAAGGGTAGGCAAACCTACCTGTTCATTGACATAATCTTTAAGTGGAATCTTCTGAAGCAATTCCTCTTTTTTCAACAACCCTCAACAGAGACTCCCATATCCTTTGCCATTTTATTGATCAAGGCATATCGCTCGGGGTGGACTGCACTACTATCAAGAGGGTTTTTGCCATTTCGAATTCTCAGGAATCCTGCAGCTTGTTCAAATGCTTTTTCACCTAAACGTGGCACCTTTTTAATATCTGCTCTACTTTTAAAAGGGCCATTTTCATTTCGATAGGCCACGATGTTCTGTGCCAAAGAAGGCCCTAGACCGGAAACATAGGTCAATAATTGCTTAGAAGCTGTATTTACTTCTACCCCTACACCATTTACACAGCTCATTACCGTATCATCTAGGGAATTTTTAGTGCAGTCTGATCTACATCATGCTGGTATTGCCCAACGCCAATGGATTTGGCATCAATTTTAACCAATTCTGCCAATGGGTCCATTAACCTGCGGCCAATTGAAATCGCCCCTCTTACAGTTAGGTCAAAATCCGGAAATTCTTCCCTAGCCACATCAGATGCAGAATAAATAGAAGCTCCGCTTTCATTGACCATGACCACCAAAACATCTTTTGGTAGGCCAATGTTTTTTACAAAATTTTCCGTCTCTCTGCTTGCCGTTCCATTGCCAATTGCGATTGCCTCAATTTTATGTGTTGCTACCATATGTTTGATCAAGGCTCCCGATTCCATGGTTTTCTTCTGTGGTTCATTAGGGAAGATGGTTTCGTTCTGAAGGAATTGACCTTGGGGTCCAAGACAAACAACCTTACAACCGGTCCTAAATCCGGGATCTATGGCCAATACTGATTTTTCACCCAAAGGTGAACTTAGCAACAATTGCCTAAGGTTTTCTGTAAATACCTTAATCGCATCTTCATCGGCTTTTTTCTTGGCATATAGCCTCACTTCCGTTTCCATAGAAGGTTTAAGCAACCTCTTATAGCCATCTTTCACTGCCAGCCTTACTTGGTCAGCACAAGTGTTGTTTTCTTTGACGACTGCCTTTTCAATAATCTTGGTAGCCGTTAAGTCATCAGGGCCTGTGTCCAACATCAGGAAAAGTTCTTTTTCTCCTCTTCTCATGGCCAAAACCCTGTGAGAAGGTGCTGTTTTAACAGGTTCTCTCCAGTCAAAGTAATCTTTGTATTTGATCGCTTCCTCTTCTTTTCCCGGAATGACTTTCGATACAAATTCCCCTCTTCAATAAAGAGCTGCCTTAATTTTTTCCTAATTTCAGCATCCTCATTGATCCATTCAGCAATGATATCTCTGGCTCCATTCAAGGCTTCATCTATAGAAGCCACCCCTTTTTCTTCGCTGAGGTATTCTTCAGCAGACTTGTTTAAATCAATTGAATTTTGTTCAAAAATCAATTGTGCCAATGGTTCAAGACCCTTCTCTTTGGCGATGGTACCTTTGGTTCTTCTTTTGGGTTTGTAGGGTAGGTAAATATCTTCCAAAATAGACATTGTTTCAGCAGCATTGATTTTATCAGCCAATGCATCTGTTAATTTACCCTGTTCATCTATGGATTTTATTATGGCTTCCTTGCGCTTATCCAGGTCCCTTAGCTGTTGCAACCTGTCTCTTACAGCTGCAACTTGCACCTCATCCAAACTTCCGGTGACTTCTTTTCTATACCTGGAAATAAAAGGTACTGTACCACCCTCATCTAGTAAATTGACCGTACTGATTACTTGCTTTTCTCGAACACCTAACTCAGTGGCAATCTTGGAATAATGATTCAAATCTGACATGAATAAAAATAATTAAATCCTGATTTTGTTTATTAGGGCGCAATTTAAAGCTATTTTTTGGGATATTGTAAAAAAACTAAGAATAAGATTATTCGGTTATTTCACAGCAAATTGTATATTTACAATCACATTTACACATAGGAATCAATGGATCAAGGGCAAAAAAACTATATAATTTAGTTAATTTAGAAGAAATTAGTGGGGGTAGTCAAGAGTTCATCAATGAAATGATAAAACTTTTTATCAGCCAAGCTGAAATTACTATTGACGGTTTTAATCAAGCGATTAACAAAAAAGATTACGCTACGATTCGTGACCTTGCACACCAGATAAAGCCCAGCATAGACAATATTAAAATCACCACTTTAATGCCGATTATAAGAGAAGTAGAAAGATTGGCTGAAACCGAAAGCACATCAGAAATTTTAGCATTAAATATTGTCACCGTCAATAGTGAATTGGAAATTGTTATCCAACAATTGCAAATGGAGCTTAACTAAAAACGCTCTTGTCTTTTTCCAACAATACTAATGAAGTGAACCGGTAGCCAATCGTTTTAAGGATAAAAATACTGAATCCGCATTTCTTCCATTTTCACGGCATCTATTTGGTTTTGTTGTTTGAGGATTTCCACCCTTAACTCATGGCAAGCCTTGGCAACATAGGAATCCGGAAAGGACCTGACTGAAAGCGTTAGTAATTCAAAGGCTTCAACCAGCCGTTCTTTACCACCTTTCTTATACAACTTCTTTCCTTTCAAAAATTTGCTTTCCATGCTTTGGCTTCCGGACGCATTCTTTCAGCTTCTTGAAACACTTTGAAGGGAACGATCTCTGAGGGATCATTTTTTTCAGCAATGGGAGGAATCTCCGAAGTTGCAAAATAAGCCGCAATTGCCTCGAAATAAGCTTGGGCTTCTTTTTGATTGTATTCCGATTGTTTCAGCTTTTTTCTTCTTTCGGGGAAGTAAAAAATGAAGCTTCTCCAATAATACCCGGGATGCCATAGGTTCCTCTCAGAACACTTGATCCTGATTGAGAAAATATGGTGAAATCTGAAACCAAACTATAAGATCCTTTCCCTTTAAATAACTGCCCAACCAACTTTTCAGCAACTTTCTTTCCCAATGCTACACTTGCCTGATTCTCTTCTGCACTGCCATGAAAATAAATTATAGGAAAATTCACTTTGGGGTCGGCTGTGGCATTGTGGTGTATAGAAATAAAAAGGTCTGCCTTATTTTCTAAAGCTATTTTGCTTCTTTCAGTCAAAGGGATAAATGTGTCGGTGGTTCTTGTAAGCACAACCTCGGCCCCTGCCTCATCCAACAACTCCCCAAGCAGCAAAGCAACCCTAAGGTTAATCCACTCCTCTCTCTCCCCTGTAGGCCCTACCCTGTAAGAATCAGTGGCAGCTGTACCTCCATGTCCGGGGTCTATGCATATCACTTTTCCTTTCACAGGATTGAAATAATTTGACCCATCCGACCAAGCGCATAATTGGGAGGTATAAAAAGATATAAATAAAAGAACGAGAATGCCTTTTCCAAAAATACTTTTCATCATTATTATTTATTAAAATCTTTATTGAATCTAATGATAATTTTTTGGGCTTATCCTAATCTATTCATGCTATAATTCATTTTTTCAAGGACTTCCAAATACTCCGAAAAGATCAATAAATTAACCTCAATCAAGAGTAGAAAAACAGAAAAGAATGCCATAACATCCTTGAAATAATAGAATTGCATTGGTAATCTACACAGGTTTACTGCCAAGGACATTTAGGTAATAAAACCATCAAATGATAGCTTCCTTGTTTACCAAAGATACTTGATTTATCCAAAATTACTAGATCGAACTTTATCCAAGTAGAACAATTACTATAAAAAAAGCCCCTGAATTTAAAATCAGAGGCTTTTTTAGAGATTTGTGCCAAATCAATCTATTTCCAATACCTCTATGGTAGAAGGTTCTTCCACAATTATTTGAGCTACCTTATCGATTGTTGCTTCGCTATTATCTGACAAGCCTAATGGACTGTCTAAAGGAATAAAAGGAGCAATTACTATGGAAACGATTGAGGTCAATTTGATAAGTATATTCATGGATGGGCCTGAGGTGTCTTTAAATGGATCACCTACAGTATCTCCGGTAACAGAAGCTTTGTGAGGTTCTGACCCTTTGTAATACATTTGACCATCAATCTCAACGCCTTTTTCGAATGACTTCTTGGCATTGTCCCAGGCGCCACCAGCATTGTTTTGAAATATTCCCATCAAGACTCCGGAAACCGTAACACCTGCTAACATGCCCCCCAATACCTCGTGGCCAAATAGGAACCCGACCACTATAGGTGAAATAAGCGCTATAGCTCCCGGGGCTACCATTTCTCTGATGGAAGCTTTGGTAGATATTTCCACACATTTTTCATAATCAGGCTTGGTTTCAAATTGCATGATTCCCGGAATTTCCTTGAATTGCCTCCTTACTTCATTCACCATGTCCATGGCTGCTCTACCCACTGCTGCTATTGCAAGAGCTGAAAAGATAAAGGGAATCATTGCTCCTACAAATAAGCCGGAAAGCACATCTGCTTTATAAATATCGATGGTGGTAATTCCTGAAATTCCTACATAAGCTGCAAACAATGCCAAGGCGGTTAATGCTGCAGATGCAATGGCAAACCCTTTTCCGCTGGCAGCTGTAGTGTTACCTACAGCATCAAGAATATCTGTTCTTTCTCTTACCTCTTTGGGTAGGCCTGCCATTTCAGCAATCCCACCGGCATTATCAGCAATCGGTCCAAATGCATCAATCGCCAATTGCATGGCTGTGGTAGCCATCATACCCGCAGCAGCTATGGCCACACCATATAAGCCTGCGGACATATAAGAAGTAAAAATCCCTGCTGCCAATACCAAGATTGGAAGTACTGTAGATTGCATCCCTACAGCCAAGCCTCCAATAATATTGGTAGCATGCCCCGTAGAGGATTGTTTAATGATGGAATTGACCGGGCCTTTGCCCATCGCTGTGTAGTATTCTGTAATAATACTCATTAAGGCCCCTACAATCAAACCTATAAAAACTGCACCAAACACCCCCATTTTAGTAAAAGAGGCTGAATTAAGTCTTGACATTACCAATTCACCTTCCGGTAACATAAAGTCAATGACAAAAAATGAAGCCGCAACAGTTAATAATATTGAAAGCCAGTTGCCTTTATTCAAAGCCGCTTGAACATTTCCATTTTCCGATTTTATTTTAACAAATAATGTACCTACTATAGAAAATACCAAGCCCAATCCCGCAATCACCAAAGGCAATAGTACCGGAGCAATGCCTCCAAAATTATCATCACTTACTATTTCTCTTCCTAAAACCATGGAAGCCAATATCGTGGCAACATAAGAGCCAAAAAGATCTGCTCCCATTCCTGCAACATCTCCTACATTATCACCGACATTATCCGCTATAGTAGCAGGATTACGTACATCATCTTCAGGAATACCTGCTTCTACTTTACCTACAAGGTCAGCGCCTACATCAGCCGCTTTGGTATAAATTCCTCCCCCAACACGCGCGAAAAGAGCAATGGACTCCGCGCCTAATGAAAACCCTGCCAATACTTCCAGTGCTGTTTCCATCTCATGGCCATTCACATCACCCCTGTAGAGACTACAAACATATTGTAAAAAATTATAAACAGGCCGCCCATTCCTAAGACTGCTAAGCCTGCCACCCCAAGCCCCATCACAGTACCACCTGTAAAGGAGACATTTAAAGCTTTGGCCAGACTGGTTTTCGCGGCTTCAGTTGTTCTAACATTGGATTTTGTGGCGATTTTCATTCCCAGGTAACCTGCAAAAGCAGAAAGTACAGCACCTATGATAAAGGCTATGGCAATCACAGGGCTGGAGTTGTCTAATAATGTACCGGACCAACCCAAAATAATGGCGGCAATAACTACAAAATAGCCCATTACCTTCCATTCTGCTTTAAGAAATGACATGGCCCCTTTGGCAATAAACCCTGCCAACTCTACCATTTTTTCATCACCTGTCGGTTGTTTCGTTACCCAGGCTGATTTTATGGCCATAATCAAAAGGCCTAGAATACCCAAAAATGGGACCAAATAGAGAAATAATTGTTCCATACTGACTGTTAAAAGAATTTGGATTTATTTTTAATTTGGACAAATATATTATTATTCCACTTGCCACCAAGGAAGAATAGGTAAAAGATACTTCTTACTGCAAATTCCCCTAATTTTCTATCTTAATTCATGGAAATTGCATTATCTATAACTAAAACCCAGCTTAAATCCCCAATTTCTAATTTTTAACCCAATTTTATTCTCAAATTATTAATCTATAGCAAGCTTCTTTAAAAATAAAAAACCAGCCGTCAAGAAAGAATATTACCGCTAGATTAATCCTTGATAGGATTTGTATGCATTTTTATTTGTATTTGTTGTTCTAAAAAGTTAGCACTTTCTAATTTTCTTAATATCCGAAAATTGAAATATTAGGAAAGGTCCATTAATGGATCCTTAAGGAAAGAATGCTACTCCTAGGACGGTACTGAACATGCCTACTAATAGAAGGATTTAGACCTTTCAAGAAATTATAAATTTAACCACTATGAAGTTCATCAAATTAAACGTATCCCTAATTTTAGTTATACTTTTCCTGCTTCCCTTTAAAGGGTTAGCGCAAGAAAAAGGGCTTACCTTGGCACTATTTGATGTAGACGCTACCCCTCCTATTGGAAGCTTGTTGGCCTATGATCCTTTAGAGAAAAAAGACGATTTGGGCTTGCGTGCAAAAGGAGTAATCATTTCAGGTAGCGGTTTACCTATAGTTATTTGTGCTATTGACTGGATAGGTATTGCCAATGAAAGTCAAGATGCTTTTAAATCACGACTTGCCAAGGCGGCATCCACTTTACCATCTAGGGTAGCTGTTCACACCCTTCATCAGCATGATGCACCTATCAGTGACTGGGGCGCAGAGAAGATTTTAAAAGATGCAGGCCTAGACCCGAAAGCCTATGAAAGTTCCTTTGATAAGGTACTACTGGACAACTTGGAGGAGGCTATAAAAAATGCTTTGAAGGACCCTAAACCCATTACCCATATAGGAAAAGGTAAAGGAATTGTTGAAAAAGTGGCTTCAAATAGGAGAATTATAGGAGCCGATGGCCATGTAGCCTATACCAGAACCTCGGCTACTAAGGATAAGAAAATCAGAGATTTTCCGGAAGGATTAATTGACCCTGAAGTTTCATTGGTGAGTTTCTGGAATGGAGAAGAGCCTCTGGCCGTTTTTAGTTATTATGCCGTTCACCCCCAAAGTTATTATCTCACCAAGATTGCAAACCCGGATTTCCCCGGAATAGCAAGGTATATGCGGCAATTGGATGTTCCCGAAGCCATGCATGTACATTTTAATGGTGCAGGTGCCAATGTTACAGCTGGAAAATACAACGATGGAGCTAAGATCAACCGGAAAATTCTGGCAGAAAGGCTGGCTAAGGGCATGAAGGATGCTTGGGAAAATACCGTTAAAACAAAAATTACTGATCAAGATGTCTATTGGCAGCAAGAGCCCATATTGCTACCCCCAAAAGAAAATTTACCGGAAATTGCTCAAGAGATGCGCACGCAAAACGCCAGATGGCTAACCAATAATGTGCAAAAATTGGCTTGGTATAATAGACATGCTCTTGGAAAAAAAATGAGATTAGCTGTTTGACTATTGCTGATGTAAAAATACTCCACCTTCCCGGAGAACTTTTTGTGGAATACCAGTTGGCGGCAAAGGCTGAAAGAAAGGATTTGTTTGTAACCATGGCGGCCTATGGAGATTATGGCCCTTTCTATATAGGTCCATCTTCGGCTTATTCAGAGGGCGGTTATGAAGTAGGAACAAGCCCGGTTACCGAAGCAGCCGAACCCATCATAATGGGAGCCATAAAAAAATGCTTCATCGGAAAATAACGGACATTGAAACAGAAAGCCCAATGGTATTGGAAGCAGAGAGTCAAACCCCTTGCGTACCTTGGATCAATGGAAGGCTAAAAAACTTCTTGGAAAAACAATATGGCTTCAATCATGGGTACGCTTCCATCTAGAAGCCACTTAGCAAATCCTGAATTAATATATGGAGATTCGGTAATTACTGAAAACTACACCAAACATCACATTTCCTTCGCAAGTGATGAACGAAATGAAGTAACAGCCTTCCTGTACATACCGCATATTATCAAGTCAAAAGCACCCGCCATGCTTGTTCTTCATAGTACAGGAGATTTAGGTAAAAAAATAGTTGACGATCAAGGTCCACGAAAAAATAGAGGTCTGGCCAAGGAGTTGGCTGAGAGGGGTTATGTAGTCATAGCTCCGGATTACCCTAGTTTCGGCGAACAAAAAGAGCATGATTTTTCTAAAGATGGTTTTGAATCAGGTACACTATTGGCCGTATGGAATCACATGAGGTCTGTGGATGTGCTTAGCAATATGGAGCAGGTAGACCCGGATCGTATTGGTGTGATCGGTCATTCGTTAGGTGGTCATAACGCATTATTTGTAGCAGCGCATGACCCAAGGCTTAAAGCTGTGGTAACAAGCTGTGGTTGGACACCCTTTGATTATTACGATATTGGAGAAGCAGGTATCAAAAATTATGGAGGTAGATTAGGACCCTGGGCTCAGGACAGGTACATGCCTTCGATAAAAAAATTATTACCGGAAGCCCAACTGCCCTTTGACTTTACTCAGGTTATAGCATCTATAGCCCCGAGACCGGTTTTTACCAATGCTCCTCTGAACGACAGTAATTTTTCAGTGGAAGGTGTTAAAGCCGGAATAGCTGAAATTCAGCCAGTTTACAATTGGTTAGGTTTTCCCGATAATTTGCAGGTCAAATACCCTAATGCAGCTCATGATTTTCCCGAAAACACCAGACAAGAAGCTTATTCTTTTTAGACAATGTTTTTGGTTTTACCCCAATAAAAAAACTGGAATTTGAAAAATGATCACCTTCAATCCCCTTTTAAATAAAAAATTAAGGCACTCAGTCAATTGAAAAGTGAAAAATTTCATTTCTTTCAAGAAATATTAGATATTAGTCCATTAATCAGTCAATCATTAGTTAAAATTATGAAAGGTAACGTTACCCATATTTTATTTTCAATCTTACTTCTGGGGTTTTCCTCCTGTAAAGATGACAAATATGCTGAAGCACTCAGTCCTGAAGAAAGCATTGCAACTTTTAATATTCACGAAAATTTTGAAGTGAAACTATTCGCCTCAGAACCCCACATCCAGGACCCTGTCAATGTGGTTTTTGATGAAAAAGGAATCGCTTACGCTGTGGAAATGCCAGACTACCCCTATAAACCTGAAGAAGGAAAAGGTAAAGGGGTAATCAAAAGACTGGAAGATACTGATGGTGATGGCTTGGTAGATGCTTCAACTGTGTTTGCTGAAGGCTTGGCTGATGCTACCAATTTGATGCCTTGGAAAGGAGGTCTTTTAGTAACTGCGGCACCTCATATCTATTACCTGAAAGACACAGACAATGATGGTGTTGCTGATTCAAAGACATCTGTATTTAGTGGTTTTTTCGAGAATAATTCTGAAGCGCAAATTACCAATCTTCGATTAGGTATAGACAACTGGATCTATGCAGCAAACAATGGACAAAGAAGTGATGTCACTTATAAAGATGCTCCAGAAGAAGGTCCTTTACAACTCAGAGGTGCTGATTTTAGATTTAGATTAGACAAGCAGTTGTTTGAAAAAGAGACTGGTACAGCTCAATTTGGTCAGACCTTCGATGATTGGGGAAATAAATTTTTCACTCAAAACACCCTCCACCTGCAACAAACAGTAATCCCCAATAGGTATTTAGAAAGACATGGGAAATTATCCAATAGCTCCGTCAACCATAACCTCTCAGACCATGAGCTTGAAATGTTTCAATTGACCCCTCCCCCTATTGGAGAGCAGAACGTACGAGAAGAAGAAATATCCAATACAAAGAACAAGAGCTTAATCGCGTAGAGTATGCTGAAGATCATTTTACTGGTGCTTCAGGTGGTACAGTATACGATGGTGGCTATTTTCCCGAAGGCTTTAATGGCAATATTTTCACAGGAGAGGTAGCCGGCAATTTGGTACATCGTGATGTGATAATAGAAGATAAGTACAGCCCAACCCTTGTGGCCAAAAGAGCTTCTGAAGAGCTTGACAAAGAATTTCTTGCCTCAACTGACCCATGGTTTAGACCAGTAGGATTTACTGTAGGGCCTGATGGGGCATTATTTATGGTAGACTTTTACAGACAGCATATTGAAACTCCGGTTTCTATTCCTGATGATTTGAAAGAAGACATGGATTTCATGAAAGGCATGGACCGAGGCAGAATCTATAGAATTGTACCTAAATCCGGTGTTTCTTCTACTGCGGTTGAAGATTTTACCAAAATGGATGCAGAGACCCTTGTTTCTCATTTGGCGAATAAAAATGGCTGGTGGAGAACAACAGCTCAAAGAATAATTTTGGAGAACCCTAAAGATGAATACATCCCATTATTAAAATCCCTTGCATCAAATGAAGATCCAAACGCTCAACTTCATGCTTTGTATTTGTTACAGTCCATGGATGCCTTGGAACTAGACTTAGTAAAAGAAGCATTAAAAAGTGATTATTATGGAATTAGAAAGAATGCATTGATGATCGCAGAAGCTTTTCCTGAGCTAAAGGGAGACATTGCAGCAATGATTAATGACGAATCCCCTATCGTTTCCCTACAAGCAATTCTTAGCCTTGGCAATTATGAAGATGATTTCACCATCAACCAATTGGCCAAAGCCTTGGTTGAAAAAGGAGAAAATAAATGGTTTCGTCTAGGCATATTAAGTTCCAATGCAGGCTCAAGTGAAGCAATATTAAAAGTACTGGAATCTGAGTATAAATTTTCTGAGAAAATTGAAGACTGGAAAGAAGCCTATCTTAAAGAAGTGGATCATATCCTTGTCGAAAAAGGTATACGAACCAAATCTGAATAACTTTAATCATTGAATTGGGTTTGTAGTCCTTACCTACTTATTTCCTAATTAAAAAATATAATAAAGCACCTCCAGTAGTATGAACAGAAGAAAATCTATAAAAACACTTATCGCATCGACAGGAGCTGTATTTTTCCTAAGTAAATGTAGCCAACCAAAGGAAGAATATAAGTTAGAAAACATCAAGGATTGTGGGGACTTAACAGGGCTAAGTGAAGAAGAGGTAGCCAAAAGGAAAAGTTTGGGGTATGAAGAAAAGTCTCCATTAGAAGGAGATAAATGCGACAACTGCCAACTATATTTGCCGCCGACAGAGAAGCGAAAATGTGGTGGATGTCAATTATTTAAAGGCCCTGTAAATGCCGATGCCTATTGTACTTATTGGGCTCCTAGAGTAGAAAATGCCTAGAAACTAAAATGGTTTAGATTATCAAATAGAATTAAGCATCATAAAACGCTTTTGATAAAGATCACCTGCCTTAAATTAAGCAGGTGATCTTTTATTTTAAGGCTTGTAGTATAGATAATTTCCAAATCAAGAGAAATAAGCATGAAACATCCTCAAAGCTGCTTAACTTTAGAGGGATTTTTATATCTTCAAATCAATATTAACTCCCTCAATACATTCTACTCAAAATGAACAGGTTAATCGTATTAGTAGATTTTTCCCCCTACACGCCCACACAATTAAAGCTCGCATGCAGGTGGCAAGAAATATATGGTTTAGATTTGGTGTTCCTCCACAAAATGGATGGCTTGGCACCCACACTTTCCAATACCAGAGAAAGTGATAAAATCATAGCTTTTAATAAAGCTGAAGCAGAGAGAAAATATTTACAATACCTAAAAGATAGTGAGCTTAGCCCTATTTCAAATCAAACTACCTTTGAGGCTATTCCCCTCCAACTGACCCATTATTTGGAAGGTTTTCTCAAACCGAATGACCTACTCCTATTGGGTTTGAAAGGCACCGGTTTTTTAAAAAGAATTTTGATAGGAAGTACGGCTACCACCATAATTAACCAACTCAATCAAACAGTTATTGCATTACCTCAAAGTATAGATTTCGCAATACCTAGAAAACTAGTATTATCATGCCAAGAAAAATATCCTCTCAATGAATCTGCTCTTGAAATCATACTAAATACCGTAGGTAAAAAGATCGAGGAGATTGAATTGTTGACCATAATCGAAGACAAAGCAGAACTAGAACCTAGCAAAACGTACTTGGAATATATTGAATCAAAGATAGGTGAAGCGTATTCCTATAAAATCAGTATTTATGAAAATACAGATGCCTTTTCAGAAATTAAAAAGAGGTTTAGCCAATGCTTGGATGACTTTATCGTTCTTCAAAAAGGTTCTAGGCATCTCAATGACAAACTGTTTAGAAGGTTTTTTATCAATGATTTAATTCATGATGGCAATACTCCACTAATTATTTTACCTGCTGAAAAATAGTCGTTCCTCTTACTGATTAGAAAAACAACCGGTAGATTTTATTTTTCCTGCCGGCTGTCTCCATTAGTAATCCTAAGGCACTTCGATTTCACCATAGCGGCACCATGCTATAATCTTCAAATATCCTGACTTTCTTGCGATTGCAATATTTCCCGTAAATACCGGACAGGCTTCACCCCTTACTGTTGACATGGTGGAGAAAGCTTATTTTAATAATCCGAGTTGAATCAGTCAAAACTTTTTAAATAGGTATTAAAAGATTTGATATTGGTTTGCTTGTTAATCAAAACACATTCTATTTGGGCCATTTCACAGAAATCTTCCAAAACCTGTGCATTCAGATTCTGGCTAAAACAAGTATGGTGTGCTCCACCTGACAAAATCCAAGCCTTACAGGCTCCCTTAAAGTCAGGAAGTGGCCGCCACATGGTTCTTGCCACCGGTAATTTAGGCAAATCGTGAGGTGGTTTTACGGCTTCTACCTCATTTACAACCATCCGAAATTTGTTGCCCAAATCAATTAAAGAAGCATTGAGTGCCGGCCCGGCTGCCGCATCAAAAACCAATCTAACAGGATCGTCTTTCCCACCTATCCCCAATGGGTGGACTTCACAGCGAATAGGCCCGTCTGCAAGACACTCGTCAACTTCCAACATATGGGCACCAAGTACTAGGCCTGCCTGTTCCTTGAAATCATAGGTATAATCCTCCATAAAAGCATTTCCTCCGGGAAGTCCTGCACCCATTACTTTCATCGCTCGAACCAAGGCCATGGTTTTCCAATCCCCTTCTCCCGCATAACCATAACCTGCATTCATAAGCCGTTGCACAGGCAGACCCGGTAATTGTTTCATTCCATGCAAGTCTTCAAAAGTATTGGTAAAGCCTTTGAAGGAACCTTCCTCCAAAAAGTTTTTCAAGCCCAATTCTATTCTGGCTGCTTCTTGCAGGGAATGATGGCTGGTTCCTCCTTTTTCAATGAGTCAGTTAATTCATAGGTCTTGTGGTATACATCAATTAATTCAGCAATTGCCAAATCATTTACTTCATTGATTTGCTCCACCAAATCTCCCACTCCATAGGTATTTACTCCAAAGCCAAATTTAATTTGAGCCTCTACTTTGTTGCCTTCGGTAACAGCTACCTGCCTCATATTGTCTCCAAACCGCACAAACTGCGCATCTTGCCAGTCTTTCCATCCGCAAGCAGCCCTGCTCCAATAATCGATTTCTCGGTGAACTTCAATGTCTTTCCAGTGACCTACCACCACTTTCCTCGGTATTTTCATCTTAGTACAGATAAAACCAAATTCCCTGTCTCCATGTGCGCTTTGGTGCAAGTTCATATAGTCCATGTTTATACTATCCCATGGGATGTTTTCACCATATTGGGTATGCAAATGTAAGAGTGGCTTATCAAGCAACTTCAAACCATTGATCCACATTTTGGCAGGTGAAAAAGTATGCATCCATGCCATCACTCCTATGCAATTTTCGGCTTTATTTGCCGCTAAAAAAATTTGTGAAATCTCATCTTGGGTGGTTACCATTGCCTTAAAGACAATGGTAACTGCAATATTATTGCTAACATTTAAATGTTTACTAATGACTTCGGAATGTGAAGCCACCTCCTTTAAAATATCTTGGCCATATAAATGTTGGCTACCTGTAACCAACCAAAGCTCATTATTTTTAAGTTGCATACGATTATTTACTTAATTATTTTTATATCTATGAGAAAATTCATTTAAAAATTAGATGCTAATTTTCCTTTCCACATATTTGTTAATTGTAGCAAGGCCGGCTATTCCAAACAGATGAAAGAAGCAGCGCTTGTTAAAAATTAGCCAATATGCTAAATATAAAAAGAGAATTGGACTTCAGCTCCTTATTCTCAATAAACCTAATGTAATCATTCAAAGCCTTTGAAATACCATGAGTAAATACGAAGAACTGAAATTTAATTGTTACACAGCTAATATGGAATTACCAAAGCTGGATTTGGTGGTCTATACCTTTGGAAATGTAAGTGCTGTAGACCGAGAAAACGGAGTATTTGCCATCAAACCAAGCGGAGTTCCTTATGAAAAATTAAAACCAAAAGACATCGTAATTGTAGATTTTGAAAACAATGTCGTGGAAGGGAACATGAGACCCTCTTCGGACACCAAAACCCATGCTTTCTTGTACAAGCAATGGCAGAACATTGGTGGAATATGCCATACCCACTCCTGTTATGCCGTATCTTGGGCTCAAGCACAGATGGATATTCCTTTATTTGGAACCACACATGCTGATCATAACACCAGCGATATCCCTTGTGCATCTCCCATGAGTGATGCAAATATTTCAGGAGACTATGAACACATGACAGGGCAGCAAATATTGGACTGCTTCGAAGAAAAAAATATTTCTTATGAAGAGGTAGAAATGATTCTTATTGGAAACCACGGCCCCTTTACGTGGGGAAAGGATGCCCAAAAAGCGGTGTACAATAGTAAGGTGTTGGAAGAAATTGCACGAATGGCTTATTTGACTTTACAAATCAATCCCAACGCACCGAGGCTTAAAGATGCCTTAGTAAGGAAGCATTATGAGCGGAAGCATGGGAAAGGAGCCTACTATGGTCAAGCCGGTAAATAAATTCTTCTTTATGTTCTGTAAAAATAAAAACCTCCGGGACATTATCCCGGAGGTTTGAACAATTAAAAAAACCACCAACCTTTAATTAAATCTAATCAACTGTTCTTTCGAACAGCCATATTTAATTTATCTGCCAATAAATACATGACAGGTACTATTACTAACGTTAAAAAGGTCGCAAAGGTTAGGCCAAATATTACTGTCCATGCCATTGGTCCCCAGAAGTCAGCATTATCACCACCAATATAGAACTTGGGCTCAAATGAAGACAGCAATCCATAAAAATCAATATTCATACCTATAGCCAGTGGAATCAGGCCTAATACCGTGGTTACAGCGGTTAATAACACCGGTCTAAGTCTGGTTTTCCCACCTTTTACAATACTGTCTAATAGGTCTTCTTTGGAAAGATTCTGCTCTTCAGTAATTTTAAGTTCTTCTCTCTTTCTGGATCTTATTAGGTCCGTGTAATCGATCAGTACTATGGCATTGTTAACCACCACACCTGCCAAGGATATTATCCCAATACCTGTCATGATTACCACAAAGTCCATATTGAAAATCACAAGCCCTAAGAACACGCCTATTGTACTCAAAATCACCGAGGCCATTATTATGAATGGAGTGGTAATGGAGTTGAATTGGGCAACTATGATAAGGAATATTAAAGAAACCGAGATCAATAGAGCTCTTGTCAAAAATTCAGCCGATTTAGCCTGTTCTTCTTGCTCACCGGTAAAACTAATATTGATCCCCTCCGGCACTTCAAAATCCTGCAACAACCGCTTGATTTGGTTATTAATTTCTGTGGCATTGTACCCATCATTGACGTTTGAAAATAAGGTAATAACCCTCTCTAAGTCTTTCCTTTTGACAGAACCATAGGTAGAACTGTATTCCAAGCTAGCCACAGAGGAGATCGGTATTTCCTTTTTATTTCCAAACTTATCTCTAAAGCTAATTTTCTTGTTAAGTAAAGCATTGATATCATACCTGAATTTATCCGCTAATCTAAGCTGAATAGGATAATCATCTTCCCCTTCCTTAAATTTAGAAACTTCCAAGCCGAAAAGGGCTGTTCTTAACTCATTGGCGATCGTGGCTGTTGAAAGGCCAAAACGTCTGGCTTTTTCCCTGTCTATGTTTAAAATCAACTCAGGGTTTCCAAGCTCCAAATCAGACTTCAACTCCTCTATACCTTGGATTCCTGACTCATTGATATGCTCTCTGACTGAATTCACATAGGCAATAAGTTGTTCAAAGTTTTCTCCTGTAACTTCAATATTAATTGGTTTACCAACAGGGGGTCCGTTTTGTTGCTTGCCAACTGTCATCAATACACCAGGATATCCCTCTGCCAACTCCCTAATCTTCTCCATGATCTCATTGGTATTGATCCCTTCTCGGAATTGATACTCTTCAAAACCAATCGTCACCTTGGCCTTGTGAGGAGTTGATGCCTGGCTAGGCCCTTCCATAGGATCACCTGTTCCTTCTCCAATTTGGGTTATCACAGACTCTATGATTTGATCATATGGCTCAAGTAGAGCATACAGATCATCTTCAAACTCTTCCACAAAACTGTTAGTAGAAGTAATATCCGTTCCTATTGGCTTTTCTATATAGATATTTATAAGGGCCGGTTGGTTGTCAGGGAAAAACAATGTTTTCGGAGCACTCACATAAAGTAGCATCAATGACATAACCAAAAGAATAAAGGTTCCCCCAAACAGGAGATAAGGCCAAAACCCCTTTAGTGCGAAATACAATGTCTTTTCGTACATGTCTTCCAATTGTACCAAAAACACATTCTGGAACCACTTAATAGCTCTTCTCAGAAAGAAAACATTGAAAATGATTAAAATTGCAGCGAGGAAAAGTAAGTTCCCGAAAGCTATCCAAGAGATAAAATAACTTATTATAGCCAGAAAGGTCAAGACAGCGGCCACTATCATTGGTCGTTGAACAGGCTTTTTCTTGTCGACATCCTGAACCTTCATGAAAAGTGCTGTCAATACGGGATTGATTACAAGCGCTACAAACAAGGAAGAAGACAATACTATAATCAATGTAATGGGAAGGTATTTCATAAACTCCCCGATAATACTATCCCAAAATGCTAAAGGAAGAAAAGCAGCAAGTGTGGTAGCAGTAGAGGTAATTATAGGCCAGGCCACTTCACCAACGCCTTCTTTAGCAGCTCTCACTGCAGACTTACCCTCCTGCATCAATCTATAAACATTCTCTACTACAACAATGCCATTATCTACCAACATGCCCAAGGCTAGTATCAAAGAGAACAATACCATTAAGTTTAGTGTCACTCCCAAGGAGTTTAGCACTAAAAAGGATATGAACATAGACAATGGAATTGCAATTCCTACGAACAGTGCATTTCGGAAACCAAGGAAAAACATCAATACCAACACAACAAGGATTACCCCAGAAATGATACTGTTTTCTAAATTATCTACTTGAGACCGGGTGGCTTTGGATTGGTCATTGGTAATGGTTACTTCCAAATCCTCAGGAAATTTATTGATTTTCACTTCATCAATAAGGGCCTTAATTTTATCAGAAGCATCCAAAAGATTTTCTCCGCTTCTTTTAATTACATTAATAGTAACCACAGGCAATTTCTTACTTCTGGCAAAACTCTCTCTTTCTTTATAGGTGTCTTCTACTTCTGCTACATCCCTGAGGTATACAATATTGTTGTTCTCGGTCTTGACGATAACATCTTCAATTTCTATAGGCTTGGCAAATTCACCATCTATCCTTAATGTTCTTCTGTAATCACCGGACAAAATATTACCTCCTGAAATGGTAACATTCTCATCAGAAACAGCGCTTGATATGTCAGAAAAAGTAACACCCAATGCTTCCATTTTATAGAGATCTGCATTGATACGAATTTCTCGTTCAATGGTCCCACTTAAATCAGCACTTGATATTTCAGTTAATTTTTCTATTTCATCTTCCAAGTATTCCCCATAAGTTTTAAGCTCTTGTTCGGTATAGTTTCCTGAAATATTTACATTCATTATCGGAAACTCTGAGGTGTTGACCTCCAATACATCCGGGTCTCTATCCAAATCATTGGGCAACTCACTTTTCGCTTTATCTACCGCATCTTTGACATCCTGTATGGCCTTGGATATTTCCACATTTGGATTAAACTCAACCACAATGGATGAGAAGTCCTGGATGGAAGTGGAGCTTACATCTTTTAAATTATTTATGGATTTTAACTCTTTTTCTATGGGCCTGGAAATCAGGTTTTCCATGTCTACGGGTGAGTTTCCGGGGTATGCTGTACCTACATAAACCGTAGGAATCACTATTTCCGGAAAACTTTCTTTAGGCATGGTCCTGTAGGCAAACATCCCTAGGAAGGTAATAATCAGTGTAAGGATAACCACGCTGGTCCTGTTATCCACAGACAGTGAGGAAATTCCAAATTCTCTGATTACTCCTTTTTCTTGTTTTCTTCTGAAGCCATATTCTAATTAAGATGAGATTTTTACATTAAAATTATCTCCTACTTCCCTAAATCCTTTATCAATAAGTGTTTCAGATCCATCTAAGCCTTTTGTGATTTCAGTATGTCCTTCATAGGTCATCCCCCTTTCCACATATTTTTTGTGGGCCACACCATTATCAACTACAAAAACATAACTTCCCTGGTTGTCTTTCAGGATGAGATAAGTAGGAACAACAACGGCCTCATCAACACTATAATCCTGAATATTTAGAACTGAAATCATGTTTGGTTTTACGTTTTCTACCCTTGGAAGAAAAACCTCAACCTTAAATGTTCTGTTGTCAGGATTAATAATTTTCCCAATTGCAGTTACCCTAGTTTTAATGGTTTTGTCTATAGAAGGAAAATGTATACTTACCGAATCGCCTTTATTCAAAATCCCTACAAATCTCTCTGAAATATCTCCTTCAATAAACAAATCATCTTCTCCAACAAAATTCACTACAGGCGAACCAGGCTGAACCAACTCCCCTACCCTTACGGTAAGTTCTTCTACAGTACCATTAAATGGGGCAGTAATTGTAGTTCTATCCTTTTGAAGTTCAATAGAAGCAAGGTTCTTTTCAAGAGTCTCCTTCCTGTTTTTAGCTTCCAAATATTGGATTTCTGTGCCTATTTTTTGATTCCAAAGTCTTTCTTGCTTTTCAAAAATTGTTCTGGCTAGCTCTAGCTGAGTTTTAATTTCATCCAAATTCCTTTCTATGGACTCGGCATCAATTATTGCTATTACTTGGCCCTTTCTTACAGACATGCCTTCACGGGTAACAATCTCCTCTACCCTACCTGAAACTTCGGAACTTATGTTTACATTCTTTTTGGAAAGTACTGACCCGGTCACCTCCACATAATGTTCAAATTTTCCAACTTTGGGTTTTACGGTAGTTACCAATACTGATTTCCTACGGTTTTTCCGAAACTCCGGATCCAAGGTGGAGATTTCCTCCTCCAATTCTTCGATCTTAACTTTTAAAGCTGCTGATTCAGATTTGAATTCTTCCAATTGGTTTTTTTAGAAGAAAGATCATCTTTTTCTTGCTGCGAGCAAGAAAACATTCCCAACGCAAGGGATAGGGTTAAAAACTTAAATGTATTTTTCATAAACATGTATAATCCTTTTCTTATTTTAATATTCCCAATGCTTTTTCCAAATCTACTCTTGCGATAAACGTATCATAAAGTGCAGAAAAATAATTGGTCTCCGCCTCTTTAAGTGTGGCATCTGCTTCCACTACCTCAAGGTTAGACCCTACCCCTTCTTGGTATTTTATTTTGGCCATATTGAAAACCTCCAACGCCAACTCCTTGTTTTCTTTTTGTACTTCCAATTCTTGCAAACTGTTGATCAAATTCTGCCTGGCCTGAAATTTTTCCAGTTGGATGTTTTGCAAGGTGAACTCCTTCTGAACTTCTAGTTGCCTCATTTGAACCCTGTTTTGCTGGATTTTATGCATTTTAAGGAATCCATCAAAAATCGGAATTTCTAAGGTAATCCCTAAAATGGAACCTGTATACCAATCGCCTGACCATAGCTTGGAGAAATTCCCTCCAAATGCATTTCTTTGGAAGGTGTAGTTGGCATCCAACCTAGGCATATATTGGATTTGGTTATTTTTTAAATCCAAAACTGCCAAATCATAATTTGTATTGATTTGATCTACCTCGACCCTTTGTTGTCCTTCCTCATTTAACAATCTTTGGGTTTCAAGGTATTGGGTGAAATCATCTAATTTATCGGTTAAGACAATTTCTTCCTCCTCAGGGAAACCCATTTGCAACTTTAAAAGGGCCTTGCTTACACTGGTAGAAGTTTTGGCCTTGTTCAGTTCTGTTCTTATATTATTGTTTTGAACCCTAATTCTGGTCACATCAATCTTTTCAGCAAAACCTTCTTCATAAAGTATTTCAGTTTCCTTTAATAGCGTGTCTAAGCGATTCAGGTTTGCCTGAATCAATGTTTCTCGTTCTTCACTTACCAAGACAGAAAAATAGGCCTTTTTCACATTTTCAACCACCTCTAGATCTGTAAACTCCTTATCAAACTCTACCAATTGCTTGTACGTTTTAGCAGCTTTAAGCCCAATAAAATAAGAGCCATTAAAGATCATTTGGCTTACAGTAGCTGTAAGGTTGGCAGAATAAATAGGTGAAAACTGAATCCCAATAAAAGTACCTTCAGGTGCTTCCGGATCAAAAAACTGAGCGGGAAATGGCGATATAGGTACCTTAAGATTTTTGGTAGCATTCAACCTTGAAGTAATTTGAGGGAGCCCTTCTGAAGTCCGCTCTCCAATCAAACCTTTTGCAGCCTGTATTTCTAATCTTGCATTTCGGGCTTCTGCGTTATTTTCTAGGGCAAAGTTAACACTCTCTTCTAAAGAAAAAGACGGTTGCTGGGCTTGAGCCTCCGCAAACCAATGTCCCAATAGCCAAATTGTTAGGGAAAGAATAATTGGTTTAAAATTCATAAAGTTAAATTTCCTGAGTTTGTAGTTTTTTATAGTAATTTGACCTTCCCTGGTCAGTAAGAATTCCATGTATAAAATGATCTAGCACTGCCAGTTGACACTCCAGCAAACTAAAGTTAGATTTTGATTTTTGAAGGACAAATGCATTTGTAATTTGATCCATTCGCATATAAGCCAATAATTCCGAATCTATTTCCCTTCTAAAATCCCCAGAGGCTTTGCCCTGTTCTAAAACCATAGTGAGGTTTTGAAGTACCTTGGACGTTTTAAACTCACTTATTTTGTTCCAACATTTGGGATAAAATCTTTGGATATCATGCAATAACAATGGATTCATTCTCGTAAATTTCTCCCTTAAATACTTTGTCATCAAAAGTAAATGATCGATGGCACTTACATCTGTTCTTTGCATTTCTTCTATGTCACATTTGTATTCCATGATGGTCTCATCCACAGTCGCGTTGACCAACTCCTCTTTGCTGGAAAATTCTTCGTAAATGGTTTTCTTGGATATACCGGCAAGCTTGGCTATTTCATCCATAGTCACTGCCCTTACTCCAAAAACCAAAAAATTATCCAAAGCCACTCTTATAATGTTTTCTCTTGTTCCCAATTATCGTATGCTGTTTACTTGGTTGGGAAAACTAAAGAAACTATCAAAAGGTTCAAAGTTTTTTCAAAAATTTCTATTCTATTACCTAACCATTTTAACTTCTTTAAAAATAAACTATCAAATTTTTGAAAAAAGCTTGATTTAAGTTAGGAAAACCCTTTTTTCCATTTATCTCAAAATCCGGACAACAGATTCTTTTTTTGCCAATTATAAGACCTAATCAAAGACATTTTTTTTAATATTAAAGTTATCACAATGAAAACCCTTTCCTTACTCACTTTCTTCTGCGAAATTTTAAAACCAATTTTGTACATTTGCCCATTCAAAAAAGCTATCGATCCCTTTATGAAGATTTTGTTTTTTCAATCCCCGGAGAAGACCATTTACGCTTTGGAAACCAATGAAGCGTACAAAAACAATGAGCTTGAGAAATTAAACTGGCTATTTGGAGGTGCTGTCCATTTGGAAGACCTTAAAATTTCCGGCGAGTTTATTGGTCCAAGAAAGGAAATGATCACCCCTTGGTCTACCAATGCGGTTGAAATAAGCCAAAATATGGGAATTAAAGGGATTCTTAGGATCGAAGCCTTCTATCCGTGGATTGAAGGTAGTTCTTTTGACCCTATGCTACAGCGATTGTACAAAGGACTTGACCAAGAAGTTTTTGCAATTGCTAAAACCCCGGATCCGATACAATATATCGAAGATATCCACACCTACAATGAAAAAGAAGGGCTGGCTTTAAGTATAGAAGAGGTAGCTTATTTAGAAGGTGTAAGCCAATCATTGGGACGACCATTGACTGACAGTGAAGTGTTTGGATTTAGCCAGGTAAACTCAGAACATTGCAGGCACAAGATCTTTAATGGCACCTTTATACTGGATGGAGAGGAAAAATCCATGACCTTATTTCAGTTGATCAAGGCAACCTCCAAGGCCAATAAAAATGGAATCGTTTCTGCTTATAGTGATAACGTTGCTTTTGTAAAAGGCCCTAAAGCTTTACAATTTGCGCCAAAATCTTCAGAAAAGGCAGATTTTTTTGAGATTAAAGAAATAGATACCGTGCTTTCACTGAAAGCCGAAACCCATAATTTTCCTACCACAGTAGAGCCGTTTAATGGTGCTGCTACGGGTTCAGGTGGGGAAATCAGAGACCGGATGGCAGGTGGTACCGCCTCAATTCCTTTGGCAGGTACAGCAGTATATATGACTTCTTATCCAAGATCAGAAGCCGGAAGAAGTTGGGAAAAGGACCTTGAAGAGCGAAAATGGCTCTATCAATCCCCAATGGACATCCTTATTAAAGCCTCTAATGGTGCCAGTGATTTTGGAAATAAGTTTGGTCAGCCCATCATTTGCGGAAGCCTAATGACTTTTGAGCACAATGAAGGTGAGCTGCATTGGGGTTTCGATAAAGTCATTATGCAGGCTGGAGGAGTTGGGTTTACAGCAGCCCCTTATAGTCTTAAAAAAGCTCCCGAAAAAAGTGACCGTATTGTTCTGATGGGCGGCGACAATTATAGAATTGGTATGGGAGGATCTGCAGTTTCCTCACTAAACACCGGTGAATTGAGCCTTTCTCTGGAAATGAATGCCATTCAGCGGTCAAATCCAGAAATGCAGAAAAGGGTATCAAATGTCATCAGGGCTTTGGCTGAAAGTGACGATAACCCTATTATTTCTATCCATGACCATGGAGCAGGTGGCCACCTGAATTGCCTTTCAGAGTTGGTGGAGAATACTGGTGGAACCATTAATTTGGAAAAATTGCCCGTTGGGGACCCTACCCTTTCTGCCAAAGAAATCATTGGAAATGAGTCCCAGGAAAGGATGGGATTGGTAGTAAAAGACATTCACATTGACAAGATAAAAAAGATTGCTGACCGAGAAAGAGCGCCGTTTTATAATATTGGCCAAACAACCGGGGACATGCAATTCAAATTTGAAAACACCCAGACAGGAGAAAAGCCTGTTGATTGGAGTTTGAATCATATGTTTGGGTCTTCCCCAAAAACTGTTTTGGTGGACAAAAAGGCCAATCAAAATTTCACAGCACCTGAATACAATGTTCAGGATTTTGAGCAGTATTTAACCAATGTGCTGCAATTAGAAGCAGTGGCTTGCAAAGACTGGCTCACCAACAAAGTAGACAGGTCGGTTACCGGTAGGGTGGCCAAGCAACAGACAACTGGAGAACTTCAGCTTCCATTGAATAATGTGGCAGTAATGGCCATGGATTATTCAGGAAATAAAGGAATAGCTACTTCAATCGGGCATTCTCCTATAGCCGCTTTGGTAAGTCCTGAAGCCGGCTCCCGATTGGCAATTGCAGAAGCACTTACCAACTTAATATGGGCTCCACTAACCGATGGACTTAAAGGGGTTTCCCTAAGTGCCAACTGGATGTGGCCAGCCAAAAACGAAGGAGAAAATGACAGGTTATACCGGGCAGTTGAATCCACTAGTGATTTCGCTATCGCTTTGGGGATAAACATTCCTACTGGAAAAGACTCCTTATCAATGACCCAGAAATACCCAGGTGGCCAAACAGTAAAATCTCCCGGGACTGTTATCATTTCCACGGTTGGAGAATGTTCGGACATTAACAACGTTATTTCTCCTAGCTTGAAGGCTAGCCCTGATTCAACATTGCTATACATAGATTTGTCAAAGGATGAAGCAAAATTGGGAGGCAGCTCCTTTGCCCAATCACTTAATAAAATAGGCAACGAAGTACCGAACATAAAGGATGCAGTCTATTTTAAAAGTGCCTTTGCAACCATTCAAGACCTTATCAAGCAAAATAAAGTACTAGCGGGTCATGACATTTCATCCGGTGGTTTGATCACTACCTTATTGGAAATGTGTTTCCCTAACCAGAATACCGGGATAGATATTCATACTTCAAATCTTAAGGAAAAAGATTTGATCAAAGCATTATTTGCAGAAAATCCGGGCTTGGTCATTCAGGTAAAGGATGCGGCCGATGTCTCTTCATTCTTGAATTCACAAGGAGTGTCTGCTGTGGAAATTGCAACTGTAAATGCTTCAGGCACCGTTCAAATTGAGGGTTTAAATAAGTCATGGGAAGTATCAGTGTTGCGGGATATTTGGTACAAATCCTCCTATTTATTGGATCAACAACAGTCCGGAAAAGACCTGGCCAAGGATCGATTTGACAATTATAAAAATCAACCTTTGAATTTTAGTTTTCCAGAGAATTGGAAAGGAACCTATGAAGCATTAAGCTTGGATCCAAACCGAAAAACAGCTACAGGTGCCAAAGCAGCGATTATTCGTGAAAAAGGAGTCAATGGAGATAGAGAGATGGCTTATTCCTTGTGGTTGGCAGGCTTCGATGTCAAAGACATCCACATGACTGACCTTATTTCCGGAAGGGAAAACCTTGAGGATGTAAATATGATTGTGTTTGTTGGTGGCTTTTCAAATTCCGATGTTCTTGGTTCTGCCAAGGGATGGGCAGGAGCTTTTCTTTACAATGAGAAAGCTAAAAATGCTTTGGATAATTTTTATGCTAGAAAAGACACTTTGAGTTTAGGGGTATGCAATGGTTGTCAACTAATGGTTGAATTGAACCTTATCAATCCTGAGCATGAAAAGAAAGCCAAAATGCTACACAATGACAGCAATAAATTTGAATCAGCTTTTGTAAATGTTACCATTCCTAAAAATGATTCCGTTATGTTTGGCACCTTATCAGGTCAGCGATTGGGTGTTTGGGTGGCACATGGAGAAGGTAAATTTTACCTTCCTGAAGAAAAAGACAGCTACAATTTTGGTATGGAGTATTCTTACGGTGCATACCCCGGTAATCCTAACGGATCAGATCACAATGTTGCAGGACTGGTATCAAAAGATGGGCGCCATCTTGCGATAATGCCTCATATAGAGCGGGCAATTGCTCCTTGGAACTGGCCTTACTATCCGGAAGATCTTCAAAAAGAAGACGTAAGCCCATGGATAACTGCCTTTATCAATGCAAGAAATTGGGTTGCTGAGAAAATTTCTCATTAAAAACTTAGTCTAGTTTTTTGATATTTACCGACTTTTTGTCTATGACAGAGGGTCGGTTTTTTTTTGTTTCTTTATTGGGTGCATTTTTTCCTTAGCTCCAAAAATTAAATTATCCCGGATTATGCAATAGGATTTCCTGAATTCCTACAGGAAATGTTGCAATCTCAAGAAGATCAGGCTGTTTGGATATTTTGGCAGGGCACTTCTATAGTAAAATTGAAGACAGGAAAGAAGTGGCTGATTTTGAAGCGATTTCGTCTATGCATATTTCGGACTTAAGAATGGATCAGAAATTGCAGCATCAAAAAGGTATCGATTCAACCAACCTTTTATTGATTTCTCAGTTGGTTTAACGAAGAAAACTTACCAAACGATCAACAAAAATTAAAAAATATGCAAAAGCAACCACTTTTAGAATCCCTTACCATAGGAGATTTAACATTGGCCAACCGACTTATAATGGCCCCTATGACCCGAAGCAGGGCAGACAATCAAGATAAAGCCCCCACTGATTTACATGCCGAATATTACAAACAAAGAGCCTCAGCAGGGCTTATCATTACTGAAGGTTCTCAAATTTCTCAAGAAGCTGTCGGCTATATCAATACTCCAGGAATCCACAGCAAGGCTCAAGTAGAAGGTTGGAAAAAAGTAACAAAGGCCGTACATGATGAGGGTGGAAAAATTTTCATACAGTTATGGCATGTAGGTCGGATTTCACATCCCGATTTCCATGAAGGAAAACTACCTCTAGCCCCCTCTGCCATAAATCCCAAAGCGAAGTCCTTTACACCTAAAGGATTTAAGGATACTGTCACTCCTAAAGAAATGTCAATCCCGGAGATTAAGCAAACCATAGAAGATTTTAAGAATGCTGCTTCAAATGCATGGGAAGCGGGATTTGATGGAGTAGAAATTCACAGCTCCAATGGTTATTTATTGCATCAATTCTTTAGTCGAACTTCCAATGTAAGACTCGATGAATATGGTGGAAGTATCGCCAATAGATCCAAAATCTTGTTTGAAATTATCGATGCTATTAAAGAGGTGATTCCTGAAAACAGAATTGGCCTAAGGTTAAACCCCTCACTAAATGGTATTTTTGGTATGACCATGGACGAAGAAAGCATACCTACCTTTGACTACATTATAGAAAACCTCAACAAGTATAATTTGGCATACTTGCATCTTTCAGAACCATTTAATGATGTTTCAGATATTCCCTATGCAGAAACAGAAATTGCCAAGAGATATCGCCCGATCTTTGACGGGAAATTAATTATCAATGCCGGATTTGATCAACAAAAAGGAAACAACCTTATCTTGGAAGGATTGGCGGATGCGGTCGCCTACGGTAAATTGTTTATTTCCAACCCTGATTTGCCCGAGAGGTTTGAAAAAATGCAGCATTAGCGGATTGGGACGAGTCTACTTTTTATACCCCCGGTGAAAAAGGCTATACAGACTATCCCAAAATAAATTGAAGATAAGCTTGTATATATTCAAACTGTAAGAATGGGTATTTTCATGATCTACTCTTTCAACCTCACCCTATTCAAGCTATGGTGAGGTTTTTTTCATTTTCAATGCATTACATTTCTATTTACGCTATAGTTTGATCCTAATAAAACCTTTACTTCTCCTTGCTCTAGGTCGCGGAATTGGCGATTCATTTGAGGAACCAAAAAACTATTTAAATGGTTTTTTTACCCAATACAAAATACTATGAAATACTCAATTTTAGATTTAGCCATACTTAAAGAAGGACATGATGCTGCTGATGCCTATAGAAGATCTTTGGATATAGCCAGGCATGCGGAATCATGGGGATATAAGCGCTTTTGGTTAGCAGAACATCACAACATGCCATATGTGGGAAGTTCAGCACCTACAGTATTAATGGGCCATATTGCAGGAGGAACGAAATCTATTAGAGTGGGTTCCGGAGGTATAATGTTACCCAATCATAGTCCCTTAATGGTTGCCGAACAGATTGGAACTTTGGAAACGCTTTACCCAGGCAGGATTGATCTTGGATTGGGCCGAGCTCCTGGAACCGATCAAAAAACGGCTGCGGTTTTAAGAAGAGGCCGGTTAGAAACGGTTCAGGAGTTTCCTCAGGATTTGGAAGAATTGCAAATGTTCTTCTCTGAGGACAACCTAGATGCTCCTGTTCGAGCTTATCCTGCTGAAGGGCTTGATGTGCCGGTTTATCTGTTAGGCTCAAGCATGGACAGCGCCGTTCTCGCCGCAAAAAAGGACTTCCTTACGTTTTCGCAAGTCATTTTGCCCCTACCTATTTCAGCCAAGCAAGTACTTATTACAAACAAAATTTCAAAGCAACCTCACAAAGCAGCCTTCCTTATTTGATAGCCTGTCTTAATATAATTGTTGCGGATACGGATGAAGAAGCAGCCTATTTGGCAACATCCTTTTATCAAATGGCTTTAGGAATCATTAGAGGGAGATCCTACCCTCTTTCTCCGCCGGTAAAAGACATGAATGATATATGGAGTCCTCAAGAGGAAGCTGCCATCAAACACATGATGCAATATGCATTCATAGGCAGCTATGAAAAAGTCAGCAAAGAATTAGAAGTCTTTATAGAAAGACACGATTTAGATGAAGTAATGGTCACCACCAATGTATATGATCATGATAAAAGGCTTAAATCTCTTCAATTTACTGCCAAGGCTTTTCAATCACTCAGTCGTCAAAATCAATTGTAACCTTTCTAATTTATACGCAACAAATAGGTGAAGTTAAATTCACCTATTTTTTTTGTCCTACTTATTAAACAGCTTGATATTAAGCTTAAATCAAGCATTTTTACAGGATATCCAATACTTTTTGATCTTAGAAACCCAAGCTTCAGACTTATATGTGGCTAGCCGGAATACTTAGCAAGCATTGTAAACCCCTCAAAATTAAGCCGGACTCTAAAAACAAATTATTTTTTTTGATTTTTTTTCCATGATGCTGTGATTATTTTACTAAAATAACGAATTACTAAGAAAAGTAATCTCAATGACAGTTTCAGAAAATAAGCTTTCGGATTCCTTCTTACAACACCTCGCTGACAACAAAGGCATACTTTACAAAGTGGCCAGAACTTATAAGCATGACGAGGAGGAAGTAAAAGACTTAATTCAGGAGATCACTATTCACGTCTGGAAGGCTTATCCCGGTTACAAACCAAATTTGAAATTTTCAACATGGCTTTATCGAATCGCATTAAATGTTGCCATATCCAGTTACAGAAAAGAAAGCAAAAGGGCTGCTATAAACACCATGATGGATGATAGGTTTGTGGAAATTGCTGCTCCCGCAGATACAGCTCAAAATGAAAACGTCCAACAGCTTTATGCTCTTATAGGTGAGTTCAAGCATTTTGACAGAGCATTGATGCTGTTGTATCTGGAAGAAAAAAGCTATGCAGAGATCTCCTCAATTATGGGAATAACGGTTTCAAATGTGGCAACAAAACTCAATAGATTAAAAAACATCTTAAAAGAAAAATTCACATCATTAAATCAAAAGTAAAATGGAAGAGCAAAGCATTCAAAATTTATGGAAAGTTCAAAACAGTAAAATTGAACAGGTAATTCAACTAAATACCAAAATATTAAAATACCAAGTAAGCCAACGCTCGCGTAAAGCGCTTTTTGGGCTTAAGGCCGAAAAAGTAACAGGTTTAGTATTCGGAACCATTTATATTGCAATATTAGCAACTATCCTTTCCTACACAATTAAAAATCAACCCTTTACCAATCCGCTCTTTATGCTTTCAATTGGGGCCATATTCTTAACCAATATTAAGGTAGTATTGGATTATGCAAAGCACTTGGTCATGGCCAACCAAATTGATTTTTCCGGTCCTGTTGTTTCTATTCAGCAAGAATTATCAAACTTAAAGTTAAACTTGGTTAACAACATGCGCTATTGGTACTTTCAGCTACCATTTTATACCCTTCTACAGATTGGCTTTATTGATTTTACGGGAGAATTCCCCATGGCATGGGTCGTCATACAAGGTTGTTTCACCCTATTATTAGCTAGCATTTCCGGATGGATATTTATTCGCATGAAACCAAAAAACATTGCAGATAAAAAGGTCAATTGGTTAATTAACTTAGCAAGTGGAAAGCAAATTGATAAGGCAGCCAAACACTTAGAGGAGCTAAAGTCTTACCACTTGTAAAAATCTATCGAATAAATAAGACCGATTTGGGATAAAAATTAGCCTATAATAAGGCAGTTTCAGTGCCTCTTGGTCTCTGCACCCCCTGAATTAGGTAATAAACCCAATAATAAAGTCTATCAATACAATCAGTCTTTATCCATTGAACCGCGAAGGCTAAGACTATCCTGTCTGCCAATAGGCAGCTTTTAGGCAGACAGGTAAATAAAAAACAGCCAAAAAAATTGATTTAAGCTAACCATAAAAGAACCAATGTATTTTCATGGTTCATCCCAATGTTATGCTAAGCAATATCGATTTCGAAAATCAGATTCCGGTACTAAATTTTAGATCAACTATACCTGATAGAATGTTTGTTGTTTTTATGAGATAAAATCACCAGTTTGTGTGCTGTTTCAAATTTAATCTTGTAAAATACTTCAGGAGGGCAAATGAAAACAACATTGAGGCTTCCTGATAAATCCACCAAAATAAATAACCATATGATGAGAAAGTTGCTTCTCTTGTTTTTTGTAATTGCCGGTATAACTTCTTCCCAAGGCCAAACCACTTCCCCTTTTGGAAATGTGGTACTCACATCCAATAGTGGGAATACTCACGTTCAGGTAAAACAAAATGGGGACCTACATGTAAATGTTGCTCCGAATGATGCTACAAAATTTAATGAAGATGGCTTTGTTCATTATAGTGATTTTGGTGCAAAGGGAGATGGTAAAACCGATGACATCAATGCCATTGCGGGTACTCATGCCTATGCCAACCAACATGGCTTATCCGTAAAAGCAAATAACGGCGCCAGCTACTATATAGGAGGTAAAGACCGAACAGCTTATATTCAAACCGATACAGATTTCGGAACAGCTACTTTTATTATCGATGATAAGGATGTAGAGAATATCAAAGCTTCTGTTTTCATAATAAACTCCAATTTAAAACCCTATAAACTTGAAGGCATCACTTCTTTAAAGAAAAATCAAAAGAAAATAAAAACCAACCTTACCGGCCCCTCGCTGATAAATGTCACCAATGACAATGTAAGACACTATATCAGGTATGGTTTAAATCAAGACAATGGCTCTTCTCAAACTGATATTTTTGTAGTAGATGAAAATGGAAAAGTAGATATGAACGCCCCTATCATATGGGATTTTGAAAATATCACAGAGATCACTGCACTTCCAATTGATCAGGAAACTCTAACAATAAAAGGTGGCCGTTTTGTTACCATCGCTAATCAGGCAGTTTCAAAATACAACTACTACAGTCGAAATATAACCGTTAGGCGATCAAATGTCACAATTGATGGACTCGTGCACCAGGTCAAAGGTGAAGGAGAACATGGTGCGCCATATGGAGGTTTTTTAAGTATACGTAACTGTGCCAACGTGACCGTGAAAAACACCGTATTAACAGGTCATAAAACCTATAAAACCATTGGGTCAGTGGGAAAACCCGTATCCATGGGTACCTATGACATCTTGGTGGGTCATGCCCTCAACGTGTCTTTTATTAACTGTAGTCAAACAAATGATATTGACGATCGAACTTACTGGGGGATAATGGGCTCCAACTACTGTAAAAATCTCCTTTTCGATAATTGCACCTTCTCTAGGTTTGATGCACATAAGGGAGTAGCCAATGCAACAATTAAAAACTCCACCTTGGGCCATATGGGAATCAATGCAATCGGATCAGGCACTTTTTTGGTGGAAAACTCTACCCTTCGAGGGGAAGCCTTGTTAATCTACGCTCCGATTACGGGAGTACCTGGCAAGGGGAATTAATCATTAAAGACTGTACTTTTGTTCCGAATGGTGGCCGTAAGAGCAACGCTTCATTGATCGGCGGATCTTATTCCGGTCAGCATGATTTCGGCTATACTGCTTATATGCCGGAGAAAATCACAATAGAAAACCTACACATTGATGATTCAAATCACACAGAAGACTACAAAGGACCAACCATATTTTCTAATTTCAATGCCAAAAAAACAGATGAATCCTATCAGGAAAAATTCCCCAACGTAATAACTAAAAAAGTTATTCTTAAAAATGTTACCACCGAAAGCGGCAAAGAAATTAGCTTAAGTCCCAATAAATTTATGTTCAATGATGTGAAAGTTATAACCAAATAAATTCCTTTTAATTTTCACTCCCAAATATTACTGTGGCTCTCCCCTTATTTGAGGCAAGCCCATTACAAGCACCCTGAAAACTTGATTAAGATTTCAGGGTGTTTTTTTAGCAACAAACCGAGATTTCATTGGGAGTCAATTTGAAAATAAGCTCTCCAATCAATGACCCTTCTCATAATTAAATGCTGATTTGGTATAGGAAACATTAAGAACTTTGTAAACCAAATAACATTAGGACCTTAGGAGATTTTTTCATGATTTTATAATGGTGAGCCTATCTATCGACAGACAGGACAGAAAAGTAGTTGCTGATTATTAAAATGATTTCAAACTAAAATAGGTAATCCATTCCTTATTTTGAGTTAAACCCAATTTGGAATCCCTGTCTTTAAGGAATTTATTTTTAGGATAAAATTAATTTTTTTATCAATAAATTTTTTTTCGTCAATTTCTCACACCAGCTAAAATCGGCCTAGAGACGAAATTAAAGGCTATTTTTTCTTATTTAATTACTATCAAAGCCACACAACGACCGATCAAACTAACTATATTCCTTTCATCAAAGATTTTGTTGGAATACTTTTTGATTACCTGATAAATCTAAACATTCAAATGGTTAATAAACAGCTTAACTGACCACTAGAATTTAAAATTTTATATAAATAATGAGACTATTTAAATCAAAATTCAACGAATACATTTTGTTGACATCATTAATCCTAGTAATTTCTTTGGCAAATTATTCTTGTGACAGTAAAGGAGAGCAGGTAGAAGTAGAAACACTTTCATTGCCTGTAACCACTGTGAAGAAGGATTCTGCAATCACTACATTCGAGTATCTAGGAGCCATTGAGGGTAAAGTAAACGTTGAAATTCGTCCCCAGGTTGAGGGGTTATTGGATAAAATCCATGTGGATGAGGGCGATTTTGTAGAGAAGGGTCAATTGTTGTTTAGCATAAATGCTTTGCCCTATGTGGAAAGGCTAAAAAATGCGCAGGCAGCAGTGGAAGTTGAAAAAGCCAAACTAGAAAACGCAAAGATCGAGATGGAAAGGCTACAACCTTTAATAGACCATGAGGTGATTTCCGAGGTACAGATGAAGACCGCCCAATCGAATTATGAAGTAGCCAAGGCCTCTTTGGCACAAGCAGAAGCCTTGAAAGCCACGAGTCAGATCGATATGCAATTTACGCAAATTAAGGCCCCGGTAAGCGGTTATATAGGGTTGATACCTATGCGCGTGGGTAATTTAGTTGCCAAAGGTGATGATGAGCCGGTAACCACCTTATCTGATATCAGTGAGGTCTACGTTTATTTTGCAATGAGTGAATCCAACTATCTTTTTTACAAGAAAATGAAGGAAGATTCTACTGCACGGCGATTAAACCCAAATGTAAAGTTAATCTTGGCTGACGGAACCATCTATTCTGAGGAGGGGGTGATTGATGCTGATGCCGGGCAAATAGATAGAAACACCGGTGCCATCACCTTAAGAGCGAAATTTGACAACCCGGATAAATTATTGAGAAGTGGTAATACAGGGAAAATAATTTTGGAGCAGATCCATCCTGATGTGCTCATGGTACCTCAACAATCGATTACCAAAATTCAAGACAAGAACTTTGTATTTATTTTAAAAGCTGACTCTACAGTGGAAAGAAAAGAGGTGAAAATCAACGGGAAAGCAGGGCAAAATTTCATCTTGAACGAAAATAATATTTCTGAAGGGACAACCATTATACAATCGGGAGTAAACAAAATTAAGGATGGAATGAAAATAGAGGCCTATCAGCAAGTGCCAACGCCTTAAGTTTTCCCAATTGCCATAATTTAACTACAACCAACTTTTATATCTATGATTAAGAAAATCATTGAAAGGCCTGTCCTGGCTTCTGTTATATCGATATTAATAATTATCGCAGGACTGATTAGTTTAATGCGATTGCCGGTGACAAGGTTTCCGGACATTGCTCCCCCAAGTGTTCGAGTAGGGGTTAGTTACCCTGGTGGAAATGCAGAAACAGTAGCCAAATCTGTGCTTCTTCCTTTAGAAGAGGCGATTAATGGGGTTGAGAACATGACCTATATTCGCTCTAAAGCTACCAATTCAGGGCAGGGAAGTATCAATATATTTTTCAAGCCGGGTACCGATCCGGATATTGCAGCTGTCAACGTACAAAATAGTATTTCCCGAGAAATTGGAGAGCTCCCACCGGAAGTTATTCAAGAAGGGATCTCAGTTGTAAAAAGGTTAAGCGGTAATATTATGACCATAAATATTATCGCCGAAGGTGAAGACTCCCCTTATAATGAAACATTTATCCAGTCCTATTCCAGAATTAACGTAAAACGGGAATTGTTAAGGGTTGAAGGGGTAGCGCAAGCGTCCTTTGTTGGTAGAAGAACTTATGCCATGAGAGTATGGCTAAACCCTGAAAAGCTGGCTTTATATGGGTTGGTCCCGCAAGACATTACAAGCCAAATCAACGACCAGAATTTTGAAGCAGCTCCCGGCAGATTTGGGGAAACATCTGAGGAGATTTTTGAAACAATTATTAAGCACAAGGGTCGGTTCAGTACTCCAGAGGAATATGAAAATATAGTTATCAAATCAAATAAAGATGGATCTATATTATATCTTAGAGATATTGCCCGTGTAGAGTTGGGAGCCTCTAACTTGGGAAGTGACAACACGGTCAATGGCAAGGCTGCGGCCACGATTAACATTACTCAAACCAGTGATTCCAATGCCAAAGAAATTGATCAGAATATTAGGGAAGTAATGGAGCGAATTTCAAAAAATTTCCCTGAAGGGATTACTTATGAAATATCCTATTCTGTAAGGAATCAAATTGATGAATCGATCAATCAGGTAGTCTTAACCATTATAGAAGCCTGTATTCTTGTCTTTATCGTAGTATTTGTCTTTTTGCAGGACTTGAGATCCACGATTATCCCTGCCATTGCGATACCCGTTTCACTGATAGGTACTTTCTTCTTTTTACAGTTGCTCGGTTTTTCAGTAAACGTCTTGACCATGTTTGCTCTGGTTCTTGCCATTGGAATTGTAGTAGATGATGCCATCGTAGTGGTCGAGGCTGTTCACCACAAGATGACCCATAGTAAATTGCCTGCAAATAAAGCCACAATTGCTGCTATGAATGAGATTTCAACAGCAATTATTTCAATAACCATAGTAATGGCCGCCGTTTTCGTACCTGTAGGCTTTATGGAAGGACCCGTAGGTTTATTTTACAAGCAATTTGCCTATACCCTAATATTTGCCATACTCATATCTGCCCTAAACGCTCTGACGCTTAGCCCTGTCTTGTGTGCATTAATGTTGAAGCCTGCTGAAGAATATGAGGATAAAAATGCAAGCAAATTTGGCAGGATAAAACGCAGGGTTTTCACCGCTTTTGAGTCCGGTTTTGATGCCTTTACAAACAAATACATTTCCTTGGTAACCCACCTGCTAAAGAGAAAATGGATACCATTAAGTGCTTTGGTTGTACTATTGGTTTTGACGGTATTAATGTTTAGAAGTACACCTAGCGCATTTATTCCCTCCGAAGACGACAGTTTTCTAACTTATTCTCTTACCATGCCTCCGGGTTCATCCTTGCACAGAACCTCAAGCCCAATGCAACAAGTGGACTCTATCCTTAGAAAACACCCTGCGGTAAAAAGTGTCAATAGTATTTCAGGATTTAATGTTATGGAAAATGCCCCCAGTCCATCTTTTGGGATGGGATATATCAACCTTAAACCTATTCATGAAAGAGGCGAAATTCAAGAGCTTGATGCATTGATTACAAACTTAATCAGTGAGCTATCTCATATTCCTGAAGCCAACATTAATGTATTTGCCAGACCTACAGTTCAAGGTTTTGGAGAGTTCTCAGGTTTGGAAATGATCATTCAAGACCGGGTAGGAGAAAACTTTACAGAGTTCAATGATGCAGCTGATAAGTTTATCGCAGAATTGAATGAAAGGCCGGAAATTGAAAATGCCTTTACCACTTTCAATGCCAATTTCCCCAATACCAAATGAACATTGATTATGTGAAAGCAAAAAACATGGGGGTAAGTGTTCAAAATATGATGCGTTCAGTACAAGCTTATTTTGGAAGGCTACAATCAGGTGATTTTAACCGTTTTGGCAGGCAATACAGGATTTTTGTTCAGGCTGACATTCCCTACCGAACAGAGAAAAAATCTATGGATGCCATCTTTGTCCGTAATAATCTTGGGGAAATGGTGCCTGTTAACACCATGGTTTCACTTGAAGAAGTAAATGGACCTGAAATTGTAAATCGGTATAACTTGTTTAATTCGATTACTATCAACGCTACTCCTGCCGATGGCTACAGTACCGGAGATGCAATGAATGCCATTGAAGAAATAGCCGCAGAACTTCCTACAAATTACAGTTACGAGTGGACAGGTATGAGTTTAGAAGAAAAAAATCAGGTCTTCAGACGGCAATTATCTTTATTCTAAGCATTGTCTTTGTATTCTTTCTACTAGCTGCTCAGTATGAAAGCTACTGGTTGCCATTTGCTGTATTGCTTTCCATACCATGCGGGCTTTTAGGTGTTTTTGTAGCCATTAATCTTGCAGGCATAGACAATAATATTTATGTGCAGGTAAGTATTATCATGCTCATAGGTTTGTTGGCCAAAAATGCCATACTGATTGTAGAGTTTGCCGCTCAAAAAGAGCGCAAGGCCTTAGTATTTTTAATGCTGCGGTAGAAGCTGCTCGATTAAGAATACGTCCCATCATTATGACGTCATTTGCTTTTATCGCTGGTTTGATTCCTTTAATGCGAACCGTGGGAGCTTCTGCCCAAGGTAATAAATCTGTAAGTATTGGAGCTGCAGGAGGAATGCTATTCGGCGTAATCTTGGGAATTTTTATAATTCCTACGCTCTATCTGATCTTCCAGACTTTACATGAAAAAACCAGCAGAAGGTTAAGTAAAAACAAGCCCGTAGAAGCCTAAAAAATTAAAAATTATGCCAATTAATCTTAAAATAAAACCCAGTACTTACGTCTCACTTTCCCTAATTATGTTGGTGATGATGACAATCTGGGGTTGTAAATCAGGAGAAAATTATGTGCAGCCGGACTTGAATCTTCCGGCCACATTTAAATCTCTATCAAGCAATCAATCGGATAGCACAAAAAATGACACTTCCAATATTGGAAAACTAGCATGGAGGGAGGAGTTTTTTGAAGATAGTACGTTGTTGGATTTGATTGATAAAGGATTAAAAAATAACCTATACCTACAACAAGTTCAAAAGGAAACAGAAATTGCCAATGAAGGTTATAAGCAATCTAAGGCAAATTTTTTACCTCAACTTACTGCTATTTTAGAAAAGAGAGATGACAGGTATTCCGAGAACTCCTCCACCAGAGAAAATGTCAAGTACTATGAAAACAAGGAGATTCCCAACCAATGGTACTTAGCCAGAGCCAATAATCTAGCAGCTGTTCAATCCAGCTGGGAAATTGATTTGTGGGGTAAACTCAGGCGACTAAAGGAAGCCAACCAGGCACAGTTGAGACAAAGGGAGGCTTTTACAAAAGCTGTACAAACAGATCTAGTAGCTGAAATCGCAACTTCTTACTATCGGCTGCTCATGCTTCAAGAGCAGAAACAAGTTGCTGAATACAACTTAAGATTGAATGATTCCACTCTTAGCATTGTAAACCTTCAATACAGAGCAGGTGAAGTTTCATCATTGGCCATTACTCAAACAGAGTCCCAAAAACTTATCTCTGCCTCCTTGGTACCCCAAATTGAGCGAGAACTTGAGGTTCAGAAAAACAGGTTAAACGAGTTATTGGGTGAATACCCCAAAGATTCATTGGAAGTTCTCAGGGGGTTAGGAGACACCAGACTGCTAAGTGAAATTGCTGTGGGGGTTCCTTTTGAGCTAATTCAAAATCGACCGGATGTTAAAGCCGCTGAATTGGCTTTAATAGAGGCGAATGCTCAGGTGGGCGTTTCACAAGCCATGCGATATCCTTCATTGTCCTTAAGTGCTCAGTTAGGTTATGATGCGATTAACTTTTCAGATGTAATGAATCCCGGATCTCTTTTTGGGGTTTTTGTAGGTTCACTTACACAACCCATCTTCCAAAATAGGAAGTTAAAAACCAGGTATAGAATTTCACTATCAGAAAGGGATATTGCCGAGCTTTCTTTCCGAGAAAAAGTTTTACAAGCTGTGGCAGAAATTTCTAATGGGATGGTGACCATCCAAAAGCTTAATGAAGAATATGCTCTGGCAGAAAAACGGTTGATTAACGCCAGAAAGGCAGTAAAAGAATCCTATTTACTATTTAGTAGTGGTTATGCCACTTATTTGGAAGTTATTAATGCCCAGAGTAATGCTTTGGATAGTGAATTATATATGGTAGATGTAAAAATGCAAATGCTTATTGCCAATATAGAATTGTACAGAAACTTAGGAGGGGGATGGAAATAAGCTTAAATCAATTAAGCTCCCCTCTACTTTCAATAATTCAATAATGCTTTATCCGCATTTATCACAACCACATCCGGATTGGGGTTTATTGCGCTTATGAAACCAAGTGCGATAAACCCATCCACCAATTACGGCAATAAATAAACTAAAAACCAATACTTCCTGCCACATAACTAAGAGAAAATTTGATAAGTTGCCAAAGCTCCAAGATAAGCTATTATCGTCATGAAAATGGTTTGTAAAATAGGCCATTTCCAACTTTTGGTCTCTCTGTATACCACAGCCACTGTGCTCATACATTGCATGGCCAAGGCATAAAAAACCATCAGAGAAAACCCGGTCGCCCGATTAAAGACTTTTTCACCGGTATCGGCATGTACCTGTTTTGCTAACTTCTCTCGAATGGTCAATTCGTCTTCCACATCTTCACCAACACTATAAATGGTCGCAACAGTCGCCACAAATACTTCTCTTGCAGCAAATGAGGTCAATAGTGCAATTCCAATTTTCCAATCATAGCCCAAAGGGCGAATGGCCGGTTCTATTGATTTACCCAAGATCCCTATATAGGACGATTCTAACTCCTTGGATGCATATATATTTCTAATTTCATCTTTTTCACTTTCTGTAGCCTTCTCCAACATTGCCAATTTCTCAGCTTCAACAGCCTCCATTTTACCAGATGGACCATAACTGGCCAATACCCATAAAACTATTGAAATGGCCAATATCACCTTCCCTGCTTCAAGCACAAATATTTTGGATTTGTTGAACATAGTCAACAATACAGTTTGCAATCTAGGCATCCTATAGATAGGAAGATCCGCCATCAAAAAACTCTTTTCTTTGGTCTTGATGATAAATCTAAGCGCTAGAGCCCCTAAAAGCGTGAAAACAGTTCCAAAAAGATACATGACCAACAGAGCGATGGCTTGTAAATTTATCCCCATCCATGCTTCATCAGGGACGGTCAACCCAATCAAGATTATATATACCGGTAACCTTGCTGAACAACTCATCCAAGGTGTCACCAAGATGGTAATCAACCGTTCTTTACTATTACTAATATTTCTACTAGCCATGATACCCGGGATGGCACAAGCCATTCCTGAAATCAAAGGCACTACACTTTTACCATGCAACCCAAAGGGACGCATGATTCGGTCCATAAGAAAAACAACTCTAGAAAAATAGCCTGTATCTTCTAAAAAAGCCAAGAAACCAAATAACAAAGCAATCTGAGGAATAAAAATAACTACTCCGCCAATGCCGGTAATAATTCCCTCTGCCAATAAATCGGTAAAAACACCGGGAGGTAAGGTTTCCATAACCCAGCTACTTAAAAAGGCAAAAGTCCCATCGATGAGGTCCATAGGAGCTTCAGCCCAAGCAAAAATAGCCTGAAATATAAGCAACATTATGCCTAAAAAGGTTAAATAGCCCCAAACCGGGTGTAAGAAAATAGCATCTAATTTGCCATGAAATTCTTTAGGTTTATTGACCCCGGCTAACACCGATTTTTCCAACAAGACAGAAATTTTTTTATACCTCTCCGTTGTTTCCTTGGTCTGCTGTTCTTCAACATTAAATTGATAAGCCTTGGCTTTTTCTTCTAACCAAACCCTTTTATCCTTTGCCAAAGTAGGATCAAAGGATGAAAATATTAATTGTTGAAAAGCTTGATAAGGTTGATTAAACCCAAATTTTTCCTGAACCTGTTCCAATAATTCATGGGAATCAGGTTTATGAAAAGTTTTCCCTACTACAAACTTATCTTCCGTAAATAATGATTTAACTTCTTCTAGCCCTTCGTTGTTTCTGGCATCAGTCATTACTAAAGGAACACCAAAGGCTTGGTATAAAGAAAAAGTCTTAATGGACAAGCCCCTTTTTTCAGCCAAATCCTTCATATTGATTACAAAGGCTATGGGAATACCCAGATCCATTACTTGCGTTCCAAGCAGAAGGCTTCTTTCCAGATTACATGCATCCAAAATTACTAGGGCAGCATCAGGCTTATCTTCTCCTTGGCCATTTAGCACTTTATGGGCGATGACTTCATCCTCAGATTTGGGCAATAGGCTATAAGTACCCGGTAAATCTATCAATTCAAATCTTTGATCACCCTTCTGAAAATGACCAACCATTTTGTCAACGGTCATTCCCGGATAATTACCAATCTTTTGATTTAAGCCTGTGAGTTGGTTAAAAATACTGGACTTCCCTACATTAGGATTACCAATTATGGCAATTCTTTTCATCCCCAATCGTTCTGCTATTTCCATGCCTTATTCCGCTTTTAAATGTATCAGATCAGCTTCTTCTACCCTTAAAGCAAGGATATTACCATCAATAATAAAGGCCATTGGGCCGTTAAAAGGTGCTTTCTTTAATAAGCTGATCTTTTTACCGGGCAAAACTCCCATTTCCATCATCCTTACCAGCAGGTCAGAATTGCTTATACTGGAAATTTCGTGCACTAAATTATTTTTAAGTCCTGCTGCAGTCATAGGAATTTGATTTTTAAGGCTTTTCTGCATCTTTGATTTCAATCCGCAATTTTAACATATTTTTCTCGTAAAAATAAGGATTTCAGCCTTTATTTAGATTGAATAAATTATATCGATTTCAACCTAATAACCAAAAAAACTGAGTCAGAAGTTCGGTAAAACCCAAACCTTTTAAAAATAAATCTTAACTACACTTAAACCCATTGTTCTAAAAGGCTGTGTACTAATAATTACTATCAAAAATACAAACCCATGACTCCGCGTTTCTGCTTTTTTCCAATATTTAACATACCTCTGAAAAAGCAAAATTAAATACGCAAATAAAGTTTTCTAAGCTTAGGTAATTCTTGTCACAAAACCTCTTGGAATAAATTGCTAAATTGAACCGAATTGAATTTGAGAGCTATTAATCAAATAAATATTCTCGTATTGCAATAAATTTTAGCCCAATTGAAGCATAGGCTTTAATTTAGAAAAAGCACTGGTGATTTAAGGGAAAATTCATTACAATGCTTTCATTCAATGAACAGGTATTAGAAGGTTCTTATTCAATTTAAAATAAGCTGATAATTAAAATCTTTAAAGTTATGTTTTTCGAACGTGTTTATGATAAAAGTTTAGCACAGGCCAGTTATGTTATCGCTTGTCAAGCTGCCGGGGTAGCAGCTGTAATAGACCCTAAAAGGGATGTGGACACTTATTTGAAAATTGCAGAAGAAAATAATTTTACGATTACTAAAATTTTGGAAACCCATATCCATGCGGACTTCTTATCCGGATCTCGGGAGTTAGCTTCCCTTACGGGTGCGGAAATGTACCTTTCCGATATGGGGGATAAAGATTGGCAGTATGAATTTCCTCATAAAAAAACCCTCAATGGTGACCATATTGAATTAGGCAACTTGGATTTCGGAGTAGTTTCAACCCCGGGACACACACCTGAGAGCTTAAGTTTTATACTTACTGACAAAGCAGCAAGCGATGCACCGGTCATGATTTTTACCGGAGATTTTATATTTGTAGGAGATGTAGGAAGGCCAGACTTGTTGGAACAGGCTGCCGGGATCAAAGGAAGCCAAGAAATTGGTGCAGGTCAATTGTTCGAATCTTTGCAAGATTTCCTAGATTTTCAGGATTTTATCCAGGTTTGGCCCGGGCATGGCGCTGGTTCGGCCTGTGGGAAATCGCTAGGAGCAGTCCCTTCCACCACTGTAGGATATGAGAAAATTAGAAATTGGGCTTTCAAGTTGTTGGATGATAAAGAAACTTTCACCAAAACTTTATTGGAAGACCAACCTGAGCCACCCAAGTATTTTGCTAAAATGAAACAGCTCAATAAAATTGAGCGAAAACTGCTTACAGAAGTTCCCGAGATAAGGCATTTAAATAAAAATGAATTTAAGGATATTTTACATGGAGAAATGCCCATCATTGATACCCGAACACCAGAGGCATTTGCCGATGGATTTTTAAGTAGGAGTTTGAATATTAAAAACAACAATAGCTTTCCTACTTGGATGGGATGGTATATGGATTACGATAAACCATTTGCATTAATTGCCATGCCGGATGAAATAGAAGATCTTTCCAGAAAATTGATGAGAATTGGATTAGACAACGTTTTTGGATACATCAGCCCTTCTGAGCTTAAGGAAATCAGTGACTTAGCATTTAATAAAGAAGCACCTATAGGTAAAGAAGCTGTAAAAGAAAAAGTTGTCAACCAAAATGCACAAATTATAGATGTAAGAGGTGCCTCGGAATATAAAAAAGGTCATATCGATGGGTCCATAAACTTATTTGTAGGAAAATTAAATGAGAACCTTGAACAGGTTAGTAAAGACCGCCCTGTGATCGTGCATTGTTTATCAGGCAGTCGGTCTGCTATTGCTTATTCATTACTTAAAGCCAATGGATTTGAAAATGTTTACAATTATTCCGGTGGATGGCAAGACTGGCAGCAGCTTTGACCTTCCCTTCGTGCATTGAAAACAGGGGCTTTGTTTAACCTTCTCTAGGCAAGTCAAGAATTATTTTGATTATTGTTATTAAAACAAGAATTAGTTAATTGCAAGTTGATACTTCTAGCACAATCATACGTTACAATTGGTATGATTTAATCTATTAGAATATTTTAAGCAATGAAAACTACCATTCAAGAACTTGCTCAAGAGTTGGCCGACTTGGAGGCCTCATTAATTGAGGTTACCCATGAGTTTGATGTATATCTCGAACAAATACCCAAAGATCAGAGAGTTGCTGCCATCAACTTGATCCAGTATTTATATTTCAGGAGTAAGGACAGGAAATCATTACAAGAAAAACTTCATTATTATGGCTTTTCTGCACTTTCCAATTCCGAAAACCATCTGCACAGACAGGTGCAGACCATCAGAGAACGTTTAGGCCATACTTATGCAAAAGGGGAACTTAACCCATGCACGTATAAGTTTAGCCGAAAAAGGCTTGAACAAAACAGTAAATTACTGTTTGGAAAGCAGGCCCAAGCCAAGATGCCGAGTGTAATGGTCACCTTTGCTACAGATTTTGCTGAAAATCCTGAACTTATAGAACGGCTTTTACTCAATGGCATGCAAGTCGCTCGTATCAATTGTGCGCATGATGATCAGGACCTTTGGTTGGAAATGATAAAACAAATCAAAGCTGCTGAGAAAAAACCGGACTATCTTGTAAAATATATTTTGACCTTGCCGGGCCAAAGATTAGAACCGGGCTTTTAGCCAAGGGCAAGGATGAAGGAAAAGTAAAAGTTGAAGAAGGAGACGAAATTTGGTTAGCTGAAAGTAAAAAAGGTTTTTCAGCAGAAGACATCGTAATAAGCCCTAATGAAAAAGGTATTATTTCCTCTCTTCAAGAAGGTCATCGCGTGTTCATTGACGATGGCGAAATAAGCGGGGTTGTCACCAAGGTGGAAAAAGGAAAAGCAGCTGTAAAACTGGAAAGAGTAGCTTCCAAAAAGGGTAAAATAAAGTCAGAAAAAGGAATTAATTTTCCGGATTCACCTTTGAACATCCCATCCCTTACAGACTTTGATAAAGCTTGTTTGCCATTTATCACAGCTCATGCAGATCTGCTGGGTTATTCTTTTGTGAAGACGCCTGGAGACATTACCAAATTAAAAAGTGAGCTTAAAAAATTAAAACTCAAAAAACAGCCTGCAATCATTCTAAAAATAGAAACCCCCGAATCCGTGAGGAACTTACCTGCCTTACTATTTGAGGCAATGAAAACACCCCCTTTGGGATCATGATCGCTAGAGGAGATCTGGCCGTTGAAATAGGCTTTGGGAGAATGGGAGAAATTCAGGATCAAATCTCATGGATTTGTGAAGCGGCCCATGTTCCGGTAGTCTGGGCTACTCAAGTTTTAGAAAAACTTCAAAAATCCGGTATGCCTACACGTTCAGAAATAACAGATGCAGTGCAAGCCTCTCTGGCAGAATGCATCATGATTAACAAAGGCAATCATACCATAAGAGTACTTAAAACTTTGAAAGAAATAATGCTTAGAACTGCCGGGCATAGGACAAAAAAGAGATTCATTTTCCGCCCTTTAAGTATTGCTAGCGATTTTATCGAGTCAAAGAACATTTATAATATCACACCAACTACTGAAGAAAAATGACCTAATGGTTAGACAAAATATCTTTTAATTTCACTGTCTTGACTTACATTTAAACAGTACAGTGCAGGATACCTTTCGAGCGAAAATGATTTACATTTAGTCCCAAACTAAAAATAAACCCATGAAAATATTGACTTTTTGGACTTTGCTTTCTTTGATCTTTTGCATCAACACAAAGGCTGCGTCAGACTTAACTCCCGACTACTTAAGGTGTGAATACCTAGAGAACCCTTTCATCGACGAAAAGAAACCTCGATTAAGCTGGATTTTAAAGTCAGAGGTTAGAAACCAATACCAAACTGCCTATAGAATATTAGTTGCAAGCAAAGTTGAACTTTTGGAACCCGGAAAAGCAGACTTATGGGATTCAAAAAAACCATTGGAGACATTACTTCTCAGGTGGTCTATCAAGGCAAGCCCCTCAAGTCTCGTCAGAAATGCTATTGGAAAGTGCAAAGCTGGGATAAAAAAGGCCAGGCCGGTAAGTGGAGTGATTGGGCAACCTGGGAAATGGGGCTTCTAGAAGAAGATGACTGGAAAAGTCAATGGATAGGAAAGGATTTTTCAACGAATACCCAGCCCATCCCTTATAAAAATAAAGAATTGTTTTTACCCCCTTCTCCTATTTTAAGGAAAAAAATCGCATTGGCAAACAAAGTAGCTAAGGCACGATTATACGTAACTTCACTGGGATTGTACGAATACAAGATCAATGGTAAAAAAGTTGGGGTAGATTTTCTAGCTCCCGGTTGGACCGATTACAACAAACGGCTCTACTATAATGTGTATGATGTGACACAACAGCTTGGTCAAGGAGAGCATGTATTACAAGCAACACTTTCACCTGGTTGGTACAGTGGCTATATTGGATATGCATTATTGATAGGCAACCCTGTAGTCAGGGCGTTTTATGGAAACACACCTGCCTTAAAAGCACAATTGGAAGTTACATTCACCAATGGTGAAACGGCCATTTTTACTACCAATGAGCAATGGAAAGCTGCAACAGGTGGGCTTATAGAATCAGATATTCTTCATGGAGAAACCTTTGATGCCAGAAAAGTTCCTGAAGGTTGGAGCCAAGCAAACTTTAATGATGAACATTGGGATGATGCAAGCATAATAAACGCCGGCAAACGTAATTTACAATTATATCCTGCTCAACCTGTTCAGGTTACAGAGGTTATTGAACCTATTGAAATTCATAAGAGAGAAAATGGTGATTATATTTTCGATATGGGGCAAAATTTTGCTGGTTTAGTTAAACTGAAAGTAAAGGGAAAAGCAGGTGACAAAGTAGTATTAAAATTTGGGGAAATGTTGCACCCCGACGGCAGGTTAATGGACGAAAACCTTAGAATGGCCAGGGCAACAGACACCTATATACTCAAGGGGGATCCCGAGGGAGAGGAATGGACCCCTGCATTTACCTACCATGGTTTTCAATATGTACAAGTTAGTGGTTTTCCCGATAAGCCTACCAAAGGGAACATCACTGGCTTAGTGCTTGGCTCCAATACACCTAGAGTAGGCCATTTCGAGACTGACCACCCTATGGTCAATCAATTGTACCAAAATATTGTCTGGACCCAACGTGCCAATTTTGTGGACATCCCCACGGATTGTCCTCAAAGAGATGAAAGAATGGGCTGGACAGGAGATGCCCAAACTTATGCCGGGACTGCAGCCATCAATATGGATGTCTCTGCCTTCTTTACCAAATGGATTCAAGATCTTCACGATGCACAATGGGAATATGGTGCCTATCCCGACTATGCCCCCGCCCCTCCGGTAAGAAGCACAGACACTTATGCTCCGGGATGGATGGAAGCAGGTATTATTAATCCATATGAACAATTCAAGGCATATGGTGATACAAGAATCATTGAAACGGGCTGGGAAAACATGGAGAAATTTATGGCCTTTCATTATAAAAAAGCAAAGGGGCTTATTTTTATCCGGAAGGTTCTTTCGCAGATCTCAACCCCAAAGGTGGGTATGGAGACTGGCTCTCTATAGGTAAAAAAACACCTCCGGACATGTTGGCAACCATGTATTACGGTCATGCTGCCAGCCTTATGGCTGAAATGGCAGATGCCATTGGAAAACCGGAAAGAGCCATGCATTTCCAAAACTTGGCTAAAAAAATTAAAACAGCCTTCGCAGCACATTATCTCAACGAAGAAAACCTAAGGCTCAAGACAGATGCTACAGCTTATGGTGACGGAGCCGGATATGTGGATGGACAAATGGGATTTTCAGGAAATACACAAACAGCCTATGCCAATGCAATTTTTTTGGATTTTCTTGATGACAACCAAAAACATATAGCCGGAAATCACTTGGCACAGTTGATCCATGAAAATGATGGCAAACTAGCCACAGGGTTTCTTGGTGCCAAGCAGCTTTTACCAGCTTTGTCTGCTACAGGACACAGTGACTTGGCCTATCAACTTCTACTGAATGAAGAATATCCTTCATGGGGATTTGAAATAAAAAATGGGGCCACCACAATTTGGGAGCGATGGGATAGTTATGTGAAAGACGACCCGGAAAAAATGGCCAGCCTAAACAATGGCATGAATTCTTTTAGCCATTATGCTTTCGGTTCAGTATTTGAATGGATGTTTCACAATATGGCAGGCATCAAAACTGACGAAGTGGCTTACAAAACCTTTACTATTGCCCCTGAAATACCGAGAGAGGAAATCAATTATGTGGCTGCCAGCCACCAATCTATTCATGGAAATATCAGTAGTTCTTGGAAAAGAGTAGGAGAAAAACTCTTTATGAAGGTAAGCATTCCTGTTAATACGCAAGCCACCTTATTTATACCGGCCAAAAGTGAACTAGACATAACCATGGACAAAAAAAGGTTGGACCAGTATGAAGACCTCCAGAGAGGACATTTCATCGAGGGGAAACAAGTGCTGAAGTTAGGCTCAGGTACCTATCAATTTGAAAGCATCATAAAATAAATGATTCGCTAAATAAAATAAATAGCTGATACCTGCGAAAGTTTATTTCTTCATCTTTTCAGCTAAATTTAGCCCGTCCTATCTACATGCCTAAGCAGGGCGGGCTGAATTTTAATTGCTAGAAATTGAAATTCCAAACAAACAAGGGATAATAATCCCACCTTTCCACTTTAAAGAATAAGGGCAGTTAATCCATCATTCGACAAACTTTTCCCCAAATATCTGCATCAACCGGCACGCCTAGCCGAAGATTTTCTTCTCTTCTGATAAAGGACTGCTCTCCCGGGAAATGAATGTCCATCCCATCAAAAACCTTTGATTGTTTTAAATCTGCTATGGTTTGTTCAATTTTCCCATCCAAGTTGGTTTTAGATATTCCCATTACCTCAGGATGAATGCATAAAAAAAACTGGGAAACACCATATTCCTCTTGCTGCCGACCAATTTCTTGAGAAGACTGTCCATCAGAAAGACCTGAAGCCAATAGGTCCAACATCAATGACAATCCTGCTCCTTTCCATAAACCTATCGGCAAGGGAAGCTTCTCAGCAATAACTTCAATGGGATTTTTGCTAAGCTGCCCCTCTGCATCAAAACCAGCAGCATAAGGCAGTTGCTTTCCGGATCTTTTATAAATTGCCATTTTGCCATAGGAGTATTGAGTCATGGCGGTATCTAAAATTACGGCTTTGTTTTTATAAGGCAGCCCTATTACTAATGGGTTGTTTCCCAATTTTGGTTCCTTCCCACCCCAAGCAGGCATGTTGGGAATGGTATTGGTAAAGCAAATACTTATACACCCTGCTTCCGCTGCTTGCCAGCCATAATTGCCTGCTCGCATCCAATGATTGGTGTTATTTAAAGCCACACAACCCATACCATTTTTAATTGCCATGGCGGCTGCCCTTTTCATAGCAAAAGAAGCATTGTACATTCCTGCTCCCAATTGGCCATCCCATCGCTCCATGATTGGCAAAGAAAATTCTAGCACAGGTTCTGCTTCCGGAATTACTCTTCCCCCTCTACTTGCTCTAAAAATGCAGGGAAACGGTTCAATCCATGAGAAGCCACCCCATCAAGACTCGCCATAGAAAAAGCTCAGCACAAATTTTGGCCTTCTTGGCCTCAAATCCACGCTGAATTAAGATATTGGCAAAAGTGGTTTTTAAAATTTCAAATGGGATTCTATTGGTAGTGTTCATAATAGGTATAGGGTATAAATAATTTTTGAATAAAGTAAGCAATTTTACCGGCCGAAAAAAACACCTTCCTATTTTCACTAAAAGGAAGAAATAATCATTAAACGATCCTAAAAAATATTTCCGAATCCACCACCACAGCACTTTCAAAAAATTTATACCTAAACCCCACAAAATGAATGGATTAATCAATAAGCTATTTACTCTCTTTTCCTGAATCCGGATGCCTTCATTAAAAATAAATTAATCATATCATTGTCTATTTTATCCATTATTTTATAATTTGCACGGATTACAATATCATTTTTTTATTTATGATATTTTTTTATATTAGATTAAATCATAAAATAATGTATAGGTATTTATCTATTTCTATTTTTTATATTTTTCTATTTTCACCTCTGGTTTTAAATGGAACAAACTTTTCTACCCCCAACTATTCAAGTATAAAGAAAGATTATAAAATCACTTTATCAGAGGACTACTCCTATGAAATCGAAATCAATCAGGTAACCACCATCTATGACAAAAACGGATTATCACACGCATCCTATCACTTTATCATAGATCAATTCACCAGCTTAGATAATTTTGAAGTAAAGATAATAGACCCATTCAATGAAAAAACCATAAAGAAAATAAAAGCCAAAGACCTTCAAGAAAGAGATTTAATAACAAGTGGCAATATTTACCAAGATTTAACCTTAAAGCAATTCAACCTGCAGTCATCTTCTTTTCCGGTAAGGGTGGAAATGAAAGTAAAACTAAGAAAATCAGGGAATTTCTATTTCCCTACATGGAGACCACAAAATAACTACCATCAAAAAGTAGAACAAGCTCGCTTGGAAGTTATCTACCCGGAATCCTTAGGAATTCGTTTTAAAACCCAGCATTTTGAGGGAGCATTTGACACCAATTTTATAGGTGAAAATCACACCCTAGTTTGGACAATCAATGACCTCGCTCCTCTTGCTGAGGACACGGAGGAAACAGATTTATCTAAGATAACTTTAGCCCCTGAAAAATTTGGGATGGATGGGTTTGAAGCAAGAATGGACACTTGGAAGAATTTCGGTTTGTGGTTTCACCAATTAAATAAAGAAAGAACCAAATTACCTGATGCGTTTAAACAAGAGCTTCATGAGATGGTGAAAGGGGTCGATAATTCTATAGAAAAAATTGAAATTCTATACAGGTACCTACAAAAAAACTATAGGTATGTCAGTATTCAATTAGGCCTTGGAGGTTGGCGTCCGATGGAAAGTGAAGAGGTGCTTTCTAAGAAGTATGGGGATTGTAAAGGTTTGACTTTATTTATGCAAGCCATGTTATCAGAAGTAGGTATTCCTTCAGATTACACTTTGGTTAAAGCAGGGGAAGATCCCACTTTCGACGAAGATTTTCCCTCTAATCAATTCAATCATGCCATCTTAAGGATAAAATCCGGTGATAAAAAATATTGGCTGGAATGTACTTCCAGCCATTTACCTGCTGGATTTTTAGGTTCATTCACAAGGAATCGGAAAGTATTGGTCATAACCCCGGAAGGTGGAGAAGTAGATCAAACACCTACATATTCTGATCCTGATTTTAACACCACTGTATTTAATTCTTCTATCCTTTTACAACAAAATGGAAATGCTGCAATAAAAGGAACATTGTTGCAGAAAGGATTTCCTGCCGAAATTACAGTCATGAAAACATATGACAAAAAGGAGGATGAAATTACCAATCTTTTCAATGGTCAAATAGGAGGAAATGGTTTAATAATTAATGACATTAGTTTGGATAAAAAAATTGAATGGCAGGATATTCAAACTCAAATCAACTTCTCAGGGATGGTTCAAAGGTATTACAAAAGTACCGGTAAACGAATATTTATCCCCATCTCATGGCACACTTGGGAACCTAACCTAAAAAACACCTCAGAGGTATACATGGAGGAAGTCAACATCAAGAAGCATCGCTCATTGAACACAGAATCAATCCCCCTTCCCTATCCATCACAGAGGACAATTATGAACTAAAAATGGAGATAATAATTGATGATGAAAATATATTAATAAAAAAACAAATACAATTTACTGACACCGATCGGCTCTCTGAAGAAGAGCAAAGCGAACTACTTATAGCTTTAAACAAAAAAATACAAGGAGAATTAGTTTTTACCAAACAATAACACTATGACTTTTTTAAAATACACTATAGGATTATTTATACTATTCATATCCCCAAATTTATTATTCTCACAAGAATTGCGCTTTGGTAAATACAATGATGCTGAATTTATATATAGTGAGGTAGAGTTTGAACCGGAAGCAGATGCAGTAGTTTTGCAAGAATCCAGTTACAATATATTTTTAGGAGTTACATTGGAAAGCAAAATACACAGGCGAATAAAAGTTTTAAAGGAAAGCGGGAAGGAACAGGCAAATGTAATATTGAAATACTATAAAGGGGATGACCGAATTCAAGATATTTATAAATTAAAAGCCCAGACAGTAAATTTTGTCAATGAAGAAATTCAAATTGAAAAATTATCTAAATCAGATTTTTATGAAGTAGATGCGGGAAATGGATGGAGAGAAATCAGGTTTACCTTTCCACAAGTACAAGTAGGCTCTATCATTGATTTTACCTATGTGAAGGCAGATAAGTCCATTTTATCAATTGATGGTTGGGTTTTTCAAAATGAAATCCCAACACTAAAATCAATCTATGACATTACCTTTCCGGAATTCATCTGGTACAAATCACTGAAACAAGGAATCAAAACCATTTCCCATGATTTCAAAACAAAAACTAAAGACAATTATAGATGGGAATTGGACAGCCTAAAAGGCTTTACTGCGGAACCTTATATGACCCATTACAGGGATTATTTGGAAAAAGTAAGTTTTCAGCTGGAGGGCTATGAATATAGGGAGTTGGATAGTTTTGGCATGGATTTAAATCAATACAAATCACTTTTTGATTCCTGGCAAGATTTAACGGATTTCTTTGCCGATCGTTTAGAATTTAAAAGCTACTTGTCCCCAAAAAAGAAAACACAGCAAATTACAGGTTTAGAAAGTGAAGGAACAGACACTTTAAAGCTAGCGATGGACATCTACGAACATGTCAGTGATGAATACCATTATTCCGGAATGTCTGCCATTGTTCCCTCAAAAGATTTTTCGGAAACAATCGAAAGTAAAAATGGAAATAGGGCAGAAATAAATTTGTCTCTTCTAGCTCATCTCAGAAATTATGGCATTATAGCTTATCCGGTTTTAATAAGTAGCAAAGGAAATGGAAGGTCCAACCTTGTACCCTTCCCTTTTGTAGACCAGTTTAATCAATTGATTGTAGTCACCTCTATTGCCAATAAAGTATATTATTTAGACGCCACTGATTCATCTATCCCTTTTGGATTTTTGCCTTCTCAATTTTTAGTTAATCAAGGTTTTCTTATGCTTGAGGAGAACAGTGGACTCATAGATATTCAAACCCACCACTCCTCAGGATACTTTGTGTTTGACAATATCCATATTGAGGATGAAGTCTCTTTAAAAAGAGAAACTGCCGTTAAAGCCATGGGCTTTGATGGTGTATACAATGCAGATCTATTTAACGCAGAAAACAACTCGGGTGATGCACTCAGGGAAAAGTTGATGACCAACGAACAAGGAAACCTTAATCCTGTCTTTACCTTTGAAAAGATTCCAAATACCAATCAAACTCTAATAAAATATACGACATCTAAAGAAATAGATAAAACTCAGAACTTATACATAAACCCATTCCAATTATTGAGATGGGAACCCAACCCATTTGTAAGATCCTCCAGAACTTTTCCTATCGATTTTGGATACCTATTTACGGACAGGTATGGGGCTAAAATTGAAATTCCTGCAGGCTATACTTTAGATGACTACCCTGAAAATGTAGCCATGACCTTACCCAGTGGAGCCATCTCTTTTTCATACAAAGTCAATATTATCAATGAAACAGCCATAATTAATTCAGTAATCACTGTTTCCAATCAATTAATTGGGCCCGAAGAGTACCCGGACCTAAAATACCTAATTGATATAATCTCAAGCAAATTTAAAGAGCCACTGGTTCTTGTAAAAAACCAAACTTTGGCACCTGAAAGTAATTCCGCTGAATAGACCAAAAATCACCCACAACAATAAGACTATTGGAAGTTTACTAAAGGTAAAAAGATTTTATTTTTGGTTAATTCCGGCATTTTTCACTTTTTGCATTCCCAAAATTACTAGTGATCTACCTATGAAAATTATCAGTTGTGAACGTCCGGGCGAATTTGAGTCCAAAGAAACTGAAGTACCACAAGTCAAAGGCGGGGAGGTTTTAGTCCGCATCCAACAATTGGGGGTATGTGGCACTGATTTACATGCCTTTGCCGGAAACCAAGCATTTTTCACTTATCCCAGAATTCTTGGACATGAAATTGCTGCCAAAGTGGTAGATGCCAATGGCTCCTCTCTTAAAGCTGGAGCACCGGTGGTTGTTATCCCCTATTTAAATTGTGGCCACTGTGGAGCTTGTAAAGCAGGAAAAACGAATTGTTGCGAAAAACTGGAAGTTTTGGGTGTTCACATCGATGGAGCCATGCAAGAATACATGGCGTTACCGGAATCTATTCTCCTCCCTACTCCTCAATTAACCTGGGATGAAATGGCCATTGTTGAGCCCCTTTCTGTAGCATCACATGCTGTTAAACGTGCCGGAATCAATAAGGGGGACAAGGTTCTAGTGATGGGATGTGGCCCTATAGGGCTGGCCATTATGGTTTTTGCAACCTTGGCAGGTGCAGAGGTTACTGCGCTTGACATTAACCCTTGGAGATTAAACTTGGCTAAAACAAAATTTAACGCTATACATAGCATCAACGCGTTGGAAATAGAAAAAATAGTTTCTCTCAAAGAAACCTATAAAAATCAATATCAATTTGTATTTGATGCTACAGGGAACAAAAGGGCCATGGAGGCAGGCCCTTATTATGCAGCGCATGGAGGCAGTTATATTTTAGTCGGCTTGTATAAAGATCAATTGTCTTTTCACCATCCTTCAATTCATGCCAAAGAATTAAGTATTCTTTGCAGTAGAAATGCTACAAAAGAGGATTTTCTTGAGGTCATTAATACCTTAGCACAAAAACAATTCCCTACAGCCGATTACACTACCAATAAGTTTGGTTTTACACAAACAAAGGAAAAGTTTCCTGAACTTACCGAAGCTGACAATCAGGTTATCAAAGCCTTAATTAATTTTTGAAATTTTACCATTTAAAAACTCCTAACACCGATTATACATTGGCTTTTGTAACTTGATTTATTTATTTGCGAAATTTGTGCATAAAATGAAGTCAATTGTATGAATAGGTTTTCTATTGTAATTCTCAGCATTCTTTTTCAATCTGCCCCTTTCTTACCCAAGGTCAGGTAAGTAGTGGATACCAGGTTTTGAAAACCAACAATGCATTTATAATAAAGCCCTATGCTATCGATTTCACTAGAATAGATACAGAGGGCATGAGTTTGGAATGTTCCACCACCAACCTTAGCAACGAACTAAACTTTAGTCATATTTCAAGTTATTTTGATGAGGATACCCAAATTCTATTTAGAAACATAAAAATTCAGGCAAGGGTGTACATTGACATTTCAGGGACGATTCAAAATTTGTATTTCATTTCGGAAAATGATCCGGAAAATTACTCCATAGATTTCAATGGATTGGCAACCACCATTAAAAGGAAACTTAAAATTGAACAGAATAAGGAGTGCCTTACAAAAATGGAAGACAAATATATTTCTTGGTACATTCCTCTCTTCCAGTATTAAGCTAACCCTTCTAAATTTCGGATTATTTAAAATGAAATCATGGAGGAATTCTCTATTTCAGTCAAAATTTATAGAACAAGAGATATAAAAAAAGCCCGAATAAATCGGGCTTTTCTATTTTTAGAAACGTTTGTTATTATTTTAGAAACAACATTTCTCTGTATTTCACTAGTGGCCATGATTCATCATCCACTAACAATTCAAGCTTATCAACAGCATATCTTATTTTATCAAAGAAAGTATCTTTTACATCAGAGCTATAAAGTTTCGCTTTTACAGCGATATCTTCTTCTTTATTTACCCTTTTCCTTGCTTCAATCATATTACCAACATCAGATTTAAGGGATTCAATATGTCTAGATATTTCCTCAATTGTCTCTATGGCAGCAGAATTATCCAACCCTAAACCTTTCAAACCATTGGCATTGGTAATTAACTTGTTTTGGTAAAGGATAGCTGTTGGAATAATGTGGTTCAAGGCCAAATCTCCCATCACACGAGATTCAATTTGAACTTTCATTATATAGTTTTCCAAGCGAATCTCATGTCTAGCATGCAATTCTCTTTCATTCAACACCTTATGCTTGCCATATAGGTCAGTAACCTTTTTAGAGATTAACACATCAAGTGCTTCAGCTGTACTCTTAAGGTTAGAAAGTCCTCTTTTCTCTGCTTCATTGGCCCATTCTTCAGAATAACCATCACCTTCGAAACGTACTTTCTTGCTATCCTTAATGTATTTTCTAAGAACATTAACAATGGCAAGTTTCTTTTCTTTACCACCACTAATTTCCTTATCTATATCTTTCTTCATCTCCTGAAGCACATCAGCAACAATCACATTCAAAGCTGTCATTGGTCCTGCAGGGTTTGCAGTTGAACCAACAGCCCTAAATTCAAATTTGTTACCTGTGAAAGCAAATGGAGAGGTTCTGTTTCTATCTGTATTGTCAAGAATGATTTCAGGAATCTTAGAAATTCCTAATTTCATGTACATATTATCTCCTTTTTCAATTTTCAAGTTACCATTTTTCTCTAATTCATCAAGAATACCGGTAAGGGTACTTCCTAAGAAAATAGATATTATAGCAGGAGGAGCCTCATTGGCACCTAACCTAAAATCATTTCCTGCGGATGCAATACTTGCTCTTAGCAAATCAGCATTTTCATATACAGCTTTGATCGTTGCTACTAAAAAGCATAAGAACTGAAGATTTTCTCTAGCAGAGTTACTAGGTTGGAAAAGGTTAACACCTGTATCAGTAATCAAAGACCAGTTGTTGTGCTTTCCACTACCATTCAATCCTGCAAATGGTTTCTCATGGAAAAGAACTTTAAGACCGTGCTTTTCGGCTACTTTTTCCATTACTTCCATTAGTAGGAGGTTATGGTCAGTCGCTTTATTGATATCTTCAAATAAAGGTGCTACTTCAAATTGCCCAGGAGCTACTTCATTGTGACGAGTAGAAACAGGAATACCTAATTTCAACGCCTCAATTTCAAAGTCTTTCATGTATTCCTTAACTCTTGAAGGAATAGAACCGAAGTAATGATCATCTAATTGCTGACCTCTTGCAGGGTTGTGACCAAAAACTGATCTTCCCGCCATTACAAGATCCGGACGTGTTGCATATAGCGCTCTGTCTACAACAAAATATTCTTGTTCTACACCTAGTGAAGGGTTTACTTTTTTGACATTTCTGTCAAAAAGCTGACAAATTTCTACAGCTGCTGAGTTGATGGCTTCTGTAGACCTGATAAGAGGCGTCTTAAAATCCAGGGCTTCACCTGTGTAAGAAACAAATATAGTAGGGATGCAAAGGGTTTGATCGAATATGAAGATCGGGGAGCTTGGATCCCAAGCTGTATAACCACGTGCTTCAAAAGTCGTTCTTATCCCACCATTTGGAAAAGAGGAAGCATCAGGCTCTTGCTGAACCAAAGTACTGCCTTTGAATCTCTCCATTCCAGACATTGCGTCGAAAAAAGTATCATGCTTCTCCGCAGTTGATCCCGTTAATGGTTGAAACCAGTGCGTATAGTGCGTTGCTCCTTTAGACATGGCCCATCCTTTAACTGCAGTAGCGATTTCATCTGCAGTGGACATATCAATTTTTGTTCCTTTTTCAATCGCGGTTTTGACTTTTTTAAACACAGGACTTGCTAAGGTTTCCTGCATTTCTTTTAAGCCAAATACATGAGATCCGAAATAATCAGAAATTTTTAAAGAAGGTGCTACTGCATTGACCTTAGATCTGCCTTGCACTTTCATTAACGCTTTTTGTCTTAATGTTGCCATTTGTATAGTTTATGGTTTAAAAACTAATTACAAAATTAGAAAAATAAATGAGTTTTTCTCTATTATGGGCATTTTTAGAGGTGATTTTAGTAATTTTTACATTATTGATAACAAAAGCGCCTTTAATATCCATCAGAACTGGTGTTATTTTTCATTTTCGCCAAATTTATTGCAAAAATGGAAAACTCAATGATATTCACTAAATTTGCATCGCAATAAAAGAAATCAAAAGTTTGAAAAAAGTAGCATTCTATACCCTCGGTTGCAAATTAAATTATGCAGAAACTTCCACAATCAGCCGTATGTTTGAAAAAAGGGCTATTTGAAGGTTGGCTTTGAAGAATCACCCGATATTTTTATCATCAACACTTGTTCGGTAACTGAAAATGCTGACAAAAAGTGCAAGAAGATTGTGAAGGAAGCGAAGAAAATATCTCCCAATGGCTTTATAGCCATTATAGGGTGCTATGCTCAACTTAAACCTCAAGAAATCGCCGGCATACCCGGGGTGGATGCCGTTTTAGGTGCAGCAGAAAAGTTTAGATTAATAGAATTACTTGATGATTTCTCTGCCGGACAGGAAGCCAAAATATACGCTTCTTCTATAGCAAAGGCTGATGAATTTAATAATGCCTACAGCATACATGACCGAACAAGGACTTTCTTAAAAGTACAAGATGGATGTAATTACGGTTGTGCTTTTTGCACCATTCCATTGGCTAGGGGAAAAGCCGAAGCGATACCATTTCCAATATTGTAGCAGCAGCCAATGAAATTGCGGTGACAGCTGTTAAAGAAATCGTAATTACAGGAGTTAATATTGGGGATTATGGTATTCAGAATGGAAAAAGAAAGGAAAAATTCATAGACCTTATTCAGGCCTTAGATCAGGTATCCGGAATTGATAGATTTAGAATATCCTCCATAGAACCAAATCTTCTGACCAATGAAGCGATAACCTTCGTGTCTCAATCCAAACATTTTGTTCCCCACTTTCATGTCCCTCTACAATCCGGAAGCAACACCATTTTAAGAAAAATGGGAAGAAGGTATTTAAGGGAATTGTATGAAGATCGAGTAAGTAAAATCAAAGGGCTAATGCCTCATTGCTGCATCGGAGTAGATGTCATTGTAGGTTTTCCCGGAGAAACTGAAGAATTATTCCTTGAAACGTATGAATTCCTAAAGGAGCTACCCATTTCATACCTACATGTATTTACCTATTCAGAGCGGGCCAATACAAGAGCCGCAGAAATGGAGGATGAAGTCCCTATGAAAACAAGAAATAAAAGGTCTAAAATGTTAAGAATTCTTTCTGAAAAGAAAAAAAGGGCTTTTTATGAAGAGAATATCGGTAAAACCTATACTGTATTATTTGAAGGTGATGTAGAAGACGGTAAAATGTTTGGCTTCACAGAAAACTATATTAGGGTAAGTGCTAAATATGATCCTCTTTTAATCAATGAACTTAAAAAAGTGACTTTAATCGGCATCAATGAGAAGGGAAGTGTGGATGTATTGGAACCTAAAATTGAAGAAATTCACCATTAGTTAATTAAATTGGTAACGTTAATCAACCGATAATCCACCTAATCTTAGATTTTATAATTTTTATAGTGCTAGATTGAATTTCATGCGTTAAATTGGTTTTCAGAAAGATTAATCCACAATACAATTTAATAAAATGATCCCCCATTCTAGAAAGCTTCTTTTTACAGCATTTGTACTATTGTTACAAATCAATTATTCTTTTTCACAAAAAACTAACAAGAAAGATTTTGATCCATACCAAGCAGTAAAAATAGCTGATGATGGAAGCTGGTGCTGGTTTCAGGATGAAAGGGCATTACTAATAGACAATAAGGTAATCTTTACCGGAGTAACTTCGCAAGGTTACAATACAGTTAATGAGTGGAATTTAGATGACAATAGTTCAGCTACTACAATCATAACTGAAGGTTCACTTCCGGCAGATGACCACAATGTGGGTTCAATAATGTTAAGACCTGACGGTAAAATTTTAACCGTCTATTCGGGTCATACTTATGACCCTTATGTAAGACACAGAACGACCGTCAACCCCTACGACATCAGTGAGTGGACTGAAGAAAAAGTTTTCACTGCCAATGCAAAGGTTTGTTATTCCAACACTTATTATCTTGAAGAGGCAGATATTACCTATAATTTCTTTAGGGGAAATGGAAACAATCCACATTATATGGTTTCTGAAGATTATGGTGATACATGGACTTTTGGAGGAAGGCTCTTTGAATTCCCGGGAAGATCTTACTTAAGATATGCCTCAGATGGTAAAAACCGAATTCACTTCATCACCACAGATGGCCATCCTAGGCATATGAACAATAACATCTATCATGGATATGTGGAAAATGGAAAGGCTTATAGGTCTGATGGAACACTTGTAGGTCCTTTAAGCACAACCGAGAACAGCAAGTTTCAACCCTCAGATTTTACTTTGGTATTTGATGGAGATCTTGAAACAAGAGAAGATGTAGGATGGACCAGCGACATCCAACTAGACGAAGAAGGTGAGCCCTATTTCGTATTTACAGTAGCCAAAGATCCGGTAACTAGAGGTGAGAGAGTAAATGTATCAAAAGGTGGATTTGACAACCGGTACCATTATGCGCGTTGGGAAAATGGTCAATGGATAGAAGATGAAATTGCTTACGCAGGGAGTCGCTTGTATCCGGATGAAAATGAATACACAGGTTTGATTAGCCTCAACCCAAAAGATAAAAACGTTCTGTACTTCTCTGCAGATGTACACCCTGTTTCAGGAGAACCTTTATTGGTGGATGGAGAAAGAAGATATGAAATATTTAGAGGAGAAAGGCTAAATGAAAATAGCCCATGGGAATTTACTCCTGTTACCTTTAATTCAAAAGAAAACAATATCAGACCAATTGTTTTAGCAGATGACAACCGAGAGATTGTATTGTGGCTAACCGGAAGGTATACTACTTATAAGGATTATCAGCTGGAAGTATATGGTAAGGTAATTAAGGAGAAAAAAAGGCTGAGGAGAAAAAAGCAAAAAGATAACATTTTTGATCAGCAAGGATCCCAACAACTACGAAGCGGACCTTACCATTCCTTATTTTGCAATGAAACTGGCTAAGGAAAGTGGGTTTGAAACCAAGGTAATTCTAGGAGAAGGAGAAAGAAAGGCATTCAAGCTACCCGAATTGGAAAACAATATGGACAGTGATCTTCTAGTCCTTTTCTTGCGTAGGGTGGCGCTATCCACTGATCAATTGCAACTGATAAAAAACCATATTGCTGCAGGTAAACCTATTCTTGGAATAAGAACTGCCAACCATGCTTTTTCGGTAACTGAGGAAGGTATTCCAATTGGCTTTGAAGATTGGTGGGAATTTGTGCCCGAAGTATTGGGACATGAAAACAAAGGCTATGGAGCTGCAAGTGCAGCAACGCATATCAAGGAGAAAAAAGGGTTGGAAAAGGAATGTTGAAAGGCATCAATAAGGGTAAATGGCAAAGCCAAGGTAATCTTTATCTAATGGAGAATTCCCTGGATAAAAAAGCCAATGTTATACTTAGTGGAACCTCTGATGGTAAAACTATGCCAATAGCCTATACAAGAAAATATGGAGATTCTAGGGTTTTCTATACTTCTTTGGGATTTCCTACTGACTTTGTTCATCCCTATTTTAATCAATTGCTGGAAAATGCAATAGACTGGACACTTAATATAAAATAAGCCAAGTACAAACTTATCCATTAGATTATGAAAAGCTTCATTTTAACCTACCAACCTATTTTATTCACTTCTTTGCTGTTTTTATTTCTTGCCATCGGTTACCAAGCCAAAGCACAGAAAATAAACGGATGGAAAGCGGGTACGGATAAAATTAACATTACACCTTCCTCCTCATTATGGATGGCCGGATATGGCCATAGAGACCATCCCGCAGAAGGTAAATATGGGGAACTTTGGGTGAAAGTTCTGGCCATTGAAGATGCCAAAGGATATCAAACGGTAATTGTAACATCTGACTTGCTGGGCTTACCAAAAAACCTTTCTGACGGGATTAGAAATGCTGTCAACAAAAAATATGGCCTTGAAATATCCCAGATTGTTTTAAACAGTAGCCATACCCATTCCGCTCCTGTTTTAGGGAAATCCTTGTTTGATATTTACCCAATGAATGAGCAGCAACGTAACGATGTGGAGCTATACACGGATCAACTTCAAAATGATATTGTAGCAAGTATTGGCAAGGCAATTTCCAACATGAAACCTTCTCAAATATTTTCCAATAATGGGACAGCACGCTTTCAAGTTAACAGGAGAAACAATAAAGAAAGCGAAGTTCATTTATCAACAGACCTCAATGGACCTATGGATCATGCAGTTCCTGTATTGAAAGTAATGGATGAGAAGGATCAAATTACTACAGTTCTGTTTGGTTACGCCTGCCACCCAACGGTGCTTAGTGGTTACCAGTGGTCAGGAGATTATCCCGGTTATGCTCAGGAAATGGTAGAAAAAATTACCCGGGGGCAATGGCCATGTTTTTTCAAGGTGCCGGAGGAGATCAAAATCCATTGCCAAGAAGGACCCTGCCTTTGGCCAAACAATATGGAACAGTCTTGGCTGCAACGGTTGAAAGAGTCCTTTCTGAAGACATGAAGCCTTTGGAAGCTTCTCTTAATAGTGCTTACACAGAAATAGACCTAGGATTGGAAGCCCCTCCTAGCAAGGCCGAACTTAGTAAAATAATCAATGAGCAGAGTGGTTATATGAAAAGGTGGGCTGTAAGAATGTTAGGAGAAATTGAAGCAGGAAATCCATTGCCTTCTTCTTATCCTTTTCCCGTTCAAGTAATTAAAATAGGAGATCAAGCCCTTTTCACCATGGGGGGAGAAGTAACTGTAGGCTATGCCAATCGCCTCAAAGAAAAATATGGACCGGAAATATTTGTAATGACCTATACCAACGATGTTATGAGTTATATCCCTACCGAAATCATCCTTGAAGAAGGAGGGTATGAAGGTCACACTGCCCAAATGGTCTATGGACTTCCTAGTAAATGGAAGCCTGGGTTAGAAGATCAAATCCTTACAGCTTTTGATAAATTGGCTGCTAAATTAGCCATTCAACCAATAAAATAAATCCAACCTTTTTCAGTAGATCCCATGAGAAAAACAAGTCAGAAAATTATCGCTGTAGTTGTCACACTACTCCTGCAAAGCTCATTTTCTTTGGCCTTATTTGGCCAATCCACATCATCCTATGAGGTATTGTTTGATGGGAAATCCTTGGAGAAATGGTGCCCAAAAAACGCCCCTAACTCTGCCATAAAGGGATGGAAAATCGAAGACGGAACGCTTTATATGGATGGTAAAGGCGGCGGAGATATTATCACGAAGGAAAAGTACAGCGACTTTGAGCTGGTTTTTGAATTTAACCTTACGGCAAATGCGAATAGTGGTATAAAATATTTTGTAGACACTATTTATAACGAAAAAACCGGAAAGATGATGGTCAATGGGCCTGAATATCAAATAATTGATGATTACAATTATGAAGGAGTAAAGGATAACCCCAATGGAACGACATCAACCGGTGCTGCTTACCTTTTCTATCCTCCAAAAAACAAGGAGTTAAAGCCGCATGGTTCATGGAACCAAGGTAAGATTATAGCCAAAGGAAAAAAGGTAAGTCATTATTTAAATGGGAAAAAATTAGTTAGTTATACCCGAGGAAATAAAGATTTCCTGAAAAAGAAATCAGAAAATAAGTTCAAAGATGACGAAAATTATGGAGAGCTTAAAGAAGGGCATATCTTGATAACGGACCATGGTGATAAAGTCTTTTTTCGAAATATTAAAATCAAAAGATTATAGTGAACGAAGTGCTCTTGCCAGAGCTAAATTTGATTAATTCCCAATTGCTGATTGGGTACTTTAACCGTATTTCAATCAGCAATTGGCTTATTATACTATTTCCACAAAAAATCAGGATGAATCAATTTCCACTCAAGGCAAGCATTGCAACCTTGTATTTGACGACTCCAACCAAATATCGCCCTCTATTTTTTAGTTTTGTTTATCTACTTGCTTTACCTTTTACCGGTTCTAAATACCCTGACAGATTTATTTAAACTCTTCTAACATTAAGGAAGATTTCTGGTCGAATGTTTTTGATATTTTAGAGTCCTTGGTCAAATCCCAATAGCTCTGATCCTGTAAAACCAATACTTGTGTGGCAACAATCCAGCTTTGTGTCCAACCTGTAAGGGTTCCCCATGCACCCCATCCGGCATCTGCATTGGAGGCCCAGTACTCCCATCTTTCATAATCAAAAGCCCTAAACCAAGCACCATCAAGATCTTTTATGGTTTCACTTTTCACTTGAATCCTAGTTAAAAAGTCAGATAACTTTTCCAATGCCTCAAAGTAAACAGGGTTTCCCGTAGCATGTGCTGCTTCATTCAGACTAAAGAAAGCAAAATTGCTGGTATACAACATGTCAGCAATTGGATCTCCATTTTCAAATATCAAAGGTGCTTCATGAAGGCCATATTCTTGATTTGAAGCAGTTCTGCCATATTTACCCTTGTCAGCCCCTCCTAATTCCTCCATGATCGCCCCACTCTCTACCTGATTTTCCAAAAGTTTACTCACAATTCTGTCTAGCCACTCCCTATGTTCAGGAGTATCTTCAACTTTCACCAACCAAGCCAAGGGTAAAATCATTCTAGCTCTTTCCTGTTGTATCCCATTGGTCCAATGCCACTCTTCAGGATATTTGTCCATCATTATTTCTATAGCTTTTTTAGACTTGGTAAGCAATGGTTCATATCCGGTTTTGTCATAAAGCCACAAATAAATTGCCCACATCCAAGATTCAAAATGAGGTGCAGGATTAATTGTTTCTTGATTCCAGTAATGTTTCCAGCCTAGACGATGAAGGTTGGCATTGTTTAATCGGCTTCCTCTAAAGCCATTTTTTCCGGTTGTCCTGAAGTTGGCCAAAATACTCTCTAACATTTCTTCATTCCAATCATCTTTTTGCATATGTGCCATCGCTCCTAACACTCCAAGTATGGCCCTGGCGTTGTCATCACCATAATAGACAAAAGGATGTGTATTCGACCAGCCTATCAATCCATATGCAGCTGAATCCGGCTCACTTCGAGGCCCTGTGGTAAGGTTTTCCCTGTACAAGAATTCAATCAAATTTTCCGCCGGCAAATTGTAATCGGGATCTTCTAATAAATTGGCTGCTGCGGCAAGTGCATAGGCCCCTTCCCCTTGAACATCTGCTCTGATCCAATAACGATATTGTTGAGTGCCATCAAAAAATATATTCGAAGAATGACCTTCCAATAACCCTTCGCTTCCATCCCCGGATTGAAATTCTTCAGGCACCGGTGGGCCTATGGGATTTGTACCATCTCCTTGGTACTTTAGCCAATATTCTTTCCACTCCTTGGCGATGTAAAACTTTCCTTTCTCAAACCAATCAACGCCTTTTTTTACTGAATTAATTTTATCCTTACGGCTAATCGTTTCCTTGGCACCAAAAGAAGGTTCTACCACCCGAGGCCAAGTATCAAAACTAAATTGCCTATCCTGAAGAGTAATTTTATTAATAATATGAGCCCATAATGCCTGCCAATGGGCTTCAGGTCCAAATCTTCCCCTAGCAAAATCAGATAATTTACTTAATGCAATAAAGCTTTCGTCATTATTAATTAGTAATGGGTAGGCAGGAACCCCTTCCAAACCATAAACCGCACTGTCAAGACCTGCTACTTTAGCTACTACCATCAAAGGGTCACTTGCCTCAGTGGAAATTACATGACAATCATTTATTCCCAAAATGTTCATGGGATTAAGGCCTTCTCCAAACTTATCTGAAACAACTACCGCCCTTTCAAGTCTGGTTTTCAACACTTCTCCATTACTTTCAAAGCCCTCAAAATCTTCAGGGTATTCTATGTAATATTTAATATTTTTTCTTCAACCAAAGAGAAAAATTTATCAGGGATTTCTACCCTATTCTTCGGATATTCGGTAGACAATACCAATAAAGCTTCCCCATTGTCCATCTCTTCAATGGCTTGCATTACATCTGAATAAAAACCCAAGTCATAGCCCTCCCCTTTTAACCACTGAAAAAGATCAGTATTCCGTGATCCAACAATGTGTATTTTTTCTTTTGAGACTGATGTGCAAGAGGTGATAACTATCAATAAAACAATAAAAAACCAGTGTCTATCCATAAAATAATTTTTTACACTAAAAACCGCAATATAGAAGAAATACCCACTAATTAGCAAGTTTAATTTAATATTTGGTGCAATTTATATTGTGGTTTTTTATCCTCATTGTATCAATGCATAATGCATCAAAAACAGGGTCTTCCGTAAAATATTCTTAATAAAATTCTTAACTTTAATCAAACTCCTATTATTTAAATGATGCGATTTAACTACCTAGATTTTATTCTATTTCACATCTTTTTTTAGCCACATTATCGGTTCAGGCTAAGTACTTCAATGACTCCACTTTATCAAAAGATGCAGTTGAATTGGACATGCATACAAAAGAGATCAATGGACTGAAATTATTGCATCTTTGGCAGAGTTTAGACCAAGATTCATTGGCAATTAATCCTGATGTGGTGTTTATTATGGCAGGGAAAAATGATATTCACCAACTACATAATCCACAAGCTGAGCACACATTTTCATCTAACTATCAGAAAATAATCTCAAGCTTAAAACAAAAAGGCATAGAAACGGTTCTTTTCAATTTCTCTCCCTTAACTATTAAGAATAATGATTTTAATATACCTGATCATAGCGCTTCTCAGCATAATCAAATTAATAAGGCGAATAAAATAATTCAAAGCCTTGCTAAAACAAATGAAATCAAATGGATTGATATGAACTCAGTCTATGCTAATTTTAATAATACAGCGGGATCTGAGTTTAACTCAGACCAAGCCCTAAACCCCGGTATTACCAACCGTATTGCCGCAAATAAAGCCTATGAATACTTGGTGAAAAATAAGAAGCTTGATAAAAAATTAAAAGTATTATTTTTGACAGATGCCCCTACCAAAAGTGAGATTTCTACATGGAACGAACAGGAGAAAAGCATTCAATTTCATTTTAGTAAATTGCTGAATTGGCAAAAAATCGCCCCCTATTTCAAAGTTCCCGATAAATACAAAGGTGACCGAGGATCCTTTAGAGATCCCTTTACTTTTGATGATCAATCAAAGGTAACTTCACTGGAAGATTGGAAGAAACGAAGAAATGAGATTCTTACATCTTGGCATGCTTATATGGGAGAATGGCCTGAATTCATTGAAAACCCAAATTATGAAGTTTTGTATTCAATTAACAAAGCGGATTATATTCAAAAAAAGATCCGTTTTGAATGGGTTCCCGGCCAAATGACCCATGGGTATTTACTGGTTCCCTATCAGGCCAATAATCTACCGGCTGTTGTAACGGTTTATTACGAACCGGAAACAGCAATAGGAGAAGGCAAGGAAGAAAGAGATTTTGCCTTACAATTGGTTAAACGTGGATTTGTAACCCTGTCAATCGGCACAACTGAAACAACTGAGAACAAAACTTATTCTCTATACCATCCACATATTGACAGTGCCACTGTTGAACCACTTTCTTTACTTGCTTATGCATCAGCAAATGCATGGCATCTACTTGCGGGTTTGCCGGAAGTAAATCAAGAAAAAATTGGGATAATGGGGCATAGTTATGGTGGGAAATGGGCCATGTTTGCCTCCTGTTTGTTCGAGAATTTTGCAGCAGCAGCTTGGTCAGATCCCGGAGTTGTTTTTGACCAAGAAAGGCCAAACATCAATTACTGGGAACCTTGGTACCTTGGTTATCATCCAAGACCAAGAAGAGAAAGAGGTGTTCCTACGGCAAATAATCCTGCGAAGGGCACCTATCTTCAGCTCTTGAAAGACAATAGGGATCTGCACGAGCTTCATGTATTAATGGCTCCCCGACCTTTTTAGTCTCCGGAGGAGAAGAGGACGGGGAGCATCGATGGATTCCCTTAAACCATAGCATCAAGGCAAATCAATTGTATGGTTACAATGACCGTGTAGGGATGAGTAATCGACCGGAACACTCTCCCAACCCGGAATCCAATGCAATCATTTACAACTTCTTTGAATATTTCTTAAAAGAATAAATACCTATGAAAGAAAACTTTGAAGGTTTTCTTTCACAAAGGCGTCATCGTTGAGCCAAGGATAAGCTTCATAAACACGATCAATTTCTTCTGATTGACCGGGAGAAAGGACTTCATTTGGATTGAGACACCAAGTTCCCTGTAGTAAACCCTGTCTTCTCAGCACTTCATGAATACCCGGAATACAACCTTTAAACTGGTGTTTGGGATCAAAAATAACAGCATTGGAATCGGTTATTTGCACTCCCAACTCAAGCAATTCAGGCATTGCTGAAAGGTCATTGTCACGGCATTCCTTTATCTTCTCCAGCAGCGCAACGGCTTTAGTGGTCCACACTGCCCAATGGCCAAGTAAACCACCAACCACTCTTTTTGTAATTTTCTCTCCATTCACCACAAAAGTAAATGGTGTAAGGAGGTCTGCCACAATGTTATCATCGTTTCCGGTGTACAAGGCTATTTCCTTATGGCGACTTGAAGAACAAACTGCCCTTACTACATCTAAAGATTGGTACCTGTTAAAGGGGGCCATTTTAATGGCTTGAACATTGGGGATATCAGCAAAATCTTTCCAAAAATCGTAGCTTAACAGTCGGCCACCGGCTGATGGTTGAAGGTAAAATCCAAAAATAGGCATTACTTCTGCAACCTTTTCAGCTCTTTTTATCAAATCCTTTTCTGACCAATCTCCCAATCCCCCGGCACTAAGCAGGCCTAGATCATATCCTAAGTCCTTTGCCAAAGTAGCTTCGGCTACTGCCTGATTAGTGTCTCCAACAATCCCTGCCACCATTGCAAAAGGTCTTTCGATGGCTGCAGCTTTGACTTCTTCCATGGCCATTCTTAAAACCGGCTCAAAAAGTCCATATTTTTTTCCCTAATTTCAAATTGCGTACTATGTACACCCACTGCCATTCCTCCGGCTCCGGAGGCGATATAATAGCGAGACAATGCTCGTTGGTATTTTTCGTCAAGTTCTCTTTCTGCAGTTAAAGCCAATGGGTGGGCAGGAATTACGGTCCCATCATGTAATAATTGCCTGATTGCGGGATTTATATTACTCATTATTTTATAATTAAAATTTTCCTTCTCTTTCTTGAAAGTGGGTTGGTTTATTTAAGGTAGCTCCATCTTGCTGGATCCATTGCACTGTCATCTCAATCATTGTTAACAAAGAAACCGACGGATAGCCAAATAGTTGGTGACAAAGGGAGGCATTGTTTAATAAAACGTTAGGCTCCGGTTCATTTACAAAAACCGGCTTTTTATTCAATAACTTACCAAATTTCTCTGCTACTTGCCGAATGCTGATTGTCTCAGGACCGGTAACATTTAATATTTTAGGTGGACTGCTGGTATGTAACAATGAACGGATAGCAATTTCATTGGCATCTCCTTGCCAGATTACATTCATGTGCCCGCTTCTTAAATCGATTGGCTTTTCGGTATTTACCATTTTACCTATTTCCAAAAGGTTACCATAACGCATATCAATGGCATAGTTAAGCCTGTACATTAACATCGGGATGTTGAACTGATGACTGAAGTATTCAAATACACGTTCTCTCCCCAAGCAGGATTGTGCATATTCACCAATAGGTTCCGGAGGGGTTTCCTCCAAGGCTCCTCCTGATGCATAATGCACAAAGGGATAGATGTTTCCGCTAGAAAATACGATAATTTTAGAATTTTTATACTTTGTGGCTACCCTTCCAGGTAAATAGGCATTCATTGCCCAGGTGGAGTGTTCCTGACCTGTGGTACCAAACTTTTTGCCGGCCATATAAATAACATTCTCAGCCTCAGGTAAAGCCTGTAGGGCTTCATCATCCAACAAATCAGCTGCTATGCAGGTTACGCCATGGTTTTCAAGATCAATTCTTAAGCTATCATCAGAAAATCTGGAAACGCCTATAACTTTTTTATCGATACCGGCTTCCTTTACTGCCCTACTAGCAAGTTTAGCCAAGCTAGGCCCCATTTTGCCTGCAACACCCAATATAATGATGTCTCCTTTTATCTCTTTGAGGTCTTCAATCAAGCCTGCGGTGGGCTTGCTAAGAATTTCTTCTAACTCTTCAATAGATTTCATTGATTCAATAGTAAATTTTAATGGTTTGATCCTTCTCTTAAAACTCCTCGCCTAAAAGAAAAACCTTTTCATATATTATTTTTTATGCATTAAACAAAGAATAGGCATTACTTAATGCCAAAGTAAATAGCACCAATAAGCCAATTACACCAATAATATTGGTGAAAGTATTATTTTTAGGGAGCCCATTATATTGGTATCGTTACCAATTAAAAACAGACCTAAACCGATGAAAGGTACTGCGAATATGGTTATTCCCTGGGCAAAAACAATTAATTCAAGTGGTAGCCTTCCAAATATTAGTGCGATGGATGCTCCAATTATAATAATCAGTGTAATTAAGATTTTTACCGGAGTACCATTTAAATTTCTACCCAAAGACAAAGCATCTGAAAGCAATGTGCCGCCTATACTCGCATTTCCTAAAAGGGAAGAAAAAGAAGCCCCAAATAAACCTATCATAAACACCATAAACGAAAATTTTCCATAAACCGGTTCTAATGCCATCCCAATATCTCCGGCTGAGGTGACTGTCACCCCCTTTGGATATAAGATGGTGGCTGCACTAATCATGATCATGGAGGAAATAAGGCCTAAAATAACGATTCCAGTATAACTCTCTCTCAAAGCATCTTTAGCTTCACCTTTTTCCCAGCCTTTTTCCTGAACCAAATAAGATTGATAAAAAGCGCCTGCGATAGAAAAACTTGAAGCTACCAAAGCGATTACCAAGATAAAGGAACCTTGTGGAATACTTGGATTCAGCCCTGCCATAACCTCAGACCAAACAGGAGGGGCAATTATTAGCGTAAAAAGGAAAGAAATTAACATTATCCCAACCATAATCATCATCACCTTTTCTAAAATCTTATAGAAGGATTTAAAAAACATCAACGATATAGCCATTAATGATATAACTACAATCCACAAGCCATTTGTTTGTCCGAGAGACTCAGAAAGTGCCAACCCTGCCCCAACAGTATTCCCTGCTTGAAAAGCAGCAGTAACAAAGAAAATACTTATTCCGGCAATTAAAGCTGCTGCATTTCCCCATTTTTTCTAAATAAACTGATAAGGGATTGGTCAGAGGCCAACCCTATCCTGGCTCCCATTCCTGTAAAAGTTAACATCAACAGTGCTGCCACTATTATTACCCAAAGTAAATTGTAGCCATAGACTGCACCCAATTTGGAAGTAATGGTAAGGCTACCGGGACCAAATACCAAAGCGGCTGTAATTAGCCCAGGGCCTAGAGATTTAAACCAACGACGGATCATATGTATATTTTATGCAAATTTTAAATGTGAATTATTGATGTGGTTAAAATTAAAAATGCTTTCTGTTAAAGACCTCTGTCAATACCACGGCATCTTTTAAGGTTTCAGGATTTTTCAAAATTTTAGCGTATTTGTTACCAACTGTATATTCGCCTGCTACATCTACAACTTCTCCTAAAATCTTTTTATTGTCATCCAGGTCAACTTGATCGTCAAGTTTAACCAAGGGCTGTTTGATACTTCGGTAAGCACTGGTATGTGTTTTTTCTTTTGGTAAAATTTCTTTCTCTGAGATAGGAGGTAACTCTTCTTTTACCTCCGAATAATCATGATCAGAAACCTCATCACTCCATTCGTCTCTATTGTCTTCAGGGAAGGTTTCCGTTTGATCTTTTCTAATTTCTCGTAACAACTCCTCAAAGGACGGCCCTTGCTTTGGAGCTCGCTCATTATCTTCCTTTTCAGCATACTCCTCCTCGGGTTTCTTTTTCACAAAAGAAGTATAAATAAAATAGAAAATTACTGCTATTAAATATAATACCGTGCTACCGTCCATAATCGTCCGTAGTGATTTGAAATTAAAATTACAAAAATTATCCGGTATGAGACTATTTTTTTGACAGGGATCAAATAAAAAGGTTCAATGGTTTTCTTAGAAATTAAGCTGAATAAATCCTCCAAAGCCTTTCAAAATGGCAAAAAAAATGAGCTTTATTTTAACATAATATGACTATAGTCATTTAATGTTAAATTTTTAATTATTCTTCTTTTATTTAAAATAAATTGATTAAATTATAATATTATTTAAATACAGATTATAGTTGTCATAAAACCTGAATCCTGCCATGAAAACTGCACCCTTAACCCCCTATCAATTAGAAAAAGAAATCGCTTGCCCTAACTTAATGGTCAAAACGCGTTACGGAAATGTTAATTTAAAGTCAATAATTAAAGGTCAAAGAATTATTATTTACACCAACCCTTCTGCGTTAATTCCAAAAACCGATGAAGATCGACACAAACTCATAACCGCTTTGACCAAATTAAAAGAGCTCAATTATCACCTCATTGGGTTTAACATTGATTCATTCGAGGAGCATTTGTACGCCACCAACTGGCTTAATTCTCAACTTGATGATTATTTGGTCTTCCCAATCTTTTATCAACCGATGAATGATTTGAAAAGAGATTTGGAACAAAAATTATCCATGAGAATAAAGATTGATAACCCAATTTATTTCATCAATCAAAAGGGCAATACCCAATACATTGTCAATGGAGATATCCAAAAGTATAAAGACATGGACAATATTGTAAGCTTAGCTTCAAAAATGGTTTTAACCAATCAAAATTTCGACAAAGTATTGTCTCTCAATTGATAATTATAAGGCGGTTAAAACTAACTGGTTTGTACGACCAAGACGGCAAACACTTTTAGTCCGTAAAAAATTGCGGTTAGGGGGTATCTTGTGCTTTGGCCAAAAAACTTATTTGATCCAATGTAATTCAACTTACTGAGGCAATGGCAGGGTCTAAATTTTGATCATCTGAGGGGACTATGTTGTTTTGGGCATGACTAATTTGGGAATTGGTTTTTGAAGACAAGAAAAGATTTTCTTCATTAACCTGTTTATTTAATTTTTGAATACCGGCTTCCATTTTTGCACCAAAATCAACTTGAATATTATCAGTATAAGCCATCCCTTGAAACAATGCATTTTTCCCTATGGTTAGCCTACTTAATGCGACAACCTTTCCTTTAACTTCTCCTAACACCACTATATGCTCGGCTTCAATATCCCCCAGCACTTTTCCACTCTCTCCGATGATAACCCTCTTCTTGGTACTAATATTCCCTCGAATCTCACCTTCTATTCTTACATCATTTTCGGCAGTAATATCACCTTCTAGGTGAAAACCACTCGAAAAAAAAGATACAATATTTGAAGGGTTGAGCTTTGATTTCATGTTGTTGGTGGGCTAGCAAGTTACGGGGCATAAAAACATACTCCCCTATTCGACAGGTGAACGTAAATAAAATAAAATTTGGTGAAACTTCACAATTAATTAAATAAAAGGATTTTTTAGTAGCAACAACCAAAAATTCAATTTAAATCACTCTATTATTATATACTTTTCTTCGAAAAGCACATTCTTCAATAATCAGCCTTTTTATTTCACAAAACATAATTGTTTCCTGAAGCTAATTTTTCAATAAAAATCTTGTGTTACCAATAAAAATCAGGCCTCTTTATCCCAAATTCTTCCCAATTGATTTATCCTCAATGTAAAATATAAAACTCAGGAGCTTCAATGATAATTTAAATAGTTCCCCAATAAAAGGTTCGGGGCAATAATAATAAGAGAGAAAAAACCACCATATTCAAAAACTAGGGAAAGCTGAACTGCACACATTTGTAAATTGAATGGTTTGGGTTAAATTTGTTTAGGTTTAAATCGAATACATGCAACTCTCCAAATTAGAAATAAGAGGCTTTAAAAGTTTTGGTGATAAAGTAATGATCCACTTTGACAAGGGAATCACTGGAATAGTAGGCCCAAATGGTTGTGGCAAGTCAAATGTTGTTGACGCAATTCGGTGGGTACTTGGAGAGCAAAAAACCCGGATGCTTCGTTCTGATAAAATGGAGAATGTAATTTTTAACGGAACAAAGAACAGGAAACAGCTCAATATGGCGGAGGTATCCCTCACCTTCGAAAACACTAAAAATTTATTACCTACAGAATACACACACGTCACGATCACCAGAAGATATTATCGTTCCGGAGAAAGCGAATACCTGCTAAATGGGATCACTTGTCGATTAAAAGACATTACAAATCTTTTTATGGATACTGGAATTAACTCCAATAGCTATGCTATTATAGAGTTAAAAATGATCGATGAACTGCTCAATGATAAAAATAATTCAAGAAGGGATTTATTCGAAGAAGCTGCTGGTATTTCAAAATTCAAAACTCGAAAAAAGAAACCCTAAAGAAATTAGGTGATACAGATGCAGACTTGGATAGAGTGGAAGACCTGCTGTTTGAAATTGAAAAAACTTAAAATCGTTAGAAAAACAAGCTCGACAGGCTACCCGGTATTTTGAAATAAAGAAAGATTATAAATCTGCAAGCATCGCACTTGCTAAAAAAGGGGTAGTTCATCAAAGAGATGTATTAATAAACCTCAACAAAAAACTAGAACATGAAAACGATCAAAAGCTTAAGCTTAATGCTGAGCTAGCCCATAAAGATGCTTTATTGGAGAACCTTAAAGCAGAAATGATCCATAAGGAAAAGTTGCTAGGAAGTAGACAAAAAACCTTAAATGAACATGTTCACAAAATTCGGCAATTTGAAAGTGATAAAAAAATTAAGAATGAAAGACTCCGCTTTCTTCAAGACAAGTCTCACCAGCTGAGAGAGCAGATTGAGCAAGATAAAAAAGCAATGAAAGAGCCGGATTTAGCATCAAATCACTGGAACAAGAGCATCGAATTTCGGAAAAGCTTACTCAAGAGAAAGAACAAACTGTAGAAGAATTAAAAGCTGTTTACGAGGAAAAAAAGGCTCAGCACAATGTCTCCCTCGAAAAACAGAAAGTGATGCAAAGTACTTACTCTCGAAAGCGAGATGAATTGTACCAATTATCAAAAAGCCAAGAGATCAAGCAAATCCAACTCACAACCATTAAGCAGGAGCTGGAGAAAACCGCAACAGATGACAACAGTCAGATTGAAAATTTGGCAGGTTTTGAAGAAAAACTAGGCCTCATAAAAGCGCAATTAGACAAAGAAAACACTGCCTTTGAAGAATTAAAAGAAGAAGAAGCCGCCCACCTGGCCAAACAAGAAGAAACCTCCAGATTGCAAGAATTGATCCGAGAGGAACTTACCCAACTCAATAGAAAACTGGATGCCAAAAGCAATGAATACCAGCTGACAAAATCCTTGGTTGACAACCTTGAAGGATTCCCTGAGGCAATAAAGTTCCTAAGAAAAAACAGTCAATGGGGCAAAAACATGCCTTTGCTATCAGACATTATCACTACAGATGAAAAGTACCGAGTAACCATAGAAAATTTTCTTGAAAACTACATGAATTATTATGTGGTTGACAATGATACCGAAGCAATCGCTGCCGTGAAACTATTAAGTGATTCCGGCAAAGGAAAAGCTCATTTTTTTGTATTGGAAAGGTTCGAGAAATTTAGGGCTAGTCAAAATAAGCTATTTCCCGATGCAGTGGCTGCTACAGAAATAATCGAGTATGATTCCAAGTATGCGCCGCTAGTGGCTTATTTGTTGGATGATGTCTATATCTTTTCCGGAGACATTCACCAAGTACCAAAATCTCAAGAGGGTATTTTCATTACAGAAAGCGGGAAATTCATCGACAGAAAATTTACCATTTCCGGGGGATCAGTAGGCCTCTTTGAAGGTAAAAGGATAGGTCGGGCAAAAAATCTGGAAAAACTCGACAAAGAAATAAAAGTACTCCAGAAAAAAATAAATGAGACCAGGGCCAATCTCGATAAAAAAACAGCTGAACTATCTAAATTAAAAGCCGTTAACTTCAAATTATCGATTGAAGAAAAACAGCTCAAGGTCAATGAATTGAACCAAGACTTTGTTTCAATTAAAACGAAAAAGAGCAATTGGCGGAAATGCTAAATTCCAATGCCAATAAAAAGAAGATATCGAGGATAAGATCTTTACTCTCACTGAAGAACTAGAAATTATCGGCCCCAAATTAAAGGAAGAGAAAGAAGCCTTCGATTTACTTGAAGAAGAAATCAACAATATCAATGCTGATCTGCAGGAAGATGCGGAAGAACTTTCTCACCGCTCCTCACAGTTCAATGAAGAAAACATCCTTTACCATCAACTATTAAACAAACTCCAAAGCATTGAACAAGAAATAAGCTTCAAAAAGAGTACTTACGAAAGTAGTAAAGAGAGAATTGAAAAGGCCCAGACCGATTTGGGGCAAACAGAGCAAGAAATCATGTCCTTGATTGACAATAATGAAGTAAAGGACGATGAGCTTATAGAACTGTACGGGGAGAAAGACAGTATAGAATCCGGGGTAAATGATGCCGAAAAAGACTATTATGCTGCAAGAGGCGAAATTGATGAAGTAGAAAAAGGTATTAGAGAAATTCAAAGGAAAAAAGAGCATTCTGACGCCCTTTTAATGGATCTAAAGCAAACCACCAATGAAATTAATTTGAAGCTAAGCGGAATTAAAGAAAGGCTTAGTGTAGAATTTGAGTTGGATCTGGATGAGATTATGGCTGAGAACCCTGATTTGGACGAGGAACATGCTTCCAAGTCTGAAGATGTTTTGAGGGAAGAAGTTCAAAAGGCAAAATCAAAATTGGAAAAAATGGGTCCGATTAACCCCATGGCTATGGAAGCTTATGACGAAATTAAGGAACGTCATACTTTCATAACAGCGCAAAAAGAGGACCTTATTCAAGCAAAAGATTCTTTAATGTCAACGATCAAAGAGATTGATCAGGTGGCCAAAGAGACTTTCATAGATGCTTTTGAAAAAATAAAGGTCAACTTCGTGAAAGTCTTTCGCTCACTATTTACCGAAGAGGATGACTGTGACTTAAAACTAACCAATCCGGAAATGCCTTTAGATAGCACCATTGAAATAATTGCTAAACCTAAAGGGAAAAGACCTTTGACGATTAACCAACTCTCAGGGGGTGAAAAAACCTTAACAGCAACTTCTTTACTGTTTTCCATTTACCTACTAAAACCTGCTCCTTTTTGTATTTTCGATGAAGTAGATGCACCATTGGATGATGCCAACATTGATAAATTTAATCAGATCATTCAGAAATTCTCGAATGAATCTCAATTTATCATTGTCACCCATAACAAACGAACCATGGCAAGCACTGATATAATTTATGGCATTACTATGATTGAGGCAGGAGTATCAAGAGTGGTACCGGTAGACTTAAGAGAATTGGTCGATGAAGAAGCTTCTCAAGGATAACTCTGCCCTAGCCCTCCCTCTATAGGGAAACATCTACGAGAAATATTGGAGTAATTAGATAATTTCAGCACTATTGTAGGTAGGACATACTTGTTAAAAAAATAGGATTGAGTCCTCCATTTCATTTATCACACCCAATTCTATTGTGTTCTGCTGTGTTGTGGAAAACATTGGAGAAAAGGATCAATAAGTATTCCCCAAAAAGGATAAACCTATTGATCCGTTTACTGTGTTTTATTTGGGGAGAAAAGTAGCCAACCTACCATATACCCAAGTACCAGCCACGGCACTAAGTAAGGAAACGAAAACTACAGTAAATCCTGTACCAATCTGGGCAAACAATGGTCCGGGACAAGCTCCGGTAATGGCCCAGCCTAATCCGAAAATAAAGCCCCCGTATATTTGCCCCCTATTGAACTTCTTATCCTTTATTTTGATAGGTTCACCATTAATGGTTTTAATCGAAAACCTTTTAATGATTTGAATGGAGAGCATGCCAACAAGAATTGCTGAACCGATTACTCCATACATATAAAAAGATTGAAAGCGAAACATTTCTTGAATCCTAAACCAAGAAATTATTTCTGCTTTTACGAAAATAATTCCAAAAAAAGCCCGACAAAGAGGTACTTTAATAAAGCCAAACCAGATTCCCCTTGCCTCGCTTTAATTTTTGAGTCCTTACTTTTTTCAATCTCTTTTTGTTCAATTTCTTTTAATAACATGTCAATAAATTTATATTTTATTTGAATTAAAAGCCTACCAATGTCATGATGAAAGGCAGTAATAAATGGGTCATTACTAGCCCTCCTATCATAAAGAATGCGGTAGCCACTACAGAAGGCCATTGAAGGTTACTTATGCCCATTATGGCATGTCCTGAAGTACAACCGCCAGCATACCTTGTACCAAAACCAACCAAAAAGCCACCTACCACCATAAAAAAGAAACCCTTTAAGGTAAAGAGATACTCCCAGCTAAATATTTCTGCAGGCAAAAGGCTTTTAAAATCAGTCAATCCCAACGCCCTCAAATCTCTTTGGGTGCTTTCAGCAATGACAATTGCCTCAGGGTTTGACAAAAATATGGCAGCCACTACTCCTCCTAAAAACACTCCTGCCACAAACATTAAATTCCAGATTTCTTCTCTCCAATTGTATTGAAAAAAGGGATTTTTGCCGGAACACAGATTGCACAAACATGTCTTAAGGAAGAAGAAATACCAAAAGATCGGTTTCCTAATATTAAGAGGATCGGTACAGTTAGCCCTATCATAGGGCCTGCTATGTACCAAGGCCAAGGTTGACTGACCCAATTCAAGAATTCATTCATTATTATATTACATTATTGTTAATAAAAGGAATTAAAATTATCCCAAGGACATAGTCAGAAGTACAGGCGTACTTTTAAGACCCCGCGATGAATCACTAAAATGAGCTAAAATTACATTAGATAAGGATGGGATAATTATGCTATTATTAGAGCGTGCTAAATGATTACCACTTAGCGCGCCCTAGTTTATTGGTTACAAAATCCTGTCAGTTTATAACATGGTTGTTGGACAAGCATAATCACTGACAGGGAATTTTTCGGATGATTTAATGGCTGCAAATCCCCCTTTATATTGATTAAATTGTCATAACCTCTAGCCCTAAGAACGGAGCAGAAAATCATGGAACGATAGCCTCCTGCGCAGTGTACCATATAGGTCTTATCTTTATCTATGGTCTTCATGCTATCATTGATATAATCCAAGGGAGCATTTACAGAACCTATTACATGCTCACTAAAGTGTTCACTTGCTTTTCGAACATCTAAGACAATATTTTCGGGAGAACTTTCAGACAACTTTCTAAACTCATCGACATTAATTGAAGGAATGTTATCTATTTCTTTCCCTGCTTTTCCCCAAGAATTCATTCCTCCTTTAAGAAATCCCAAAGCATGATCATAACCTACCCTGGCCAATCTGGTAATGACCTCTTCTTCCCTACCTTCATCTGCTACAATCAAAAGCTCTTGCTTCACATCCGGAATTAGCGTACCTACCCATACAGCAAAACTTCCATCGATCCCAATGTTTATTGCATTAGGCACGAACCCTTTAGCAAAAACCTCAGGATCTCTTGTATCAAGAATTATTGCTCCTGTTTGATTGGCTAAGTATTCAAAATCATTTGGATCAAGAGCTTCTTGACCACGTTCCAAAACATCATCAATACTGTCATAACCTTGAATGTTCATCATCACATTCTGAGGGAAATACGCCGGGGAGGTGTAAGCCCATCCAATACTTTTTCAACAAATTCCTCTTTGCTCATTTCCTGCAAAGCATAATTTGTTTTCTTTTGATTGCCTAGGGTATCACTAGTGTCCTTACTCATATTTTTACCACAAGCACTGCCTGCACCATGTGCCGGATAGATAATCAAATCATCAGGTAGTGGCATTATTTTATTCCTTAGGGAATCATACAAGTGCCCGGCTAATTTTTCTTGCGTTAAGTCTTTAACCACTTTTTGTGCAAGGTCAGGCCTTCCAACATCCCCTATAAATAAGGTATCACCTGTAAATAAAGCTTCAGGATTTCCTTCCTCATTGATCAATAGAAACACAGCACTTTCCATGGTATGTCCCGGAGTATGCAGTACTTTAATTTTACTTTTACCAAGGATAAATTCTTGGTTGTCCTGAGCAACTATGGCATCAAAACCCAACTCCATTTCGGTAGGACCAAATACTATAGAAGCTTTGGTTTTTTTGGCCAGATCCATATGTCCGCTAACAAAGTCTGCATGAAAGTGGGTTTCAAATATATATTTAATTTTGGCACCATTTTGTTCAGCTTTATCAATATAGGGTTGAACTTCTCTCAATGGGTCAATGATTGCTGCTTCCCCATTGGACTCTAAATAATAAGCTCCTTGAGCTAAACAACCTGTATAAATTTGTTCTATTTTCATAGTAGATTTCAATTCAATTAATGATAGCATAAAACTACAAGGGAAATCTATATTCCAATATGACATTAGTCACACAAGTAGTTCTATGACGGAATCAGAACAAATAGAAGAGGCTAAACCGTTCAAAAGAAAAATACATTGGTTGAAATTTACAGAATAAATCTGCAAACTTGGTAGTCAGGGGGCTTGGAGAAAAACGAATCCAAGGTTTGATGAAAAAAAATAGAGAAAAAAAAGCTGTTTCCATAGAAACAGCTTTCAAAATAACTTATAAAATCCTATACTTAGTTTTCAACTTTACCTACAGAAGCATACATAAGTTTCCTAGCATCAGCTTCTCTTAGTTCAAATTGAATGTCACTAATTGGTCCCATTTTAACGTCTCTATCGGCTTTAAGAGAAATCCAAATTTGGTCTCTTTCAGCTTCAGAAAGCGCATCTTTTTGTTGGTTTACCCAAAGGACAAGGTCTGAAGTATTGATCAACACATCATTGGCTTGGAGCCTAGGCTCAGAACCGTATAATGAAGTGTTTTTAGGCTTTCCAATGTACAGATATGATATCAAAGTTTTCTTTTGAATCTTCTGCAACTGTGTTGCCTGTGGGATCTTTTGCTCAACCAATATTGTTTGTTCCCTTAATACTGTTGTTACCATAAAGAAAAACAACAACATAAAGATAATATCAGGCAATGCCGAAGTTGGAATATTGGTATCCGCTTTGGTTTTCTTTTTAAACTTTGACATATCAGCTTCCGGTTTTATCAGGTTCAGCAATGGAAATGGCCATAGGAATATTCTCTTTTCCTCTGTCCATCAATTCCTTTTCAGCAGGAGTCTGACCTGACAGGGTTCTATACTCTTCTCCTGTAAGCCCTACACGCTCTCCATAAATTTCGAAGTAGGCCTGTTTTACTAAATCCAAAACCTCCAAGTAGGTCTCATAGCTGGTACCTCTATTGGTTTTGATAGAGATTACCGCGCCACCTGACATTGGATGATCTGAAGATTCAGGGCTTTGATCTGCCAATCCTTTCAAGGAAGGAGGCAAACTATTGAACAAGGCGATAGCATCTTCATCAGGATTTCCGAAATTCAGAATAAATCGTTTGATTTCGTCAGAAAGACCATTTAAATCATTTCTAAACTCCCCTTCGATCAAGAGATCATCGTTTGCATTGATAAGAATATTAAAAATATTCCTTTCGTTTAATTCAACCTCTGGTGGGGGTTGATTAGGATCTTGCTTGGGAGGAAGGATGTTCATAATTCCTTTATCCGAAGCAATGGTTGTGGTCACGAGAAAGAAGATAAGGAGCAAGAAGGCGATGTCTGCCATCGATCCTGCATTTACCTCCTGAGCCATTCTACCTCTCTTGCTAGCCATATTATTTAATTATTTTATTAATTTCTGTAATTACAATCCCAACAATTGCAAGTAAAAACAGGGCATAGACTGTTATCAATACACCACCGACCATTTTAGCTCCTTCAGGAGTAATATTGAATGGGTCAGCCATATATTTTGCAGCTACGTCACCACTAGCGCTAGAGTAAGCTATTCCAAATACAGCAGCAATTATAACAACTCCTACGAGTGTTTTTAAAAGGCTCTTAGGATCTCCTAAGGAACTGATCAATGGCATAATTAAAGCTAGTATCGAGCCGATAACAACTAGTAAGTACCCTGCATATAAGAATATATCAGTAGTATCCATTTTATCTTAAATATATAAGTGAATAATCATTTTATTGAAAAACATTAAATTGACTAGAATTATCTAGTCAATTTATGCTTAACCAAAATGTCTACTAAACTGATGGAAGCATCTTCCATATCATTTACGATAGAATCAATTTTAGCCACACAATAGTTGTAAAACAACTGTAGGATAATCGCAACGATCAAACCTGCAACTGTGGTCAAAAGGGCAATTTTAATACCACCTGCAACAAGAGATGGAGAAATATCACCGGCAGCTTCAATTGAATCAAAGGCACCAATCATACCAATTACAGTACCCATGAAACCTAACATTGGAGCCAAAGATATGAATAGAGATATCCAAACAAGACCTTTTTCCAAACGTCCCATTTCTACAGATCCATAAGCTATGATAGATTTTTCTACCATTTCAATACCCTCAGAGTATCTCATTAGACCTTGCGTGAAGATAGATGCTACAGGACCTCTAGTTCCTTTTGTTACATCTTTTGCGGCTTCAATTCCGCCTTCATCTAACGCATTCTCTACTTTAGCCAACAATTTCTTGGTGTTAGTCGTAGAAAGGTTTAAGGTAACGATTCTCTCCAAAGCTACAGCTAAGCCTAAGATCAAACACAATAATACCGGAGTCATAAAGGTAGGATCACCCTCAATAAACTTGTCTTTTATAACTTGATGAAAAGATTGCTCTTCAGCAACGATGTCATCATCAGTCATAACTGGAGCTGGGGCCGGAGCAGCTTCTACCGGTGCGGCCTCTTCAGTAGTATCAGCTTCTGATTCTGTTTCTGTTTCTTCTTGTGCTTTTGTGATCATCGGAGCAAATAAAATTCCGAAAAGCATGAACAAAGCGATTAACTTTTTCATAGTGTAGTTTTTAATAGACATTTAAAGGTTGAACGGTTTCTAATTTTAAATTGATTTTTAAAGTTATAATTTTTTCGGCTCAAATTGCAAATGATTCCATTATAATTTCTGAGAATTTGTTGCAAATCCTCAAGTAATATTCATTTGACAGGGGCTAAGCCCTTGAAATTCCTACTGTTCTCTAATTTGCAATATAAGAAAAAAATTACTCACTTTCATAAACGCCAAATCCTTCATCTAGTATATGAAGCAAAGCCTTTACTTATATAAAACTAATTATTTAAAAGTTAATACGCAAATAAATCTCTTATTAATATAAGCCTATCCGACTAAATATCAAACATTTAAGCTTATTATTCTTTGCAAAAACCCAAGGACTTTCTGCGAAATGTTAAGAATAATGCCTACCCCGACTCGAATTAATCTCGAACTTTCAGGTAATTCAGTTTCCTATATTAATATGTTTCCTCCTTGAATTCCACATATAATTTTAGACCAATTCCTCCTGATATTTAATTAAACTCCATTAATCCTCTTCAACGCTAAGTCCCGATATCCACAAACTGGGTCACAGCTGTTTTTTCTTCCAATTTATAATAAAGTAGCTTCTTTTATGATTAATGGCTTTGCATTCCACTCCTTATAATAAAGATTCATTCAAGTTAATTCGAAAATCAGTTAATAATCGAAGACAAAACTGATGCTTAATCACCTTTTTAGGCAAGGCTCAAAATACATCCTCTATCAATTAAAAAATTTAACTTCTATACCCCTTATTTCTGGACTTTGTAGTGGCCCATATTTAACTTAATTTTGTTGATTCATCGAATCCTGTAAACACCTATATGAAAGAATGTGAAATTTGCCAAGGCTCGGAATTCAAAGACATTGTTGCCCAAGAACGAATGTATGATACAGGAGATATTTTTAATTATATAGAATGTGAATCTTGTCAAGCACTCTTTTTAATCGACATTCCTGCAGACCTTGGCAAATACTACCCCTCTAATTATTATTCCTTTGGTCCTTTCAACCGTAGCAATGCCCTTTTGGCACTTCTCAAAAAACTAAGGTATAAAGCATTTTGCAGGGGCTCTCTTTTCATTCTCCGGTTTACTATGATTGGCTCTCTCCACTTTCCCTAAATCCAAAAAGTAAAATTGCTGATATCGGATGCGGAAATGGACAACTATTAGCTGAAATGGCTTACTCGGGTTTTAAGCAGCTCAATGGATATGATCCTTTTGTAAAAGCAGCTTTTTCTTCAAAAAATTTTTCTATATATAAAAAGGACTTTTTGAAATTGATCAGAAATTTGATCTGGTAATGTTTCACCATTCTTTTGAACATCTACCCAGTCCTGTTGAGGTCTTTAAAAAACTTGTGACCATCTTAAACCCGGAAGGGCAAGTATTGATCAGAGTGCCTGTCACCGATGCCCAAGTTTGGAAAGAAGAACATACTTATTGGTTTCAGCTGGATGCACCAAGGCATTTATTTATCCCCAACACCAAATCAATGGAAATTTTAGGGGAGAGGTTTGGACTTGAACTTTTCAATACCACTTTTGATAGCATGGACAGTCAATTTTGGGGAACAGCTTTGTACAAAAAAGGAAAACCTTTGGTTGGCACCGACATCCACCAAGAATTCAGTAGACAAGAACTGACCGAGTTTCGGAATAAAGCACTACAATACAATAAATTGAAAATAGGTGACCAAGCTTGTTTTTATTATAAGAAGAAAGCTCAATAAATAGAACATCCACTCAATCAATTCTATGTCTTCCCAAAATTTGAAATGTTTGATTCCATATCAACTTGAAATAAGCTATAAGCTTACTCTTGCCTGATCAAATCAATTTTGCCAAGAAAAAACCTTAAATTGCTTTCTACGTTAGCGAATGGTCCTATGCCGTTCCAGAAAAATTAAGTTAAATCATCAATCCTAATAGAAATCAAGCTTACTTTAACCAAACCATACAACTATCAATTATGAAAAAACAACTGAAAATTTTTCTCGTCATTGCCTTGTTTGCCAGTACGGCTTGCACCAAGGAGACAGAAGAAAAAACTACCGGTATCGAACAAAACTTGGCCCTTGTTGCGGCTTTCCCGGAATTATCGTTTACCAGACCCGTTGATTTCCAGCATGCAGGAGACAAGTCAAACAAACTTTATGTAGTGGAGCAGCGAGGCGTCATTTCTGTTTTTAAAAATGAGCAAAAAACTTCGACCAAAGCAACGTTTTTAGCCATTGAAGACCGAGTAGAAGATTCAGACAATGAAGAAGGTCTATTAGGCTTGGCATTTCATCCCAATTTTGAAAGCAACGGTTATTTCTACGTAAACTACACGGCATCCAATCCGGATCGTTCAGTAATTTCAAGATTCAACCTTTCCTCCACGAACCCTGATGAGGCCGATCCAAACAGTGAATTGGTATTGTTGGAATATGAACAACCATATGGCAACCATAATGGAGGACAAATAGCTTTTGGCCCGGATTACTACTTATATATAGGAGTTGGTGATGGTGGAAAAAGTGGAGATCCACATGGACATGGCCAAAACCGTAGTACCTTATTAGGAAATATTCTTAGAATTGATGTGGACCAAGAAAATGGAGCTATGCCTTATTCCATTCCGGATGACAATCCATTTGCCGGAAATACCGAAGGCTTTAAGGAAGAGATCTATGCTTATGGCATGCGAAACCCTTGGAGGTTTAGTTTTGATACTGCCACTGATCAGTTGTGGGTGGCAGATGTAGGTCAAAACAGCTATGAAGAAATTGACATCGTTAAAAACGGTGGGAATTACGGTTGGAATACCATGGAAGGCTTTCATTGCTTCAAAGCCGATGAATGTAACCAAGAAAACCTTGAATTGCCAATTTGGGAATATGATCGGGATGAAGGAGACATTTCCATCACCGGTGGATTTGTCTATCATGGCGAGGCCCTACCGCAGCTTCAGGGACTTTACATTTATGCTGATTATGTGTCAGGTAGAATTTGGAGCCTGGATTTCAGTGATACTGAAAACCCTGTAAATACTGAATTGTTCAAAGCCGATTTTCCTATTTCCTCCTTCGGAGTAGACCAAAACCAAGAAATCTATATTTGTGGTTTTGATGACAAAATTTATAAGTTTGGATTGGAGTAATTAAGGACAAACAAAAAGGTGCCCGGCAAAATTGTCGGGCACCTTTTATTTAAAGCGATTACTGTAAGGCACCGGTTTTTTGTGGTGTATGGATATAGTTAGTAATTTATTACAAGACTAATGTATGGATAGGGTTTATTATCCCTTTCATTCCCTGAGCTTTGGTTAACTTTCATCATTTTAGGTCTGAGTTATGCAGCGCTAAACTGAGACCAGTAAAAGAGGGATAAAGCTTAAAAACTACCCCTTAGGTTTACATATTCTTTGGTGGTATTCTCGTTTGAGAAGCTTTAGGCTTAGAGTGAACCTCTCCCTGTACAGGAGGGGCAGAAATATCGCTTTGATTGCCAGCACCATTTGCGGGTATTGGATTTGTATTAGGAACTGCTCTGACAGCATTGTACCTCTCCACTACATTCTTATTCCATTCTGCTTTTTTCTTCCAGAGATTATCCCGAGTTTGAATGCTGTATTGTTAAAGCCAATATGAGCATCTCGCAAAGGTCTACCGAAGCGATCTAAAACTGACTTTTGAGCGGTGCCATTTTCTATGGAATCAATTACTTTTTTCACAGCGAACCCTACTAGAGCTGCACCTACTGCCTTGGTTATAAATTTCATTTTAATAGTCGTTTAGTGATACTTTCTGTGTAGAAATAATCATGCCATACTTACCCTAAAGACAGGTCCGGTTATAAATTAATTCATATGAGCTAACGTTTAAAGTTTGGCCTCAGTGTGTAGAATTAAATTAACAATCTGACGCAAAAACAGAAGTGTTTTCCATCTTATTAATACATCCAAATTATAGATTTGGACTGGGGGTAGTTTGAAACTACGCTTAATGGAGGTAACTGAATAAAGTGTCGTTGATTTGGATGGGGTTTCAAAATTTTGTCCATATTTGTTTACTTGGATAAGGAGGACTTTCAGAAGCCATTGCAAATGGCATATAAAAGGTTTCGACTTCAAAGTAAGTTAGGAATAAAAGGGTGTTGAGGATTCTACAAACAGCCGGGGATTTACATGACCTCATTTCTAATCCTTGGTTCAATACTTAAAAGGAAAAGTAAGTCTTACTTCAACTTTTTCGCCAGCTATTTCACCAGGTTTCCAACTGGGCATTCTTTCCACCACTCTGACAATTGATCTATTTAACCTTTCATCTTTTCCTTTAACAACCTGAACATCTTTCACACACCCATTTTTATCAATAATAAAACTTATAAATGACCTGCTTTTTTCCTCCCTATTTAAGTAGGTACGGCCCATATTTTCTTGAACAAATGAATATACCTCCTCATTTCCCTCATTAAATTCCGGCATTTTATCAGCAGTCAAATATATACCCTCAGAATCAAAAACATGATCAATATTGCTATACACTACAGAGGTAGTGTCTATTATTTGACCTGATAACTTCTCGACTACCAACAGGTAAATTGTAATTATTATTACTATTTTAAAATCCATATTATAGCTTATAGTATTGTTACCAAAATTATTAAATAAGGTGGATCAAATTTCTCGAAATCAAATAAAATAAGAAGTACTAATTACTTTTACAGCCAGACTAAGTGTAGTAGTTGGCAAAACACCCTTCTATCCTTTCCAATTTGCAATTGGAATTGGACGGAATTACCAATGATCCAAGGTTATCAAATCTTCTCATCCAGCATAATTTCATTTGTTTAAAATTGTTTTTAATGGTCAGAACTTGCCCTGGTTTATTGGGGTGGAATCTCGTCACCATAACCATCCATTGACTTGACGATTTCGTCACGCTCGATTTCCTGATCTCTTTTTTGGTAAGCCTCTCCATAACTAAAAATAGTTTATCCTTGATAGAATTACAAATAAATGCTGGCAGAGCGTATCGTTATGGATGGAGTCTCCAATTTCAGTCAAACGGTATTCAAAATTTTGTCCATTTGTTTACATAAAGAGGGGATTTCAAATGGCATATAAAAAATTTCGACTTCAAAGTAAGTCAGGAATAAAAGGGTGTAGAGGATTCTACACCCAGCCCAGGGATTTGTACTTATTCGCTTTTATCCCCCATACTGAAACCCATCCCGGTCAACTCCAATCCCCAGGGTCCCTGAGTTCCTCAGGACAGGCTCCATGGGTCTCCTGCATAATGGGTGAAGTGGTACTTATCACCATAAAGTCATCGAACCAGACATCCTCTCCAGTTTCATTAACGACTATAGTTCTGTATAACTGTCTTCTGTAATTTACTTCTCTTTTATATAAACTTTTTCAATGAAATACAGATGATTTTCAAATTATTCTACTATTCCCAATCCCAAAGTTTGTCATTTTCGGACACACCGCTCCATTAAATTCGCCCCCTTCACAAAAACAAAAACCCTAACTATCAATATATCAGATAGTTAGGGTTTTCTATGAAGAGAGGAAGGGATTCGAACCCTCGATACCATTGCTAGTATACACGCTTTCCAAGCGTGCTCCTTAAACCACTCGGACACCTCTCTGTGGAAATAGTTCGTTTCTTTGAGCCGACAAAGAAAAATATAAAAATCAGTTCTTGCAAATAATTTGAAGCTTTATTCTGGAAAAAAACAACTAATCTTATCCCAAAAAAAGGCTGTAACTGATATAAAACTGAAGATCAACCCATTGCAAAAACAAACCCTATTGATTTAAAACTGACATTTCTCCGGCCAAGGGCATCATCATCCGTCTTTTGATCTCTGTTTCATCCGGTTCATTGGCCAATAGAAACATCATTTTGGTGATTGCTGCCTCTGTAGTGATGTCTGCACCACTCAGTACCCCTACCCTTTTCAAGTCCATACTGGTCTGATACCTCCCTTGAATTACTCGTCCTCCATTGCATTGAGAAACGTTCAATATCAAAATCCCTCGGTCTACAGCTTCTTCCATTTCTTTGATAAACCAACTTTCACTAGGACTGTTTCCTGAACCGTAAGTTTCTAAAACTACCCCCTTAAGGCCCTCCATACTTAAACTGTGATGGATCACTTGCTGAGTGATGCCGGGAAATAGTTTGAGCACCATAACACTTTTATCCAGCTTGTTGACATACCTTAGCTTCTTTCCCTCTTCATAGGGTCGAATGGCTGAATAGTTGTAATCAATGACAATACCTGATTCTGCCAAGGGTGGATAATTTTCTGACTCAAAAGCATCAAAGTGAACACTTTGTACTTTTTTGGCACGGTTGCCACGCAATAGCAAATGGTTGAAAAAATACACACCTCGGGCACTATCGGCTTTCCATTGGCCTTAGATATTGCAATTTCCAAGGAGGTCATTAGGTTTTCCCGGGCATCTGATCGCATTGCACTGATTGGCAACTGTGCCCCGGTAAATATCACCGGTTTATTCAGCCCTTTCAGCATAAAGCTTAACATAGAAGCGCTATAAGCCATGGTATCAGTTCCATGAAGCACTACAAATCCATCATATGTATCATAGTTTTCAAAAATAATATAAGCCATGTCGCCCCAATGCTGCAAATTGATATTGGAAGAATCAATGGGTTCCGGAAAAGAAATCACCGTAATACTGATATTCAGGTTATTGAGGTTGGGTATCTTTTCAAGTATTTTTCCAAAATTAAATGGTACCAAGGCCCCATCATCGTCATAAGCCATCCCCAATGTACCTCCGGTATAGATGATCAATACCGAATGTTCAATCTCTTTTTGTGCCGCTGTATTAAGGCGTACTATTTTATAATTCATCAGGCAACAATTTGAAAACTTTTAATGCGTTCCTGTTGGTTATTTCTGAAACCTCTGCAATACTAAATCCGGTAAATTCTGCCATTTTTTCTGCGATATATGGAATGTATTCCGGTGAATTTCTCTTACCCCTAAAAGGCACTGGCGCAAGGTAAGGACTGTCAGTCTCCAACACAAGGTGTTGCGGACCAATATCTTTTATCACTGCGCCTACCCCACTGTTTTTATAGGTGAGAGTTCCCCCTATTCCTAAATAAAACCCCATCTCAATGATTTGTTTGGCCTGAGCTAAGGTTCCGGAAAAGCAATGGAAAATACCTGTCAAGCGTTTATCCACTAAAGGCGCTAGTAATTCAATGGTTTCACCCAGGGATTCCCTACAATGTAAAATCAAGGGCAATTGCTTTTCTTTAGCCCAATCTACCTGGATTTTCAAGGCAGTTTTTTGTTCCTCAAGATAAGTCTTGTCCCAGTAGAGGTCAATTCCTGTTTCACCCACCCCGTAAAAGGTATGCTTGTCCCACCATTTTTTCATCTCGGTAAGAGTCTTTTCAAAACCTTTGTCTACATCACAAGGATGCAATCCCAGCATGGGATAACAATGGCCGGGAAACTTTTGTTCAAGGGAAAGCATACCCTCAATTGAATCTAGGTCAATATTGGGCATAAAAATCTTATCTATTCCTGCTTCTATGGATCTTTCTACCACAGCAGTGACATCTTCACTAAATTTCTTACTGTATATATGTGCGTGAGTTTCAATAAATTTCATGTGTATTCTCGGTTTTTCCAGGTTAGTTCAATAGGGTAAAAGTAGAAAATTACTGTTGCCCAACTAACCCACCAATTGTATATTTCAAAGTAAATTAAATCAAAAAAACTGACTCTGGTCATTGTTTTACCGGCAAATGTGTGAATAAATATGGATTGAAAGATAATTTTAATCAGCCAAAAAATCACAGTCCACCAAGGTATAAAATACAAACTTACCAGTAAGCCGGCATAGAATGCCACTTGGAGACCTAATAACAATTGCCAAACCAGCGGCAAAAGGAATGCACCCCGCATCCAACGTTTTCTTTGCTGGAGTAAGTTCCTTACCGTTTTTTCAGGCTTGGTTCTCACCAAAGACTCCTTATTGACTAGATGAATAGGACGGTACCCCTGATTATACAAAGCAATGGACATGGCCAAATCCTCCGTCACATCCTTTATTACCCTTCCAAAACCTCCTGAATGCTGATAAGCAGCTCTTCCCATAACCATATTATTACCCATTGCAGTAAGGGAATAGCCAATATCAGAAACCACTTTTACCTTTCCTAAGGTAAGCCACCAATCCAATGCCTGCATTCGTGCAAACAAGCTGCTACCTCCCACTGTTGTGATTCCGGTCACAAGCCCATATTCCTCCCTATAAACTTTAGCCAATGCCATACACCAACTGGCAGGAACTACGCAGTCGGCGTCTGTAAAGATCATTAGACCGGATGTGACCTGCTTTGCCATTTCAGCCAAGGCCTTGGCTTTACCATTTTCCCCTTTTTCAGGTCGTTTGATTAAAGGTACCAAAGTGCGATTAGCCGCCTTATTTACCCAAGCCTGTAAAATATTGAGGGTTTTATCCTCACTGTGATCATCTGCTACTAAAAACCTGACTTTATCAGCGGGATAATCAATTGCTTCAAGTGCTTGTAGGCATTTAGGCAAATTTTCGGCTTCATTCCTACAAGGCAACAGAATGGCGATGGCCGGCAAAGTGGATGATTCAAATGCGTATTGCTTAAAATTAAACCGAATCAAAACACATAAGGTAGCATAAAGAAGGGAAACTAAAATCACCAAAACAAGTGCTACCAGACCAATCATTTTATAATACTGCTGTTTTGAAACCTTTCCTAGCCAAAAATTCTAAATAGGCAGGTAATATTTTTTGCAAATTTGCTTTTGATTTTTGTTGATCATGAAACAAAACAATGGAACCGTTTTCTGTGTGTTTTTTTATTTTATTCAGGGCTTTTAAAGGCTGTAGTTCTTGTTTAAAATCCCATGAAATCAAATCCCAAAGTACTATTTCATACTCCTGTGACAAACAGCGGACATAATTGCTGCCCATTCTACCATATGGGGGGCGGAAAAATTTTGGTTTGACTCCCACTTTATCTTCAATGACTTGTTGGCATTTTTCCACATCATCCAAATATAACCCAAGTGAAGTTTTTGGTGCTTTAAGGTGATGAAAAGTGTGGTTTCCTATCCCATGCCCTGCCCGGGCTACTTCCAAGGCCAGAGAAGTATGTTTTTGAACATTGTCTCCAACCATAAAAAAGTTGGCTTTCATCTTATAGTCATCCAATTGACGCAAAACAAAATCAGAAACTCCGGGAACCGGCCCATCATCAAAGGTCAAATAAACTGTGTTTACCTTACGATCTCGGTGCCAGGTATATCCTTTCATCAACTTTTGAACTAAACCCGGAACCTTATACAATCGCATATCAATTGAATTGAAGACTTAATAAAGTAATGTCATCCCTTCCGGGAACTCCATCAGAAAACTTTTCCATATCCTCCAAAAGGCCAATATGAAAATCTTCCGGAGTACTATCTCTGCATTGATTGATGTAGTCAAGCAACCTCTTTTCTCCATACTCCTCATCCTGCGGATTCATGGCCTCCGTCAAACCATCCGTATACAGGTGTAAGACAAAATGGTCTAGCCCTTCTCTTTCTCCAAGTTCCAAAAATGGCAAAGTCTCAAATGCCCCTAAAATAGTGGTCCCTGCTTCGAGCAACTCAGCTGAATCTTCGGAATTTAAACATAAAATGGGAGGGTTATGCCCTGCATTCACGTAAGTTAACTTCTTTTGGCTATAGGAATAATGTCCTAGAAAGAAAGTGATAAATCGTTCACCCTTGGTGGCATCAAAGATGGACAAATTCAATTGCTCAACTATGGTTTTCAAGTCTGTGCCACTTCTTAAAAGTGTTCTAAGGGCCGCTTGGAAATTGGACATCAGCAAAGATGCCGGCATGCCTTTTCCTGACACATCCCCCACACAAAAATATACATCATCTTCAGTTGGCTGAATTAAATCATAATAATCCCCGCCTACAGAAAAATGGGGAATATATGTTACTTTCGCTTTTAGCTTCTCATGATTAGGCAAGGTTGCAGGAAAAAGCATCCGTTGAACATTGCTGGCAATTTCCATTTCTTTTCGAAAACTCTCCTGTTCCAATTGCTTTCTTGCAAAGCGCTTGTTTTCCAAAGCAACCACCAAGATATTCGTTAATGCTTGTGTAAAATCCAAATCCAAGCCTGCATCTTCATCTTTTGTACTTAAGAAGAGGATGGCCAACATTTTATCTTTGTGATAAACGGGTACATAAATATTTACTTCTGCAAATGAATATTCACCTGAAAGCGACAAGCTCAACTTCCCTAATTCCTTATTCTCCTGAACGTCTCCTTTTTGAATTTCCTCTGGAAGTTTTTCTTTTACCTGATGAGAAATTCTTCGAAGAAAAAACTGTTCTTGTTGATTGTATACATACAGCACCAGTGATTTAATATTCAAATGAACCAGACAGGTAAATTTGAAAATATTTAATAGTACGCGCTCATTTTTATTTTCATTGATGGCTTGGGTGATTTCCAGCAATGCTTTTAACTCCAGCTCTTTCCTTTGGTATTTGATGGTCTCCCCTGTCATATTATAAGGTATTGTGTTTGAGTAGACCTTCCTTGGTGGCAAGGAAAAAATAACCTTTGGCTTTTTCTGTAAGAGGCAATGCTTCAAAAAGCTCATTTTCAGGCCCCTCATAACACCTTACCCAGCCCTTTTTCAGTAAAATCTCCAAATTCTTTAACAGTCTTTCATCCTCCCACCCCAAACTAGATTTCAGGTATTGAAAAGACTGAAGAAAATACAACTCATCCAAAAGGTCAAATTCATCATTAGTCATTGTTGCTAGGCCATTAAGTCCAATGACAAAAATAAGGGATTCATTAGTTTTTCCTTCCTTTCCAGGTATATTTTCCTAAAATAGCATTCGGAAGACTCGCTAATACCATAATTGGGTAAATCCAGCCTGACAAGAACCAAATATGATTTGAAAATATAAGGCCGAAGGAATTCAAGACCTTGCTCAAAACCGCCTTTTCTGCCAGTAATTTCAAGCCCCACACCAATAAAAACATACAGGTAAGTTTCCATGAAACAAAAGCCAAGGGAATACTTGCTAACACAATCAAACAAAAAAACACAAGTAAGGCTGCTGTAAAACCGTGGCCATATTCTTTGTGGACATTCCATTTGCTTGCCCATCTGCTTCGTTGACAAATCCAATCTTCGGGAGATGCTAAAGGCTCTGTTTGAACAAGCGCTGAAGGACTATTCAGGTAAACCAAAGCATCAGGCCCAAATCTTTTATTAATCTTTTTTAATAAAAATTCATCGTCCCCTGAAGGAATATGAAAATTACCGGAATACCCTGCTACTGCCTCAAATGCACTTGTTCGAAAAGCCAAATTAGCACCACTACACATAAGTGGACGTCCTATTTAAAAAATAATTGCTTACCAATAGCAGGCTTGCCCACTCTATTTGTTGAAATTTAAAAAAATACCGGCATTCGAATAAGTCATGACAGGACCGGCTACCAATTGAATATTTTCTTTATTAAAAGGAGCCAACATGGTTTTTACCCATTCCTTTGACAGGCTAACATCTGCATCTATTGTCAGAATTATTTTTGCCTGGCTCGCTTCAATCCCTGTGGTGAGGGCTGCCTTTTTACCCTGCCCTTTGCTAGGTTCTACACACCAATTTTGGACATCAAAAGCTTCGATAAAGCTACGAACTAATGCAGCTCCATCATCTTCACTATGATCATCTATAAAAACAACCTTAGAAGCTAAAGGCAAATTGACAAATAAGTTGTGTAATAAGGCAGTAAGTTTTCGTTCCTCATTTCTGAAAGGTACCAAAATGCTGAAGTCGGTGGGAGTTGGCAAGCTTGCGCTTTGGCAGGGGACTCCACTTGCCAGGCTTTACCCAAAAGGTATAATCCCCAGGTATAACTAATAACTAACAAAAAATAGCAAATTCCTATGGCAAGCATTTCATGGAGCATTAGAGGATTTGTGGTAAATTGCACTGATGAGTAAAATTGTAAAAAATCCAATTAAGGAAAAAGTCATTTTAGGAATAGACCCCGGCACCTCTGTGATGGGATACGGCCTAATATTGGTAAAAGGAAATAAATACACTGTTATGGAGTTTGGAGTAATTCACTTGAAAAAGTACAGTGACCATGCCTTAAAACTCAAAAAGATATTTGATAAAATCAGTTTTATAATTGATACCCACGGACCTGATTCTATGGCATTGGAAGCCCCCTTTTATGGACAAAATGTACAGTCCATGCTCAAACTAGGTAGGGCGCAAGGGGTAGCCATGGCGGCAGCACTAGCCAAGGAAGTCTCTATCACAGAATACTCTCCCAAGAAAGTAAAACAGTCGGTCACCGGCAATGGAAATGCTTCTAAAGAACAGGTGGCTGAAATGCTTAAATCCTTATTGAACTTTGACGAGATACCAAAATTACTGGATGCGACCGATGCCCTGGCAGTGGCTTTGTGTCATCATTTTCATGATGGAAGGATTCAAACAAAAGGAAGGAGTGGTGGATGGAAATCATTCATCAATGAAAATCCGGACCGAATTAAAAAATAAAGATTTGTTAAAAAATTTTAGAATTCTAGCTCATATTTGATAAATTGGTAAAGAACTAATTCAATATACCCATGAGAAAACCAGTGCTGGACTGCGAAAACTGTTTTGCTGAATTTACCAATCAGTTAAATGAACTACAAGATTTGATTCTTGAAGGAAAAAGCCACGGAATGAATGATGAGGTCCGGTCAAAATTGATTGTAAGTTTTGAGAAAACCCATGATGCGGCTCTTGAAACCATCGCTGCCTATTTTAAAAACCAAGGCAAGCCTCCTTTCTCAGGATCAAGGGACATTACGGTGGAAGCTTTTCATGCAGACCTGATCGATGATGGGCAAGGCTGGTTGGACATGATTATCCATAGAATTAAATACAATCCGCTCTATCCGGGAGATTATCTGGGCTCGCTCTCCGAAAACATTGTCAAAAATTACTTAGGTTTTCTTGAATCCTTTGAAAGGAATATGAGTAAAAAGCTTGATACTTGAGGAATTTAAGCCACCCTTAAGCTTTTATTATTTTATTTTTTAAAAGGTGTAGCATTTTGACAATTTATTTCGTCTTGACAGGGAAAATTAGCACAATCAATGCTAATGCTATTCTTTGACCTTATTCCTGACATGCCATGAAAACAAATTTACACCCTCGATTTATTCTCGGAGCACAGCTTATGCTCTCCTTTATGCTAGTAATGGTACTTCCCTCTTGTGAAGACCAAATAGAAACGACCTATACCTATCAAACTCAGGTGCCGGTATTTATTGAAGTAAATTCTTTTAGAGAAGCTGACATTATCATTGAACCGGGAATTCCTCTGGATCAACCGGGCAAAATTTATATTTATGGAGATTATCTTTTTATTTCAGAACCCGGTAAAGGCATACACCTATTGGATAATACTGACCCCGAAAATCCTCAAAATCTAAATTTCATCAATATTCCCGGAACGGGTGACATGGCCATCAATGAAAGCATTCTATATGCAGACAATTACGTAGATTTATTGGCCTTTGATATCTCAAACCCTGAGAATATTCAATTGGTGAAAGGGAAAAAGACGTATTCCCCAATTTCTATTCCAATGAAGAAACAGGAACGATTGTCACCTACAAAGACACCCTGATTACCTCCACGGAATCCAATATGCGATGGAACAGCTGGGGATTCCCAACTTTCCGTACAGACATTATGACTTTGGAATCCGCAGCCTTCAGCTCTAAATCTGATGGAGGTCAAAGCTATGGGCAGGGAGGGTCAATGGCAAGGTTTACCTTATTGGGAGGTCACCTTTATACGGTAGACGAATACAGCATGCGGGTATTTAATGTAGAATCTCCTATGGATCCCCAATACCTAAGCGATATTGATTTAGGCTGGGGTATTGAGACAATCTTTCCATTCAAAGGTAATCTCTTTATCGGATCCATGACCGGTATGCACATTTATGATGCCAGCAATCCTGCTGAACCTAGGGAATTGGCAGTATATTCACATATCACCTCATGTGACCCGGTGGTAGTTAATGATGATTATGCCTTTGTCACCTTAAGGAGTGCTGCAATTTGCCGAAATGGCGCCAATGAACTTCATGTGCTTGACATCAAAGACTTGAATGTACCCACTCTTATTCAATCCTACCCCATGGACAATCCTCATGGACTAGGACTTTCCGGAGACTACCTTTATCTTGCTGAAGGGGAACAAGGCTTAAAAAGTTTCAACGTGGCAGATGTTAAAGAGATTAGCAACAACCTGATTGAACACCTGAAAAACTATGTTTTTACAGACATTATCCCCGGCCCCAAATCACTGATTGTAATTGGTCCTGATGGCGTTTGTCAATTTGATTACTCCAATCCGGAAAAACTGGAAGAACTTAGTTGTATCAATGTGGCCAACTGATCGATGAAAAACCTGTTTGTACTTTTCTTAGTAGCATTCATTTGCTCTTGCCCTTTGATTAGCAAAGGGCAAGACTTGCCTTTTGTTAACCATACGGAATTAGGGCTGCTTACAGGAACTGACAATTTTGGTTCCCGAACCAACTTCACCTTTCAAACTTTAAATGGGGTGCAAATTCACCGGAAACATACGCTAGGTTTCGTTACAGGCTTAGACCAATACGGTAACTATTCCGTCCTACCTCTGGCAGTAGGCTGGAGAGGAGTTTTAAACCCACAAAACAAATGGCAGTTATATGCTGGTGTAGATGTTGGTTATGGTTCTGCCCTTTTTGAAAAAGTAGAAATTAACGAATGGGATCAACACCATTGGCGGAAAGGTGGCAGGATGGCCCAAGGGACCTTTGGTATAAGGTATAAAACCAAAAAAGCCAACTTCTGGACGATAAGTTTCTCATTGAAGCAACAAATCAGTTATTTTTATACCGGAAATCCCTCCAGGTTATCTCCCGACAGAAACCGACTTGAAGATTGGAGTTACTATGAAGAAGATAAAGTTATTTTCAACAATCTAGTTTATAGGGTTGGCTATTCTTTTTAATAAGATATTTTTTACTATTAAAATCAATTCGAAGTTTAGAATTTGATCTACTAATAATTCTTAATGACAGCAGGTTAACCAGATCCTGAACAGAGCCGAAGAAGTTGAAAGGAGGACGTTATCCGCATTACCGGACCCTGAGCAGAGTCGAAAGAGAAGGTAAACAGGAAAGTTATCCTTTGGCTTCGGTTCCGAGCAGTCGCCGAAACTCGATTTCGCTCTGCTTCCGCTAAAAAAAGCGAAACCACTATACAATCTGATGATTAGTGGTTTCGCTATTCATTAAATCAGGAGGTAACCCTAGCTTTCAGAAATAAATATGGTAAATGAATCAATCATGGGAAATAAAACCCACTAGGCCCTCTTCCTACACTTACCTCATCAATAAGGTCTCCCTGGGCATTGATACGCATCACAGAACCATTTCCCTGCCAGCCATTGTGTTCACCTATATACAAGGTTTGAGTGTCATCATCATAACCCAAACCATAGAAGTTGCTGCCCGAGTAGAAATTATCATTTTCAACCGATCCAGAAGAAAGGGAAAGTTTTACAACCACATCTTCAGTATCTTGGTTGCTAATTACAAATAATTCACCACTGTTGCTGATTGAAAAGTTACCATTGTAAATGCTATTGTCCACAGAAAACTCAAGGCTTTCTTCCACATTAAAAGTTGCTGTATTTAACTTGTGCAGGTAGATTTTTTCACTATCCTTGGCATAAAGGTAGGTGCCTCCTTGGTATTCAAAAAGAAAAATGGCGTTCCTGCCACATCTATTGTTTTCTCCACTTCATCATCACCAACTTCAATCACAGCAATGGCACCCATTTGACAGGCCACCAAAACTCTATCACCTATAAAGGTAATCCCTTCAGGTCTAGATGGTGTTGGAATTTTATAAGCGATGTCCCCACCTGTAACATCTTCCACAACTGCCACAAATGATTCGGTATTGCTCCAATTGGCATCATAGGGGCCCCAATCACTAATATACAATTTACCATCAGCCTTTACCATGCTTCGGCTATTTACCAAGTCGTTATTAACGGCTCCTACTGAAATAAAATCTGCGGATTGCACCACCTCCACTTTACCGGTGTTGGCCACTAGGTAGGTATAATCCTCATAACTAATCAAATCCTGAAGCAATCCAGCAAAAGGTCTACCGTTAACATTTTCGAAAACATTGGCTTCAAGCTCTGCTGTATTGTTGTCAAAATGGAAAACTTCACCATCATTGGCTCCAAATGCACCTTCATTTATTATTAGCACACCATCTTCATAGGCCCCTTGAGGTATTTCAACCGGATCAGTTCCACATGACACCAAAATGGCAAACAAAAACAACTTACAGACTAACTGCATTTTTTTCATAACACTACATTTAAATTAAATTGAAAATTTCTTCCGGGCATAGACCGCAGGCGAAGCACCTGATAATCTACATTGAAAATATTATTTGTATGGAATCCAAGATTCCCTTTTAGCTTTCCTTTCCAGTCAAAAGCATAAGTAAGCCCTGTATCCCACAAGCTATATGCGGCTAATACGGTTTGATTGTCTGTAGTCACAAAACGCTCACCAGTCCACTGATTCTGAATGTACAGCTTGTAAGGACCTTTCTGGAGATTGCCTTGTGTACGTATTTTATGCTTAGGCACGTAAGGAAGCTGCTTACCTTGACTAAGCGAATTTCCAAAATCTCCTGATTGATTGACTGCACTATTCAGGCTATAGTCTACATGCAGCGTCCAACGTCTATTACCTTGCTCAAACCCACCTTTAAAAAAAAACTCCAACCCTTGATTGACCACATTGCGGACATTTTCGGCTTGCCAATAAGTGCTCTGTGGTAACCATAGAATCCAATTATCCACATTCATATGAAAATAGGTAAGCCTATTTTCAAAACTAAATGCAGATAAATGCGCCTTACTTGTTAGTCCAATTTCTTTGCTAAGGCTTTTCTCAGGTTTTAAATTAGGATTACCACCGGGCTCCCAAAACCTATCGTTTAAAGTAGGTATTTTAAAACTTTTCGACAGGTTGCTAATTAACTGCCAATTCCAAACAGTTGATTTAAAAAAACTCCATTCCGCACCTATGGAAGGAGTAAAAGGAACGGCTTCTCCTTCATGGATAAGCTGCCGGAGTTGCATAGAAATCCCAAGATTTTGACTTGGTTTGAAATTGGTGGCTTGGTACAGTTCTATTCGCTGTTCCTGTCGATCATAGGTGGCCAATCGCCCTTTGATATGTGAATAACGAATACCGGCAAGGGTCTGCCATTTTGGAGAAAAAGAGTAATCCAAGGCGGTCCCTATCAAAATTAAGCGGGTTTGATTGTTATCTGAATTGAATACCATCAGGTCATTTGAAATCCCTGTGGTAGCAGTCCAAATAAGGTTTTCACCGGCATGGGTATAATCTATAACCGCTCTAAAACTCCGATCCTCTTGAACATCATTGGTTGATGAACCAAGCAGTGGCTGTATTTGCCGGTCGTTGGTATTGAGCCAAAGATTGGCTTTCAGTGACTGTACAGAATTAATTTTATAGGAAAAATCCTGCACCCAACCTATTTGAGAAACCTTGGCGTGTTCTTGACGCTTTTCCGGTGTACCCGGACTGGCATAATCCTTATAGGTGAAATTATTAGCTGTATAATTTCGATAAAGGTTGGTTTTGAAGGCAAATTTTTCATTCCCTTGCCGATAACTTACCTGCTGATGCCAGCGGCCAAAACTTCCCACAAGAGTTCCAACCTTTAACTCATTTCCGGTATTGAATCCTAGGTTTGAGGACAAATGAACAGATCCACCGATAGCATCCGTACCGTATAAAGCCCCGGAACTCCCATAATGAATATTCACTGCGTCAAATCCACCCAAAGGGAAAATTGAATAATCTGCCTGACCAAGAGAAGGGCTATTAACCGGCAATCCGTTCCAAAACAAGGCATTGTGTCCTGCTGAAGTGCCACGCATGCTTAGAGAATTCAACATTCCAGGCCCATATTGTCTTAAAAACAAACCAGTTTCCTGCTGTAAAACCTCCCCTAATGAATATCCCGATAATTGCTCTAACCTATTCTTATCGAGGGACCTTACATATTGACCAAAAGCATACTTCTTTAAAGCAAAGGCTTGCACTTCCACTTGTGACAGTTCCAGAGTATCTTGTGGGAAAACAGATGAGGAATCCGGTTCACTTTGCCAACTCGCAATCATAAAAATCAAACAAGCTATTAATGACATCCTCTTTCTTTTAATATAAGCATCACTATTTCATGCTTTGTGGGAAAAATTAGGAGAATAGAGAATATCAACTGGCAGGCAAGTCTAGACAATCACCAACAGGTACCTGACTTGGTTATCAATGTTCCATAAATGAAAATATTGAAAGCAGCTAAAACCTTCTTCTCAGCCTTTCTCCCGAAAGCTACGAATGAAAAGATTTTAATGGCAGGTCTCCTGACTTCCCAAGGTAAATCCGCCTTCTCATCCAACAAGGACAATGGCAAAGGATGGATTTCCGTTTTCTTTATTGAAATAAAGACCGGGTTACAGTTGCGGGGACAGTTCCGGACTTTCACCGAATTCCCTATTAATCCCGAGCGCCTGGTTAAGGATCGGGAACCATAAATCGGCACAAACATACGCTAAAAACTCTATTTGAAAAAATTAAGTTATTGGAAATGGTCTAAGCAATGGTTTACTTTGACATGAAAATCAAATTTTATTTATTCTTTTTCCTGAAAAATGGCTGCTATCCGTTCATTAATTTTTGTACTTTTATTTATTTCATCTTGTCAACCATCCACACAAAGAGTAAGTTTGGACACTTTGGAAGAAATTGCTTTGCAATATGCTGAAGGGTTTTCACTTTTTCGTGGGGACAATTTTTATATCATTGAAATCATTCATCAGAAAACAAAAAACCAACTCTTCTTGGTGCATAGTGACGAGGATAAGGGTAAATTCCCGGAAATCCCTATCGATGGAAAGATTGTTGCAGGAAGTCATAAAGTCATACTATCGGCTACTCCGCAGGTTGCTCATCTGGATTACTTAGATGCTGAGGAAAACTTAATGGCTTTCCCTGACCTGGATCTGATCACTTCAGAAAAAACCAGAAAAAGAATCAATTCTAACAAAATCATTGATCTTGGTAAAGGGCCTGCATGGGATATTGAAAAGATCATAGACATTCAACCCGACTGGGTTATGGTATCTGGATTTGGTGAAACCTCCCAAATGGAAAACCGCTTAAATTCAGCAAAAATACCTGTAATAATCAATAAGGAGTACCAAGAAAAACACCCATTGGGAAGGGCTGAGTGGATTAAGGTCACCGGAGTTTTACTGGGAAAACTAGAAGAAGCAGAGGCTGTGTACAATAAAATAGCCAACAATTACAAAATTGCCCAAGAAAAGGTGAGCCTTATTTCTTCAGAAGACAAACCCACCGTACTGTCAGGGTCCATGTACAAAGACATTTGGTATGCACCTGCCAAGGGTAGTTGGGCAGCTAAAATCATTGGGGATGCTGCCGGTAAATACCTATTCGACCAAATGGAAGGGACGGGGAGCTTGACCTTGAATTATGAATTTGTCTTAGATCAGGCAGGTCAGGCGGATTTTTGGATTGGGGCGGCTGACAATGCTTCTTTAGGAAGTATGGTGGCACAAAACCCTAAATACATTGATTTCGAGGCATATAAAAAGAAAAAAGTATACACTTATACTTTGGGCAAAGGGGAAAAGGGAGGATATAGGTATTTTGAAGAAGGCTACTTGCGACCAGATTTAGTACTTTTGGACATGATTAAAATTCTCCACCCCGATAAGGCAGTTGACCATCAATTTAGGTATTTCCAAAAATTAGAAGATTAGACACATGACTCACCCAGTTAAGTTTATCGTCTGTTTGGTTCTAATGTTCTTTCTGTGGCTATTGAACCTTAGCCTTGGTACCATTTCGATTCCATTTGTCTCTCTTTTGGAAAGACTAGGAGGATATTCTTTCCCTAGGGAGAGCTGGGAAATTATAGTAATCAATTATCGAATTCCAAAATCTTTAACTGCGATTTTAGCAGGAATAGGACTTTCTGTAAGTGGTTTGCAGATGCAAACATTCTTCAGAAACCCACTTGCTGGCCCATTTGTTTTAGGAATCAGTTCAGGTGCCGGCTTGGGGGTAGCCATATTATCAATGGCTGGAACAGCCTTTGGCTGGCAAATCTTGTCAGGTACTCCCAACTATTGGGCGGCCATTCTGGCATCAAGCGCAGGGGCCATCGGAGTATTGGTCTTGATGGGTTTGACAGCTTGGAAGGTAAAAGACAGCATGACCTTGTTAATTGTAGGGTTGATGTTTGGTAGTGCAGCCTCATCAGTGGTCACTCTTTTGTCCTATTTTAGTGCCGCTGAAGAATTAAAAATGTTTACGCTTTGGTCCATGGGCAACCTCGGGAATACAGGTTGGAGTGAACTATGGTACTTATCCGGAGCCCTGGTAATTGGATTATCGTTGGTAATATTTTCCGTAAAATCTTACAATGCCATGCTATTAGGGGAAACTTACGCCAAAAGCATGGGAATTAATTTCGAAAGATTACGGTGGATAATGATAATCAGCACGGGTATACTAACCGGCGGAATAACCGCTTTCTGCGGACCTATTGCCTTTATCGGAATTGCTGTCCCACACTTGGCCAGATTATTATTTAAAACCAATGACCACAAAATATTATTTCCTGCCACCGCCATCTTAGGCATATTGGTACTATTGGCTTGCGACACCATCGGTCAGTTGCCCGGCTTAGCAACAAGCCTTCCAATCAATGCGGTAACAACAGCTTTAGGTGCACCTTTAATTATCTGGCTGATCATGAAAAGAAACTTTAGTGAGGCGTTTTAATTATTTTAAGTTATGGAAACCAACATTGACAGCCTTAGACTAATAAAACCATGCATTTATGCCAGAAACTTGGTGCTTGGATATAAAAATGATCGGGTAATCAATACTGTAGCTACTGATGTTTCTTTTGATTTGTATAGTGGAGAATTGACCTGTATGATGGGGCCCAATGGGGTTGGGAAGTCTACCTTATTGAAGGCAATCATGAATCAAAATCCTCCGATAAAAGGATCAATTTGGTTAGGGAAACATGAAATCGAGTTGCTGAATGATCAAGAAAGAGCAAAAACCATTGCAGTAGTTTTGACTGAGAAAATTCGTTCAGGCCTTATGACGGTTTGGGAACTAGTAGCGTTGGGCCGTACGCCCCACACAGGTTGGTTGGGCCATTTAAGCAAGACAGACAATAAAATTGTGAATGAGGTATTGACAATGACTCATCTTGATTTGATTTCCCATAAGAAATTGTCCGAACTGAGTGATGGACAACGGCAGACGGCCATGATCGCAAGGGCATTGGCACAAGACAGCAGCATCTTAATTCTGGACGAACCTACGGCACACTTGGACCTTACAAATCGGTTTGAAATCATGCATTTGCTGAAAAAACTGGCAAAAGAAGCCGGTAAAGCTATTTTGGTGGTCACTCATGATCTAGAAGTAGCTATGGAGACAGCAGATCAATTATGGATCATGGGTAATCAAGAACCTTTGGTTTCAGGGAGCCCGGAAGACCTCATGTTGGAAGGTCAGATTCAGAAATTACTGCCCGGAAATAAATGGGAGATAGATGCCAATAATGGAAAAATCAGGTTAAAAAACCCTAGTCTTCTACCGGAAATAAGCGGTCCCAAAAATATGAGGCATTGGGTCAAAAATGCACTTAGAAAAAACCTAGACCTCTCCATGCCCGAAAAAATAATCACCAAAGACAACCCATTGGAGATAATTGTCTACAAGGGACAAAAAAGCATAACTTTTTCAAGTATATCTGCAATGATTAGATTTTTAAAAAACGCCTCATCTTAAAAAAATATAATTATTTTTTTTGATATATTGATGAATTTATTATATTGATAATCAGATTATTATAAACTATAATTTTGAATTTACAAAGTTTATGAATTTTAACAATCTGCAATCTAAATTTCATTGGATATGAATAGGTATTTAAAGTTTGGGCTTATAATATTAACATTCCTTTTGGTATTTATAGTTGGTGCTATTGTTTACATTCAAATGGTTTTACCTGATGTAGGCAATCCTCCCGAGAGTATAAGCCTAACCAATAGTTCAGAAACACTGAATCGAGGAAAATACCTTGCAAATCATGTAATGCTTTGTATTGACTGCCATTCCAAAAGAGATTTTAGTTTATATAGTGGCCCACCGGTTCCTGGTACAGAAGGTGCCGGAGGAGAGGTTTTCGATCATGATTTGGGATTTCCAGGTAGATTTATTTCACCCAACATTACTCCTTTCAACCTCAAATCTTATTCTGACGGTGAACTTTTTAGGCTAATTACAACCGGGGTAAAAAAAGATGGAAACCCCATTTTCCCTATAATGCCTTATGCAAATTATGGAAAAATGGACAAAGAAGACATTCTTGCTGTAATTGCCTATATCCGATCATTGCAAGCTATTGAAAAAGTTCAGCCTACATCTGAGCCAGATTTCCCATTCAGCTTAATCATGCGTACCATCCCTCAAAAAGCTGAATTCTCCATCAAACCTCCCACTTCTGATGCTATTGCTTATGGAAAATACCTTGTAAATGCAGCTTCATGTAATGAATGTCATACCAAATTTGAAAACGGACAATTTACCGGTGAAAATCTTGCCGGAGGGAGGGTATTTACCATGCCCGGGGGCAATATTTTAACAAGCTCCAACCTCACTCCCCATTCCACGGGACTAGGAAGTTGGAGCAAAGAGCAATTTGTCGAAAGATTTAAGCAATACAAAGACAGAAGTAAGCTTAGAAAAGTCCAAGAAGGAGAACCGCAAACAATAATGCCCTGGAACATGTATGCCGACATTACCACTGAGGATTTGGAAGCCATTTACAGCTATTTGCAAACCCTCAAACCGGTAGATAATCTTGTTGTTAGATTCACCAAAGCAAAAAGCCTATAGGCAATTTAAGGCTGCCCCATCGATTGGGATACTTGCTCCGTTAATATATGACGCAAAAGGCGAGGCCAAAAAGGCCAGCAAATAACCGTACTCCTCAGGTTGGCCAAACCTCTTGGCAGGAATGGCAACCTTTTTCTTCCGCAGCAATTCTTTGAAATCTTCCCCTGTTGCCTCCGATTGGTTTTTAATAATCGATTCAATTCTTTCTGTTTCAAAAGAACCGGTAAGGATGGTGTTGACAGTTACTCCAAAAGGAGCCGCTTCCTTGGATAAAGATTTGGCCCAACTTACGACTGCCGTTCGCATGGTATTGGACAAAATTAGGTTGGGAATTGGTTCCTTAACTGTAACTGAAGAAACATTTAATATTCTTCCATAACCTCTTTTTTGCATTCCCTCCAACAAAAGGTGGCTTAAATGATGGTAGGTTTTAAAAAGTAAATCAAATGCTTGCTGATACTGCTCAGTGTTTTTTGAATGACAGAACCGGCTTCAGGGCCATTGGTATTGTTAACCAATATATCAACTTTCTTTCCGGTAAAAAATTTTTCAGTTTCTGCTTTAAAGGAGTGGAAATCTAGAAAATCAATAGCTAAACTTTGATGCACTTGACCTACACTATTGTCCAAGGATCCAACTGTGGCCGCTAATTTTTCTTTATTTCTGGCTAATAAGATTACAGAGGCCCCACATTTTGCCAATTGTTGGGCTGTTGCCAGTCCTAACCCACTGGTCCCACCTCCTACTACGGCCTGATATCCTTTTAAATCTATATTCATGTTGGTATTATTTTGAAATGGTCTTGCGTTTAAAATTATAAAAATGATATTCCAAATCAGCTATAAATTTGAGAAATTATTTATTATTCAACAATTCCTATCTTTTTTATAGGGTTTGTTGGGATTGTATTTAAAATATTAATTATATTTGTCGTACTAATTATTGGCATGACATACGAGCAATTTAGTAGGTATTCATTTTTGCTGGACAGGACCGCAAGGAAGGTCAAGCAATACGCACAGCAAAAGTTCAAGTTAAAAGAATTTGACATTACGGTGGACCAATGGCTGGTCTTGAAGAATTTAAATGAGAATGAGCGACTCAGCCAAACAGAGTTGGCCCAATTGGTTTTTAAGGATCATCCAACCCTAACAAGGATTGTAGATATTCTTTGTAAGAAAGGTTATTTGGAAAGGGTACAGCACCCAGAAGACAGGAGGAGTTATCAGTTGCATCTCACTCAAGAGGGTAAAGACAAGGTAAAAGACCTAAAACCTCAAATAGCGAACATCAGGCAAAAGGCTTGGGAAAATCTTGACGAGAAAGATTTTCAAGAATTTAAACGAATACTGAACACGATTTACAATAATCTAGCAGAATAATTCTAACAGTTACTTAACATTAGTTGTTATACTAACTATATTTGTACAAACTATTGACTTTTAAAGAGGTTAACACATAAAAATCGACTAAAAGATGATTACTACTGACATTTGCATAATTGGAGCAGGCCCGGTTGGCTTATTTGCTGTCTTTGAAGCAGGTTTATTAAAGATGCGTTGCCATCTGATAGACGCCTTACCGCAAGTAGGAGGACAACTTTCGGAGATCTATCCACAAAAGCCTATTTATGACATACCGGGATATCCTGAAGTAAAGGCTCAAGAATTGGTAGACAACTTAATGGAGCAAATCAAACCTTTTAAACCTACCTTTTCTTTAGGAGAACGTGTTGACCATTTAAGCAAGCAAACGGATGGGTCTTACATTGTCACCACCAATGACAAAACCCAAGTTCATGCTCAGGTAATCATCATTGCCGGAGGTTTGGGCTGTTTTGAGCCTAGAAAACCTGCTTTGGAAAACCTTGCAGAGTTTGAAGGTAAAGGAGTTACTTATATGGTAAAGAACCCTGAGCAATTTAGAGATAAAAAAGTGATTTTAGCCGGAGGTGGAGATTCTGCTCTAGATTGGGCAATTTACCTGTCTGATGTAGCAGAGAAGGTGACCTTGGTTCATAGAAATGAAACTTTTAGAGGTGCTCCTGACTCTGCGTCTAAAGTATTTGACTTGGCAAATGAGGGTAAAATTGACCTAATCCTTTCAACCAACCTTAAAAAGCTTGGAGGTAATGGTCATTTAGACACGGTCTATTTGGAAGATAAAAGTAAATCTAAATTTCAGATTGAAACCGATTACCTAATCCCTTTATTTGGTTTAAGTCCCAAATTAGGACCAATAGCGGATTGGGGTTTAACCATACACAAAAATGCCATTGAAGTAGATACCAGGGATTATTCTACCGGTGTAGAGAGAATTTATGCTATTGGAGACATTAACACTTATCCCGGCAAATTGAAATTAATCCTTTGTGGGTTTCATGAAGCCGCCATCATGATGCATTCTGCATTTAAGTTTGTGTATCCGGATCAGAAATTAAGCTTTAAATATACTACCGTTAATGGTGTAAATACATTTTAATCGTATTTTTGCAAAATGGTTACATTCACAGTAGAAGATCACGCTGGCAATCGCCAGCCTATTGAAGCCCCGGATGATATGGGCTTGAGTTTAATGGAAATATTAAAAGCATCCGAATATCCAGTTTTGGCAACATGTGGAGGAATGGCACTTTGTGCTACTTGCCATGTTGAAGTATTAGAAGGCAAAGATGGCCTAGGCGATGCTACCGATGTAGAATTAGATCAATTGGAAGCCCTTCCTGAATATTACCCTACCAGCCGACTGGCATGTCAGGTAAGAATCAGTGACGAATTGGAAGGAGCTGTTATCAAGCTCAGAGGAGAAGACAATTAATTAATATAAGGAGTTGATACCAAATATCAGCTCCTTTTTTTACCCCTTTTTCTTTGGTTATTATTTTTTAAGCCACTTGCTGACTGTCTTTTGGAATTTCTCCTGAACCACCGGTTTGGTTAGGAAACCATCAAATTCTGAATTTTTCGTTTCACTAATTTCATCTTTAAAAGCATTGGCTGTAAACCCTACAATTGGAATGTGTCTGGTACTTGAAGTAGCCCTTACTGCTTTTAGCAATTCATAACCATCTAGCTTCGGCATATTGATGTCGGTAATTATCAAATCAAGATTTGAGTTTTCCTTGATTATGCTTAATGCTTCCTCTCCATCATCAGCTTCCATTATTATAGCACTAGGATCCAATTTCTGCATGTAAATTTTCACCAGCATTCTGTTCACCGAATTGTCTTCTGCAATTAATAGGCGAAATGGTTCTTCAGTATTAGAATCCAATACCTTCCCATTGTCACGTGGAGTGAGAACAGGTTCTGCTTTATTGCTTTTCAAGAGACTCTCAAATATCTTTTTTAATTTGGTTGGAGTGGCAGGTTTATAAAGTATGGCCTCACAGCCTATGGAATTGTAATTTTTTACAACCCTTTCTTGTTCGATACTTTCCACTGCCGCAATAAAATTCACTTTTGGCACCCTTTCCTTTACTAACTTCATCATTTTTTGCATGGTCCAAACACTATTGCTTCCTAAGATGGAGTTATTAAAAATCACAAGATTTATGTTCGGGTTGGTCTCTAAGGTAAAAAATCCATCGGTAATGACTGAAGTATGGGTTGCTTTCACACCAACTCTTTCACAATACGATTTGGTCACCTTCCCTGAAATTTCATTGGCATCTATTATTAATGCTTCCCCTAGTTCACTTAAATCTTTTTCTGAAACATTGGGTTCAATAGCTACAAGATCCAGGTCAAAGTAAAATTCACTTCCTTTACCCAATTCGCTATTCAGTTGAATTGAGCTATCTAATAATTTGAGTAATTTATTAGAAATGGTTAAGCCCAAACCCGTTCCTCCAAACTTTTTTGTAGTTGAGGAATCCGCTTGAGAAAATGCATCAAAGATTAATTGCTGCTTATCTTTAGGGATACCGATTCCACTATCTATAACAGAAAATCGAACCCTCAGCTTCTCTTTGTCACCCTCTATAAGAGAATCCAGCAGGGTTAATTTTAATATCACCTGTCCCTTATTTGTAAATTTCAGGGCATTGTTTAATAAATTAATCAGTACTTGTTTTAATTTCAATTCATCCACTTCAATAAGATTTCCAATTCGGGGGTCTAAATCAAGAATTAATTCCAATCCCTTTTTATGTGCCTGAAAACTTAATACATCTAAGATGGTTTCTAAAAAATCATGAAGATGAAGCTGATGAATATTAGTTTCTGATTTCCCTGATTCAATTTTTGCCAAATCAAGGATATCGTTGATTAGATCAAGTAATGCATTGGCTGAATTTAAAGCTGTATTGGCATATTTTATCTGCTGTCCATTCAATTGAGTATTGGACAATAGTTCTGTAAAGCCTATCACTCCATTCAATGGGGTTCTTATTTCATGACTCATATTGGCTAAAAATTCACTTTTGGCCCTATTGGCTTCCTCTGCCTCTTCCCTCGACCTTTGTATCTCAAATTGAAAAAGTTTCTCTTGCGTAATATCCCTTACCAGTATTATACTCCCAACCACTTGTCTATTCTGCCCTTTGATTGAAGATTTTGAGACCAAATACCAGTTTAAAATTTCATTCTTCTTACATGAAAATTCTATCATTCTGTATTCTTCCGCACAAGTAAGCAATTCATTAACTTCAGGCCAGCCTTTTTCTATTACTTTTAAAGCTAATTTTTGATTGATGGTTTTCAACTCCAACATATTTGCAGCAGCAAGGTTGAGGGTGATTAAACCGCCTGAAGTATCCGAAACCAACACTCCTTCCTGCATATTGTCAAACAAGGTTCTATATGCTATGGGTGCAATTTTAAAAAGGTTGTAGCGGGTCAAGCCCAAGTAAAAAAACACACCTGTACCGAGAAAACTAAAAGTGATAAAATCTATTAGTATGGGGCCTTTGATTGTTAAATACAATATATAGACCAGAAAAGGGAAACATAGCCCTAATATTACCATAAAAACCTGTTTGTAATCTGCAGGTGGCACTTCCCTTATTCTTAATAATAAGAGGTAAAGGCTGACAAACAATAAAAGCAAAGTATAAGATTGATGAAGCCAATAACCGAACCCTTTACCGGTGACCATCATTATAAAATCCCCTCTTTCTACCAGATCAAATGAGCTATAAAAATAAGGGTGGTAATCGTTTGTCCAAACCAATATCAGGTTTACTATAGGAACAATAAACAATAACATGAGTCTCCTCGATGTGATCCATTTTTCTCGTTCAGTATAAATAAGGGTAAATAATAGCACCAATGGAGCGAATGAAACAGCACCAATATACATTGTTTTCAGCATTAACAGCTTACTGAAAACAGTTGTCATAGACAGTTCAACAACATTTGAAATAGAATACACAAAACAGGCAACCATTAAACCCGAAAAGTAAGAAGCTGCCTTGCCATGAACTTCTTTTTTTAAAAAAAATATAAGAATGACCGGAGCAATGGCTACCACCACTAATAAAACCAATAAAGTATTCAAATTTAATGATGATAGCATATTAAAAAACGTATTATCGTTATGAAATATAAACCTTTCTAGCCATAATTTCCATTTTTACTCCCACTATTTGTGTTGAATTAAAGGGATCTGTAAAATGAACTCTATAGCTATTTAAGTCATGGCTTTTTCACTAATTAAAATGCTCAAATTAATATTTAGAAAGCCTTAATAATATTTATAAAAATAAAGGAATTTTTGACAATTCACACATACACAAAAACATACAATTAGACCAAGATTGGATATGCTTACCTTCCTTTTAAAATTAATAATTTAATTTTGCTCCATTTATTACAAAAAAGTAGAAAGGTATAAAACTGTTATCTTTCCAAAGTTTACATACAAAGATTTTCATTAATTTATCATGAAAAAGTAAAACTTTACTTTTTCATGTAAATCCTACTCAAATGCATTACAAAACCTATTTCTTATAAATACTTTCGGTATTTATCTGCCCATCCATATCTAAGTACCAGTCTAAATAGGAAGTTCCTCCGGACTTGGCCCAATCGGAAAATTTAGGATAAGCTTTTGTGAAATCTATTTTTTCCTGAGCATAGGGAATACTTTTAGGGATATGTAGCGCCCAGTTAAATCCCTCTTTGCTGATAAAATACTTTTCATCATCGGTTGAACTTAGGTCATCACCGGTAGCAAACAAACCTTTATCCATTAAATCTGTAGGTTGTTTATTCATTAAATGTACCTCCCTACCCCTGTCTTGGTTAATAATCATAAATGGATTATAAGGAGCATTACCTAATTCGGCTCTTCTAACAGCAGTTTTGAAAACAACTTTCACAACAACTGTATCCTCTTCTTGATGAGGAGTACCGGAAGTTACATTTGACAAAAACGGCAATTGGTCATTGACGTCATCCATTACTATAATTGTTGCCAATTCTTGTCCCTGTTCAAGGCCGTTGGCTGTAGTATTAATTTTACCTGTATTTAAACGAACGCCTTCCACACTTTCCACTTGATCAGCCGAAATTGGCAATTGAAAACCGAAACCGTTGCGATATCCTGCTCCCGTAGCACGCACCACTGTGGTTAACTCAATTTCCTTGATAAGGTTGTTCGCATTTGATACCTCTATTACGTTATAGTCGATTACCAAGTCATTCAGGTCATAATCTCCAAAACTAGGCCATAAATCTTCGAATAATAGGGTTCCATAAATATTGACACCAGGAGAAAAATTATTGAAAGCTCTTTCAGAATCTTCAGGATATTCATCTTGATCATCTGTTACCCCATCCTCATCGTAATCCTTTTCTTCAGTGTCAATAGGGACATACTCGTCTACATCCACACTAGTGACAGGATTCCAGGATGCATAAAACATTACATCATTAAAATCATGGTCACAATTATTAAAATCTCTTCGGATATCTTCCCATCCCATTAATAACAATTGCTCCGTGGCATCATACAAAAACACCATTTGATCTCTTAATGCTTCATTACCATTGAAGGTGTTTAAGTCCTTATCAGCATAAAAAACACCATTTCCACTAGTAATCTGATTCCCTTGCCAACCATTGGAAATCAAAAACCAACCAATGTAGGTATCCTTTTCAAATGCACCATCTACTGGTCCTTCCAGTTTTACCTTAGCCCCGGACTCAAAACTCCAGACTGAGCATTTGGGAAAATAATTGTTTTATTTTTTATATCAGCAGCAGTCTCGGGTGCTTCACCTTTTTTATAGTAATAATAGCCAATAGTATTTCGATACGATCCTCCAGTGTGGACATAGGTCACCCAAACCTCAGCAAGTTCATTTACAAATAACTCTCTTTGGTATTTTTCATCCAATGCTTTTGGATTGCTATTCCTAATATCTTTTCGTTCCGGAAGGCTAGCATTGATGTTTTTTAACAGTTGGTTGGATATCTTATCCGGCTCCAATAAATAGGAGGGTTTACCATTGCCGGCCCAAGTTCCTAAGGTCTGAAAATCTTCTTGAGTCGATGCCATTCTGGCATTACTGCTTTCATTACTTTCGTAAAATTCATCAGGCAATATATTCGGATTTGTCGCATCATAGCTATAATCTGCTTGATTACCAGCAATGGAAATTACGGCAATGGGCTCCACTCCAATAAAACTAGTACTAACCCATACCTGTTCTTGAAAACTAGGTAAATCTATAGATACCGTAGCATTTCCTTGCTCATTCAAACGGACAGTGTGTAATAGTTTCCCTTCCTTATAAGGGTTATCATCATAGATCTTGTAAACGACAAAAGGAATGGGTTCTTTATCCCTACTTTTTGCAGACAAATTAAATTCTACTGATTTTGTGGTAGTAAAATCAAAACCTGTAGGTAAATCTATTCCCAAATACCCGTCAGTGATAATCGGATCGGGACTATCAATGGTAGGGTTACAAGCTGAGAGCAAGGCCAATAAAACCGGAATTAATAATAAACTGTTAATTTTCATAGCGAAAAAAGTTGAATAGAACTCGTATTGAGTTATGCAAACATACCAATAAAAAAACTCTTTTTTCCTACTTTAATAATTGGTTAAATTAGAGAATAACAAACAATATTTTTCACCAGTCAAATTCTGACCTTCAAATAATAAAAAAGCATTTTTATATCATTTAACATGAAAAAAATATTCTCCCTAGAATCCCTTATCTCTCAACTTTTTTCCAAAGATGACCTCAAATTTTCGCCTGCTCTTTCTGGGATATTCGGAAGATTAAAATCCATATCTTCCAACTTAATCACCTCATCAAATCCCGCCTCATCTGCCTCATTTCCTGAGGTTATAATCCACACTTTTTTCCTTGGGCCCGAGCGAGTTGAAGCAATTCATAGCTACCTTTACCATCGGCAGACTGGTTGTCATACCTTCCTTCACCGGTAATTACCACATCAGCAAAAGCTATCTTTTGGGACATATCAATTTTATCGAAGAAAAATGAGCTCCTTGTGCCATCTTGGTTGGGAAAAATGCACTTAAGCCAAGCGCTATGCCACCGGCCGCACCGAAACATGCTTGGTCTTGAATTTCAATGCCTTTTGCTTTTTCAAAAAGATGGTAAACTTTTTTGCTGCTTCCAAAAATTTAGATTGATCTTCAGGTTTGAGGCCTTTCTGAGGACCAAATACAGGTATTGCACCCCTGTCACCTAAGAAAGGGTTGTTCACATCACAAAGACATGTAAATGACAATTCAGGAAGTTTTTCTTTGACTTGAATAGCGGAGATGTTATCTAAAAAGTAAGGACTAAAAAGTGCCAATTCGGCCCCATGCTTGTCTAGAAATTGGACGCCTAAAGCAGCTAGGATTCCTGTCCCCATATCTACAGTGGCACTTCCTCCCAAGCCTAAAACGATATTTTTCACACCTTTGCTTAACGCCTCTCTAATTAATTCTCCCGTACCATAGGTACTGCATTTCCAGGGATCCAACTCATTTGTTTTCAGCCACTTGATCCCAGAAACTGTGGAAACATCAAGGTAAGCCGAACCGGAAGCAGGCTCATAGCCGTAAAACCCCTTAATTGCTCTCCCTATAGGATCACTGACTTCAGCATAATGCTCAGTCAAACCCAAATGCTGATTCAGGAGAAAACAGGTTCCATCACCCCCATCTGCGATAGGGGCTGTCACAATATTATCGTTTTCGTTCCTGAGTCGAATCAGGTCCCGAATGATTATTGCAGCCTCATCAGCTTCCATACTTCCCTTAAATGCATTAGGTGCGATCAACCAGTTCATTGCTTGTCCAGTTTTTTCATTCTTTTAAAATAATCTTTTGTAGCTGCAACTACTTTGGGGGAGAGATAAATCGCAGAAAGCATAGTGGGAAAAGCCATAATCGCGTATACACCATCCACAAAACTCATGACCACTCTTAACGAGGTCACCGCCCCTACCACAATGGTTATCAAATAAAAATAATTGTAATAATCAGCCTTTTCTGCACCAAACAGGTAGTTAAAGCACTTGTGCCCATAATAAGAATAGGTGAACATAGTAGAAAGTGCAAATACCAATACTGCTACCAATAATATGTATTTTCCTATACCCGGCAAACCCTTTTCAAAGGCCGAGAGGGTTAATAGCACACCATCCTGCTCTCCGGATGTCCACACTCCTGTTACCATTATCACCAATGCTGTCAATGTACAAACCACAATGGTATCAATAAAAGGCCCCAACATGGCAATCAGCCCTTCTCGTACAGGTTCATTGGTTCTTGAAGCACCATGTACCATAGGTGCTGTACCTATCCCTGCCTCATTTGAAAATGCAGCCCTCCTTGCTCCGGTAATAATAACCTGACCAACTGCTCCTCCAAGTACCGCCTTTCCGGAAAAAGCATCTTCGATTATATGCCAAAACATATCTGGAACTGCTCCTAAATTTTTATATAAAATCACAAATACGCCTAGGAAATACATGGTAACCATAAAGGGAACTAGTCGGGATGCTACTTTTGCTATCCTTTGTATACCTCCCAATATTACTATTGCCACCAAAATCATCATTGTAATGCCAATGATCCACCGGGTAGATTGACCGTAATCCAGCCCCCAAGGCCTAAGCATCACCACCCTTAATACTTCCGTCAGCTGATTGGCCTGAAAAACTGCAAGTAGCCCCATGATACCGGCAACACAGAAAATCACAGAAAGAAATCGCCATTTTTTCCCCATTCCTTCTTCAATTACATACATGGGACCTCCCTGGATATGTCCTGAAGAATCCTTTCCCCTATACATAATGGCAAGTGTACAAGTGAAAAATTTTGTTGCCATCCCTACAAAGGCAGAGACCCACATCCAGAAAATAGCTCCCGGACCTCCCGTTCCAATTGCCAAGGCGACCCCACTTATATTCCCTAAACCTACAGTTGCTGCAATAGCCGAAGACAAGGCTTGTAAGGAGGTAATATCTCCTGAAGCATTGGGGTCGTCGTATTTACCACCCACCACTTTCATGGCATGTTTTAACCCCTAAAAGGTATAAAACCAGAATAAACCAACATAAAAAAGCCGCCCCCTGTCAAAAGTAGCAACAAAGGGGTTCCCCAAATCCAATTACTAAATGCTATGATATACTCTCCCAAACGTGATATAATTTTTCTTGAAACAATTGCCTTCAATTGTACAAAGTAATCAATAATAATCTAAACCGGAAAAAGGAAGGTAATATTCTATTCCTGAGAGGCATTTGAATTCGCAAGAGCAAGCTTTTCCCTTCTATAAAAAGTATAGAAACCGAAAACAAAACCATCCAATACCATTGATTATCTGACACTTGTATAAATAGGTTAAAAAAGGCAATCCTTCATGAAACATAATTCAAGCTAAAAATGCTACAATAGCCCAATAAATGAATTTTGTAAACTAGACTATTTAATGAATCTTTCTAATTTTGCATTCATTCTATTATTCTAAATGAAAATGAGCCGTAAAACCAATACTGTCGTCATCAAGATAGGTTCCAATGTACTAACCATGGAAGATGGGAGCCCCGATCTCAACCGCATGTCGGGTTTAGTAGACCAAATGGCCTTTCTTTTGAAAAAGGGCTTGAAAGTTATTTTGGTTACTTCGGGAGCAGTGGCCTTTGGAAGAAAATCCCTTTCCCTAATGCCAAAAACCGATGCAATCTCTAAAAAGCAGGTTTGGGCAGCTTATGGGCAAATAGAACTCATCAGACAGTATAAAGAACTCTTTTCAAACCAAGGGCATCCCATTGCCCAACTTATGGTGACAAAGGAAGATTTCAGAGACAGGGCTCATTACCTCAACATGAAAAACTGTTTGGATGGCTTATTGAAAAATAATGTAGTGCCGGTAATTAATGAAAATGACGCTGTTGCCATAACCGAATTGATGTTTACCGACAATGATGAATTGGCAGGATTGGTTGCAGCCATGGTGGATGCCGACAGCCTACTCTTGCTCACCAATGTTGATGGCATTTACAAAGGACACCCGACAGACCCCTCCGCTGAGTTGATCACGCATGTTGGCCAGAAAATGCCTAATTTGAGTCAGTACATCTCCACTCACAAATCTTCCTTTGGAAGAGGGGGAATGCTTACAAAAATGACGATGGCAAAAAAATCTGCCAATCTTGGTATTGAGGTACTGATAGCCAATGGTAAAAAAGATGATGTGCTAATCGCCTATTATAACAAAACGCTTAAATGCACTTACTTTGAGCCCGGTAAAATTAAGGACAATCATAAAAAATGGATTGCACACAGTGACAACTACTCCAAGGGAGAAGTTACCATCAATGAAGGGGCTAAATTGGCTTTATTATCCGACAAAATTACTAGTTTGTTACCCATAGGCATCTCAAAAATAAAAGGAGATTTCTTGAAAGGAGATATTATTCGTATTGTAGACCCCTCTGGCATCAGACTTGGTTTGGGCAAAGCCGAATACAATGCCATTACAGCCAATGAGAAAATTGGTCTTAGCGGACAAAAACCATTGGTACATTATGATTACCTTTACATTTCTGACTTAAATTAATGCCTATTTAGGTATAAAAGATATTTCTTATGAACAATCAGAAAGACCTATTTGTAAAAACACTGGCAGCAAGCAGAGACCTTTCTTTGCTGTCGGAAGATAAAATAAATAAGATATTAGATGATTTGGCGATGGCAGCCATCAAATACACTCCGGAAATTTTGGATGCCAACCAGGAGGATTTAGATCGTATGAATCCAAATGACCCAAAATATGACCGCCTTAAATTAACCGAAGAAAGATTAGAAGGAATAGCAAGTGATCTGATAAATGTCGCCAAACTGGATTCCCCACTTGGGGAAATAATTTCAGGAAAAACCTTAGACAATGGCCTGGAACTAAAAAAGATTAGGGTTCCTATTGGTGTCATAGGCATTATTTATGAATCCCGACCTAATGTTACTTTCGACGTTTTTAGCTTATGTCTTAAAACTGGAAATGCCCTTGTTCTAAAAGGAGGATCGGATGCTTATGCTTCCAATTCATGCATAGTAGATGTCATTCACAAGGTCCTCAAAAAAACAAGGTTTCTACAGATATCGTCAGCCTTCTTCCCGCCGGAAGAGAAGCTACCAAAGCTTTATTACAAGCTGTAGGTTTCGTCGACATGATTATTCCTCGAGGAAGTCAGGGGCTTATAGATTATGTAAGGGAACATTCCAAGGTACCGGTTATAGAAACAGGGGCAGGCATTGTACATACCTATTTTGACCAGTCAGCCGATCTTGAAAAGGGTAAAGAAATCATTTGCAACGCAAAAACAAGGAGGGTTAGCGTATGCAATGCACTCGACTGTTTATTGGTTCACCAAAGTCGTGTAAGCGATTTGGAAGCAATGACGTTGCCTCTGGCAAAAAAAGAGGTGACCATATATGCTGACAATCAGGCCTATGAAACATTGGAGGGAAAGTATCCTGAAAACCTTTTGCATCATGCAGAACAGGAGCACTTTGGTACAGAATTTCTTTCCATGAAAATGTCTCTAAAAGTAGTCACTGATACCAACGAAGCATTGGAACACATCGCTAAATATAGCAGTAAACATAGTGAAGCCATCATTGCTGAAGATGAAAAAACCATCAATCACTTCCTTAAGGCGGTAGATGCAGCAGCAGTCTATGCGAATGCTTCCACTGCTTTTACTGATGGGGCACAATTTGGCCTTGGTGCAGAAATTGGGATAAGCACACAAAAATTACATGCCAGGGGCCCAATGGCTCTTGAAGAAATGACCTCCTATAAATGGATCATTAAAGGTCAAGGTCAGGTGAGGAATTAAACCTTTGCACAAACATTAATTAATGATTCTCATTAATTCAAAGAACGGGGATTGGAAGGGGTTGAAAATTATTACAACATCATCCAATCCCCGTATTTTTTTAAGCGAAACAATTACTGTGAATCCTTCAGCATTTTTTTAGGTTTATATCAAAAGTATTTAATAAAAACCCTCTTATCTAGGATTCAAATTATTACTGATTAATATTTTATAATACGTTAATAGGCAGAATGAATTTGGCATTTAACCCAAATCTGGAATTTCCTATAATTCAATTAATACCAAGATTGGTATATATAAAATATTCGGGTAATTCATTAATCCTGAGACTTCATTTCTTAAAAACTCTTGAGTTAAATCATAAAAAGGAATAAATGGCCTTAATTTTGAGACCTAGAAAAAGAAATTAATAAAAGAAGGAAATATTAGAATAGGTCGGCAAACTTAATATACTCAAAATAATAAAAGTCGGTATGGCTGATATTAAAGGTTATCAATCCATTAAATTTTTAACCTTTAGTCCTTAACATTACTGATAACCCCTTTATAACCAAACTTATTAAAACGATTGCGTTTTAATAATTATAACCTATGATTAAAAATTTAACATCTTGGGCATTTAGCGATTCATCTGTTCAAAACTCCTTGGGGAATAATTTTCGACAAAAACGAATGGCATTATTCAAGAAACAACTTGAAAAATTTAAAAAGCCCGTTAAGATCTTGGATGTCGGAGGCTATGAAGAATTCTGGATTAATGCCGGCATGGCAAATGTTCCCGGCATACATATTACCATTTTAAACCTAGAAGCCGGAGAAACAACTTATAATAACTTTGAAATTGTAAAGGGCGATGGAACTAATTTATCTGCCTATAAAAACAATTCATTTGATATAGGTTTTTCTAATTCAGTTATTGAACACCTTTACAACAGAGGGCAACAAAAGAAAATGGCAGAGGAAATAATAAGGGTTGGCAGGTATCATTATGTTCAAACTCCCAATAAATATTTCATCATAGAACCTCATTATTTATTGCCCTATTTTCAGTTTATCCCAAAAAAGTCAGGTTTTTTATCTTGACCAAAACAAAATTCAGCAGGTTTAAAAAATGGTCTAAGAAAGAGGCACAACAATACTTAGATGAAATTCTTCTATTGTCAAAAAAGGACATGAAAGAATTATTCCCATCAAGTAAACTTACCAAAGAAAAATTTATAGGAATGACCAAATCTTTTGTCGTTCACAATTTTAAAGATTGATTCAACATAGACAAAAGGTTAGAAATCATTTTCATTTTAATCCTTAATCTTTACAGGAAATTCATCAATTGTAGTGGTTATATTCAAGGGAAACAATGGTCTATAAATTTAAGTAGTTGACAATTTAAATTTAAGAGATATAAGCACTAGCCAACTAAACAAAAGACTGATGGGCCAAATAGCTGAAAGGTTAAATTTTGGTTATCAAGGCAATCCAGATTTTGAACTTTCAACAACCGTCCTTATCCCTAATAGAACTTTTAAATTTTACTTCTGATAAAAAATAATTTCATATTCACTTATTTTTAATTTTAGACTACATTAATAATCCTTTAAGCAAATCTTAAGAAAGAAACTGTTAATTTGCTTTATAAGCATCCTAAGTGCACCCTCCAAAAGGGGGAAGACTAAAAAAGGCACTTGGAGGCTTAAAAGCTTATCGAGATGAGGATTTTAATAATTGAAGACGAACCGGGAATTTCGGGCTTTTGAAACAAGGTCTGGAAGAGGAAGCCTATGCAGTGGATATTGCCGACAATGGCAAAAAAGGTTTGGAAATGGCCTTGGAAGGATACTATGATATCCTTTTAGTGGATTGGATGTTACCCGGTATGAGTGGGATAGAAATAACACGACAATTCAGAAAAGAGTATCCATCCACACCCATCCTCTTTCTTACTGCCAAAGACACTTCGGATGAAGCCATTTTCGCCTTACAAACCGGGGCCAATGACTATATCCGCAAGCCTTTTAATTTCGAAGAATTATTGGCTCGAATAAGGGTTCAATTTAGATCTCGATCTGATGACCAATTGTCTTTAAGTTTAGGACCTATCAACTTATTTACTGAAAACCACAGAGTAGAAATCAATGGCAAAGAGGTGGTATTAACCCAAAAGGAATTTGCTCTTCTGGAATACCTGATTCGGCACAAAAACAAAGTTTGCCGGAGAAGTAGGATTATAGAGAGCGTTTGGGACATACACTTTGATTATGACACAGGAGTGATTGATGTATTCATTAATTCCCTCAGAAAAAAACTGGGGTTAACAAAAGACAACAACTACATTCAAACGATCAGAGGTGTAGGTTATATGGCCAGAGAGGAATGAAAAGAACTTATAAAAACAGGCTTTCATTTAAATTAACCATGGCCTCTGCCCTAATGGTCTTAATGTCTTTTTTACTTATTTACCAAGTAGTCAAATCTACTGTTTTGGAAAATATTGACAACAATCTTGAAAATGAGACCAATAAACATGTCAATCAAATCAAAATAGAGGATGGTCAAATAAAATTTGTTCACAAAGGCGAATGGGAGGAAGAAGAACATAAAGAGATAAATTTCAATCCTATTTTTATCGAAATTGTAGATAAGGAAGGAAATCCCATGGACAAATCTCCGAATTTGGGAAGCAATAGTCTCTATTTTAAACCCGGTACCGCTTCGGTAAACAAGGGGTTCAACCTAAACTTAAATGGAAAAGAAGTTAGGCAAATGCAGGTTGAATTGTTGACAGAAGGAGAATTGACCGGATACTTATTGCTCGCAACATCATTTGAAGACTCCAAATCCCTACTCAACAATCTCAAAACCGTTCTATTTTTTCTTTACCCTATTGTCTTGTTGTTCCTTTTTCTCACCTTAAGATGGCTTGCTTCCAAGAGTATTCAACCCATTATAGATATTACTAGGAAAGCAGAAGTTATCACCAAAGACAACCTTAATGAGAGACTCCTACACTCAAGTATAAGGATGAAATTAACAGTCTTTCAGTTTCTATCAATCATCTTTTAGAAAGGGTGGAAAAAGGAGTATTAAGAGAGAAACAGTTTACTTCAGATGCTTCTCATGAACTTAGAACCCCATTGGCCATTTTGAAAGGGAATTTTGAGGTTTTGATAAGAAAACCTAGGACTCCTGAAGAATACATAGCCAAAATTAGGGAGGGTATTATTATCATTGATAAGTTAAATGCTATTTTAGATCAACTGTTGACCTTGGCAAGGCTCCAAAAAGGCATTCATAAAAACGAAGAAGTAGATTTAAAATTTCTTGTAAAAGACATCATTGACTCCACCCAAAAACAGAACCCTACACGCAGTATTATATTAACAGAAAAACTTGTAAATAAAGGCTTTATAAAGGCCAATGAAAAATCTGTCGCAATCATCCTTGAAAACCTAATTCAGAATGCTATAAAATACTCACTTGACACCCAAGATATAAATTTGGTATTAAGGAGTGAAAAGGAAGGTATATGTTTAGAGATTATTGACCAAGGCATAGGGATATCTGATGAGGAATTAAAAAAATATATCAGCCATTTTTTCGTGGTGAGAGCCATGAGCTGGGAAGAATAAATGGAGCCGGTTTAGGTCTTTCCATTGTAAAAAAACTTTGTGATTTATATCAGATAAAAATTTCTATACTTAGCGAAAAAGGCAAGGGTACTACCATCATTTTATTATTCCCTACTACAATCATACACGCTTAGTTTGGTTGGAACTTTCGGTATAAATAAAATGGGAATATAAGTATATCTTATCACCCTGTATTATAGGTTATTCCATTTAAAAAAGGAAGGCTTAGGGAATTTCATAGCATAATTATTTAAGCCAATCTTAAGAAAAGCTTGAGAAAAGACATGGTATTGCCTACTTATCTTTAGGCCTTCATTATAATCCTTTGTTTCAATGTTAGAGCGAATTATTGAATACAGCATCCGACATAAATTGATCGTGCTTCTTTTTTCAGCAGCTGTTATTGCCTTCGGTACATATTCTTTATATGAAATCCCAATTGGTGCGGTTCCAGACATCACCAACAACCAAGTGCAAGTGATTACTACCTCTAGAAATCTTGCAACAGAAGATGTTGAGAAGTTTTTAACCTATCCAATAGAATTGGAGATGGCCAATTTACCTAATGTCAAAGAAATCCGTTCGGTGTCTAAATTTGGCCTTTCGGTAGTAACAGTGGTATTTGATGATGAAATAGGCACCTATCTGCCGCGCCAACTCATCGCTGAAAAAATTAAAGCAGCTGAAGAAAAAATCCCCGCAGGTTTTGGTCAACCTTTTATGGGACCTATTTCCACCGGCTTAGGAGAGATCTATCAATATGTAGTAGAGGTAGATGCTGCCTATAAAGATCAATATTCTTTAACAGAAATAAGAACCATTCAAGATTGGATCATCAAACGGCAACTCTCAGGTATTCCAGGTGTTATTGAAGTCAATACCTGGGGAGGCTATTTGAAACAATATGAAGTGGCAATCAATCCTGAAAAACTAAGAAGCCTCAACCTTACTGTGGCACAAACCTTCGAGGTTCTTGAGAAAAACAACAGCATTGCAGGAGGCGGTTATATAGAAAAAACAAATCAGGCTTATTTTGTTAGAGGGGAAGGACTGGCAAATTCTATAGAAGACATTGAAAATATTGTAATTGAAAACAGAAATGGCACTCCTGTTTTTATAAGAGATGTGGCTACCGTGGGTTTTGGTAAAGCCACCCGCTTTGGAGCAATAACCGGCAATGGTGAGGGAGAGAAGGTTTTGGGGCAAGTAATGATGCTGAAAGGAGCCAATTCTAAAGAAGTGATCAATGCGGTAAAAGAAAGGGTAAAAGAAATCTCCCCTTCCCTGCCACCGGGCATTCGAATAAATCCCTTTTTAGAAAGGAGTGAGTTGATTGGCAAAACAACTTTTACAATTGCCGAAAACCTTATCCTAGGCTGTTTAATAGTGATTTTTGTGGTAGTTCTCCTGTTGGGCAATTTCAGATCCGGACTAGTAGTGGCGTCTGTTATTCCTATGTGCTTATTATTCGCATTGTCACTAATGAATATTTTTGGGGTGGATGCCAATTTGATGAGTCTTGGGGCCATTGACTTTGGAATTATTATAGATGGAGCCGTAATAATTGTGGAATTTATTGCTTTTAAAATCACTGCGGAACGGTCAAAACTCTTACAATTACCAAAATCCAATAGGCAGGGATTGATCGATAAAATCACCTATTTAGGAGCCTCTAAAATGATGCATTCTGCAATTTTTGGCCAACTCATCATCATCATTGTATTTATTCCTATTCTGTCACTGGTAGGTGTGGAAGGCAAGATGTTTCGGCCAATGGCTTTGGTTTTCTGTTTCGCATTGATTGGAGCAATCTTATTTTGTATTACCTATGTACCGGTTATGGCTACCCTATTTATCAAGCCTTCAGACCCTAACAAAAAAACCATTTCATCAGGATTGATTAAATTTTTAGAAAACAGGTACAGGCCTGCCATCGTTTGGGCCTTAAGGAAAAAGAAAATTGTAATCGGAACAGCAGTTTCTTTAATGGTGTTAGCAGGTGTTATTTTTTCTCAGATGGGTGGAGAATTTATACCCACCCTTGATGAAGGTGATTTTGTAATACAGCCAGTACTCAAAACAGGAACATCCTTATCCAATACCATTGAAATCATTACTAGGATGGAGAAAATTATCCAAGAATTTCCTGAAGTGGATCAGGTGGTTAGTAGAATAGGTGCCGCAGAAGTTCCAACTGACCCAATGTCAATGGAAGAAAGTGATATCATCATTAAACTGATTCCAAAAGATGAATGGATTACTGCCAGTAATAAAGATGACTTGGCCAATCAATTTAAAGAGGCACTTTCTGAAATCCCAGGCGTGGAATATGAATTTACGCAACCCATAGAGATGCGTTTCAATGAACTCATAACAGGTGTTCGAGCAGATTTGGCCATCAAAATTTTTGGGGAAGATTTAGATATACTGTATGAAAAAGGTTTAGAGGTTGGCAAAGCCATTCAAAATGTAGCGGGTGCTGAGGACATTACCGTGGAGAAAATAGCAGGCTTGCCACAAATGTCTGTTAAATATGATCGGCTAAAAATTGCAAAATACGGATTGAATGTGGAAGACCTCAACAATATACTTACTATGGGCTTTGCCGGAAAATCAGCAGGGACCATTTTTGAAGGTGAAAAGAAATTCGATTTGGTTATCAGGTACGATGAGGCTCACCGCAAAGACATAGACAATATTGAGACGGCCTCTATCCAATTGCCAAATGGCAGTCATCTGCCACTTAGAGAATTTGCCGAGATTACCTACACCAAAGGACCTGCTCAAATATCTAGAGACAATACTAAAAGAAGGATTGTAGTTGGGGTAAATGTAAGGAATAGAGATCTTGAATCGGTGGTAGATGATGTACAAGAAATTATAAAAAATAAAATTGACCTTCCAGTCGGTTATACGATTGATTATGGCGGGCAATTTGAGAACTTGAAAACAGCAAAGGAAAGGCTATTGATTGCCGTCCCTATTGCCCTTCTTCTCATTTTCATTCTATTGTATTTTGCTTTTAAATCTGTAAAAGAAGCCCTGCTTATATACAGCGCTATTCCCATGGCAACTGTTGGAGGCGTAGCCTTACTGTATATTCGAGACATGCCTTTTAGCATCTCTGCCGGTGTGGGCTTCATTGCCCTTTTCGGAATTGCCGTCCTGAACGGTATAATACTAATAGAAGAATTTAAAGAATTGAAAGCAAAAGGGGTAAATGACATTAATCGGCGCATACTTTTGGGAACAAAGAGTAGGTTAAGGCCTGTCTTGTTAACTGCGGCCACTGATGCATTGGGATTTTTGCCTATGGCTATATCCACTGCAGCCGGTGCCGAAGTTCAAAGACCCCTAGCCACTGTAGTTGTAGGAGGACTGATTACCTCAACCATTCTCACATTAATTGTTTTGCCTATATTATACGCCCTTTTCGATGGGCAAAGACCGGAACCGAAAGCAAGGCTTCCTAAAATGGCTCTTCCTATCCTATTATTATTTTCATTACCTATTATAAGTCAAGCACAAGACCGTGAAATTAAATTAGAAAAGGCCATAGAGATTGCTTTGGAAAACAACCTGGGATTAAAAGCCTCCCAGCAAAGAATTGATCAAAGTGAACAGCTGATAGGAAGTGCCATAGATATCGATAAAACAGAATTTTTTTATAGCAAAGACCAAAACAATTTAGCCCCAAATAACTTGCCACTCAATGTCTGGGGCATTCAGCAAAATCTGCAATTTCCAACCGTCTATGGAGCACAAAAGCAGGTAATGCAAGACAAATCACAGTTGGTTAAGGACCAATTCCAGATGGACCAATACCTCATTACTAAAGAGGTTGCCAAGTCCTATTACGAAATTATTTACTGGCAGGAAATGCTAAAGAATTACACTTACCTAGATAGTTTATACGCTCAGTTTCAGCATGCTGCAGGCAGGAGATTTGATCAAGGTGAATCTAATTATTTAGAAAAGTTAACCGCTGACACCAAAAGGAAAGAAATTTCCCTAATGCTGAATCAAATTAAAGAGAGTATTAACAGGTCCTATATCGAATTGAATCAATGGTTACAATCTGACACTGAGTACCGGGTAGGTGAAGAAAAACTTAAACGGATACCCTTGAGTCCCCTCGATTCAGCTAGCCATCCTGTTATCAATTATTATGCAGATGCAATGAATTTATGGGCCAATAATTATAAGCTCGAAAAGCAAAGATTACTTCCAAATTTAAACCTTTCTGTATTTCAGGGCATGAACAATGGTGTAGGCAGACAAACTTACTCTGGTTTTCATATAGGGCTAGCCCTTCCCTTGTGGTTTGGGTACCAAAAGTCAAAAATTGAGGCAGCAAAGACCCATACCAAAATAATTACGTCTGCAAGGAACAATTACCTAATACAATTGCGCTCCAAATACAATGCTTTACTTTCTGACCTTAGGCAATTTGACGAAGAGTTAATTTATTATGAGGAAACAGGAAAAAATTTATCGGAAGAAACGCTGTTTCATGCCAACAAAGCTTACCAAAATGGCGAAATAAACTTCCTTCAATACACCCAGTTTTTGGAAAATTCCAAAACCATTGAATCCAATTATCTCCGTTATCTTTTCCAATATAATGAGACTGTGTTGGAGGCAAATTATTTAATGAATTATAAATAAATAATAACCACCCCATGAAATATCATGCACTAAATTATATGATTTTTGCTCTCCTCCTCAACCTTTTATCCTGCTCATCTCCTGCAGATTATTCAGGTCAGGAAGAACCTGTGGCAGAAGAGACAATGGAGGATGTGTATACACTTACAACCAGCCAATTCAAGTCTTCAGAAATGGCTCTGGGAACCTTTGACAGTTCTTCATTTCATCAGATTATTAAAGCCATAGGTAAGTTTGATGTTCCACCGGAAAACAATGCGGCCGTTAGTTCCTACTTCCCGGGAACGATAAAGGATATCCGGCTTTTACCTGGTGAACAAGTTAGGAAGGGTCAAAAACTATTCACCTTGGAAAACCCTGATTTTGTTCAGATCCAGCAAGACTATTTGGAAGCAATGGGACAGCTTACATACCTTAAATCAGATTATGAGAGGCAGAAAAACCTGGTGCAGGATAAGGTGACTTCACAAAAAAACTACCTAAAAGCTGAATCTGACTATACCGTTACAAAGGTAAAAGCAGCCTCTTTGGCAAAAAACTATTATTAATGCATATAGACCCCAATACCTTAAACATGGATAATATTCGTACCTCAATACAGATTAGCTCTCCCATTGGTGGCTTCGTAACCCAAGTGGATGCAATGAGGGGACAGTTTCTGGAGTCTTCCCAAACAGCCATCTCAATTGTAGACACAGATCATATGCACCTTGAATTAAATATTTTTGAAAAAGATTTATCTAAAATTCGAAAAGGGCAAATCATCCATTTTAGAACACAGGAAGACAACAGCCAAAGCTATGAAGCTTTCGTTTATCTGGTAAATAAAACGGTAAACCCCGAAGACAGAACCATTGGAATTCATGGACATTTATCTGATGAGAATCTCAATCAAAGATTCAATCCCGGCATGTATGTAGAGGCAGAAATTTACACTAATACCACAAGCAAAATATCCCTTCCTCAGGAGGCTTTGGTAGACATGGATGGGAAATATTATGTATTGATTCTCAATAAATTTTCCCAAGATGTGTACTCTTTCACCAAAAGAGAAGTGATAATTGGCTTGAGTAATGACGGTAATGTGGAAATCTTAAATCATGCTGAGTTTTCAGAAAACACCCGGTTCCTGATAAAAGGAGCCTTTAATTTAATAACAGATTAAATGCTCGAATTGCAAGAAAAACTGCGCAATTTTGCCGAACTTCAAAGTTTACCTGTAAAACAATACGAGGGTAGAAGCTCTCGTATTGTTCTCTCTACTGAACCTGCTTAGGAAGAAAGGTATCCTTAATTCGGCGGGGAAATCCTTCCTTATTCAAAACCTACAAAGACAGTAGAAAATCCTGAAATTCTTGATTGTTAAAGTTACTCATTCCCTCCTGGTAAAATACAATTTCTCCTTCAGGGCTTACCACCAATGTAGTAGGGATAGCTTGACTTTGCAAAGAAGGGTTTAATCCATAGGCGGCATGAACGATGGGAAATGAATAATTCTTTTCTTTCACCAACTTAATGCTTTTATTAAAATCCTCATCCAAAGCAATCATTAAAAATTCTAAGTCTTCTTTTCCTTTCACTTTGTCATACAATTCAGAAATATGGGGCATTTCCGCCCGGCAAGGGGGACACCATGTTGCCCAAAGATTTATAAAAATGGTTTTTCCTTTATACTGAGACAAGCCCAACCTGTCTCCATTGGTATCTAAAAACTGACCTGCATAATCAAAAGCCTGTTTTTCTTTGTTTTCTAAAGTCACTTTAGGTTTTATCAATCCGGTGGATAGTACCAAGGACTGAATGCCTCCCATTATCGGAGTAATGAGGCCGGTAAAATATAGGGTCCCAAATACCAGCAACATTATGCCCCAACTTTTTATCTCTTTTCTCCAATTCATCTGAAATATTTTTTTAAATATAAATCCTATTTTTTAGTAATTGGTGACAAATCTCACGCTTAATTTACCGAAATCATTAGGACTTGTTTATTTTTGTTTAAAACGAATCCTATGAAAACAAAGTTAAGATTTACTTCATTTTTTGTCGCCCTATTAATATTCGCCTCTTTAAAGGGGAATGCTCAAGTGCATGTGGGCATTTACCATGAAGGCATACTTAGTCATATAGGAGTAGGAACGGATCCTGAAAAGAAAATTTTTGCTGAAGCCCGAGTGCTTGCGGGGGTATGGTAAATCCCTTCATGGGCTTGGAAGCTTTGGGACACTATAATTTTCGTCAAACTGATTGGTATAACCTGCATGGAGGCATTATGTTAGGGCATAATGAAATATCAGATGCTCAAGCAGGAATACCACTGGGTCTAAGTGTAAAACCGATAGCGAATCACCGTCAATTTACTCTGCTAATGGAGGGGACACCTATGTATAGTGCCTATGATTTCACCTTCAGGGCATTGATAGGCCTGCGGTACACCCTTAGCAAGGAATACTAGTCACCTTAGTATCCGTACTTCTTTCCCCAAAGTTTTTGCAGGTTTTTTCTTAAGTCATTTTCACGGGCATTTTGTCCGGGATCATAAAGTTTGGTCCCTTTTATCTTGTCCGGAAGAAACTCTTGAAAGGCAAAGTTATTTTCATAATCATGAGAATATTTGTAAGCCTTACCGTAGTTGAGATCCTTCATCAACTTTGTGGGAGCATTTCTGAGGTGAAGTGGAACAGGTAGATCCCCCTCCTGTTTCACCAATGCTTGGGCAGTGTTGATGGCCATATAACTTGCATTACTTTTGGGAGAAGAAGCCAGGTAAGTTACACATTGGGAAAGAATGATCCGTGACTCGGGATATCCGATAACATTAACTGCTTGAAAGCAATTGGTGGCAAGCAAAAGTGCATTCGGGTTGGCGTTGCCTATATCTTCAGAAGCCAAAATAAGGAGCCGCCTTGCAATAAACTTAACATCCTCTCCTCCTTCTATCATTCGAGCCAGCCAATAGACCGCAGCATTGGGGTCTGACCCTCTTATGGATTTTATAAACGCAGAAATAATATCATAATGTTGCTCTCCCGATTTGTCATAAAGGGCAACTTTCTGTTGCGCTACCTGCATGACCAACTCATTTTCTATAATGATCTCCTCTGATTTTATACTATCGATGACAATTTCCAGTAAATTAAGTAATTTTCTACCATCTCCTCCGGAAATCCGTAGCAGTGCATCTGTTTCTTTAAGCACCACCTTTTTTCTTTAAAACGGTATCATTCTCTAATGCCTGAATCATCATGGCTTCGAGTTCCTCCCTTCCCAAAGGGTTTAGGGTAAAAATTTGACACCTGGACAATAAGGCCGCATTGACTTCAAAGGAAGGGTTTTCTGTGGTGGCCCCTATCAACCTAATCACTCCTTTCTCCACTGCTCCTAACAATGCATCTTGCTGGGACTTATTAAACCGATGAATTTCATCTATGAAGAGGACTACCCCAAGTTGATATTTTGCTTTCTGTATTACTTCCCTAATGTCCTTAACTCCGGAACTAACTGCACTTAGGGTATAAAAAGGAGCTTTCACTTCATTGGCAATAATGTTGGCTATGGTGGTTTTCCCAACACCTGGAGGCCCCCATAATATTAAGGAAGGAACCGTGCCGGCTTTGATGGCCTTATGAAGGAATGTGTTAGGCCCGGACAAATGTTCCTGTCCAATCAACTGATCCAAGGTTGTCGGGCGCATCCTCTCTGCCAAAGGGGTTTGTTCCATAATTTTTAATAATTTATTCTAAAAAAAGGTATTCAATCCAATTCATTTTTCCCAACGCTTTATTCTACTTTCAAAAGCCTCAAGGTGTTGGTCTGTGAAATCCATATGGGTAACCATTCTTATTTGATCTCTACCGAACTTAACAGCCCATATATTTCTTTCTGTTAATTCATCCAAAAAGACTCTGGGCTAATTTGTGATAAGCGAGCTATCACTATATTGGTGGTTATGGGTAATACTTCTTTCACAAAGGGAGCTTTCTCTAGAATCTTCCCTACTGCTTTAGCTCTCTCATGATCCTCTTCCAATCTGAAAACATTGTGATCAAGGGCATAAATTCCTGCAGCTGCTAACATCCCTGCCTGACGCATACCACCACCCATAGCTTTTCTTATTTTTCTTGCTCTTTTTATTTCAACCCGGCTACCTAACAAAACGGAACCCACAGGGCAGCCCAATCCTTTGCTAAGACAAACAGAAATGGTATCAAACATTTTCCCCCATTCAAAAGGTCTTTCCCCTGAATGGACCAATGCATTAAATATTCTGGCACCATCCAAATGAAGTTTTAACCCGGTTTCCTTACAAAGTTGCCTAATTGGTCTTATTTCATCCAAGGTATAAACACTTCCTCCACCTTTGTTCATGGTGTTTTCCAAGGACACCAATGTGGTTTCCGGTAAATGATCATCATCCGCGTTAATCACCTGCCGAATCGCCTCCGCTTCAATTTTCCCTAGTTTTCCATCAAGTAGCTTTACGGATGCCAAGCTATTGGACATGATTCCTCCACCCTCGTATAAATAAATATGAGAGAATTGGTGACAAATCACTTCCGTTTGTGGGCGGGTGTGCAATTTAATAGCAATTTGATTGGTCATGGTCCCGGATGGGCAAAACAATCCAGCCTCCATACCAAATAACCCAGCCAATTTATCTTCCAAAATATTTACCGTAGGGTCTTCTCCAAACACATCATCACCAAGCCCTGCATTGAGCATGGTCTCTTTCATTTCCTTAGTTGGTAGCGTCAGCGTATCGCTTCTCAGATCCACTCTCAATTGATTATCATTCATGAATCCTTATCGTTTTTTCTAATGCTTTGCCCAAAAGATGTTCTGGTTTTTATATTGAGCAAGTCCTCAATATCAGATAGCTCAATATTCAATGCATTGTTTGAAATTTGGATTTCCACTAAGGAGATGCCCAGTGAAATTAACAAACAAAGCATACTTGCCATAAACACCCAATTGGCGGCGGTATCAAAGTCTTGATACAATAAAAACATACAAATCACACAAAGGAAAAAACTAATGACTCCATAAGTCTGCATGTTTTTAATCATGGTCAATCTTCGCTTTAGGTTTTTTATCTGTCCAATAATTACCTCCTCATCCATACTGCTTTCTTTGTATTCCTTGTGTAATCCCCTTATCAAGCTAGCCATGGCCAAAAACCTGTTGGTATAGGCCAACATCAGTAAAGTGATAGCAGAAAAAAGAAGTGCTGGGGTGGAAAGTGTCAGTTCCATAATTCATTAATTTTTAAATGGGTTTCCTAGATACTATCAAGAGCACTGAAAATAATAACAACATAAACATCATATCATCAGACAAGAAGTTGGTTTGAAATTCGGGGAATTTCTAATTTCTATTAACCAATTCAAATCCTAACTCCTCTTCAAAAGTTAAGCCACAATTTAAAACAAAAACCCCGTCAATTCCATGACGGGGTTCGGTTTATTTTAAGTTCCTGACTATTAAGAAACCTCTCCTAAAACGACAAGCTTTTCAAGAGTTGGGCTCTTACTTCCACCTTTTGGTTCAATAGTGATGGCAAAGGCTTGTGCATCAGAGGCTATATCCATTACTTGTAAGTCTAGCTTTTGTCCGGGATCTACCAATCCTATACCAATTGGTCCTTCTTCACCTATTGCCCAAAGTTGGTAGTCATTATTGGGATCAAGAGAAGCCAATTGATTGACAGAAAGTAATACTTCTTTACTCTCTTTATCCCAAAACACATCAACAGCTGCATCTTTTTGCATGGGAAATCCCTCACCTTTCATTAGGATTTTTCAAAATTCCCAGTGATAAATCTCTCCATCCCACTGTTCAGTTCATTTAATTTTACTTGATTGGTTTGCACTTCTTCAGCCAATATTGCATTTTGCTGCAAGGCAATGGCAAACCTTTCTTCCACGTCAAAATATTGGTTGGCAAAGTATATAGCAATTCCTACCGAAATTACCGCAACTACTGAAGCAGCAACAGCAAAAGTTTTCCATGGATTGGAGGCAGTCACATCTTTACTATTTATCAATTTTTCAGAAGAAGCCTTGACTTCTTCCGAGTTAATGGGAATAGGTGCTTTCTCCTCTATTTCGAGAGTGTCGAAAATTTTATCCTTCAACTTAGGTGAAGGGCTGACAGCTGAAGCTTGATCAATAGCATGCATGGCATCTTCAATGGCAAGAATTTCCTGATTGATTTCAGGATACTTCTTAGCCATAGCCAAGACCTCTTGTTGTTCTGTCTCATTGAGATCTCCCAAAACAAAGAGTTCCAATTTACCGGACGATATGTAGGCTTGGATATCCACTAGATTTTATCAGCTTTCTTTTTCAACACTTTTATGGCTGACCGAATTCTGGACTTAACGGTCCCCAATGGCAAAGCGTATTTCTCTGCCACCTCTGTATGGGTATATCCTTTAAAGTAAATACACTCCATTACGAAACGTTGTTCCTCATTCAAGTCATTCATCAACTCTTTTACACCAATTCCATCAACAGCTGCTGCTGTATCTGAAGTGCTTTCCATTCCATATACGTAAGCGTCTATGGTATTGGTCTTACTCTTTTGGAAAATTCTTTCGACCGGGTTTTATCTATCGCTGAATTACGGCAAATATTCGCCATCCAGGTATATAATCGCCCTTTAGATTCATCATAATTGTCAATTTTGGTGACGATTTTCACAAAAGCATCGTGAAAGACCTCTTCGGCGATGTCCCGATCAAAAATTATTCGGGAAATTACACCAAACAAAGCCGCAGAATATTTTTCGTACAAATATTCTTGGCTTTGTTTGTTTCTGGCCCTCAGCCCTTTTATTAATGCTTCTTCTTCCAAAAAGGATATTGGTCAATAATGACAATTATAAATTTTGAACTTACTCCTCTACCTTAAAGGTGGATGACCTCATCATATGCCGCCGCCGCCGCTTCCATTACTGCTTCAGACATGGTTGGATGTGGATGTACAGTCTTGATAATTTCATGTCCTGTGGTCTCCAATTTCCTGATGGCTACAATTTCAGCAATCATTTCAGTTACGTTGTAACCGATCATATGTGCTCCTAAAAGTTCCCCATATTTAGCATCAAAAATCAGTTTTACAAACCCATCTTTGGCTCCGGCTGCAGAAGCTTTTCCTGAAGCGGTAAATGGAAATTTACCAACTTTAATGTCATATCCGGCTTCCTTGGCTTTGGTTTCTGTATAGCCCACTGAAGAAATTTCCGGCAAGCAATAAGTACAGCCCGGTATGTTATTATAGTCTAGGGGTTCCGGATTTTGACCGGCAATGTTTTCAACACAAATAATTCCCTCAGCAGAGGCAACGTGAGCCAAGGCAGGTCCCGGTACAACATCGCCAATTGCATAATACCCCGGCATGTTTGTTTTGTAAAACTCATCCACTTTTATCTTACCTCTATCCACCAAGATTCCAACATCTTCAAGTCCACAGTTTTCTACATTAGAAACCACTCCAACAGCGGATAATACAACATCACAATCAATGTTTTCTTCACCACTTTTGGTCTTAACGGTAACTTTGCAGCCTTCTCCTTTGGTATCCACATTGGTTACCTCAGCACTGGTCATCACCTTAATACCTTTTTTCTTGTATATTTTCTCAAGTGTCTTGGACACTTCTTCATCTTCATTTGGAACGATACGATCCAAGAACTCAACGATGGTTACATCTACTCCTATAGAACTGTAAACATAAGCAAATTCAACGCCTATGGCTCCAGAACCTACTACCACCATTTTCTTGGGGAGTTTATCCAAGGTCATGGCTTTGCGATAGCCTACGATTTTTTCATTATCAATTTTCAAGGCTGGCAACTCCTTGGACCTTCCACCGGTGGCAATAATTATATTGTCTGCACTGTAGACCGTTTTATTGCCGTCTTTGTCTTCTACTTCCACTTTTTTGCCGGGCTGAATTTTTCCCCAGCCCATTAATTTTTCAATTTTGTTCTTTTTAAACAAAAATTGAATGCCTTTGCTCATTCCTTCAGCTACATTACGGCTACGCTTAATAATATTCTCAAAATTAACGCTTGCTTTTTCTACGGAGATACCATAATCCTCAGCATGGTTAATGTATTCAAATACCTGCGCACTTTTTATCAAAGCTTTGGTAGGAATACAACCCCAATTCAAACAAATTCCCCCTAGTTCGGCAGCTTCTACTACTGCAGTTTTTAACCCTAATTGAGAAGCTCTTATTGCTGCTACATATCCACCTGGACCACTGCCCAGAACAATGACATCGAATTTCGTTGAAGACATATTTTTGACTTTTAATTACAATTTTGCTATGCAAATTTATAATAAATTAGTTCAGAAAAAATTTGGTTTTACATATAAAAGTTAATATAAATCCAATTATTCATCAGGTCGGGTAACGTTCATCAAAATGTAAGGCTTACGAATTAATTATTCAGTAGCCCATATTTTATAATAAATAGCTATTTTTGAATTGAATTAAACAATAAAAACATTGACTATGGGATTACTTACAGGTAAAAAAGCCTTGGTAACAGGGGCTTCCAAAGGAATTGGCAGATCCATTGCCATCCGTTTTGCTCAGGAAGGTGCTGATGTGGCCTTTACATATTTATCTAGCGTAGAAAAAGGAGAAGCTCTTGAAAAAGAATTGGAAGCTTTTGGTATTAAAGCCAAAGGATTTCGCTCAGATGCTTCTGATTTTGCGGCCGCAGACAAATTAATTGGCGATACGGTGGCATTTCTGGGTGGAATAGATATCCTTGTAAATAATGCTGGAATCACAAGAGACAACTTATTAATGAGGATGTCAGAGGACAATTGGGATGAAGTGATCAATATTAATCTCAAATCTTGTTTCAATACTGTGAAGGCAGTAACCCGCACAATGATGAAAGCTAAATCCGGATCCATTATCAACATTACATCTGTAGTGGGTGTTAAAGGAAATGCCGGACAATCCAATTATGCCGCATCAAAGGCCGGCATCATTGGCTTTACTAAATCAGTAGCCTTGGAGCTAGGCTCAAGAAATATTCGTAGCAACGCAGTGGCTCCCGGTTTTATCGAAACAGAAATGACTGCTGTTCTTGATGAGAAAGTTGTGCAGGGTTGGAGAGATGCCATTCCTATGAAAAGAGGGGGAACTCCTGAAGATGTTGCCGATGCCTGTGTTTTCCTTGGATCGGACATGAGTACTTATATTTCTGGTCAAACACTTGAGGTAAATGGTGCCATGAACACTTAAAAACCACAAAAAAAACATTTTGTTTCAGCCCGGGGTTCTCACCTTGGGCTGCTTCATTTTGAAGCTAATTCTATTCCCATTAAAATTTAATCAATATGTTCTTCCCTCTTATTAAAGCAGATGAACTTATCCACCTTCACCGAACCGGCAAGCTCATTCTGATAGATGCACGCTTTCATTACCCTGCCTATTTGGAAGCCCATCTCGAGGGAGCAATTCATGTAGACTTAAATAAGGATTTATCTCAAATTGATGAGAATCCGGCAAATGGAGGTCGCCATCCATTACCTTCTCCAAAAGCTTTTGCAGAATTACTTGGACGACTTGGTATCTCTCCGGACAGCCATGTGGTTGTTTATGACGACAAACAAGGAGCCATGTCTGCAGCCCGTTTCTGGTGGATGTTAAAAGCTTTGGGACATGAAAAAATCCAGGTGTTGGACGGAGGGTTGCAAGCAGCCCAAAAACAAGGCTTTCCTTTAGAGCGTACATTCCCCCTTCACATGCTGTTCCCGCCTACCCTACCAGTCATTGGCAATCTCCTATTTCAAGCTTTCATGAAGTAAAAACAGTTTATAAGACCAAGGAAAAAATAATCATTGATGTAAGGGAAAGTGAGAGGTTTCGAGGGATTGTGGAGCCTATTGATAAAATTGCGGGACATATTCCGGGAGCTGTTTACCTTCCTTATTTAGACAACTTAGATGAAAAGGGCCTTTTTTTACCTCAAGATAAATTAAAAGAAAAATATTTAAAAACTTTTCAAGGCCAAGCATCAGAAAACATTATTGTTCATTGTGGGTCAGGAGTCACGGCTTGCCATTCCCTTCTTGCCATTTGCATTGCAGGACTGGATATGGCCAATCTATATGTAGGCTCTTGGAGTGAATGGTCTAGAAACAATTTACCGATCAGTACGGAAAAATAGTGCAATCAATGCGTACCTAAATTGATGCAAATTGCATTTAGTCGAATGATTGCTCCTATTCTGATTTGTCCTTAGGGAAGAAATGTCTTGGCTTTTAATCATTAAATTAAATCCATCCCTACAATTTTCATTTTCCTTCTTATTTTTGAAAGAAAGTATAAAAATGGATAGACAAACCCCAAAGAATAACCTGATGGATAGGTTTTTAAATGCCATCGAAAAAGCAGGAAATAAGCTTCCTGATCCTGCTGTTCTATTTTTAGCGTTATTGTTACTCACATGGTTGCTGTCTGCATTACTTGCACCTATTGATTTTGGAGCCATAGACCCGAGAACCGGAGAAAAATTGTTTATCCAAAATTTACTTACCGGGGAAAAACTGGCTGATTTTTTATCTCGAATGATTGCTGTTTTTATTAATTTCCCACCTCTAGGTGTGGTTTTATTGGCCATGTTAGGGGTTGGTGTAGCTGAATATTCAGGTTACATCAATGCAGGCCTAAAATACCTTCTCAGTTTTACACCACAAATTTTGTTAACGCCCATAATTATTTTGGTGGCCATCGTAAGTCATACTGCGGCTGATGCCGGGTATGTTTTGGTAATTCCGCTCGGGGGAATTATTTACTATGCTGCCGGCCGACATCCACTGGCGGGGATTGCTGCTACTTTTGCAGGGGTTTCCGGAGGATTTTGTGCCAACTTTATCCCTTCTGCCATAGACCCCTTGCTTCAAAGTTTTACTCAATCGGCTGCTCAGATAATCGACCCTAACATTACACTAAACCCACTAAATAACATTTTCTTTACAGGGCTTTCGAGTATTGTGGTGATCACAGTAGGGTGGTATTTAACAGATAAAGTCATTGAACCCAGACTAAAAAGAACAACAACTGTAGATGAAAACCTTTCGGATCTACCCAAAATGGAGCAGCTTAAGCCCGAAGAAAAACTGCATTTAAAATCGCAAGTTTGGTCATGGTCCTCGGTCTTTTTGGACTTTTCTTTTGGGCTTATCCGGAGGATTCCAGCCTAAGAAGTGAATCAGGAGAAATCACCTCCTTTGCAGCCCCTTTGATGCGATCCATCGTGCCTTTTATCTTTCTAATATTCTGGATCCCTGGTATAATTTTCGGCTTTTTATCTAAAAATTATAAAACATCTGCAGACGTTATCGCTTCCATGAGTAAATCTATGGGAGGCATGTCTCACTATATAGTCATGGCGTTTTTCTGTGCCCTATTTATTGATTCATTTGCTCAGTCAAATATCGGAGCCATGATTGCGTTAAAAGGAGCTTCCTTCCTCCAAAGCTTACACTTGCCTCCTCAGGTAACTGTTATCAGCATCGTATTTCTGAGCGCCATTGTTAACTTATTGGTAGGATCAGCCTCAGCAAAATGGGCTTTGATTAGCCCTATTTTTGTTCCTATGTTGATGCAGTTACAAATTTCACCGGATCTTACCCAGGCTGCATATAGAGTAGGTGATTCGGTTTCTAACATAATTACACCATTGAACCCTTATTTTCCCTTGGTGGTTATTTATTGTCAAAAATACATCAAGAAGACCGGAATAGGCACGTTGGTTTCAATAATGCTGCCTTACTCCTTATATTTACTGTTTATCTGGACGGTGTTCCTATTGATTTATTGGACGCTCGGCATTCCATTAGGTTTACAATCTTCCTATGAATATTTACCATAAAAAGGGGTTATGATGAAACGGTTTAATTCAGTTTTTCCCTTCATTTTCGCTTTTACATTATTTTGCCTTAATAGTATTCATGTATCAGCCCAACAATCGTTGAAGGCCTATTTGAAGACCATAGATAACAAGGTGTCATTGTCCTATATTATCCAGAATAAGCAAGGGAAAATACTTTCAATGTCTAACTCAGATAAAATAATCCCTTCTGCTAGTATTATTAAAGTACCATTGCTGATATATTTTATGCAAAAGGCATCAGAAGGGACTTTCTCACTGCAAGACCACTATCACCTGAAAGTCGAGGACAAGGTGGGTGGATCCGGAGAATTACAATTTAAACCTGCAGGGATTAGTGTAACTTATGAATACTTGGCTAAGGAAATGATCAGGGTAAGTGACAACACTGCCACTAATATTATAATAAAAAAGTTAGGATTGAAAGCCTTCCAAAAATGGATGAAGGAAAATGACTACTCAGCCACTCAGCTGAATAGATTCATGATGGACTTCGATGCAATAGAAAAGGGTAAGCAAAATTACTGTAGTTCAAAAGAAATCAACAGGCTTTTACTAGCCCTTTACAATGGAAACTTGCTTGCTGAAAATCCAAGCTTGAAAGTTATCGAATGGCTAAAAAACTGCGAGGATAACACAGGGTTACCCCACCTATTACCCGATCGGGTGGCCATTGCTCATAAAACCGGTACCTTGGATTATGTCCGAGGGGATGCGGGGATCATTTTTGGTGAAAAACCCATTTTCATTACAGTACTGGTTGAAAACTTCCCAGAAATAGCTGAAGCAGACAGTATCATTTCCACAATTGGTAGGCTGGCTTATCTGGAATATTCCAAGTAATTGATTGATTAAGGCATAATTTTTGGAATCAATGATTAAAAAAACTAACCTAAATTACGAAGTCATGAAAAATGAAGCTTTAATCAAAACTTTAAATGATTGTGCTGAAGCGTGTAATTTTTGCGCAGACGCCTGCTTGGAGGAAGAAAATGTTGCACATATGATTTCCTGCATTAGGACCGACCGGGTATGTGCAGAAGTTTGTTCGAGCACAGCCAAAATCCTTTCAATGTCTTATGGGCCAATTGACGAACTGCTGCGGTTCTGTGTCAATGTTTGTAGCAGATGCGCAGATGAATGTAGTCAACATGATCACGAGCACTGTAAAAATTGCGCAATAGCATGCACCGAATGTAAAGAGGCATGTGAGAAAATTTTGACAGGTTGAAAAGTATAGCGTAGCCTTCTCTTGGTACTCACTTATCAACCTTACAATTGAAATTTGCTGACTACCAAGCTTAAGGCTTCCATTCAAAATTCTTTACCAGGAAGTCAATTCCTATAGGCCGGCATAAATGATTATAATGATTCCTATGATAAAACAGGCAAACATACTTCGAAGCATGTTTTGAGTTCTTGTGGTAGCTCCTTTAAATTCTTTCCACACGAAGACTCCCCAAAATGCTGCCACCATGGTTGCTCCTTGACCCAGCCCATAGGAAATGGCCGGTCCTGCTTGTTCTGAGGCGATAATGCTAAAAGCCATACCAATGCACCAGATTGCTCCTCCTAAAATACCCACCAAGTGGACTTTAATACTTCCGGAAAAATAATCTCCATACGTCAAAGGAGTTCCATCTACAGGCTTCTTCATAAGGATGGTATTGAAAATAAAATTGCTCAATAATATTCCTAGGGAAAACACAAACACAGCGCTATAGGGAGTGAACTTGCCTACCTCCGGTAATTGAAAATTTAAGGACATGGATTGCTGAACTAAAAAATAGAAAAAAGACATTAAAACACCGCCGATCAAAGCCAGTTTAAGCCCTTTAGAAACATTTTTAGCTTGGTCCCTACTGTTTTTCTTATAAGCCAAAGCGTCCAAAATAATGGCCACCGTGACTAAGGCTACTCCTATAAACAACAATACCGGATCACCTTTCTGTTCAGAAATAAAATTGATCATGACTCCCAAAACCAAGGCAAGTCCAATGCCTACCGGAAAAGCTACAGCCATACCGGAAAGAGATATTGCTGCTACAATTAAAATATTGGCCAAGTTAAAAACAGCACCGCCAGCCAGAGCGCTCCAATAACTCGAAGGGGCTGCTTGGCTCAAATCATCCAAAAAGATCGACCACCTTCTCCTACACTCCCTAAGGTTAATCCAAAAACAAGGGACAACAAGACTATACCCAACACGTAATCCCAATAAAACAACTCAAAACGCCAGTTACCTTCTGCCAATTTTTGTGTATTGGCCCATGAGCCCCAACATAGCATGGTAATGAAACAAAAAAAGACAGCCAGAGGGTAATCGTTGATTATAAACATTGGTTAAGGGTTTTGTTAACTACAAATTAGTTGGCCAATAGCGATAAATTGATTGAAGCGATGAGGAGAAACAGTGTTTTCCTAAAAACATTAAGGGGTAACCAGTACATAGTTTTCCATCCTATCAAAGAAATCACCCATAATGGCTTCTTTGTTAAAATTTTCCCATATCATCACTTTTCTTGGATTATTAGGCCTTTCCTGCCATTCACCATCTACCAATAGGGGTGCAGGAATTTCTTTTTCTCAGCCCAAGAGGGATCCTTTACTATAGCAATGGCTGCCATGTCATACAAAGGTCTTGTTCCTGCTTCATCGTAAGTATGAATATTACTATACAGGTTAACGGAATAATCCCCGAAGTGATCGAAAGTATCACCATGTCTGCCTGTGACCGGATTGTCAGCCAAAGGACCTTTTCCCGGCATGATACTATTGATTTCAGCTCTATTGGAAGAAACTGCGGCGGTACCTGTTTCTTTTCCTCCTCTAACCAAAACCATCTCAAATGGTACATCAACATTTAAAATATAATTTAGCGAAGCTTCATCATTGTCTTGGTTGTACTCACCGGGATAGGGATAATTTGAACCTAACCATACGATTCTTACTTTATCGGCAATAGATGGATCTTTTTCTAATGCCAAGGCAATATTGGTCAATTTCCCTACCGGCAAAAGGATTAGTTTTTCATCTGCTTTTTTATGGGCCTCCTCTATGATAAAGTTGACCGCAGCAGCCCCATCAAAATCTGCCTTGTCCAAGTTTTGTCTGATTTCTTCAAACGAAGCATTTGCTCCTTTGTGCAAAGGCATGGATGAATACACATTACAAAGATCCATTACTCTTCTGGCCTCTTGGTAGTGTCCTTCAATATCCCCTCCATTTCGAGTAGTGTTAACAGTAATGCCGGCTACATCAAAAACATCTCCATTGAAAAATAAGTAAGCCATGGCATGTTGATCATCCAATTCGTTGTTCGCATCTGTATCTAATAGTACTCGATGTTTGGGGGTATCAGACGATTTTTGGCAGCTGGTAAATCCAAATAAAACCAAGCTTAATACAAAGACAATGTTAAACTTATTCATGAGCAGTATATAATGTAAGAAATATATTTTTTATAATTTCAGGCAATTAGACTTTGAGGTCTTTCAAAAATGGTACAGAGGCTTGCGCTCCATGTTTGGTCACAGACAAAGAAGCAGCCTTATTGGCAAAGGCTACTGCCTCTTCCCAATCCATCTTGTTGGATAAAGCAGTGGCCAAGGCACCATTGAAGGTGTCCCCTGCAGCTGTCGTATCCACCGCTTCCACCTCAGATGTGGCAATTGTACCGGAATAATCGGGTGTGGAAAGAAAGGCACCTGCAGCACCTAGGGTTATTATGACTACTTTAACCCCTTTGTCATGGAAAAAATCTGCCGCATGTTGCGCACTTTTTTCACCGGTAATATTGATACCTGTCAAAAATTTGGTTTCTGTTTCATTCGGGGTAATGGCATAAATTGAGGCATATAGTTTATCTGAAAGTTTATTAGCCGGAGCCGGATTCAAAATTACTTTCTTTCCCAGACCTGTGGCCTTTTGTGCTACATATAAAACGGTTTCCATAGGGACTTCTAACTGCAAAAGAATTACTTCGGCTTCCTGCACTAGGCTATAGTATTTATTGACCTGTCTTGTATTTAAAGCCAAATTAGACCCTCCTGCTACCACTATGGTATTTTCTCCAGACTTGTCAACTACAATTTGAGCCACACCTGAAGGTAATTTATTGTCAAGTACAACACCTTCCACATTCAGCCCTTCTTTTTTAAAATTCTCAATGGTTTGTTTTCCAAAAGATCGTTTCCTAATCTAGCCATCATGGCAACTTTGCCTCCAAGCCGTGCAGCGGCAACGGCTTGATTGGCTCCTTTCCCCCTGCATTTAGTAAAAAATTATGTCCCGATAATGTTTCTCCCGGAGCCGGAAATTTTTCTACTCTGATGACCATGTCTGTATTCGCACTTCCTACCACGAGGATTTTATGTCCCTGATTCATATTATCTCATCTGATCTCCCATAAATCTAATGACAATAAATTAAAAATACATAGAAAAGTAGGGGAATGGAGTAAATTCACTTTAAAATATTGTTTTCCATAGATTATAGAAGATAAGTTAATACTCCGCAACCATAAAGTATTGCAAAACCTGCATTATTTAAAGTGATCGAATTCTTAAATTAACAGGGGTTTGGTACAATTTTCAGCAATAAACAAGGAATATAATTTTGGTTAAAAACTGTTTTTGTATTTAATCAACAAAGGATTATCATTTTCCATACTTCCTTCCATTCTTTCGATTATCCTTTTTAACCTTCGGTATTTCTTAAAAAATTGTATACACTTGTCATGTAGATCCGTATGTATTATATCCAGATTCAAAGCAGCATTTTCATAAAAAATATATACATGTTCCGGATCAATGTCCCCAGGTTCCTTTAACCTATTCTCATTGATTAGACCCAATTCAAAATAAGCTTTTCCGAAAAGATCCTTGTATTCGGTTTTCAACCAACTGGGCTGAATTTGATTGATAGTTTTTACTAAAACTCGTTCAAAAACCTCCTTAGGTAAATCCTCTTTATTTTTAAGCGCAAGATTCACCCTCACGATTTCAAAGATCATTAGCATCAAAACCTCATTAATCATTATATTAGGATCTAAAAGTTTCTCCTTATTGATATAATCCCCATTAACTCTAATATAATCAGTGGTGATAGCCTCTATCACTTGAAAAAATTGAGGTCAAATAGCCCTTGAAAACCATTAATAACTTTTTTTACTCCTACCAAATTTAAAGTTTTGAAATAATAATGATTAGCGTCTACAGATTGTTCCATTAGGTCGTAGAGGACTGCGATACGAAAATTCAATTCAATTTCCTCATACCCCGAGTCTAATAAATCTTTTAATAGGGCTATGGATTCAGCATAATTCCCTTGGTAAAAATGCCGTATTGCAGAAGCCCATGAAATCATTTGTTTAAGTTTTGACCTAAACTCTTCTATAAAGGTTAGAAATTTAAAATTATCTGTTTTTAAACTGAAACCATCTCCAAAAAAATCAATATCCGGTTTTAATATTTTCAAAGTTAATGTGACTTCGTTAGGGCTCAACATTTTGCCCCAAATCACAAAATCTGCCATTTTTTCGTCACCAAACTTTTCAGCATCTCTATTAGTAAATTGAGTAAAGCCCGAAAACTTTTCATCCGGAACTCGTTCAATATTTAAATCGTACTCAGGGCATTGTTTTAGTTCCTTGCAGATGTGCTCCAATTCATCTTCCAATTGAGTGCACAGAGAATCTTGACAAAAAAAAGGCAATAAGACAATGTCTATCTCCAGGTCTTTTGAAAAACATTGGTGAATAAAATCATCAAAATTTTCATATCTACATAACTTAGCAATGGCATCAAGGGCCCTCATACTTGAAAAAGCTGGTGGATCCTTATCCTCCTCATCTTTTTCTCTTTAAAATACAAAGCTGCATTCCAAAAATCAGCAGCCACTTTGTTCTCATTAGATTTATAGGGCCAATATTTTTCTCCTAATAGATCCTCTACCAAATATCGAAGGTGCCACTTTTGATCCTTATTAACAGGTCCGACATCATTGAAAGGAATATAATCTGCTAATTCTTTAGAGTACCTGTCTTTCAAGGTATCAATGTACTTCTCTCTTTCATACAATAAAAATTGCTTTACTCTTTGTTCAACCTTTTTACCTAAAACATAAAATGGTTCATATCTCCATTTAATATTAGCGTCGTATCTATTGTTATTTTGGTATTTTTTAAATAGTGGATGACTTTCAATATAATCCAAATATGGCATACAAATATATTTTTATTAAGGGTTTACAACAGTAAAAAAATCATTTTAAATATAATTATAATCACCCAAAATCAAAATCAAATCAGCATCATTTAGTTTATCCTCTTGGCTTCTCCTTCTAGCCTCTTAACAAGTTCTTTTCACCTCTTTACAAATATTTTCATCCTCTCGGTGCAGTAAATTCCCCTCGTGAGTACTCTTTGTTTTTTAATATTTTTTCTTGTTTTAGGACCATTATTTACCCTATAATAGGTGTAAATGCCTGGGTTTCGATAAGATATTTTATAAGAATCTCTAGACGAAACTATAAGCCAGGAGGCTTGGATTGAGGTTTCAATTGACGACACCATTCACCTCAATCCATTAAATAAATCTTTTATATAGAACCAGAAAAAAATGTCAACTATCAAATTATTATTCGAAATCTTGTTGTTTTCAACCCTAGGAAGTCGTGACTATCCTGAAAGTGAAAAAACAGCAATTCCACAGAACCAAACTTACTTTAACAGCATTAGAAACGAAGACGATGCTGGGCGTGGAAAATTTTATTAACCATCAAATAAAATTGTGTATCCTTCAACTGATCAAAGAATGGATACCTTTCAACAATAGGACCTGGAAACCCAGGTCCTTTTTCCTTATTTGGGAAATCTAAATAATCAGGAGTGTCTATCTCCATTTTTAAACAGTTACAAGATAGGAAACAGCATATAATTGAAACAATAAAACTCGTGAACCTCCTATATAAATACGTAAAACCTACCATGAAGACCGTAAAAGTGAATTAACATGCTTCAATATTAGGTTTTACACAAGGATATATTGCATTTGTGGTAAAGATAAAAGATATTTATAAAACTCGATAAAGCAATTGCCCCTTGTTTACCCTTATAAGTTTCCTTTAAAATGAAAAGTGCTTCGCATACACCCTCTTTGAATATATTCCTAATAGCTTTATTTTTTGGGACTTTATTCTTTTATATTAGCCTCAGTGAAGCAAGGCAGTCTCCTATAGACAAAATAATTGACGCTAGCATAAACGAGGGGAATTATGAAGAAGCAAAGGTATTGCTTGAAAATGCTTTAAAAGAAGTAGATAATCAAGATACTACTCACCTAAGGCAATATGCTGGAGATTTAGGCTATGTATTGTTTCATTTAGGACAATATCAGAATAGCATTACTAACTATGAGCAGGCGCTTATCTATACAAGAGCACAAGGGGACCATCGTCGCACGAGCACCTTTTACGAAGTATAGGCTTGAATTATCAACTTTTAGGTCTATATGGTTTGGCTATTGAGAATTATCAGGAAGCACTTGATGCCCTCGCTCTGGGTCAAACGGACCTTGTACGAGAGGCTGCACTTTACAATTCCATGGGCAACCTATACCGAAATACACAAAATGAACCAAAATCACTTGACCTGTTGCATAAGTCTTTGAATATTTATAAAGACCTTGGAGACACCGTAAAGATAGCCAATGTGCTAAACAACCTGGGCGTTAATTTCCAACATTTCAACCATTTAGATTCAAGCCTTTATTATTTTAAATCAGTTCTAGGTTTGGTAGCGCTGGATATCAACTCACAAAAAAACATAGCTAAAGACAGATCTGCTACCTATAATAATATAGGTGTCGTTCTTTTGGACCAAGAAAAGATTGAGGAAGCTTTCCCTTATATTTTAAAATCTTACCATATCAATCATTTAAACAAAGACATCCAAGGTTTGGCGATTAGCCACAATAATTTAGCAGAATATTGGCTCAAAAAACGAGACCTAAAAATGGCATCCCTACACCTGGACTCTGGGCAGACTATTCTTAAGGAAACTACCGATAAGATTCTTTTGGTGGAAAATCTTGAATTACGGTTTAAGCTATTGGAACGTAAAAATCAATACAAGGAGGCACTTGCTACCTACAAAACCTTAGACTCCTTGAACAACCAACTGTTTCAGGATGAAAAACTAAAAGTAGAAGAAATAAGCAATATCTACCTTTTGCGAGAAAAGGAATTTGAGAACCAGAAAATAAGTCAGGAAGCTAAATTATTTGCACTACAGAGTAGTAAATTCCAACAGACCAGTTTGTTTCTTGCCCTACTCGGAATCATTTTAACCTTATTCCTATTTTGGGTTTTTAGGAATCTAAAACGACAGAAAAAGCTCACTCGAATTATTGGCGCCAAAAACGAGACCATTAGCCTCCAACAAACGGAATTGAGGCACCGTACCGCAAACAACATCATGCGCTTACAAAGCATTATTAAAGAAATCGCAAGAAGAGTTCCGGACAATGCCGCTCAACAGGAAATGCTAAGGTCCACACAGCTTTTGTATTCTGCCTCCTCCTTAGAAAGATATTTGTACAGTATAGACATACAAGACGAGAAGGAAGTCCCTTTACAGGAATTCATAAATGGCCTGCTACAACAACATAGAGATATGCTTGACAAGGAAAATAGAGCTGTGGAGATTGAGTATATCCAGTCAGCTGAAATTGTCCTTCCTGTAGCCTCAGTAATTCCAATATCAATGATATTAACAGAATGGATTTACAATAGCTTAAAGTATGCCTTTGAAGGAATTAGTCAACCTAAAATAACAATTGCTATTTATATCAATGGAAAAAATATAACCATTGACTATCAAGACAATGGCATAGGTATAAAACCTTGTGCAAGTAGAGGGACAGGTAGCCACCTTATTGAAAGGTTTGCTTTGGATCTTAAAGCACATATTAAAACCAAGGCACATCGAGGGACAAGGTATCAATTGGTTTTTAAAGCCATTGGCAAAAGTGTATTACCGAAGTAAGCTTCTAAAATAAAACCATAATTAATAAAAATGCCCATTCCTATGAAGATGAATCTTTTCCATTTCACGAACAATTTCAATAGGTTTACGAATTAATTTACGTAGTTCACGAAATTTTATACAGAAAGCTATAATTGTTTCTTACCTTGATAAAGGTAAACACAATTATATATAAATGTAATGCTAATATAAAAAAGAAGGCCTAATTATAATCAGACCTTCTTTCAACAAAAGCAAGATGTTTAGTTCCCCCTGCCAGGGGTATCTTCATCTCTCAATGATGACTCCTTTTTGGTTTCCTTTTTTTGCCAAAATCCTCATCACTAACTGATGATTTAGTTGTGGCATCCTTTGTATTACCAAAATTCTCATCGCTCACTGATGATTCAGTTTTGGCATCCTCTATTTTGCCAAAATCTTCATCATCAATTAAACTACAGCTACTAAAGGTAAATATTGAAATTAACAATAGAAGCTTTAACAACCAATTAATAGTAGACATAACCTTAGTGTTTAGGTTAAGCTTCTCTATTTAAAGGGCATTGCTCCATTCCGAGGAAGCGATCCGGTTTTTCACAATGCCCTGTAGCTACATTTCAAGACGATTCATAAGGTTTCCCTGAACACGTTGAGACGACTCCTTTTGAATCGCTTGTATACAAATATAGAGAATTCAACACAATTATGCAAGGATTTATAAGTTTTAACAGTTGTTTGTATTGAACTTTTAAATTATTTAAAATAAAATATTGTTGATGATGGATAGAAATTTGACCTTCATTTATAAGAATTTATGAACCATGTATAAATTGGTATCGGTCCATGTATAGAAATATTCAACCTATGAATAGAAATTATTAATTAAATTTTTTATCAAACTAAATGGAATAAACTTAAAAAAACACACAAGATAGATGTCTTACCGAAACCTAATTGAAAACAATCCGCTATTAATAAAGCATTGGGAGGAAGAAAACTACTTGTTCATTCCTCTTTACAAATTGGCTACTAAGGTCCAGGAAAAAGTGGTACAATTCATGGATTATGAGTATGAATCCAATAACTGCTACGGTTTTACGAATGATCCCAATAAATATGTCCCGTTAGGAGAAAAAGACAAAGTAAGTCAGGAATGTAGAGATTTTTTAATTTATCTATTAACAGACAAAAATCCAGAAGACTACCCATTTACTAATGATAGCAATAGAGCATGTTACCATTTTTGGCATGGGGCGAGAAAAGGTAAGTTCCGAGAAATAAAACCAGGTAAGCAGCCCCAGTTTCCAACAATAGAATTTCTCGATCAAGTATCTATTTTGGTAGGATATGAAAGTTTTAATTCCTTTATCCGAAAATATTTCTCCGCTTCTGAAAAAATAAAAGTAATACTATTGCCATTTTTGGAACCCTACTCACCAACCCAAATTGTTGTAGATTTATTAGAATATGAGTTAAACTTACTTCAAAAAGAATCCCTGTTGAATTTAGAAATTATCAAACAAATCCCTCTTAATGAGGATAAAATTGGTTGGAAAAATGCTAAGGAAATAGGTAAAACTTATCATGCTGATTTAGTAATTTGGGGAAGGCTAGACCACAATAACCAAATCCATCTTTCCAGCTATGCCTTAAAACCTGAAATTTGCTATTTCTGGGAGTCAAATACTCATGGACCAATAACCTTTAATCTTAATTCATTTCATGTTGAATTCCTGGAACCTATTAAAAATATATTTTTATGGACAACTGCAATTCGGCTTTCCCTAAGAAAAGACGACAGAAGGTCAATAAATATTTTCAGCAAGTTATTAAATAACAATTTTCGATTATTGGAAGTTAATCTCTGTTTATCTGTAGTTTACTATTATAAGAAATATACAAAATATGTTGACCACCATGTGATATCCACACTTTCTCTTGCTTTAGGTAGAAGTTATGAAGAAACTAAGCTAAAAATGAATCGAGAGAACCCTATGGATCACAAAAAAGGTTCAATCATTCATCAATTAGTCAGTAAATGGAATCTCTCCAGAGAAAATAGAGTCATAAATGAGAATCTCGATGAAAATAAACCCGGTAGAATTATATTTTTCGAATATATAGCAGCTGTAATACTTTTAGGATACAAAAATTTATTTTCATCAGAAGAATATGAGAAATTTCTTACCAAAATATTTAATAAAATTCAAATATTCTGGTTTAAATCTGAGTATGCAGAAGTATTTGGCTGTATTTACTTCGAAATGGGAATGGTAAAAGAAAATAAATTATCAAAAAACCCTAATATTGGGCCAGAAGACGTTTATAAATTATATAAAACAGCAATCCTACATTCAAATAATAAACATATTCATACGACTTGCAGAGAATTCTATATCAAATATGAACAATTTGACAAAATTAGAACGAAAATACTAGGTGACAACAAACATTCTGATGAGATTTTAGCCATCTACAAATAAATAGAGTATTTTAATAATTAAAATATAAATGTTTATTACTCAATCAAACTAATCGAACTAAATTAAGAGGTGAAAAATGTGGTATTAAGGACAAATATATGTTTACCCATTATACCACATTACCTTGGATATTGAAATTAGTTAAGACTAATCCTATTCCAACCCAAACTCCATCTTCAACTCCACAGCTCCTGCTTTGTAGTTGGTCTGATTAATAGTTAGGATCATTTTTGAGGCAGTTAGGGTATTGATTAGGAATTTATCGGGGCCACCATTCAGTAATACCTCCGATTCGGAGGAATTAAAAGCCCATGTCCCGGTTTCTTGTACCGAAAGTAAAGCACCTCTTGCAGTATAGCTGTTGGAAGCCGTAAACCTAATCGTGTAGCCATCCGTAGGTTGGTCAGAACCATTGGCCGTAAGTTTAATTAAATTCCAGTTTTGGGTTAGTAGTTCTGTCTTGGTTTTTCCTTTGGAGGTTCTGGCTTTGGGTCATCATCATCCTTACAGGAAAAAAGGCTAACCAATAGTAGTAAAGAAGTAAAATACAATAGCTTATTAATCAATTTCATGGCGAAGTATTTTTAATTTTGAATGGAGGTATAGGAGAGCGATACATAAATCGCTCTCCTTTTATTTTAGTGGTTTATAATAAGCCTTCGGACAACAAAAACCCTGTATCCTTGGATTTCTATCAGGTAGACGCCCGAATTAAAGCCGGATAAGTCAATGAAATTGTTTTCCTTATGTTGGTATTCCAACGTTACTCGGCTTTTACCATTGACATCATTAATGGTCAATTCGTAGGTTTCTCCTATGGTAAGCCCATCGATGGAGAAGCTATTTTTGGCCGGATTAGGGAACAGTTTTACCAACCCTTTAGCACCTGGTCTTTCTTCTAAATCTGTCAAGGTTTGTTCCTCGGAAATACTGCTACAATCATCTACTGTAACCATTACCGAATAAGCTCCGCCTTCAGATAAGTTAATTTCATCTTGATCAGCTCCTGAAATATCCGAACCGTCTAGTTTCCATTGATAAGTACTCCCTATAGGTGCATTTTTTACTTTAAGTACCAGCTCGGGAGAAAATTCAGAACCAATGATTTCTATTTCAGGAACAGGTGGCGCAACGCAAAAACTATTGGTTTTCTCTTCAGCGGCAGCATAATTGTCATTACCACTTTGACTGGCTTCAATGATTACTTTCCCTGCCCCCGTGAGGCTAACAGTCTTACCACTTACAGTTGCCGGCCCGCTGAGCACGGTAAAGCTAGGTTCCAGATTAGCGCTACTGCTTGCAATTAGATCAAAGGAGGCTGCGCCATAGGCTTTGTCTTCAATCGCAGTAAAATCTAAGGTTTGAGATTTTTCTTAACGGTCTGGGTGCGGTTCACCTCACTAGCAGTTTTGTAATTGTCATTTCCGGGTTGACTGGCAGTAATGACTATAGCTCCCGCTCCCTCAATAGTCAGCTTTGTTCCGGAGATTTTTCCGGGACCACTTTTCACTTTTAGGGTTACCGGTAATCCGGAACTTGAGGAGGCAGAAAGATTAACTGGCTGGTCCCCGTAAGTTTTATCAGGCAAATTGGCAAAGGTGATGGTCTGCCCTGCCTTTTCAACAGTAATCTCCTTCTCTTCAGAAGTAGCATTGTAATTGTCATTTCCTGCCTGGGTAGCTTTCACAGTAATCGTTCCGGCACCTGTAATGGTAACTTTACTTCCGCTAATGGTTCCGGGACCACCTACCAGAGAAATGGTAACCGGTAGTTCAGAGTCAGCGGTGGCTGCCACTGTAAATGGTTCATCGCCGTAAGTTTTCTTGGAGATGGAGCCAAAAGTGATTTCCTGATTGGCTTTCTCTACTTCGAAAGAATGCTCAATGGGCTCTGCTGCCTGGTATTCATAATTACCGGGCTGTTCAACCTTTACTGTTACAGATCCTGCGCCTGTAATGGTCAACTGCTTCCCAGTAATCGTGGCAGGACCACTAACTACTGTAAATTGAACCGGGAGCTCAGAGTCTGCTGTGGCCACTAAATCAAAAGGAGCATCTCCAAATTGCATGTCAGGCAAGGGGGAAAAGGACATGACTTGATTTATTCTGCTTTTAGTAGTTATTTCTATGTCATCAAGGAAAATGCCGTCTCTAGAATACGAATAAGTATAAATGGGGTTGCTTCCATATTGTTGAAAACGAACCACTGTTTTCTCTGAAAGCACTAATTTTTTCTCGTCTGCCAAGGTTGAAATATCCACTTCCATCGATTCCCATATATTGGAAATAAGGGTGAAATCTTGAATTTTGGTAAAGGTTAAACCTTCATCCACACTTAAATAAATACCATTTTGGGGACTCAGCTCTTCAAAACTACTGAAAACATCAAATTTAAGAATTACATTTTGCGCATCTTTTAAATTAAGCTTTAAATCAGCACTTACGATTCCCAATTCTCCTGATGCGCTTTTACCTAAATACAGCCCATTCTGCCCTGTTTTACTGACAGAAAGTGATTCATATTTACTTGCAACACCAACTGCTCCTTCTAATCGAACGGCAGATTTATTATCAACCATTCCTGTTGAATTATCTGACTTGGGATTAACATAGGGAAACGTAGGGTTACTATAGGCCCATCCCTTTGGCAATTGAGTACCTTCTTCAAACCCTTCGGTGTAAGGAAATTTATTTATAAAAGTCTGGTCAGGAACCCTAACTTCAACGTCATCTATAAAAATACCATCGCGTGAACTGCTGGAATAAGCTCCAAAGTAGGAATTGTCATATTGTTGAAATCTGACAATAAATGAAGAGGAAAGTGTCAATCCATAATGACTGGCCAGCCTGTCAATATCCAGAGGAGGCAGTTGACTCCAGCTTGCATTTGCCCATTTATCCCCATCAAAATCCATAACTTTGGTAAAGGTTACCCCAGCATCATCACTAAAGAAGATCCCATCGATGGGATGCGTATTTTCAAAATAGTTATTCATCCAAAAAGACAATTCAATATCCGGAGTATTACTTAGGTCCAGGTGAAGATCCACAGCAACGGCGCCAAGTTCACCACCTACTCTTTTTCCCAATATCAATCCGTTAGACCCTTCCCGAGATGCCTTTGTGGCTGAAATAGTAGAACCAACCGCAGCAACCCCTTCTAACCTTACAGTAGAAACTCCATTTACCAACCCGGTAGAGTTAGATTCTACAGGGTTAATATAGGGAAATGAAGGGTTGGCCTGCTTCCAGCCAGATGGAAGCTTAGAACCATCTTCAAAACCGGTCGAATATGGAAAAGTGGAAATATAGGTTTGGTCAGGTACACGAACTTCAACATCATCTATAAAAATACCATCTCGTGAACTGCTAGAATAAGCTCCAAAGTAGGAATTGTCATATTGTTGGAATCTTACAATAAATGAAGAGGAAAGTGTCAATCCATAATGACTGGCCAGCCTGTCAATATCCAGAGGAGGCAGTTGACTCCAGCTTGCATTTGCCCATTTATCCCCATCAAAATCCATAACTTTGGTAAAGGTTACTCCTGCATCATCACTAAAGAAGATCCCATCGATGGGATGTGTATTTTCATAATAATTATTCATCCAAAAAGACAATTCAATATCCGGAGTATTACTTAAATCAAGGTGAAGGTCCACAGCAACGGCGCCAAGTTCACCACCTACTCTTTTTCCCAATATCAATCCGTTGGATCCTTCCCGAGATGCCTTTATGGCTGAAATAGTAGAACCAACCGCAGCAACCCCTTCTAACCTTACAGTAGAAACTCCATTTACCAACCCGGTAGAGTTAGCTTCTACAGGGTTAATATAGGGAAATGAAGGGTTGGCTTGCTTCCAGCCAGATGGAAGCTTAGAACCATCTTCAAAACCGGTCGAATATGGAAAAGTGGAAATATAGGTTTGGTCAGGTACACGAACTTCAACATCATCTATAAAAATACCATCTCGTGAACTGCTAGAATAAGCTCCAAAGTAGGAATTGTCATATTGTTGGAATCTTACAATAAATGAAGAGGAAAGTGTCAATCCATAATGACTGGCCAACCTGTCAATATCCAGAGGAGGCAGCTGACTCCAACTTGCACTTGCCCAATTGTCCCCATCAAAATCCATAACTTTGGTAAAGGTTACTCCTGCATCATCACTAAAGAAAATCCCGTCGAGGGGATGGGTATTTTCATAATAATTATTCATCCAAAAAGACAATTCAATATCCGGAGTATTACTTAAATCAAGGTGAAGGTCCACAGCAACGGCTCCAAGTTCACCACCTACTCTTTTTCCCAATATCAATCCGTTGGATCCTTCCCTAGATGCATTTCTGGCTGAAACAGTAGAACCCGCCGCAGCAATCCCTTCCAATCTGACGGTAGAAGCTCCACTTACCAACCCAGTAGAGTTAGCTTCTGCAGAGTTAATATAGGGAAATGTAGGATTGGCCTGTTTCCAACCTGAAGGAAGCTCAATACTCCCCTCAAAACCTGTAGAATAAGGGAAAGTAGAAATATATGTTTGGTCAGGTACGCGAACCTCAACGTCATCTATAAAGATTCCATCTCGTGAACTGCTGGAATAAGCCCCAAAGTAGGAGTCATCATATTGTTGAAACCTGATGATAAACGTAGTCGAAAGTGTTAATCCGTAATGACTCGCCAGCCTGTCAATATCTAAAGGAGGCAATTTGCTGTAAACATCACTTTGCCAATTGTCTCCATCAAAGTCCATAACTTTGGTAAAGGTCGCCCCATCATTATCACTAAGATAAATTCCGTCCTGAGGATGGGTCTCATCGAAATAATTATTCAGGTAGAAATCCATTTCCACTTGAGAATAGGCACTTAGGTCTAATTTAAGATCTAATCTGTTGGTAACTAACCCTCCTTCCGAGCTAGTCTTACCCATGACTAACCCGTTGCTTCCTTGATAAAAAGCATTCCGTCCTTGAATTTGATTTTCTATCCCAACCACCGCATTGTCAGCACCCGGAATTGCTGTCCATTCCGTTTTCAGTGCGCCACTCTCAAAATCATCTTCAAATATTACTTGGGAAAAGACATTAGGTAAGCCCCCAAGTATATATAGCATTAAACAAATACAGTAAAACTTATTTTCCATAGTGATTTAATTTAGGTTCTAATTAAATGTAAATGAGTTTTACTATATCTGTAAATTACTTTCGTGAAACTGGAGAATGGACACGTGAAAGTAGCGTATAAAGGCATAAAGCAAAAACCACAAAAAATGCTTCACACCTATTAAAACCTATTTCATTATTTAATTAATGTATTACACATTTTTTAATCCGCACAAAAACTCCTATAAAAATCATCTGAACAATAGTTATATTTATATGAAAAATTAAAAATATGATAATAACTAATTTTCGTTTACGTTAACAATAATATATATTTCTATTATATATAAAGCAACTAAACAAACACCCTAATTACCACACATATAAAATCAATCCTTTCGCTTAGTTTATTAAGAAATTTTCTGTAAATTATTTGAAATATACACAGGTTGATAAAAAAAATACTACCATTAGGTTGCAACTATTATAAGTCAGAAATAATTATTGAGTATTTTTCTACTCAAAAATATATAACATTAAAAATTGGAGCTATTTTATTTTGATTGGAGACACCCACCAAACTTCAAACCTATATGAAAGTACTTATTGTAGAAGATGACCCTTTTATTTCAGAAGACCTAAAATTTGAAATCAACACTAGGTTTCCAACAGAAATTTCCGAAATAATTGGCCCAGCAAGCAGTTATTCTGAAGCCGTTTCTTTGACTTACACCTCCTCTCCGGATTTGGTATTGCTTGACATCTCACTAGGAGAGGACAAAGATGCGGGAATTAGACTAGCACATTTTATCAATCAGCAGGTCTGTATCCCTATCATTTTCTTATCGGGCCTACCTAAACAAATAGGATTTGATCAAGCCAAGTTTTTATGCCCCTTTGATTTTATCCATAAACCTTTTAACCCCGATATATTGGCTGAAAAAATTGAACTGGCCTTGATTTACCAATCTCAAAGAAAAAATAGCGGGCACATAAATACACAATCTAGCAATGGCACTCAGAGTAAATTAATGGTCACCACCGGCTTTAATGAAATAACCGCAATCCCGGTAAATGACTTAATCCTTTTGGAAGCTGACGATAAAATCATACGAGCCTTTACTGTCTCTAGTAAAAAAGCATTGATTTTATATCTCCCGGATTAAAGAACTTCTATCAAAACAATTTATTTCTATTAAAAAATTTTTATAGGCTAAATAGAAAACATGTATTCAACTTAAATATGGTGCATAAAATAAAAAACAATCATATACTGCTTCCTAAAATTAATAATAACATGGGAAATGGCGTGGATAGCTTTTTTCAATTACCAATACCTAAAAATGGTGACAGCAAAAAACTGCTTTATGCAAGATTAGGTTATAAGAATTAGTCATTATCGAATTCTATTTTCTCAACTAAAAACCCAATAAAATAAAATTCCGGGCAATTGCTTTGACCCTATTATAAAGCTGATGCCCGGAATTAATTTCATCAGTTAAGAAACATTAATTTCCATCTGGGTTCATGGCAGCCTCTGCGATAGCAGCAGTTAACTCCCCCTCCACTTGTGACAGCCGATACATTAAAGAACCCCTGAACCCTTGTCGGAGACTCTCCCGATACAGTGTGAATATTACTGATAACATTTGCCAAAGGAGTCGCAAATAATTCCGAAAAACCACCGGGTCTATTGGTTTGTAATATTACTCCGGACAAAAACTCAAATGCCATCGGGTCTATGGAATGAATCTCCAAATACAAGGAGTCTCCTACCACGTATGGGGGCAATAAAACGTTTTCATTATCGGGATTTTTATCCCATGGATTCACGAAATCTTTACGAATGATCTGATTAAAAAGCACTCCATCCATAGTTTGATTGGAAGAAAAACCTGCATCATAGGCGATATTGATTTCAGAAGGCTTGCTTAAGTATACACCATTTTTCCAAGCCTTGATCCAGTAGGCATCTCCTGCCCGGGGATATCATTGGCCAAAAACTCTGCAGTAAAATAAGGTTCCTTGAAATTAATATCTTTCGGATTATAAGTAAACTGCACGGAATCAACCTCAGGTACAGGCCCTAAACGCGCATTGGCACTATAAGTTACACCTTCCACTTCAATGCGTAGCTGATATTGGTGACCAACTTCCAAAAACCCTTCATCACCCGGTTCCCAAACATAGTTGGCATCTTTTTCAATAAATGTAATTGCTTCTCCTGAAGAAAGATCTATGACACTTACATTTGCATCCTCTACCTTCTCAGGCAGGGATTGATCAAAATAAGGTTGCGATATTGTCAAAAATATTTTCTGGGTTTCATTTTTATCATTTAACCAAGCATCCACAACCATCACTTCTGCCGCAGGATTAAGGGTAGGGTTGATTTCAGTATCACATGCGAAATTAAGACAGGCCAAAAAGAAAACGATTAACTTTTTCATGGTATTAGGTATTAATTTGTCTAAAATTAAAATTTAAAATTATAGGTTACAGAAGGTATTAAAGAACCTATGAGAGACATTTGATGAGCAGAGGTAGCTAATGGTTCGCCCACTTGTGGTCTGGAGGATGACCCTTGTGAAAAATAAATGCTGAAGGGATTTTTCCTGCCGTAAAGATTGTAAACCGAGACAACAAGGTTATCCGTACCTTTCCTCTGTTTCTTTCCTCTCCATACATTGTCAATTGTCAAAGCAATGTCCAATCGGTGAAAATTAGGAATCCGATAGTTATTTCTATCACTTCCATCGATATATGGAATCACCTTGCCTTGAACAATGATCCGATCTGTCGGAAAGGTGGTGGGCGTACCGGACAGGTAACTGAAATTTGCTGATAAAGTCACCCTTTTATTAAGTTCATAAAACCCTGCTAGTTTTAGATTATGGCGTTGGTCATACCTTGTAGGATACCAATTCCCCTCTCTTGTCAATTCATTGTCGCCATAATTTATTCCATCCACTTTCAATTCAGTTTTACCCAAAGTATAACTTATCCAACCGGTAAACCTGCCTTGATTTTTCTTGGCATATAATTCTAACCCATATGCCCTCCCCTTACCAGAAAGTAATTGAGAAGCCATAAATTCATTGATAAATAATTCGGCACCATCGATATAATCTATTTGGTTTTGGTTCCATTTATAATAGATTTCAGCGCTGGTTTCAAACCGATCGCCAAAAAAGTTTTTAAAAAACCTAAAGCTCCCTGATTCCCTGTTTGAGGCAAAATATTATTGTCGGACGGTTGCCAAATATCAATGGGTAATGAGGCAGTTGTATTTGAAATTTGGTGTAGATACTGGCTCATCCGATTATAACTTCCCTTCAAGGAACTGGATTCATTCAGTGAATATTTAATTGAAATTCTGGGTTCCAGATTATTGTATTGGGCCACCGAATTCCAGGATCCATTTTCTGTAACCCCTATCAAAGGCCGTTCTATGCCCGGCAAGGTATCTCCATAGGTATAAGTCTTATCTCCAAAATGATTGAAATAACTGAATCGAAGGCCATATTGCGCCACTACCTTATCTCCAAATTTTTGCTCACTACTTACATACAAAGCTCCCTCAACTGCTTTCCTATGATCCAAACTGATATTGGAAAGTTCTCCATTATTTACAATTGACGCATCTGCGGGTCGAAATCGATAAGCAATTAATTCTCCTCCAAAGGTAAGTTCATGAGAAGGGTTGGCAAACCAAGTAAATTCAGGCTTGAAATTCCAAGTAGAAATAGCTGCCCGCCAGTCAAACTTGTCGCTTTCATTTGTTCCAAAGCTAAAACCATAATTGTAGTCGCTATAAAAGGCTGAGAAGTTGGAAAACAATTTGCTTCCATAAAGATGATTCCATCGAATTGTGGCAGTTTTATTTCCCCAATTAAAGCCTTGAGATTCATCAAAATTAAATACATCTCTACCCAAATAACCTGAAACAAAGAGTTTGTTCTTTTCATTTAGTTCAAAATTGGTTTTTGCGGTAAGATCGTAAAAGTACATGCCCGCTCCATTGTCCAATGCGTCTGTAAATGGTCGTGCCAATACATCTGCATAAGAGCGACGTCCGGCAAGTATAAATGAGGATTTTCCTTTTTTGATAGGTCCTTCTAAAGACAGTCTGCTAAATACTGTTCCTATTCCACCGGCTACATCATAATTCTGGTTATTCCCCTCTTTCATCCTTATGTCAAGAACAGAGGATAACCTGCCTCCAAAGCGGGTTGGGATCCCTCCTTTATAAAGTTTGACATCCTTGACCGCATCCGGGTTGAAAACAGAGAAAAAACCAAACAAATGAGAAGACTGGTAAACAGGGGCTTCGTCCAATAAAACTAGGTTTTGACCCACTGTACCTCCCCGTACATTAAAACCGGAGGTGCCCTCCCCTACCGAACTTACACCGGGAAGAAGCTGTATACTTTTTAAAACATCCACCTCCCCTACAAATGCCGGCATTTTCTCGATGGTTTTAATGTCCATTTTCGTTGTGCTGTGCTCATTTCCACGGATGACACATTTTCATCCATCCTTTCACTTTGGATCACCACTGTCTCTAACTCGGTATCAGCCAAAGCCAACGAAATATCCAATCTAAGATCCTTGTCAAGCTTTACTTGTTTATGAACCTCTGAATAACCTACAAAGCTAAAATGCAGATCATAGATTCCTTCTTCCAAGGTAATGGAGTAGAATCCATACACATTGGACACTGTTCCATTATTGATTTGTTCTACTCTCACGGTAGAACCTATAAGCATTTCCCCATTGACCTCATCTGTGAGATAGCCGCTTATGGTAAAGGAATTGCTTTGCGCAAATCCGGGGAGGATAGAAAGGAAGAATAGACCTCCTATTACTAAAGATTTCATTTTTAATGAGTTAAAGGTTGACACATATTCTACTTTTGAATAAAATTGATGGTTCAAAAGTAGTAGACAAGGGTCCTGCTATCGTTCTAATTTATAATTCTGAACCTCTTTGCTGTGTAAAAAATCACTTCAAAAATCATCTTAGCTGCCTCACTTTTTATACTGCTAATGTATCGCACAAAAAAAGCTTCGAGAGTTTTACCCGAAGCTTAACGTGACCAATGTTTTGTTTTTTATTTATTTTCCTGATAACAATGGAAGTTTAGCTAATTCACTAAGTTTAAGATAAATAAACAGACCGTTCTTAACTGTACGAATGCTTTAAAAGTATTGAGTCAAACCTGTTTTAAGAATTCTTCTATATCATCACCTGTTATTAGATGTGCATGGTCCGTAATTTTTTGAATGGACCAGTTCCACCATTTTAAATCGAGTAATCGACTAATATTATCCTCAGAAAACCTTTTTCGAATTAGTTTAGCTGGATTTCCGCCAACAACTGCATAGGGTGGAACATCAGCAGTAACAACTGAATGGCTAGCAATAATGGCCCCATCACCGATTTTAACCCCAGGCATAACGGTTACCTCATGACCTAACCAAACGTCATTGCCAACCATAGTATCTCCTTTATAGGGGTAACTTTTTCCTTTCATGGCTTTTTCCCAGCCATGTCCAAATATCGCAAAGGGATAGGCTGAAATAGAAGTACTGAGGTGATTCCCTCCATTCATAATAAAAGAAACACCTGAGGCGATCATGCAAAATTTACCTATTATTAATTTGTCACCTATAAAATCAAAATGGTACTTGACGTTTTTCTCAAAATTGTAAACATCCTCTAAATCATCATAATAGGTAAAATCCCCCACTTCTATATTGGGGTTGGTGATGATATTCTTCAAGAAACACAATTTGTTATGATTCAATAAAGGAAAGGATTCATTTTTATCCGGGCCGGGTAATGGGTTCGTTCTCATGGTACAATAGTTAAATTAATAATTCAGAACAAAAATGAGCCATTACATTTGCATATGCGTTCTAAATTATAATGTGATACCTTTTGTTTCCGAGCTAGTTACTTTTCCATTTTGGCCTTTTTTAACCATACACTTGGTGTGACACCTTCTTTTGCTTTAAAGAAAGAGTTGAAAACGGTTTTGGAATTAAAACCACTATCATAAGCCAAGGCTAGCAGTGTTAGGTGATTAAAACGCGGATTGATCGCAATTTTTTTAAAATAGTTTAAACGGTAATTGTTTACATATTCATTGAAATTAGCTTGTAGTTTATCATTTATTAAATAAGACAATTTGTTAGGATGAAGTTCCAGTTTACTCCCAAGAGCATTTAAGTTCAATTGTGGGTCTAAGAACGGTTTTTCCTTTTCAAAATACCTAATTAACTTTTCCTTCAACAAATCCGCCTCCTTTTCATCCAGTATTTGAGATGGCTTATCCTTAGCAAACCACGCTTCATTACCAGTCAAACTAAAGTTGGCCTGATGTAAGCTTTCAAATCCTTCAATTTCTTTCAAGCCTTGTAAAAAGGGTTCGAATCTATAATTCATTAATTGCCCTCTACGCAATTCAACACCCCTTTTAACACTTTAAAAGCGTGGTCAAGGCAATTACTATTGGCTAGGATAAACAATTTATAGGGCATAATTTCACCTATTTCGCCTCCTAAGTTCTTCCACTCATCCAAGTACTCATTAGGAATTCGGGCTATTCTCTTATTGAAAATTGCGTCTAGCAGTTTTATCAATTCACTTTCCTCAAATTTTTCAGCCAATGCCTCCACCTCTTTCTCTTTACCCAGTAAAATAAGTATATTCACTTTTAATCTTAAGGCGTGGTCAAATTGGGGATTGATCCGCAATGCTTTCTCAATATGTTGCAAAGCAATATCAAAAGCTTGCTTTAAATAAAAAATATTGGCCATGGTAAAGTGGTGATTAGGGGACAAAGGATCCACTTCCAAGGCTTTCTTCACAAATAATTCGGCTTGATCAAAATAGCCTGTGGCTATAAATAATTCAGCCATGGCCTCCAATGCATCGGTATGTTTGGGATTCATGGCCAAGGTTTGCTGAATGTATTCATACCCCTCCTTAAAATCCCATTCCTTCCACAAGCTTCGGCCTACAAAAGACATGGGGTATTCGGGAAGTTCAGTATCGAGTTCCTTGGCAATTATAAAATTTTCTATTGCTTTCCCCATTCCTTCTTCGGCAGGAATAAAGCCCCAAATCACTAATAAGCCATAACACTGTAAATTCCCATAATAGGCTCGGGCAAATTCGGGATCCTTTGCAATGGCTGCATCGTATTGCACAATGGCTTGTTTTAAAGAGGCTGCAGTCCATTGAAGTTGGTGATAACGACCCTTTAAAAAATGTTCATAAGCAGAAACACTACGTGTTGAAGCTTGAATCAAATGATCTTGAATATCTAAATGTCCAAAATTTTCTCGGATTTGGTCAGCAATTAACAAGCTGATTTCATCCTGCAAAGCAAAAATATCCTGAATTTGACGATCAAAATTCTTGGACCAATAATGTACTCCATTTTTGGCATTAATTAGCTGCGCAGTAATGCGGACACGGTTTGCAACCTTCCGAACACTTCCCTCCAGTATATTGGCTACTCCTAGTTTCTGACCTATTTCTCTTACATCCAAATTCTTGCCTTTGAAAGCAAAAGATGAGGTTCTGGCAATCACCTTGAGCCCTTCCACCTTGGTTAAGGCATTAATAATTTCTTCCGTAATACCATCACTGAAATATTCATTCTCTTGATCGTTGCTCATGTTAACAAATGGCAACACAACAATAGATTTGTCTTGTATGATTACCTTTTCAGGAATTTCACCCATAGTGCTCTAGCTTAACAAAAAGATTATTTTACAAACAATATTTTTTTCAAAGCTAAATATGCAAATTAAATTTTTATAAAAAAATGTTTTAAAAGCCCCAACTAAAATAATTTGCACTAAAAACTTCATTTTAAGGCTCGTTACAGCATTTTATTAGGTAGATAAAGAAATAGGTTGGTGATAACAAAGCCAATTGACTAGTGTAGAAGTTTCGGGAAACTGATCTTATTGAAATAAAAGATTGTATGAGCTTCAATCTTAATAAACCCTGAGGAAGAGCTTTTCTTTAACGGCTCCCAATTGGCCTGGGAAATTAGCAAATCTGAAAGGAAAAGGATAGCCATAAAAATGCTGATAAGAATAATTTTGAACTTTTTCATTTGTTAGTTGCATTACTTGTTAATGCTTCAAAAATGAGAAAGTAAAAATGTCTTTCGTTCGGTGCTATAATTCCGAACTTTATTTATGGAAGATTTTGATTTATTTTCAATTCACTACATGGTGCCAAAAAATTGTCTTAAGTTTTACCTTTAAAAAGGATAAACACCTTCCTTTTGGTACTAAAAAAGGTATGAAACAAATGTTCCATACCTTTTCAATTTCGGTTTTCACAGGGTTTACTTTGAATTAGTTACAAGAAGAATTTACTCCATAAATTACCTGTTTCTTTTGGCACGATGCTCCAAATAAGCATCCAAATAATGCTTGTTTAATTCATCACTATCTCCATATTTATTTCTAACTTCTTCTAATTTTTCATGCATCATTTTCTGAACATCCGCATAAGCAGGGTTATCATACACACTTTGCATTTCCATAGGATCTTTTTCAAGGTCATACAATTCCCATTCATCAATATCATAGTAAAAATGAATAAGTTTATAACGTTTGGTAGACACCCCATAATGCCTCTTCACCATGTGTTCAGCGGGGTATTCATAGTAAGTATAATAAACAGCATCTCTAAACTCATCTGTTTTTCCCGAGACCACATCTCTAAAAGATTCACCCTGGATTTCCTCAGGTATGTCTACTCCGGCATAATCTAAAAAGGTAGGGGCAAAATCAAGGTTTTGCACCAATTGATCAAAACTACTTCCTGCTTTAATTTCCTTGGGGTATTTCATTAACAAGGGTGTTCTAAAAGATTCTTCATACATAAATCTCTTGTCAAACCAGCCATGCTCACCCAAGTAAAAACCCTGATCAGAAGTATACACCACAATAGTATTTTCATCCAATCCGGTCTCTTTTAGGTAATCCAATAATTCACCAACTCCATCATCAACAGATTTGATTGTCCTAAGGTAATCCTTAATATATCGGTTGTATTTCCACAAGGCCAATTCCTTTCCACTGAGATTTGCCTCACGCATGGCTTTGTTTTTAGGTTCATAAGCTGCCAGCCAGTCTGCTAACTGTTCCGGATTCAATCGCTTCAACTGATTTACCAACCAAGTGGTATCTCCATTGGTAGGGTCAAATTGAAACTTGAAATCATGGCCCCATCGCGCATGGCCATCAATCTCCATTTCTTGCGTCTTGGCCGCTGTTCCTCTACCTTCGTAATCATCAAAGAAATTTGCCGGAGGGTCAAAGGTTACATCATCATATAAAGTCAAATATTTCTGTGCAGGCTTCCAGTTTCTATGTGGTGCTTTTTGATGGTAAAGTAATAAAAATGGTTCATCTTCCTTTCTATCATTTTTTAACCAGTTTAAAGCGGCATCGGTAATAATATCTGTACAATAGCCCTCTATGCGTTTTTTCTCGCCATTGATTAGGAAATCAGGGTTATAATAATGCCCTTGCCCCGGAAGTACCATGGAAAAGTCAAACCCTTGTGGAAGACCATCCATATGTATTTTTCCAATCATGGCTGTTTGGTAACCATTGGCTTGAAGTAACTTAGGGAAATTATCCTGATTCCAATCAAATGGCTGGATATTATCAACTTTGCCATTTATAAAGCTATGCTTTCCAGTCAACATTACAGCCCTACTGGGAGCACATATTGAGTTGGTTACTGTAGCTCTATGAAATATGGCTCCCTCATTAGCTATCCTATCGATGTTTGGCGTTTCATTCAATCCATGGCCATAAGCACTGATGGCTTGATAGGCATGGTCATCACTCATGATAAAGATAATATTTGGTCTTGTTTCTTCCTTCGTTTCTTCCGGATTACAAGCCATAAAGCCTGCACCTACGGCCAGAAATAAGCTTAGTAGCAGTATTCTTTTCATATTTTTTTATTTATTAGGCTAGTTAAAAAGAAAATTAAACCGTAAGTTAACTAAATAAATTTAATTTTTTGTAAATCATAAATTATCAGATTTCCATCAAATAATACTATCGGCCATTTTTGACCAACCGAACATTTACAATAAATCTTTTTCTTTTAGCGCTTTGACCGCATGGTCCACCGCCCTGGCTGTAAAAGCCATATAAGTTAGGCTTGGGTTTTGGGTTCCTGTGGAGGTCATGGAAGCCCCATCAGTAACATAGACATTAGGGCAGGCATGCATTTGATGGTACTTACCCAATAAGGAAGTTTCGGGATCTTTTCCCATTCTGACACCTCCCATTTCATGTATATCCAGCCCCGGCGCCTGTCCACTGTCATTTTGCTTGATATCCTTACAGCCTGCCTTTTCAAGCATTTCGGCCCCTTGATTCAAAAAATCCTTAAGGGACAAATCATCATTTTCGTCATATCCCACGTCCACTCTTAGTTGAGGTATACCCCATTTATCTTTTAACTTTTCATCCAAATACACTCTGTTTTCAGCCTTTGGAATCGTTTCTCCCTGCATCATCATAAAAACTCTCCAAGGCATTGCTTCAGAATTGGCCTCTTTAAAGCCGGGACCGAAGTCTGCATTTCTTGCGCCACCCCAACCCCCTCTTCCGGCAGAATAAAAGGTCATATATCCCCTTAAGAAATCCATTTCTTGCTGCTTTACATTTCTAAAATTGGGCATCATGATGGCTGTGGGCCTTCGACCGTAGTAATAATCCTCCATGAATCCGTCCATTTTTGCAGAAAGTGTTCCCCGGTAATTATGGAAGGCAATATGCGTCCCAAGGAGTCCATTGTCATTCCCCAAACCATTGGGAAACCGTTTGGATTTTGAATTCAGCAAAATAAGGTTGGAATTTAATGCTGAAGCATTTACAAAAATCACCTTGGCATAATACTCAGTAGTCTCCATGGTTTCAGCATTTATTACCCTAACGCCGGTAGCCTTGGCTTTGGCATCGTCATAAATGATAGAATGAACCACAGAATGGGGTTTTATGCTGAGGTTTCCGGTGGCCTCTGCCGCTGGCAAAGTAGAAGAATTTGAGCTAAAATAGGCTCCGAAAGGGCAACCTCTTTGACACAAACTTCTTGCCATGCATTGGCCTCTACCTTGACCTTGGTGATGAGGTGCCGGCTTTGTGAGGTGTGCACACCTACCTATGATAAATTTTCTATCAGAATAGGCTGCATTTACTTTTTCCTGAATTGTTTTTTCCACCTTATTCATTTCCCAAGCAGGCAAAAATTCCCCATCAGGCAAAGTATCCAATCCATCTTTATTGCCACTTACCCCTATAAAATGCTCCACATAACTGTACCAAGGAGCTATGTCTTCGTACCGTATGGGCCAGTCTACGGCAAAGCCATCTCTTCCCGGGCCCTCAAAATCATATTTACTCCATCTTTGAACCTGCCTGGCCCAAAGTAATGATTTCCCCCCAACTTGGTATCCACGGATCCAGTCAAATGGCTTGTCTTGAATGTAGGGATGCTCATTATCTTTTACAAAAAAATGATCTGCATCATCTTTAAAAGCATAACACCTGGAAACAATGGGATTCTCTTGTTTAACCTTTAGTGACAATTGACCCCGCAAGGGAAATTCCCAAGGAGGAGTATGCATGGTTGGGTAATCTTCCTTGTGTCTTACGTTTCTTCCTCTTTCCAGCACAAGGGTTTTAAGCCCTTTCTCACATAATTCTTTAGCCGCCCAACCGCCGCTAATTCCTGAGCCAATAACAATGGCATCAAACGTATTGTTATTCATTCTAAAATCATTTATTCGTAACGGAGTGATTCTATAGGGTCGAGCTTGCTGGCTTTGTATGCAGGGATAAGCCCTGAAACTAAACCTACCACAATACAAACAATAAAGGAAAAAATAATCCAAACCCAGGGAACAAGAAAACCACCCGGCCCCACCGTATTGCCTACAATATTGCCTATCCCAATACCCATAATCACTCCTAGAATTCCTCCCATTACGCAAATCACTATGGCTTCTATGAGAAATTGTTGACGAATTCGAAGCGGGGTGGCACCCATAGCTTTTCTAATCCCAATTTCACGAGTTCTTTCAGTAACAGAGACAAGCATGATATTCATTAATCCAATAGATGCGCCCAGCAAAGTAATAAAACCTATTCCAAAACCTCCAATTCTAAGGTATCCGGCAATTTCTTCAAGGCTTTCCCCTAAAGTCTGAGATTTGACCACCTCAAATGAATCTTCCATGCCAACACCATCTTCTCTTATGGACCGCATGATACCTGTGGCTTGCCCCATTTCATATTGTAACCTCAAAGGATCCTGTCCTGCGATGGTAATGGTATAGCGAAAACTCCCTCTGCTATCCAGGTTTCTGGCATTAAGAATAGGAATTATAATGGCCCTATCTGCTCCCGAATCACCTCCAACCCCTCCTTGCTTTTCCATGATTCCAACAATGGTATATCGCCTTCCATAAAATGAGATGTATTGATTAATTGGATCTTCTGTATCGTCAAATAGTGTCTGTTGAATTTCAGCTCCTATCACACAGACATTATTGCCATAGGATAACTCTACATTACTGAAATTCCTACCCTTTTCTATCGCCACTCCTTTGATTAAAAAATAATTATCGTCGCCCCCAATTATCCGACTGTTGGGATTGGTTTTCTTTGATCCTTTCTTTACTTCAGCAGAACCTGATACAAAAGTAGTAATTGAGGATACACCTCTCTCATTGTACCTCTCCTTAAATTCGGTAGCCTCCCTATAGGTAATGTTGGGATAATTTTTGGGTGCAATTCCCGATGATCTTGCCCTGCCTCCAGAAAAACCCTTACTCCTAACATCAAAATTATTGGCCCCAAATCCGGATAGGCTTTCCTCTATTTGGGCCTTCATGGCATCAATGGCAGTGAGCATCCCTACCAATGAGGTGATACCAATGGCAATGATCAAACCTGTTAAAATGGTTCTCAGTAAGTTAGATTTTACCGATCTAAATGCTTCTCTTATATTTTCGAGCAGATTCATGGATTGTCCGTATGTGGGCAATAATAAATTTTATCCCCCTCTTTGACATTAATATTAACTATAAATAGCCTTTTTTAAAAAGAAATCAAAGGTTTTTAATTGTTTTCAAGAAGGCTAGCATTCATCTTCTTTAGAAATTCTCTGACCATTTCGTGAACTTACTAACATACATTAGCACAAACCTTTATAGTCAATACATTGCTTATTACAATCTGATTGACAAATGATCTTTAGTGCATGCGGTCTCCTCTTATCTCCAGGTCTTTCATTACATTCTTTTCATGATTTAACCACTCCTGCCAGCGATTTTCCACCTTTTCTGGGTCCTGATACTTTTTCGCCAGTTGAATAAAATTCACATAATGCCCTGCTTCGGATATCATCAGCTCATGATAAAAAACAGACAATTCCTTATCTTCAAGGTTTTTAGATAAAAGCTTAAAACGCTCACAAGATCTGGCTTCTATAAGTGCATTCATCAGTAGTAACTCTGACACTTGGTCTTTGCGGCTCCCTCCCTTGCGAACAAAAGACTGAAGTTGAGCAACATAATTATCCTTTCTGGGAAAACCAAACTTGAATCCACGCTTTCTTATTTGCTGCATTACCGATTCGAAATGTTGCCATTCCTCTGCTACCACCGGGGTGAGCACATCAACCATTTCATCGAATTCAGGAAATTTAATGATCAGGGAAATGCAAGAAGAAGCTGCTTTTTGTTCACAATAAGCATGATCCACTAGAATTGCTTCCAAACTAATGCTTGCTATATCTACCCACCTTGGGTCGGTGGGCAACTCCAACCTTAACATTTTATTTTTTGTCGATTCTTGCCAAGCCATATTTGCAAATTAATCAAAGAAATACCAACTTATTCCGAGGTCTAAGGTCCCCTTTAACCCGGTAAAATCCGGGGTGACAAAATAGCCCTCATTTGACATTTGTCCGGCATTCAAATGGTTGTACCTAAACAAAACCCTTGTTCTATTAATCCGGAAATTTAAAAAGGCATCAGCCACCGGGTAAGCATAGACATTAAAATTATCCTGCAAGTAAAATTGCTGGGTTGCCGGCATATAAGCGGGCGCATAATTGTCGCTTCTGTACCGACCTTCTACTCCAAGTTGAACATACACGTGGTCATCGAATAAAGGCCCGTCAAAGAATATCCTGGTGTTGACAAACAATTCCGGAATACGGAATTTGTCCGCAGCTCCTCCGGTAATTAAGGTATAATAGGCCTCCGATTGCCAGTGAAATTTTCCTGCAAAGACCAAATGAGTCTCCAATCCGGGAATTACCATAAATGCTTCTTCAGAAATCTGCTCCGGTACCATCTCTTGGTTATAAAAAATGTAATTGTTAACCCTATTGATGGTGATATTAGGCCTAATCTTATAGTTTTTAAAATTTCCTTTCAGGGTTCCTTTGATTTGATCTACACCGGTACTTTCAAAATCATTGTCCCATTTGTAATGATTGCCACTGTACTGTTGTTGCATCATATTAGGTTTGTATAGAGCCTTGGTATAACTAACATCCAAAAAGGGAGATTTGAACAAACCCTTCACTCTATATCCATCAGGGATTAGGTATTCTCCCTCAGCTTCAAAAACCCAGTTTTCATTAATTTCTCCCCTCAATGCTCCCCCGAGAGACAACTCATTAAAGGAGTTATTGGAAGTAAAAAATCGACTTGCCATTCGTCCGGTCCTAAACTTTAGAAATGCGTTGTAGTAAACAGGGCCGAAGTCACCTTTAAAACCAAATTCATTTTTCCATTCAGAAAAATGACTGTGATTGTTAGTCGTTTCTTCTATGCTGTAAGGATGGTCTTCATTATCAGAATTAAACCGATTTTCATTAAAAAATCAGCATCAGAAGTTTCTAAATCAGCAACAAACGTAACCGCCTGCTTTGCTTTATCAAAAACATGATAAGCCTGCCAACCTTTTAATATCTCGTATTCATGGTAAAGGTGGTAATTCTGCCTGAGGTCAACGGCTTGCGAATTACTCAGCCAAACCTTGGCATCTTCATAGGTGAAATACAAAGAGGTGGTGTCAACATCAGGAGGGATAATCCCCCTGTTCATCGACCTTGTGCTTCATCCTGGTGATATTGGCCAGCAAAAAATACTTACCATTTTCAGATTTGTAATTGGTAAAGATTTCGTAAGAATCATTGACAACATTGTGGTCATCCCTAGTGGTAGGGTTGAGGGTTTTTGTAGCCCTTATGGTATGATAAGCAATACCAACATTCCAGTTGGGTTTGATGTTCCTTGTAAATTCCACATCCAATTTATTGCGATTCCCTCCTCCAAAAAAGGCTTCGATCTTTGTATGTGGAGATTTGGTATCATAATATTTAATACTATCGGGCGAATTATGGTATAAATCATAAGCATGAAAACCTGAGGTTCTACCTATCTGAACCGGTACATCATAGAAAATGGGTCTTGCAGCAGTCCCTAAATTGCCCAGATCTTGGTACTTGTACCAGGTATTGGCCACCGGTTCATAGTTGTGAAACCCTGTAAGAGAGGTATCCAGCTCAAGTTTCTTGAATTTATTGTTTTTGACAAATTTCTCATAAAAATATAGAGAAGTTTTAGGCCCATATACCATTTTAGTCGAATCATCAAGTAATCCGGACCTCATGGCGTTTTCACTCTTCTCATTCTTTTCTTCTTCCGTAAGCGGTGCATTGGGCCGTTGTTGCTGAGCCCATATCGGAGAAGATAACAAAAAAGTTATCCCTAAAAGTGCGAAGAAGAGTCTCAGATTAAATTTCACTTTCAGCATTTTTATTTATAATCAAGCTTTCAACCCTATTCAAAAGTTGTTCTTCTTCATTTCGTGTCATTTCTACTTCCACAGGTAAGACAAAAACCGGAATATCCGGTATCAATTCTAGCAATCTATTGTCCTTCAATTTTACTGCATCTTTTTCTGTAGTCAAAATGGTTACGTTTTTTGCAGAATGAATCTTATAAATTCCTTTAATCTTTTCCATATCCTGCGCTTTATAGGCATAATGATCAGGAAAAGCCAATATTTCCAGTACTCTTTTACCTTTATTTTCTAATGCTAAACGAATAGGTTCAGGATCTACTATACCTGTTACCAAAATAATATTGTCACCCAATGAGAAATCTCCTTTACCTAATGCATAAGGTGCTCCATATTTTAGCCCTGCAAAGTAAATCGGTTTTGCCGAATTAAGATAGGCAGCGGTTTTTTCTTTGTAAATGCTTTTATCTTTTTCTGATAAATTTTGTGGACATTTAGTAAACACTATTATATCCGCCCTATTAACATTCTTTCTTCCCTCCCTCAATCTTCCCATCGGCAAAAGGTAGTCTGAGAAAAAGGGTTTTTGATAAGTAGTCAATAATATATTTAGATCTGCTGCAAGGTATCTGTGCTGGAAGGCATCATCAAGAACAATGGCCTCCACATCCGGATTTTCCGCAAGGATCATAGGGATAGCCAAGATTCTCTCTTCCCCTACAGCAACGCAAACCTTGTTCTTATATTTTGAATAAATCTGAAATGGTTCATCACCAATGTCTGCGGGAGAACTAGTCTCTGTGGCCAATCTATAGCCATGGGTTTTCCTTCCGTAGCCCCTACTCAAAACGCTCAAATTAAATTTACTCGAAAGCCTATTGAGCAAAAACTCAACGAAAGGCGTTTTACCTGTACCTCCTACGGCTAAGTTCCCTACCACAACTGTTGGCACCTCGAATGGTTGACTTTTTTAAGACCCACGTCAAACATCCTGTTTCTCAATGCAGTGACTCCATCATAGATTAAAGCAAAAGGAAACAGTAAAAAATCAACAAAACGCATTGTGTTTTTTTTGTAGTTTTGAGAATAAAACGAAAGCAAATATATGGTTTATTTGATTAAGGATATCATAACTTATCTGGAAAACCTAGCACCAACAGCCTATCAGGAAAGTTATGACAATGCAGGATTAATCGTTGGTAATGCTCAGGCAGAAGTAAAAGGCATTATTTGTTCACTAGATGTGACGGAAGAGGTGGTTCAGGAAGCCATTGAAAAAATGCAATCTAATTGTTGCACACCATCCCATTATTTTCGGCGGATTGAAGCAATTGACAGGTAAAAACTATATTGAACGTACAGTAATAGCTGCTATCAAGAATGACATTGCTATTTACGCAATCCATACCAATCTTGATGCAGTAAACCAGGAGTCAATCGCAAGATAGCTGAAAAAATAGGATTGTTAAACCCTCAAATTCTCGCCCCTAAAAAGGGTATTGTTTCCAAATTAACCACCTTTATTCCTAAAGGAGAGGAAGAAGATGTACTAAAAGAATTATTTGAAGCAGGTGCAGGGAATATTGGAAATTACTCCAATTGTAGTTTTAAATCAGAGGGTACCGGAAGTTTTCTTCCTAAAGAAGAAGCAGAACCAACCATTGGCGAAAAAGGAAAGCTCGCTTTTGTTGAAGAGACACGTGTTGAATTAATTTTCCCAAGTCATCTGGAATATAAAATTATCCAAACATTAAAAAAGGCCCACCCTTATGAAGAAGTCGCCTATTACCTTCAGGTGCTTGAAAATAAAAATCAGGATGTAGGCTCAGGAATGATTGGAAGTTTACCAGAACCAATGGAAGGAGAAGATTTTTACTTTACCTTAAGTCCTCAATGAACTTAAAGGTGCTTAAACACACTAAAATACTGAACCGAAAAGTAGAGAAAATAGCCATTTGCGGGGGTGCAGGGGTATTTCTATTGAATCATGCTAAAAAATCCGGAGCAGATGTTTTTGTCACTTCAGACATAAAGTATCATGAGTTCTTTGATGCAGAAAACAGTATCCTATTGACAGACATAGGACATTATGAAAGCGAAATTTATACAAAAGAACTTTTAAAAGATATATTGTCACGAAAATTTAGTAATATTGCAACCTATTTGACAAATGTAATTACAAATCCTATAAGTTACCTATAGTACATGGAAAGTCCAGTCGCACAGAAATTAGAAGCAATTCTCAACTTACAAAATATCGATTCCCGTCTTGATGCAATTTTTAAGGTGAGGGGAGCTCTTCCTGAGGAAGTCCAGGATTTAGAGGATGAAATAATAGGATACGAAACCCGTTTAAGCAAATTTAATGCTGACATATCCTCAATGGAGGATGAGATCAAGAAGTATAAAGATGCCATAAAAGATTCCGAAAAACTGATCAAAAAATACCAAGATCAGCAAATGAATGTTCGGAACAACAGGGAGTATGATGCAATTACCAAAGAATTGGAATTGCAGGATCTAGAAATCCAAGTATCCAAAAAGAAAATAACCGAGACTCAAGTAAGGATTGAGAATAAAGAAAAAGATATCGCAGACCTGAATGAAATCTTAAAAGACAGGCAAAAAGACCTTGATCAAAAGAAAGGGGAATTGGACACCATTGTCTCTGAAAGCGAAAACGAAGAGAAAAAGCTTAGGAATGAAAGGGAGAAAGCTGCCAAAAAGGTAGAGGAGCGGTTGATTAAATCTTACGACAAAATTAGAATCAATGCCAAGAATGGTTTGGCCGTAGTATTGGTTAAGCGTGGTGCTTGTGGCGGTTGTTTCAATATTGTTCCCCCTCAAAGACAAGCTGAGATCAGGGAAAGGAAAAAAATAATAGTTTGTGAACATTGCGGTAGAATTCTTGCTGGGGTTGAAGACGAAATCGTCGAAGAGCCAAAACCAAAAAGAAAAAGAAGCAAAAAATAAAATAGTAAAAATCCGGAAATTAAAATTCCGGATTTTTTTTGACTTAATCCATTTTCACTATTGATTCGTATATCTATATTATATATATTACGAATCTATGAAAAAGGTATTTTTATTTTTTCTGGCAAGTATGATCGGGTTTCTTTCTTTTGGAAAAGAAAGAAACGACAAAACCTTTTTGATAATTTTTGATAAGACTGAACTTGCACACCACCAAGCAAGTTTAGGGCTCATGGAATTGAATATTTCCAGCACTTTTGAAACCAAACTTTACACCGGCAATTCTGAGACTGCACTAATTGTCACTGTTCCTTTTACTGACTGGACGGTCTGCGATATGGGGCGATCTATTGTAAAAGTTTCCGACAACAAAGAATTGCCTTTGGAACAAATCGCTTTTAGGATCATTGACATGGATGCAAGTCAGAAAAACTTTAAATCACTGCTTAGTGAGACCAAAGAAAATCAAGAAGAAGTCAATAGCCCCCTCATAAAGCTTGACTTATAATTCTTTCATCGTTAATGGTGAAGGATGGTAGCTGTCCAAGTATATCTTTCCGTCTTCTTTTTCTTCCAACAAATAACAACAGAGATTTTCATGCTTGAATACATCCATATACCTTAATTCATACCCCAACACTACGGTCATTAATATCCTTATGGCTCTGCCATGCATACAAACAAGAATATTCTCTCCCCCTGTAGTGAGGATATAATCAAAAGCACGTTTTAGCCTTATGGCCACTTGCCTCGGCGATTCACCTCCTTCAATTTTAAAATCCAACTCGCCAGTAGACCATCTTTGAAGCATATTCACATAGTACTGGTTCTCTTCATGGTCCATTGGTAAACCTTCGTAATTTCCCCAGGAAATTTCATTTAAATCCACCAGCTGTTCTTGGTAATTATCCGGCTTTAAAAACTGGGCAATAGATTGCTTTGTTCGAATGAGGCCTGAATGATAAATATGGTCAAAAGGTACATTTTTAAAGTTCTCATAAAATGCAGCAGCTTGTTTTTTACCGGTGGCATTAATCGGCGCATCAATGCCACTTCCTTGGACAACTCCCTTTAGGTTGTAATCCGTTTGCCCATGCCTTACTACATATATTTTTTTAGTGCTCAAGATTCCTTAATTTTGGTTCAAGGTTCAAAGAAAAAAATTTTATCCCACATAACATGGTATTTAGTAAAAAACCCGACCTTGATTTTATAAATCAAATGGGAAAAGACAATATGCCCGGCTTTCTGGAAATCAATTTTACAAAAATTGGTGATGATTTCCTCGAAGCAGAAATGCCTGTAAATAATAAAACCAAACAACCCATGGGTTTGTTACATGGTGGAGCAAATGTAGTATTGGCTGAAACCTTAGGTTCAATTGCAGCCATACTTACCTTAAACCTGGATACCCACTATGCTGTAGGCTTAGAAATAAATGCCAACCACCTGAGGGCGGTGAAGGAAGGAAAGGTACTGGGTAGGGCTACACCTCTGCATATTGGGAGAAAAACCCAAGTTTGGGAAATTAAAATTACTGATAACAAAGGGAAGCTCTCCTGCATTAGCCGAATTACCATGGCTATATTACAGAAGTAAACTTTATGGAAATCACCAATACTAAAACTAGCAACTCAAAGGAACATCTTATTTCTTCCCTTTTTGTTAAAGCTATAAGAAAGAATGCCGCGATTGCGGTTTGGAGAAAACCAAAGGCATCAAAAATAGAGATCATCATAGATGAAGACCTTCATGCAAACGGAGAAAGCCTGAAAGAATTGGATGACCTCCCTCCTGGATTTATGGCCCATCCCTTTCAAGCCTCAGCGGTGCATTCCCCTATTTATATTAAAGCAGGAAATTATAGTTACATTGATCTTAAAGGAAATCATCAGGATGACGAACAAAGTGAAGATTTTTCTGAATTTGAAAACACAGCTACTACAGTACTTGCTACAGAAATAAGAAATTTTATCAGCACGGCAAAAAGTAAATCAAACACCTCAACCACATCCAAGGAGGCATTTTTAACAACAGTAGAAAAAGCCATTGCTGCCATTAAGTCCGGGGATCTGTATAAAGTAGTACCGGCAAAAACCAAATGCATTGACCTCCCCGAAAATTTCGACTTGGCTTCAGTATTTCTTACTCTTTGCGAAGCTTACCCAAATGCTTTTATCAATTGTTTTTATAGTGAAAACACGGGTTTTTATATCGGGGCAAGCCCGGAAACTTTGATTAGAACCAAAGGTGATGAATTCTTTACCATGGCTTTGGCGGGTACTCAGATAGCAAAAGGAGAAAACCCTTTGAAAAATGCAGCATGGACTCAAAAGGAAATAGAAGAACAGGCATTGGTTAGTCGGTACATCGTTGACTGCTTTAAAAGATCCGATTAAGGGAATACAAGGAAATCGGCCCAAAAACTACTGTGGCAGGAGGGCTTTTGCATCTCAAATCCGAATTTTGGGTAGACATGAGCGCTACTAACTTCCCGCAACTAGGAAGTGTGATGCTAGACTTGTTGCACCCTACTTCAGCAATTTGTGGCATGCCGAAAGACCAAGCACTTGAGTTTTTACAATCGGAAGAATCCTTTGATCGGGCCTATTTCTCCGGATTTATCGGACCTGTAAATATGGATGAAGAAACCACACTGTACGTCAACCTCAGATGCGCCATGTTGGCCAATAAAAAAATCTGGCTATATGCCGGAGCGGGTATTACCGAAGACTCTGTACCGGAAAAAGAATGGGAAGAGACAGAAATGAAATGTAATATTATAGGCCAGTTTTTACAAACAAAAAAGTAATTGTGATACTTCCCCACCTTACCTACTTAGCTTCCATCTGCGCCAATAAGGGTGTCACCGAGGCGATCCTCTCTCCGGGTTCACGTTGTGCTCCGGTTTCACTGGCTTTTATTAGACATCCCGATATCCATTGCCGAATCATTCCTGATGAGCGTTCTGCCGCATTTATTGCAATGGGCATGGCTCAACAGAAAAACAAACCTGTAGTTTTGATCTGCACCAGTGGCTCAGCGGCATTGAATTATGGCCCTGCTATAGCTGAAGCTTATTACCAGCAAATCCCCTTATTGGTGCTGACTGCAGATAGACCTGCTGAATGGATTGAACAATGGGATGGCCAAACCATTCGGCAAGAAAATATTTATGGACACCATATTAAAAACAGCTACACCTTCCCTGATGAGGTATCTCATCCGGATAAATTATGGCATGCCAAAAGGATAATTAAAGAAGCCCTTATTCAGTCGGAAGATTTCCCAATGGGACCGGTGCACATCAATATACCATTGAGAGAACCTTTTTACCCACAAGCCAATGAACAATACCCCTTTGATCTTACGGATCTTGAACCTGATTTGGACCTCCACCTCCCCACTTCCACCTTTAGAGAAGAAAGTGTTGTCCAATTAAAAACAGAAATAAAGAAATACCAAAAGGTATTGATTATTCCAGGCCAACAGCGTCCTGATAGTAACATTAAGCATTTGTTGAAGTCTATTGCTGAAAATCACCAAGCTGTGGTAATTACAGATGCCATCAGCAATATGTCTCAGGAGGCTACAATTAAGCATCACGACCTATTATTGATAAATCAAACAGAAAAAATGGTTCCGGAGCTGATTATTAGCTTTGGCAAATCCATTGTTTCAAAGGCATTGAAGTTGTTTTTAAGACAACAGAAAATAGCCCACTGGCACATACAACAAAATGGTCAGGTTCCTGATACTTATCAAAATTTAAATCAAATTATCAGGCTGAAGCCAAAAACATTTTTAGATTTCTTTAGAAAAGAAGCCAATAAATTGGAGACAAACTTTGAAAATGAATGGCTGAAAAAAAACGCTACTGTCAAAACCAAATTACCAAGTTTACTTGAACATGCACCATTTGGGGAATTAAATGCTTTAGAGAAAATACTAAAGGCTCTACCGGCTTATGCAAAGCTTCACATCGCCAATAGCATGGCCGTGAGAAATGTAAACTTTTTAGGACTAGGCGGAGATGATCTTGAGATTATTTGTAATAGAGGGACAAGCGGGATTGATGGATCAAACAGCACAGCTGTAGGTTGTACATTTACCACCAAGGAGCCGGTGGTATTGGTCACCGGAGACATGGCATTCTTTTATGACAGAAACGCATTTTGGCACCAATACAATCTACCCAACCTCCGGATAATTCTATTTAATAATCAGGGGGTGGGATCTTCCGAATGATCGATGGCCCCTCTAAATTGCCTGAATTGGACGAATATTTTGAAACCAAACAAAAGCTAAATGGCAAATTTTTGGCTGAGGAGTTTAATTTCCACTACCGTGAGGTAACAGGCATGGGTGACCTTTTATCCGAGCTACAAACCTTTTTTGACAAGTCGCTAAACCCAAAACTACTAGAGATAAAATGTGACAGTGAAACCAATACCAATACCCTAAAAATGATAAAAGAAACACTCAAGGTGTAATAAACCAGTTCTTTGCACTAAATCTGAGGTTTATTTTTTTAAACATCTAAACAAACCACTTTTTATAGGAATAGTTACCCACTCAACCAAGATTATTTAATAGGATTTCTCCGCCCAGACATAGTCGGGGGTAAAGCCTATATCGTGTTTATGGGAAGTATTGTAATCAAAGGAAAATCAGGCTGTTTGGAGATTTCACCTTAATGGTCCTATGGTGAAATTGAAAATAGCAACAAAATGGCTGATTTTGTAGTGATTTCAGCACGTAATAGATTATGAATTTCGGGTTCAACCGGACTTCAAAGGTTCATTTTCTGAAAATAATTGAAAGCCGCTTGCTGTGGCTACGGAAGAATCTCTATACCAGTTAAATTTGAATAAAATTTAGGACAAACATTCATTTGTTTTTTCTAAATTTAAGGATTGACAATAAAACTCAAATTCATGGGACAGGAATTTACAAGTAAAGAAAAACTCCTCTGGAAAATATAGAAGACTGGGAAGCTGATTTAAAGGTCAGGTATCCAAAGCCTAAGACAGAAGAAACCAAGGAAAAATCTGATTACCGCAATTATCATGATTCCGAAAGAGTGGACACCGTCAAGGAATTTTATCGGCTCAATCATCAATACCAAACGGTCGATTTTGTAAAGGAAAAGCAAAAGGAGTTCCTCACTTTTGATAAAAAAGAAATGTCATTTTGGGAGGCAATTGATTACCTCAACACCTTGGTGGATGATTCTGACCCTGATACTAGTCTAGACCAACTTCAACACTTGCTACAAACCTCAGAAGCCATAAGAGCAGACGGACATCCTGATTGGTTTGTATTGACAGGATTTATCCATGATTTCGGCAAAATACTCTGCTTATTTGGAGAGCCGCAATGGGCAGTTGTTGGAGACACATTCCCAGTAGGATGCCAACATTCAGACAAAATTGTTTATCCCGAATTTTTTGAGTCAAACCCTGACAGCAAAGACGTTCGATACAATACCAAGTATGGGATGTACGAAAAAAACACCGGACTTGACAATGTCAACATGTCTTGGGGTCACGATGAATATTTATACCAATTGGTGAAAGATCAACTACCGGAACCGGCCTTATACATGATAAGGTACCATTCTTTCTATGCCCAACACCGGGAAAATGCTTACGACCATTTGATGAATGATCATGATAGGGAAATGTTTAAATGGGTGGATAAATTTAATCCCTACGACTTGTATTCTAAAGTCCCTGTCCCACCTGATGCAAAAGCATTGCGGCCATATTATGAAGATTTGGTAGCGAAATACCTTCCCACGACCTTAAAATTTTAAACATTCCCAGCTAATAAACCCAACCTTGATTGCTGCCCATAAAATTGGGGCAGCAATTTAACTTTATACTATGCTCACTGCCTTAACCTTTATAGGATTTACATTATTTGTTGCAATTTTTTCATGGTACAAATTAAGGAAGGATGACATCAGTTCAAGAGATGGCTATTTCTTGGGAGGTAGATCTCTGACAGGAGGAGTAATTGCAGGTTCCATGATATTGACCAATATATCTACGGAGCACTTGATCGGACTCAATGGATCTGCTTATAAAAATGGAATGATCATCATCGCCTGGGAGGTTACTAGTGCCATAGCATTGGTTATTGCGGCTTTGTACTTCCTACCCATATACCTTAAAATGGGTTTAACCACCATTCCACAATATCTTGAACAACGGTATGATGGAACCACGAAAACCATTGTAGCATTTTTATTAATGGTATCCTTTGTAGTGACCTTACTTCCTATAGTATTGTATACAGGAGCCATTAATTTGGAAAGTATTTTTAATGTTTCAGAGGTATTCAATGTGAGTCAATCTGAAGGAATTTGGATCACGGTGGTAACCATTGGGGTAATAGGTTCCATATATGCCATTTTTGGTGGATTGAAAGCCGTGGCTTTGTCAGATTCCATCAATGCCATTGGTCTATTAATCGGTGGGCTTTTGGTACCAATTTTTGCACTATGGGATATAGGTGATGGCAATATTATAACAGGTATGTCCAAAGTATATGACTACGCGCCAGAGAAGTTTAATGTCATTGGTAAAGAAGATTCAGTCCTTCCTTTCAGCACCATATTTACGGGCCTTATGATCAATCAATTGTACTTTTGGGGGATGAATCAAACCATCATTCAGCGTGCCTTTGGAGCAAAGAATATGGCAGAAGCCCAAAAAGGACTGTTATTCACAGGGATGATGAAAATCTTTATCCCTTTAATCATTGTTATCCCCGGTATAATCGCCTATTACTATTACAATGATCAGTATTATGACAACCAGGACTTTATTTATCCTGTCTTATTGACACGTGTTATGCCGCTAGGCTTGCTTGGTTTTTTCGCTGCAGTTGTGCTCGGGGCAATATTAAGTACCTTCAACAGCGTATTAAATTCTGCTGCAACAATTTTTAGTCTTGACATCTACAAAAAATTAATAGACAAAGAATCAAGTGACAAAAAATTAGTTTATGTGGGGCGTTTAAGTTCACTTACTTTGGCGGTATTTGCCATTTTAATTGCCCCACTTGTAGGAAATGCACCGGAAGGACTTTACCAATTGATGCAGCAATTGAACGGAATCTTTTTATTCCCATCGCTTCTATTTTAATTGCGGGATTTTTCATTCCAAAAATCACTGCAAATGGAGCAAAGGTAGGCTTGTTTACAGGTTTGTCATTTTATTTGCTTACCACTTTTATATTTGATTCAGGCATTCACTTTATACACATTTGGGCAATTGAATTTATCATTAATCTTATGGTCATGTTTGCTGTCAGCCATTATTTCCCCGGAAAACCCAACACTTTTGTCAGGAAGGCTCCGGTTTTAGAAATGAAACCGTGGAAATTTGCTAAGCCTGTGTCTTTGGGGCTTTGTGTCATTACTTTATTAATTTACATCTGGTTAGGTACCTAAACCAATTTTGTATTTTAGTAAGTTTGACTAACTAATGAAAGCGAGGAAAAAAAGGTTATTTTACCTGAAAAAATTTACAATTAGCAGTGCTCAGAATGTAAGTTTTTTCTACACTTATTCTGGTTTTATTGGGCATTAGAAAATTTAAAATTATTGTTTAATAAATCTTAAAACATGGTTTTTAATTGTATTAAGGCCTAGTTTGCTTTTGTAAGCGGTCAGTCTATTCAATATTTTTTTTCTATTTTTGTGCTGTGAAATTTGGCAAACATAAAATAGGGGCATTTTTAACCAGAGTGGTATTGACCAATTTATTGGCTATCTTTTTAATTAGTCTTTCTGTTGCAGAAGGAGAAAAGGCCATGTACAATTTCCCCTCGCCAGGATTCGAAATTGGAATGTTGGATTATGATTATCTGGATTTCCCAACTTCCTTGACAAGAACATTCACCAATTACTCTCCCCAAAAAAACGCTTTATTACCTACTTTTTATTTGAAGGCAATTGATTTCAAAAGCCTGATAATAACTTCATTGAATAATCCCAAAAGAATCTGTACATCAGCTTCACTCAGGCAACTTAAACGAATCATCTCTTTGGTGATTTGTAAAAATGCCCCCTGAGTTAAGGTTCAACTGTATATTTTAGTTTTATAAGTAAAATATATGGGGAAAATGTCAGAAAACGCCCCTTAATAATCCGGTAAATATGCCATAAATATTCTAAGGCCTATATACCAAAAAATCATAGTATCAATTTATTGTAATTTTAACTTTATTTAAAAGAAATGTTAAACACAAACCAATGGTTCAGGTCTTCCTTTTTGGAATACCGAACAATCATCACATTGCTTTATTTGGCAGGGATTGCTTTCACATCCGTGTCATGTAGTGAGGGAAACGGAAAAGGCAAAAAGAATGCTGAAGTATTGGAAGTTCCGGTCTTTACATTATCTCCTAAAAGCATCGAAGTGCCTCAAACCTATGTTTGCGACCTTCAGGCCATCCAATTTGTTGAGGTTAGGTCTAAGGTGGAAGGTTTTGTAGAAAACATTTATGTGGATGAGGGAGAAAGTGTTAAAAAGGGTCAACCATTATTTCAGTTGTCCTCCGCCGAATACAATGAATTGGTAAATTCAGCTCAAGCCAAATTGATGCAAGCAAAAGCAGAAGAGAAATCTGCTAGCTTGGAAGTGGAAAGGCTTAAAGTGCTGGTAGATAAAAAAATCTATTCCCAATCTGAGTTAGAGTTGGCCCAATCCAAAAAGGAAATGGCGCAATCTGCGATTTTGGAAGCACAATCCATGCTTAAAAATGCTCAGGTAGGTTTGTCCTATACAACTGTAAAGGCACCGTTTGATGGGATTGTCGATAGGATTCCTTATAAAACAGGTAGTCTTGTGAAAAGTGGCGATTTATTGACCAACATCACGGATATCAGTGAAATTTTCGCTTACTATAGAATTACTGAAAATGAATACCTTGAGTTCATGCGAGGAGAGTTAGACAAGGAGTCTGATAATGAAGAAATGAATCAGCAAGTGACAGAAACTTTGCAAAAAGAACAAGAGGAAATTTCTCTAATCATGTCTGATGGAGTGGTTTATCCTTACAAAGGAAAACTAGAAACCATGGAAGCAGATTTTGAACAAGGTACAGGCTCTATCGCCTTAAGGGTAAGGTTTCCAAACCCAGATCAATTGATCAAGCATGGTGCTAGTGGCAAAGTACAAATGAAGAGTATGCTTAATGACGTTTACCTAATTCCTCAGAAATCTACTTTTGAGATCCAAGAGTACAATTATGTATACTTAGTCGATAGTGAAAACAAAGTCAATGTTCGTAGTTTCCGTCCATTGGGAAGACATGGGTTATTTTACATCGCTCAAGACTTCAATCCCAATGACAAAGTTGTTTTAGAAGGTATTCAATTATTGAAAGATGATGTAACCGTCAAAACAAACCCTGTTGGGGAAGAAGAAATTTACAAATCCTTGGACATCAGCCTATAAAGGTTAAAAATATTTTCACATGTTTGATTTATTTATAAAAAGGCCTATCCTTTCGACGGTGATCTCAATTTTGATCACTTTGCTAGGATTATTAGCCCTGCTGGGATTACCAGTGACCCAGTTCCCGGAAATTGTTCCACCCTCTGTTACCGTAACTTCCCAGTATCGTGGAGCAAATGCAGAGGTGGTAACCAAAGCTGTTACCACCCCACTCGAAAGGGCCATCAATGGGGTGCCGGGAATGACTTATATGTCTTCTGTAAACACCAATGATGGTGTATCTGTGATCACCGTATTCTTTAATGTAGGTACAGATCCGGATCAAGCAGCTGTAAACGTTCAAAACAGAGTAGCGACAGTAGTAGATGAGCTCCCGGAGGAAGTAATTCGTGCGGGTGTAATGACAGAGAAGGAAGTTAACTCTATGTTGCTTTACCTTAACCTTATTACTTCCGATACTACTCAGGACGAGAAATTTGTATATAATTTTGCAGACATCAACATCCTTTCGGAATTAAAGAGGATTGACGGTGTAGGTAGGGCTGAAATCATGGGTAATAGAGATTACGCCATGAGGATTTGGTTAAATCCGGACAGAATGGTTGCTTACAACCTCACCCCACGAGATATAAGCGATGCCATACAAAGCCAAAACGTAGAAGCAGCACCGGGAAAATCAGGGATTAGCTCTGATAGAGATCCGCAGGCTTTACAGTATGTATTAAAATATACCGGTAAATTCAATCGTCAAGAGGATTACGAAAACATAACACTAAAAGCGCTTCCTGATGGATCTTTGTTAAAAATACGAGATGTCGCTGAGGTAGAGTTTGATTCTGAAGATTACAATATGGTATCAATGACAGATGGGCAACCTTCTGCATCCATTATGATTAAGCAAAGACCGGGTTCCAATGCCAGGGAAGTAATTCAAAACATCAAAGATAAAATGGCTGAGCTAGAGGAATCTTCATTTCCTCCAGGTATGTCTTATAATATTTCTTATGATGTATCACGATTTTTGGATGCTTCCATATCTGAAGTAGTTAAAACACTAATAGAGGCCTTCTTGTTGGTGTCCTTTGTGGTTTTTATCTTCTTACAGGATTGGAGATCAACACTTATCCCTGCCATAGCAGTACCTGTATCACTTGTTGGAACTTTCTTTTTCATGAGTCTATTTGGCTTTTCCATCAATATGCTTACACTATTCGCGATGGTATTGGCAATTGGTATTGTGGTAGATAATGCCATTGTGGTGGTAGAAGCGGTACACGTGAAAATGCATCAAGATGGACTCAATGCCCAAGATGCTACATTTGCGGCCATGAAAGAAATTGGTGGAGCCATTATCGCCATTACATTGGTAATGTCAGCAGTATTTGTCCCGGTAAGTTTTCTTTCCGGTCCCGTAGGGATTTTCTATAGGCAGTTTTCTTTGACACTGGCCATCGCCATTGTGATTTCAGGTATCAACGCACTTACCTTGTCTCCTGCCTTGTGTAGTATTCTACTTAAACCCGTTCACCATGAAGGCAAGAAAAACATTGTCAGCAGGTTCTTTGTAAAATTCAATGAAAAATACGATGCTTTCTCCGGCAAATATGCCGGGTTAATTGGTAAGACTGCCGGAAGGAAAACCATAACTTTTGGGCTATTAATCCTGTTTTTCTTCCTTACTTATGGAATGACTCAAATCTTACCCTCAGGTTTTATTCCAAATGAAGATCAGGGGATGATCTATGTCAATGTGACCACTCCTCCAGGTTCTACCATGGATAGAACACAGCAAATAATGGATGATGTGCAAGCTTCTATTCTTCCTTTTGATGAGGTAGAAACCATATCTACCCTTGCAGGTTACAGTTTGTTAACAGAAACAGCAGGTGCTTCTTATGGTATGGGGATGATCAACCTTGTGGCTTGGGAAGACCGTGAGGAAGATGTAAATGCACTTATTGAAAAATACCAGGAAAGAACCGCACACATAACAGGAGCAGCCATACAGTTTTTCGCTCCTCCTCCTGTTCCGGGATTTGGTAATGCATCAGGTTTTGAATTGCAGATGCAAGACAGAACCGGCGGGGATTTGGCATTTACTGCCTCCACAGTAGAGGATTTCCTTAACGAAGTAAGGGCACGGCCTGAGATTCAGGAGGTATTTACCAACTTTGATCCATCCTTCCCTCAGTATATTTTAAGGGTAGATCATGACAAGGCAGCAAAACTTGGGGTAGACATTAGAGAGTCAATGGAGACCCTTCAGAGTTTTATTGGTAGTTATTACAGTTCAAATTTCATTCAATTTGGACAAATGTATAAGGTAATGCTTCAGGCCTCTCCTGAGTTCAGGACTAACCCAGAGTCACTCTTGAAAATGTACACCAAGAACAATCAAGGTGAAATGGTTCCATATTCCAACTTTGTCAATTTGGAAAGAATATATGGCCCGGAGCAACTGACAAGGTACAATATGTTTATTTCAGCCATGATCAATGGAGATGCCGCACCGGGTTATTCAAGTGGGGACGCCATTCGAGCAGTAGAAGAAACTGCAGTAGCAACTTTGCCTAGAGGTTTCAATATTGATTGGTCGGGTATTACCAGAGAACAAATTGCTTCGGGTAATCAAGCGGTATATATCTTCCTCATTTGTTTGGTTTTTGTATACCTATTACTTGCTGCCCAGTATGAGAGCTATTTACTTCCTCTGCCGGTAATTTTATCCTTACCTGCCGGTATATTTGGCTCCTTTTTATTGTTACAAATTACAGGATTGGAGAACAATATCTATGCACAGGTATCATTGGTAATGCTCATTGGTTTGTTGGGTAAAAATGCCATCCTAATCATTGAGATTGCGGTACAATCCAGAGAAAAAGGTATGGGTATTTTGGAATCCGGAGTACATGCTGCAGTAGAAAGACTACGTCCAATCTTGATGACCTCTTTTGCCTTTATTAGTGGTCTAATTCCTCTTGCATTGGCTAGTGGAGCCGGAGCCATTGGTAACCGAACCATTGGTACAGCAGCTGCAGGTGGTATGTTCATTGGTACTTTTGTAGGAATTATATTAATTCCGGGTTTGTATGTGGCTTTTGAATCTCTTTCGGCTTATTTAAACAAAAAGCCAGATAAAGCTCCTGTTACCGAAAAGGTGATCAATTCTACTGATCTTAAAACATCCTAAGGAAGTGGCGATGGCCGGATTTATTCCTGCCATCGTTTCTAAAACTGAACAAAATCATGAACAGAAATTCATACCAATATATCGTATTAATCCTCTTGGTGTTAAGTAGCCTAACAGCCTGTAAGGTTGAAAAAGCCTCTTTGGAAAATATCAAGGCGCCACCATCAAGTTACCAAGACACCCAACTTGAAGGGGACAGTACCAATTTAGCCATGGTACAATGGAGATCCTTTTTTGCTGATGAGCATCTAAATCGATTGATTGAAAAAGGCCTTGAAAACAATCAGGAAGTTGCTAAAACTCTGGCGAATATCAGGATCGCAAGAGCAGCTTTATCCCGAGCAAAAATGGGGCAATTGCCTGAACTCAATCTTACTGCCGGAAGTAGTGTCAGGAAATTCGGTGATTACACTATGGATGGTGTAGGTAATGATGACACCAACCTTTCTTCTACTGTTCCAGAAGATAAAAGAATTCCTAAACCATATACAGATTTTATGGTTGGAGCTGAGTTCAACTGGGAATTAGACATTTGGGGCAAATTAAATATGCGTAAAAAGCAGGCTTTGTCTGAATACATGTCTTCAGTAGAAATGGGTAACCTTGCCCGTACTTGGTTGATTGCAGAAATAGCTAAAAACTATTACAACATTATCGGATTGGATGAAGAAATTGAAACTTTATTAGCCAATATTGCTTTCCAAGAACAAGCTTTTGAACTAGGTAAAAGCCTAAAAAATGCCGGTAAAGAAAGTCAATTGTCTATCGATCAGTTTGAAGCCTTGATGTTGAATTCAAAAGGAATTCTTGTAAGAAAAAGAAGAGAATTGAAACAAGCAGAATTAAATCTCTCTTATCTTATAGGTACTTATCCCGAGAATATTCAAAGAGAATCGCTATCTGAAGTCAACGTATTGCCTCCTGTCTTGGAAATAGGCCTGCCTTCTACCCTACTTACCAAGCGACCTGATGTTAGGGCTGCTGAACAAACCTTACAGGCGAATAATCTGGAAGTAGGCATCGCACGTACCGCCTTTTTCCCAACTTTTAATCTTTATGGGATGGCAGGATTCAATGCATTTGATTTTAGCAAATTATTCCTAAATCCTGCATCAACAGTCTACCAAATAGGTGGTGGGTTGGTCGCTCCTGTATTTAACAGAAGCAGGATAAAAGCAGCTTTCGAAACAGCCAAAGCCAAACAAAAGGTAGCTTTGTATGATTATGAACAAACAGTGTTAGGTGGTTATTTGGAAGTTTTGGGTCTGGTTAATGAATACCAAACTTTAAAAGAAGAGTTAACCCTAAAAACAGATGAGGTGCTTGTGCAAAGAAGATCTGTAGACAATGCAAATACCATGTTTAAAGTAGGTTACGCAGACTATTTAGATGTAATCAACAGTCAATCCAATTCATTGGCCTCTGAACTAGATTATATTGAATTAAAGGTTCAACAATTGCAAAGTATTGTGAGCCTTTACAGAGCCTTAGGTGGTGGTTGGGAGGAGTAAAAGTTGAAACCCTGACTAAATAAACTGAGCTATTCGCTTAAAAAATCCCCAATACAATTTTGTTTTGGGGATTTTTTGTCTCTGCAAGTCAAACTGAATTTTTAAATATTATTTTTTCTCAGATTATATAATAGAATTTCCAGAACTTTGTTAGGGAATTTTAAACTTAAGAAAATCTTCAAACGGCACAATAAGGTGCCTTGTAGTGATTTCAATTGTTAATAGTTTGTCATTGGACCTTTCGATCACTTATTTAGTAATGCTAGGATTTAGCTCATTCCAAGCCATTGACACTAGCAATAATTACTTCCCTAGGTTTTCCTTAAAATTGAAGAGAAAAAATATTCTTAATTAATAGCAGTGATATTTTTTAAATGCTCGCATTGCCTTAATTTCGCTAAACTAAGCCAAACTCACCCTTAACTTTCATCAACAGTCATTAGCCATGGAAAGTGAATCATTTCAAAAAGAAACATTTGATCAAGTCGATTATTCCGAAAACCGAATGGAAGGTGAAGCCTACGAACAATGCCTCTTCTCCAACTGTAATTTCTTTAATAGTGATCTTTGCAGGATAGAGTTTATGGATTGTCAATTTATTAATTGCAACTTTTCCATGACCAGTATTATAGATGCGGCTTTTAAAAATGTGGCATTTCAACAATGTAAATTAATGGGAATAGATTTCAGTAAATGTGATGACTTTTTATTTTCGGCTTCCTTTACGGGTTGCACTCTTGATTATTCCATTTTTCAAGCCAAGAACTTAAAGAAAGCCAAGTTTGACCACTGCTCATTAAAGGACGTTGACTTTTCTAATGCTGACCTAAGCTTTGCTATATTTGATACATGTAACCTACTTCAAGCCACATTTTATAACAGTATATTAGAAAAGGCTGATTTCAGGACAGCTATTAACTACAGTTTTGATCCGGCATACAACAAAATTAAAAAAGCTAAATTCTCCCTGGAAGGATTACCCGGTTTATTATCTAAATACAACATAGAAGTGAATTATTGACCTATTCCAAGGTCTAAGCCATAAATGTTTCCTGTTTTGAAATATTAACCCTTACTATTTCAGTTCGGCATTATTTTAGTGAACAACCTATTAAATTTTTCAATGGTTGGTTCAAATTATTCATAAATGTCAAAAAGGAAAACATCTAAATGGCCCTATATAATTTCATTTTTATTTTTAGGAAGCTTAATCAGCTTGTATTTTCTCAATTCATCTGTCCATCAATTTTTCAACGAAGCCTGGGAGGTGTTGGGAAGCAATGATGAACAAAGAATATCAAATTGGGTGAACCAGTTTGAGTTCTGGGGTCCATTAATAATTGTTGCAGCAATGGTGGTCCAAATGTTTATGTTTATCATTCCTTCTTTCCTGTTGATGGTCGTTACTGTATTAGCCTACGGCCCTTGGTTAGGGTCAGGAATTATTCTTATAGCTATATTTACAGCTTCAAGCATAGGGTATGGGGTAGGAGTCAATTTTGGCACACCAGTTATCGATCGTTTGCTGGGAGAAAAAACCGATAAAAAAATCACCGGCTTTTTAGAGGATTATGGTTTCTGGGCCGTTATTGTAACTAGGTTATCTCCTTTTCTCTCAAATGACGCCATCAGTATCATTGCAGGTATGCTTCGGATGGGCTATTGGAGATTTATAGGATCTACAATGCTAGGTATATTACCTTTAACAGCTGCAATAGCCATATTAGGAGAAAACAGAGAGGAGATGAAGACCGGTTTAATTTGGTTAGGGGCTGTGAGTTTGGTAGGATTTATCATATATGTTTGGTGGGATAAAAAAAGGAGAAATAAAAATTAAGTCCCTCGCCTAAAATAAATTAAGCGAGGGATTTACAAGCAAAGAATTCAAGCTAATGATTTTACGAATTTTAATCCATTGTACCGCTATTTTCTACCCACTCTCCATTTAGCATTACTTTCTTAATGGAATACATGGATTTAATATCCTTAGAAGGATTACCTTCTACCAAAATTAAATCGGCTAACTTCCCTTTTTCAATGCTTCCCAATCTTTCTTGAGTACGGAAATATTCCGCATTGATAATGGTACTACTAGAGATTACTTCTAATGGACTCATACCTGCTGCAATTAGCAATTCCATTTCTCTTTGGTAAGCAAGTCCAGGTTTTACATATCGACCTGAATTGTGAGATCCTATAACAATTTTAACCCCTGCCTTATGAGCCATGCCTACAAATTCAAGCATGTTTTTAAATCCTTTGGCCTCATATTCTTTCACTCCATCGTCACCAAATTGCTTTTCAAATGTGGCAAGAGTCGGTGACAATACTACATTGTTTTTGGCAGCCAAAGCAAGTACCTCTTTCACTCGGTCAGAAGATAAATCTATTTTTGACCACAACTGATACCTTCCTGCCCTACGGTTATTGCTGTCTTCCTGAACTGAATTCCTGAATTCTTCTGCATCTTTTGGGTCAGCAATAGAAGTACCAAAAGAAGTGACATGTTCAATTCCTTTTAAACCTGCTAAAATTGCATCGTCAGCATCTACCAATTCCAAGTGGGCCACTACAGGTATCTTATGAAAATCAGCTGTTTTAACCACTGTTTCTATGTACTTTAAAGGAAGTCTAAAATAAATTTTTATCCCGGATGCTCCATTCTCAACATACTCCCCAATTTGGGACCTGATATGATCTGCATCTTTCACTAAAGTGGCCTGTTGAACATATACTCCAGGGTAACCATCAAGGTGTGCACCGGTCACATAAACTCTGGGCATTTGGGTAGTAGCAAAATGCTGTGCCTGATAAAACCTGATGGGATGGCCGGGATCTCTCATGGTAGTTACACCATTCCTAAGTAGGTTACTTAGAGATTTGTTATTATTGGCACTATGGAAATGAGCATCAATTAGTCCCGGTAAAAGGCTCATTCCTTTCCCTTCTGTAACTTCTGCACCCTGAGGTATACTAACGCTATTTTCCGGTCCAATTTCAACAATTCTGTTTCCTTTGACCACCACTGTAATATTTTCACTAACAGGTCCGCCTAAACCATCGATAAGTCGAAGGCCTACTATCGCTTTTACCCTATCACCTAAAGGACCTTCCGGTGGATTTATCTCCAATAAGGAAGGATTGGCCTCATTTTGAGAAAAAACCTTATTTGTGAAGAGCATGAGCCCAAGGCAAATCAACATTACCAGAGATCTAGAATCTTTAATTACAGTCATTTTTTATGTTATTTTGTGATATTTATCTATTAACTTTTTCTATTTGGATTATAAAAATATTGGCTAAAAGCCAAATAGTTTACGTTACCAAAATCTTTCAAGAAACTTAAGCATAAACAACAATCCCAACTTGATTATTGAAAAACCCCTTCCTAAAATACCATTAACTTCTAAAGCTAAGTTGTTATTTTTATTTATTGAAATTTTGGTATAGGAATTAAAGAACATTAATTTATTATTTCACTTTGATCCAATTATTTTGGGTGACATTTGAAGTAGTCAAAGAGTCGATTTCGTAAAGCGTGGCAGTAGCATTTTCACCGGAGTACATTCCATTCATAAAATGGCAATCTGCTACTTGTGCTTGAATTCTAACAAGGGATTGACCATTTCCTATAATATTCATGGCATGGATAGAATTAATTTTTCCTGGCAGAGATTCCTCCCCATATCCCCTACCTCCGATGAGGATGGCATCATGACGACCCTCGTTGGCTTTAAAAACCACTCCATTGATATAAACATGGTGAATTCCGGCCTGATCACTAGCCCTAATAGCAATGGCGCGATACCTATTTTCACAGGAAATATTGGTGATCACTACCTGTTCTATATCATCTTCTGGTCCATACCACCTACTGGCTGTTACCATACTGTCAGTAATGTCCCCATTTTTTTAACAAGTTCAGGGGCTGTATCGAGATTGGATAGTGCTATAAAATCATCTCCGGTGACTCCGGAAATATTGTCAATTCTAAAATTTTTACAGCCTTGCCTTAAATTGATCCCATCTTTATTAGACACCATATGCTGTTCTCCATTGACCCTTACAAATTCCTCATTGAAAATGGTTAGGTCAGATAGTTCGGCACCTATTGTGCGTTCAAAACTTATGGTCCAGCCATGGGTGTTTTCAAACCTTACATTTTTTATTGAAAAGTTCTTGACATAGCCAATTAGCATCATAATGTTTCGCCAGTCGCCTTTTTGCTTTCGGTCCGGTTTTCCGGCATCAGTTCCGTAACTTACTCTCCAATTCCCTTTATCCTGCTCTTCCTTTGGATTCAATGTCAGCATTCTTGCTCCGTCTCCAGTAGACCTGGGATTGCTTGCCCCCTTCAAAATGGCTTTCCCTATCCCATATATATTTATATTTTCATTCCATTCAGGGTTAGTTATTCCTAATCCCACGTTATCGGATCTAAACATATTGTCCCTGCTGGAATTTGATAGTTGAAGGGTACAATTGTCTAAAATTAGCGTGAGATTGCTTGGTAATAAAATGGCACTATCGATCATCCAGACATTGGTACCATTGTTATTGATCTTAGGTATACGAACTAAATTCGAAGTGTTTTTGGCTTTTTGAATGGCCTGTAAAATCCGCTCTGTATCTGTTCCATGGAAGTCATTGGGGGTGACTGATGCCTGCCCAGTCATTGCAAAGACATTAGCAGGATTTATTAATATAAAGTTTACGAAAAAGACACTTATTACAAACGCAATTAAATACTTGGGCATAAGGAGTTTAAATCTATATGGATCAATTTTCACAACTGTTTATTTAGGAGATTGTGAAAATAAGTAAAATATGAATTTATCGAATTATTGTAAGTAAATTCAATATTATAACCATTATAAATTTAAAACTAAATCCATTTGGGCAACCTATAGTACAAAATTCTTCTAAATCATTACCCAGATTCATTATACTGGTTTACATTTTTAAAAGTCTTTAATTAATCGAAGAAACTTAGAAATAAGGCCTTCTTCCTTCTCATTCTATCAATTGAAAATCACCTTGTTCAACGTAAGTCAATTCTGTAGATACGGCTGTTTTCACTAATTCTGCAATATTTTTGCCATTTACCAGTGTCACCGGATTACTTTTTACCCCTTCCTCTATAAACGACATACTGTAAGGTGACCCATTTATGGTATACTCGATTTTTGAAGCGTTTGTATTGCGGTTATTGTTTGTTGTAACTTCGATCTGAACGGCGTATTTAATATCGGGAGAAATACAATCTGAATCTAGCACTTCAGTTCCATCTTCATAAACAAATTTAATTCCAATTGGGTGATACCTTTCTTCATTCCCTAAAAGACCTGTATTGTCCTCCTTAATGCAGCTGACACAATAAATGGTCAAAAAAATTAGTATAAATATATTTCTTGCAATTTTCATTACTCACTCTTTTAAAATTATTTCTACGTTTTTTCAAGATCACCCGTTTTCAATAGATAATCGCCAGCCAGTAAATCCGTAAAAAGCACCTCCCCATTGACAATAGGCAATTTTGCATATTCAATCTGGTCTTTAAATAAAATAATTTCCCCTCCATTTAGATCCGATACAACTTTGATGGCTCCTCCATTGTAACAAACAGCATCCTTTTTGTATATTTTTATACTGCTTGATCTTGTGGTATAACGTACACTTATTACCCATTGCTTTTTCATTGATTCATCCTGTGATAAAACATCCAGGTATACAGGACTTGAGAAATCCAGCACACTCGTACCCGAGATTAGTTGTTGACCTCTATGGAATAATTTACTACCATCACTTAATTCAAAAACACCTTTTAGTAAGGTGGGATTAACCCCATTATTAAGATAAAGAACCATCTCTTGGTCATTTTCAGTTTTATTCACTACTTCAATATCCTTAAAACTAAAGTCAAGTAATTGCGCTTCATTATTTAGCGCAGGACTTGCAATACTGAAAGCCTGCGATAAATTACCGCGTAAGGCATTGGTTTCAAATTTTACTGTTTCGGATATATCTGTTACTTGATTTTTCTCAGAATCATAAACCTTAAAATGGATGGTTTCACCTAGGGTATTAGAAAACACATTAAAATACGCATAATACCTGTCTTTGCTTTTCACATAAATCAAATTGGTAGTACCTCTACATTCTCCATTTACAAATGCACCAACTTTATCGCTCGTACTATTTAAATTAAGACCGTCAATATTTAAGAAAGAGACAAATGACATGGTATATTCGAAGTTATTTTCCTCTACCACCCATTCAGGCTCTTGCCCATAACCATTTGTACAGATAAAAAAGAGTATTGCCAGCCTAATAATTGATCCTTTCATCATCTATTCTTTTATAACCTTAAAAGTATAAGGTAGGAATGTGTTCTTGAATTTAATCTTCAGAATATAAAGCCCACTCCCCACATCGGGGTTAAGTATGAGTGTATTAATTCCTTTATTTATACTTTTCCCATAAGTATTTACCAACTGACCAAACGTATTAAACAATTGGATATTGATAAAATCATCCTGATTGGAAATTAGCTTTATCTGCAATTCCTCTTTGAAAGGGCTGGGGAAAATTTTAATTCCACCCAATATTTCATTCCCTAATACTACCGGATTTTCTACCGTTCCAAGCACATTGTTTGCAGTGAAATGGAAAGTTTTGTGGGTAGGAATCATGCGCTCACCATCACCTATATAGAAGGTTAACTCCTTATTGGTCTCCCCAAAAACAGTAATAAAACTTAAATTTTGATTCCCAATCACTTGGTTTACTGCTTTTCCTCTTAAATCACCCTTATCATCAATTGCAAACAGTTCGTGGTAGCCTTCGGGTAACAACACTACTGCATTCATATTGGCCGAAAATCTAGCAAATTCAGCCGATATCACTTCCTCCGGTGTTTGAATCTCAAGATTCGACATTCGGGAATTAGAGAAATCCCATAAAAACCTAGGGTAGGTGAATATTTGCTCTTGACTAGATCGCAGCATATAACCTTTATTGGCTTCTAAATAATTTAAAGTACCACTCCAACCATTTACCTCATCATATATGGCAAATTGATTTTGAGACTTAATAACATCCCCTTCATGAGCATCGAAAGATGACAGGCCTTCATTCAATGCAACATTGTTTTTTAAAGGATAGGGTAACCAATTCCAATTGAGCTTGATAGGAAAACTCCATGAATCTAAATTGACAGAAGAACCGGAAAGAATTAAATCCTGTCGATTATTAAACTTCGCTTTATACATGTAAGAAGTAGATAAACCGCCATGCTCACTTATTTCACCATTCCATGAACTGGATTCAGGAGAATTCTCATTTTTAAAGTAGGTTTCTAATTTCGAAGGGCTATTGCTCATTAGCCTGTCCGACGTTTCTAAAACCATTCCTTCTGTTAAGACATTTAAATTTGAAAAATTTTGATCCTCAATATTTAGAGACAACCATGTCCATCCTTGATTCAATTGTATTATTTGCTCTACAACCCCTGAATTTTCAAACATTGAGGTATTAGTCTGAGTGCCTATTATGGTGTTTTCATTAAAAGTAACCGTCAACTTCTCATCTAAAGTTGCCTGAACAACTTGTCCTTTTGAAGCATCCCATATTTTAAAATTAATTAAATCACTGTAAGCCGAATCACTATAGACCGTTAAAAACACAAAGTATTCCTGATAGGCCTCATCCCAAACCATGTCCGCTACGCCCCTTAGCTCACCATTAGAGAAAGCTGAAACTTTATCATAAATGTCATCAGAATAAACACCATCTATGCTAACTCGACCGACAATATTCATACTATAATTAAAACTATTCGGGTCTATGACCCAATCAGGATCTTCTGCTAAGACCCTAAGTTTCAATTGTAGTTTCTCGTCTAACCCGAAATCAGTTTGTAGATATAGGTCTTCTATGTATTCTCCTGTTGCCAGACCTTCATCAACACTAGCTGTTATCACTACCTTACTATCCGGCAACAATGTTCCCGAAGAACTGCTCAAAGATAACCAACTTGGAATGCCAGAAATCGCAAAGGGCTGGGTTTGCCCCCTTTGTTTAAGATGCTTATTTCAAAGAATGTAGCTTCTTCACCAATTTTGGTAAGGTCAACAACATCGTTGTGGCCGTCTACAAACCAACTCATCTCATTTTTTTGTATAAAAGCTGTCCAGGTTATTGGGGATTGTTGCATATTATCAGAAGCATCAAACATTCGATGAACGGTAATGTCTAATACCTGTCCTTCTACCACTGCCCAATCTGAAATCACAGGTTCCAAAATCATTTCATCTTCATTGATCACATGATTCACCTGAAATTTGATTAGGTTTCTTTCAGGCTTTATGGCAGGAACATCATTTGAAAAATTAACAGCACCGGCATTCATCGTACCATAGGAAGTGCTCATTTCTCCACCACTGACAACGTGGTAATATAGTGGCCCCTTATCAGTTGCAGTGTTAGGTGCATTCATTCTGGCATAAAGTAATAGGCCAATACTTTCCACATCAATTTCATGGTACCTATCTCTAGAAATTTGATCAACATTCCTAAGGGTATTCCAAAGACGGAATTCATCGATTTTCCCAGTAAAAACACGGTCCACTGTTTCTTTATTCCCTAGATCTCTAAATCCTCTCGCTCCTATCCAAACCTTATCCCCGGAAAACCCACCTATATTAGTCATTGGATTGGAGGATACTTGTTGGGCATCCACGTAGGTTCTTAGAGCACCATTTCGATTGAATAATAGTGTGATGTGGTGCCAAGAATTATCAGCGACACTTGCAGCGGTTAACACATAGGTATTTTCTTCACTGGCCAAATACAAAGCTCCGGACGTATTCATATTGATCGACCATTTATTCGCCAAACCGTTGGACTGGATCGGATCCTTTCCTTCTAGTGTGCCATCACCTATTCCTCTTCCATTTGAGAAAATAGTTGCCTCTTGCGGAGTTTCTGTTTTGATCCAGAAGGAAATAGTTGCATCCATTTCATTGGTCATCTGAACAAAACCAACATCATCCAAGGCCAAGTATTGCCCATTACTAAAGGAATAAGCAGTCCCTTTAGGCTTAATATCCCATTCCGCTTTCACTAATGCATGTTTAAAACGTGCAAGATCATTAGCAAGCTCTCCACGTCCCTCGTTCAGCGGCCAATAACCTACCAAATTAGCCTCTTTCCCTTGGAGCTTGCTATACATCCCGGCATATGCATCGCTCAAAGTTTTTGATACTGACCACAACCGGAGATCATGAATATTTCCAATGAAAGAATTTCCACCAATAATTAAGGGGTTGTTATTTGTAAATGCTGTGTTTGCCGAGCCGGCATCCCCACCTATTTCCCTATCATCCTCATATATACTTAGCGTTCCCAATTCATTGTTATGCGAAAATGTATAGTGATGAAATAATTCGTCATTTGCGATAGTTCCATGGGCTGTGATATCCCCAAGGGTTACAAATATCTCATGGTCCTCCAAATTGATGGTTAGCCCGTCTTTTTGTTCAACAATTGTAGCTGTGCTTTCTGTAGTCGAATTATTCATCCAAAACTCAAGGGTCAAATCACCCGACACTAACCTTGGGCTTTCAATAGTTACCGTGTTACTATCCCCCTCAAAATACAAAGAAACACTATGATCAATTGGCAGTTGGTTGGATTGTCCTTTTATCTCAATGGTGCTTACTGCACTATTGAAATACATATTTTCGTTGAATTTTACCCGGAGGTCTTCTCCCACCCCTAAAATACCATCTATAGGAAATGGTGTACCAAATTGCCTTGGGGCTTCTAAATTAACTGTTCCAGAAATTACGTCAGAAATATATACTGTACCATTTTCACATATACTTCTTGCTCTTATTTCGTAAACTCCATCTTGTAACTGAAGTCCTGCAATATCAAAAGGAAAATTAATGTTTGGTGTTTCAATCAACGCAATTTCCGTTTCCCCATTCCCGACAGCCTCATCGTAAAATGCCTCCGTATTGTAGTAGGTATGCAGGCGTGTCCAGTTTGGCGATGTTGCTAAACGGTATTCTAAATCTATCTTTTTGAAGTTATCAAATGTCTGATTATAATCTGATAAGGTAATCAACAAGGGCTTTGAAAGTTCCGAATGATTGTCATAAGCTGCATCTATATTGTAAACCCAATTATCCCGAGGTGCACTTACCTTTACTTGAGAACAGGTTGGAATAAAATGGGCCGATATTAAAACGTCATCAAAAACGTTTACAGGATCACAAAGTGATTGTAAAACCACCCTTATATTTTCATAATCGTAGACATCTGCAATTTTCTTATCCAATGTCAAGGTATAATCTACAGTTTGTCCGTAAGGGACAAATATTACGGTTCCATTGGGCGATACATTGATATCAGGTGCATTAGGATTTGTTGTATTGTCGATTAATAACTCAAAGTAATTAAAATTTGCATTATCACTAGTTGCATCTGCTAAATTTTGAAAAGACAGATGAAATTCTGCGGTATTGCTTTCCGGAATATTAAATATTTCTGCAACCTCTACGGTAATTTGAGGATCTTCTGCCTTTTGAGTTGCATTGCTTAAGGTTTCCCTATCCGCCTCTGCCAGAGCAACAATGGGGTTAGCAGGATCATAGGAGGAATGATTATAAAAATGAGACAACTCTTTGCCCTCATATGGGCAAGATGTTCTACCTCCAACAGTTGTGAAAATCGGTCCGTTACCATCAAATAGGTTAAAAACATCAATACTCAAAATGTTTGCAGGATCATTGTCCTTCAAGGTATATTTAAAGGTCGTAGTTTCAGCTTCTTCTTTGGTAATACCTGCACTAAAATCTTGAGCCAAGGAAAAGACAGTGGTAGAAACAAGGCCTAACGCATCATTAATTTCAAATCCTATATCATATTGCAAGCTTTCTTCCAACTCAATATTATAAGCCAAAGAAGAGGAATTAATAAGCTCTGTTTCTACACTCCTACTTACTTCGCCTACACCCGAATCAAATGAAATATTACTGGATGATTGGGAGTTTACCAATGATTTATTCCTAGCGGCAAGGTCAAGTTTTTCCTTCAATAACGCTTGGTAAGGATCACCAACATCTGAACGATTTAATTCATTCTCTAAATCAGACATATAAATATCTAAATAATCATCAGCAGCTTTTATCAACGATTCAGATTCATTTAAAGCCAAATATTTCTTTCGTTCATTTTCAAGAATAATCTTACGCCACAACCTGATTTGTTCTTCGTACCAAAACAAACTATTGGCGCCTTCTACTGGAATATGATTTCTGAGATTTTCTGCAATTAACTCATATTGAGGTATTAAATCATTAATTATGTACTTTTGAGAGTACACAAAAAAGGTATTGGTCGGTTTAGTATTTATATATATAGCTTTTTGCTTATTTAAATAAATGTCATCACCATTTGCATTGGTCAACCTATAATTATTATTCGGATCTCCAATCGGTGCAATGTCAGCTTTAAAGTCATCATAAGATCCTATGGCATAATTACTAGCGTTCCCTATATACAAATCCCCATCAGCACCCACAAATTCCGGGTCATCACTGGTCGAAATGGTTTGATTAAACGTATAGGTTTTTGTTAAACTTAAAGCATCTGAAGAAGAAGTTTCCAGCGTTATATTGCCGGTAAGGTCATTGACCACTTCTGTTTTCACCTCAATCGAGGCTCCCGGAACTCCCCCAACAAAGGTAACAGCTCCTCCCATCATTAATTTTAAGGTTTGAGAAAGCCCTCCGGATAAGGTGGACATGGATTCTGTGGTAAAACTTAAGGTTTGACCTGCCTCTATAGATGCAAAACTGTTGGACCCGGGAGGGTCTCGGAGAATAATATCCGGGATTTCAGGAGCTACTGTAAGGGGTGGAGCAGAAGTCCCATCAGGAGCCCCTCCTAGTATAATCCCATCAGGGATATAATTTTCTGCCGGATAAGAAATCCCCCCAATAACATACTGTATATCCAAACTGCGTGTATATGGGAACGTAGTATTGGGAACACCCACTTGAAACGAATAATAGGAAATACTATTGTCTACTGTATCCTTTTCGATCTCTTCAGAGCCTAAAATTGCTAAATTATTATTGATTTTTAATTCCCCATCTATAATTGGCACAACATCTTCAATTATACTGTCTCCATCCATGTTCACGTATCTTTCAAATGTGGATAGGGTTATGGCATAACTTGCAGCCTGCTCATAAATCAATACCTCTTTACTAGCGTCTGCCGGGTGGGTTAACCCTTCAGTGCTTATAAAGTACTCACTACTATCTGCATTAAAAAACTGTAGTGAATCTGTTGAAGTTTGGTCGATGACACGCAATACTGGCGTAGAACGGTACACAAAGCTTTTTTCAAAATGGTAGGGTACCCCTTCCAAAATATCATTGTTTGGAAGAATAAACTCCGGAGTTAAAAGCGGTGGAATACTTGAAAAATTTATACTTTCATTTGATGTTCCAATTATAGCTGAATTAATGCTCTCATTACTGGAAATTGTTAAGCCTGGTGTATCTCCGCCTTCAATTTCATAATTCAATGGCATCACTTCAACACGATACTCGCCGGATTCGCTATTCGTTTTAAAGTTAAATTTTGTGTAATCGGTGACACCTCCAGCACCTGGTGGATCATACTGAAACGCAAAACTAGCCACCCCTATATTATTTTTCGAACTAACAACCAAAGGAATGGGCTTAAAATTTTTAATTGTATAATTGGTTACATAAAGCCCATTTTCACCAAATCCTATTGGCTTACTTGCTTCCACTGCTCCACCAACTACGCGTCCAACCGCAGTTACTCTGGTCTCATCAATAAATACCACCGGCTCCTGAGCATCTTCAAAAAATTCTTTAAAAGTACCGGTTTCAGCAGGAAATCTACCATTGTAAGAAAAGGAGTGACCATTTTTTCAACCCGTATAAAATGATTTCCAATAGGTACACTAATTTCAAAATTACCGGCTTCATCCGACAGTACAGGTGTATTGTTTTCATCAATTACGATTTGTCCATCAATGTAGATCGTAGCTCCGGAGACTGGAATACTGGCATAGCGTTCCAATCGAAAATTGGTAGAGTCGTTCTCATCATAATAATTAATCCAATATTCACCTTTATTATAAGTGCCTGCATTTGCTCCTGTAAGCTTCTCATATCGATTATAGTTTTCATCGATAATTCCAGGACCTGTAACATATTCATCTCCATCATTCAATCCGGACAAATTTCCACCATTTACCTCTACGTAGGAAGGGAATACCTTCCTGGTATCGTACAATATTTTTCCTTTAAAGATAAAGGAGGACTTATCGATAAAATCAATTTTATTTACCACCTCTGAGCCCTGACCTAAAAAGACCAGTTGTTGATTGGGTTCAAACTTGTGTTGTCCATAAACAGGGGTAATTTTAAATGATTCTCCTGTTCCGGAGTAGGGAATGGAATTAATCTGATAATTGCCATTTTCATCGGTTACCCCTAAGATTCCCAATTGACTAGCAGATGGGATTGCACCAGGTCCAGATACAAAAGTGATATTTTCTAATTTACCGTGATTTCTATTATATGTATAGTCTTCTCGTGAAGCATCATAGGCATAATCCCCTTGATTTTCGTTGGCGCTTAAATAGACTATCAAACCCGGATCGTCACCACTGATATACCTTTTATAATCTGTTCGGATAGCAGCGGCTGTTTCTATGCGATTCCATAAGCGAATTTCATCAATCAGAGCTGTTTTTCCACCACCTATTCTGACCTTGTTCCAAACAGCCTTCCCTAGTTGAAAATTAATAAGACTTATATCCTCGGAAATCTCTAAATATGGAGTATTTATATTTTGGTCTATCTCGGCTCGTGCTTTATGTACAGCATCCCGGTACTCCTTTGTCATTGGGCGGCCATTGATAAATAGGGATGGAGCCATTCCATCCCTCAACTGTATCGAAAAATGAGTAAAGTAATCATTGAAATTAGCTACAGGGACCATAATATCATCACCTCGGGCATCGATATCTCCAGAAGGAAATACATTTTTGATAAGGAACAAACTCTCTTTTATTCTAACTTCCAATTCGTTTGCCAATATTTTTACTCTGACATTAATATCTATGTTATTACCGTTTGCCTCAGTTAGTCTAAACAGCCTGATCGGGCTCCCATTATCATCAGTATAAGGACTATTGATGTCCGGTTTTACCCAAGCCTGTAAAGTAGCCAACGAATCAATTGGTTTATTTAATTTATTGATCTCAAGCTTAGCGTTAGAAGGGATTTTCAAACTACTCCCATAGCTTATGGAACTCCCACTCGATTCGGCAACTACCGTTACGTTTTTCACCGGATTTCCACCTTCAAAATTAACATTTCCGGTAATGACCGCAGTAGGATTTCTAAACCCTATACCTGTGATATAATTGGTAAAAAGCTCTTCATTCTCCATTACATTTTCAGCCAACACTTTATATTCATACAGTTTTCCTCCATCCACGTACTTGTCTTCATAGGTACCGGAGGGCTGTGGGGTAATATCAGCTATTGGTTGAAAATTTTCATTACTTCCAAGTTCTCTACGTAAAATTTTGATGTTTGTAATGTTATTAATATTATTTCTAAGTCGCCATTCTATCAAAACCTTATCACCAAAATAACCTTTGGAAACACTAAAAGATTCTTCTGCAAAAGTACCATACAGGTAAAGTACATCCCATGGAAAACGTAAATCTGTCGGAGTGGTGTTATTGGATGTTCCTAAAAAAGGCAGCCCAACCTGAATTGTAAAACCTTCATTTTGTATGGCTTGTGAGACAGTAACTTCCTTGGCTCCTTCCTCCTGTTGTGCATAAAGGAAGGAAACCAACATACTCGATATCAGTGTAAGAAATAATTTTCTCATCCCCCTGAAATTATAATTTGATGATGTAGTTCACCCCATAGTTTATAGGACGAGATTCAGTTCCTTCAGAAGACGTATTTCCGGAAACAGCATGGGTATGTATCCCACTTAAATCGGTTGTTACTGTCGATACCCCTCCATCCTGGGCTTGTATATTAAACGCTGTTGAACCGCTATTACCATCATTAACAAACCTCCTGTTCATTAACATTAAGGGATGTGAGTGTTCACCATTATTAGAAGTAGTTAAATCCACGCTGTGGTTGTGCGCCATGTTGGAATCTTGCTGTGTGGAATTTACGCCACCATCCCTTCTATTATCGGCAAACTGGGCATCAGCGTTGACTCCTACCCCTCTTAAAAACATAGCCCTCAAATCTGGTGCATTGGTACTCCCCAATAAAGCAATGAGATTTTCAGCCCCATTGATATTTGTTAAGGATTGTCCATCGCACAGCACCCAACCAATTGGAGCTGTAGCCCCAACAAAAGGCATGATAGCTCCGGTCGGCACCCCGTTATTAGCTGCTATTGCATAAGGAACGTGCTTTAGTTTTTCCTCTGACACAAGAACATTCCCCTCAGTAATTTTTAAATAGATTTGCTGATTAGCAAATATGGAATTATTGGTAGCAGCAGGGCTTATAACATGGGAAAATACACCAAAAGCATCGGTATTTAGAATTACTGTTTCTGGAGCCCCAACTTCAACTTTAGCATTTCCATTATTTTTATCTAAATAATAAAACTCGAAAGTAAGGGAAATTTGGGCATTTGCTTTTGCCGTATTATTGTCATCTCTTGCAATACCTTGTATTGCTATATCAGCCATTTCAGCAGAAGTCTGTGCCAAAGAAAAAGAACAAGAGAATACTATTAATACAATGAGAATAAGTTGAGTTTTCATGGTAATTGTTTTAATAAAGACATTCAAGACAAAAGAGAACTATTAACCCTCCTTTCTAATTTTTAACCAAATATTATTAGGTATATATAAGCAGTATAATGGGAATAACGTACCTAAAAGTAAATCAGGTAAAGGTCAAAAATCAATCAAACAGAATCACTAACAGGTCAATTTGGATAATCAACCGGTCTAATTAACCTTTATGGAGGTTTGGTATTGATTTATTGCGGTCAAATCGGCTGGAAAAATTTTATAATATCTATTTTTAAATGGAAAATGGTCAATAACTTAACACCTAAATACAATTGAATACAATTCGACAACATTGGTTAAACCTTTATAAAGCAATTTCATTGATCGGGTTTGATCCTGACAAACCTAGAGAAAAACAAAAGCAAATAAAGCTCTTGAATATCTTTTGTGGTTTTTGGATATTAATCGAAATGGCTTCAATCATTGCTGAAATTTTTGAACCCAATAAGCCACCTGTTTATATCTTTACCCATCTAGCCAATTTTGCAGGCATTTCACTTGTGTTGTACCTTCAAAGGATAAACCGAAATAAAATGGCAACTGCCCTATTTTTTTCTTGGTATACTTTAGCAATTTTATGTTCTCCAATTTTATTATATCCGGTAAAATGTTAGAAGCCGGATACCTTTTAGCTCCTGCCTTTGTACTCTTGTTTACCAACAATCGTTTTTATATTTTTTCCTCATTTGTAGTGTCCCTAGTTCTTTTTATAATACCCAATATTTATTTTCTCCATTACCCACAAAATTATTTCGGCCCTGATCGTTTCATCTTCATGGTTTTCGCAATCGTATTTGTTTTGGTTTACTATTTCAAACAAGAAAATCTTAAAAGTGAACTTGCATTAGAAATAGAGCGAAAAAATATAGCCGATATTAACGAGCAGCAGTCGCAGTTTTTTATCAATGTCTCTCATGAGGTCCGTACCCCTTTGACACTTATCAAAGGTCAAATCAATAAACTTAAAAAATACAACTCCGAATTAAATGATGCTCAAATACAATCCGTCGTGACCCAGCTCAATAACCAAGCTGATAAAATAAAAAAAATAGTAGATGATGTAATCGATTTAGCCAAAATGCAGGATACCAATTTCAGCATGAGCTTACATCCAATAAACTTGACTGATTTATTGAAGAAAATAGCTACTTCTTTTGAACCTTTATTTAAGCAAAAGCAAATAACATTTAAGGTAAATACAAGTACCTCACCAAAATTCGTTTTGGGTGATAAGCTATATCTGGAACGGGCACTTAATAACATTCTATTGAATGCCTTAAAATATACGGAAAAGAAAGGGAAAGTGACCCTATTCTTAAAGGAAAACCAAACCTCAATAATCATTGGTGTGGAGGATGATGGCATAGGTATAGAAAAGAATGATTTAGAATTAATATTTAATCGATTTTATCAATCAAACAACTCTTTCAATAAATCAGGTGGAAGTGGTGTTGGACTGGCTTTCAGCAAAGAGATAATTACAAAAATTGGAGGAACAATTAGGGTTTCCAGCAAACCTTCAGTTGGGAGCACTTTTGTTATACACCTTCCTAAGGTTGAGAAAATCAAGGAAAGAGATCGTGTTAAAAATAGCGAAATAAGCAAACTTGAGCTATTGGAACGTTTTTCTTCTACTAATAAAAAAGTTAAAATTTTATTGGTCGATGATGCTTATGATATGCGACTCTACCTTAAAGATTTACTATGTAAATACGAATGCCTGGAAGCCGGGGATGGCCATGAAGCCTTGAAAATAATAAAGAGTCAAGCCGTAGATTTTATCATTACAGATTATATGATGCCAAATATGAATGGATTAGAATTCATTTCAAAACTTAAATCCCTACAACATTCTGCTCCAATTTTGATGCTTACTGCGAGGGCAGATAACCAAATCAAATTATCTACTTTAAGACTTGGTATCGACGATTATTTACTTAAACCTTTTGAAGAGGAAGAATTGATCATACGGATAAATAATGCATTAATAAATAACAACAAACGTACAAGGTATCAACTGGAGGAAAAAATAGATCTTTCCCAAAATGATCCTAACAATTGGATTGATAAATTACAGACATATATTTTTGAACAATCCGGGAAAAGTAAAATCAATCAAACTGATCTTGCCGAGCATTTTAATCTTTCATCAAGTTCTTTATTTAGAAAAATAAAAAGTGAAACAGGTTTATCCCCTAATGAACTTATAACAGAAGTTAAATTACAGAAAGCTAAAATGCTCCTAGAAAATAGGCAGGTTCACTCCTTAAAACAACTTGTTCTCGAGGTTGGATTTAAACATTCTTCCTATTTTTCAAAAAAATACTACGAGCGATTTGGCAGCAAGCCTAATTTTAAATTCTAGCAAGTGGCTTTGAACGATAAAAGAAAAATCAACTAAGTACCTAACCAATGGAACTAGGTTTTGGTCAAAGTAATGTAAAAAATACAAGAGATTATTTTCCTGATCACTCCCTTTTTCTTCTTACAGCTGAATTAGATTTTAACTAAATCGACATCAAAATCAGCCAAAGAGTTGAAGAAATATCATTTGCTTATCGTTGAAAGTCTAACAATCCACCGAGTTGATTCAGTTTTCAATGTTATATGGATAAACATTAATGGGTAATTTTATGATACTTAAAACACTTACAAACACCGTTTAATTCACTACTTGTATTGTAGTTACTAATTACTTTGGGTTTGTATTTATTAAAAAATTTTGTTCTTATCATCTCATAATAAATAGTAGTAGGAAACTCTACAATTCTCTTAGTATTAATTAAATCTTTGATTATTGTTTTGAATTCAAATTTGGTCGCTTCCACAGTATTCTGGCAGTGAAAACACTATTATCAGCAACTACGTTCTCTTCTCCCCTCATGTATTCGGCTACAGTTATCCAGGTCTCATTTTGATTGACTTCCATGATGCCAAAATTACCTAAAGCAACTCCTCTATTGGGAACCATCTCACGTTCAGTAGACCGTATAACTTGAAGGTTATTAACATCCACCTCTGCCATAAAAAGAGGTGCCCTATGGCGAAAAACCTTATCATTATCTGCACCTCGTCTGGTGTACACCAAGTATAAGGCATCACTATGCCTCACCCAATGTTGCTGGGTGTTATAACTCCCCAAAATAGACTCATCGTCAAAGGTCCATTCCTTAAGAGAACTAAAATGCAATCCATCTTTGCTTTTAGCAACAAAAGCACTTTTGTCACTACGCATGGTTAGATAATATTCTCCCTTAAAAGAGGTGATGGATGGTTCATAGATTCCCCTACCCTGTTTAAGTATTAATTCATCACCATGTTCTTTATAAATTAAATTTTCACCGTCGAAGGTACATCGCACTACTGTGCTGCTAAAACCAAAATCATCACTTTTCATCAAACTACCTATACTAAAAGCCTCATCTGGATTATTCAAAGCTGAATAAGCCTGTTCCTCGGTAAGCTTAAAATAAAACACAGGTAAAAGAATATCTCCATTGGGCAACTCCAACCATTGGGCACTGCCTGCTGCAGGTGCCATTAAAAGCATTCCATCATGGTCCAATTCCGGTAGTTTCAAAAATTTAGGAGAACTCCATTTTTCGGTTTCCGGATCAAAACAGGCATACACCACCTTTTTTTCCAACCGTCATGTGTCCTTTCGTTAGAATAAAAAGGAGAGGTACCTATATTTAAAACCTTATTTGTAGAGGAATGCCATTGAGGCCACATATCCACTACAGATCGATAGCCACTATCTTGTTCAATTATTGTCAATGAAGGTATTGCTTCAGGCTCAGACCAGGTTTGGCCCATGTCTTGGCTTATCACTTGATACAAGTCATGATAAACATCTGAGCCCTCTTTGAGTGTTTGTGACATAGTGGTAAGCACCTTTGGCTTATCGGAGGGTATTACAGCAGAGCGTGCATGTGTCCAAGTGTATTCTTTTTCTTTTCCCTTTGTAATGGTTTCTAGTTCCACAGAAAATGCTTCGCTTTCAACAGTATCTTTTTCTTTACAGCCGATGACTAGTCCGATAGAAATACAGCTAATTAATTTTATAATATTTTTTAACATTCGCTTATCGGGTAAAAATCTGTAGTGTTTTAAATCGATTATTTTTCCTAATTTATTGAATTCTTTATTTGAAAACCTTCCTTCTTTATTTTTATCTTTCCATCTGAAGGATCTTCCTACTCTCGCTAGAAGGCTGCTGAAATGTAATCAAAATATCCCTCTCAATCTTCAAATGACTTTATCAAGGTTCTATAGCATATCAATAAAGGCTTTTACCTTTTAAGCCATTCAAACATTTCTTTGAAGGCAAAAATATTAAAGGAGCTTATACCCCATACATGAACAATTTGTTCGGTATTATTACAAGACTCAAACTGAATCCTTTAGCATATATTATGAGGTCAACTCCTAATTCTGCCTGAATTAATTGCATAAATTACAAAAAATAAAACCAATCCTAATTCCATCTATAAAACAAAAGGAGCATAAACAAAAATAACTAACCACACCCCTTTTACATGGAAAGACTTATCCTTAAAAAATATTGGGAGAACGATAAATTAACTAGTCCAGTTAATAATTTATATGTAGCCTTGCCTATTTATTTTTTGATAATTTTGCTTCTTTTCTTCTTTTACTATCCGGATATAAAATAACTACCTAAAAAAAAGCACTTGCAAGATGTATCCTGCAAGTGCTTAAATTTTAAGAGCCTCCTGTCGGGATCGAACCAACGACCTACTGATTACAAGTCAGTTGCTCTACCAGCTGAGCTAAGGAGGCTTCTTTTATAAATACACCCTTTTAAAAGTGTTATCAGGAAGGCTTTTTCCCTGATTGCGAGTGCAAATATAGTTTTATACTCCTATGAAATCAAAACTTTTGAGAAGATTTTTCTAACAAAATCCCTATTTTACTCATAGTGAAGGAATTAAAATTCTCTGATAATTGAAAGTTTCTTTTTCAGTTTATCCACTTCCAGCTCTGCCTTTTCAATCTTCTCTTCAAATTGATCTTTTAGCTTATCTGCCGTTTTTGAAGCTGCAAAAAACTCCAAATTATTTCTCCACAAAGTAATGTTATTTTCCAAATCAGTAATCTGTCTGCGGATTCCGTGCTCCTTTTTATTCAGTACTTTATTGCTATTCGGATCTGCCTGTAGTTTGTTGAGGTTAAGTCTGAATAGAAAATCATCCTTACTCTCCCCTTCAAGTTCTAGTTTGGAAACATATTCGTTGACAGCACTATTGAATTTATTGGAAATATCCTTCATGCTCTTCCGCGGCACAAAACCTATTTCATTATACGCTTGAATAAGCCTTTCAAGGTTTTCTGCGCTTGTTTGGGTTTCATCCTTTGCAGCCTCTAAGATCTCTTGACAAACCTTCTCTTTGGCCAAAAGATTTTCTTCAAAGGCCTTGTTGTTTTCCTTGTTTGCATTCCTCCTGTTATCGAAGAAGGTGTCACAGGCCTTTTTAAAGCGGTTGTAAAGATCATCGCGGAATTTTTCAGGCATAGGCCCCAATTCCTTCCACTGCTTCTGTAATTGTATTAACTCATTGGAAGAATTTTTCCAGTCTGTACTGTCCAAATAGGCCTCAGCACTTTCAATTAACTTTTCAGCCTTTTCTTTATTCTGTTGCCTTATTTCATCTAATTCTTTGAAGAATAAATTTTTATGGTGAAAAAACTGCTTGAACAGCCCCCAAAAAGTTTTGTTGATCTCTTTGCCTGCTTCCCTAGGCACGGGACCAATGGCCTCCCACTCTTTTTGAAGGGCAAGAATTTCTTTGGTTTTTGTGTTCCAATCTCTAATTTTTTCAGCTTTAAAAGCCTTAAATTCTTCTAATTTTTCAATTAGCTTCTCTTTAAGTACTTGATTGGCCTTGAAAACTTCTCGTTGACTGTCATAATAAGCCTTACGTTTGTTGTAAACAGCATCGGAAGCGCTTTTAAAACGTTGCCATAATGCTTCTTGATCTTCCCTAGGAACAGGGCCGATATGTTTGAATTCTTCATGCAGGTCATTCAAACTTTTAATGGCCTCCTTCACATCCTCAACCTTGGACAAAGCCTCTGCTTTGCTGCATAGGTCTAGTTTACTGTCCAAGTTCTTTTTCCTATCTAGCTCTTTCAGCTCAAAGTATATACTCCGGTTGTCATAAAACCTATCCATTAAAGCATTATAAGAAGCCCACAGATTTTTATTTTGACTGTGTGGGACAGGACCTATCTTTTTCCATTCATCTTGGATCTTTTTAATGGTCTCAATGCTATTGGTAGTTTCTTCCCCATCCACAATTTCTCTTAACTGATCTAGGATAAGGTTTTTGTCATTGGCATTCTTTTCCTTGGACTTTTCAAGGTCTTTGTATTGCTGGTGTTTTTTCTCTTTAAATAATTGGTAGGAAGCGAAAAACTCACGGTCTTCATCCGTTCCCCTATATACAAAGCCATCTTTTTCTCCTCCTTCTTTAAGAAATTGATCAAGGGCTTGTTCTTGCTCTTTTAGATAGTATTCGTCGTATTGATTTTTTATTTCTTGTACCAAGCCATCTCTGCGTACAAAATTCTGCTCTTGTACAAAATCTTTAAGGGCTTTGATTAGTTGAGGCTTGGTATAATTATGAAAATCAAACTCTTCTTCCTCATCTTCACTTTCTTCCGATTCCTCTTTAGCTGCCGGACTGGTTTCAATTGGAGTCGCAGGGGTCTCAATTTTATCTGAAGAAGCCTCTTCTTTGGTCTCTTTTGGTTTCTCAGCAACTGCATCTTCCTGAGTATCATTTGACACCACGGAAGGATCCACCACATTCTCTTGATCTTTTGGAGAATTTTCACCTGTCACATCACTGTTTGGTGTTTCCTGCTTCTCCTTAGATGCTTCAACTCCTGATTTTTGACTATTTGCCAATTCTTCAGTAACCTTGTCTGCATTTTCAGACATTTCTTTCTCGTTATCCATAATATTTAAAATATTCCTGCGTAATTCAATCCATGCTAAACAAAAGTAGCAATTTTGAGCTAATTTAGTCTTGGGTCAATCGGATAATTTGCCAATACTTGGAAATCGCCCCCCATATTCTTTAAAATTACGCGCCATAATTCATCCGGAGCCACTTTAAAGATCTTTTTAGTATGGCTATTGTCACAAACAATCCATGTTTTCTCATCCAACTCTTCACTTAATTGCCCTTCTTCCCATCCTGAATAACCTAAGAAAAAACGAAAATTTGTAATATCAACCAAGCCTGACTTGTATTTGCCTATCAATTCATTAAAATCACCTCCCCACCACAGCTGGTCTCCTAAAGCCACACTATCTTCTAGAAGCTGCTCTCCACAATAGATAAAATGAAGCGTATTTTGCTCCACCGGGCCACCCACATAAACCTCCTTATTTGTAAGTTCACAATCTTCCAAAAGTTCATCTAATTTGAAAATAGACAGCTTATTCAGTACCAAACCAAAAGAACCCAACTCATTATTTTCACACAAAAGAACAACTGACCTAACAAAATTCTCATCTTGTAGGAAAGGTTCAGAAATCAACAAACTTCCTGATTTTGGCATTATATTGGACCTATTATCCATCAACTGTGATTTATACGAGGCATTAATATAAAGCAAAAAATCTTAAAACCAATATATTTGTAATCCAAACTTAAATTTCAGCTACAAATAAAGATAAAATGAATTTAGCAGACATAAGAATAGAATATTCTTCTAAGAAATTGAACTTAAATGAGACAAACAAGAACCCTTTGGAACAATTCAAAGTATGGTTATCTGAAGCTTTGACAGCAAAAGTAAATGAACCAACCGCCATGCATCTGTGTACCGTAAATGAAAATGGCCAACCTTCCGGGAGAATTGTCTTGTTAAAAGGGGCTGATGAAGGGTTTGTTTTTTTACCAACTACTCCAGCAATAAAGGAAAGCAACTTACCAAAAACCCTAATGCTTCTTTGACCTTTTTCTGGCCAGAACTGGAAAGGCAAGTAAGGATTGAGGGACTTATTTCCAAAACCTCAGCTGAGGAATCTGATGAATATTTTAAAAGCAGACCCATTCAAAGTCAATTAGGAGCATGGACAAGCCCCCAAAGTGAAGTTATTCCCAACCGAATTTTCCTTGAAGAAAGACAACAAAAAGTTGAGGAAAGGTTTCAATCAGAACCTATTGTGAGACCGGAACATTGGGGCGGGTACCGGTTAATTCCTTCAACCATTGAATTTTGGCAAGGCAGGCCTGCCAGACTCCATGACAGAGTTTTGTACCGAAGGGATGAAGGAGAACAGCAGTGGAGGAAAGCACGTTTGGCCCCGTAATTTTTACAGACCCACCGAAAAAGTTGGCTTAAACCCGAAATATGCAATAGACAATCTATTACGTACTGAAATCGCTTCAAAATCAGCCACTTCGTTGCTGTTTTCAATTTCACCATAGCGGTGCTATGCTAAAATCTCCAAACAGCCTGATTTTCTTGCGATTGCAACACTTCCCGTAAACACGGGACAGGCTATCACAAATTCTATTACATAATCCGGATTAAAGGATCCGACATAAAAATACCCAAACATGTAAAGTACATTTACTATATCATGTTTGGGTATTTAATTTTGTAATCAAATAAGATTGAAAAGGTCCTTCACTCCGGCAACTCTTTCCACAGTAAAGCCTTCTCCAAACTTCACATTGATCTTATGTCCTAATTCACGAGCTCTTGCTTCAATAAAGTCCAGAAATTCAGGCCTTGAAATAAAGCTTTCCGGCTCTTTGGAATTAGGATCATGAAACTGAGATTTAAAAGCAAGAATACTCTCCTTTTTAGTCTCCCAATAATCTGAGATATCAACAACCAGATCAGGTTCTATAAATTCGTTTTGAATATAATGGTAAACAAACTTTGGACGCCAAACTTCTTGAGGCACTCCATCTATTGCTGTCTCTAATTTTCTCAACCCACTTATGAAACAGGCATGAGAAGCCAAACTTCCACCTTTACCATGATCCGGATGCCTGTCTCTTACGGCATTGGCAAGCACAATTTCAGGCTTGTATTTACGAATTACCTTAGCTATAGCTGTTTGATGATCCAAGTCATCTTTAAAGTAAATGTCCTTAAACCCCAAATTTTCGCGGGCACTTAGTCCCAAAATTTCTGCTGAAGCTTCAGCCTCTTGCATCCTAATTTCGGGGGTGCCTCGTGTCCCCATCTCTCCCTTGGTAAGGTCCAATATACCGACCTTATAGCCCATATCTCTGTGGGACGCCAGGGTACCACTACATGCTAACTCAATATCATCCGGATGAGCAGCAATGGCCAAAATATCCAATTTCATTTTTATCTTTTACAATGAATCTATAACTTTTATTGTATTTGCAAGCGCCTTCCTATTTTGAGAATGGTTCTTGTGCTAATGCCATTTAATCTAGTAATTTGACTTACCCTAACTCCATATCGCCGGGCAATGACAGATAAGTTGTCTCCACTCCTGATTCGATGATAGACTGCTTCTCTCATTTTTATCTCATGATCAAAACTCTGAGCAGTTATCGAATAAATCGGGGCCTTAATTCTTCCAATTTCAAAATCGAAAATTTCGGTAGGATTAATGGAAAGCCCTTGGTACCGAATCTCAAAATGAAGATGGGGACCTGTACTTCTACCGGTGCTTCCTCCAAGCCCAATGATGTCACCTGCTTTAATCTCTTGCCCAACTTTAACTTCTTTCTTGGACAGGTGCCCATAAATGGTTTCAAGGCCATTTCTATGCCTTATCACCACATAATGTCCGTATCCATACCGCTCATAGGAAGTAATGCGAACGATACCATCAAATACAGACCTCACCGGATCACCGGTATTTAATTTTAAATCAATTCCATGGTGCCAGCGGTAGCGCCTTCTACCAAAATCAGAATTAATTTTGGTATGCTCTAAGGGGCACTCCATCCGGAACCATAATAAGAGTTATATAATGTTACAGGAATAGTATCTTTAAATTCTCTCGGATCAAAATCATAACTATTAATCTTATGACTGTCCCAGCTTCCATAATGTTCAAAGGCAGTAATCCAAATACTATCAATCATCACTTTCTCTGCTACCTCCACCATCACATGAGTGGGCGCCCAGATAAAAGCATCGTGATTTTCACTAACAAGAGATAAGCGTTTTTTAAGATCAAGACCATCTTTGAAAATCAAAGCATCGGTAGCCTTTTCTAAATCATTACGATATTGATCAGCATCAAAATCAAGTGTACCATAGGGTACCACAAGGTTTTGTTCTACAACCCCATTATTATGCTTATTCCCTTTTTTAATTTGCGCAAAACTACCAAAGCTAAAGGAAGTCAAAAGAAGAAGAACCAAGAGCCAACGTTCTTTTAGACTCATATAATTTTAGACCTATTCCTGTGAAGTCAAAAATCTTTCTGCGTCCAATGCAGCCATACAGCCTGTACCTGCGGCAGTCACCGCTTGTCTGTATTCGTGATCTTGAGCATCACCACAAGCAAACACTCCAGGCACATTGGTTTTAGTACTCCCCGGCTGGGTAAGTATATAGCCATTTTCGTCAGTATCAATTTGATTTTCAAAAACAGCGGTATTGGGTTGATGTCCTATGGCTACAAAGAATGCTTCCACTGCTAAGACTTTCTCCTCACCCGAAATTCGATCCCTTACCTTAGCTCCGGTAACTTCTTCATCACCTAATATCTCAACCGTTTCATGGTTCCAAAGAATTTCAATTTTAGGGTTTTTCATCACCCGATTCTGCATAATCTGTGAAGCCCGAAGCTCATCTCTTCTCACCAACATATAAACCTTATTACATATATTGGCCAAATAACTGGCTTCTTCACAAGCAGTATCTCCCCCACCTACAATGGCCACATCTTTTCCTCTAAAGAAAAACCCATCACAAACAGCACAAGCTGAAACGCCTTTTCCGTTAAGTCTCGTTTCACTTTCTATACCTAACCATTTGGCAGATGCACCGGTAGAAATAATCACAGTTTCTGCAAGAAGTGTTTTTCCCTCATCCACAGTTACTTTAAAAGGTCTTTTTCCGGCATCTATGCCTGTCACTACCCCATACCTCACATCAGTACCAAAGCGTTCTGCTTGTTTTCTGAAATCTTCCATCATTTGAGGGCCCATGACACCGTCTGGATATCCGGGATAATTTTCTACATCATTGGTGATGGTCAGCTGACCACCGGGTTGGACGCCCGTATACATTACAGGAGAAAGCCCTGCACGAGATGCATAAATAGCGGCAGTATAGCCTGCCGGACCTGATCCAATAATAAGAACCTTTATTTTTTCTATTTCTTTGTCCATTGTTTTATCAATTGTTCAATACTTCTCACAAAGTGAAATTCTTTCGAATACTAACACCATAGCAAAACAAAAAAGTTTACTCGAATGGGATTTTTTTGTGGGATATAAAAAAAGGGCAAAGTGCCCTTTCTTAATTCTTAACTTTGTTTAAATTTTTATCCCAAATAAGGCTTCAAAGTTTTACTTCTACTGGTATGTCTAAGTCGCCTAATGGCTTTTTCTTTGATCTGCCTTACCCTTTCTCGAGTAAGGTTAAATTTCTCACCAATTTCCTCCAAGGTCATGGCATGTTCACCGTTGAGTCCGAAATAAAGGGTAATGACATCAGCCTCCCTTTGGGTAAGAGTAGACAAGGCCCTTTGAACTTCCTTCCTTAAAGAGTCATTCATCAAACCATCATCAGGTTTAATTTCACCGTCATTTTCCAGAACATCCAGCAAACTATTTTCTTCTCCTTGAACAAATGGAGCATCCATAGACACATGCCTTCCGGAAATTTTCATGGTATCCACTACTTCTCCTGCAGTCACTTCCAAAACTTCGGCAAGTTCTTCCGGTGATGGTTCACGTTCAAACTTTTGCTCCAGCTCAGAAAATGTTTTGCTGATCTTATTCAACGAACCCACTCTATTTAGTGGAAGCCTAACAATCCTGGATTGTTCAGCTAGAGCTTGAAGAATGGATTGGCGAATCCACCATACAGCATAGGATATAAATTTAAACCCCCTGGTTTCATCAAATCTTTGGGCCGCTTTAATCAAACCTAGGTTACCCTCATTGATCAAATCTCCCAAGGATAAGCCTTGGTTTTGGTATTGCTTGGCAACGGAGACAACAAATCTAAGGTTGGCTTTGGTTAACTTTTCCAATGCCAATTGGTCTCCCTCACGGATCCTTTTGGCCAAAACCACTTCTTCGTCTGCTGTCAATAAATCTACCTTACCTATCTCTTGAAGGTATTTATCCAGAGATTGACTCTCCCTGTTGGTAATCTGTTTACTGATTTTAAGCTGCCTCATTCAATTTTATTGATTATTTTTTAACGCATTGATAACAGATGTTCCCTTCAAAATAGTTCATTTTATATTTCATGACCTATTAATTTAGAGAACTTCCAGCTTATTTGTCTTTTCTTTCCGGTTTAGGCAATAATGCTTTTCTAGACAATTTGTATTTTCCTGTCTTTTTATCCACATCGATTAACTTCACTGCAATTTCCTCGCCAGATTCTAGAACACCATCCATGGATTCAAGTCTTTCCCACTTGATTTCAGAAATATGCAATAAACCATCTTTACCAGGCATAAACTCAATAAAAGCACCAAAAGGCATAATGTTCTTAACTTTACCGGTATAGGTCTCACCAATCTCCGGCTGAGCAACGATTGCTTTTATCCTGCCAATGGCAGCGTCCATTGATTCCTGATTATTTGAGAAAATATTGATTTTCCCGATATTATCCACCTCTTCAATAATAACAGTAGCTCCTGTATCTTTTTGGATTTCTTGGATAACTTTTCCTCCGGGGCCGATAACCGCACCAATCAATTCCTTAGGAATCTGCATGTTATAGGACCTTGGAGTATGTGGCTTAAATTCAGGTCTTGCGGATGACAATGTTTTATTGATTTCATCCAAAATGTGTAGCCTTCCTTTTCTTGCTTGGTAAAGCGCCTCTTTCAACACTTCATAATCCAAACCTTCTACTTTAAGATCCATCTGGCAAGCAGTGATACCTTTAGCAGTACCGGTCACTTTAAAATCCATATCTCCCAAGTGATCTTCATCACCTAAAATATCGGACAAAATCGTGTAATTTCCTGTCTCTGCATCAGAAATCATCCCCATCGCAATCCCTGTAACAGGGCTTTTGATCGCAATACCGGCATCCATTAGAGCCAATGATCCTGCACATACAGTAGCCATTGAAGATGAACCATTGGATTCCAATATATCGGAAACTACTCGGATGGTATAAGGATTGTCTTCCGGTGCAGGCAACACTTTCTTAAGTGCGCGCATGGCAAGGTTACCATGACCTACTTCCCTTCTTCCCGGTCCTCTATTTGGTTTAACTTCTCCGGTACTAAAACCAGGGAAATTGTAATGTAAAAGAATTTGTTATAACCCGATAAAACGGCTCCGTCTACCATTTGTTCATCAAGCTTGGTACCTAAAGTACAAGTGGTAATTGACTGGGTCTCTCCTCTGGTAAAAACGGCAGAACCATGCGCCGATGGCAAGTAATCCACTACCGACCAAATAGGTCTAATTTCATCAGGCTCTCTGCCATCTAATCTCTTTTTCTCATTCAAAATTTCTGGCCGCTTCTTTATGAACCTTACCGAAATATCTACCAATGAGGCTTTCATCGTACTCGTGATCTTCTCCAAGGCTTTCTACAAATTTTTCTTTGATGGCCTTTACTAGTTCTGATCTTTCCGATTTGTTAGGAATTTGCCTGCTGACCACATCATACAGACTGTCATACAATTCCTCTTTAATTTTAGCATGAAGTGCTTCGTCATTTACCTCATGACTGTAAGCTCTTTTTCTTCCTTGCCTACAAGCTTGGTCAGTTCTTTTTGAACTTTGCAGTGTTTTTTGATTTCTTCGTGAGCAAATTGCAGTGCCTCTACCATTTCGTCTTCAGAAACCTCATCTCCTTCACCCTCTACCATAAGGATAAATTCTTCAGATCCTGCTACAATTAGTTCCAAAGAAGCCTTTTCTAGCTCTTTAGGGGTAGGATTAATAAATAGATTACCATCAATCTTTGCCACCCTTACTTCTGAGATAGGTCCATTGAAAGGAATATCAGAAACAGCAAGTGCTGCAGAAGCAGCAAGTCCCGCTAGGCAGTCAGGTAAAACGTCTTCATCATAAGACATCAAAGTGATGCTTATGTTGGTATCTGCGTGGTAGTCATCAGGAAAAATAGGCCTAATGGCCCTATCTACCATTCTACTAATTAATATTTCGTAATCAGATAATCTTCCTTCTCTCTTCAAAAATCCTCCAGGTATTTTCCCTGAAGAAGCGAATTTCTCCTGGTAATCTACAGACATAGGGAGAAAATCAACCCCCTCACCTGCTTCTTTTTTAGTTACTACGGTAGCTAGTAGTATAGCTTTGCCCATTTTAATTACAACAGCACCATCAGCTTGTTTGGCCAATGCACCTGTCTCTATGATTATTTCCCTACCATCTTCAAGAGTGATAGTTTTTGAAATTGTATTTGGTAACATATACTTTTGAGTATGTAAAGTGTATAGTTTTAAAAATAAGGCTTAATAACAGAAGGAAGTAAAAAAGTAAGGTCCCTTAAATAAAGGAACCCTACAAGTTATTATTTACGGATACCAAGGTCAGCAATTACATTCCTGTATCTCTCAATATCAATTTTAATAAGGTAATTCAGCAAACGCCTTCTTTTACCTACCAATTTCAAAAGGCCTTTTCTGCTTGAATGGTCCTTCTTGTTGGTCTTTAAGTGTTCCGTCAGGTGCTTAATCCTGTAAGTAAACAGGGCAATTTGTGACTCAGGAGACCCTGTATCACTTTCTGACTTCAACCGACCATGATTCTTGAATAGTTCTACTTTTTCTTCTTTCGCTAAATACATGCTTAGTCAAATATGATGTTAAATTTTTTAAAACAGAGCCAAAGGTAGCTGTTTTATTCCAAATTATAAAACATCTTCTTTTAACTTTTTCCTTGGACCAATTTCTGGTATAATTTAACTATTTTTTCCCAAATTCCTTGGTAAAAATCGGGTTCAAATAATCTTGCGTCCTTTCGTGCTTGTTTTAAAAAGAACAAACCGAAAGGAATCAATGCCATATTGGAGAAAAAAGTTCCAAAAAGCGGATCTGATAAACCTTCCTTCGCCCATTTCTCTCCGGTAATGGTCAGCATATAATACATGATAAAAAAGATAATGGACAACAATACCGGCATTCCTAGCCCCCTTTTTTTATAATTGCTCCCAATGGTGCCCCAATCATGAACATTACGAAACAGGCCAATGACTGCGTATACTTCTGATACCAGGCAACCGTAAAATGCCTGTATTGCCTCATCACTTCATTGATTTGTGTTTTATTCTTGGTGAAATTGTTTTTTATATTTCTTGCTGAAGTAAGCCCTACAGAAGCCCTGGAGTTACGGTATCTTGGCGTTGATAACAAGGAGTCCAGACGTTTTTCTTGATCATCAGAAAGGGTCTGTAGGACCGGTTTCTCCAATTTCAAAGAACTGTTTTTGTTAATATCCCGCATGTCGGGATTTTTATTATTTGCCAAAGCTTTGTCTAAGCTGTCTTTGGATTGGACAAGGGTGTCACTCGATGCTACAGAAGACTTACTGTCCCCCTCTGTGCTAACTTAACCGGCGGAGCAACGCCACCACTTGTATCAGTAGCAGTAGTACTATTGGTATTTTTCCCTCCGGAAGCATTAGAAGATACTGCTGCTGCTGAACCTTCCCCACTTGCCCGCTCAATGTCATCACCTTTTAGAAGCAAGTCATGTTCGGCCTGATACCTTAAATTTTTCAAAGAATCACTTTCCAATTTTTTATCCAAGATATCCTTCGGTGGGGTAAGCTTACGGGATCTACCAAAATAGTTGTAAGAGGCTTCAGTATTGGCATAATTAAAAAAGTGAAAGTGATTGATTTCTCTTTCCATTGAGTCAAGGTCCACCCGTATCTCCCTAATATTTTTAATGGATTTACTGTTGGACCAAAGCTTTTCATCCGTCCGATCAAGTTCAAAAGCATCCAGATTGAAAACCATTTTATTGGTTTCAAATTGTGTTCTACTGAAAGCTTGGGGAACATTCCTTCCTCCTCTTCTTCCCGACCCTTCTTGGTAGCTGTTACCGTGATAAAGGGTCAACATAATGTACCGGTCGTTAAAAAAAGGCTCCATCCTACCTGAATCTGCAGTTATCACATGGAGATTGCCCTGTCCGGAAGTATGGTCATAAATCAATACGTCTTGGAGCCGCACTTCGTCCAATTTATTATTAACCTTAATGCTATATCCCGGTATTCCATTATAAAACACCCCTCTTTGATATCAAAGGCAGGAGATTTCATCCGGATATCATACAATAGACTAAATGTCTTCAGGTTTACCCGAGGAACAATGTAATTATTGGATAAAAATGCCAAAATAGTAACGATGGCGACAAATACACCTATCGGAAGCATTGTTCGGTTAAGGGAAATGCCACTGCTCTTGATGGCGGTTAACTCAAAGTGTTCTCCCAAGTTACCAAAGGTCATCAAAGATGAAAGCAACACCGCCAACGGCAAGGCCATGGGAGAAATGCTTATCACAAAATAACCAATGAGTTCCATATAGACCATAAAAGGCAGGTCCTTCCCAAAAATCTCATCGAAATATTTAAGCATATTCACCGTGAGTAAAATAAAATCTACCACGATAAAAGTAAGCAGAAAAGGACTGAGGAATGACCCCAATACCAGCTTATCTAATTTTTTCATTCAATGCTTTTACTTTTCATTTGTCAACACAAAATAGCCAATCGCCATTCTAGTGGGTATAGGTATCAACGCTATTTGCACCAATTACTGATAGAGATTTACTACTAATTTATGGAAGCATATTTCATCAGCTTACGGTACATGCTTGCTTTGCATTTAAACTGCAGGGTTAAGCCTTTAACAAAATTGAGCATATTAAGTTAAAAATGATAATTTAAAGCCATTTTATCCGCCAATAATCTCTTTGAGCGAACCTATTAATCCTTCCCATATTGATTGCTGCTCCTGCTCGTCAAAGGCATCGCCATATTCTATTACACGAAGATAAATGGTTTGTGTTAATTCATTTTCGTCAAGCTTAAATTCGATGAAAGAATGCTCAGCATCTACACCCTCTTCCTCTTCACCGGGGTCAAAAAACTCAAATTTGACATGATGATTGGTCCGCATAATAACTGCCCGTGCATAATGATCTTCGCCATCATAAATGAAATTGTAAACTTTATCCTCATTAATTACTACATCATCGGCAAACCATTGTGACAATCCACTTGCTGTGCTTAAATATGGATAAATAATCTTTTTGGAGCTATTTATCTGATAATCTGAAACAAATTTGATTTTCTCCATGGCTTTTTTATTCTAGTTGTAAAAAGTGCATTATTTTTTAGGTACTTGATTTGCAATTCAAGGATTATACTCACATATTTGCATTCCCAATTGGCGAGGTAGCTCAGATGGTTAGAGCGCAGGATTCATAACCCTGAGGTCAGGGGTTCAACTCCCCTCCTCGCTACTCATCAAAAGGTCTCTTATATTTAGAGACCTTTTTTTATGCCCTCTCCTTTCATCCAACTCATTTACACATCCTCGTATTGGCGGCATACCTTATGTGGTAAAACACCTCCCTTTTATTAGTTTAGGCTTAAATAATCAAAATAAGGCTAATGGCTTTCAATTGATAGGTAAACCTTGAGTAATATAAGGAAAATTTCAAAAATAAACCTTTTTAAGGTTTGATTCTAAAACTTGGTAATAGGCAAGGCTGGAAACATCTCATAATTAGCTGTATTAAATCCAATATAAATCCAGTTCCGGGTCTTTCTATTGGCTCAACAGAATCAATATTGCTGTGACCTTGCGATTTGAAAACAATTCCTCCAACTGAATACCTTATTTTCACAACATAGCTTTCCAAAAGAAAACATTAATAATAATGGGAGGTAGGCGTCCCTTTTCATCTATCTTCACAAAAAAAACAAACTTTGGTGCAGACAAGTTGCTCAATCGTAGATTGGAAAAAAAGGGCATAAAAAAACCCTCCAAGGAGGGTTTTTAACTATAGCTTAAAAGCTTCTTATTTTACTTTCTCAACGATAGCTTTGAAAGCTACCGGATGGTTCATTGCAAGATCTGCAAGTACCTTTCTATTAAGATCAATCTCCGCTTTTTTAAGCAATCCCATAAATTGAGAGTAGCTAATGCCATATTGTCTGGCTCCGGCGTTGATTCTTTGAATCCAAAGTGCTCTGAATTCTCTTTTCTTTACTTTTCTATCTCTGTAAGCATACTGAAGTCCTTTTTCATACTTGTTTTTTGCTACAGTCCAAACGTTTTTACCTCTTCCGAAGTAACCTTTGGTTGCTTTTAATACTTTTTTCTCCTAGCTCTTGAAGCTACTGAATTGACCGATCTTGGCATTTTTGTTTTAGTTTTTGACTTTTGGTGCTTTCAGTTTTTCTGAAAAGACTTGTTTACCAAAGGCCTGGTGAATTAAATAACCTGATAATTTTTGATTAGATTCTAAGCATTGCTTTTACTCTGCCCTCATCAGACTCATGTACGACTCCCATTTTGGTAAGATTTCTCTTCCTTTTGGTAGACTTTTTAGTCAAAATGTGGCTTTTGAAAGCATGCTTCCTTCTTATCTTTCCAGACCCAGAAAGCTTGAACCTTTTCTTAGCACTTGATTTAGTTTTAACTTTTGGCATTACCGTATATATATTAGTTGAATTATTTCTTACCTGCTTTCGGAGAAACAAATATGTTCATTCTTTTCCCCTCCATTTTTGGTAGTTGCTCTACCTGACCATAGTCTTCTAGAGCCTGAGCAAATTTCAATAGAAGCATTTCCCCTCTTTCCTTAAAAACAATGGTACGGCCAACAAAATGGACATATGCCTTCACTTTGGCACCATCTTTTAAGAAGTTGATGGCATGTTTCAATTTAAAATCGAAATCATGATCATCAGTATTGGGACCAAACCTAATTTCCTTCACTACAGTTTTGGCAGCATTGGATTTGATCTCTTTCTGCTTTTTCTTTTGTTCATATTTGAACTTAGCATAATCGATCACCTTACATACCGGTGGTGAAGCGGAAGGAGAAATTTCAACGAGATCAAGCCCATTTTCCTCGGCCAATGCTACTGCTTTGTCAGTCGCCATAACCGCGTTTCCTCCCTCTACAAAATCTCCTACAACCCTGACCTCTCGGGCCCTAATTTTTGAATTTACTTTATATGGTTCCTCTTGTCTCGGAGTATAAGTTCTTTTTCCTCTCAAAATAGTTATGGTTGTTTTTTAAAGTTTCAGATTGCAAATATCTAATAATTTTTTAAATATTAAAAATCAACAAATTATATTCCTGTTATTTATTCAATGATTCCCTAATGATTCCCTGAAAGAAGTCCACAAATGCGCTCAATTCAAATGAGCCAATGTCACCTTCTCCATGTTTTCTTAGTGATATTTTGTTTTCCTCCTGCTCTTTCTCCCCTACAATCACCATAAATGGAATCTTCTTTACTTCAGCATCCCTGATTTTCCTACCAATCTTCTCATCTCGGTTGTCAATCTCACCTGTTATGTCATTGTCTGCCAATAATGCTTTTACCTTAGAGGCATATTCGGCATATTTTTCCGATATAGGCAAAATCACTAATTGCTCAGGGGCCAGCCAAAGTGGGAAGTTACCTGCGCAATGCTCTATCAATACTGCCACAAATCGTTCCAAAGATCCAAACGGAGCCCTGTGAATCATCACCGGCCTGTGTTTTTGATTGTCTGAACCGGTATATTCTAATTCAAACCGTTGGGGTAACTGATAATCTACCTGTATGGTTCCCAGTTGCCAACTTCTTCCCAAAGCATCTTTGACCATAAAGTCGAGTTTCGGCCCATAAAAAGCCGCCTCTCCGGTTTCTGTCACTGTGTCCAGTCCTTTTTCTTCTGCTGCCTCTATAATGGCTTTCTCTGCTTTATTCCACGCTTCTTCATCCCCAATATATTTTTCCATATTGTCAGGATCTCTCAAAGAAATTTGCGCCGTGTAATTGTCAAAACCCAAGGCCTTGAAAACATACAATACCAAGTCAATTACTTTGATAAACTCTTCTTTTACCTGATCCTGCCTACAAAATATATGGGCATCATCTTGGGTAAAACCACGTACCCTGGTCAACCCATGCAACTCACCGCTTTGCTCATACCTATAGACGGTACCAAATTCGGCATACCTTACCGGGAGATCTTTATAAGACCTCGGCTTATGTTTGTATATTTCACAGTGATGAGGGCAGTTCATTGGCTTCAATAAAAACTCCTCACCTTCATGTGGAGTAGCTATTGGCTGAAATGAATCCTTACCATACTTCTCATAATGTCCGGATGTTTCATACAATGCCTTGTGCCCTATATGAGGAGTGATTACCTGCTGATAACCTGTATGATCCTGTTCTTTCTTTAGAAAAGAAACCAAACGCTCTCGCAATAAGGTGCCTTTGGGCAACCATAATGGCAGTCCTAAGCCAACTTTCTCGGAAAAAGTGAATAACTCCAATTCCCTGCCAAGTTTTCTATGGTCTCTTTTCTTCGCTTCCTCAAGCATGTGAAGGTATTCTTTCAATTCCTTCGCCTTCGGAAAGGTAATGCCATAAATACGGGTAAGCATTTTATTTTTCTCATCCCCTCGCCAATAAGCCCCAGCAATATTCAGCAATTTAACCGCTTTGACATAACCAGTGTGTGGAATATGGGGCCCTCTACACAAGTCTGTAAATCCTCCTTGCTCATAAAAGGTAATGGTTCCGTCTTCTAACCTCTCAAGTAGGTCTAGTTTGTACTCATCCCCTTTTTCCTTAAAATAGCCAACGGCATCCTGCTTGGAAATGTCTTTTCTGACAAATTCATTCTTCTGACGAGCCAACTCTATCATCTTGGCTTCTATTTTTTCTAACTCCGCCCCTTCTAAGGTTTTGTCTCCAAAATCTACATCATAATAAAACCCATTCTCAATAGGTGGGCCTATTCCAAATTTAATACCGGGATATAAGGCTTCCAATGCTTCTGCCAACAAGTGGGCAGAAGAATGCCAAAAGGTAGATTTCCCACCTTCATCTTTCCAGGTAAGCAACTCGATGCTTACATCTTGGTCGATAGCCCTTGTAGCATCCCAAATCTCACCATTGATTTTGGCTGCCAATACATTTCTGGCCAAACCTTCACTGATGCTTAATGCTATTTCTAAACTGGTTACTCCCTTTTCAAAAACCCTGACAGACTGATCAGGAAATGTTACTTTAATCTCATTACCACTACTTGACATGCATTCCTTTTATTTATGATAAATCACCTTTACAAACAGGTGCTTTTAAACTCATTCTTCGCCAAAACCAGTGTATTTTTTACGATTATAGCGCAAGGCCCCAAAAGTAAAGCATTTTCCTGATTTATGAACTGCAAATATGCAAATTCGGCGGGTTAAATAAAAAGATTAGCCCTTGCTTATCTTATTCATTCATTAAAGTAATCAGGAAAAAAATTATTTCCACTTCTTCAACCCGAAATAAACATGCTATGACTCAATCCGGGCTAATCTTCCTATGGCTCAGTAGCCTAAAACCTTCCCCACTCGGAATATTCCAAATAAAAAATAAACTTTCTTTTTTAGCCTCGAAATTATTGCTATTTGCCAACTTTATTGTAGAAAACTCGCAATAGTTTTTTCCACCCGCTATAAGGCTACCTTATTAAATAGAAAAATGGTAACGGACCGATTGAATAACATTAAAATTGTTTAGATTTATCTGAAACAATATGGTTTTAATATTTTGTGAACGAATAAACAAGTTGCTTACCTTCTCATTTTAAAATATGAAAGTACATTCCACCAATTACTTTAATACCTTTATTGAAGTTGCCGCTGATTGCCTGGCAGAAAATGGACAAGTTCCTCCACTAAAGGGCAATAAAAAATCAGTTGCCAATCTTCAATATGAAATGATTACCAAGGAGCCATACCGATTCACTTCAGATGAATTGCTATTTGAAATTTATGCCCTGCGCAATGACCTTAGCCAAAAGGAGTACCCGGAAGCAAGAAACATTTTTTTCTAAGGGCCAACCTTGTTTAAGGGCTTCACCTTTAACCAAAAGATACGGTTTTGGAATCCATAGTGATCATCTTGGTAAAATTGCGCTTTATGGAAGAGAAACCGAGGCCTACGAAAAATTTCTGGAGGACTCATCCATCTCTAAAGTTAAAGCGATGCGGTCAAAAAAGCCTAAACCATGTCTCGAATAACTCATCAAAAGACAGAGTCTCCATCTTCATGTGGAAGAATTCCTAAGGAAATAAATCGATATTAAAGCCGGCAGTCCTTATTTTCTATTATGAAAAAATGCCCGTTTATGGGCTGCAGAATGCTTGACTATCTCTTGGTACCAGCGGTACTTTAACTTTAACTTTTCTGCCTCATTTAATGAATAATTATCCATTGACTCCCCTCCGATTTTTTCCTGAAGTGCATACAGGCAAATGGCTGCACTCACTGAAATATTAAAACTTTCAGTAAATCCTTTCATGGGTATATGCACCAAACCGTCTGCCGCTTCCATGGCCGCTTGACTTACTCCCTCATGTTCATTGCCAAAAATCAGAGCAAGCGGCTGATCTATGGACAATTCACTCACCGGCAAACTACCTTCTCTGGGACTAGTGACCACAACTTTATAGCCATTATGTTTGAGTTGTTTGATACAATCCTCTGTTGCATTTCCCGATGCATTGTCATATTTATGCAAGTCTACCCATTGAGCGGCTCCTCTGGTAACATAGGGATTGATATCATAACTGTTATCGCCCTCAATGACATGAACATCCTGAATACCAAAGCAATCAGCCGTTCTAAGAACGGCTGAGGCATTGTGAGGTTTATAAATATTTTCTAGAACAAGAGTTATGTATCGAGTCCTCTCTCCCAGTACTTTGTCTATCAAAGCTTTTTTATGGGGAGTGACGTAGTCGGAAAGATAGGCTAGAAAAGCCAGTTCATCTTTGTCCAATTGCTCCATAGCGGTATGGGTTAAAACAGCCCTAACTGTTCTTTGTCATCATCTTCTCCTGAACCATTTTTGGATTCCTCCGAATCATTGTTTTTTACGGGGTTCTCCTTTTTCTTTTCCGGTTTGGCTGATTCCACCAAAGAAATATTTATCACTTTATGGTTGCTTAATCGATTGCCGACAGATTTCCATCCTTTTACATCTATCAACATATCCATATCGTAAACCTTTTCTTCTACTTCTTTGTCCAGCTTAAATTTAACTTTTACCTGAGGCTGCTTCTCTGTGGAAACCACGGTTAGCTTGGATTGCTTATGGTCTGAGATAAAGTTAAATTTCTTGTTTAAGGTAGAAGTTTCGATCACGAACCTTTTCACATAATGCATCTTATTTACACCATCATAATAAATGGATGACACCACGCTTTCAGGGTCATATTTTTCGATCAATAATATATTCTCCGGTTCATACCGGTTGGTCAATTCAAAGGTTGTCAACTCATAATTTCCATCTTTATAGAAGACCAATACTTTGTCTTCTCCTAAGAAATTCCCTACAAAGTCTCCTCTTTCATCCGTATTTAACCTACCTACAGAAGGGTCAAAATAAATGTCCAATCCACCCAAAGTAGACACTCCTTCCATTTTAAGTTGAATTTTCCTAACAGGGTATTTTGTGAGGATATTTCCCTTGGCTCCACGTCCTTTGATTTCCAGATCTTTAAAATCGAAGTCAAACACCTTAACCCTTGCCTTGGCCCCGGCAGTAAGGAAAACAGTTACAATTTCTGCTTCCCCATTGGCATTTGCTGTAAAGTAAAGCACTTTAGTTCCTTTGGTACCTTTGGTAAGTACGTATTCTCTATCCCTCGTTACACTTAGTACCTGGAATCTCTTGATCATCGTTCTTCCCGAACCTCCATCCAAATAAATCAGGTTGTATACCATCCTTTCATCCCCTTTCCGGAAGACTGCCACATGGATAATGTCTTTACCTACAAACCCTTTGTCCTGAATTTTGGTTACCATACATATGCCATCTCTTCGGAAAATTATGATATCATCCAAGTCTGAACATTCGCAAACGAATTCATCCTTTTTCAAACCATAGCCTACAAAACCATCGGCCCTGTTTACATACAATTTGGCATTGTTAGCTGCTACGATATTGGCAGCAATGGTATCAAATGTTCTGGCTTCTGTCTTTCTTTCCCTGCCCTTGCCATATTTTTTTAATAAGTCGGAGTAATATTGAATGGCATAATCGGTTAGGTTTTGCAGGTGATGGTTCACTTCCTCTAATTCTTCATTCAGTTTCCTCATCAGCTCATCTGCCTTGAAGGTGTCAAACTTAGAAATACGTTTGATTTTAATTTCGGTCAACCGAATGATGTCTTCCTTGGTGATTTCCCTGTAAAACTCAGGTTTAAATGGCTCAAGGCCTTTATCTATTGTCTCAATAACAGCTTCCCAGGTTTCACATTCCTCAATATCCCGATAAATCCTGTTCTCAATAAATATCTTTTCAAGTGAAGAGAAGAGCAATTTCTCTAACAATTCACTTTTCCTAATTTCCAATTCCTGGTTCAACAAATCCTTTGTTTGGAAGGTGTTGTATTCCAATATTTTGTTAACAGAAAGGAAAACAGGCTTGTCATCAATAATTACGCAAGCATTGGGTGAAATGCTTACTTCACAGTCTGTAAAGGCATACAGCGCATCAATGGTCATATTGGGGGACTGACCCGGTGCCAATTGAACCATTATTTCAACATCCTTTGCGGTGTTGTCAACAACTTTTTTGATCTTTATCTTCCCTTTATCATTGGCTTTGATGATGGACTCAATCAGGAGTTGGTGGTAGTTCCGTAAGGAATTTCTTTGATCAACAAAGTTCGGTTATCGTCTTCTTCTATTTTAGCTCGGACTTTAACTTTCCCTCCCCTAAGGCCCTCATTGTACTCCGAAAAATCGGCATAGCCTCCCATATTGAAATCGGGAAGAATATTGGTTTTCTTTCCTTTTAGGATTTGGATTGAGCCCTCAATCAATTCACAGAAGTTATGAGGAAGGATTTTTGTACTCAAGCCAACAGCAATACCTTCTACTCCTTGTGCCAATAATAAAGGGAACTTAACAGGAAGAGTTACCGGTTCTTTTTTCTTCCATCGTAGGAAAGTTGCCATTCTGTTGTTTGGGGATTAAAAACTACCTCCAGTGCAAACTTGGAAAGCCTCGCCTCAATATACCTGGCAGCAGCAGCTCCGTCTCCGGTTCTAACGTCTCCCCAGTTACCTTGGGTTTCTATCAGCAAGTCCTTTTGCCCTAAATTCACTATGGCATCACCAATGGAGGCATCACCATGAGGGTGGTATTGCATGGATTGCCCTATGATATTGGCGACTTTATTGAAACGGCCATCATCCATTTCTTTCATGGCGTGCATGATCCTGCGTTGTACAGGCTTAAAGCCATCTTCTATCGCAGGTACTGCACGCTCCAAAATAACATAGGAAGCGTAATCCAAAAACCAATCTTGATACATTCCGGAAACAGGCACAACATTCTGTAAGCCTTCATTTCCTTCTATTGGTAAATCTTTTTCTTCACTCATGAATTAACTTCATTTTTACTTGAGTTTTTGAGTAATACCTCAAAACACTTAACGCCTATAAATAGGTTGATATATGAAAAATTTTACTACCGGCAACGGTTCATTATTATGCTTAGGTAAGCCTCAGAAAATAACCTCTGACTTTATTAATTAGCCTCGATCTGCTTAGGTGAAACAGAACTTATAACGGAATATTTACTTCCCCTCTACGCAACTTCCTTTTCTTCGCTATCTTCCCCATTTGCCTTATCCTCTGCTCCCAGATCCAGGTCTTTTTCAACCTTTAAGCGATTAATAATAAATTCTTGTCTGGTAGGAGTATTTTTCCCCATATAGAAGCCAAGCAAATCGGCAATTTTCGTCTCCTTATTTAAGATAATAGGTTCCAAACGGATATTTTCACCAATAAAGCCTCCAAATTCACTAGGAGATATTTCACCTAGCCCCTTGAATCGCGTAATCTCTGACGTTTTACCTAATTTATGTATGGCACGCTGTCGCTCCTCATCAGAGTAGCAATAAATGGTTTCCTTCTTGTTTCTCACCCTAAAAAGTGGTGTATCAAGTATAAAAAGGTGTCCATTTTTCACCAAATCCGGGAAGAATTGTAGAAAATAGGTCATGATCAAGAGGCGAATATGCATACCATCCACATCGGCATCAGTTGCAATTACAATTTTTCTATACCTCAATCCATCAATCCCATCTTCAATATTTAAGGCATGCTGCAAAAGGTTAAACTCTTCATTTTCATACACCACTTTTTTGGTCATCCCAAAGCAATTGAGTGGCTTTCCTCTTAAGGAAAACACAGCTTGAGTCTGCACATTCCTTGACTTGGTGATTGATCCGGATGCTGAGTCACCCTCTGTAATAAAGAGCATGGTTTCATTTTTCTGCTCATCCTTTGCCTTATTGTCATCATAATGAACTCTACAATCTCTTAATTTCTTATTGTGCAGATTGGCTTTTTTGGCCCTCTCATTGGCCAATTTCTTTATGCCTGAGATTTCTTTTCTTTCCCTCTCCGACTGAAGAATTCTTTTGAGAATGGCATTGGCAGTATCCGGATGCTTGTGCAGGTAATTGTCAAGTTCTACCTTCACAAAATCGTTGACAAACGTCCGCAAGGTGGGGCCATCAGGTCCGACGCTGTGAGAGCCTAATTTTGTTTTAGTTTGGGATTCAAAAACAGGTTCCATAACCCTAACCGCAATAGAAGCCACAACACCTTGTCGAATATCTGCGGCATCATAATCTTTTTGAAGAACTCTCTGATTGACCTAACAATGAACTCCTAAATGCGGCCAAATGAGTTCCACCTTGAGTGGTAAATTGGCCATTCACGAAGGAATAATACTCCTCACCATATTGATTGGTATGGGTAAGGGCCATTTCAATATCATTGCCCTTGAGGTGTATGGTCGGGTATCTTCTGCTATCATCATCTACTTTTCGGTCCAACAAGTCCAGCAGACCATTCTGAGAAAAATATTTGACTCCATTAAAATTAATGGTCAACCCACTATTCAGGAATGCATAGTTCCAAATTTGATTTTCAAGGTATTCCGGTATAAAATGGTAGTTCTTAAAGACAGTAGGATCCGGAGAAAAAACAATTTTGGTCCCATTTCTTTCCGAGGTTTTGACCACCGGACGGTCTTCTATCAGTTCTCCTTTATTAAACTCTGCAACTTTTGTTTGACCTTCTCTAAAAGACTGAACCTTAAAATATTCAGATAAGGCATTCACTGCTTTGGTACCAACCCCATTTAATCCTACCGATTTCTGGAATGCACCGGAGTCATATTTTCCCCCGTATTGATCTTGGAAACACAATCGATGACCTTTCCCAACGGAATTCCCCTACCATAATCTCTGATTTCCACTTTGTGCTCGCTGATCTTCACCTCAATGGTTCGACCATTTCCCATCATGTGTTCATCGATACTGTTGTCAAGGATTTCTTTCACCAAAACATATATCCCATCATCTTGTGCACTTCCATCTCCCAGCTTTCCAATGTACATACCCGGTCTTAAGCGGATATGCTCTTTCCAATCGAGGGACTTTATACTATCTTCGGTGTATTGTACGTTTCCTGCCATATTTTAACTGTTATCTGCCTTAAACTGTACCTGTTTTTACCTGTTTCATTTTTCCTACCAGCAATAAAAATAAGCCTATAACCCATGCTGCAAGCAAAATGGGGACAAGGTAAAAGAAAACATTGTATTCAGAATTTCTAATCTCATTTTGATTGGTGAGGCTATGGATATAAAAAACCATGATACTTACGCATAGATTAAGTACACCGATAAAGGAATATATCCATGCTAAAATCCGATCTCTATAAATATCTCCTACCGGAAAAAGTCTGCGTAAGGCATTCCTTCCTTTCATTTCTATCATTTTCCCCGGAATTACCAAAAGAACATTGTAAACAAAAAACAGAATGACTGTAAAATAAAAGAAGCTTTCCTTACTTAATTGCTTTACAGGCAATCCTTTGCTGTTTTGCTCGTAGGTGGCAAAGTCCGGCATGGAAGCATAAGCATACAGAAAAACGAACAAAAATAATCCTATTGATAGGAAGTAAAAGAATTTAGCAAAACGGGTGTACATAATTTTCTATTTAGGCAGCAAATATAAAAATTAATCCAGTACCAAAAGCGGAAAGTCCTCAGGCCTTTTTGAAAAGAAAATTTAAAGGCAGGGTATTTACCTGAAATTCAGGATTCGATCCTCTTCATCTCCTATGCCATGAATTATTAATTTATCTTTTTCTACCGTCACAATGGCACCTAGGGCAGGAGATTCAGCCTCCACCATACCTAAAAAAGTCAGGTGGTGCATCCCGTTTTCATCCATATAATAATTGCCCGCATGATGATGTCCGGAAAGCCAAGCAACCATGGCAGGAGAGTTACCTATGCTCTCCAACACTTCTTTATGATTGAGCAAGTGGAGCCCATTCTCCGGCAATAGCGGGTAATGACAAAAAGCGACAACACGTTTTCCTTCTTCCTCAGCTTTATTGACCACCGCTTCCATCCATTCCAATTGTTCCTTACCTACGCCTCCATTCCAAGGTTTTACATTGTTTGCTCCTTCTGCCTCTAAAATCTGCATCATCTTCAATGCTTCATCGTGTTGGGTAGAACCTTCCTGATGGCCTCCTACACTTATGTCCATACCATTTACCATCATAAAAACCACGTCTCCAATCTCGAAGGAATGGTATCCTTTTTCGTTCCCTATTTTATTGCCAACTTTTTGTTTAAGGCTATCCAAAACTGAAAAATCATGATTTCCCCAAACGTAATGAACGGGAGCATTACTCTCTTCTAATATGGACAAAGGGGCTTCAAAACTTTCGAAATCACGATCTATTAAATCCCCAAGGTGTACTGTAAATTTAAGATCGTAAGCGTTTAAATAAGGAATGGTTCGCCTAAGGGTCTCCAAAGTCCCTCTATAGTTTCGCTTTCCAACGGTCTCTACATCAGCATATTGTATGTCTGACAACACGCCAAAGAAAAAGCTTTTCCTTTTCTTTTTTCTTCCATTAATTGTATCATTTGATCAGCATATCGCTCTCCCAATAAAACCTGACTCGGACTATCAAAGTGCGTACTATCAAAGGTAGTTGTACCAAAAGATAGGGCCAGCCCCGTATAAGGTACAATCTTGGGAAGGTTTAACAAGGTATCATTAAGTGCTTTTCTATTACTTTTGTCATTTGACAATTGCCCGGCCACAAAAGGTAAACCCGGTAACTGCAAGCTGTCACGTAAGGCAGTAATCAAATGACTAATTTTACCTAAATACTGATCTGCTTCCTTAACATCTCCTTCACCTTGATGCCAAATAATTCCTTTTATTTTACCACTTTCTGCGGCAAGTCTAGCTCGGTCTATAATTTCAGAAAAAAACAGGGTGCCGGGAAGCCATTCATCTATTACACTGCCTCCTTTTGCATTGACCACTAGGCCAATTTTTCTATCTTGGTTGTAATTTTGCATTTTCCTGGCAAATCCATAGGCAGGACTAAGCCGTTGCATGCTCACCACTTTCCTCACGGTGGAATAGAGGTTTAATGGATTGGCTGCCGGTAACCATTCTTTTCCGGTAAAGAGATAAACACTTTCCACCGGCGCTTCCAAATCAGCTAAAATATCTGCCCTCCCCGCCATATTGGACTGGCCTATGGCCAAATAAATATCTAAACTGTCAATCTCCTGAGCTTGGAGAAAAAAAGTGGTGGGCAATAATAAAACTAACAATAAGAACTTCTTAATCAGGACGAACATAAGGTGATTGGATTATTATGGAAAAAGAAGTGCTAAGATTAAAAAATTCCGTTAAAATCACCCGTTTTTACTCCGCTTTTTGCAAAAGTTCGGCTACTTTTTCCTCAATAAGTGGAAGAGAGTTCGTTAGTTCTTCGAAACTATTCACAATAAAATACTTGTCTTGAAATTTATTTTTCCAAAATGGAGTATTCATAACCTCCTCTACCTCATAGGCACAATGCTTGGGCTCATCTGAAAGGCTATAATACATTTCTCCCGAGGAACTAAGTATGCCTGCACCATAGGCCCTGAGCCCATCTTTTTCTTTAATTAGACCAAAATCCACTGTGTACCAATAAACCCTTTCTAGCAAGGCTAAAGCCAATGGGTTGTCTATATACCTTAAAGAAATAGCGGCTAAACCTTGTAAAAATTGGGAAAAGCTTTCATTCATCAACAAGGGCACATGGCCAAAAGCATCATGAAACAAATCCGGCTCTATTGGATAATCCAATTCATCCAATCTTCTTAGCCAAGAGGTAACAGGGAATTTCTTGCCCTGAAGTAGACTAAAAAACAAGTGTTCACTAACACGACCAGGTACCACTTGTACCCGCCATCCGGTATTCATTCCTAATCGGTAGGAGACCTCTTTTAGGTTCACTATCTTTTCTTCAGACAAGCGCAAAGCTTGGAACCCTTGCCTATATGCATTTGCCGCCACTTCCGGCAGTTTTTTTGACTGTTTGATAAAAAGGGTTTCCCATACTTTATAATCTTCGGTATTATAGGTCCTTATATCCTGCTGAAATAGGCCTAAACCGGGGTCAGTGAAAATTCTCTTGGATCGTATATTTTTCATCTTACTTCTCAAAATTGGATCGGCTTTATCCGGATTCACTTGATCCGGTAAAAGCTTACTTAGATAATAAACGAATCTTTCTAGCAAAGGATTGTAATTTCATTGCTCTTTGGAAGAGAGCCAACAAAAAAACGATAAACACTGAATTACAACACTTTATATAATTTAATATTTGTTAAAAGCTCCAAAGAGCTAAGTAAGGACTTCCGTAAAATGGAAGTATCCGAACAAACTCATTTAAAATCTATTCTTTTATTCATGCTATTTTGTTGGAAAGTTTACTACCCATTGATACCTTAATGTTTTACACTATTTTACTTCAGAAATCCGCAAAACAGTAATATGGAGCAGATAAGAAATTATTTTGAGAAACTGGTGGGTATTTCTGACAAAGATTGGGGCATTTTTTCTTCCAAGCTTAAGAAAACCGATTATCCTAAAAAATTCAGTCTGTTGAAAGCTGGAGAGACAGAATCTCATTTGTCTTTTATCGAAAAAGGTGTTGTCAGGCTATTTATTCCCAAAATAGACAATGATTTAACTTTTGGCTTCTGCTTTCAAGGGCAATTTGTCAGTGCTTATGATTCCTTTTTAAGTAGACAACCTTGTACTTATCAAGTGGAAACCATGACCCCAACAACTCTTTGGCGCATTTCTCATGAAGACTTACAGTTTGTTTACGCCAACACCAATGTTGGAAATACAATAGGAAGGTTGGCTGCAGAAAGCCAATTTTTGATAAAATCCGGTAGAGAACTTTCCTTTTTAGAACAAACCGCTGAAGAAAGGTACAGGGAGCTCTTTAAAAAACGGCCCAACCTAATCTTAGAAATCCCTCTCAAATACATTGCCTCTTACGTAGGAGTAACGCCTCAAGCATTAAGCAGAATAAGAAAGCGAATTTCTTAACTTAGGTTCATTTTCTCAAGGAAAAATTTTCCCCACCTTTGGAAAAAAACATGAAACCTTTTCTCCTTTTAATCACAATAACTGTATTTTCAATTGGATACATAAAGCTTGTACATGGCGTTTATAATTACTCTCTAGCTGCCAGGATAGGCTTCTCAGTCATGTTACTTTTCACCGCTTTGGGACACTTTATGTTCACAGATGGAATGGCAATGATGGTTCCTGACTTCATACCCTACAAAAAAGAGCTTGTTTATTTTACAGGCATAATCGAAATCCTTGGAGCTATAGGACTACATGTGCCTCAGTTTAAAACAGCCACAGCCAGCTTACTGATCATTTTTTTTATCCTGCTACTGCCTGCTAATATCAAGGCTTCATTGGAACAGATCGATTATCAAAATGCAACACATGAAGGTAATGGTCCGGCTTATTTATGGTTCAGAATACCCCTACAAGTTTTATTTATTGCTTGGGTGTATTTTTCATCCATTAAACCAAAAATTATGTAATACACCTTCAATTAGGCGTTAAAATAATTTCAAAATTAGCCACTTAAAATTATGGGTAAATCGCATTTACGAGAATTAACATTTTAAAAACGCAGTAATCAAGATGGCATCAATGCCGCAGTCCAGCGGTGTGCAATCTTTGTGGTATAATTCGTCATTCCGAGACTTTGATAGGGCATTCTGCGTTGGAAGGTGAAGGAATCTCAACAGTGGAGAGACTGCCACACCCTTGCCTTCACACGGACCTTCTACAAGGGTTCGCAGTTTGGCCTTTCCTCGTCATTCCGAGGCTTAGCGAGGCCATTCTGCGTTGGTAAGAAACGGTTACTATAGCTTTACCGATTCTTTCCCCATTTCGATTCTTACTTTTTGCTGCAGGTCAAAAAAGTAACGAACCTGCCCTGAAGCGAAGCAACTCAGGGGAAACTCCGCCGCTGTGTATCTTTTCGGCTAAAATTTAAGGCCTCCCTCACACAGGCAAACTCCTTGTTTTTGGTAGCATTGTTTCGTTACTTTTTAATAATTACTCAACCAAAAACTGCGTCAAACAGTGCCTGTGCCCTTGCCCGTACTTCTTAAATTTCTTAACGCCGAAAATCTACAAGGCGGAAGTTAATATTTACGTCATTCCGTGACTTTGATAGGGCATTCTGCGTTGGAAGGCGAAGGAATCTCAACAGTGGAGAGACTGCCACACCCTTGCCTTCCCACGGAGCTTCTACAAGGGTTCGCAGTTAGGCCTTTCCTCGTCATTCCGAGGCTTGGCGAGGCCATTCTGCGTTGGTAAGAAACGGTTACTATAGCTTTACCGATTCTTTCCCCATTTCGATTCTTACTTTTTTGCTGCAGGTCAAAAAGTAAGCAAAAACCCGCCGCTGTGTATCTTTTCGGCTAAAATTTAAGGCCTCCCTCACACAGGCAAACTCCTTGTTTTTGGTAGCATTGTTTCGTTACTTTTTAATAATTACTCAACCAAAAACTGCGTCAAACAGTGCCTGTGCCCTTGCCCGTACTTCTTAAATTTCTTAACGCCGAAAATCTACAAGGCGGAAGTTAATATTTACGTCATTCCGTGACTTTGATAGGGCCTTCTTCGTTGGAAGGCGAAGGAATCTCAACAGTGGAGAGACTGCCACACCCTTGCCTTCACACGGACCTTCTACAAGGGTTCGCAGTTAGGCCTTTCCTCGTCATTCCGAGGCTTGGCGAGGCCATTCTGCGTTGGTAAGAAACGGTTACTATAGCTTTACCGATTCTTTCCCCATTTCGATTGTCACTTTTTTGCTGCAGGTCAAAAAAGTAACGAACCTGCCCTGAAGCGAAGCAACTCAGGGGAAACCCCGCCGCTGTGTATCTTTTCGGCTAAAATTTAAGGCCTCCCTCACACAGGCAAACTCCGGTATTTAAGGTTTCGCCTTTAACAATTGCTATTTCTAGAGGCTCATCCTCTAAACCCTATTCCAACCATGCCTGTGCCTTTCCCATCGCTTCTTAAATTTCTTACCCCCGAAAATCTACAAGGCAGAATTAAAATATACGTCATTCCAAGACTTTACATTATAAAAGCTCAGAATTAGGATGGCAATACCCAATGCAGCCACTCCAGAGGTGTGCAATCTTTGTAGCCCCGGGTAAGCCGACGAAGGAGGTGCAACACGGGGTGTAAATCAGTTGGTTTTTTAGCGCATTAGCCTACAATATGCTCTATAGTGAAACCGGCTTTTCGCTAATGCCGGTGGCCCTTTAACCCTGGTTTTTAAAAGCTTTTGTCGGAAGACTTAGTACCTTGTGCGGTGAAAGTTGTAGGGCCCTTCGACAAGCTCAGGGACCACAAAACGTCATTCCAAGACTTTGCGATGGCCTTGCGCGGTAGAAGGCGAAGGAATCTCCAAAATATGGGGATCGAAAAATCCCCCTTTTCCTCCTTGGCAAGGGAGATTTGAGCTTTCACCAATGGAGTGACTTTTACTGAATATGGGATAGCATCTCTTGGAAAAACCGCTAGCCCAAAAGAGGGATGACCACCCAATCCGATTTAAACCTATTGCCACCTGCTGGCACAAAGATTTTGTCAGCATTATAGAAAAACTACAATGCTGACAAACCAATAATACTCAACTGACCTACAACCGGTTGTTAAACTGCAAAATAAACTAACCCATCCACGGACAAAGGCTTAATGCAAATCAAATGATTTTCTCATTTCAAAGATTTTCCTAATATAGCCAATCAGGTCGCTACTTTGGGTGAAGTTCAATGTCTGCTGCCCATCAGAATATGCTTTATCCGGATGCTCATGCGATTCGTAAATTATACCATCTGCTCCTGCCATCACTCCTGCCAAAGCCATTTGCGGTACAAAATCCCGAATACCAATGCCATGGGAAGGATCTACCACCACCGGCAAATGCGATTTAGATTTTAGAATAGGAACCGCGTTCAGGTCTAAGGTATTTCTACTTGCCCTTTCGTAGGTACGGATTCCACGTTCACAAAGAATAAGTTTCTCGTTGCCTCCAGAAAATACATATTCTGCGGATTGAAGCAGTTCCTCAATGGTTCCGGAAATCCCCCTTTTAATTAATACGGCTTTATCAATTTTACCTAATTCATCCAAAAGGTTAAAGTTTTGGGTATTTCTTGCTCCCACTTGAAAAATATCCACATAATCGTGCATCTCTTCTATCTGGGAAACCTGCATGACTTCAGTTACAATTTTAATTCCTGCAGCTTTTGCATGCTTGTACCAGAGCTTAAGTCCATCCATGCCCAGCCCTCTAAATGCATAGGGACTGCTTCTGGGTTTGAATACTCCTCCTCGCATCATGCTTACCTTGTTTTCTTTTAGGTGAGCAATTACCCGCTGTATTTGTTCTTCGGATTCTATGGAACATGGACCGGATATTATGGCCATATCACCATCTTTTATTTCAATTCCATCTCCAAGATCAATAGAGGTTGGTTTTGCTTTCCACTTTTTAGATACCAGTTTGTATTCATCAGACACCACGTGGATGTCTAAAATACCATCCATGGCTCCAATTTTTCTAATGTCATAGGCAGCCTTTCCTATACCTATCAGGTAATTTCCGGCTTGTGTTTTAACCTCAGTAACTTTATAGCCAATACCATTGATCTTTTCAATTAAATTTTGATTTTGTAGAAGACTAATGTCTGTCTTTAGCTGTACGATCATGATATGACGCCTTTTATAAATGTTTTGATTTCTTCACTAAGGGATTTTGCTTCCTTGACAACATTGATGAAAGCACTTCCAATAATTGCTCCATGGGAATAAGTTGAGGCGGTTGTAAAGGAAGCTTTGTCTGAGATACCAAAACCGATCAATCGTGGATTTTTTAGTCCCATGTCCCTTACCCTCTCGAAATAAGCTATTTGTTCCGGAGTAACCTCTTTTTTAGCTCCTGTAATACTAGCAGATGAGACCATATAAATAAATCCATCTGTCTTGCTATCGATTTCTCGAATCCTTTTTTCAGAAGTCTGAGGAGAAATTAAGAAAGTGTTTCTAAGGTTATAATTATCAAACAATTCTTTATAGGAATCAGTATATTGTTGCATTGGCAAGTCAGGAATAATCACTCCATCAACGCCTACTTCCTGACATTTTTTGCAGAATGCTTCCATTCCATATTGAACAATAGGATTTAGATACCCCATCAATACCACAGGAATATTTAATTTGCTTCTTAATCCCTCCAATTGAGTAAATAACAATTTCAGTGTCATCCCATTGTTCAAGGCAACATTGTTGCTATCTTGAATGGTAGGACCATCGGCAACAGGGTCAGAATAGGGTATACCTATTTCAATAATATCTGCCCCTGCTTCCTCTATGGCTTCCATGATTCCTACGGTGTCGTCCAAATTAGGGTAGCCAGCTGTAAAGTATATAGAAAGGATATTGCCATCCTTATTTTTAAATAATTCGTCTATTCGATTCATGGCCATTAATAATTACCCCATTTAATATATGTTTCCAAATCCTTGTCCCCTCTTCCTGACAGATTGATTACAATAATATCTGATGCTTTGAATTTCAACTGGTTCAAGGCAGAAAGAGCATGGGCTGATTCTATGGCAGGTATAATTCCTTCCAGCCGGCTCAATTCTATCCCTGCTTTCATCGCATCTTCATCTTCTACCGCCAAAAACTCTCCTCTTCCTGAAGCAAATAAATGGGCATGTACAGGACCTATTCCAGGATAATCCAAGCCTGCAGAAATACTATGAGGCTCCACTACCTGTCCATCTTCCGTTTGCATTAGTAATGTCTTGCTTCCATGAAGGATGCCAGGTTTTCCCAGTTGGGTAGTGGCTGCCGACTTGCCGGAGCTTACACCAAGACCGGCAGCTTCCACGGCTATTAATCTCACTTTTTCATCATTGTAATAATGAAAAAATGCTCCTGCAGCATTGCTTCCCCCTCCTACGCAGGCGACTACAATATCCGGACTATCTTTACCCTCTTTTTCTAACAGTTGGGTCTTGATCTCAGCAGAAATAACCGACTGAAACCTGGCAACCATTTCAGGATATGGATGAGGTCCCACCACTGATCCGATGATATAATGCGTATCAACCGGGTTATTGATCCACTGTCGCATGGCCTCATTGGTCGCATCTTTCAGGGTTTTACTACCGGAATTGGCCGGTACCACAGTGGCACCTAGGATACGCATACGTTCTACGTTTGGTTTTTGTCGCTCCATATCAATGGCGCCCATATAGACCGTACATTCCATTCCCATTAAGGCACAAACAGTAGCTGTTGCTACGCCGTGTTGCCCTGCACCGGTTTCGGCAATTATCCGCTTTTTATTGAGTTTTTTTGCCAGTATTATTTGACCTATGGTATTGTTAATTTTATGGGCACCGGTATGACAAAGGTCCTCCCTTTTTAGGTAGATTTTTGCCCCATATTCTTTCGATAGTCTTTCGGCATAGAACAATGGAGTAGGTCTGCCCACATAATCTTTGAGCAAGCGGTCAAATTCCTCCTTAAATTCCTCAGAAGCCATTATTTGCTCATAATTCTCTCTAAGCTCTTCAATGTTGGGATACAGCATCTCCGGGATGTAGGCTCCCCCAAAATCGCCATAAAATCCATTTTCATCAATCTTTATCATTGGTTTTCTTTTTTCGCTGTGGCAGCTTTATCGCTGATCGCTGCCGTAAATGTCTTTATTTTTTCCAAATCTTTGACACCTTTGGAAATTTCAAATTTTGAGTTAATGTCAATTCCAACCATTGCAGGATAAGCCTTGTAACAAGCCAAAAGATTTTCTACATCTTTTGGTGCTATCCCTCCACTTAATAGAAAAGGTGTTTCATAAGGATAGCTTTCTAATATTTCCCAATTGAATTGATGACCAGTACCTCCATAGGAAGGCCCATCAGTATCAAAAAGGAAATAATCAACCAGATCTTTATAGGCTTCCAAAGACTTCCAGTTCCAATCCGCTCCCACTCTAAAAACCTTTATCAGTTTTACCTTGGTTCTTTCTCTGAGTGCTTGAAGTTGGCTCGGAGGCTCATCTCCATGAAGTTGCACCAAGGAAAGGCCATAATCCTTCACAACTCTAAGGATTTCTTCAGTGCTTTCATTGACAAACACGCCCACTTTGGGTAAAGATACCCTTTTATATCCTGCTGCATCTTGACCAAATTTAGGCACATAACGTCCAGAAGGAGGGTAAAATATCATCCCCATCCAATTGACTTCCGCTATTCCCAACAGGCCTGAAATATTATCAGGCTCAGCCATGCCACAAACCTTTATGATCATGCCTCTATTTGTCCTTTGGAAGCTGCCAATAACTTCCTGTATTGTTGCATAAAATTATAAGCAGCTTGATGTGGTCGAATGGTTTTCATAAAGTTTTCTCCGATCAAAAACCCATCATATCCGGCCTTTTTTAATTGGACCAAAGTGGCCGGTTCTGAAAGGCCACTTTCCGAAATTTTGGTAAAAGTGTTTGGAATGGAATCTACCAATTCCAATGAGGTCTGAATGTTTACTTCAAAAGTCTTCAGGTTACGGTTGTTTACCCCTACCAAGTCCACATGTTCATTGAGGCTTTTTCCAACTCTTCCCCATCATGCACTTCCAATAATACCTCCAAGCCTAGGCCCTTTGCAAAAACTGCCAATTCATTGAGTCGTTTTGGCGTTAAGGCAGCTGCAATTAATAAAATACAATCGGCACCAATAGACCTTGCCTCAATGATTTGGTATTCATCGACCATAAAATCTTTGCGTAAGATCGGACAGAAATTGAATTTCCTTGCCAGGCCAAGATCTGCTTCACTTCCCCCAAAAAAGTCCTTATCTGTCAATACAGACAATGCAGAAGCTCCGGCCTGCATATAACCAATTGTTGTTTGCTCTACTGTGGCTGTTCCATTGATAAGACCTTTTGAAGGGGATCTTCTTTTGAACTCAGCAATGATCCCGGTCTTTTCAGGATGGGTTACATATTTTTTCATCGAAACCACATTACCTTCGAAAAACAAACTTTTCTCCAGTAATTTTTGAGGAAATAGGGCTTTCCGTTCTGCAATTTCCTCCTTTTTTCGAGCTATTATTTTTTCAAGGATATTCATTATCAACTAATATTTATGGAGGTTTTTGGATTAATCAGTTCTTTGAAAACTTTCAGCGCTGTGCCATTTTTAAGGGTTTCTGTGGCTTTGTCTCTCGCGGTATCAAGACTCCAATTTGGCTTGGAGGTGGTAAGGGCGAGGGTGGCATTGGCTATCACGACTGCTTCTTGTTCAGGACTTCCCTTGCCTTTCAAGATATTCATGAAAATGTCAGCCGATTCTTCAATTGTAGTCCCTCCCTTAATGGTTTCAGGCATTATGGTTTTAAAGCCCAATTCCTCTGGACTTACAATTTTCTCACCATCATTAGAAATCCATTTTAGATCACCCGTCAAGGATACTTCATCATAGCCATCCAAGGCATGCAAAATACTGAACCTAACATCGTTGTTTTGATACAGGTAACCATACAGACGAGCAAGTTCAAGACTGAAAACTCCCACCAATTGTTTTTAGGGAAACTTGGGTTGACCATAGGGCCCAACATGTTAAAGAATGTTTTCACTCCCAGCTCTTTGCGAACCGGACCTATGTGCTTCATGGCAGGATGAAATAGAGGTGCATGCAAAAAGCAAATCCCTGCATTGTCAAGACTACTTTTCAATTGTTCCACATCATTGGTAAACTCATAGCCAAAATGAGCCAAAAGATTGGAAGATCCACAGACTGAGGAAACACCAACATTTCCATGTTTGGCTACAGGTTGTCCTGCGCCTGCTACGATAAAGGATGCCAAGGTAGATACATTAAAGGTATCTTTGCCATCCCCACCGGTACCGCATAAATCAATGGCATCATATTCCGGGATGTCTACGGCGATACATCTTTCAAGCATGGCTTCTCTAAATCCCATCAATTCTTCAACCCGCACGCTTCGCATCATAAATATGGTCAAGAAAGCAGCCATTTGGCTGGTATTAACTTCACCGGAAGTCATTTCTTTCAACACCCCTTTTGCCTGTTCTTTGCTGAGGGTTTTGTGTTCTATCAGGTGGTTAAGTATCTCTTTCATTAATTGTTATTTTTTTTACCTTCAATCCAGTTTTTTATTATTTGCACCCCATTTTCGGTGAGGATGCTCTCGGGATGAAACTGCAAACCACGTACTTCAAATTCTTTGTGCTTGATGGCCATAATCTGTCCGTCAGGTGTTTTGGAGGTAACTTCAAGTTCATCAGGAAGCATGGTGGCATCTATTACCCAGCTGTGGTACCTGCCTACGGTAAAATATTCAGGCAAACCCTCAAACAATAAATCAGGTTTGATTTTGATTTTGCTTGCTACACCGTGAACAACCTCTGTAAGGTTGATAAGCCCTGCGCCAAAAGCCTCCCCAATGGCCTGGTGTCCAAGACATACTCCCAAAATATCTTTACTTGGGGCATATTTTTTAATCAGTTCAGGCATAATACCTGCCTCGGACGGGAGACCGGGGCCCGGGGAAAGCAATATTTTGTCATAAGCATCTACCTCTTCCAGGCTTATTTTATCATTTCTAATGATATCCATTGAATTTCCATACCCCAATTCTCGGATAATATACACCAAGTTATAGGTGAAGGAATCATAATTGTCCAGTACCAGTATTTTCATCTGTAAATCCTTTTCTAATTAATTAAATTGTCTCAGCAGATTTGAGGGCAACTCTCAAGGCTTCCAGCTTATTGCTAACCTCTTGAAGTTCACTCTCTATGGAGGATTTGGCCACTACACCTGCTCCTGCTTGAAATCGCAAAAGATTATTTTCTGATACAAATGAACGAATCAGAATGGCGTGATTAAAATCTCCATTGAAACCCAAAAAACCTATGGCGCCACCATAAAACTTCCTAGCACTATTCTCAAGGTTATCAATCAATTCCATGGCCCGGTATTTGGGTGCTCCGGACAAGGTGCCTGCAGGAAAGGTATCCGCCACAAGTTGCAGGGGATTGGCTCCTTCAGGTAAATCCCCGGTCACTTTGGATACCAAATGAATGACATGGGAATAATATTGAATCTCTTTAAAAACTTCCACATTCACCTTTTCCGAAGATCGGCTTAAATCATTTCTGGCCAAATCTACCAGCATTACATGCTCTGAATTTTCTTTAGGGTCATCATAAAGCTTTACTGCTAATTCAGCATCGGATTTATCATTGCCCGTACGTTTAAATGTTCCTGCAATTGGGTAAATGGTGGCTTTTCTACCTTTTACAACGATTTGAGCTTCCGGGCTACTTCCAAAAATCTTATAAGACCCATAGTCAAAATAAAACAAATAGGGAGAAGGATTAATGGATCGCAATGCCCGATAAACGTTAAATTCATCTCCTTTAAACCCTGTGGAAAAAGATCGGGACAATACTATTTGAAAAACGTCGCCACGGAAACAATGATCTCTTCCTTTGGCAAGTATATCCAGAAATTCACTATCGGTATAATTTGAAGACTCCTTACCATCCAGACTAAATGAATAACTTGGGATGTTTTTATTATTAAGAATCATCTCAATTTTAGGAATGCCTGAATCCTCCTCTGCTCCTTCCAAATAGTGTTCAAAAATATAAAGCTCATTTTTGAAATGATCCACCACAATCATGTTTTTGTACACCGCATAATGAATCAAAGGGGTACTCGAAGCTTGAGGATTGTTGATGGTAATGTCTTCAAAATAACTTACGCCATCATATTGGATATAGCCAAAAAGACCGTTGGTAATGAACTTAAAGTCCATTTTTTCTTCCTGAAAGGTATTCCCAAACTGCCTAAGCTCATCCATAATATTGTCTGATTTCTCGAGCCTCTTTACAGAAGTAGTCTGATCGGGAAATGACTGATGGACCTCACCATTAATTAAAGAAAAAGTGGCCATGGGTTCACAACAGATATAGGAATAACTGTTTTCATTTCCATGGTAATCAGAGCTTTCCAGAAGAATGGTATTGTTATACCTGTCACGAATCTGAAGGTAAATACTCACCGGAGTGATGGTATCTGCCAAAAGCTTTTTATACCGGGTTTTGATTCTTATTTTATTCATTATTTGGGTATTTAAAATAAAAAAAGGCTTGCCGGGAGTCCAGCAAGCCTAAGTATATCGATTGATCAAAATTTGGCAATAGTTAGCTGTTCCCCTTTAAAAGAAGTAAGAAAGCCACCACCAATTTTGATTCTGATTTTTCATAACGATGAGCAAATATAGAAAAGGGTGTCGATTTTAAAAAGGTATTTTAATTTATTTTTAAAATTGTTCTTTTACCATACCTATAGAGGGTCAATTTAAGGTTTTAATTCATGAACGATGGATTCATTGTCAATGGCTTCAAATCTGGATTTATGACTCAAGAATTCAGGAACCATTTTCTTCATTTGGCCCACCAAAGTCATTTCACCTTCGTTACCTTTCATTTCCATCAATAAGGAAATATCCAGATTAACCTCATCGAAAACGCCCGGTCTTACTTGAGCAATTTTAATTTTCGGGTGATGCGTTTCCAGAGATTTTTCTTGGTCATTAAGCACTTCTTCATATAATTTCTCTCCCGGTCTCAAACCAGTAATACGGATCATGATGTCTACATCAGGTTTTTTACCACTCAGGTGAATCATTTTTCTGGCCAAATCAATGATTTTAACCGGCTCTCCCATATCGAATACAAATATTTCACCCCCATTACCCATTACTCCGGCTTCCAAAACAAGGTCACAGGCCTCAGGAATGGTCATGAAATAACGTGTAACTTTGGCATCTGTAACTGTAAGTGGACCACCTTTTTTATTTGTTCTTTAAACAATGGAATAACGGAACCGTTGGAGCCCAATACATTACCAAATCTTGTGGTAATGAATCGTGTACCACCATTACCCGTTTCTCTAAGCTTTTTGTCAAGGCTTTGAATGTACATCTCCGCAATTCGCTTACTAGCTCCCATCACATTGGTGGGGTTCACTGCTTTATCCGTACTTACCAAAACAAATTTCTCTACCCCATACCTCACGGCCAAGTCTGCAACCGTCTTGGTTCCAAGTACATTACACCTTACTGCCTGAATAGGATACCTCTCCATCATTGGCACATGCTTGTAAGCCGCTGCATGAAAGATAACCTCAGGTCTATAGGTCTTCATTATATGCTCAAGATTTTCTTCATCCGTCACATCCGCCAATACGGTCTGTAAGCCCAAATCTTGAAACTCACTCTCTAACCTTATTTCGTGCTCATGTAAGGGAGATTCTGCTTTATCCAACATGATCAAAAACCCTGGATTAGCCCTTGCTACCTGCTTACAAATCTCACTTCCTATAGAGCCTGCTGCTCCGGTCACCAAAATGGTTTTTCCACTAAGGTAACTTGCTACATTTTTATTTTTTAGCATGATAGCATCCCTGCTCAGTAAATCTTCAATATTTACTTCTCTCAAGCTACCTGTCTTGGTGCTCCCATCTACCCATTCATTTACAGGAGTAATGGTAAGCGCGTGAATATTTAGTGTAATACACCTGTCAATGATTTCTCTTTTTCTAGCCGGAGAAAGGTCCATCACCGAAATAATCAGTTCCTTAACTCCTTTTTCTTTCACCAGGCTATCCAACATATCTAAGCCACCGTGAACCCTAATTCCTTCAACCTTTTTCTTTTGTTTTTTAGGGTCATCATCTAAAAATCCGTGAACATTAAACTTGTAATGGGTGTTTTTCAAGATCGCTTTATGAATAAGGATACCTGCTTCACCTGCACCAAAAATTAATACATCCTTTTCCGGTAAGTTGGATTCAACCTTGTATTTGATAAGGCTAAAAATTTCCTTTACAAATAACCGGTAAACCATTAAAAAGGACAAGGTCAATACTGATGTGATAACCAATACAGACAAAGGAAGGAAATGCTTGCCCGGAACAAGAAAAACACTGTAGCCAAAATCTACCAAATAGGCAACAACTGCAGTTATGATTGTCGTTCTCATTAACAACAACCCATCACTGAGGGAGGTATGCCTTACAATCCCAACATAACTTTTTGTGAAAAACATAACCATTGCTCCTATCATTAAATAGGTTGCTGCGGATCCTATTACAGGATAATCAGCCAATGATGCCCAGTCAAAATTGGCTCGAAGCCAAAAGGCCAGAATAACACACTGAAACATGATAAAACCATCCAGAAATGCGATAATCCATCTGGGTAAAATGTTGATTTTTTTGCTTAAGTTGATCATAAAAAAACGTTGGTTAAATGACCCGACTTACCGGTCAAAACTATAATTATTTTAAATCGATTGGTTAAAAAACTTTTTAACGCCACTTTGAAACACCTTACAATTGCTGTTTCAAAATTTTGGTTGTCTTGGGTAGGTATAGGTTCGATTAATTTAAATAATCGAAATGGTTATAGATTTATATTAATAATTATGGATTATATCCTTGGTTTTGCTGTTTAATATCCTATCGTAATAAAGGAAATTCTGGGTTGGGCAATCTAGAGTTGTTTGAAAAATAGTCTCCATTTTATAATTCTCTTTAAAAATAATACCGTACAAAACTTGGTTAACGATTACTTGTTTTATAAAGTACTCAAATATACTAAAATTACTTAAAAAGTGCTACAGCCGGTTAAAATTGCCCCTCAACAATTATTTATTTTTTGAATAAGGCTAAAACAAAATATTCGCTTCTACTTCCATTTATTCATTTCACATATTATTAATTGCATTTCTCATTAGAACACCCCATTTAATTTTTTTTATTTTTTTAAAAAATTATGGATAAAAGGAGTAAAAAAGACCCACTAAACACTTATTTCCTGAAAATTAAAAGAATAATTAACCATCTATTAAGTGATTTTTGTAACAATCATAAAATAACCTCTATAAAGTGGTTAAAATTTCACCCTAATATTCGCCTGTTTCTCATGGTGATTATTTGCGCAAAACTATACCGGAGATACCGGATAAAATAATCATTTCTTAACATGCCCCAATGAAAGAGAAGGAAGGGATCCAAGGAGTTTGATTTAAATACATAGTTAATATTAACAAAGATAAACCTCAGGTTCAAACTTAAGCAATCCTAATAGTAAAAAACGCCAACACCATTCAACCCGAAATATACAATAGACATTCTATTACATAAACCGGGTTCAATGCAACTTTGTAAGCAACTTAAAAATAATAAAGGGCCTTAGGCCCAATCTATCAGCCTGTTTTATCCAGGCCTTCATAAATGGAATTTTTACTTTTAAATTCCGGTATGATCTCCTTCATTTTCTTTACCACGGCTTCATTGTCATGGTGCTTGTTGACCACCAATAATTCAGTAATGCTTGCATTGGCCTCCGCGTAGGGGTACTGTAACACCTTGGCAATGCTTATTTTGTGATGATGGGTAGGTAGGGTTAACTCCGCTGAAGAGAGTAATTCCTCATAGAGCTTTTCTCCCGAACGCAACCCGGAAAAAACGATATCAATGTCTTTTCCCTCTTCCAAGCCGGCTAGTTGGATCATTTTCTTTGCAAGGTCCACTATTTTAATTGGCTTACCCATATCAAAAACATAAATTTCTCCTCCCTTGCCCATAGTTCCTGCTTCCAATACCAGCTGGACAGCTTCTGGAATGGTCATAAAATAACGGGTAATATCCGGGTGGGTTACAGTAATTGGTCCGCCTTTTTTAATCTGTGAGCGAAACCTTGGGATTACAGATCCATTGGATCCCAAAACATTGCCAAACCTGGTTGTGATAAACTTTGTATTACAGGTCTCGATTCCATTTAAAGATTGGGTATAGATTTCCGCCAACCTTTTTGAAGCCCCCATCACATTGGTAGGGTTTACAGCCTTATCTGTAGATACCATAACAAACTTATCCACTTTAAAAAATATTGCAAGGTCAGCAATATTTCTTGTTCCACCCACATTCACAGAAATGGCTTCAAATGGGTTGTTTTCAATCATCGGCACATGCTTATAAGCTGCCGCATGATAAACGATCTGAGGTCTACATACATTGAACAACTTATGCATCCGCTCGTAATTACTTACATCAGCCAAAACAACCTCCATTTTGGCATCGGGAAATTCATCCTCCATGGCCAATTGCACATCATGCAAAGGAGATTCGGCATGGTCACATAAAATCAACAAGGAAGGTTTATAGGTAAGCACCTGTCGAACAATTTCTGATCCAATAGAGCCTGCAGCTCCTGTAACCAAAACCTTTTTTCCTTCGAGGTCGCTTTTTACTTTCCGCTGATCAATTACAATGGGTTTACGTTGAAGCAGATCTTCAATGCGCAGTTTTTTAATCTGCTTGCTGGACAACTCCCCTGAAAGCCAATTTTTTGCTGCAGGTATGGTCAACACCTTAATGCCCAACCGAATACATCTTTCGATAACTACTCGCTTTTCCCTTTGATTTAAATTTTCATTGGTAATCAACAATTCTTTGATGTCCTTTTGTTTCTTCAACTTAGGAAGGTCTTTCATGTGGTAAACCTTCTTTTGCTCTAAGTAATTGTTTAGCATGGTTCTGTCAGAACTCAAAAAACCTTCCACAACATAGTTAAGGTCCGGGTCATTACTTAGCGCTTGTTTGACCAATACCGCATTTTGGTCGGCACCAAAGATCAATACCTTATGAACAGCTTTATTTGAGAATTTATTTGCCAAACTGAGGTAAGTTGATTTCGCCAATAACCTAAATGCAATAAGTAATGTGGAAGTAATAAAATAATTTACCAACATCACCAACATTAAAAAGCTATAGTTCAAAGCGATCCACCTATGGCCAAGCCCAAAGAAAAATAGGATAAAAAGCAAAGAAAAAATAATGGTTGCCAAAAATATTCGGAACAAATCTGCAATATTGGAATACCTTAAAAGCCCGGTATGCAGTTTTGAAAAATAAATTACCGGTAAGGCTATTAAACAAATGCAGGCCGTTACGATAAGATATTGGACAAAATCAATCTGGTCAAATCCAAATCCCCCAATAATTAGGTAGGCCAAAGAGAAAGAAATGAATACGATTAAGATGTCTACCGACAAAATCACCAAAGGGTGAATATGACGGTCATCCTCTAAAAATTTCCTAAGTGGATTAAATCTTGATTCCAACACTTTTTAAAGTTTATTTAAGGTTTATTAAAGTACAGTAGCAATAAATATTCCGAACGCCTAGAAAACAACAATAAAATGATTATCTCCGGAAAACTTCGATAAATAAACGCTAAGGAGCCTCCTACTTGTAACAAATTCCGTGTGAGACTTTACCATTTGGTAAAGAACATCCAGTTTTAGCACCTATTTAAATTCCCTGTTACTAATATAATGTAGCTATTGCTTGTTAAGATCATGCCATTACCTGTAGGTAGCCACAGCAATCCTCAAACAAAATCAAGACAATAACAAAGTGGACCAATAAGGACTAGAATTTAGAATCTTTTAATAATGCAAATGCCCCATTCACGCCCTTAGTTTGCTGCTTGTTTTTATCCTACGGGGTTCAACGTAGGATAAAAACACTATTTTTTTAAGCTGTTACTCTTTTAACTTTCATATACAAAGATAAGGTTTTTCTGGAAAGAGTTTCTTTATTTATAAACAGTAAATTTTATTAATCACGGAAAAATCAAAACATGAGCCACTTATAGGGGCTAAGCTTTTTCTTTAATTTTGATGTAAAAATTAGTTTACAGAAACTTAACCGTAACCTTTTTGAACAGCTCCATCAGGAAGATTTCTGCTAATCACCGCTCCGGCAGCTATCGTACACCATTTCCCAACTTTCACACCGGGAAGGATCGTGCTATTTGCCCCTACAATGGTGCCTTCTCCGATTAGAGCTCCCCCACATAGGGTCGCCTGTGGGGCAATATGAACAAAGTCTCCAACCTCGCAATCATGATCTACAGAAGCACCGGTATTCACAATCACTTGCTTGCCAATATGGCTATTTACCTTCACTATGGCTCCTTCCATAACAACTGTCCCTTCTGCAATGGAAGTATACCGGCTAATTAAGGCAGATTCATGGACAATGGTACCAAAGTTGGTTCTGGGACTGAATTTCTCAAACAAAAATTTTCTTCCTTCATTATTGCCTATCGCAATAAACAACGGCGCATCAAATACGAAATTATCCGGAACAGGTCCGCTTACAGGAAAGCCTAGAATTTCTTCAATTTTGGAATTGTCATCAAATATTCCAGAGATTTTAACTTTAGGGTCCAATATATCAATAATGGCTCTAGCATGCCCTGAAGCTCCAAATATATACATGTCGATTTTTATAATAGGGTTATAATTATGATCCGGTAAATTTTTTCATGCTTACGTCGCTTTGAAAATCTATATTTTCACGAAAGAGCAAAGGCTTTAGGGTCAAGAACATAATTTTTAAGTCCAGCAAAAAATGCTGATTCCTAACATACCAAACATCATATTTGAATTTGGTCGGCCAATCAATACTATTCCTTCCTCTAACCTGTGCCAAGCCGGTAATTCCGGGCAAAACATCATGTCTTTTACTTTGCTCCTCAGAGTACAAGGGCAAGTATTCCGGAAGTAAAGGCCTGGGACCTACCAGACTCATCTCTCCTTTAAGCACATTGATCAATTGCGGCAATTCATCAAGCGAAGTATTTCTAAGTGCTCTCCCAATTGGGGTTAATCGCAACTCATCGGGCAAAGGTAATCCATCTTTACCAAATTGGTCTGCCATGGTTTTAAATTTGAACAATTTAAATGGTTTCCCCTTTTTCCCTGATCGTGGTTGGATGAATAAAATATTGCCTTGATATTCCCAAAGGAGTAATAGAGCGATAACCAGCATAACCGGTAAAAAATACAAGCAAAACAAAAGAAACGAAAAGATCAAAAATTCGCTTGCTCATTATAGTGTATTTAAACAGATTTCTCAGCGTTCCAGGCCACCTCCTTGTGCAACCTGAAAACAACATGTATCACCCTGTTCAATTGTTCATTGGATAAACCGGAACCACTTGGCAAGCAAATTCCATCGATAAACAATTTTTCTGCAGTTTCACTTCCAAAAAAGAGGCGCTCCTGTACATGGGTTGCAAATGCATCGGTTTCCACAAAAACCTAGACTCAATCCCTTCGGATAAAAGCAATTCCCTCAAATCACTTGCCTGAAAACCTGTCATGGAAGGATCAAGTACCATGGTGGTCAACCATCTATTGGAAAAATAACCTTGTGGTTCATTTAAAAATGAAATGCCGGGAAGTATTTCTAAATGCTTTTTGTAGTAATCGTAAATACCTCTTCTTCGCTCAATTCTTTCATCCAAAACTGCCAATTGGGCCAAACCAATACCGGCAGAGAGGTTATTCATTTTATAATTGAATCCCATTTCCATATGTTCGAAATAGGGAAAATCCAATTTAGCTTGGGTAGAAAGGTAACGGGCATTTTTATCCCAGAATCTATTATTTGTCAAAAGTGCTCCCCTCCCCTGTTGAGATAATTTTATTTCCATTGAAGGAGTAAATAGCCAAATCTCCAAAAGTACCTGTAAATCGGTCTCCTATTTTGGAGCCTACTGATTCAGCGGCATCCTCTAATACAGGAATGTCATATTTCCGAGAAATTCGAGATATTTCTGGCCAATTGGCCGGCATGCCAAAAAGATTTACTACGATAATGGCTTTGGGTTTTTTGCCTTTGGCCAGCCTGTTTTTTATGGCATGCTCAAGACTTAGGGGACACATGTTCCAAGTATCCTTTTCACTGTCTACAAAGATGGGAGTTCCCCCAAATACAAAATTGGATTGGTGGTGGCAATATAAGTGAAGGATTGGCAAATCACCTCATCTCCGGTCCCTACCCTCAGCAGGTGTAAGGAAAGATGGATAGCAGAGGTCCCGGAATTAAGGGCTACTGCATAGGGTGAATTGAATCTATTTTCTAGCTGTTCCTCGAATTGCCTTATAAAAACCCCATTCGTTGCAATATCTTCCTGAGCTATCGCCTCATTCACAAACTCAATTTCTTCACCGGTAAATTGAGGAGATGACAAATAAATTTTACCTGTTTTGTTGGTCATTTGATACTGTTTGCTAACTGGAATAAAGCAACGGTTTTATACAAATCTAAGCGATTAACCATCAATACCAAAAGGAATTTTAACAGCCTAAAAAAATATTATGCCTAAAAAACAGGGTAAAATTGTAAATACATTTTTACATATTGAAGCGACATTTTTTCCAATTTAAAAGAAAAATGGTATTAAATTTTTTAAAATATAAATTTTACGATGTTTTCAAATTATTTTCTACTGGTTGTGCAAATCTCCTTAAAACGAAGTAAAGAGGGACCAAAATAACTACAAAAAGCAATCCGGCAAGCCAGTGAATTTCTGACAATCCTATCCCATAAATCCAAAGCATATTGATTAGCAGTTGCACGACTGCATAGGCAAAAGAAATGGACAAATGAGAAAAACCTTTTTCGTTGGCCAAGTACTGATACAGGTGAGTACGGTGTGGATTGAAAATATTTTCTTTCTTGGACAACCTTATAAAAATGGTCATACAAGCATCTATTCCGTATAGACTGAAGAAGAACAGGTAAAACGGATTTTGGGTAATAAATATGACCTTAATCATAAGATAACCCAACACCATGGCCATGCTGATACTACCTACATCACCCGCAAAGGTTTTGGCCTTTTTCCGGACATTAAACCAAGCAAAAACCAAAGCCGAAATGCCTACAAGGGCAACCAATTCTTGATCCCCTTCTAGCTCGGGAAGCTGATAAAAAGTGAATAAAGCCACCAAGGCATACAATACAGTAATTCCATTAATCCCATCCATAAAATTGAATAAGTTGGTCCAACCTATCAATAGAAAAAACAGAACGGGAATCCATAAACCCAAGGAGGTTCCTTGACTGATGTCATAAATCAAGAGTCCCGTAGCCAATAAATGCACAGAAATTCGAGGCAATTGATGCAATGGGCGAATATCGTCCACCATACTTACTGCTCCTACAAGAACAATTCCCAAAGCCAAAGGCCAGCTTGCCACACCCATGATCCAAGCAAGCAATACTGCCAAAACAAAATCACTCCCCTCCTCTAATGGTAGGTTTTGTATGAGAAGAGCGTTCATTGGGTTTATCTATAATGCTAAACTTCTTAGCAATAATAAAGTACAACAGTTGGGCAACTAAAAGCAATAGAAAAACGATGAAATAGTACATAAAAATTTGGTTTTAGAAGAACAAATATAAGGAATCTTTAAAAAAATTAGGTCAAATTTGTTCGCTAAGATAAGCCCACTGAGCAAAAAAAGCCCCGACCTTTTCTTAGAAATTGCCGGGGCTTCAATTAAATGGTAATAATTTTTTTGTAAATATTAGGCGTTAAGACCTTTAAACATCAAATCAATGCTAGTGGAAAATAAAACCCTTAAAATGGTATTTATGTTTAGGATTAAAGTTAGATAAAAGCCTTAAAAGTTTTTTCAAACCGTCTTTAGCACTGATAGGCATAGGCTCTCCTATACTGCTGACAATCTTCTGATTGGATACTTTATAGGATTCTGTCAGTTTTTTCAGCCGTTCGGAAGTTAGGGGTAAACGCAGCTTGTCCCCTACCTTTGCACAAGCAGAAATTAAGGTAGCCGGTATGGCCCAAAGCCTTGCTTTTTTCCCTAAAGAATCTGCCATTAATCCAATCAAATCATTGGTTGAAAAGGTACCTTTATCTGCCACTTGATAAACACCGGAAAGAATGTCTCGGCTTATTAATTTTTCAATTACCCAGCACAGGTTTTCTACTGACAAGAAAGACCGTTGATTTTCAAAAGCCGCCAGAGGAAAAGGTAGCCCTTTTTTGGCAAAGGCAAAAAGTAAATTAAGGTTACCTTTATTTCCCGGGCCATGAATCATGCAAGGGCGGAGAATGTAAACATGCTTGTCTTTGGGAAGATTTGCTAAAATATATTCTTCGGCTTGAAGCTTTGATTTTCCATAGGCTGTAATGGGCTTACAGGGACTATCTTCAGTTAGCCACCCATCAACTTCATCCGCACAAGCCTTGACTGAACTGATAAAAACAAAATTCTTGGCGTAGGGATCTGACAAAAATTTATCATATAATTTTTTAGTCAAACCATAATTAACATCGTAATAAGCCTGATCATCGCTTGTATTTTTCAGGTCATGGGCCTTACCGGCCAAGTGTACATAATGAGCTGCTGAAAACGAATTTTCAGCGAAAAACTGATCATAAGTCAATGTCTTTTCCTTTCCTTTAACAGCATTACTTCTTGAAAGAGAAACAATGTCCTCCTTCCCTTTGGCTTTTAAATAATCACAAAGGTTTTGACCAACGAAACCGGTAGCACCGGTAATTAGAATAGAAGAAGTTTGGTTCATGATAATTAGAAAAGGATTTACCTAGAGATTCCGGTTGATTGATTGTTAAGCTGTCTCAATCCAAACCATCGATAATTCAGATAGCTTACTTAAATATAAATTCAAAAGGTTTAAAGAGGTATTTGGAATATATCATGGCCGGATTGGTGTACACTTGGTTTTCTTTGCACCCACGAGCAATTTCTTTATTCAAGGTAACCAGGCTTTGGAAGCCCTGTGTACTCAGTCCACCCATACGCATTTTAGTAGTGACAATGGGTAAGTATTTCCAATTTATTTTTCCTTTAAGTAAAAACCGAATAAGTAGTTCATAATCAGCGGCAATTTTATAATCGGTTTTATAAGGTCCAAGTTTATCGAAAAATTCTTTTCTAACAAAAAATGAAGGATGAGGAGGCATATAGCCCCAAGCAAACTTGGATGGTTTCCATTTTTTGGCAGAATACCTACGGATTATTTTATTTTCATCTTCATCATCCACAAAGACAATATCACCTATCACCGCATCGGGTGAAGAGGATGCATTAAAGGCAGCTGCAATTTCGGCAAGAACTTTGGTATCAAAAAGAAATCATCGGAATTGAGAATGCCGATCACATCTCCTGTGGCCATGTTAATCCCTTTATTCATGGCATCATACATGCCTTTATCAGGTTCAGAAACCCAGTTACTAATGGTGGACTCATTCCGCCTTATGATATCAACAGTATTGTCTTTGGAGGATCCGTCTACCACAATATATTCAATATCAGGGTATTCTTGTTTGGCTACAGAGCTAATGGTATCCTGTAAAGTTTGAGCAGAATTATAAGTAACGGTAATTAAGCTGATTTTTAAAGTCATTGGCAATACTTACGTTATATATAGTTATTTAACTTATAAGCAATCACTCCTACCCATTCTTTAAATAGTAAACTCCAATAATAAAGAACCTCAGGGTGTGATGTTAATTTTTTACCTGCCTTTTAAGTTCTTTAATTTTAGTTTGTATTTGAAAAAAATATTGTTTTTTGTATTGCGCTAAATAATAACCTTCAAGACCATCTAAAAAACCCAGTTTAAAAATATAAGCACCTAAAAAGTAGATATAAGGTAATAACCCTGTCTCCAAAAGATTATATTTAATTTTTTGTCTCCGAGTAAGATTCGTAAAATTATTTTTTAATTGAAGGTAACGCTTTGCTTCCCATGAAGAATAAAGGTTATGCCTCTCAATATATTTTTCTAGTCCTTTATAATCGTTGTGAATTAAAGGTGAACTAACTGAACCAATCTTCCCACTTAATACCGGATGTTCATGTACCTCCATGTCTAAATGAGACCATGAATCTTCAGAAATTCGTTCATATTCACCCGAATCTTTTTTAAACATAGCCAATTTTTTCATTTTATCACCATACACTAATTTTTTTCCCATAAAATAATTTTGGTAATGAATCCAAAGTCCACTGTAACTATGATTTTTTATTTTCAAAGACACTTCTTTTACAAATTCAGGTGTTATTTGTTCATCAGCATCCAAAAATAGCACCCATTCATTACGTAAGGTAAGGTTTCGCAAGGCCCAGTTTCTTTTTTAGGAAATTGCCCATTCCAATTAAAGTTAACTAGCTTATAACCAAATTCTTCAACAATTTTTGGTGTACGGTCTGTACTATTGGAATCCAACACAATCACTTCTTCAAAATCAGATAAAAGCTTTAGACAATGTGGTAGATTTTTTTCTTCGTTCTTAACAGAAACTATAATTGTAATAGGAAGCATATCTAATTTTTCTAATCTTTTATTATTCTATTTTTAATAAATTTTGCGGGATTCCCTCCAACCACAGTCCACGGTTCAACATTTTTATAAACAGAAGCGGTTGCACCTACTACAGCTCCTTCTCCTATTGTAACCCCCATACCGACATAAGCTCCAGCACCAACCCAAGCCTGATCCTCAATAATAATTGGTGCTGTTATTAACGGATAATCATTTTTAGAGATATCATGTGAAGCTGCGCACAAATAGGATTTTTGAGAAACTATACTATTTTCACCTAAGTAAATTTTGGCAACATTATAACAATCAACTTCTGGAGACAAACAAGAATATGCAGCCATTTCCAAATTCCACGGCATATAAATTCGAACTGAGGAGTAAATATTAGCAGTTTTATGAATTTTAGCTCCAAATAATCTCAATAGAAATTGTTTCCAATTTTTTGCCATACTCCTAGGAAATGGGCGAACAAAAATTGCCCATACTACTACCCAAATAAGCCGAATAATTTGTTTTTTTCGACCAATAGTATTTTGATATTGTGATAAGTCAACTTTATTCATAAACAAAATCAGGTTTATTTTTCTTGATCAAAACCCAATCATAAAGAGAAACCATTTGTTTGGCCACAGAAGGAATTGTATACTTATTCTCTACTAAACTTCGTCCATTTTTTCCAAAAGTCCTCAATTCGTCTTCACTAAGCTTCATGGCATTATTCATCGCTTCTAAAAGTGGAGTAGAACCAATATCTACCCACCATCCTGCATTATAAGTATTTAGGTCCTCCCAAGGAGCTCCTTTAGTAGTAATAACAGGTACACCACAAGCCAAGGCTTCGGCTATAACCACCCCAAAATTTTCACTAAAGGTAGGTAAAACGAATAAGCTAGCTTTCAAATAACAATTGATTTTATCCTCCCCAAACTTAGGCCCCAAAATTTCAATTTCGGATTCCAATTGATTTGAAGAAATAATTTGATTTAAAGACTGAATATAAGATTCTTGCCCATTACCTACTATATCCATTCTCCATTCACCACGTACAGAAGGAGATAACTGAAGCCATGCTTCGATAAGCATTTCTATTCCTTTTTTAGGATGGATTCTAGATAGAAATAACAATGTCTTTCTATCTTTAGAAGATGAATGACCATTATTTTTAGTTGGAAATTCTGATATATCAATTCCATTAGGAATAACTGCTATAGGGTTTTTAAAGCCAAGATTCTGAATGTTTACAGCTTCCATATCAGCGGTGGCATGTATACACGAGGCTTGATTCAAATCATGTTTCTGAAAAAGAAACATTGCTAACTTCTTTTTGAATTTACCGACATTTAAAGCCCACGGTTCCAACATCCCACGAGGGGTGATAATATAAGGAATCTTAGCGCTTTTGGCTAGTCTAGCCATAAAATGAACAGGCATTTGCCATACCCCATGACCATGGAGTATATCAAACTTTCTTTCAATTAATAATTTCTTTAACTCTTTTTTAAAGGACTTTTCTTTTACAAAATGAAGAATCAGCTTAGGATGAGGACTTTCATTAAAATACGGATTTTCGGAAGTTTGGGTGAACACCGTAATTTCATGTTCAAGCTTTGCCTGTTGATAAGCAAGATCAGAAACACTTTTTGAAGGCCCTCCACTAGAAAGATCAAGTGAAGGAACAATATGTAGAATTTTCATAGTATCATTAAAAGCAGGATAGTTTCAATACAATTAAGAATTGAATAAATAATAAATAAAAGAAATAATTTAAGATACTTTAAAATTAAAGAAAGATAGAAGATCTTTGGTCACACACCTAGCTTTTCTTTCAATAAAGAAAAAATATTATTATAAAAAGCTTTACGACCATACAAATTTAGAAACACCTCTTTGAATTCTTTGTAATTCAAATTATATTTAACAGCACCTACTCCCCCAATGCGATAATAAACAATTGGTATATTAAAGCGTAAAGGAATAAAATTTTCCATTCTAGTTATTTCTACCAAATGTTTCCATTCAGCTTTAAGTTTGAGTTTACTATCATACGGATGAATAATACTTTTATGGTAAAATATCGCTTGATGACAAACCCCCATACCTAACATAATTGACTTATCATCAATAAGTTCAACAGATTGGTGATACTTTATGGTACCATTTGAAAAAAGCACATTAATATCTCCATAAACAATTGTGGCATCTATAGGAGAATTAAATAGATTAGATAAAACATCAATACTAACATAATTATCACCTGCATTTAAAAAATTCAACCAATCACCAGTGGCTACTTTGATCCCTTTATTCATCGCATCATACAACCCATTATCAGGTTCGCTAATCCAATAAGAAATATGACTATCATATTTTTTAATTATATCTAGGGTACCATCAGTTGATCCTCCATCTATTATAATATGTTCTATATTATCGTACTTTTGACCAATAACACTTAATATAGTCTCTTCCAAAACATCTTCAGCATTGAATGTCACAGTAATTATACTTATCAAAGGCTTATTCATATTCTAAAGAATTAACTCAAAATTTAATAAATTTATTTATCATAAAGAATGGAAATTAAATAACAACAATAAAAAAAGTAAAATTCAATTAAATTAAAAAAAAATATAGGAACTCTTTAAAAAATTCATCAACCTTCATAAAAAGATGAGCTTTTTCTTTTATATAATTTATTTCATAATCCCACCAATTGATTTCAAGAAGATTATTTATTTGAGATTCAGAAAACCTATACCTAATAATTTTAGCAGGAATTCCTCCTACTATCGCATAATCTGGAACATCTTTAGTTACAACACTACCTGCAGCAATAATAGCGCCATTTCCTATATTTACGCCATCAACAATAGTTGCTCCGTCACCTATCCAAACGTCATTTTTAACCACAACTGTTTTATGTTCACTTACAGCATTGCTTTCATAAAATCTATAAACACTTGAGGCCTTATTAGAATAAAAACCAGGATAGGTAGAAATAAAATCAGTAGGATGAATACCTAAGCCAATTTTAACATTTGGAGCGATAGAGCAATATTTACCAATACTACAATTCATTACTTTACTATTGGCTCCAATATAAGTAAATTCTTTAATTGTAGAATTACTTATTTGAGTATTGTTAAATATTTTAACATAATTACTAATATTACACTTACTTATAATTACTTTTCCATGTGTTTTTACATGAGAATATTTAATTAATGTTTTAATTGGGGATAGCATACTTTTAATTATAAAAATAAAATAATTAAAAATATTTTTAATTATAAGAATCATAAAATATAAATAGTAGTCAAATAATTACCAATAGGTAGCGCCATCTAATTTTGAAGCAGATTTGGGCGTATCTGAAGCAAGGGGTTTAGTCCAGCTTTCATTGTATAAACTTAGATAAGAATCACTTTCAAGTTCCGGAATACCATATAACTTGAGATAATCAGGATTATCCCAGCGTTTACCTTTTATTCCAAAAAGTAACTGCAAACCACCACCTATATGAATAGACTTTTTACCCAATCTTTTTATATAGGCAGCTAATGGCAAACCATATGCACCACAGCCTAAAATACAAATATCAAAATCGATTTCAGAAATTTGTTTTTCCATAATTTCTAGGGCTTCAAACCAATCTTTATAGGGAGACTTAATCCCTGCAGCTGATTGAATTGCTTTTAAAGTAATTAATTCAAAATCCGGCAAAATATCGGGGTTATCGAATAATTTATTTCTTTTTGAATATTGAGAAATAATGGTATCCTCAAAAGGGTGTACGACCAATACTTTCTTACCCTTCAATGCTTTAGTCCAAGGGTTTTTAACAAAAAAAGGATATAAAGTTTCCAAATGAACATTCTCAATATTTGATCTTAAAGGCATAAATTTTTCATAATATTGCCATGAACCTAAAACATCAATTAATGGAATATCATTTAAATAACGTTCAGAAAACCGTATCATTGTTTTTTCAGTAGGAGGAAAAACACCTGAATAAACATCTAGATATTTAAAATTATTTCTTTCCCACCAAGGCAAATGCGTTTTATCAGAAACATATCGAATTAATTTACTTAAATTGCTTCCTTTTTCCTGAATGCAAAGATAATTATTAATAGTAATTAATTCAGTACTACCAAATCTAGCAATCATACAAGGTCCATCTTTTGTTAATAGATCAAAAATTTTATCATTAGCAGATTGTCTATTTAAATCACAAACAGGATTTGAAAATTTTGGTTTTGTTACAACCTGAAAAGCCTTTCTAAGACTTTTCATAAAAACATCTTTAAACTTCATTATTAAAATTATTTATCCAAAACTTAAATTTTATACTTAGACCTTAAAAAACTTAATATTACAGATCTTTTAAGCATATTTTCAAACATAATTTTCATATCAACATCAGAAAATTTTCTGATTTCTTTATTTAAACAAATACCTATAGCAAAAAAATAAAAATAGAATCGATAGAAAAATTAGGTCGATCTTCAATAAAGGAAAAAAGACCTTTATAGGCAACCCAAAGCCCAAGCATAACGCAAAACCAATTATTAGATTTATAAATACCGAAATAAGAACCTTTTACAAAAAGAAGAAAATAAATTAAACCACCCAAAACACCACCCCATTGAATATAATTTAACATCCCAGATTCAGTACCACGCCTACCTTCATTATAAATCTCACTAAAATCTTGGGATTTAGAATCTAACAAATATGTATCTGTTTTACCAGAAGCTCCTAATCCAAATAAAATAACATTATCTTTTTTTAATTGAGTAAAAACATCAGTATAAATACCTGTCCTTGAATCAACTAAAATTTCTTCCATATTTTCATCATTTGACAAGTACTCACCAATAAGAAAAATATTAAATATACCAAAAACTCCAAGTATTAATAAAACAACAGGAGTAATTAATAAAACCCCTCTAATCAGCTTAATAAAAGGATGTGTTAAATGAGAATTTTTAAAATAATAAGTAATAACAATTAATAATGCTACAATAATATTTAAAACATTTGACCTACTTTCAAGATCACTAAATAAAGAAAGAAAAGCCAAAGCAAGAATAAACAAACCAAATTTTTTACTTAAAAAAGGAATCATTAATATTAAAATATAAACTGGCGACACAGCTTTTGGAAATCCAAATTGATATTTAAAAGGTAAAAAATATATTATTATACCAATTATTAAACCAAAAGATAAAAACGCACTAAAAATACTAATTATAGAATTTTTATTAAATGCTAGAAATAAAGTAAAATGAACAAATAGATGAATCGGGATATCAACTACAAGAAAAACAATCCAATCTTGCTCTGTAGTCGCATTAAGAAACCCTCTTAATAAAACAACAATATTATATAACAAAAATAGGTTAATATATATTCCAGAATCAAAATTAGTGAGAAATTTCTTTTTGAATGTAAAAACAAAAGAAAAATTAAGGGATAAGAACAAATTAAAGATATTAACGCACTTTTACCTGGGAAAATAGTAATATAAAGAGCTGGGATCAAGGATAATATTACTGTAAAAATAGAAAATTTATTAAAATTAAACAAAGAATTATTACTTATCATCATATTTTAACAAAAGTATAGAACATAATAAATAATGCTATAAGTTACAGAAACTAATAAATAATATTTTTTTTGCTTTGAATTCTATTAAATAATAAATTTCTTATTGAATGAATAAATTTAATACTATATTTTAAAGACACGGTCAAATATTTGTTCTTAAGAAAGAAATTTAGATTAAAATGTTCACCACAATTATCTTTCAATTTTTTTATTATATTATAACTATTTGATTCATAAGGAATGTATGGAGAGAAAAAAGAACGGACAATAACCTGATTATCAAGGAGTCTGATAGAATCTATAATACTATTATAAAATTCATAATCTATTTCTTGCAATAATCTATTCCGTAATTCATTATATCTAATATAGTATAAAGGATGTCTTATAGTAATTTTCATGGCTGAATTAAAATTATCATCAGTATAGTTATAAACTATTTCCTCAACATTTTTTATCTTATGAACTCTTTTACATAATTCTAGATTCATTAAAACATCTTCACCCACCTTAATAGAACTATCAAAGGAAAATGTAGATTCTTTAAACAATTCTCGTTTATAAACAGAAGCATACAAAACACCGAAAGTTTTACCAAAAATTAAATTTTCCAAATAATCGTTTTTTAAAAGAACACCAGAAGGTTTATTTTTCCATAATTTACCACTTGGCAAACTTTTAAAAGAACCATTGACAATATCAAAATCACCTTCAATTGCGTTATTCATTAAAACATGAAGGCTTTCGCAACAAAATGAGTCATCTGCATCTAGAAAAGAAATATAGTTCCCTTTACAATTTAACCATCCCAATTTTCTTGCTGAGGTAACACCTTTGTTTTCTTGAGTGTATACCTTAATTCTAGGATCTAAACTCTTTAGGTCCAATAAGGTATCTAAAGATCCATCATTACTTCCGTCATTTACAAAAATCAATTCAAAATTCCTATACGATTGAGACAAAACACTATTAAGTGCTTTGTCTAAATAGGAATTTGCATTGTAGACAGGCACAATAATGCTTAAAAGTTCATTTTGATTCATAGCTTATTTATCTACTTAAATAAGTTTACTTTCAAAAAATTTAAAGATTTATCCCTTTCCTTTTTTAAGATACTATTTACTTCATTATAATCGATAGATTTATCGAGAATGCCGTTTTGAATTTGTTCTAAACTAGTAACCAGCCTATCCTCCAAACCAAACATTTTAAGAATAGAATTAAATCGACTCATGCCACGCTGAACATTACCCAAAGCTATAAATTGTTTATTGAACAAAATTGAAAAAGCTGTACCATGAAAGGAATCAGTTACAACATATTTTGCTTTGTAAAAACCTTCCAACCAATTGGATACAGGGGGATAAACACACTTTTCAATATTTCCAACATTCTCTTTAGTGAAAGGTAAAGGCATTATTTCAAAAAATTTAATTTTGAGCTTTTTTCTAATTTCAGCAACCATAGCTCCTTTTAATAAGCTAGGATCTAAAACATAAAACATAACAAAATCAGTTTGCTCAATTTTATTTTCAGATTCATCAATTATTCTCTTGTATACTTCGCGTCCAAGCAATAATGTAGGATCCAAAACTTTTTCGGCAGTTACTCCTAAATTATCCTTACATAACTCAACAGCTGCATCCTCTCTGACAGATATTGCATCAAACTTTTTTGCTAAATCTTTACATTTTTGAGTTTGACTTATAGTATATTCCCATTCATCCACTCCAAAAGAAGCAGCATATGAAAGCTTTCTTACATTATTTCTACTTTTTAAAAAGTCTAAATAGTAAGTAAATATATTTGGCGAATACTTTGGACGCCACACCTGATCACTACCAACAATATATGCTTCAAAATTATGCTTTTTAAAGACTTAATATCGTGTCGCTGTATTTTCTCAGTTACTGAAATATAATTTTCTATAAAATTATCACTATGTTTCGCAATTATTTTTCTTTGATTTTCGCTGGGTCTAAATGGAACAACATTAATATTTTTTGAAAAAAATGTACTTTTTAATGCTATTTTTAATAAGACCTTTTAATTTAGTTTTAAAAGTAACATTCATTTGAATGTTTAATGTCTTAGGACTAGCTCCAAATTCCTTTATTAGAACTTGTTGAAGTGCATACGCTTGAAGCAAACCTCCATAATTAGTATGCAAAGGTTGAGTAAGAATCCCTACTTTCATATTTCCCTAAAGATTATTCTTATTTATTAATAATTTTCTTAAGCTTACTTATTCCTCCTTTACCTAAAATTTGAGAGGCAACTTTAACAGCCTTTCCTTTAACATTTTCTTCTACATTCAAAATAGTTTCAAGGGCCTTACTTTCATCCTCATCATTGGTAAAAACCTCAAAAAGCATTGGTTTGCTTGTTAATTCCGGTGATAAAAAATTTTCATATACATCTTCAAATTCATCTTTGTTAGATGCAGATATATAATCAAATCCTAAGGATTCTGCGTAGTTTTTAACCAAAACAGAAGACTTATTGCCATAATGCCCTGCAGCCGCAATAAAATCATCAGCCTTTTTTCCAAAACTAAAAGCGTGGTGCCTATATTGTCTAAATTCGGTGCCTACACCGTTATTAATCATTAAAATTCTTATATTACTCCCTACATGCCGATTACCTAGAACATTCATATCATAAAAAAATGCTAAATCACCAGTTACGCAAAAATAAAGTTTTTCTTTGTTAACAAATGAGGCTCCAATTAATGTAGATAGGCAACCATCTATACCAAAACCACCAACATTAGACATAGAAGATACAGATTTAGGTAGTTCAAATAAATTCCAAGCACGTAAACTATTAAGTATAGCAAAATGTATAACTGAGTTTTCAGGGATACGGTGTGCCATTTTTGATGCTAACCAAACGTTAGAAAAAGTAACTTCGGGAAGTTTTTTTCTCAGATTATCCAAATTTCGTTTACATTCGGCCAAAAATGTATTATCTACTTTCGTATCATTAGCATAGTGTTCAAAAAGCTTTGTTCAGGCATTTCAAAAATATTAGTTAATTTATTAAATGTATCTCTTATTTCACCATCTTCGCTAACCCTCCAAACCTCATTTGCTTTTAATGTTATAGAATAGTAATCTCCTGTAACTTCACCAATGTGTATCATCACCCTTACTTCACTTACTGTTGAAGGCCGCATACTTTGACCTGCTACATAGGAGTATTGAACACCAAACTTTCCTTTATAACTACTCGTATGATCACAAAACACTACTGCATTATTTGACTCACAAAATTTATCTATAGAATTCACAAGACTATCAGACATGGTTTTATGAGAACCAACTAGAATTCCTATTTTACCTTTAGGTAATGGTGGAAAATTATCGGTTAGGCAAATTCTATCAATAGACCTGACATTCGGTAATTCTGTTGTATCAAAACCGCCATAGTTTGTTGTTAAGTTGATGTGAACAGGACCACCCCTCTTCTCTTTAACTCAAGAATTGCTTGATTAACTTTCATTTCACAGTCCCAAAATCTTCTGAATTGTTAACTGAAGGTAACAATAAACTAAGGTTTGCTACATCATTGGGAATTGTGGCCCTATCAATAACCTGAGCAATATGGTGCCCAATTTTAGAAATATGCTGAGTAGAAGTTATAGCTAAGATAGGTAATTTCCGATAATAAGCTTCAGTCAATCCAGGCATATAGTTCCTAGAAGCCGTTGCTCCTGTACAGCTTATAACTACTGGTTCACCAGACTCCGTGGCCAATCCACAAGCTAGGTAGGCAGCTGACCGCTCATCTACTGAAGAATACATTTCAAAAAATGGATCGTACTGCATACTTCCAACCAAGGCCATATTGGTAGTTCCTGCGGATGCAACTACCTTGCGGATACCATGCTTTTTCAACAATGCAATTATTATTTGCGCATTTTTCTCATTCGTGTAATACTTTGCCATGATAATATATTAAATGTTATAATTCCTTTTTTATTAAATACCTATAAACTAAATATCTAATTTTATCTTTAGTGAGAGATATTTCACTAATAGAGGCATGTTCATTAGTAGCTCTATCTTTGATGGCTTCTTTGACCCAATTAATTTTCTTAAAATTAGTATTTTTTAAAAATTCATCTAAACAAACTTCAATGCCACTCCTAATTGTTGCAAAACTATTAATTTCTATATGCTTAGAAATTTTTTCATTATTAAACTTCCTATTATATATTCTATCGTAAATGATTTGATGTTTGGCATGATTGTGTTTTAAAAAATCATTCATGTTTTGAAGAATAAATTTTGGTCTAAAACCTATTTTTTTTTCCAATATATCAAGGTATATATTTAAAATATCAGCCCAAGGTTTAGATTCGCCGGAGGTAATGTGATAAGCTTCACCATATGCTGTGGAATCACCTATTAAACTAGCCATACCTTTTGCTACGTCCAAACCATGGGTTAGTGTCGTATATTTTTCAAATATATCCTCTGAAAATAAAATCGTTCTTCCTTTGATACCTCTATAAAGCCAGTCTTCCTTTTCAAAGACTCCTAATTGCAATCTATCAGAATTGTAAGTAATATATGGTCTAACAATGGTCCAATTTGTTAAACTATGTTTAAATAACATGTTTTCTTGACGAGCTTTTGAAAGAGCGTACTCATCAGTTGACAAATATTCTTCATCAGTAACACTATCCAATAAGCGCAAAGAATCCTCATTGATAAAACCATCATTTTGGGCATAAACTCTCGCAGAACTTACAAAAACATATTGTTTAGTTGCTTTCAGAATCAAGTCTAAACGATCTTTAAACATGTCAGTTGAATAAAGCATAAAATCAACTATAATATCCCATTCATTTTGAAGAAGAGTCTGAATAAAATCTATGTTCCGAGCATTTCCTTTACAATACTGAATGTTTTTTTGCAAGGATTTCTTATCCGATCTGGAAGTTACAAATATATCGAAAGTTTCATTTTTAGATAGTAGCTCAACTAAATGAACACCCATTGCTCCAGTACCTCCCAATATTAATATTTTCATACCCTATTTGTTAAATTATGAATTTTTTCAGAAATAAAACTTAAAAGTTTTTTTCTTATGGGAACAGGCAGGCCTAAAAAGAATATTGTAATAGCTGTAACTGCAACTGTTAAAATAACCGTTAAACCAAAGAACACGTATCCCTCAGGTAAAAGAAAAGCGATTAAAAATGAAATGCAGGCTGATATGGTTACAATATATATTATATCAGGAATCGTTCCTCGCAAGTATTCTTTAATCGGAAGCCCTGTTAACCTGCTAACAATTTTTAATCGGACAATAAACATTATTAAATTTATTGCAATAGCAACATAAAAAATAGTTTTAGGCCCCCAACCCGCCATCAATAATAACCAAGATATAATTAAAATACTAAATTGTAATATTCCCAAAATAGTTTCATAAGCCGCCATTTTACCTGGTGCCCTAGCAGCCGTGGTTAGAGGAAGACTGACAGCAAAAATAAGTCCCTCAACCAAAGTCAATCTAGCAAATTCAATTGTATGTGCTGGAGTATTGTTAAGCCAAATAGCTAGAATACTTTGCATTTCAATAAAGATTGGCAATGCCAAAATCCACATAAGAAAAAATGTTGCTTTTGAGCCAATGATTACTAAATCATACATTTCCTTCTTTTTATTTGATGCATAAGATTTTATTATTGGAGAGTATAGGCTAGTATTGAACTGTGTTGCAAGTAAGTTAGATTGACCGGCAATATTTACAGCAATTGCCCTTGCAGCAACAACCACTGGTGTAAAGTATTGATTTAAAAGAATAGTCAATGCCGCTCCTCTAGCAACCGTAGTTAATTGTCCAAATAAAGTCCATCCCGTAAAACCAATTATTTGTTTGGCCAAATTATAATCCCAACGAATATTTTTAAGTCGACATTCAACATATTTATTAAAGCAAATTAATAAATATGTTGAAGTATCAATTATAGACACACCCATTAATAAAAGTCCGTAAATTATAATTTTATCGCCAGGTAAATAAACCAATAAAAAGACCACTCCTAATTTTAGCAAAGCCTCCAATATTGCCATGTAGGCATAGATTTTCATATCCTCATGAGCAATAATAATAGCCATCATAGGAGATTTTATGATAGATATTACAAACGTAATTACAGCTATATAGAATAACGAAACTATTGCATCTAGTCTCCCTTCAGGCACTTGAAGTTGATTTTCCACAAACCAAACACCACCAGTACTTAAAATTAAAAAGGTAACTGTTCCAATTCCTAGGTATATAAACGAATTTACCCCAAAAATTTTATTTAGTTTTTCTTGATCCTGCTCTCCTAACGCATGTGAAAAAAACGTTGGGTCGCAGAAGCCATGGAACCCGGTAGAAAACTAAGAAGTGCAACCACTCCTCCTACCACATTGTATAAACCATAATCTTCAACACCTAAAGTATTTAACACAATACGTACAGTATAGAGTGAAACGCCCATTGAAATGAGCATCCGAATATAAAGAAGAAGAGTGTTTTTTGCTATACGCTTATTTCGCTGCGATGTAGTTTCTACTGTCATTAATTTTTCTAAAGCCTTTCAACCTATTCAACTAAAATGAGTTAAGCTAAAAAGTAAAATTTATAAAAGGGATATAATAGATAAAATCAAAAATTATTTTCATTCTGTAGATCAAAAGTATTTGAATCCATCAAAACATTGATATAATTAAAACTTAAAAAGATTAAATGATTGGTATCAAATATAGAAAAGAATAAATTGAATTCAATTACATGTTTTTTCCAATTACTGTAAAGGTCATAAAAAAGAATAGTTAAACTTTTGTTAAAAAACATTCAATAATATTTTTTATACCAATCAATAAAATTTTTAACCCCTTCTCTAATTTTCGTAGAGGGCTTGTAATTAAAATCTATTTCCAATGCGCTGGTATCGGCCCATGTTTTTTCAACATCCCCGGGTTGCATGGGTAACATCTCTCGGATAAATTTTTTCCCGGTTTCCACTTCTATGGCATCAATAAAATCAAGCAACTTCACAGGAGTCCCATTTCCAATATTATACAAAGAATATAGCTGCTCGGAATCCTTTTCTAAGGTTGCTACCACCCCATTGACTATATCATCAATATAGGTGAAATCACGGGACAATTTACCTTCATTAAAAATCTTAATCGGCCTGTTATTCAATAAAGCATCTGTAAATAAGAACATGGCCATATCCGGCCTTCCCCAAGGACCATATACTGTAAAAAACCTTAAACCAATAGTTTTGATACCATATAGATGACTATAGGTATGGGCCATCAATTCATTGGATTTCTTTGTGGCGGCATACACACTTATGGGATGATCAACGGTGTCTTTTGTATCAAAAGGTATCTTCTCGTTAAGTCCATATACACTGGAACTACTCGCATAAACAAGCTTGTCCACTCCATTGATATGCATGGACTCTAATAAATTCACAAAACCTGACACATTGCTATCAACATATGCCAATGGATTTTCTAAACTATACCTCACACCGGCTTGCGCTGCTAGGTTACAAACCATATCAAATGAATGGGTCTTAAATAAAATGGGCAGATTATCCCTATCCTCTAAATTCAATTTGATAAACTGCATCTTTTTGCCATGTTTGTCACTTTCGACAATTTGGTTATATACTATTCTATCCTCTCCACTAATCCCTAATCTTTCTAAGCGACCAAACTTTAATCCTGTATCGTAATAATTGTTAATATTGTCTAGGCCAATTACCTCATGTCCCAATGACAATAACTTTTCACAAAGATGATAACCAATAAACCCGGCGGCACCGGTTACAAGGATTTTTTTGAGTGTTTAACCATTACCAAAGATCGTATAATTTTTCCTATTTCTTGAAGGTATAAATTTTAACTAAAACATGGAGGATAGTCAAAATTTCTGTTTAATATATACTAATCTAAAACCAAATAAAAGCTCCTTCGGAAATAGTTTTAAAATTTAGACTTTAAAATTAACTTCAAATAAGAAATAAAATTTTAAAACGCTCACCTATCCCTTCTCCCTTTGCTCGAATTTAATAACGATTAAATAAACCTTTGTTTATTAATTGTTACCATTTATTCATTTTAAGTTCTCCCAATACCAAGCACAGGCTTCTTTGAGTCCGGTTTGAAATGAATATTGCGGAGCATATCCCAAAATGGTCTTTCCTTTATCAATGGAGGCCATAGAATGGGCCACATCACCCGGTCTATTGGGACCATATTGAAAAGAGATAGCAGCAATGGCCGGGTCATAATTGCTTAGACCTTCTTTAATGGCCGCTGCCAATTCATTTAAGCTGGTTCTTTCTCCATAGGCCACATTGAATACTTCAGAAATAGTTGCCCCTTCATTTATTCCCGGCACACCGGCTGTGTTAGCCTGGTATTCCTTCATCCGTTCCTTAAAAATTGCTGAGGGAACAGCAGCTGCCAATAAGTTGGCTTGTATCACATTGTCTATATAAGTAAAATCCCTGGAATTGGTCCCATCACCATTGATATAAGGACTTTGGTGTTTGATTAAGCTGGACACAAATTTAGGAATTACTGCGGCATAAGCACCATTGGGGTCTTGCCTTTTACCAAAAACATTAAAATAACGCAAACCCACCGTTTCTATCCCATAAATATCTGAGAAATTTTTGGCAAATAATTCATCCACATATTTAGTAATGGCATAAGGAGAAAGGGCATTTCCTATGACATGCTCTACTTTGGGAAGGGCTTTATGATCTCCATAGGTAGAAGAACTCGCAGCATAAATAAAGCGCTTGACTCCTGCTTCTTTGGCTGCAAATAATAAATTGACAAATCCCATAATATTCACAGCAGTACTGGTAATAGGATCAGCAATAGATCGAGGTACAGATCCCAAAGCAGCCTGGTGAAATACATAATCACATCCCTCTACCGCTTGAATACAGGTATCTTTGTCCCTGATATCCCCTTCAATCAAGGTGAAGTTTGCATTGCTTTGTGCAAGCTCCAAATTTTGAATATTACCGGTAGAAAAATTATCCAAACAAACCACTGAATTGCCGTTTTCTAATAATACATCTATTAGATTGGAGCCAATAAAACCTGCTCCTCCGGTTACCAGTACTTTATTGTTTTTAACTTCGAATTTCATAGTTAATTAAAATGATTACTGCTTTTTAAGGTGGGGTGAATTATTCTCAATTTTATTTTTTTGCTTACTATTTTCGGATAATATAGAAAAAACTGTACTTAAGCACCTGAGCTAGGTGGTTCATACCCTTGAAGAAATGGCTACTTTTAAAATCCAGCTTCGCCAATTCTTTGTAAAAATGGACTAACTTCATGTATAGCTCACCTTTAACAGGATAGTCAAAATACTTTAGCATTTTTTCTCTTGATGCTATGGAGTTTGATATTCTGGTGTACTTATGCTTACCTGCATGAATCCCCCCATCATGTATTCTATAAACAGCCCCAGTGAAATTTAAAAAAGCACCTTTCCCTTTTTCCAATAACAAAGCGATTAAAAGGGCATCACCATTCAAAACATTTAATTCCTTGGGTTTTGAAATCACCTTACGGAAAAGCATGGTAAGGGGCTGTATTTGCGTATTAAATGCCTCCTTGAATTTTAGAACATACACATCCTTATTAAAAGAAGGAGGATAAAGAAAAGGTTTTTTAAAGAATCTCCTTCCTTTCTCCTAAAATTATGGAAGGTGAAAACTATATCTGGATTTTTTTCCATAAACTCCACCTGTCGCTGTAGCTTATCTTTGGCTGTCCAGTAATCATCTCCTTCACACAACGCAAGGTACTTCCCCTTTGCCCTTGGAATATTGTAAACAAAACTCATCCCCCTTACTCCTTTAGAAAAATTATTTTCTTTAGAACAAATTGGGAAAATCTTTTTGGGATATTTCTCCTGATATGCTTCAATTATTTCAGAAGTGCCGTCAGTGGATGCATCGTCATAAATCAAAACCTCAAAATCAAAGGTAGTTTCCTGCATCAAAATTCCATCCAAGCAATCTTTAATGTAACTAGCATGATTAAAGGTAGTACAACAAATACTAACCACAGGAAGATTTACCAGATCATTATTTTTTTCCACTACGTTCAATTAAAGCACTAACTTAAGCTCTTTACAATCTTTATTTTCGGGAAAAAGGCCTATGCCAAATGGGGAAAAGGATATAGTCCTCTAAACCTAAACAATTGAAAGGAAAGGTATCTATTCATCACTAATAATAGGATGCCTATAAGCTCATTTACTGCTCCAAGGAAAATATAAACGAAGCAATTTTAAAAGATTTCCCTCTAATCAATTAGAGAATTTTTTGTGTTTAAACCCAAAATAGGCAATAGACAATCTATTACGTTCTGAAATCGCTTTAAAATCAGGGACTTTGTTGCTGTTTTCAATTCAATCAAAGCGGTGCTATGCTTTAATCTCCCAACAACCAGATTTTCTAACAAATGCAACACTTCTCGTAAACATTTGGAAAGGCTTCACCCCTGACTATTGTCAGGGCGGAGAAATCCTATTTTATAACTCGGGGTAAAAATGGGACAACAAAGGAAACGGCTTTGGTTAAGCACCTTGAAAGGCAATCAAACGTAACTCTTTTATTATACACTAAATCCTCAATTATTAACTCAATTGTTTTGAACCCTAAGGATTAAACGACTAATTAAGTCCACTTCTTCTAAGGTTAAGTCAAAGTACAAAGGCAAACATAATATACGAGAGGCAATATCGTCCGTTATTTCCATCGCTTTGGTCTCCACATAAGGTAAGGTGGTGGCCAATGACGGATAAAAGTATCGCCTAGCAAATATACCGTTACCTTGAAGTTTTGCTAAAGTCTTAAGCATTTGCTCAGAATTTTCAAAAATGATGGGATAATAGGCATAATTCAGACTAGCATTTCGATTCCATACCGGTTTGCTAGCATTTAAATTCCTAAGCATTTTATCATACCTTTCCGTCAATATTTTTCTCTGCTCATGAATAGCCTCAATGTGGCCTAAATTAGCCAAGCCCATGGCTGCATGGAACTCTGAATTCTTACCATTTATGCCCAACTCCGCAAAAGCTTCCGGACCATTGAATCCAAAATTTCTTATAAAAGCTAATTTTTTTAGCAAAATAGGGTCTTTGGTCATTATTAAACCTCCCTCAATAGTATGATACAGCTTAGTGGCATGTAAGCTACAAGTGGATAGGTCTCCATAATCAAAAATAGACTTTCCATTTATCGTAACCCCGAAAGCATGTGCCCCATCATAAATCACTTTTAGGTCATGCTTTTTTGCAATTTTTTCGATAGTATCCATATCACAAGGATTTCCATATACATGGGTACCTAGAATAGCACAGGTTTTCTCGGTAATTGCCGCTTCAATTTTATTGGGGTCTATATTTAAAGAATATTTATCTATGTCTACAAAGACCGGTTTACACCCTTCCCAAACAATACTACTACTTGTGGCTACAAAAGAAAAAGGTGTGGTAATTATTTCCCCTTGAAGCTCCAAAGCTTTAATGGCCATCTGCAACGCAATGGTTCCATTGGTTACATACAATAAATGCTTTATCCCTAGGTGAGACTTTAATTTCATTTCCAAGTCACTTGCCAAGGGGCCCATATTGGTCAGCCATTGTCTTTTCCAGATTCCGGACAGGTATTTTTCGTATTCGGCTTGAGGAGGAAGAAATGGTTTGGTTACAGGAATCATTAATTTTTCTTTTTAATCAAATCCAAAGCAAAAAACAATTGTGGACTTCTAAGTGCATAATTTAAAAGGAAATAAAACAGTACACCTGCTGCCCCTGCTAAAACTAACTGCAATAGCTGAGAATTATTATGCAAAACCAATGTTATTCCCCACATTACCCCTCCCATCAAACCAGCTTTTACCAAGGTAAGCGCAATATCTCCTAACTGTTGAAGGGTTGTATATTGGATCATTCTACTGCTGTAATGGGTATTAACCATCAGGCTAATTAAAGAGGTAAAAACACTGCTCCAAACCAATCCATAAATACCAAACTGAAACCCAATTAAGATACTTATGGTAATGATTGCCTTTTTGATTAACTCCAATTTTAAAAATAAATCACTACGCCCATACACCTTCAATACATTGATATTAAAGGCATGCACAGGGTAAAACATGCCTGACAAACAAAGGATTTGAAATAAGGGTACTGCCGGTAACCATTGATCACCTAAAATCATTAAGAACAAAGGTTTTGCCAAAGCAGCTGCGCCCAACATTATAGGTGCAATAACAAAAAAGAAAATTGAATCAATTGCCGATAAACTATTGCAATGCGTTCTTTTTGGTCCTGAATTTTGGAAAGCAAAGGGTAGGAAACCTTACTTATGATAGAGGTAAACATGGTTACCGCCTGGTAATTGAAGGAATGGGCTCTTTCATAATAACCTAGCTCTTGAACCGCAAAAAACTTACCGATAATTAACTTATACACATTTTTATAAAATGTGTCAATTAACCCTGAAAGCATAAGTTTATAGCCAAAATTATAATGGTACTTTAGTTTTTTCTGGAAAAACCCATCCCGGAGACCATGATGAAGTGAGCCAAAGCATTAAAGAAGTACCCAATTGGGTAATCATAAACATACCGACAATGCTCCAAACCCCAAACCCTGAATACCCCATCCCAATACCTGCCACCACGCCCAAAATGGTACCCGGAACTTTACATTTCATGACCTGCTTAAACTTCATTCTCTTGTTCAACAAGGCCAACTGAACTGCCGAAAAAGCCGAAATGATAAAGGTTAGGCAATAAACCCTAACGATAAGTTCCAATAATTCCTGCTCAAAAAAGCTGCAATCAAAGGTGCTGTTAAGTAAAAAATGCCGTAAACCACCAAACTCAAGGCCAAGTTTAAGTAAAATACTGTGGCATAATCTTCATTATCCGCATTCTTTGTTCGAATTAAAGAGGCTGACAAACCACTGTCTACAAAAGAATTGCCCAAAGCAATAAAAACACTGATCATCCCTACCAAGCCGAATTCTGTCGGCCCAAGAAGCCTTGCTAGAATCACTGAAGCAATAAATGATAACCCTCTGAGCACAAAGGTCTCAGTAAAGGTCCAAAAGATGCCCGAAAGCGTCTGTTTTTTTAATGACATATAAGCTTAATTCAACCGTAGGGTTTACACCAGCTTATCTTTTGAAAAGACCAAATACTATAGAAATGTTTCGATCAAGACAAAGCCTCAATTCCATTAAAGCCTTGCGTCAACCTTATCTTTGGGTAAAACAGCTTTGACATCATATACCACCAAATCTTTGCTTTTTTCTAAGGCAAGTGTTTTAAATTCTTTATGTGCTACAGCCAAAACTACAGCGGAATACTCCTCTAAAGGTGGACATTGTTTACCACCCATAATCTCCACACCATATTCATGTTTGACTTCTTCCGGATTTGCCCAAGGATCATAAACTTCCACAGACATGTCAAAATTTCTCAATTCCTTATAAATGTCAATTACCCTGGTATTTCTAACATCCGGACAATCTTCCTTGAAGGTAAACCCAAGGATCAATACTTTACTATCGATTACCTTCAAATCTTTACGCATCATGTGTTTGATTACTTCTGTAGCCACATGTTTGCCCATGGAATCATTCAACCTTCTTCCGGCCAATATAATTTCCGGATGGTAACCTACTTCCTGAGCCTTCTGCGCCAAGTAGAAGGGATCTACACTGATACAGTGCCCCCCAACCAAACCCGGTCTAAAAGGAAGAAAATTCCATTTGGTTCCGGCGGCTTCCAATACTTCTTGCGTATCAATATCCAAAAGATTAAAAATCTTGGACAATTCATTGACAAAAGCAATATTAATATCTCGTTGAGAGTTTTCAATTACTTTAGCTGCCTCAGCTACTTTGATGCTACTGGCTTTATGTGTTCCTGCTGTGATTACTTCTCTATACAGGCTGTCAACATATTCTGCAATTTCCGGAGTAGAACCTGAAGTAACTTTTAGAATTTTAGCAACAGTATGTTCCTTATCCCCCGGATTAATTCTTTCAGGGAGTATCCTGCATAAAAATCTTTATTAAAGGTCATCCCGCTAATTTTCTCTAATAAAGGCACACATTCTTCTTCCGTAACTCCGGGATAAACTGTAGATTCATAAATGACAACATCCCCTTTTTTAAGGTATTTGGCAATGGTCTCCGAAGCTTTAAGCATGGGAGTCAATACAGGACGATTGTGTCGATCCGTTGGCGTAGGTACAGTTACGATATAAACCTGACAATCGGCAAGATCATCAGGGTTGTTTGAGTTAAAAAGTCCTTTGTCTTTCGGGCTTGATTGAGCTAAAACTGCTTGCAAATCCTTATCTTCCACTTCTAAAGTGAAGTCGTGCCCGCTATTTAGCTCATCTACTCTCTTGGAGGCAATATCAAAGCCAATTACAGGGAATTTTTTGGCAAATTCTACAGCCAAGGGAAGGCCAACATAGCCCAAGCCGATTACAGCAATTTTTACATCTTTTAAAGGAGTACTCATAAGGTTAAAAATCTTAGGTGTAATGAATAAAATAATTAATCAGCAAATATACATTAATTTAATGCAAAATTCTTTTTTGAAGGTGGAGCATGTCCCTATTAATCTATTTTTTAGTCAGTGAGAAACTTTAAGAATTTTGTCGGCATTGTTGCGAAAAAAGCAACAATACCGCCAAAATCAAGTTCATATAGATCCTTTGACCAGGGGCTTCACCCCCGGCTATAATAGTTTCAGCCCTTCAGGCTTCTTCGTTCCTTTTAGGAATATCAAGATTATCTCAGCTAAAAGGTATATAAATCCAAAAATATTCACTATCCCAAATTTGTCCAGAATCCAATTTGCAACAACTCCCCCATCTAAGGTTTCAAAGGGGGACAAAGCCTGTTCCGACCTTAATCGGGAGGAGATTTTTTCGTAAACTATTTTTATTTAATGAAAGTACATCGAGAATAAACTGTAAATCATTTTTAGGGTCGTTTATGAGATGCTCTCGTTGAAATCCCCCTTCCCCCTTTTTAAGGGGGATTTTGTATATTCTAAGAAGGACGGTTTCGGATTTGATTGGGTAGTGTTAGTGCTTATCTGTATCCAACTTCACACAGCTTCGCCTCCTCAGTCCCAATTGCCATTGAAACGAGCAGGCGGTTATAAAAAATGGGTTTTGAAATTGACTGAACAAAAGGCATTAATCGCCAATGCTCAAATCAAGCGCAGTTAATTTACTATTATTTGGTTGAAAAGAATGTATAACAATTACCTATTGAACAACCTTTTGAAGAAATTACCTTCACTGTTATCCTCATCATAATAACCATATCCGTAGCCATAACCATAGCCGTAACCATAACCTGTGCCATAGCCATATTTTTGGGCTTCTTTATCCAAGCCATTAAAAATAATATAGGCATCCTTTAATATTTCCTGTTGTTTTAGGCTATTGATATGGTCAATAAACTGCTTGTCACTGTAATTGTAGCGAACCACAAAGAGGGAAATATCCGCCAGTCTAATCAAATCCAAGGTTTCAGAAACCAAACCTACCGGTGGGGTATCCAATACCACCATATCATAACGATCTTTCATAAGATCAATTAGACTTTCAAATTTTTGGGTAATTAAGAGTTCTGCAGGGTTGGGTGGTATAGGACCGGAAACAATAATATCTAAATTTTCATAAGCCGTTTTTTGTATCACCTTGTCTAAATCCTCCTGATTACCACTTAGGTAAGTAGACAACCCTTCTTTATTGCTGATGCCAAAATCATCAAATATTTTAGGTTTCCGCATGTCACACCCGATCAAAAGGGTTCTTTTATTGCTTAGCGCATAGACAGAAGCCAAATTGATGCTGGAAAAAGTTTTACCTTCTCCTGAAATACTGGAGGTAATCAATATTACGGAACTTTTGTTTTTGGGAAGGATAAAATTCAAATTGGCCCTAAGCGATCGAAAGGCTTCCGTAACTCCGGAACGATGTTTCTTTAAGACCACTAGATTATCTGCTTCCTCACTTTGACTAATGGTAGAAATCACATTGAGTTGGGCCTTTCTTTCCAATTCTTTTCCATCCTTGATCTTGGTACTAAAGTAAGCTTTTGCCAAACTAATACCTATAGGGAAACCTAATCCTATAACGATCGCAATCAAATAAGTTAAGGAGGATCTGGGGCTAATTGGAACAGGGTTAATTAAAGCTGTTTCAATAATCTTATTGCTCGGAGTATTAGAAGCTCGGGTAATGGCAGCTTCTGCACGTTTTTCTAACAAGAAAGTGTACAATTCCTCATTTAAGGAAAACTCTCTTTGAATGCGCAATAAGTTTTGTTCTGTTTGGGGCAAGCTGCTAAAGGTACCGGTAATTTTATCGATCCTTTCCTGTAGATCTTCTATCAACAATTGGGCATTGCTGTCCACATTTTGTAAAAGCTCTAGGATAGACAAGTTCAGGTCTTTAATTTTTCGATTGACTTCCCTCAGCGGTGGAGAAATATTGGTCAATTTGGAAGCATGCATGGACTTTTCCGCCTGCAACTCTAACAGATTGGTAATCAAGGTGTTTAAAATAGGATCCTCTATACCCAAACCTGAAGGCACTACGATTTGATTGTAATCCTCCCTTTGCAGGTAATTGGTCAATTGTTGGTAATATTCCCTTTTAAATTTTTCTTGAGCCAATTCAGTTTCCAAAGCTTTTAATTGGGTAAAAATGGCAGTTCCTTCAGAACTTAAATCATAAATTGAATTGTTGGAGCGAAAATTTTCCAGCCTATTTTCAATAAACATCAATGAATCTGACAAAACTACTAATTGTGCATCAATAAATTCAATGGTATTGGTGGCCATGGCATTTTTTTCCTGCAACTCATTTTCCAAATAAACCTCCTGCAGAGCGTTTAAATAATCCCTACCTTTTTCCGAGGTTTGGGTATTGATGGTCAATTTAAGAATAGTGGATTTCTTATCTATAGAAGCTATTTGAAGACTCTGCCCTGTAAAATGATTAATCAATCCATGTCTATCTCTCAATCGAATAATCATTTCCCCACTAGATTCTGCCGAAGTAAGGCCTAACTTAAACCTATTCATGGGAAGTTCTACCCATTCATTGAACATGAAAGTTTGAGAAGGAGAATTGGGGTTTATTACAGTTTTTCTATTCCCTGAGTCAGGAAATATTTGTAAGTAAGACTCACTTAAATAAGAAATTGAAAATTTCTTTCTGTCTGACCATGAAATCAATAGGTCTCCATTGGTCATTTGTGGATGCTTCCAATCCACTTCAACCACAATCGGAGTGTTTTGATAAATTTCAGTTTTTAAAAATCTCCCTTGCTTATAATATTCTACATCGAAATTCAATCTGTCTAAGGTAGCATTTGCAATGGGTCTTGATTTAAGAATAATGATTTGATTTTCCAACTCCATTTCACCAGTCCCTCCCATATTTAAACCTGCTGATTCAAATAGGTTAAATGGATTGTCCTTTTCTTTTACAAAAAATTTACTAGAGACCTGATACTCGGGTAAAGAATATCTGAGTATCATATAAGCAATCCCTATCGCAATAATTACAGATAAGGCTATATAGGGCCATATCCGTAAAATACGTAAAATAATATCCTTGATATCGATGATTTCTTCTCCTTGCTCGATTACCTGTGTTCTGGTTATGTCAGATTGATTCATTTAGCTATTAATTGATGGCATTCAATACAAGTAACACCGCCGAAAGGGTGGTCACCGCCAGTTGAAAAGTTTGGACAAAATTTACGCCGGTACCCAATTCACGAATTTTCATAGGTTCTGCATACAGCATGTCATTGGGCCGGATAAAATAAAATTCTGAGGCAATCAATCGCTCATCGTTTAGATTGATCCGGAAAGTTTTGGTACCCTCCGGGTATTGGCGCATTAATACCAGCTGATCCCTTTTGGCAGTAGTGGTTAAATCTCCGGCATGGGCGATGGCCTGAAAAATACTGATTCGGTTTTGTAAAATAGTGAAATTACCATTGTTATTAAACTCTCCCAATGCCGAAAAACGAACACCTCCCAAACGTACCCTTACAAAGAAGTCCTCCTTATTTACATATTCCTTTAGTTCAGATTCTATTAAGGTCTGGGCCTGCTTGGTGGTCAGTCCTAACAGTTTAATTTCACCTAATAAGGGTAACTCCACCATACCATTTTCATCTACAGTATACCCATTGATAAAGAATATATCTCCACCATTTTGAGCCCCCTGAGTCATGTTCATATTTGATGATTGATTACCGGATGCTATTCCAAAAATTTCATTCAATTCAGGGGAGGTGGTGCTGACATTGATGTCTACCACATCATTGTATTGCAAGAAATAATCAGCCGTACTGTTGGCCACAAGTTCAGATTCTGTAAACAAGGGAATGTCTTCTTCAGACAAATCTTGCATATAGATGATTTTCTTATTGGAAACACAAGAACTGGCAGCAACTAAAATAAAAAAGGTAAAAAATAATCTGTTGAGTGGCTTCATTTTTAATTGATAAAATGAACTTTTTAATTCTTGACAAAGATATTTAAAAGTAAGCCAGTAAAAAAACTGTTTAATACCTTTTTTCACCTTAAAATTCAACCTACACTATTTATATATCAAAATACATTATTCCTTATGTAAAACACTTTATATGGTAAAACTTGCTTGATTTTACCTGGTGTGAATTTTGGAGTGTCTTTAGCCTGCAAGTGCTATTCATCCATATAATCAGGCTTTTTTAGCATTTTATTTTGGTCTAAACCCTTACATTCAAGGGGATTGTCCCTCTCGGTATTAATTCATGTCAATCCGAGACTTTGCGAGGGCCTTCTGGGCTGAAAGGAATCACAACATTGGTGAGACTGCCACACCCTTGCCCTACCCTAAGTGTTCTCAGGGACGAAGGTTGGTTAACTCGAAACATGCCGGTACACTTTGACAGGCTCAGTGCCCGGAAGGATTGGATACATTCTCACAATTCGGTATACTTCGACAAGCTCAGTGGCCGGAAGGATTGGACATATTCTCACAATTCGGCACTCTTCGACAAGCTCAGTGGCCGGAAGGATTGGACACATTCTCACAATTCGGTACACTTCGATAGGCTCAGTGGCCGGAAGGATTGGACACATTCTTACATTTCGGTACACTTCGACAAGCTCAGTGGCCGGAAGATTGGACACATTCTCACAATTCGGCACTCTTCGACAAGCTCAGTGGCCGGAAGGGTTGGACATATTCTCACACTTCGGCACACTTCGACAAGCTCAGTGGCCGGAAGGATTGGACACATTCTCACAATTCGGTACACTTCGATAGGCTCAGTGCCCGGACTGATTGGACACATTCTTAAACTTCGGTACACTTCGATAGGCTCAGTGGCCGGAAGGATTGGATACATTCTCACAATTCGGTACACTTCGACAAGCTCAGTGGCCGGAAGGATTGGACACATTCTCACAATTCGGTACACTTCGACAAGCTCAGTGCCCGGAATGATTGGACACATTCTCACACTTCGGCACACTTCGATAGGCTCAGTGCCCGGAATGATTGGACACATTCTCACACTCCGGTACACTTCGATAGGCTCAGTGGCCGGAATGATTGGACACATTCTCACAATTCGGCACTCTTCGACAGGCTCAGTGGCCGAAGAAAACCCTGGTATTCAACACCTTCCCAAAAACCTATTTTATAAGAAAAAATGGCTTGCCTAAGTACTCCGGTGCCATATCCTATCAATTGTCCATAGGAGGTCAATACAGCAAAAAACCTGGACTTGACTCTTCCTTGGGCACTAATAAATACCGCCATGGTCCAGAGGAAATAAGCGACTGCCATCAGCCATCCCAATGGCTTCAAAAATAGAAAAGCGATAGGAAGAAACACTAGGCCCAGTAAAAATAATAGTGGCAGAAGATGAACCGGTTTGAGGGCATCTTTGTGAAAGCGGGTAATGAATACACGGTTTCTACCAAATTGATGACTTTGGCGAATAAATGAAGGAAAGTCATTTTTTCTGTGGTGGTAAACAAAAGCTTCCTCCACCAGTTCCAATTTAAACCCCGCTTTTTTAATGCGAATGCTGAATTCTATGTCTTCTGCCATATTGGGATGAACAAAGCCTCCAAGCTTTTCATACACTAACCGGGAAAAACCCATATTGTAACCGCGTGCCTGGTATTTTGCCGGGTTTTTCATTTTTCCTCGAATGCCTCCGGTGGTCCAAAAAGAAGTCATGCTATAATTCATGGCTTTTTGCCATTCAGAAAAGTCCTCTCCAGCATCGTCAGGTCCTCCGTGGGCATCTAAACGACGCGAATCAAGATTGGTACTCAGGATCCTGAAATAATTTTCTGGAATTATACAGTCCGAATCGAAGAAAACGAAATATTCTCCCTTTGCCAACTCCATGCCCTTGTTACGGGCAAAGCCTTGACCGGTATTTTGCTGGTAATAATAATTAATAGAAAGTTGCTTTTGAAAACATTTGGCAATGGATTCGGAAGACAAGTCTGAACCATCTTCCACCACGATTACTTCAAAATCAGTCAATGATTGCTTGCACAAACTTTCCAGGAGTTTGTGCAGTTCATCTGGGCGATTGAAAACCGGGATGATTACAGAGAACCGCATTATTCCTCGGAATTTATTTCTTCGGCAATGGTATAATCACTTTTATGCGCATTATTGGAAGTCATCATTTCTGCCATAAAGCCGGTGAGGAACAATTGTACCCCAACAATTAAAGCTACAAGCGCCAAGAAGAACAAGGGTTGATCGGTAATTTCTCTAACTTTTATCCCCTTGCTAAGACCTGAAATTTTTTCATAAATCAACCAAAGAGTGATGGCAAATCCGCTCATAAAAGAGAGGGAGCCCATGGTTCCAAAAAATGCATGGGCTTCTTTTTGTACCTATTGACAAAAGAAACTGATATCAGGTCAAGAAAACCATTAATAAAGCGCTCCAAGCCAAACTTGGTACTGCCATATTTTCTAGGACTGTGCACTACTTCTTTCTCAGCAATTTTTCCAAACCCATTCCATTTGGCAATCAAAGGAATGTACCTGTGCATTTCACCATATATTTCTATGTTTTTAACCACCTTATTGGCGTAGGCCTTTAACCCGCAATTAAAATCATGAAGTTTAATACCTGAAATCACTCTGGTCACACCATTGAATAACCTTGAAGGAACGGTTTTGGACAGTGGATCGTGTCGTTTTCTTTTCCACCCACTCACCAGATCATAACCTTGCTCGGTAATCATTCTGTAGAGGGCAGGCACTTCTTCAGGGCTATCTTGCAAGTCTGCATCCATGGTAACTACTACATCCCCTTGGGCTTTAGAAAAACCTATATTTAAGGCTGCAGATTTCCCATAGTTGCGTAGAAACTTTACAGCCTTTACATTACAATTCTTTGCTGAAAGCTGTTGAATTACCTTCCAGGAACCATCTCTGGAACCATCATCAATATAGATGGCCTCATAGGCGAGTTGATTGGCCACCATCACCCTATCTATCCATGCCTGAAGTTCAGGCAATGATTCTTCTTCGTCAAAAACAGGAATGATGATAGAAATTTGTGGCATAAGTCAATTAAAAATCTGTTGATTTGTCCCTTTTTTTAATAATTGCACCAAGGATTAGCGAGAGAATGGCATAAATGAACAGTGAAATACCAAAACTAGAAACTTGTCCTCCGATTGTAAACGCATCTTCCATATCCACACGCATGTCCTTGATTTGCTCACTTGAAAGACTGTCACTTGCACCAAAATTATCCAAAAGGTCCATCATGTTTTCAAGTTGGACTTTTACTAAAATTTCTGAAAGTTCTGGATTAATTACTTGGTACAATAGAATATTACCAAAAGTGGTAATCAATCCGGAAACAATTAAAGTCACAAAGGCAAATTGAAAGGCCGTACCAAAGGTCATAAATCCTCCAATGTCTTTACGGTATTGTATACCAAAGTAGATGACCATCCCAAAAAACAAGGCAAAGACGGCAAAACCATACCACGCGGCAACCAGGAAAGTGTAGTTAATAAAATAAATGATAAAGGTGAGTGTCACCATCACCAGCCCAATGATCAAACCGGAATTAAGTGCGGCTTTTGAAGGGGATATATTTTCTTGCAGTTCCATAACTAAAGGTTTTAAAATTCAACGTTCCTCTTTAAAATTATGGAAATTATGATGGTAAAGAACAATCCCGGGAATATTTTTCTCAAAAAATCATTGATCGCAACATCAAAAATAGTCATTTCTGAAATATTTTCATAGGTTTCTTCATAAGCTGCTACATTCAACTGCTCCTCTAAAACAGCTTTATTGTCACTCATCAATTCTAAGTTGATTTGTTTGAAGGTGGTGAATAAGTCCATGTCCAACTGTATGCTTCCTATTATATACAATGCTGAAAAACAGGCAATGATAGTATAGGTAAAAAAACCAACAGTCATGCCCTGACCAAAATACAAGTTGCCTCCATTAAAATTATCCCGAAAGTTTTTGATTCCAAAAAACACAAAGATCGGTATGACCAAGTACCCAAATATCAGGTTCATGCTCAATGGTTCTATGTCTAACAAATAAATTGTCAGGAAGCCTAAGAAACAAAGGGCTCCACCATAGAGCCCAAATGGCAAAGCAGCTTTTAAATACCTATTCATTTATTCCCTCCATTTTACCCTTGTTAATAAGGTATTTTATTTTACCTTTTAAGGTTTGGTTGATATAGGGATTGTTGTTAGCCAACGAGGCGTTGCTTTTTTCATCAAATAACCATTCCTCACTTGGATCAAATACTGTAAGGCTGTCCCAAATTTCTCCTTTATTTCCCAATACTGTCTGAGGTCCATTGGTTAGCTTCTCAACCAATAGCGGATAGCCTAGTTTTTCAGCTAAGGTGACCACTGCGGGGATAAATGTAGGCAAACCAGCCATACCAAAAGGAGCAAGATCAAATTCCATGTTTTTGGCATCTAATTCATGGGGAATATGATTGGAAACCAAAGCATCAATGGTTCCATCCACCAATGCTTCCATCAATCCTTCTTGTTGTTTTTTTCCTCTGAAAGGAGGCATGACCTTTAGATTGGTATCAAAACCCAACAAGTCTTCCTCTGTAAAAAGCAACTGATAGATAGACATATCGGCTGTCACAGCCAGCCCTTCTTTTTTAGCTTGGCGAATATGAGCCAATGCCCCAAGTGTACTGACGGCCTGAAAATGCAGCCTTCCACCTGTATACCTTAATATTTCTAAGTTTTTTTGTACGGCTACTGCTTCAGCCAAATCCGGAATACCTTTTAAACCAAGCATGGTGGAAGGGATTCCTTCATGCATCTGACCAAATAGGGCAAGCATTGGATCCTGAGACTGGTCAAACAAGACCCCATCAAATTTCTGCAGGTATTGTAATGCCTTCATCATCCGATCTGAATGGGCTAGGGAAACCAGTCCCTCTCCAAATAGTTTCACACCATAATGGTTAAGATCTAACATTTCCGTCAGCTCTTCCCCTTCAAAGTTTTTCGTAACAGCTGCTTGAATGTGAAAAGTTGGGAGCAAAAACTGGGTGTGATTTTTTATGTAAGCCACCTCACTTTTTGATTGAATGGGAGGATTACTGTTAGGCAAAAGCACAGCTTCTGTCATTCCCCCTGACAAAGGGCTTTTGAGAGGCTCTCTAAAGTTTCACGGTATTCCTGTCCGGGTTCGCCGGATAAACACCTAAGGTCGGTCCAACCTCTGGAGCCTAATAGTCCTTTACAATCGACTAGCGTTTCATTCTCGGCAATGGTATCAGGGTTAGCTGGTTGTATGGTTTTTCCATCAAATATGTAATCAGCGGCAGGTAGGATTTCTTTTTCTGTGATGATTTTTAGTGACTGGAAGCGTACGGTCATGAGCTGTTTTTATTTTTGCAAAACTGCAATTTTATTCCCTAAAATGGAAATAAAAGCGGAGGAAAGCCTTAAGCAATTGTTATTTTACTACTCTATCAAACCTTAATCAACCCGAAGCTATTTTTTTTTCTGAAGAACACTAATTCAGCTACATGGTCTTTACTCCTACTAGAACAGGTTGGATTTTGTCAGCATTGTAGCAACAAAGGCAACCATTCCACCAAGATCAAGAGTACGTTGATTTACCCTACCACGGGCTTCACCCGTGTCTTTTATCGTTTCAGTCCTTTAGGATTCTTCGGTTTCTTTCAGGTAGCCTATATGCGAAATCCGGTTTTAAATATAGTGTAATTAATAAATACGTCTCCAGAAATAAGTTCTAACAATCTTACAATATCTTCTATTCTAAATTCACTTAAAACCCTTTGAGAAATCGGATTCATAGATTAATTTATTAAACCAGAAGCTCCAGCCTTGGCTATCATCCTGTCAGGGTTCCAGACTACTTGAGACACTTTATTGTTAAAGTTTTTTCCAGAATTAATATATGGGCTGCTGATTCCCGTGATGTCAATTGAGTAACCGGACATTGAGCAGAGCCGAAGGGATAGGTGAGATAATAATCACACCCTATATCTTCGGCTCCGCTCAGACACCGGGAATATGGATTGGAGATAAGCATCCCCGTAGCAAAAAAAATTATTGTAAACCTGCCAAGTTTTCTTTGGCCAATTCAAAATCCGGGTTTACAGCCAAAGCGGCCTCAAATGCAGTTTTTGCTTCTGCATTGCTCCCTTGCTCCTTATAAATCAATCCTTTTAAATTTTCTGCGGCGGCTGTCATGCTCACTTCCTGCATACCATTGTTTTCACCCTTAGGAAAATTCAGTTTTTGCTCTGCAGCTTTGCTGTCCTTGATCAGCATATTGACTGAATTGAGGGCTTCGTCGTATTTTTTCAAGGTGTATTGCAAATATCCGGCTTTATACAAGCTGAATAAATCTCCCGACAATAAATGTAAAGATTCAAAATGAGGCAAGGCACGTTCCAAAGCACCTAGCTGCTCCAAAGAAAAAGCTGCCACTTCCAAAGCAGTAAGGTTTTTGTCATTTCTTTCCAACAAGTCTAAAGATACTAAGGCCGCCGAACCATATTGTTCCATTTCGAAATACATGGAGGCAAGTGTTTCAGCATAAACAAGATTCCCGGGATTTCTTTCCATCAGCTCATAAAGCTTGATTTTAGCCACGGATGCATCATTGTATCGCATGGCTAGGGAATAAATTCTGTTGTCTACATCATTTTTAGCTTTATTGCTTTCGCTTGTAACTTTGGTTTCAGGGGCAGCAGGGGTAGCCTCCTGAGCAAGGGAAAAACTTTGTGCGCCGATGCACAGCAACAAAATCAATACGGAAAATTTCATTTTCATCATTTATCAGGGTTGTTTACTATTCCTTTTTTTGCAGCTAACTTGTACATTAACTCCAATGCTTCGTTTTTATTGTTTTGTATATGTCCTTCCAGGATTGCTTCTTTGATTTCTTCTTTCAAATCTCCTACTACCCTCGAAGGTTTCAAACCAAATATAGCCATGATTTCGTCACCAGTCACAGGAGGTTGGAAATTTCTTACTTGATCTTTTTCCTCTACCTCTTGAAGCTTTAGCTCAACCTTATCAAAGTTAGCTAAAAATCTTTTGACTTTGTTGTTGTTTTTTGAGGTAACATCTGCTCTGCAGAGTTGCATTAAATCGTCCACATCATCACCCGCTTCAAACAGGAGTCTTCTAACTGCAGCGTCTGTCACCTTATCATTCACCAATGCTATGGGCCTCAGGTGCAATTTTACTAATTTTTGAACATATTTCATTCTTTCGTCCATAGGAAGCTTTAATCTTCTAAAGATTCCCGGAACCATTCTTGCCCCCTTGTCTTCATGTCCATGAAAGGTCCAGCCTACTTTTTGATTGAATCTTTTGGTTGGAGGTTTGGCAATGTCATGCATAATGGCAGCCCACCTTAACCAAAGGCTATCTGACCTACTTGCTACATTGTCCAATACTTGTAGGGTATGGTAAAAATTATCTTTGTGCGATTTATCTCCCACGGAATCCACCCCTTGTAAGGCCACCATTTCCGGAAAAAATTCTTTCAATAAGCCACTTACAAACAACAACTTAAACCCGTAGGAGGGCTTATCTGTCATGATGATTTTATTCAATTCCACAATTGTTCTCTCCCCGGAGATAATGGACATTCGATGCGCATTGTTAATGATCCCATCAAAGGTATTTGCCTCAATATCAAATTTCAATTGTGCAGCAAACCTAATGGCCCTCATCATCCGCAATGGGTCATCTGAAAAAGTAATATCGGGGTCTGTCGGCGTACGAATGATTTTTCGTTTCAAATCCTTCACCCCATCATACGGATCTAATAATTCCCCAAAATTATTGGCATTCAAGCCTATACCCAATGCATTGATGGTGAAATCTCTTCGCTCCTGGTCTTCGGCAAGAGTTCCTGCTTCTACTTTTGGTTTCCTTGAATGGTTCTGGTATGACTCTTTTCTAGCCCCTACAAATTCCAGTTCCCATTCATCCATTTTGATCATTGCTGTACCAAAGTTTTTGAATATTGAAACCTGTGGTTTACCTTCTAAAGCGTCAGCAACTGCTTTTGCCAATTTGATTCCATCTCCTATACAAACAAAATCCAAGTCCTTGCATGGCCTTTTCAAAAGAATATCCCTTACAAAACCTCCCACCACGTAGGTTTCCATTCCTAAATTATCCGCTACCTGGCCGACCTTCTTAAAGGTTTTAATTTTATCTAAAGAATTTGACAGATTCATCCATTTATAATTTTCACGCGGCCATCTTCATATAGCCCCATAAGCTTAGATTTCCGTGTAAAGGGAAAAGCCTGCTCCCCTTTAATCACTGAAGATCTTTTCTCATCTTCCCACTTTAGGAAAACAATTTCCCTAATTTGCTGAAGAATTTGTTTCCAATAAGGAGAGCCTACCAATGCAAATTTAATTAATCCTCCGGATTTACCCTTATTTATATTCCATGATGGCTGGGGGCTAAGGAAAATAGTTTCATCGGCCGCATACTCTACGATATCTAGCGCTATCTCAGAAAAGTTACCTACCAAAGATTTCAACTGGTAAATTTCATGAATCAAAAATAATCCATCCATTTCAGGTCTCCATTGTTCCACTTTCACCCAATCAAAACCTTGGCCTTGGGTATCTTCAAAGCTAATCTTACCAGTTTCAGTAAATTGACGGCTAATTTCCTTATGATCCACGTTTTTATTTTTTTATGATAAAAGTCTTTTTTCCCATGAAATGAAACAACTGATTTCGATCCTAATTCTTAGGATAGAGTTCCTTTTAAACAAGGAGTAACCATTGATTAACCATTGAACAAGTCGGATTAAAAAACCTCTTTGGCTACTTTATAGGTGGTATCAGCTTTACTCATGGTATAATAATGAAGCGTTGGTACTCCATATTTTATCAGTTCCTTACTTTGTTGAATGGCCCACTCAATTCCCACAGCTTTCACGTCCGCATTGCTTTTACATTTTTCCAAAGCCGTCAACAAATCATCCGGCAAGTCCAAAAAGAAGGTTTTGGGCAAGTTTACGATTTGCGACAAAGTGGTAATGGGTTTTAAGCCGGGTATTATTGGGGCATCAATACCCGCTGCCCTCACTTTTTCCACAAAATCGAAGTATTTTTGATTGTCAAAAAACATTTGAGTAACAATATAATCAGCCCCGGCATCAATTTTGGCTTGTAATTTTTTCAAATCAAAATTTAAACTTGGGGCTTCAAAATGTTTTTCAGGATAACCTGCAACGCCCACACAAAAGTCTGTTTGAAAACCAACTTCAGTTTCATCATGAAGGTATTTTCCATGGTTCATCCCGATGATTTGTTCTACAAGTTGAGAAGCATAATGGTGCCCATCTTTTTCAGGAACAAAATTGGACTCCAATTTGGGTGCATCACCACGCAAAGCCAAAACATTTTCCACTCCTATAAAATACAAATCAATCAGTGCATTTTCTGTTTCCTCCTTAGAAAAGCCTCCACACAAGAGGTGAGGTACAGCATCCACTTTAAACTTGTTCATGATTGCCGCACAAATACCCACCGTTCCGGGTCTCTTTCTGGTGCTTATTTTTTCAAGTAGACCATTTGGGTGTTTCTTATACATGTATTCCTCTCTGTGGTAGGTCACATCTATAAATGGTGGGTTGAAGTCCATAAGGGGTGCAATACCATCCAATAGATTGGTCAAACTCTGCCCTTTTAATGGTGGGAGGATCTCAAAAGAGAATAATGTTTTATCTGCGTTTTTTAAGTATTCGGTGACTTTCATGATAGTGTATTGAAACGCTTTTAAGAAATAATCTTCAAAAGCTTTAATTATTTTATGATTACCTAGGTATATACCCTTTGGCTTGAATGTCGGCTTATTGAGGTTCTGAAGTCAATTTTGGTGTGTAGGCGAGATTTGGGGAAAGCCATTTTTCTGCCTGAGCTGTGGACACTCCTTTTCTTCGGGCATAATCAGCGACTTGGTCTTTACTGATTTTCCCCAGACCAAAATACTTACTTTCAGGATGTCCGAAATAATAGCCACTTACAGAGGAAGTGGGGTACATAGCAAAGCTATCGGTAAGTTCCATCTCAGCATTCTTTTCTGCTTCCAATAAATCGAATAAAGTTCTTTTCTCGGAATGTTCGGGACAAGCCGGGTAACCCGGTGCCGGACGAATACCGGTATAGTTTTCTTTAATTAAGTCTTCGTTTTCTAAAGACTCTTCAGGTGCGTAGCCCCAATAGTCTTTTCTAACCAACAGATGGAGATATTCGGCTGCTGCCTCTGCCAATCGGTCAGCCATTGCCTTCAACATGATGTCGTTGTAATCATCCCCTTGTTCCTGGAATTCCTTAAGCTTTTTTCAATATTCAACCCTGCTGTAACAGCAAATCCTCCCATATAATCTGTACTGTCGGGATGGATATAATCTGCCAATGAGCGGTTTGGAATTCCTTTACCTTTTTCCTTGTTGTCTTAGGAAGTGAAAGGAAAAGGGTTTTCCCTCGGTAAAATTAGGATCAACCATCAAATCATCTCCGGATCTTTGCACAGGAAACAGACCAAATACAGCATTGGCTGTCAACCAACCTTCATTCACTATTCGATCTAACATCTTATTGGCATCATTGTACAATTTAAGAGCCTCTGCGCCTACTACCGGATCCTTCAAAATCTTTGGAAATCTTCCTGAAAGCATCCAAGTACTGAAAAAAGGAGTCCAGTCAATATAATTTCTAATGATTGAAAGGTCCATGTTCTTCAAAACAGTCACTCCCAATTTATTTGGCTTCACAGGTGTATAATTCGCCCAATCTATGGCAACAGGGTTGGCTTTGGCTTCATTATAAGTAGCCATTTGTTTCACCTCTTGCTTGGCTGCATGTACCTCCCTTAATTTCTGGTAGGTTGCTTTAATGTCTTTTTTATACGCATCCCTAGTTTCTTTGCTAATGGCCTCTCCTGCCACCGGGACTGACTTGGAAGCATCTGCCACATGCACAACTATGCCACTATAAACCGGATCTATCTTCACTGCAGTATGGATTCTTGAGGTGGTTGCCCCTCCTATCAAAAGCGGAATATCCAGCCCCCGTCTTTCCATTTCTGAAGCCACATTAACCATTTCATCCAATGAAGGTGTAATCAGCCCACTTAGCCCGATAATATGGGCATCTTTGTCCACAGCTTCTTGAATGATTCGATCAGTTTCAACCATCACACCCAAGTCTATAATCTTGTAAGAATTACAAGCCAAGACCACTCCTACTATATTTTTGCCAATGTCATGTACATCTCCTTTTACTGTAGCCAATAAAATTCGCTTCACATTATCCTCCTGCTCTCCTGTGGCTTCATTGGTGCCCGGAACCGGCATAAATGGTTCAAGGTAAGCCACAGCTTTCTTCATTACTCTGGCACTCTTTACTACTTGGGGTAAAAACATTTTACCTTCACCAAAAAGGTCACCAACTACATTCATCCCATCCATAAGTGGACCCTCAATGACCTTTAACGCATCAATCAATTGCTGGCGTGCTTCTTCTGTATCCTCAATGATATGGTCCAACACCCCTTTGACTAAAGCATGTTGAATTCTTTTTTCCACCGGCAGGCTTCTCCAAGCTTCATCTGCTTTGCCTTTTTTCCCTTGAGATTTTACCGAGTCAGCAAAATCCAATAATCTCTCAGTAGCGTCTTCCCGTTTATTCCACATCACATCCTCTACCCGTTCAAGCAGGTCTTTGGGGATGTCGTCATAAATCTCTAACATAGATGGATTAACTATTCCCATATCCATCCCATGTTTTATGGCATGATACAAGAATACCGCATGCATGGCTTCTCTTACCGGATTATTGCCTCTAAAAGAGAAAGAGACGTTACTCACTCCACCACTTACCTTTGCACCGGGAAGATTTTCTTTAATCCATTTGGTGGCTTTAAAAAAGTCAACGGCATTGTTTTTATGTTCGTCCATTCCGGTAGCCACCGGAAAGATATTGGGGTCAAAGATAATGTCTTGAGGATTAAATTTAATTTTCTCCGTAAGCAAGTCGTAGGACCTTTTACAAATATCGATTCGCCTTTGGTAAGAGTCCGCTTGCCCTTTTTCATCAAAGGCCATGACCACCACTGCAGCGCCAAACTTTTTAATGGTTTTGGCTTGGAACAAAAATTCTTCCTCCCCATTTTTTAGACTAATGGAATTGACAATTCCTTTGCCTTGAATGCATTTAAGTCCTGCCAAAATAATTCTCCATTTGGAGCTATCCACCATTACAGGTATCCTACTTATTTCAGGTTCTGAGGCTACCAGATTAAGGAATTTCACCATGGCGGCCTCCCCATCTAGCATGGCTTCATCCATACATACATCTAAGATTTGCGCTCCTCCTCGTACTTGGTCTAAGGCTACTTCAAGCGCTTCGTCATAGTTGTCATTCAATACAAGTCTTGCGAATTTCTTAGAACCTGTGACATTGGTACGCTCACCAATGTTCACAAAATTTAAGGATTCATTAAAAATCAGTGGCTCTAACCCTGATAATTGCAAGGTGGATATTTTAGTAGGTTTACTCATGAAATTAATCTTCTTCCGTTAAAACGTGTAGATTTCTTGGCGGATATTTACTTGCAGACTCGGCCAAAGCAGCAATATGTTCCGGAGTGGTTCCGCAGCAGCCACCAACAATATTGACCCAGCCTTCTTTTAAAAACAGGCTTACTTCCTTATCCATTTCTTCCGGACCCTGATCGTATTCTCCAAATTCATTGGGAAGGCCGGCATTGGGGTAAACACTCACATTGAAGGGGGACTTGTCTGACAAGACCTTTAAGTAGGGTCTAAGTTCAGCTGCCCCTAAGGCACAATTTAAGCCTACACTCAATAAGGGCACATGTGCAATTGATATTAAGAATGCCTCTGTGGTTTGTCCGGAAAGGGTTCTTCCGGAAGCGTCAGTGATGGTTCCCGAGACCATTATGGGAATGCCTCCTTCTGAAGGTTCCAAGGGTAATCCCCTCTTTTCATAAACTTCTTGAATGGCAAAAATTGCTGCTTTGGCATTTAAGGTATCAAATACCGTTTCAACCAAAAGGGTATCCACACCTCCATCCAATAACCCTTCTACCTGCTCCGCATAGGCACTGACCAATTGGTCAAAGCTTACAGCTCTGAAACCGGGGTCATTTACATCCGGAGATAGGGAAGCAGTTCTGTTGGTTGGCCCAATAGCTCCTGCCACAAATCTTGGTTTTTCAGGTTCGTCGGCGGAGAATTCGTCGGCCACTTCTCGGGCAAGCTTGGCAGACTCAAAATTGAGTTTATAGGCCAGTTCTGCAAGTCCGTAATCTTCCTGAGCAATTGTGGTACTGCTAAAAGTATTGGTTTCTACAATGTCTGCTCCTGCTTCAAAATAAGCTTTGTGAATCGCTTTGATGATATCCGGCCGGGTCAAAGACAGCAAGTCATTGTTACCTTTTAATGATTTTTTGACAGTGGCAAGTTCTTGATTTCTAAAATCTTCCTCCTTAAGCCCATATCTTTGGATCATGGTACCCATAGCACCATCCAATATCAAAATGCGCTTTTGTAATTGTTGAAGTAATAAGTTGGTTCTGTTTGCCATTTGAATCGTATATTAAAATAAAAAGCTTATACGAGCATGAACCGATGTAAAACTAGAGCATTTTTCTAACTTTTGCGGCTCATCTTTATCCGGCATTTCCGGAACGGGAATTAGCACCTTGTTAACTCAGGTTGCTAAGACATCATAGGGCCCTACCCTCCGTCTTTCTCGATAAGCGATTCAAAAGTAACATGAATTCAGTAAATAAGTTCTTTTTTTTGTGAAAATCTTTAATAACCTATAGAGATATAGGGTTTAATAAATCTCCTCAATCATAGAACCTAAACAAATAGGAGATGTAAATAGCTGTTATTTTTGAAATCTAATTTGTTTGAAGACTTTGACTAACAAATAAATATTGGTCGTAGTTTTATTTTTTAATATAAACTGCTAAAGCATAATGTACTGTCCTCGAAATATTTTCCTATCCCAACATCGCGAGGATTCCGTCAAGGCCTTATTCCAAGGCCAATTTGAAAATAGGGCCCGGCCATATAATTGGTCATGTTCAAATCTCCAAATTTATACTTATTTAAAGGCTGTTCGTAACCAGCATGTGCTGAGGAAACCATCCTAAACATCTTCTTAAATACAGGTATTGCATAAGCCACCATCACTTCGGATTTAGCCATTAACCCGCTGCTTTTTAAGTAACCATCGTAATCCGGCTCTTCAAACAAAGCAGGAAAATCCGGCTTATTATCTTTTGATAGTGTGTATCGGACATTCCCATAGCCTAAGCCGGCCATCACACCAAGTTCAAGATTTCTCATTTTGTAAAGCTGATAACCATAGTTCCCATACAACCTTACACTATTGAGTGTGTGGTCTTGATTTTCACTGGCCCTTCCAGAGTTGGCAATATTGAAAACATCAAAAGAATACAACCACCTGCGATTTCCTCCGATGATCTTCATCCCAAAATTGTTGGGTTGATCTTTAAACGGAGACAAGCCGTTGTTGACCAAATATTCATTAAGTATGCCGGGCTTGGTGAAATTGTAACCATAAAAGAAATGGGCACCAATTCCGGCATCAGGAAAAAACAGTTTAGTTTTTGTCAGGCATTGACAACCCTGCACCCAACCGAAAAAAGCTCCGCTCTGTAGATTATCAAATGTAATGTCATTCATTTCCCAAGCCCCTTCAAAAGGGCTAAAGGAATAGCCAAACTTTCCTAAGAGACCAACAGTTTCTTCAAGGCCCGGAAGACTAAAATCATATCCAAACTGAAAGCCAATTTCAGTTAAAAACCCTCCGAAGTTTTGGGTCCCCTTATGAATATTTCGCTCTCTTAAAATAAAACCCTGTTCAGGTTGCTGCAAAAATGCGCTAAAGTCTTCTACATTTCTTTGATCCTTTAGCATTTCAAAGTTGACATAACCTGCCCCTAAAGACATGTAATGAATCAGGTGAAAATTACTTTCTTGGGTAAGTGCATACCCAACATTCATGTAAAAACGGGTACTTCTATTATCAATTACATAATCCCTGTAATAGGAATTTGCCCCGGTATTTTGATAGAGCTCAAAACCCAAAATAAAATCGGACAATCTGTATTGGTAGCCTACCCCTAAAGTAGTATATCCTCCTCTAAGGTTTGAAATACCTTTATCAGCAAGCATCTCATTGAATTCTCTGATATTAGCTCCCGAGGTACCGGCCAACACATAAATGGTAGACCGCTCAGAAACATTGCCTTGGGCATGTAAATTAAAAGCTAATCCCAACCAAAGGGGTATGTATAAGATCCATCTCATAGGGCTATTTAAAGATGCAAAGATATAATTTTAGCCGGGGAATCTTGCTACCGTTTAACCATAAAAATCCATACAAAATCAGAGATAGTTGATTATTTTACCATATAAATTCTCAGGGGTGAATGGTTTGGAAACGTAATCGTCCATCCCGGAAGCTTCAAGCTGGTCTTTTACTTCAAGCAAGGAGGAGGCTGTTAGTGCTATAATTGGCACGTTTCTTTTCGCTACCAAGTCTAGCTTACGGATAATTTTTGCCACCTCAAACCCGTCCATTTCAGGCATTTGCAAATCAAGAAGAACCAAGTCGAAATCATTTTTGACAAATAGATCCAATGCTATTTTTCCGTTGTCAGCAAATTTTATTTCACCCACTCCCCATTTGGAAAGATATTTTCTAAGTAAGACTTGGTTCACGAGATTGTCTTCAGCCACTAGAATCCTTTTGTCTCCAAGGTGGTCGTCTTTTACCACTTTCTTGGCCTTAGACTTTCGCATGGACTCCTGTTGTACCTTAAACCGTATATCAAACCAGAAGGTAGAACCTTCACCCAACTTGGATTCCAAGTGAATTTCTGTACCAAATAGCTTGGTAAGCTTTTTTACAATAGCCAGACCTAAACCTGTACCTCCATACTTTCTTGTTGTATCTGAACTTGCCTGTGTAAAAGCATCAAAAATACTATCCACCTTACTCGGGGCAACTCCTATTCCTGAATCTTTTACAGTAAATCGAATGTTAACATGGTCACTTTCTTTATTGACAAGTTCGAGTATAATTTTAATAAACCCTTTGTCTGTAAATTTAATCGCATTGCTAATCAGGTTATTTAGGATCTGGGCGATTCGTACAGGGTCTCCTACAAGTGTGTTGGGAATAGAAAAGTCCGGTTCATAGATAATTTCCAAAGCTTTATCCCGTGTTTGGTAACTGTAAGAGTGGATAATCCTATTGATTAGATTTTTTGGTTCAAAAGGTACCCGTTCCAAAATCAGTTTTCCGGAATCAATCTTGTTGAAGTCCAAGATATCATTAATAAGCCCAAGAAGGTTTTCCGCTGAAAATTGTAAAGTACGCAAATTTTCCAATTGGTCCTCCCTTGGATTGTCTTCTATCAGAAGATGGGAAAGCCCTATTACCGCGTTCATTGGTGTCCTTATCTCATGACTCATCACGGACAAAAATTGACTTTTAGCATTCAAGGCTGCTTCTGCTCTTTCTTTTGCTTTGTACAGTTCTTTCTGCGTCTCTTTTAATTTGGTAATGTCTCTGGCTATCCCTGTATAATACCGGATTTCATTCTTTTCGTCTCTTATAACTTTACCGCTTGAGCTAAAAATCCGATAATGCCCTTTCCTATGCCTAAGTCTAAACTCGAATATCGGATGTTCTTTAAAATAATTGATAGAACTTACGTTACCATTTTGTAATACTTGTGCATCTTCAGGGTGAAGGTAATCAGTAAAGTCTCCGCTTGTAAATTCATAAGTCTCATACCCTAAAAACTGCTTGATATTGGGAGAAACGTAACTTAATTCCAATTGGGCTGTAATAGAAAAAATGATTTCAGTAGACCTTCTACCAGGCTTCTGTACTTAATTTCACTTTTTTCAGTTCCTTTTTGGCTACATATTCCTCTGTAATATCTCTAACGATCCCTAAAATGTATTCCAAATGGTCATCTTTAAAGATCGGCTTGGCAGTCAATTCATAAATCCTCCCCAGATAGTTTAAAGTATCAGAAAGCGTTTTTTCTTCTCTACTGCATTCGTAACCAATGGTTCCACCACTTTGCGCGTTACGGTATGTACTTCCGAAATTTTTCTACCTTCAAAGTAAGACTTATCGAAACCCCAGTTGTCGAAGTTCAATCCTTCAGCCACCAAGTACCTTAAGCTCTTGTCGATTAAAAACACATTGGTGAATGGAATATTGGAGGCCAGAACTCGGTACCTGTCCTGAATTTTCTCAATTTCAAGCCTGTCCTTTCTTCTATCGCTAACATCATGAAATAAACCTTCATATAGCACCACATTTCCTTCAGCATCAAATTTAGGGCGAATTTTATCCTCCACCCATTTATAATCCCCATCTGCTGTTAAAAACCTATACTCTCTGCTGTATTGGGTCCTTTCTCCTTGTAAAAGTTCTTTTTCAAAAGTGCAATGATCTTCAGGATGAATAAAATCTTTTAGACTTTGGGCTTCCTCAACTAAATTTTCGGCAAGGTATCCAAACTGATTAATGTTTTCTGTAATATAAGAGATTTTGAATCCTTCATTCGGCTCAACTTCAAACAATACGGCAGGACTATTCTCAATAATAAGCTTGGCTTTTTTGCCATTTCCTCACGCTGAATTTTGGTAGTAAGGTTCCTCATCAGAAAAGAATAGCCAATTTTTTCTATTTCTGCATTCTGAATGGGTTTGACAGAAACTTCATAGGGTTGAACCTTCCCTGAATTATCTAATATCTGAAGTTCTTCCACACATATCCCTGATTCCGATGCAATTTCAATTAATTGTTGGAATGAGATATTTGGATCATTGGTGATTTTGAAAAAATCGCTAATCTTTCCACCCTGACCATTTTGAGTGGGCTCTCCTTCAAAAATTGCCACCTCATTCATATAAACCACATTCAAACTAAGGTCCGTAACATAAATTGGTTCATTTACCTGAGCGAGAATCTGAGATTCGAATAAAAGTCTGCGCTCAACAGTTTTTTCTCGGTTATGTCATTACAATAACCAAAAACCTCTAAGTTACTTTTAGCCGTGAGTTGATTTATTTGAATAAGATATGAAATGTGTTTTTCCTTCCCGTTGGGGTTGGTGAAGACAAATTCACCGGAAACAGATTTTCTATGAGCCAATGCTTCCTGGACTTTAGCTTTGACACGCTCCCTATCCGGAGACGATATAAGTGATAATAATTCACCTACCTCTAAAACATCCAAAGATGGGTCCAAGTCAAATATTCGATTGATACCCTTTGAAAGAAAAATCTTCCTTCCGGTATTCTGCAATCTCCAGGAACCTGATTTGGCCAATACCTCTGTAGAGCTCAGTAATTTCTCATTTCTGAACAGCTTGGATTTTGTAGATCGATTGATTACTGCAGCTCCAAATACATCAGCCAATTGCCTGATTCCAAATCTATTCTTATGATTAGGCGTCCAGTTGGGTTGGGCCTGAGCACTACTTAAAGTAAATAAACCCAATAGATTGTTATCTGCAAAAATAGGAACAATGATATAAGCTGTAAAACCAAATTTCTCCGCGATTAAAGCCTCAAAAGAATCCTTGTAAATTGATTTTTTCAGGTCACCCACAGCAATAAATCCGGCACTTTTTAAATGGCTTAAAAAGACTTCTGCCCTACAATAGATATGGTTTGGTTTATTTTAAGTAATCCGGCATCAGGGTTTGCCTTGTATTCAAAAAAACATTCCAGTTGCTCCAACTCATGGTTGACATAAAAAAAATTACCCACATCTGCACCTTGAAATTTGACCACCATTGCCAAAGCTTTAAGGAAAACCTTGTCCCATTCATCCTCTGAAGCATTTAAAAATGCAGCAGAGACTTCATTAACCTGCTGATCAAATTCCAACTTACCCTTTAAAAAGGCTGTAACATCTTCCTGTCCTAAAGAAATACTTTGCTCATTATCTAATAATAATTCGCTTGATAGAAAAGAAACTCCTTCTATATATTTACCATTAGCTACGCAGATCTTACCCTTACCCTCCACAACCTTTCCTTCCACCCAAATTTGAAGTCCCAATTTTTGATCGTAATTAGAAAGGCTACGGAAATGAGTTTGGGATGAATCATTAAAGAATGAATTAATATCGATAACCAACCCTTTAAAATTTGATAAATAATTTTCCCATGATGCTTCCTCAGATAATCGCCCTTGCCAATTACCACTCGAAAATATCACTTGGCTGTTATCAAATACCAAAAATAAATCAAGACTCTTTTCATTGCCTTGAAAGAGATTTTTATAAAACTCTTTTTCCATGATTAAAATCAGGTATTAACCTGTCACAATGCTAAATTAAAAACTGAGAACACTAGGTATTGGGTTCCATAGGTTTAATCCTATAAGTTACTAACAATATTCAAATCTCTAACAATTTTGAATAATAAAAACAAAGCCCCTAATGACTACTAAAAAATAAATATGCAAAAATAAATGCAATAATTTATAAATACACCGTAAAAAGTAGTCAAGTCATAAATAATACACTTTCCCGAATATATTTAATTAATTGTATATTCTTGTTATAAAAGGTCTTTCATAAGAAATTGGATTAATTTATCAGTATCTCCTTTTTTCACCAGTTGATTATTATATACAGCTATTGGACCTGATTTACAACAATCCATACACTTTGTCTTAACCAATTTAAAATTACCTTTTAAAGGCGCTATACTCACTGCTTGTTTGAGGGATGAGGAAAAGGATTTGCTATCATTCTTTTTACAATCCTTTCCGTTACAAATAAAAATGTATTTTCTCCTGGGTTTCATAGCTATCCTCCAAAGGCCAATTGCAACAATATGCCACATATATAAGCACCATAGGTACCAACACCGTAGCCCAATACAGCCAAAAGAACGCCCACCGGTGCCAAAGCTGGATGAAAAGCAGAGGCAACTATCGGCGCAGATGCCGCTCCTCCTACATTGGCCTGAGAACCTATGGCCACATAGAAAAATGGGGCCTTAATAATAAAGGCTACAATGAGCATAAACAATATATGAAATCCCATCCAAATAATTCCAACCAAAAAATAAACTGGGTTGTCTAATACCGCAGCAAGGTCCATCTGCATTCCTATGGTAGCCACAAGGACATAAAGCAAAACACTACCCATTCTGGAAGCCCCTACATTTTCTAATTTTCTCCACCGTGTAAAAGACAAAATCAAACCTCCTGTGGTAGCCAAAATTACCAACCAAAAGAATCTAGAGTCCAATGAATAGGGTTTCAGTTCAGGATAATTTTCACCAATAAAGTCTCCCAAATAGGTTCCGAAGAAATGAGAACACCCGGTAATAAAAAAACCGAGACCTAGGATGATCATGGCATCGGACAAATTGGGAATTTTAACGTTATTCTTTTGTTGGATCTCTACCTTCTTCTTCAGTGCTGTAATGGCCGAAGTATCTGCCTTTAAAATTTTATCAAAAAACCCTGGGTTTCCTGCCCAATACAACAAAAATGCCATCCATAGATTCGCAACAATAACATCTACTGCTATCATTTGACTAAAAAGCATAGGGCTAGCTCCAAATAGCTCCAACATAGCGGTTTGGTTGGCACTTCCTCCTATCCAGCTCCCGGCAATGGTGGCGAGACCTCTCCAGGTTTCATCAGCCCCGGTTCCTCCCAATACTTCAGGGAAAAACTGAGCTACTAAAAATAAGGACACCGGTCCACCTATCACAATACCAAATGTTCCGGTCAAAAACATAATAAGCGCTTTTGGGCCTAACTTCGCAATGCTTTTGAGATCAATACTTAAGGTTAGTAAAACCAAAGAAGTAGGTAATAAATACCTTGAAGCTACAAAATACAACTGAGAATCATTTCCGGATATTAGACCTATGGTATTGAACAATGCAGGCAGAAAATAACACAATAAAACCACCGGCACTACCCGGTATATGGCTTTAAAAACCGGGTGGGCACTTGCAGAGGTATAGAAAACCAAACCAAGTACTCCCATAAGGAGGCCAAAAACTACTGCATCATTTGTAATTAGCGCACTTTCCACATTTATTTGATTTCTTTCCAAAGCGTTAAAAACTCACTTAATATCATCGCCGTAGCCCCCCAAACCACTTCTTGATTAATTTCATAATAGGGCGCCTGGATCCGATGACCTCCGGCCAAGTCCATCCCCTTTTTCTTTACAATGGCCTCATCTGTTAATTCATCGAAATTGCATAAAATTAGCCGGTCAACTTCTCTTTTGTCAATTAAAAAAGTTGGGGATTTTGATGAATAACCAATAAAAGGCCTTACAGAAAAATTACTAGGAGGAATGTAAAGATCAGTCAAAGAACCAATGATTTGAATGCTGTCACTCGCCACTCCAATTTCTTCCTCTGTCTCCCTCAATGCCGTTTCACCTAAATCTTGATCTGTATGTTCCTTCTTTCCACCGGGCAAAGCAATCTGACCACTGTGCACCCCTTCGTAGGTAGCTCTTTTTATAAAAGGTACAAAAATATTTTTTTGATCCGGGGAAGGGCATATTAACATCAGCACAGCGCCTTTTCTGGCATTTACCATCTGTTGTTTATCAAAACGATCCATCTCAAGAGGTATAGGAGCCATTCGCTCTTGCGCTGACCTACCGGGCAAAGGTCCCTCCAGAACTTTCACCAAATTGTTTACCAAGTGACCTAAATCCATATACGGGTTTTTTTTGGATTGAAAAAAGGCCTGAATATTATTCAGGCCTTTTTCACTTATCAAACCTATTAAACCTATTGTGTTTATTCTAAACAGAATAAACTCGAACGAAATTAAGGAATAAATCTGCAAATCCAAAGGTTAATAATTTTGCAATAAAAAAATAATATTCTAATATCCCCCTCTAATCAATCCCTTGACCAAAAGGTACAGCCATTATGAGTAAAGAACTTATTAGTAACATAGTTGAAACGATTTTGAATGGTTATGATACCTACATCAGTGATTTCAAACAAATCACCCTGAGGATTCCTGAAAACTTTAAAAATAGAGATTGGCAACAATTACATGCCAACCACAGAGAAAGATTGCGCTTGTATAAAGACCAACTCAAAGCTATTATCACAACCTGCAAGGCATTGCTTAATGAGCAGGCGGACAACAAGGAAGTTTGGGCTAAAATTCGAGAAAGTTATTTTCATGCCATCGCTTCAAATGAAGACAGAGAGCTAGCAGGTACATTTTTTAATTCGGTTTTTAGAAAAGTATTTCCGGGAAAACTGATTGATGAATCACTGATGTTTTATGATTTGTCAGGAACCAACGAAATGGATAGCATTGACGAATCTTTATTTAGAAACTACCCTGCGCAGGTAGAACTACATGATGCTTTTACAAAAATCTTGGAAGATTTTGACTTTGGCGTTCCTTATTATCAAAAAGAAAAAGACATCAATTTTTTAGTAGAAAGTGTTAAAAAAGTGATTTTAAGCAGGTACAAAGCAACCAAAGAAACCACCACACAAGTATTGAGGGATGTTTTCTATCGCAATAAAGCAGCATATTTAATAGGTAGAACCTATCTGGGTAATAAATGGATGCCTTTTATCATTCCCTTTTTGCATAATAAGAAAGGCATATTTGCCGACACGCTTATTTTTGATCCCAATATAATGAGTGGGATTTTCAGTTATACAAGATCCTATTTTATGGCCCCAATAGCCATTCCCTCACAAACAGTTAATTTTCTCCAATCAGTTATCCACCACAAACGCCCCTATGAGTTGTACAATGCCATAGGCTTTAATAAACATGGTAAAACAGCTTTCTACAAAGATTTTACAAACCACCTAGAGCAGAGTGAGGACCATTTTATTTTAGCTGAAGGAATCAAAGGCATGGTGATGACCGTTTTCACCCTTCCTTCTTCAAACATTGTTTTTAAGCTTATCAAAGACCATTTTGAACCTCCTAAAAACATGACCAGGCAACAAGTAAAGAAAAATACAAACTTGTGGGGCTACATGACAGGGTGGGTAGAATGGCTGACACCCATGAATTTGAAAATTTCAGGCTCCCATTAAATAGAATAGACCCCTTATTGATGAAGGAGTTGAAAACCAATGTAAATTCCCTTTTATCCATTGAGGGAGATACACTTGTAATCAAACACTTGTACATCGAAAGGCGTTTGCGACCCTTAAATCTTTACTTGGAAACCTGCAGCCTAGAAGAAGCCAAACATGCAGTTGATGAATATGCTAAAGCCATCTTACAGATGGCCCAAGCAAATATTTTCCCGGGTGACATGATGACCAAAAATTTTGGAGTAACACGGCAAAATAGAGTCATTTTTTATGATTATGATGAAATTGAATTTTTGCATTGCATGAATTTCCGCGCCAAGCCAAAACCTCAAACCTATGATCAAATATATGCTTCAAGACCATGGTATGAAATCAAGGAAAATGATGTGTTTCCGGAAGATTTTAAACGGTTCATGATCGGCAGACAAGATGTAAAGGCCTATTTTATTGAAAACAACCCGGAGTTGTTTGACCCTGAATATTGGAGCGGCATTCAATCCAAACTAAAAAAAGGGGAATTGATCCATGCCTTCCCCTACCCCGAATCCATGCGATTCAGACCGGAAGAAACCGTCTAGCTTATTCGTCTTTATACCAACTGGCATACTTAGGATAGTTGGAGGCAATTCTTGTAATGGCCTCCTTCATTTCCTTTCCTGTTTCTTTGACTCGCTTTGCCGGAATCCCTGCATAAATGCTGTTGCTTTCTACGATAGTGCCCGCAAGAACTACAGCCCCTGCAGCAATTACAGCACCTTCGTTGACCACTGCATCATCCATAACGATGGCTCCCATTCCTATCATCACCCGATCCTTTATTGTACAGCCATGTACGATAGCATTGTGAGCAATGGATACTTCCGAGCCTATATTTACCGGGGATTTTTGATAAGAACAGTGAATTACAGCCCCATCTTGAATATTGGTATGATCTCCAATCTTAATGTAATGTACATCTCCTCTGACCACAGCATTGAACCAAACCGTACAATAATCTCCCATTACCACATCTCCCGTGAGGGTAGCATTGTCTGCTAACCAACATTCTTTGCCCCATTGGGGCGATTTGTCATTTACTTTTTTTATTAATGCCATACTGTCTATGTAATAAGAATTGTAGCAATAATGGAGAATTGGACAACTCCCCTTCTAACCAAACACTACAATCGATTTAACAAAATCGGGAATATCCTATGCGTGATCGGCGGGACATTCTTTATTTTACTCACAATTTTAACACCTTATTTTTTAATCAATACAAAAACTTAAAATATTTTAAAAAATGAATTTGCAAGGATAAAAGTTATTCAACACCATTTTAATTTAAATAATTAATGGAAATTGTAGGGAATAGATTGGGTAAAAATAGCACCAAAACACAAATTAATTGACTTTGAAGTGCGCTGATAGTCTATTGTTTACATGATTTTTAAAGAAAGTAGCAGGATATGCAAAGCTTAATTTGGATACTGCTCTAATCTTAGTTAAATTAATTAAAAATTATTGAACCTTTTTATCTACAATTAGTTTAAGTGTATATACATATAATTTTAGCAAAAAATCACAACTTATTAAATTAGATCATAACTATGAAAACATTGAAATTATCAGGTTTTTTACTGGCAGCAGCCTTATTGACCTTTTCTTGTGGACAAAACAACAAGACAGTTGAAACTTCTGAGGCTCAAGAGGAAGCCCAATCCAGTGGTGAAACGCTACAATTGGACACCAATTCAAGTACAGTAAATTGGAGAGGGTATAAACCCACTGGTCAGCACCATGGAATTATCCCTGTCACAGGTGGAGAAATTTCAGTAGATGGAGATGCCATTACTTCCGGAGAATTCACTTTTGATATTACGAAACTAGAAATTCACGATTTAGAGGAAGGCAGTGAAAATCACGGAAAACTATGGAATCACCTGCAATCTGATGATTTTTTCGATGCAGCCAACCACCCACAGGCTACTTTTGTAATCACAGAAGTTTCTCCTTATAGTTCAGGTGATACAGTGGAAGATCAAGAGCAATTTGAAACAGAAAACACTCCCAAAGGTGAGTCTGAACTGGCACCTGCTTCTCCTACCCACTGGGTCAGTGGAAACCTAACGATGAGAGGCACAACCAAAAACATCAAATTTCCGGCATCTGTTTCTATCGCTGATGGAAGTGTTTCTGCTCAAGCTGGATTTAACATTGACCGGACCGAATGGGGTTTAGCCTATGGTGATGAAGCTACAGCTGTAGACAAAACCAAAGACAAGTTTATCTACAACACTGTAAGTGTGAGTTTTGACATCAAGGCCAACTAATTTAGCTGGTCATTTAATAAAATAATTGAAAGGGGGGATAAGATTATCCCCCTTTTTTCATGGCATTTACTTAATTTTGTAGGAATGTCATCGACCGAAAGCAAGCTCACTGTACAAAAATCCTCCGATTGGGTGCCTAAAATGTTGGCATGGGTAGATCTGAAATTCGACTATTTTGGTTATTTCACTTCTCAGGAAATAGATTACCCTTCGGGAGGTTTTAACCATGTATTATATGCCGGAACCAAGGCCGTTACTTTGGAGCAATTGGATGAACTTCCGTCTGATAAGCCTAAAGTTGGCATTTTATCCTATGACCAAAAAACAAGTATGAGAATCTTTCCAGCCAAAACAAAGCTTGGATAAGTTGTCCTGACAGTTTGTTTTTTAGTCCTGAGTTAACCATTCTAATCAACAAGAATGAATTAACCATTGTGGGTACATCGCCTGATCAAATTTTAGCTGAAATATTGAACACTCAAGTCTCCTCTGAACGAAAAACCGGAGATTTCACCATCGATAGTTCACATGATGAGGAAAGCTATAAAGCTATTTTCAAAAAAATCCAAGGGCATATTTTAGAAGGAGATATTTATGAATTGAATTATTGCATGGATTTTCATGGTACTGTTTCTCATACAGAACCTATAAATCTATTTCTAGACCTATGTGAAAATTCCCCCATGCCTTTTAGTGCTTTGTTCAAGGCAGCAAATCTGTATCTTTGTTGTGCTTCCCCTGAAAGGTTTTTAAAGAAACAGGGTCAGACATTGCTTACACAACCCATAAAAGGCACCATCAAACGTGGGAAAACCCAACAGGAAGATGAGGACTTAAAAAAGCAGCTGGCTGAAAGTGAAAAAGAACAAGCAGAGAATTTGATGATTGTGGATTTGATGAGAAATGATCTTGCAAGGATAGCCCAAACAGGAAGTGTTAAGGTAGAAGAATTGTTTGGTATTTATTCATTTAAGCAAATTTCTCAGATGATTTCCTCAGTCATTTGCCGATTACCTCCTTCGATTGGTTTTGAGGAAATAGTTTCCCAAACCTTTCCTATGGGAAGTATGACTGGAGCCCCCAAGGTCAAATGTATGGAACTTATAGAAACTTACGAAAAATTCAAAAGATCCTGGTTTTCAGGAAGTATAGGTTATATAGACAGCAATGGGGATTTCGATTTTTGTGTAATTATTAGAAGTTTAATTATAGACCGAACAAAAAATTCCTTTTATTTTGGCGTGGGAAGTGCCATTACAATTGATGCTGATGCGAAAGCAGAATACCAAGAATGCCTGCTAAAGGCAGCTTCCTTAATTAAAACCTTAGAAAACTTTTATTCAAATTTCAATAACCCAAATTAAATGTCATCATTAAAAAGTATCCTAAAAAACATCATCGACAAAAACCCCAATGAGTCTGAATTTCACCAAGCAGTACAAGAAGTTTTTGAAAGTATTCTCCCGGTACTGAATGCCCATGATTTATATGTGGATGAAAAGCTTTTTGAACGTATTTGTGAAGCGGAAAGAATTATTTCCTTCCGTGTTTGCTGGACAGATGACAACGGAAAAGTTCAGGTCAATAAAGGATATCGAATACAAATGAATAGTGCTTTGGGACCCTATAAAGGTGGCTTGCGCTTTCATCCAAGCGTCAACCAAAGCATTCTAAAATTTTTAGCCTTCGAACAAATATTTAAAAATGCTTTGACCGGTTTACCTCTTGGCGCCGGGAAAGGAGGAGCTGATTTTAACCCTAAAGGAAAATCTGATGGCGAAGTCATGCGGTTTTGCCAAGCTTGGATGATGGAAGCCTACCGACATATAGGGCATTTCACAGATGTTCCTGCCGGAGATATTGGGGTTGGGGAAAGAGAAATAGGATACCTCTTTGGGACCTATAAAAAAATTCAAAATGAATTTCAGGGAGTCCTAACAGGAAAAGGAAAAGACTGGGGCGGTTCATTTTTAAGACCGGAAGCTACTGGCTATGGACTAATTCACTTTGCCCATTTTATGCTCACAGAGATCGATGAGCATTTAAATGACAAAGTATGTTTGGTTTCGGGGGCAGGAAATGTTTCTCAATTTGCTATTGAAAAGCTGCTACAAGAAGGGGCTAAAGTGGTTGCTTTTTCCGATTCAACGGGCTTTATTCATGACCCGGAAGGAATGACTGAAGAAAAATTAGATTTCTTGAAAACAGTGAAAAATGGCCAGAGAAAAAGCATTTCAGCTTTTGCGGAAAAATTTGAATCTGCCAAATTCACAACAGCCGGCAATGAAAACATTTGGTCCATTCCTGCCGATTGTGCCTTCCCATGTGCTACACAAAATGAATTGCACGAAGCAGATGCTAAACTTCTCAAACAAAATGGACTACTCTTGTTGGCGGAAGGAGCTAATATGCCTTGCACACCGGAAGCCATCAACTATTTACAACAAACCAATGTACTGTATGGGCCCGGAAAAGCGAGTAATGCAGGAGGGGTGGCCGTTTCTGGACTTGAAATGACGCAAAACAGAATGGGAAGTTACTGGACAAAAAATGATTTGGAGAAGCAACTAAGAACAATCATGAAAGGTATCCATGAAAAATGTTTGGAAACCATTAGCAAACATAATTTAGAAAAACAAGATTATCTTAACGCAGCCAACATAGGTGCTTTTGAAAAGGTGGCCAAAGCCATGCATGCCCAAGGAACAGTATAAGATCAACTATGGAAAACTACCGGAAAATCATACATGTAGACATGGATGCATTTTTCGCATCGGTAGAACAATTAGACCATCCTGAATTTAGGAACAAACCACTCGCTGTGGGTGGAAATAAAGAAAGAGGGGTGGTAGCTGCTGCCAGTTATGAAGCCAGAAAATTCGGTGTTCGCTCAGCCATGTCTTCAAAATTGGCAGCAATTAAATGTCCCAACCTAATCTTTGTAAAACCTAGGTTCGAAAGGTACAAAGAAATCTCTATGGAAATCAGGAAGATTTTCCTGACTTATACAGATCTTGTGGAGCCTCTTTCATTGGATGAGGCCTTTCTGGATGTGACCACCAATTTTTTGGAACTCCCCTCAGCCACTTTAATAGCCAAGGATATCCGTAAAAAAATCAAGGAACAGACGGGGTTGAATGCATCTGCAGGTATTTCATACAATAAATTTCTTGCCAAAATAGCCTCAGATTTAAACAAACCTAATGGGCAGGCTGTAATCACTCCGGGAGAAGCTGAAGCATTTTTAGAAAAATTACCCATCGAGAAATTTTATGGTATCGGCAAAGTAATGGCTAAAAAGATGAATGGATTTGGAATTTATAACGGTTATGACCTAAAACAATATTCCTTACCCTTTTTGACAGGCAGATTTGGTAAATCGGGTCTTCATTTTTACAAAATAGTCAGAGGGATCCATGAGAGCGAAGTTAAACCCAATAGAATCAGAAAGTCGATTGGTATGGAAAGGACCTTCGACAAAGATTTATCAGCCATGCAGGCAATTGAAGCAAGCCTAAAAGAAAATATTTTACCGGAGTTTTTTCGAAGGCTGGAAAAAAACCAAGCTATTGGCAGAACAATAACTATCAAAATTAAATACAATGATTTTAGCCTACATACCCGTAGCAAAACACAAATAGCATCAATCCCCAAAGAAAGCATGGAAGAAATAGCTTTAGATCTTCTGCATCAAGAACCGTTAAACCTCCCCATTCGGTTACTAGGGGTAAGTCTCTCTAATCTTATTTATGATGACCATGACAAGCCCCCCGGAGAACAATTAAAGCTGGACTATTAAAGGATATTGATTGGATTTTTTGTTTTCAACCTATACGTTTTTTTATAAATACCCTGCCTATATCTGCTCAAGTCTCGCTCATCTTTCATTCCTCTTATGTATTAGGAATTGTGGTAATTATTGTCATCAAAAAGTCTCAGGCTGATAAAGTATTTTAATATAGGGTTGCTATGGAGCAATACAAAACCACAAGGAAACGACAGATTTTAAAGTGATTTCAGTAAGCAAAAGAAGGCTTATTTCAGATTGAATTGTAATTTCAGAATCTAGAAAAATTCAATTTTCTTTATTTGAGCCATTGCGGCATAAGAATTGCAATTCTATCCTTGGATACTGCACAGGAAGATTAAATACTTATTGATACCTAATTATTCGCTAGGCCTATCACTGCTCCTGTGCAAATTGCTTACCATTATAAAGATAAAACCATGACTACAGAAAAAGAATATTTGCAATTTGGATTAAAATATGGGATACCATTGGCTATAATAAGCGCAACTTTGACCATGAAAAAATCCAGTGGAATTGGGAAACTACTTACTTTCTCGGTTGTAACTCCGGCCATGCTGGCTTATTTATACAGCCTAAAAAAACAAGAGAAAAGACAATCGAGGCACCCTAAAAAGGGTAGCCTATGGCAAAGTTAAAAACCAAGTTGCTATTCCTCCAATCACTGTCTTGCAATTTAAATTCAGAAGCCCATCGCTCTCCTTCGGGCAAGGAGGGGCTTCTAAGCGGGGTGGCTAAATCAAATCTGATCACAAAAAATTCTATATCTACCCTGAGCCCAATGCCAGCCCCTACTGCTAATTCTTTGAACCAATCCTTTCCGAACTTACCTCCGGGCAATGCTTCATTTTCATTTACCAACCAAACATTCCCTACATCTACAAAAGTGGCTCCTTTAAGGTAGGAGAAAATTGGAAATCTAAATTCTAAATTTCCCTCTAACCTTATATCTCCCGCCTGGTCAAAATAATTGGCTGTGGTTTCAGATTCAGGTGTGAAAGATCCCGGTCCCAAAGACCTAATTCTAAAGGCCCTGATACTATTAGGTCCGCCGGAAAAAAACTGTTTGGCAAAAGGAAGGGATACGGAATTGCCATAAGGTAGACCTACCCCCAAACAATCGTACAGCAAGCAATTTTTCCTCTGTAAACCTCCAATAGTACCTAAAATCGATATCTCCTTTGTTGTATTGGGCATAATTAAAACCCAAGAATTTGTTTTGGTCGTTATTGTTAAAAATGTTGTTCACCAACCTCAGCCCTCCCCCAGCAAGGTCTAAATTGGCACCAAAATAAATACTATGTTCCCTGTACTTATCCATTAGCTTGTTATAAGCAAAATTATAAGTAATCCCAGCAATGAATTGATGTTCAAAGCTTTGTCTTAAAAATGGGTTATTTTCCAAAATTTCTTCAAACTCACTAGAAGTATTAGAAATATCTACAAAATTAAGTGAGATAGGAGTAATCTCATGGTAAACAAAGCGATTGGCATTCCAAAAGTAACCATAAGTAGCCGACACAGTATTTAATTTATAATACCCTCTCCTATCTTGATACTCTGTCCCAAGGCTAATTTTTGTTTTAGGAACGGAATAAGCGAACCTTTCTTTTATCGCAATGGGAAACACCACCCTCGGAAAGATCAAATCCCCTTTAAGACCAATCTCAAAGGCACTTAAACTTTCTCTATCACCTGAGGCAATTTGACTTTCATAGCCAACCTCTGCGGTAAGATCAAATGTTTCTCCTCCTTTAAATAAATTTCTATTTCTATAATTGAGCAATAAAGTTGGGCCGGCAAAATTATTGGATTTGGATACACCTTGTAATTCTGCCCTAATGGAACGTTTGTCCAATGGGGTAAGGTAAATATTTGCATCCAATTTACCGGTTCCTCCACTTAGGCTTGTATCCGTTTCTATATATCTCAGGTTTACAAATCGAAAATTCCCAATACCAGTCAACCTACTACTAGTCAATCGGGTATTTTTTGCATTATATAGGCTATCCTTTTCTATCAATATATATTGATCCAGTAGGTCCGGTCTAAAGGTCATTTCATTTTGGATGACCATCACATTGTCCACCAATGTGGTGTCGGTTTCTTCACCATATTTATCCGAGGAATAATTAGGATAAACACGAATATTTTGAATCTCATACGGTACAATTCCTTTCTCAGGTGCGTTTTGTTTGAGCCTTAAAAAGAGGTCAAACCTTTTGTCTTCATATTGGTTGGTATCCGCTTCAAAAATTAAAAATCGGGATTAAAATTATAAAACCCCTTGTTTTTCAGGGCATCATTCAACCTAACCCTTTCATTTTTCATCATTTCCAGAGAAAAGTAATCTCCTTCTGCTATTTCTGTTTTATCAAGCAAATCCCTAATGCTGCGATCTATTGCAGAGCTATCCTTTTCATATTGGTAGGTAGCCAGTTGATAGGGTTGGGCCAAATCTACCGAATAGTTAACCAGTGCTTTTTTAGGCCCCGCTTCTACATCTGCACTCACATTAGAAAAAAGAAGCCGTTGTTGTCTAATCGGTTTAAAATTAAATCTTGTGTTTTTTCGGTCTCCACATCGCTTAAATAAACAGGATCCTCACCCAATTTTTTATAAATAAATCGATTGATAAAGCCCGGCTTTTCTTGTTGCATCTTATAATAACTCCACAATCCTATCCGCATGCCCAAAATTTTGCTGTTGGGCTTAGGCTCAAGTAAACCTTCCAACTCCGTGTTGATTGCCTTAAAACCTTTGACAGAAAAATCCCTATTAATTTCCAAAGTAGCTCCTGTATAAAGCTTTTCATCTTCAGGGATAAATTTAGAAACGCCACAGCCTACCAAAAACCACACGGGAATCAGTAAAGCCATTGATTTCAATGACTTAAATCTGGGTAATCTGGGTAAACTATAGCATTTATTATTTCTCATCGCTCTCCTCTTCTGCTTGATTTTCTTGTTCCTTTCTTCTAGAATCTATTCCTCTCCAGAGGTCTTCGAACTTATTGAATTCTCTATTGAAAATTAGAGAAAGTCCTGTAACTACTAATTGTCCATCTATAAAGCTTTCGAATTGATTTTTTCTAAAACCTCTCGCCCGGTACCGGCCATTTTCGGTAATTAAATATTCTACAGATACATTTCCTAATAAGGAATTGCCGGCACTCGTCGAAGAGCTTCCCTCAATGTCAATTTGACTACCTACCTGAACAATAAGTCTATCATCTAAGAATCGTTTGCTCGCATTCACATTGAGCTGCGTCCTGGATTGTGGAGAATCTCCTTGATAGTCTTCAAAGCTATCTAAACCCACATCCAATTCTAAGCCTGTATCACCCACCAAATTATTTGTAAAGGTGTTCAGTTGGCCCGAAAGCAACTGGCTAACACTGGATCTGGCCATGGCTGTGGTTCCTCCACTGCCAGAGCTATCTCCACTAGGAAAGAAAGAATTTAAAACCAACAATGAAAAGACTTGGCGATTTAACTCCCCTTCTTGATTGTTCAATTGCTTAACTTGAGCATATACCGCCCCACCCAATGCTCCTCTTTCGTCTTCAGGCATATCCATTGTAAAAGAAATCTGAGGTTGGAGCAGCTGACCATCGATATTAAGATAAACGATAAAAGTAAACTCCTGCCTGTATTTAGACATAGTTTCCCGGGAACCTCCTGACGCAGTAGCTGTCATCAAGTCAGAGGCGGAGGTCTTTACGCTATAAATTGCAGTGATATCCATATTGGCGTCCATGGGATCCCCTGCCCAGCTTATGGTACTTCCCTGTTGGATTTCAAACCGCTTGCTTACCAAATTGTACAAACTCAATTCATAATGACCTTTCGATAATTCGTAAATTCCGGTTAAGGTAACTCTGCCATTTGGATCCATATTCAATTGGAGATCTGCTGCCCCTTCCACCATTAAATTATCCCCCGACCTTTCATCTATCACAAGGTTAAAAACTGCTTCCGAAGACACATTTAATAACATGTCTACTTTGTATCCTGTGAAACCTGAATTACTTGTTTCTTCTAGTCTTTTAGTAAGGATATCTTCAGGATTTTCTCGGTTGACAAAAGTGACTACCCCTTGCCTTTCTACCACATCCAATTGACTTTCTGGAATTACAACACTTAAGTTTGTCCCCTTATCTACAGAGATTTCAGCGTCAATTATGGGTAAGTTTAAATCTCCTTTTATGGTTACATCTGCTCCAATTAATGCATCTCCGTAAAACAAGTCATTGTCTTCTTGGGTAGAGTTTAGTACTTTGAAATTATCTGCCGTTAAAGAGAGATCAAATTGAGGGTTGGTAAAATCATTTTCAGTAATAATATCACCATCCAAAACAAAGTTATTGTCCTGATCATCTTTTATGGTCAACTGGTCCAAATAAACGCCTTGGTTATCCACCCTTATCTCATCCTTGTCAATCGCAAATCGAGCATTTAAGGTAGCCACAGTAAATTCACTTTCATTAAAGGCTATATTTCCAGAGTAAATAGGTTCTGACGAACTCCCTTCTACTTTAAATTTACCTGAAACATATCCATTTCCATCGCTTAAAGCTCCGGCTGTAAGTCCATCCAGCATATCCAGTTCGAATTTATTCAAGTCTAGGGCCAAGTTGAGCTTGGCTCCTAGTGGATCCGCTACAAACCCTCCTGTCAGATCAAGGTCCACACCTTTATCTTTGATCATCAACTTAAAATCATAATTTTTTTGATCATCTCCGGAAGCTTCTAAAGTCAAGTTTCCCAAGGGTACCTTGAGCAGGGCCATATCTTGAACGGTTAAGTCAGCTTGCAAACCGGTGGCCCCAAAGGGATTTTCAACTTTTACAGCCCCATTGACTATACCTGCAGCTAAAATTTCCTCAGGATTTAGCAAACTGGTGAAGGTTCTTAACCTGAAATCATTGAAGGTTAGATCAAATGAATTATCACCCGGTTCATTTTCAAATGACACAAGTTGCTTTTCTCTTGAAAATTCAAAATCTTTAAATAACACTTCTTTCTCCGCAATTGTAAAAGCGTTGTTTTCCGCTACTTCCCATTTCAATTTATTAAAAATCAGGCGTTCGGGATTAATATGTAAGCGCAAAGAATCCTTACCAAAACCCAAATCAAAGTCAATATTTGCTAAAACATCCTCATCATGTAAGGCATTAAAATTGACATATAATTGATTTTCCAATACTTCCCCGGAAAAATAAGTCGGTCCAATGGCCAAACGCCCATAAGTCAAGGCCATCACTTCAAAATCAAAATCAAAATTGGAAGAATCACTTAGTACATTTAAGTCTAAACTATCCAAAATAGCGCCGGAATAGGAAAGGTATGGAAAGTTAATGCGCCCATCCAATTTCGATTTCCTTTCATCGAAAGTCATTTTAATCGACCCTTCTTCCATTTCATCTAAACCCGGTAATATCACGCGTTGTAATAATAGGGTAGAAGGAATGGTAAAGTCCATGGCCAAATTGACCGGCCTAGAAACCTCATTATAAGAAAGAGAGGCACTGTCTAGAAAATACCCGTTAAAATGTCTTGACACGCCTTCATAGGTCTCTCCCGGGCTTACATTGGACTGTAAAAATCCGTTTAGCACATTACTTTGTATCGAAAAGTCTGTAGAATCAGGCAATACACGCAGTGCTAGATCCATCCCTCCTATTGGATAAGCTTGATCATCTAGAACAATAGTACCATTTGTTAAGCGTGATTGAAGGTCAAAATTTTCCGGGGTACCATCAAAAGCTGCATGTAAAGAAAATTGGGTTCTTAATTTTTTAGCACTAAAATTGAGTCCATACAAGTCTGCTCCGTTCAGTTCCAAATCCATTTCTACCTTGTATTTGGAGGGTGTCAAAGACAAATTGGCTAATAATTCCATATCAAGCATCTCATCTTTATGAATTACTTTGAATTGGCCTACTCCATCATCAATCTCACTGCTCAATTCCAAACCCTCATAATTGTGTCCATTGTAAACCAAATTAATCAGCTTACTCTCCATGCTGAGGTCTAGACTGTCAAGCGAACCCACCTTGCCTTGAGCAGCCAGTTCCATGTCTAGCTTTCCATAGGTAAGCGTATCATCCATTATTTTCCCAAGTGGTACCGAGGATATAATCGCATTTAGGTCAAAATTATAGGCTCCTTGCTCCGTGAACAGTTCTGCGTCCAAAGCTACTGTAGCTTTGTATGCATTTAGCATAGCTTCTACATTAAAATCATCAATCGAACCTGATGAGGAGATGGAAAGGTCTAAGTTTTTGGGAAACTTGATACCCAGACTATCTTCAGGTGTAAAATGGTTCAAGTCTGTCGCAGTGGATACAAAGTTAAACTTTTCCAAATCCCAAGATACCTGATCAAAATCCAATGGATCAGAAAGGGTTCCTTTAAGTTGGATACGCGTATTCTCTCCCCCATTTGGCGGCCATCTTATTCAAGCTTATTTTGTCCAAATTCCCTTCAGCAAATAAGGAGGCCTGAAAGCTTTTCCTTTCAAAAGTCTTGAGATAGGTATTATTTTTTAGTGAAGGTGAAAAGTAATAAGCATCTTGTACCCCTACCTTTATATTTTGAATGGCCAATGCCATGGTTGCAGTTTCAGGACTATCCATAACAGCAACCAGACTTGGGAAATTGAGGTCCAAATCCCCTTCCAAACCACTATGCCCTGTATAAACAGATAACTCATTTATTCGCAAAGAAGAATCGTTTAAAGAAAATTGCGCTTTAAGATTTTTAAGTTCAAAACCGGAACGTTCTGTAAAGTCAAATTTTACTAAAGAGAAACCCGCTTTTTCAGGCCTATAATAGAGATTATTAGCCTGAAAATTAAAATCCTCTACACCAATATCCTCGGGATTAAATTCACCGGTTTGACCATCCCCTCCTTTTGTCCAGTAATTCATTTGATTATTGGATAAATCAATAGATGAAAGCTCCACCTCCCATTCCGGCCAGACAAATGGGGTAACGGTATCTTCATTTTCATCAATTTTATTTTCCTCCACAATTGGTTCACTTTGGTAATCAATGCGTGAATCCTGAAGAGTCAATCGCTTAATCAAGACCCGTTGCTTATCAAGATTGGCTTCTGGCATTTCAAGTAAAAAGTCACCTAAATTGGCCTGAACTTTCATTCCATCGGGCAACGAATGATAGTCGGCCTTAATGTTTTTTAAAGATAGTTTATCCAAAACTAGCAGCGGCATAGGCATTTCACTTTCAGAGGAATCTTCACTAGCAGGCAAAGGTTTGAATTGTTGGTAAGAAAGGGCTGAATTTTCCCATAGTATTTCAGTGACATTAAACTCCATTCTATTCAGGTCCATGCCATTAATAGCCAGGGATAGTTTACCGAGATTAAGCGAACCGGCTAAACCCATTAATTTATCAGTATATTGTAGGTTCCAATCTTCTAAATATACAGGACCAATATTAACTTCCGGGTAACTGTTTTCAGTCGCAGGCAAGGTATCAACTGCTGTAGTATCAGCATTACTATCTTCGCTTACAAAAGCATCCATCAGGTAATCAAAATTAAAGGTGCCGGTACTATCTCTTTCAATATTGGCTTTAAGTCCCTCCCATTCTAATCTGGAAACATTGATTTTATTGTTTGAAAGGTATGGTAACAACTCGATTCCTGTTTCAAGTTTATGACTATACACAAGCGTATCTCCATTTGGTTCTTCCAAATACAACCCTTCTACATAAAGATTACCACGAAATGTCAGGTATAATTTATCAATGCTTATTTTGCTGTTGGTTTTTTCAGATAGGTACTTGGTAGCTTTGCTTACGATGATGTCTTGACCAAAAGGGCTGCGAACAAATAAAAGTATAAAGAGCACGAATAGACCTAGACCAAGCAGAATCCATCCTACAATTTTAAAAATCTTTTTACCTAAGTTCTGTGCCAATGTTGTGTATTTAACCTAAAAAAGGAGTGGACGAACGATCCACTCCTGAAATAAAAATCAATATTCCGTTCACCGGTAATATAAATATCAATTATTATACCAAATCTTTAATGTGAGCCTGAAGATGCACTCATTACAGCATTTAAATCTACACCTAAGCCTTTGGCTACCCTTGCTCCAAATTCTTCATCCATTCTGAACCAGTGACAAAGCTGTCGGTTTATAATTAGATCTCTTTTCGGCCCTGAAACACCACTCATTGCCCCTATTGTATTTTTTATGGTATTGTCTTGCTCTTCTTTACTCATAACATCTCTAAACAAAGCCCTAGGCTGGGAATAATGATCGTTACCTCCTAATTTACTATTTCTATCGTACCAATCAGCAATATTTTCCTCAAGTTGTTCTGAAGGTTCCTGATAAGTTTTGTCCACCTCAACCTCATCAAAACTATTTGGCCAGTAATTGGGCTTCCTTCCACCGTTGCCATTCACACTCATCACACCATCTCTTTGGTAATTGTTTACGGCATACGGACATCTATTCACAGGAATTTGTTCATAATTACCTCCTAATCTGTACCTGTGGGCGTCAGGGTAAGATAGTAATCTTCCTTGAAGCATCTTATCCGGGCTGTAACCTAGACCGTCTACCAGATGGGCAGGAGCAAAAGCTGATTGCTCTACATCTTGAAAATAATTATCCGGGTTTTGATTTAACTCCAATACACCTACATCGATTAAAGGAAATTCCGAATGTGGCCACACCTTGGTCAAGTCAAAAGGATTAAAATCAACCTTTTTAGCTTGTTCAGGTGTCATTACCTGAATCTTCATGTTCCATTTTGGGAAGTCTCCTTTATCAATGGATTCCACAAGGTCTCTTTGTGAGAAATCCAAATCTTTGGCTTTCATCTGAGCCGCCTCTTCATCCGTAAAGTTCTTGATTCCTTGGGCAGTTTTAAAGTGATACTTTACATATGTTTTTTCATTCTTTGCATTGATCATTGAAAAAGTATGTGAACCATAGCCATTCATATGTCTATAACCTACGGGAGTCCCACGATCACTCATTAAAATTAAAACTTGATGCAAGGATTCTGGAGTCAAAGACCAATAATCCCACATCATGGTAGGCGATTTGCAATTGGTATAGGGATCTCTTTTTTGGGTATGAATAAAATCTGAAAACTTTTTAGGGTCTTTTATGAAAAAAACCGGAGTATTGTTTCCCACAAGATCCCAATTGCCATCCTCGGTATAAAATTTTACTGCAAATCCCCTTGGATCTCTTTCCGTATCCGGAGATCCCTTTTCTCCTCCAACTGTAGAGAACCTAAGAAATACTTTGGTCTTTTTACCTATTTTATTGAAAACTTTTGCCTTGGTATAGGCTGATATATCATTGGTTACAGTAAAGGTTCCAAATGCACCCGAACCTTTGGCATGAACTACTCTTTCCGGAATTCTCTCCCTATTAAAGTGAGCCATCTTCTCGTGGAGTATATAATCTTCTAATAGAATCGGTCCCCTGGGACCAACTGTTTTTGAATTTTCGTTTTCGACATAGATTCTACCTGAAGCTGTCGTAAGTTTGTTGTGCTTGTTTTCTTCTGCCATGATGCAAATCTTTTATTAATGGTCTACGTTATTGATTCGATGAAATAAAGGTAGGTAGAATTATATTATAGTAAAAATTGATTGTTTCTATGCAATAATAGATTTTATCTATAACCCTACATAACTGATTAATTACTAAAGTGAAACTTATAAAACCATTCAATAAAAATTTGATTGCTTTCAATTTTTTTAATTATCGCAGCCTTTTGCGAGATAATGTCAGAATAATAAAGTGAACTACTGTCAATATGTCGGTATTTTATTAAATTTGCGATCTGAAATTATAGTTAGTCCATGGAAAATATTATTAAAGATATCGATATCATCAGTGGGGAGGAGGCAAAAACCTGTGATTTTAAGGTAACAGCTGAAGAAAATACAGGTAAATCGAGGCGGTTGTACATCGAAAGCTATGGTTGTCAAATGAATTTTTCAGATAGTGAGATTGTCGCCTCTATCATGAAAGAAACAGGATTTGATACAACTTCAGATTATAAAAATGCAGATGTCATATTTCTAAATACCTGCTCCATAAGGGACAAGGCAGAACAGACTGTCCGCAAAAGGTTAAGTCAATTTAACCAAATCAAAGGTGCCAATCCTGAATTGAAAATTGGGGTATTGGGATGCATGGCAGAGCGATTGAAAGAAAAGCTATTAGAGGAAGAGAAGTTGGTTGACATGGTGGTAGGGCCGGATGCTTACCGTGATTTACCCAATCTGGTTGGGCAAGTCGAAGAAGGGCAAAAAGGGATCAACACCTTTTTATCCAGAGAAGAAACCTATGCCGATATTTCTCCTGTTCGCCTCAACTCAAACGGTGTGAGTGCCTTTATTTCTATCATGAGGGGCTGTGACAATATGTGTTCATTTTGTGTAGTCCCTTTTACCCGAGGCAGAGAAAGGAGTCGTGACCCCTATTCGATAACCAAAGAAGCCCAGGAATTATTTGACAATGGGTACAAAGAAGTTACCCTTCTGGGGCAGAATGTAGACAGTTACAAGTGGTCTCCTCAAGAAAACAATAAAGCCAGGCTCAATAAAAAAGAGGCAGAAATTAGTGAAGTTGTTCATTTTTCTGACTTGTTGGAAATGGTTGCCAAAGTTAACCCAAAACTTAGGGTCAGATTTTCTACCTCTCATCCCAAGGATATCACAGACGAGGTCTTGTATACCATGCAGCGATACGACAATATTTGTAAATACATTCATTTACCTGTGCAAAGTGGTAATAGCAGGATCTTGGAATTGATGAATAGGACCTATGATCGCGACTGGTATCTCAACAGGGTTGAGAAAATACGTGAAATTCTGGGTGAGGATTGTGGCATATCTTCCGACATGATCGCAGGTTTTTGTTCAGAGACAGAAGAAGAACATCAAGATACTCTCAGCATAATGGACATTGTTCAATATGATTTCTCTTATATGTTCTATTATTCAGAGCGACCCGGCACCTTGGCAGCGAAAAAATATCCTGATGATATTCCATTAACAGTAAAAAAACGCAGGTTGCAAGAGATCATAGATAAACAAAGTAGTTTATCTATGGTGCGACATAAAAGAGAGATAGGCCAAATCCAAGAAGTACTGGTGGAAGGGATTTCCAAAAGATCAACAGAACAGTTAAAAGCGAAAAATTCAGCAAACAAAGTGGTGATTATTCCAAAAGGTGATTTGAGGATTGGCGACTATGTCAAGGTGAAAATCACGGATTGCACTTCTGCTACCTTATTTGGAGAAATCATCAATTGATAAATAACAAAACCATGATCTCTATCAGTGCTTCAGAAATTTTGAGTATTAAACAAAGGTTTGGGATAATTGGAAATAGTCCATTATTAAATCATGCCATTCAGGTAGCCATGCAAGCTGCACCTACAGAAATGACGGTATTGGTAACCGGTGAAAGTGGCAGTGGTAAAGAATCTTTTTCTAAAATTATTCATGCACTGAGCAAACGAAAGCATGGCAAATTCATAGCAATAAACTGCGGGGCCATACCGGAAGGAACGATTGATTCTGAATTATTTGGACATGAAAAAGGCTCTTTTACCGGTGCTCACGAGGCAAGAAAAGGTTATTTTGAAGTCACAGACGGTGGATCAATTTTCTTGGATGAAATTGGGGAAATGCCTCTAGGCACCCAAGCCCGCTTATTGCGTGTGCTAGAAAATGGTGAGTTTATCAAAGTTGGTTCTTCAAAAGTATTAAAGACGGATGTTCGTGTAATTGCAGCCACCAACGTCAACCTATTAAATGCAGTAGAAAAAGGGAAATTTAGGGAAGACTTGTATTATAGATTAAACACTGTTCCCATTTTTGTCCCACCTTTACGACAAAGAGGAGAAGATATCGCCTTGCTATTTAGGAAGTTTTCTACCGATTTCTCTGAAAAATACTTGGTAAAACCCATTACCCTTTCCCAAGATGCCAGAGATTTACTTTTAACCTTCCCTTTTCCTGGAAATATCCGGCAATTGAAAAATTTAGCCGAGCAAATTTCGTTATTGGAGCAGGAAAGGGAAGTTGATGCAGAAACGCTAATCAAGTATTTACCTAAGGAAAAAGCAGTTTACCGGCATCAATTCAAGGGAAAAATGATAAGAAAGAATCATTTTCTGACTTTTCTGAGCGAGAGATTTTGTACAAAGTCCTTTTTGACATGAAAAAGGACATGACAGATTTAAAAAATTAATTTTAGAATCCTATCATTCTGGAGGACTGGACCAAAACATTATGAAAAAACATCAAAATCTTTTTGATGATATGGAATCAACCAACCAGTATGAAGAGAGTAACACACCATCCAAAAATCTACCGCTTGTTTTGGAATCTTTAGGAGCAAAAAAAGAAATAAAGGAAGAAGCAGAGATTGGAAGAAAAAATTATCAGGAGGATATCATTGAAGACATTATACACGAGGAAGATGATCATTCACTTTCTTTGGAGAAAAAGGAAAAGGAATTAATTACCAAAGCCCTAAAAAACACCATAATAAAAGAAAATATGCAGCGATGGATTTGGGCATTTCAGAAAGGACATTATATCGGAAGATCAAACAATATGACATTCAATAAAATCTGCTTATACTTTTTTGTTTAACAGTCTTGTTTTCAGCCTGTAAAGTAGAATACAGTTTTACAGGTACCACACTTGATTATAATGTTACGAATACTTTCTCGGTCGCTAATTTCTTCAATGATTCAGGAGGAGGGCCTGCCAATATGGGGCAATTGTTTACGGAAGACCTAAAGGATTATTTCCAACGAAACACACAACTGGAATTGATACAGAATAATGGTGACCTGCAATTTTCAGGGGCTATTACGGGTTATACCATCAGTCCTCAGGCAACAGTTTCCAGTACCAACGCGAATCAACCTGATAGGGCCGGTCAAATGCGTGTCACCATTCGAGTGGAAGTAGAATTTGTCAACACAAAAAACGAAGAAGAAAACACGAAAAAACCTTCTCTTATTTTCAGGACTATGACCCAAGCAGCACCACTCTCTTGGAAGTTGAATCAGAATTGGTAGAAACTATTTTTGAAGGTATCATACAGGATATTTTCACTTCCACTGTGGCCAATTGGTAAAATTTGTTAAATTTAACATCTACACTTAAAAAGAAACGTTGTGAACGCTCAAGGATTTTTAGACTTAATAAGTAAGGCCGATAATCTTGAAAATGCAGATTTAAAAAAGCATTGAAACTTCAAGAGAAGTATCCCTACTTTTTAGCGCCTAAAGTACTTGCTGCTAAATATGAGTGGGACAAAGCTTCAGGAGCCTCCAAAACTTTGCTTCATTGGGCAGCCGTAGTTAGTCCGGATAGGAAAAGATTGAAAAGCTTACTAACAGGAACCTCACCTATTGTACAACACCATCCAATTGAAACGCCTCCGGTAGCACTTGATGAAAATAGTGAATCCAAAGAAATAATAGCCCCTTCAGCGCCTCCATTTCCTGAAAAAACAAATACTCAGAAAGAAGAAGTGGTTACGGATAATACTTCCAGACCGAAAAGAGATGAAATTTTAAGGCGATTAGAGGAAAACTTAAAGAAAATCAAAAAACAGCTCCTTCATCCAATACGAACAACCAAGAGCAAGTAAAAAAAAAGGAGGTCCGGTCCTAGAAAAAGAGGTTGAGAAAAAAGAACCTACCACGGAAAGCAATAAAAAGCCAAAAAAGCCTGCTACGAAGAAAAACAAAAAGGCCCAGCAAAAATTAATTGATGAATTTAAGGAGAAACCTATTCGCCTCACCAAAGATAAATTGGATGAGTCTGTTGCATTGCCTGACTTGTCTGAACAAAGCACTCATTTAAATCACAGTATGCTTTCAGAATCCTATGCCAAATTATTGGTCAAGCAAAACAAAAAAAATGAGGCCGTGGAAATATATCAAAAATTAATATTGAACTTTCCAAAGAAAAGGGCTTACTTTGCAGACCAAATTGAGAAGTTAAGAGAATAAAATAATATAACAAGCATGTTTACAGTAATCATAAGTATCATCATCGTTTTGGCCGTTTTATTAATTTTGGTCATTTTAGGTCAAAATTCTAAAGGGGGTGCAGGAGCAGCTTTTGGCGGAAGTGCCTCACAAATCATGGGTGTCACCAAAACAGGGAATATTTTAGAAAAAGCTACATGGGTTTTAGCCATTGCAATTTTGGCTTTATCACTGGGCTCTTCTGCCTTTCACGAGAGCAGTAGCTCCTCAGGGTTTTCTTCTCCAAATGTAGAGAATGCCCAAAAACAAATTCTAACTCCGTCCTTTGACGACCAATCCATTTTGCCTGCTGAAGGAAATGAAGAAGATGCTACAGAAGAAACAAGCCCCGATACTGAAGAATAAGTAATTCTGTTTACCGAAATTTTAAGGCCTGTTGAAATCAACAGGCCTTTTTTATTTGAAATTTTAATATTATTTAAGGATACAAAAATTGAAGATGAGCGGGAATATGATTAAATTGACATTTTAAAATCCTAAAAAAACAACTCAAAGTTTATATTTATGTTTGAAAATCATTTAAGTCTGGAAGATTTAGGCGCTGATAAATGGCCTAATGTCATTTTATGGGCCGCTCCTGTGATGTTTTTATTGGTTTTTATAGAATGGGGCATCAGCTTATATCAAAAAAAGGACACTTACGATAAAAAAGATTTCTTGGCAGCCTCCACTATTGGACTGGTGAATGTAGGAATTAGTGCATTGATCAAGGCCTTCACTTTTGGTGTAGCCTTGTTTTGTTGGAACATTGTACCATGGAAAATCCCTGCCACCTGGTGGTCATTTATCTTTTGTTTCTTTGCCATTGACTTGGCCAGATATTGGGCCCACAGGGTCACTCACGAGCAACGTTTCTGGTGGGCTACACACATTACCCACCATAACTCTGCAAAGTATAATTTCTCTGTATCCTTCCGTTTAGGCTGGACCCAACACATTAAAATTATTTTCTTTGTACCTGTAATGCTAATGGGCTTCAACCCATTCGTTTTCTTTATCTGTCACCAAGTGGCCGTATTGTATCAATTCTGGATTCATACTGAATACATCAATAAACTTCCTAAGCCAATTGAATACTTCTTTGTTACCCCATCCCACCATAGGGTTCACCATGGAAGCGACGAGCATTATTTAGATAAAAATTACGGCTCCACTTTTATCATTTGGGACAGGATTTTTGGAACCTTTATGGAAGAGAGAGAAAGACCAACCTACGGCATCACCAAACCTGTTACTTCATACAACCCTGTTTATTTGGTGTTTCATGAATGGGTGGACATTGTGAAAGATATCCGTAAGGCAAAAGATTCTAAAGAAGTTTATCAAATCTTGTTCGGTAAGCCTGGAGATGAGGTGATCAAAAACAGAGAATTGAGGGAACAAGCAGAAAAAGAAGGCGTTCAGGAAAAAACTACGGTTGAAAGTACTGCAAAAAGTAGTCCTACTCCAATTTTGGTTTCCAATGAAAACTCACTATTGAAAAAGGAAGATTAGAAACAATCAAACACATAGAATAAAAAAAGGGAAGCTAGTCTTCCCTTTTTTTATTCTATTTCAACATGTTTAAGTAGCAAGCGCTTGCTTATAGGCAGTAAGCTTTGCTCCAAAGGAATAGCATTTTTTGACACAATACGCCATGTGGACGGGTTTGGCAGGTCTTTGAAATTTTTGATCAAATCCAATTTTATCTGATTGCAGGTTTTGGTAACACTTTTCTTGATGGCAGCAATAAATTTGAGAGCAATGCCCCTGTATTTGTCCAAATTATTTTGAAACAAATTAATTTTGTACCGGTACACCAATATTTCTTTAGAGTAACCATTAGAGACCAATGCATAACCCTCTTTCTGGTAAAGAGCGGATAGTCCCACTGGTTCTATCTCCAACTGATTTTCAATGAAATCATATATACTTTTCCCCTCTTCAATGTGTTTTTTTATTTGAGGCAAAGCATAGTTAATTATACTTGCCAGTTCTTTCATAGTTTCATCATCTTCGGTTTTACTTTTATAGTTAATGGATACTTTTTTCAGATCAATTGACTGAATTTCTTTAGGGAATTTTGAATTGATTTGATTTCTATTCGCATCAAAATTTTGAAGTTTTTGGTAATGCGAAATTAACTCTGCCAGAGGTGGGTAAAGTTTTACTGACTTGAATTCACGTTCAACTTCCTTTAGATAGGCCAAAAGCAAATATTTTTTATACTCAAAATCAATCAAGCCTTCAGCTATCCAGTTGTCTGATAAATTTCTCATATTTTATCACTTTAAATTTTTTCAAATAAAATACGTAAATATGTCAGGATTAGCAACACCCAACCGCAAAAATGACAGGACTACAAAATTCTTTTCTTGACCGGCCTGACAGGATTGAAGCCTAATCAAGACTTTATGTCAGTAAAAAAGTAAAATAATGGATTGGCACAGAAAGTGTAAATAAGGATTTTGTATTATAGAAATCAAACTTTAAAAATAACTAAATCACATGTCTAAAGTTAACATCCAACCTCTAGCAGATAGGGTTTTGGTAGAACCCGCTGCCGCAGAAGAAAAAACGGCTTCAGGCCTTTATATCCCTGATACTGCCAAAGAAAAACCACAAAAAGGTACAGTAGTAGCTGTAGGAAATGGCAAAAAAGATGAGCCATTGACTGTAAAAGTAGGCGACACTGTTTTGTATGGTAAGTACGCCGGCACTGAGCTTTCTGTAGAAGGTGCTGATTATTTGATCATGAGAGAAGCGGACATCTTCGCTATTCTTTAATTACAGGTCTAATAATTAAGTTGAATTAATTTAAATTAAAAAAATTTTAAAAATGGCTAAGGAATTATTTTTCAATACCGACGCAAGGGATCGTCTAAAAAAGGAGTTGACGCTCTTGCTGATGCAGTTAAGGTAACACTAGGACCAAAAGGCAGAAATGTAATTTTGGACAAAAAATTTGGCGCTCCAAGCATTACTAAAGATGGTGTGACAGTAGCCAAAGAAATTGAGCTAGAAGACGCTATAGAAAACATGGGCGCTCAATTGGTAAAAGAAGTAGCTTCTAAAACTGCTGACGATGCGGGTGACGGTACCACTACTGCCACTGTATTGACACAGTCAATTTTTTCTGTAGGTATCAAAAACGTAGCTGCAGGCGCAAATCCAATGGATCTAAAAAGAGGCATTGACAAAGCTGTAGAAGCAATTGTTGCTGAGTTAAGAGCTGCCTCTAAAGAAATCTCTACCTCTAAAGAAATTGCACAAGTAGGTACTATTTCTGCCAACAATGACTCTGAAATCGGTGAAATGATTGCAGATGCTATGCAAAAAGTTGGTAAAGATGGTGTGATCACTGTAGAAGAAGCTAAAGGTACTGAGACAGAGGTTAGAACTGTTGAAGGTATGCAATTTGACAGAGGATACCTTTCTCCATATTTCACCACCAATACTGAAAAAATGGAGGCTGAATTGGAAAACCCATACATCCTTATTTACGATAAGAAAATTTCTGCAATGAAAGAATTGCTACCTGTGTTGGAGCCAGTTGCTCAGTCAGGTAGACCATTGTTGATTATCGCAGAAGATGTAGACGGTGAAGCTTTGGCTACATTGGTAGTAAACAAAATTAGAGGTGCCCTGAAAGTTGCAGCTGTAAAAGCTCCAGGTTTCGGTGACAGAAGAAAAGCAATGTTAGAAGATATTGCTACTCTTACAGGAGGTACCGTGATTTCTGAAGAAAGAGGTTACAAGCTTGAGAATGTTACCATTGATTACCTAGGAACTGCTGAGAAAGTAAACATCGACAAAGACAACACTACTGTTGTTAATGGTGCAGGTGAAAAATCAGCAATTGAAGCTAGAATCAATGAGATCAAATCTCAAATAGAAAAAACTACTTCTGATTACGACCGTGAAAAACTTCAAGAAAGATTAGCTAAGCTATCAGGCGGAGTTGCTATTCTTTACATTGGTGCGGCCACTGAAGTGGAAATGAAAGAGAAAAAGACAGAGTTGATGATGCCCTTCACGCTACTAGAGCAGCTGTACAAGAAGGTGTAGTTGTAGGTGGTGGTGTAGCACTTATCAGAGCGTCTGTAGTCCTTGAAAATCTAAAAGGTCTTAATGAAGACGAAGATACCGGTATCAACATCATCAAACAGGCTGTTGAGGCTCCACTTAGAACAATCGTTTCTAACTCAGGTGGTGAAGGTTCTGTAGTTATCAATAAAATCAAAGATTCTAAAGGAGATTTTGGTTACAATGCAAGAACCGATAGTTACGAAGACTTATTAAAAGCAGGTGTTATTGACCCTACTAAAGTAACTCGTCTCGCTTTAGAAAATGCTGCATCTATTGCTGCATTGTTATTGACAACCGAATGTGTGGTAGCAGACATTAAAGAAGAAGCTCCAGCTGCTCCTCCAATGGGTGGAGGAGGAATGGGTGGAATGATGTAATCCCATTTTCTTTAAAACTTATAAAGGGAAGCACATGTGCTTCCCTTTTTTTATATAATTTAAGAAATTTAAAGAGAAGCCCATCGTCCGTTTCAAAGCCCGAAATTGTATTAAAAGGAATTCCGGAATCTTAAATAAGACGATTTAATTATTGTTTTTTCCGTTCAGGGCAATAATGAATGAAAATAAAACTAAAAACTTTTAATAAAATTAAGGAATAGAAAATCAGGTGATTATTTAATTTATTTTTGAATTTTGACGCTATTCCGCTGTCAAAAATTTCACACTTTATTTTAATAGTGGAATTATAGTGTTAAATTTCCGGTGTAAGAGAACGAGAGAGAGAAAAGTTTTTATTCATATATCAATGTATCCATTCGATTTAATTGTTTTAATTGATGATGACCCTATTAATAATCTGATCAATAAACGGTTAATCAACAAATTAAATCTATCACCTAAAACCATTGAATTTTTAGAGGCTGAAATGGCACTTCAATACCTCAAGGATCCAAAATTGGAAAAAAGTTATTGATTCTTGTTGACATTAATATGCCTGTTATGAATGGTTGGGATTTTTTAAGCCAATATTTGGAACTTGAAAATGGAAGGAAAGATCGTATCATTATGCTTTCTAGCTCCATAGATTTTCAAGACAGACAAAGATCCAAGGAGTTCCCTTTTGTCAGCGGTTTTATTGAAAAACCATTGACACACGAAAAACTTAATTCTTTATTGTAAGGTAGCAGGATGTTTCTTGGCCTTCTCTTAATCTTTTAAAGATTAGGTAGCTTTGAGATGGCTTTTTAAGCCTTTTCTTAATTAGAAACTATAAAAGTGTTTTATTTCTAAATCTTCAAAAGAGAATTCACTTTATAAGCCCAAGTGTTGCTTTGCATGTTCAATGGCTTCAGTAGAGTTTTGAACCCATGCTATTTTATTGGCCGGAAGCAAGGCATTTAATTCCTCCTCCCTACTTTCATCCACAGCCCCAACTTGCCTGATATACACTGCCTCTACCCTACCCGGAAATTTTTGAATGACTTCAGCGTAAATTTCAGGGTCATGTTGGCCACTATCCCCAATAAGGACAAAGTTTAGCTTGGGATAAAAATTCATCAGAAATGATATTTTATCTACTTTATGCACATGACTCCCTCCACCGGATTTCCAAATATTCCTTAAACTCATGTGATGATCTTTCAATAGTATTGGACCTCTGGGGATGTTTCTATAGTTCATAAAATCTTTTATCAGGTCAAAAAGATTCCAGTCGCTACTTGAAACATAAAACACCGGGTAATCACCATTGGAAGACAATAACCGGTAAAAACCACTAACCCCGGGAAATGGCCTCCTGGTATAAGCATTTTTGGAAACCGAAAGCCAGAATTTTTCTTGAATATTTGTGGCTTTGGATATAATGATGGTGTCATCAATGTCTGAAATTATCGCCCTTGGAAAAGTCTTTTGAAACCTTAATACACTCTTCTCTATAAAACTCTTTTCTGCTTTCAACCCTTCCTCTTCAACTAAGGAAAATTGAACAGTATTGGCCATTTTTTCCTTTTCATTGCCAATTTTATGATACCGCTCAAAAATCCCTTCCTCATCCGTTATCAAAATAATTTTCCGGTCTCCCAAACTTAACTCAATCTTAGCATCAGGCACACTACTTCCCGCATACCTTCTTAAGGTTGCGAGAATATTGTGAAAAACATTTTGCTTGTCTGAGGGCCTGCTTTGCTTATAGGCTTCTACCACACGACCTTTTACAAAAAGGTGTGTGTCATTGCCTAATACCACAAAAACTTCAATACGTAAAACATCAAGTTTACCCAATTTTCTTTTCAATAAAGAAAATAGGTATCTAAAGGGCCAAGTCAACCCTCTTAACACATAAAATTGCTTCATAGTCCATACCCCTCAAATCCCAGGCCAGCTGCAGTCCTGATTTTTGAATAGGCTATGATTAGGTCTACATATACACTATTGTAAACCAGCTGAGAGTCAAATAAACTTTTTTCTCTGGCATTGATCAAAAATAATGAGCTCTCTCCCATATCGAATTTCATTCTCTCCCCTCTTAACAATGTTTCCAAGCCCTTAATATTTTGAGACAAAAAACTTAATTGGCGATTTAGTACATCATATTCATTGGTAACTTTTCTAAGCTTTGCAGCCAACTGCTCAAGCTTCAGATCTCTTTTATAATTTACATCTTTGATTTTCACCTTTGTCATGCCTAAATCTCCTCTTTCTTTTCTCAACAGTAAAGGAGTAGAAACCTGTATACCAAATTTATAATTGTTTTCATAAAACCCTACTTGCTCTAATCCACCAAGAGTTTCAGTTAAAAAATTGTATTTCAATTTAATTTTTGGCTTTAACTGCTCTGCTTTGTACCTTCGTTCTATATTTAAATATGCCAGGTCATAATCTAGCATGCGCAACTCCGGATGATTGATTAAAGCCTGATTGATGTACTCCTCGTCCAATGTCAACTCATTGCTTCCTACAAGGGGATCAGGGGCTATTGAAGGGGATAAATCTATTGAGTTTTGATCAGCGTCCCACAGGTAAACATTTAATTCCTGCATGCTCGAAAAAAGTATAGCCTGCCTTTTGAAATTTTATCTCTCGATTCAATACCTGCGTATAAGCTTCTAACGTATCAATAGCCGGAAGATCTCCTTGCTCAAAACTGCCTTTTACAGCTTCAAATCTTTCCTTAGCCACTCTCAGGCCTTTCTCATTTACTTTTAAATCAGCAAAAGCGCCAGCCCATTTCCAGTAAACCACCGTAGCATCATAGTACAAGAGGTTTAGGCTTTGTCTTCTCTCCTCCTGAGTTGCTTTATTGTAAATCTTGGCCTGTTTTATTGCTGCTCTGCGCTTATCGATCAATAGCCCATTACCAACATTGATTGAGGCCCCTAGAGAATAAAGTCCATTATCCGGTACATTATGCTCCGGGTTTAGGTAAGCACCACGATTTTTCTCGAAAACACCATGAAGTTCAACTCCTGCAATGGTAGGAACGACAAGCTCTGCCTCTTTTTTATTGTAATATTCTTTTTCTTGGTACTGTTTCTCATCAATACTCCCATATAAATAAGGGTCAAATCCCCCTCGGGCTTTTCTCACTTCTTGTGTTCCAAGATCTAATAGTAAATCCGCTTGTTTCGCAACGGGATGATATAATTTCACCCATTCCATGAATTGGTCATAGGAAAGCCGATTGTCTTGTGCACTTAAAGACGAGGACAAAACCATCAACAGTCCAAGTAAACTTAAGCTATTTCTCATTTCGTCTGTTTTTTCAATTCCTTTGACTCCTGAAGGGTGTAATAATCCGGTGGGAACCCATTCATTTGTCGCCATATTTCATACCAGACAGGAACATCGTTCAGTAAGGCTATCCCATCAGCACCAGCACCAATTCTTAAAGCCTCCGGCCAAGGTTCCTCATCCGGGTCTGGAACCACCAAAACCCTATATTTATTGTTGGCACTGGTGAAATTGTCTACTGCCATGACTGTGCCCCCAAATGTTCCATTGGACAGCTCTGGCCAACCTGAAAAGACAATTGCCGGCCAGCCATCAAAAATAAATCTTATTTTACTGTCCAGCTTCACCAAAGGAAGATCTATAGGGTCAACATAAATTTCAACAGCCAAAGAATAATTTTGGGGCATGATACTTATTATCTCAGCCCCCTCCTTAATGGTTTCTCCAATACCTACCTGAATGGCCTTGGTTATATAACCGGATTGGGGTGCTAGCACATAATACATCCCTGACCGCACCGTATAATTGGTGAGGGTATTTTTTAATTTATTGACACCAGCCTCGGCATCGTATTGCCCTGAAAGCGCTGTAAACCTTTCGGAATTTACCTTGGCCAACTTATCCTTAAAATCATTATCAATTGCATTCAGCTCTATTTGGGCTGTAATAAATTCATTTCGGCTTCCCAGTAATTTATTTTCTGCGCTTAAGGTTTTTGCCTTAGCTTCTTGAAGTTTTATTTTCCTTGTTTCTAGGTCTGTTAGTGACTTCAAGCCTTCCTCATATAGCTTTTCCATTCTGAGGTATTGTTTTTCCGCCACAGCAAAATTCACCTTTTCAGCCTCCAGCATGATACTATCAGAAAGAACCTTCAAGTTAGCTTGCCTAAGTTTATTTTGCCCTTGTTCTTTTCTCAGTTTGTTGTTCTGCTCCAAAGCCGAAAGCTGTTGTTGTTGGGCTTTAATTTTTTCTTCATAGGATTTCACAGACAACTCCTTGGCTTCTACTTGCAATTGTGTCCTGTCCAATAAGTCCGGATCCATGTATTGCTCTTTAACTTCTGAGAGATAAAGTATGGTATCCCCTTTTTCCACAAATTGTCCTTCTTGGACGTACCATTTTTCAATCCTCCCCGGGATGACAGAGTGAATGGTTTGAGGCCTATGTTCAGGCTTTAAAGCCGTAACGGTACCTTTAGACCGGAAATTTTGAGTCCAAGGTAAAAAGAGACTAACAAAACCGGCCATCAGCAAATACAATAAAATTCTTATCCTTCTTCTGCTTTGGTTACTTGAAAGTGTCAACCCGTAACTTTCAAAAGAATCGAGATCAATTAATTCCCTGATCGAATTTCTAGAAATATTTAACATATGATCAACGGTTTTTCAAGTTGTTTTGGTAAAATTCATAGCCGGAATAATTCCCTTCATAGGCAACTTTTCCGGCTTCCATCACTACAATTTTTTCTGCTTTGTTCAAAAGAGTTTTTCTGTTAGACACCAAGACTAAGGTCCACGGACCGGAAAAAATAAAATCAAAAACCTTCTCAGATTCTTCTTTACTTAAGTAATTGAGCTCTTCTTCCAACAATAGTAATTTGGGCGTAAAACATAAACTACGTGCCAATACTATTTTACTTATGAGTGAATTATTTAGGTTTTTACCTTCCGGTAATAGTACAGTTTCCAAATCATCTTTCAGCCGATAAACAAAATCATTAAGCCCCACAATCTCTAAAACTTCTCTCAATTTCGTTTCGTCTACTCCTTCTTTGCCTACCGTAATATTTTCCCTTATCGTACCATGAAAAATAGATTGCCTAGACAGACTATCTCCTATCATGGACCTCAGCTTTTCTAAAGACAAAGTATCCATTGGCAACTTATTTACTATAACATTCCCCTGATAATCTTCCATCAATCCGGCCATAACTTGCAACAGGGTACTTTTCCCGGCTCCACTTGACCCTGTAAGCACTACTTTCTCTCCTTCTCTGATCTGTAAATTGACATTATTGAGAATCGCATACTTTTTATCAATAGATTGAAGGCTAAGATTTCTAAACTCATAAGCTAGGCCTGACATATCTTCATTAAATACATTTGCTTTACCTGTGGACCTTTCTAGATCCATATCCATTATGAGCCCAAGTTTTTCTGTGGCTGTAAGCGTATCATATACTGTTTCTAAACTTAGAATTATCTTTTCTACCGAATTTATGATAAGCACAATAATGATTTCTGCTGCTACAAACTGACCAATACTTATTTCATTATTCAAAAGCAGTAAACTACCTGCCACCAATAAAATCACCACAATAAGCACCTTAAAAGCAATCAATGACTTGAACTGAAAAATCAATACTGCAAAATGTGAATTTCGGAAATCGACATATTCTTTCACCAGTTCGTCTACCTTTTTAAAAGGCAAGGAAGAAAAACCAGAAAGTTTGAATGTTTCCAAAGTTCTAGCTATTTCCTCTAACCAATAAGCCAAGGCATATTTTGCTGATGATTCCTTCAAACTGGTTTTCATCCCCTTTGGACTAGTGAATTTAAAAATCAAATAAATGGTAAGAACCAAAACAAGGGAGAAAATGATAAAAAACGGGTGGTAAATTGCGAGCAAAATCAAACCAAAAAAGACTTGGAGAGACGCTGTACTAAAATCTATTAGCAGTTTAGAAAGTCCTTTTTGCAAATTAATGGTATCAAAAAATCTATTGACCAATTCAGGTGCATAATTGCCTCGCAAAGCCTCCATCTTTAACCTTGGTAGCCGGTAAGCAAATTCAATGGCTGACTTACTGAACACCCTTTGTTGTAATTTTTCTGATAAGTACAGTTGGCTTACTTGCAAAAAGCCACCAAAGATCACACCTAGCGCAACCACAATAACCAATATGACCCAGGAAGTGGTAAGCCTCCCTCCTAAAATAAAGTTTAAAATTGCCTGAATCCCCAGGGGTAAGGACAAGGAGACCAAACCGTTGAGTACAGCATAAAAATAGATGGCATAAATCTCTTTCTTCTCACTCTTTAACAAACTAAAAAATCGTTTTAGAGGAGTATTAATTAATTGTTCATTCATCTTTTAAGCGAATTAAAAACCATATTGTAATAAAAATCTACTTTATTCTGTCCATTAAAATTTTCTTCAATTAAGTCAGCCATGTGCCTTTGGCTAAATGTATTCAGAATACTTGACCAAATAAGTGTCGATACCAATACTTTTGGGAAGGGAAAATCCGGCTTGTAAGCGATAATCAAATCTTTTAGCCGTTCACTAAAATCATAAAACTGTTGCAACATTTTACTTTTAGTATCACTTTTTAACTCCCTTATCATAAAAGATTTGTTCGATTCTTCCCACACAACTCTATTAAGAGAGTGAATGTTTAAGTATTGATTCTCTTGGTATAATGGGCCTTCCACAAGGAGAGAGATGGCCATTTTTAATTTATCAGCAGGACTTTCTAAGTTAGCTGTGCAATAAACTAGGTTATATTCTAGCCAGCCCCAATACCAATTGATGTAATACAACAACAATTTGTTTTTGTTCTCAAAATACCTATAAATCGCAGCTTCTGTACACTCAACTTTACTCGAGAGCATTTTAAAATTAAATGCTTCGATACCCTTGACTTCAATTAAAGCAAGGCTTTCCTTGAGAATTCTCTTCCCTAGTGCTGAACTTAATGGATCCTTAATGAAAATATCATGACTTACAGGTATAATAATATTTCTCATTATTCGATGCATAGCAAACTATAAGTAAGTTTTATTCAACAATAACACATCAAACTTATTTCTTGTAAGTTTAACTAACCGGGAGCTTATGCCTGTACAGGTTGAGGTATAATGTTGAAAAATTGGGTTTATTGAACCGGGTTATTTTTATTTTCTTGGTAAGAGATATCGCCTAGCCAATACAGGTAAAGCACTTTAGAATACCTGAGCATAATAGGCAGCAATAGCACATTGAAAAACACGACAGAAAGGATATAAACCATAAGGTCAGGATCGTCAAAAACATAATTTAGAACAATCATAACATTCACAAACAATGCAACGGACAGTGCATAACTAATGTACATGGCTCCATAATAGAAGTCCGGTTCTGGAACGAGTTCTGCACCGCAATTGGGACAGTTATGATTCACATCAGATAATTTTCGAAAGCTAAACACCGAGACAGGGAAGATGTTACCTTTCCTACATTTCGGGCATTTGGCTTTTGCGATGGCGCCTATTAAGCTATTATTTTCATTCATTGATCAATTAATTAGCGTACTTCGTCCAAATCATAATCTTTCCCTTTCCCCCAGCGCAATAACTCTTCAAGTTCATAATGCTCTAAGGTATCCAAATCTTTCATTTTGAAATTCTCCCTGCCTGTCCTTTCCATAACTTCCAAATACCTGATCTCCCCAAAGTTTACAAGTTTATAAACTCGGCCTACTCTTATATTGTCTATTGCTAAAGGCATTCGGAAAATTTTTAAAATCGGGAAAATACTGTTTGTTATCCTCTTCGCTAGAAGCTGTCACTCAAAGTTAATTTCTTTTCTTTTTAAAATCGATTTGTGAAGCAAAAGGTTTCATATTTCTAAACTGAAATGAATTAAAATTTATGAGTAGTTAAAAATGTTAGGGAGATCTTGAAATGTTCACAAGTTATTTTATCCTAATAATTAAAATTTCCCCGATAATCTATTAATTTTGCAACTCATAAAAAATTGCTTAAAAATGACCGCCACCAAAAAGTTTATTATTGATTTTGACAGCACTTTTACAAAGGTAGAAGCTTTGGATATTTTAGGTGAAATTAGCCTTAGAGATGATCCGGCCAAAGCTGAAAAGCTACAATCAATAAAGGACATTACTGATCAGGGAATGGAAGGTAAACTCACTTTTAGAGAGAGCCTTGTCAAGCGGGTAGAGATTTTGAATGCCAACAAAGATCAAATCTCTGAATTGATTTCTGAATTAAAGAAAAAGGTTTCAGATTCATTCCAAAGAAACAAAGAGTTTTTGCTTGAAAACCGAGCTGACATTTATATCATTTCCAATGGTTTTAAAGATTTTGTCAGTCCTATCGTGACCAGTTATGGTATCAAACCGGAAAATGTCTTTGCCAATGAATTTGTTTATGACGAATCGGGTAAAATCATCGGTTTTAATAAAGACAATCCTTTGTCTAAAAACAATGGAAAGCCTGAAACAATCAAGAAGTTAAATCTTAGTGGTGACATTTATGTAATCGGTGATGGATACACGGATTATGAAATCAAAGCTTCAGGTGTTGCCAATAAATTTTATGCTTTTACGGAAAATATTCATAGGCCCTCAGTTTCTTCAAAAGCTGACCATATTGCCCCTAGCTTAGATGAGATTCTCTATGTGAATAAAATGAATAAAAAGTTTTCTTATCCAAAAAGTCGAATCAATGTGCTTTTATTGGAAAATGTTCACCCTATAGGAGTGGAGTTAATGAAAGCAGAAGGCTACAATGTAGAAGTCATCAGTTCCGCACTTTCAGAGGAAGAACTTGCTGAAAAAATAAAAAAAGTATCTGTTCTGGGCATCCGTTCTAAAACTCAGGTTACCAAAAAGGTTTTAGAAAATGCAGACAGGCTTATTTCTATAGGTGCTTTCTGTATTGGTACCAATCAAATTGATCTGGAAACATGTCAGGAAAAAGGGATTGCTGTATTCAATGCACCCTTTAGCAACACCAGATCAGTTGTGGAACTTGCGATTGCAGAGATAATCTTCTTAATGCGTGGGATGATAGAAAAGACCACCAAAATGCATGAAGGTAAATGGAATAAAAGTGCCAATGGAAGTTTTGAAATCAGGGGTAAGAAACTAGGCATTATAGGTTACGGCAATATTGGGTCACAATTATCAGTTTTGGCCGAAAACATGGGCCTTAATGTATATTATTATGATTTGGTAGAAAGACTTGCCCTAGGGAATGCCACGAAAGTAGATTCTTTAGACGAGCTTCTCGAAACTTGCGATGTGATTTCATTGCATGTGGACGGCCGAAAGGAAAATGAACTTTTGCTAGACCAAGAAAAAATCGCGAAAATGAAAAAAGGTGCCTACCTTATTAACCTAAGTAGGGGGCATGTGGTGGATGTTGCTGCACTTCGAGATGCATTAAATTCCGGTCATCTGGCCGGGGCAGGAATAGATGTATTTCCTAAAGAGCCTAAGAACAATTCAGAACCTTTCGAATCGGCCTTGAAAGGATTGCCAAATACTATCCTTACCCCTCATATAGGAGGAAGTACTTTGGAAGCTCAGCAAAACATTGCGCGATTTGTACCGGGAAAAATCATTGAATACATCAACACAGGAAATACTTACAATAGTGTAAATTTCCCTAATATACAGTTGCCTTTCTTGCACGATGCGCACAGGCTAATACATATTCACCATAATGAGCCGGGCATCATGGCTAAAATAAATAACGTTTTGGCAGCTTTTGATATAAACATTGTGGGTCAATATTTAAAAACCAATGAAAAAATTGGTTATGTCATTACGGATATTGACAAGGCTTATAGTAGTAAGGTAATAGACGAACTGAAAGCCATACAAGGCACCATCCGATTTAGAGTATTGTATTAAGACAAAAAAAGGGGGACTGACAAGCAGTCCCCCTTTTAAATATGGTCCGAATCATGGAGTGTTACAAACCTCCAGTTAAACAAGATTTGAGCTGCGCTTTTCTCGCAACCTTCCACTGTTATCCTGCATCATAAATGATACGAGGTCTTTCCAAAGAAAGATGAGGCCTGGTTTTGAAAATGCGCTTCACTCGGTATATTAATCAATTGTGAAGTTTGAACATGTCGCTGACCCGAACCACAATGCAAATATACAATCAATATGAGGAAACCTCAAACCTAGACTTCCAGTATTTGCTCCATGACTATAGAAAGAGCTATGCCTTAACCGCTTATTTTATCTTTTAAAAACAGCCTACAAAAAATTGTATTAAGAAATTATTTTATTAATTTAAAACCTTTGGCAATTGATGTTTGGCGTGGATAATTACCCATTAGCATTCACCTGACAGAACCTTTAATTATTTATAATAATGTATCAAATCAAAAAAATCATTGTTTGTCTTGACCAATCAGAGATGGACAAAACATTGGTAAAATTTGCCGCATTTATCGCAAAGAGCAACCAATCTAAGAAGATTTATTTCACAAATATTATTAGAAATTTAAGCATCCCTAAGGATGTGTTGGCCGAATTCCCTAACCTGATCAATAATATGGTGGAGGAAAGGAAAAGCCAAATGAAACAAGTAGTAAAGGAAAATTTGGATCCGGATTTGGAAATAAACACCAGCTTTGTTGTTAGAGAAGGTCAACTTTCCAAAAAATACTCAAACTTGCTAGTGAAAAGTCTGCAGATATAATCCTGGTGGGTAAAAAGACCACTATCAGCGGCTCCGGGGTGATCACACAGCGCTTGGCAAGAAGGGCTTCATGCTCCCTTTTAATTGTCCCTGAGAACAGTAATCCTAAGGTAAAAAGAATACTTGTTCCTAGTGATTTCTCAGACTATTCCAAAGATGCCCTTGAGGAAGCCATTGAAATTACTGAAAAAATGGAGGTAAGTCGGAAATCCTGTGCCAAAATGTATATTCAGTCCCATCAGGTTACCATTTTACAGGGAAAACCTATGAAGAGTTCAGTGACATTATGCTCAAGCATGCCGAAGTCAATTATAAAAAATTTATCCGGAAGATTGACACCAAGGGATATAAAATTAAACCCCTCTATACAAAAGATGAAGACGATGATCCGGTTATTGACATTATCAATAAAGCACAAGAAATAGAAGCAAACCTCATCATCATTGGGGCCAAAGGTAGAACAGCCGCCACAGCCTTATTTATAGGCAGCCTCGCAGAACGGCTCATTCAAGTCAATAATAAAGTTCCTTTACTTGTAACAAGACCAAAAGGGAAAAATGCCGGAATCATAGAATATATTCTTGAAATTTAACTTATTACCTACGACAAGATCAACTTTAGGACTTATTACGAATATTTCATAACTTTAAATTGTATAACAATAAAACATGCTATGAATTTCAAATCATTGTTTATTTTATTAATATCCTTGTCCTTCTTAAGTTATGATGCACATTCCCAATTGTTGCGCAAGATAAAGAGAGCGGCATCTCAAGGGGTTTCAAGAGCTGTTGAAAAAACAGTGGAGAAAGAAGTTGAAAAAGCTACCCAAAGGCAGCTTGAAAAAACTTTTAGAAACCTATATGGAGACCTCGGAGAAAATACTGAGGGAGATACTACCGGTCAAGGTGGATCCTCAAATGGAACTACATATGATTTCAGCAAAGTGATGGGATCAATCAATATGAATGTTGATACGGAAAGTGAGTATAGCTTTACGGGATTGGCTGTGATAGAAATCAAAAGCACCAATAAAAAAGGAAAAGAAGAAGACCCCGTAAATTTTAATTCCTTCCTAACAGATAATTCTGAATATTATGGAATGGAATTTATAGATCCCGAAGGTAAAAATGATTCTGAAAAATCGATCATTATTATGGATCATAAAAACAATGCAACTGTCATTTTGGTAGAGAATGAGGAGGAAAAATCCAGTATGGCTTTCGGAATGGATTATGGTGGCATGATGGATAACTACCCGGTCGATAATGACGGGAATTCTCTAGGAAATGGTACCTTTGAAAAAACAGGAAATACCAAGGAAATTTTGGGCTATACCTGTGAAGAGTACCGCATGGAGTCTGAAGATTCGGAAGGCACATATTGGATCAGCAAAGAACCTGTTGAAGGATTAGAAGGGTTTTGGAGCAAAAACAGCCCCCTAATTACCAAAAAAATGAAGGAACAAAACAGCTCATATTTCACCAGTTTCCCAGATGGAAATATCATGGAAATGTATTTTACAGACAATGATGAAGGTGTTTCTTCTCAAATGAAAATTATCAAGATTGACACCAACCAACCTAGGTCATTTGAGTTGGCTGACTATCCAAACCCAATGAAAGCTAATTAATAATGCTTAAATATTTCACCATCCATTGATCATTTCTATTATAGTTGCAAAGGCCACCAACAATGCCATCGGCCTAAAAGGAGACTTGCCTTGGCGCCTACCTGCAGACCTTAAGCACTTCAAAAAAACTACAGCAGGCCACCATGTTATTATGGGCAGGAAGACTTTTGAAACTTTGAATAAACCACTACCCGGCAGAACACATTTAGTGATTACCAGTAATCACAATTATAAAGTTCCTGAAGGTCATGAGGTGGTACACAGTTTGGAAGAAGCAATTGCCATAGGAAAAGAAAAAGGGCTAGAAAAAATTTTTATTCTGGGAGGTGCAGAAATATACAAGCTGGCCTTACCTTATAGTCAAGAAATGATCATAACCGAAATTGAAGCTTTTCCTGAAGCAGATACCTATTTCCCGGATTTTGACAAAGAAAACTGGGTAATTTTCGACAAAAGTATTCACCACAAAGATGAAAACAATCCATTCGATTTTGCGTTTGTGACCTATAGAAGAAAAGCTGTTCCTTAAAGTTATTTTTAAGTGAAGATTTCTTATAAAAACACTCATTGCTCAAAGGAAACAGTTAATTTTGAAACCAATAATGGTTAAAACCGCGTCACATGCATAAACCTGTTACAGCAGAAATCATATCCATAGGCGATGAATTGCTCTATGGCCAAATACTTGACACCAATAGTAAATGGTTAAGTGAAGAGATGGATAAAATTGGCGTAAGGGTTACAAGAAAGACAACGGTCGGAGATGATCCCCAAGCCATGAACCGTGCGTATGAAGCTGCTTCAAGAGAGGTGGACATTGTTTTGATGACAGGCGGCTTGGGACCTACCAAGGATGACCTGACCAAACATGTCTTGGCAGACTTCTTTAATGCTTCAATAAAGTTATTCCCTGAAGCTCTTGAAGATCTGCGGAACTTTTTCGAAAGTAGAGGCAAAGAATTAACGCCCACCAATCAAAGCCAGGCCAATTTACCTTCCAATTGCACATACATTAAGAATGCCGTTGGGACGGCTCCTGGAATGTGGTTTGAAGAAAATGGTGTGGTCTGGATGTCTATGCCCGGTGTCCCTCATGAAATGCGATACCTTATGGAGAATGCCGTCATCCCTAAGATCAAAGAGAAATTTAAATTACCTGTAATCTATCATAAACTGATCAAAACAATTGGCATAGGCGAAAGTTGGTTGTCAGACAAGATCTCAGTATGGGAAGAACAATTACCTTCCCATATACGCTTGGCTTATTTACCCTCATTGGGTGAAGTCAAATTGAGGTTAACGGCTTTTGGTGAGTCCTTACAAACTTTGGCTGAAGAGGTAAAAGAACAAACCATTAAGTTGGAGCCATTGATCTCGGAATATATTTATGGGTACGACACAGACTCTATTGCCTCTTCTTTAGGCCATGAACTGATTCAACGGAAAGAAAACCTAGCCATTGCAGAAAGCTGTACCGGAGGTTATTTAACCCATGTCGTTACCAGTATTCCCGGGTCTAGTAATTATTACAACGGATCCATTGTCCCCTATCACAATGACTTCAAAGAACAGTTGCTTGGTGTAAATCCAAATACCCTTTCCACCAAAGGAGCTGTAAGTGAAGAAACTGTGATAGAAATGAGTAAACAAGTTAGGCTAAAGTTTAACGCAACTTATGGGTTGGCCACTAGTGGAATTGCTGGTCCCGGAGGAGGAACAACTGAGAAACCTGTGGGGCTTGTATGGATTGCTTGTCATGATGGAAAAAATTGCAGGACACGCAAATTACAACTCACAAAAGACCGTCTTATCAATATTCAACTAACAAGTACTGCCTCTTTAAACTTATTGAGGGAGACAATCTTACAAAATACTAAATAAAATTTAGGGATTTTCCTTTTGTAAACCAATTACTAAATTTTAGTTTTATAGCTAGGGAGATTTAAAAAATTATAAGTTAAAGCTATGGCAACAGTGGAAATGGTGATGCCCAAAATGGGAGAGAGCATTATGGAAGGCACTATACTTTCATGGCTAAAGAAAGAAGGAGACCTTATAGAGCAAGACGAATCTGTACTGGAAGTAGCTACGGATAAAGTGGACACCGAGGTACCTGCCACACATGCCGGTGTATTGAAGAAAATACTTGCCAAAGAAGGCGAAATCATTGAAGTTGGTAAACCAATTGCTATCATTGAAGTAAAAGAGGATGAGTCAGATGACCCAGACCCTCTTCCGGAATTGGACAATCCTTCAGTAAGCGACGATAAAGAGTTACTACAAGATGTCCCGGAATACACCAGTCTTATCCTTGGTAAAGCTTCCTACGATGACCCTGCCAATCTTGAAGAAAAAGATTTTACTCCCCTTTGGTTCAAAGCATCGCTAATCAGGAAAATGTTAGCGCAGGAGAACTGGCAGAAATTTCAGGGACAGCCAAGGGTGGTAGGGTAACCAAAAAAGATATCCTAGATTATATTTCTAAACGAGAGGCTACCCAAATTGCCTCTGAGGCAGGTCAAACAGACGAAATCCTAGAAATGGATAGGATGAGGAAGATGATTGCGCAAAGGATGTTGGATTCTAAAAACATTTCTGCCCATGTCACCTCTTTTGTTGAAGCCGACTTGACAAATATTGTTCTTTATCGAAACAAAATAAAGGATGCGTTTCAAGCAAAACAAGGCGAAAAAATTACTTTCACACCTTTTTTCATTGAGGCCATCGCTAAAGCTTTAAAAGACTTCCCCATGATGAATATATCTGTTGAGGGAGACAAAATCATAAAGAAAAAGCCATTAACATTGGTGTTGCAGTTGCCTTAGCCAATGGAAACCTAATTGTCCCTGTGATAAAAAATGCAGATAAATTAAATTTGGTAGGTTTGTCTAAAAAAATAAATGAACTTGCCATTAGAGCTAGAGAAAATAGACTAAGTGCAGAGGAACTTAAGGGAGGAACTTACACCTTATCGAATATTGGCTCTTTTGGAAATATAATGGGTACACCAATTATTGTTCAACCACAAGTTGGTATATTGGCAGTAGGCACCATTACTAAAAAGCCGGCCGTAATCGAATCTCCGACAGGAGATATGATTGGGATTCGACATAAAATGATATTATCTCACTCTTATGATCACAGAGTAGTAGATGGGGCATTGGGAGGCATGTTCGTAAAAAAAGTAGCGGACTATTTGGAATCCTTCGATATGAAAACGGTTATTTAAAACCGTTTTCTTTCCAAATTATACAATTCTTTATTTTTTCAACAATCTGATGAATTTTCACCGGTTTGGTTAGGTAGGCATTCATCCCAATATTCATGGCTAGCTCTATGTCTTCTTTAAATACGCTGGCAGACAAGCCAACGATCATGGTTTTACGCCCATTGGCCATTCCTCTAATGACTTTAGTAGCATCCATCCCATTCATCCTTGGCATTTGATTGTCCATAAAAATCAAATCAAAGCGCTTTTTCTACTGCATTTATAGCTTCTACACCATTCAAAGCTACTTCGGGCGTATAGCCCATTTGCGACAAAAGCATTAGCATAAATTTCAGGTTAATGTCGTTATCTTCCACCAACAATATATCTAGCGGATGAGCTTCTGCTAATATCTCAATCGCTTGATTTTCGCTATTTAGAAATGATTCCTTTGGATCATTTACTTTTTCTTCGCTTCCCTGCGAGATGAGTGCAAAAGTAAAAGTCGATCCTTTGTCAATCTCACTTTCTATATGGAGCACCCCTCCCATTAGCTCTATTAATTTATTCGCAATAGCTAAGCCAAGGCCTGTTCCTTTATATTCACCATTGGAAGACTCACTTGCTTGGGTAAAGGGCTTGACCAACTGTGGAATTTTTCTTTGGCAATACCTACTCCGTTGTCTTTAACTGTACAAGTAAGGATTAGATTTTTTGTGAAGATCAATTCGCCACTAATACTAATATCAATTTGCCCTCCTACTTTAGAAAACTTTACTGCATTCCCTATAATGTTAAAAAAGATCTGGGCCAATTTATCCTTATCCAGAATAATTATTTTTGGGATATTTTTTTCAATTTTTAAATTAATAACCAGTGAATTCTGCTGAGCCATTCCTGAAAATACCTTAATGATTTTCACCAATTCAGCAGTTAAATTCATGGCAACAGGATCCAGCTCCATTTTCCCTGCTTCAATTTTAGAATAATCAAGGATATCATTGACGATATTCAACAAAGACTCTCCCGAATCACTAATTATTGACAAAAGTTCATTTTGCTCTTCAGAAAGCTCGGTCTTAAATAATAAGCCTGTTATCCCTAAAAGCCCATTCAATGGGGTTCTAATTTCATGACTCATATTCGCCAGAAAGCTGGATTTCTCCCTATTTGCTAATTCCGCAGCTTCTTTGGCTTCGCTAAGCCCCCTTTCCCATAAGCGCTGTCCAGTAATGTCGCGCGCAACTGAAATTATCCTATCTTCATCCAGCTTAAAAAACCTAACCTCAAAATACCTGCGTCCTATATCCAAAAGCAGATCCAACTCCTCTGTCTGCATTTTACCTGTCAAAATCACTTTGTTGAAAGCGCGCATTGCTTTCTCTCCGGCTTCACCAACCAAAACCTCACTAATTTTCTTTCCTAACGATAGGGTGGGAGGAACTACTAAAAGCTCTTCTTGTTGTACATAATAATCAAGGTAGACGCCCTGATTATTATAAATAAATATTATATCCGGTAGGCAATTTAGGACAGACCGCAATCTGTTTTCACTTTTTATTAATTCTTGATCCGCTCTATATTTAGCATTGATGTCCGTAAAAATCCCAACGGAACCCTCATAAGTTGAATCCTTGTTATAAATTAATTTTTCAAAAATTTTAACTCTTATAGAATTACCATTTTTTGTCTCCGATGTAAATTCGAAGTTGAATACTCCTTCTTTTTTTCAATAAGCCCTTGTCTGGATTCTAAAAATTCATCGCTTTGGGTAATAATAAAATCTTTGACCGACCGGCCTACCAACTCTTCCGGATTGTATCCTAAAACTTCCCTAACATTCTCACTTACCTTATAAATTTTATCTTCTCGATCTTGATAATAAATAAAGCCTTTTGACTGCTGAAGTAAGATTGTTTGCTGCTTCAATAATTGGTTTAGATTTTTGGATTTTTTTCAAGAAAATTACTATTCTCTTTTGTGATTTTGAAATATTTGAAGATAAAGGCAATGATTATTGCCAATAAGACAAGTAGGGCAGCAAATAAGTGAAAATAATTTTCAAAAATATCCGCATCAATAGAGGGCTTTTCCTGAACAAAAACAAAGGCAAAATTTTCATCGAGATTCACTAACTTAAAAGGGTATTGCACCAAAAGGTACTCCTTTGCATCCTCTTCACTTTCCTCTGTGATTTGGCTCCAATAATCCCCCTCTACCCCTCCTTCAATTTCATTAACAATTTCATCCTGTACTAATTTATCTTTAAAGAAAATAGGACCATTGTTATTTATATTATAGAACCCTTCTTTTCCATAAACCAGTTTATCGGTATTTGGCCCTAGGTAATATTTCTTTAATAGGTCTTCAAAATATTTCTTTAAGTTGAGCTTTACAGAAACTTTAACATTTCCTGCATTGGATTGGAGAAGTAAAGATGACGAGTCAGCGTATCCACTCATCCAATTACTATCCAATGGGTTTGCAACCAGTTTATTGTTCTCATCCAATGTATAAACTTGTCCAACATCTCCAATACCAATGCTTAAAGTGTCTATTAATTGAATGTATGTACTTAGCAATTTCTCTACTCTTAGAGAGTCGATTTTTTTGGAATTTTCGCTCAATTCTCCTCGATTGATTAGCTCTTGGTTTTCAACAAAAAAAAGTAAGTCTTCATTGAAATGTTTGAAAGACCTCTGGGCTTCATGAGCGGCAAACTCTACCTGTTTGTTTAAGAAAAAAGTCCTGTTTTCTACTAGGTTTTTAGAAATAGAATTGTAAAAAAATAGCGCCAAAAGCAAGGTAAATATTACGGACACGGCTCCCAAGCCAACCAACCACCAGCGGTTTTTAGGGGCTGGTGGTTGTGGCAGTTCGTATCTCTGAATATTATTATTACTGGTCATCTATTTCTAAAAGGGTAACAACCCTTATCTTTTTTACTTTTCCCAAGAACTTGAATTAATCCTCTTTTTTCATCTCCATTAGCTTTGTTTCAATTTTATATGATCCTTAAGGAAACCAATCGAACTAATTGTTCTTGAAGGAATGTGCAGAAATAATTTTGTGGTGGCAATACACCCCATATGATAATTCTTATCTATCATAAATTCAGGCCCTTTCCAAAGTCCAAGTCCTTTGATAAGCACTATTAAATCTTCCTCTGACTTCAATAAATTGTAAAATAAACTCGGCATGCGGTTTAGCAAATCTTTTAATGTTCTGAGTAGATTCTCTTTTAAGCATCACAGATTTTATTTTTTGTTAAAGATATCAAGAGGGAAAGCCTTAGTCACCTTACGCAATAAAACAATATTATAAAGTAACCTATCTCAAATATCATTTTTCATTAACAATGAACAACTTTATCAATTCGAATTAAAGCATCTAATATTAACAAAGAGTTAGAATTTTAATCATTTACATGCGATTAACAAGAAGAAGATAACAAAAATGTAATAAAAAATACGAAAAATAAATATTACATCTTTAAATATTTAAATTATGACAAATTTAAAAATTTTTCGTTACATTCTGAAGTGATTGATGCATTTCATCAAACCTTTTTTCACTTGCTCAAAGAAAACTCCTCCCATTAAAGCCTCTAAATCATTTTCTTCAAGCACATCCATGGCCGGAACCTTGAAAGTCTGTTCCATATTACCAAGTTCAAATTTTATTATATACTTGTTGTTCCATTCGAACAAACTAATCCTAATGCCATCATTGACAAGTTCATTAACTACCCTCATAAAGGTTTTTTAATTTCTGTAGAATAAGTTATTGTTGATTTCAGGCTTGACGCCACAGAACAATACTTATCAACGGCCAACTTAATTACTTTTTCAAACTCCAACTCGGTGGCATCAGGGGAGGTCAAGGTAAAGTGTAAATGAATAGACTTATAGAAAGCCGGGGTTCCATCATTCCTTATTCCTTCAGCATGTATTTCAAAATTGTCCACTTGCTTGCGCTTTTTCTTCATCATCAATACTGCATCTACAGCTGAACACCCGGCCAAACCGGAAAGTAACAGTTCCATGGGAGATTGATGTTTCTTTTCAGCGCTATCATACATGTCCATTTGGACTTTATTCCCTTCAGGATTGACCGATTCATATTCTCGGTCAGCAACCATATGAAGTCTTATTTCTTTCTTATTCATAACAATTGATTTTTATTTTCAATGATTTATAATCCATTTAATATTTTAAGAAACAAAATTAAGCAAGGTTATGCTTATAATTAAAAAATTGAAGGTCCAAGATTAAAAAAATAGAGCCTTTGGCAAGTAAAAAGCTTATTATTAATAAAAATTAACGTTTCCATGCCAATCAGGGTTGACAGAACACCTACTTTTTTTACAGAAACAGCTTTTTCCCAAAGTAAACTGATACGGTTGTCAAACGATAAACTTAATTCTCTAGGACTTAGAGGAAAACTATAATTACAACTTCAAATCAATACCCGAAGGCTTTGTCTAGCCCTACACTAAAAGAGACAGACTCTCCTACTAGCTTACTTGATAAAATATTGGCCAACCTATCATTAAATTGTAACTTTAGGATTTTAATCGAACACCTGAATACAACCCTTCTTTTAATGGTATATACCAAAATTTTCAATTTTTATCCCGAAAACTAAAATTTCACCTTCAATGAGTAACCCTATCAAAATCGTCAACCCTGAAGAAGCCGTAAGTTGTGTAAAAAGCAATCAAAGAATCTTTATTCATGGGAGTGCTGCGACACCGCTATCTTTATTAGATGCATTGGCGGATAGAAAATATGAACTAAAAAATGTAGAAGTAGTGTCAATCACAACACTTGGGAAAATGCCTTTGGCAGATCAATCATGCAAAGGAAGCTTTTACTTAAACTCCTTATTTGTTTCAGAAAATATCAGAACAGCAGTAAACAGTGATCAAGGAGGTTACGTACCAGTATTCTTAAGTGAAATCGGGCGCCTTTTCAGAAAAAGAATTTTACCGATAGATGTGGCTTTCATCAATGTCTCTCCACCTGACCAGCATGGATACTGCTCCTTAGGCACCTCTGTTGATGTAGCAAGACCGGCTGTAGATACTGCAAGTATAGTGATTGCACAGATCAATAAACAAATGCCTAGGACAATGGGAGATGGTCAAATACATGTAAGCAAAATAGATGCAGCCATTGAAGTAGATGAACCCTTACCAGAAGTAAATTACTCATCAAAACTGCAAGAAGCGGACTATAAAATCGGTAGTTATATTGCCGAAATGATTGATGACCGATCTACCCTACAGTTAGGCATTGGGGGCATACCTGATGCTGTATTAAAATCCCTCACAGGCCACAAAGACCTAGGCATACATACAGAAATGTTCTCTGATGGGGTAATTGATTTATTTAACTCAGGAGCCATAACCAACAAATACAAGGTAAAACATCCCGGAAAAATTGTCTCCTCATTTGTAATAGGAACCAAAAAACTATACGAAAGCATTCATGATAACCCTGCCTTTTCTTTTCATGAGGCTGCCTATGTTAATGATACAGCAACAATTCGTAAAAACCCAAAAGTAATGTCCATCAATTCTTGTGTAGAGATAGATCTTACCGGCCAGGTTTGCGCAGATTCCATCGGTAGTTATCATTATTCCGGAGTGGGTGGCCAAATGGATTTTATTAGAGGAGCTGCATTGTCAGATGGCGGCAAACCTATAATGGCCCTTCGTGCTTCCACCAATAAAGGTCAATCCAAAATAACACCATTTTTAAAACAAGGTGCCGGAGTTGTAACCACCAGAGCACATGTACATTATGTGGTAACGGAATATGGAACAGCCTATTTATATGGTAAAAACCTTTCCCAAAGGGCGCACGAATTAAAAAAATAGCTGCTCCGGAGCATCAGGAAGAGTTGGATCGGGCAATTTTCGATCGATTTGGCAGTTTTATCTATCCATTTAAATAAAGCATTTACTTTGCCTCCTAATAGCTTAACTGCCACCCACAGCTGTTAGGAGGCCTAAAATTTACGCTTGCTTAAAGTATAAAATAAAGTGAGTTCCTTCACCTTCTCTACTTTCCATTATTAAATTACCCCCATTGAGCTCCAGAAATTGTTTTACGAGTAAAAGACCCAAACCGGTTCCTTTCTCATTGGCAGTCCCCTTACAGAGGGAATTCTTGCATAATCCTTCCCATTAATCATCCCATGGTATTTGCTGTCAATTCCAATACCGGAATCTTCAATATGACATAGGGCAAAATTATCGTTCAATTCATAACGGATTTTAATGATCCCATCCTCCGGAGTAAATTTTATAGCATTACCAATAATGTTTTGAATAATGATTTTTAGTTGCACCTTGTCAATCATTATATCCATATTCTCTACTATTTGATGCTCCGTTTTTAAAAGTTTTGTTTTGATCTGAAAACTATAACCTTGCAATACCTCAGTTACTATTTGTGGCAATTTTACCATTGAAGGATTAGGTTTCACTCCATCCATTTGCCTATTGGCCCATTGTAAGAGCTCATTAAGCATTATTTCCGTATTTCTTATTTGACCGGCTAAAAGCTCATACGCCTCATTTTCATCTTCTTCATTGAAATACCCCTTCCCTTTCATTTCCAACAATTGCTTGATGGAGTTTATGGGTGACCTCAGGTCATGAGAAATAATACTCAAAAGCTTGGTCTTTGCCAAGTTCATTTCAAGCAAACTCTTATTTTGCTGATCAATGTGGAGTTTTTGCTTTTCTATTGCCTTGTTCTTCTTTTGAAGTGAAGCGTTGAAACGCTCTTTCAATATCACATTTTTACGAAAAAAATAAATGGCAAAACCTGAGAACAACACCAAAAGACTTAGGAAAATTAATAACCTATTCCTTTGCTTTAGTAGGGCTTGGTCTTTTTCACTCTCAACCTTTAAATTTTCATTTTCTGCTTGGGTTAACTTCAATTGCAACCTAGCAATCTGCCTGCTTTTGTCTTCATTATAAAGACTGTCTCCATAGGCCTTACTTAATGATAAAAAATGATAGGCCTGATCAAACTCTTTTTGTTTTTTATAGATTTGACTTAGCAGTTGCGTAATATTTTTCAAATCCCAATGGGCTCCATGAGTGACAGCAGTGCCAAAGGCAGCCCTACCTAAAGACAATGCTTCATCAATGGATCCACTCTCAAATTTTAGTTGAGCCAATCCGGTCAACGCAAATGTTTTCTCCCAATTTGAGAGTGCCAAGCTATCTTGAAGCACACTATTGTATTTCTCTGAAGCCTTTTTCAACTCCCCCATTTCATGGTACACTTTGGCTGTTCGGTTATTTACCATCAGGTTTAAATGCTTATGAGGGAAATTAATCAAGAAATCACTTGCTGTTCTCAAGTGATTCATGGATAATTCAAGATCACCCAACTCATTTTGTAGAATCCCTAAATTGAAATGATTTTTTGCTATTCTAACACTATCATTCAATGAATGGTTAATAGATAAACATTCCTCGAATATTTCTTTAGCCACCTCATGTTCACCTTCTACCATCAGCACAAGGCCTCTTCCATTTAGGGCAATCTCTTTTTCTACATCGGCCTCTGCTCTTACAGCAAATTCATAAGCTGATAGAAACCGCCTTAGGGCAAGCTCATACTCTCCCGAGATATAGTAAACCGTCCCTTCTTGATTATTGATCCTAGCATTTAATTTTGGATCTGCAATACTTTTTGCCAACTCTTTCGCCTGATTGACATAGGAAATAGCTATTTCTTTATGATCGTATTGTGCCGCTGCAGATGCTTTAAGTAAGGAGTTCATGGTGGCTATATCATTGGCAATAGATTGAGATGGAATTAAAGTAACAGCACAAAAAAATAAAATCCTCAAATAAAACATATTGATAAAACTACCCATTCAATTTTCTACAAACCTGATATTCAATAACATTACCATTTCGCTACAGGAATACTTAAAATATAAATAAACGTTATTCCTTAAAGATAAGCAAAAGGAGGAAAAATTAGCTATACAAAGCTATAATCACTTGTTTTACAGCGCAAAAAGCAATACAAAACCAAAATTCTTTATTAAATATTAATAGAAAACCCATACTTTGAGAAGAAATTTCGAGAAAAAACACTGAGTTTTGTGCTCTATAATTTTATTAGAGAGCTCTTACTAATGAGACCAAAAATAATAAAAAAGCCGTGGTCAAACCTTTGAGATCTGAGCCAACGGCTATGGTAACTAAAATTATTCACCTTTCTATTTGGCGGCCAATTCCGCTAAAGCTTTTACCAACCTATCCAAATCACTAGGTTTGGTGTAAACATGCGGAGAAACTCGAACAACATCTATATTTTCAAAACTAACAGGCGAAGTATGAATTTTATATGTTTTCAGGAGTATACTTTCAAGTTCTCTTGGCGTCATACCATCTATAGATACGCCTGCTATCACACAGCTATACTCAGGTTTCAATGAAGTGTGCAGCTTTACCCCAGGGATTTTAATGGCTTTTTCAGCCCAATAATTCTTTAAGTACCTGGCACGTTCTTCTTTCCGCTTTCTCCCTATTGCATTGTGGAAATTTATTGCTTCACCTATCCCCTGCTCCAAAGGAAAGCTCCTTGTTCCCAATGATTCAAACTTTCTGATATCTCCTCGGGTTGGATCTTGGTCACAGAATAAAGGCCAAACCTTAGAAATATGTTCTTTTTTAATCCACATCATTCCTGTACCTATAGGGGCAGAAAGGTACTTATGAAGACTGGTACCAAAATAATCCGCCTCCAAGTCAGGGATATCAAAATCAAGCAATCCGAAAGAATGTGCGCCATCAACAATCACCTCAATACCTCTTTCATGGGCCATTCGGCAAATTTTCTTTACCGGCATGATTTGCCCTACCCAATTGATCACATGGGTTACATGGATAATCTTGGTTTTGGGAGAAATTGCCTTTCTATACATGTCCACGATATGCTCATCATCCTCAATTGGAAAATCGAAAGACAACTGTTTATAAACAATCCCTTCTCTCAGAGCCCTTTGTTTCCACGCATTCATCATATTAGGGTAATCCTGAATACTACCGATAACCTCATCCCCTTTGTTTAAATCTAAACCGTGAATCACCGAATTGAGCGCTTCTGTCGCATTCCTATTGATACCGATTTCCTCAGGATCACACCCCCAAGGTCCGCCAATTTTTGACGCAGTGGCTCTCTTCCCTGATCTAAGATCCGCCACATATAATAAGAAGGTGCCATATTGGCCATTTTATCATATCTGTCTACCGCATCAAGCACCAGCTTAGGGCTGGGAGAAACACCTCCATTGTTAAGGTTCAATACCGGAGAAGAGCTTGCCGGGTAAGCCTGTTGAATTAAAGACCAATAATCTTCATTGCTCGCCATTTCTTCAGGACTCAAATCATTATAAATTTTGGCTTTCTCTTCAAAATCTTCTGCATGCAGCTGATTAAAAAGACTACCCGATGAAAATGCGCCGGCCATTACCAATGATTTTTTAAAAAGCTTCTTCTGTTTGAATTATTCATTTTTTCTTTTTTAATACTGAGGTGAAATTCACTCTCTAAAATTCAAAATTTAGTAAAGTAGGTTTCTGGGCATTTTTAACATGCAAAATACTATAAATAATCCAAAAATGAAGGCGTTTACGTAAATCATAGTGAATTATGCCATCAACTACCTAATCTCAAATTGGGTAATTTACCCCCTTTATGTTCATTCACCCACCAATATTGATATTCAAATTAGGCTTCTTGTATAAGGGAATTTGAAACTAATTTATTTGAATTTTATCCTACCAAACCTCAAATATTTTTATACCAATCCCCATAAATCGCCAATAAATGGGCATGGTATTTAACGCATCTTTTTTTGACGCTAAACTTATGAAGATGAGCCTAGAGGTTCTTTTTCGAATAATTTAGCAAAAGCCAACACATTAGGGTAAACCTTCAATTCTTTATAAACATCAGCTGAAGAGAAAAACCTAATTTCCACACATTCAGAAGTTGGCTGAAAATTCAAACTTTCCAGTTGCACTTCATACATAGCATTGGCTATGAATATGTTGTTGTGATTTTTTATGGTAAAGAAATGCGACGGTTGGGCAGAAATAGAGGTTACATTTAATTTCATTTCTTCCCAAATTTCCCTTTTTAAACCGTCTCGTGGAGATTCTCCAAAATCTAAGCCTCCTCCGGGCAACTCCCAAAAGCCATTGTCTTCTTTGACCAACAAAAAACGATTCTGCTTATCACAAATTAATGCTTTTACACTTACCCTATAAAAGCAATCAGGTATTTGATTTGCCATTTTATTTATTTATTCAGCCATGCCACCTTTTGGGTAGCATCATGCGCTTTACCCAGAATTGAACCATATAGCTCCGGCCTTCGTGCATTTCTATAACGATACCCTCCTGAAAGTTTTAGCTTTTCTTTGGTTAAATCAGCTATTACAAATTCATTGTTGAGTTTTCTACACTCAGCTATGATATCCCCGTAAGGATCTATAATCATCGAGCAACCATTTTTCAACTGGTCATCGTCCATCCCTATTGGATTAGAAAAAACCACGTATACCCCATTGTCATATGCCCTAGCAGGCAACCACTTCATCAGCCACTGCCTTCCCTTCATTCCATCAAATTCAAGGCGCAAAGAAGTGGGATCGTTCTTTCTATTTTCCCAAAGTTTTGGGTCTACAAACCCCGCCCCTGGACGAGTAGATGGAGTACACATGGTGACATGGGGCATAAAAATTATTTCTGCTCCTAACAAACAGGTTGCTCTTACATTTTCTATAATATTGTTGTCATAACAAATTAAGATCCCACATTTCCACCCCTTACATTCAAATACACAATAATTTGAGCCTGGTGTAATGTGAGGGTTAATAAAGGGGTGCAACTTATGATAATTGGCTTGCAAACCATTTTCATCTACACATACATATGACTTAAAAATCCCCCCATCATTATCTTTTTCAAAAAGCCCTGCTAATAGCGTGATTTTATTTTTCCTAGCTATTTCAGTCAGCCGCTGTATGCTTGGCCCATCAGGAATATACTCCGAAAGGTCCAACATCTGTTTCTTGCTCAATTTGCGGGCAAAGGAATATCCTGTAATGGAACATTCGTGAAATGCAATAATATCGGCACCTTCCTCAGCTGCCTTTTTGCTCATTTCTTCAATGATATTAAGGTTATATTCCTTATCTCCACTTCTATTTTCGAATTGAGCTGATGCTATTTTTAAATCCATATCTCTAATTTTTATTCAATCACATTTAAGTTAGCGCTCATTATTAATGGCTTTTAATAAAGAATAGGGACCTTCAGCGTCTGCTGTGATGTGCCAGACCATCACCCCTGCCAACTCTAATTCTTTAGCCAATGCTGTTTTTTTTCCGATCAATTCAGGGGAATTATAATAAATCACCCCACCTTCATTGGAAACAATACTATCTTGAAGATAGGCTTCAGGGTAGGCTTCTAAGATATGTTTATACCTTAAACTTGCAGGGACCCCGGAACCAAAGCCATAGCCATAAAAAGGTAAACCTAACAACAACTTGGATTTTGGAACAGCTCTAACGTTATGATAATAATGAATATCATCCACTGCCATTTCATAAGGAGAATGTTGCCCAACTATCTCTAAGTTCCATGGCCCAGTTTCGTCATAGGACATGATATTTATATAATCGTAAAGCCCTAGTATTTCATCCGATATCTTGTTCCCATTCCAACTTGCCAAGGCGGCTGTCATTAATTTACCGGAGGCTTTTAATGTCTGATGTAACTCCTTGACAAAAGGTGCATAATTTTCATTGATCAGGGCATTTTCTAAATCTACATCTACTCCATCAAAGCCATATTTATTTACCAAATCGACAATTTGCTGTACCCAATAACTTCTATGCCCTTCTTGGATAAGATCTTCCAAATATTCTGGTGGTGCTCCACCACCAATGGAAATAAAAGCGCGAACATTGTTCAAATGAGCTTTTTCCACCAAATATTCATACCCGCTGTTCTCTAAAAAATCCCCCTTAGCGTCCGGCTGTACAAAGGCTAGGTTAATGTCTGTATAGGAGGACCAATCTATTAGATTTACTTCTTCCTCTAACTCCTCATTGACAAAAAGATAACCCAATACCCTAAAACTTTCTACTTTTCTAATATTCTGCCCCTTTCCTTCGGGTATCGAACAAGCTAAACCAATCAATAACAACAAACTAATTGCTTTTTTCATATTTGTTAAAGTATTATCCTTCCTAATGTCCAAGTAGTAAAGTCCCCTTTGAATAAAACTTAAGGCAGATTGTTGGTCAATCACTTTATCATGTACATGTTCAAACCAAATTATACTACAGCAAATTAGGCTTTAACCACCAGCAATCTTATTGATGTTCAAAAGAATAATTGCCCTAAGTCTTTATAAAATACAAACACAACGCATCCTATATTTTCTAGTAAGACAATATAGCGAAAACAGGCAAATGATCAGAAGCATACCTCTCAACAATAACCTCATGGTGCTTTACAACAAAGTCCTTATGTGCCCTATAAAATATAAAGTCTATCGCCTTATCGGGATTATTAACCGGGATAGTAGGCGGACACTCACCTTGACATGTTCTGTCAAAATTCTTATCCAATAATTGTATCGCGTCAGATGCGGAAATTGCATTGAAATCACCGGCTATTATCACAGGTATTTGTTCATTTTTGAAATAAGAGACAATATCCTCAGCTTGTAGTGCAGTTATTGCATCGCTTTTAAAATCAAGATGTGTTGAAGCAAATTTCAGTTTTTGGTTGCCGGGCAAAGTTACTTCTACAGTTAATATAGCCCTAGGCTCAGATTTTTCTTCCGTGATTAATTGATGAAAAAATTGTTTATCAATCGGAAATTTTGAAAGGATAGCATTCCCGTACCCTCCACCCTGATAGGGCATTGAAGGCTCAAAGTAAAAATTCATCCCGGTCAAGCTTGCCAATTCCTTGGCCTGATTTAGATTGACACCTGATCGCTTGGTATTTACATCCACTTCCTGCAAAGCCACTAAATCCGGTTTGGAAGAATTTATCACCTTGGCAATCGCCTCAACATCAATTAAATCAGGTTTTGACGGTGGATTGGCATGATGAATATTGTAGGCCATCACTTTTAATTCTTTGCCTTTTTGCCCATAAATAGGCCCGGAAATCAATAAGGCGAAAACAAAGAATCCAAGTGAAAAAATTGAGGTATTAATAAAAGTTCTTTTCATGGATCAAGGTAAATTTAATTCTGAGTTTGGTAGGCTAAAGGTATTATATTCCTCCCATTTAAGCTTAAAACCTACATTCGAAATTTACCGTTGGTATGAAAAAGAATAAATCTATTAAGATTTCTTGCCTTGTCTTCCATTTTTTATTTTTTCAAGCGGCTGATCGCTGGAGTTGTTTTTTTTTCAATCACAAAATGAATCAAGACCATTTACTTATCCAGCATATAATAAATATTGAATAACCCCATATTACCACCTATAATTCTATAATGCATTAAATGATTTAACAATCCTTACCTATAAAAATCCTGTTTTAACATTTAAATTTCAGAATTCCATCTTTCACATAAGAAAAAATGCTATATGAATTATAAATTTTGTTTATCAAATAATTTCATGGATTTTTCAACGGTGAAAGTTTGAAAATTACTAGTGAATATTTAGGAAATACTTGTAATTTTCTTTAAAATCACCATTTAATTGACTGTAATTATCTGTAATGAGCAATTCCGTTTATAAAGACACAGAAAAAGATTCCAAGTGGTTGAAAGCAGTAAATGCTATTCAATCGTTGGGGGATTTACCTGACTTGTCTTTTGATAGTATTACAGGATTGATTGCGGATAGTTTTGAAGCACCAATTGCCTTGGTAACCCTTTTAGGACAAGACAAGGTTTGGTTTAAATCCAAGATAGGTCTGTCCACAAATGAAATTTCCCGAATTCAGTCAGAGGGTTTTTATTTATTAACGAGGGATGGAGGATTTGAAATTTCTGACCTTTCCAAAGACCCTCGCTTTTCTGAGGAGCAATTGGTGCTTGAGGGCAATCCAATACTATTCTATGCGGGTCATCCCATTTTTTCACCAGAAGGCATTATCATTGGAGCTTTATGTGTGTTGGATTACAAGCCTCAAAAACTTCAAGCAAGCCAGAAGAAAACATTAAAGGTTTTTACTGAGCAAATCCAAAAACAAATCGAATTAAACATAACGGAAAACAAACTTCGTTCATTCAACCAAAAAACAGGGACTATCCTCAAAAACATAGGCGACGTTGTCTTTTTATTAGACGAAGATCAAGTTTTCAGGGAATACTTTACTGCAAATGAGGAACATTTAAAATTCCCTCCAAAAGTTTTTCTCAACAACAAAATAAGCGAAGTTGGCTTTAAACCTGAGTTAGTAGAACTTTTTCAGAAATTATTTAAGCAAGCATTAGAAACAGGGAAAAAGCAGACCAAAGAATACCATCTTGAAATCAAAGGTGTAACTGAATGGTTCGAAGTAACCTTTGAAAAAATGATATTGACAGACAATGATATATTGTGCATTGTAAACAATATCAGTCGTCAAAAAAGCGAAGAAATAAAGACAGAGCAGACAATTAAAGAATACCAAGATTTCTTCGAAAACACCCAAGGCATGATGATCAAGCATGGCTTAGACGGGAAAATTTTACATATTAATAATTCGGGTATACGAATTTTAGAATACACTAAAGAGGAACTTCTAAAGATGAATATGCTTGATTTGGTGGTAAATAAGGATATTTATAATGAATACCTCAAAAAATAAAATCAGAGAAAGCATACTATGGTACTGGAAGGTTAATTTCCAAGTCAGGAGAAACAATAACTTTCCAAATCAATAATGTTATGTTTGAACCTTTGCATGGAGCCCCTTTTGTTTTATGTAATGGTATGGATACTTCCGGCTACCTTAAAGCCCATGAGGAGCTGGAGGCTGCAGCAATTTCGATCAATAAAGAACGGACCCTACTTAAAACCATTATTGATAATATTCCAATAAACATTTATACAAAAAACACCAAATTTGAAAAGACCCTGATTAATCAAAAAGAATTAGAGTACATAGGTTTATCAGATGAAAATGAAGTCTTAGGTAAAAAGGACGAAGACTTATTTAATGAGGAAACTGCCAAAGCCTCTAGAATTGAAGATGAATTGGTAATAAAAGACGGAAAAAGTATTATCAATAAAGAAGTCATTCTCGAACAGCAAAATGGCAACAAACGCTTCTGCTTAATTTCTAAATTACCCTTAAAAACTGAGACAGGAGAAATAATTGGTATGGTTGGCATCACCAATGATATTAGTGAAAGGAAAAAAGCTGAATTGGCTTTGCTAGAGAACGGGAAACGGCTGAATGCTATCATTACCAGCACCAATACAGGAACGTGGGAGTGGAACATGAGCAGCAATCAAATCTTGGTTAACCAAAGATTTTGGGAAATAATTGGTTATGAGATTGATGATCAAACCATTTTGTTTCAAGAAGATTGGAACAACTTATGCCATCCGGAAGATTTGGCCAATAAAAAGGAAGGCCTAGCAAAACATTTCAACAAAGAGACCAGTGTTTATGAATGTGAAATTCGCTTAAAACACAAGAAAGGCCATTGGGTTTGGGTGCTAGAAATCGGCAGGGTTTTCTCTTGGGATCATGATGGTAAACCATCATTAATGTACGGCACTTACCAAGACATAAGTTCACGAAAGGAATTTGACAGCCAACTCAATGCCGCCAAGGAAAGTGCTGAAAATGCCAACAAAGCAAAATCTGATTTCCTTGCCAATATGAGTCATGAAATTAGAACTCCATTGAATGGGGTGATAGGTTTTTCAGATCTGTTGATGAAAACCCCTTTGTCTGAGACCCAGCTTCAATACATGAAGACAGTTTACCACTCGGCCCACTCTTTATTGGATTTAATAAATGACATTCTTGACTTTTCTAAAATTGAAGCCGGTAAAATGGAATTGTCCATTGACAAGGTAGATATATTTGAATTAGGCACCCAAGTAGCTGATATAATTAATTATCAGGCACATTCCAAAGGCCTTGAACTCATCCTTAACCTATCACCACACTTACCCCGATTTGTATATGGAGATGACATTAGGATACGCCAAGTTCTTGTGAACCTTCTAACAAATGCGATCAAATTTACCCACAAAGGGAAGTGGAGTTAAAGGTTGAAATATTGGATAATACACCCAATGATGAAACGATAAAATTCCGTTTTTCTGTAAAAGACACAGGGATAGGGATTTCTTTTGATAAACAACTAAAAATCTTTGATGCCTTTTCTCAAGAAGATGCAAGTACTACAAGAAAATTTGGAGGAACTGGTCTTGGATTAACCATTTCTAATAAATTACTAGGCTTAATGGGCAGTAAATTGGAATTAAAAAGCGAGCCAAATAAAGGGAGTTTATTTTATTTTGACCTGTGCCTGAAAGCTGAAGAAGGGGAAAAAGAAAAGTGGAATGAAAACCATGGCTTAAGCAAAGTGTTGGTTGTTGATGACAATCAAACCAACCGGTATTTAATAAAAGAAATTCTAGAAGTAAAAAATATACAATGCTTAGAGGCAAGCAATGGACTGGAAGGTCTTCATGTTCTTGAGAAAGAATGGCCGGTGGACTTGGTATTAATGGATTTGCGAATGCCATTCCTCAATGGCCTAGAAACAATTGAAAAGATCCGATCACTCCCCAACCAAGACATTGCTAAAGTTTCCATTGTGTTACTTTCCAGTTCAAATGATAATGACTTGGAAAAAGAAAAACTTGTCAAATTAAATGTACACCATCGCTTAATTAAGCCGATTAAAAACCACCAAATAGATAAAGTGTTTCAAAAGTTGCAAAACCCCAATTTAAGTGAATTATCACAAGGTCCATCAGTATCCGGGAAAGATCAAAATTTCTTAACCAATCAGGAATTTAATATCCTAATTGCGGAAGATAATCCGGTGAACATGAAGTTGTCAAAGATAATTTTGTCAAAAATTAGTCCTACCATCAATATAATAGAAGCAGAAAATGGGGTAATGGCCTATGAATACGTCATTAAAAATCACCCTGATCTGATTCTTATGGACATTCAGATGCCCATAATGAATGGATATGAGACAGCAAAAGCCATTCGGACAATTGAACATGGCAAAAGTATACCAATTATTGCATTAACAGCCGGAACGGTGAAGGGAGAAAAAGAAAGATGTATTGATTCAGGCATGAACGATTACATGAGTAAGCCCTTGGTACAGGATAAATTAACAGAGAAAATAATTAAATTTCTTCAGCCTAAAAATTCAGATGAATTAGGTCAAGAAGAATTTGAGAATAACACCGGATATAATCCAAAGCATTTTGATAAAGTTCACCTTTTAAATCTATTTGATGGAGACAAAGAAATAGGAAAGGAACTATTGAAAATTGCACAGGTAAACCTTCAAGAGAATAAAACTGAGCTAAAGCAAGCCATCAATTCGCAGAATAAAATTTCTTTAATTGATATCAGTCAAAAAATAAAAAGTTCAGCCAGTACCTCAGGCTTTTTTATTCTATTAGAGTTAACAAATCAAATAGAAAAAACCAAGGAAGGCAAGCCACTTTTTGACCTTGGCTTGAAGGTAGTAGAAGAGATCGATTATTTAATTGATAATTATGACAATATAGAATTATAGGGCTTATAGGTGATTCAAAAAAAAATGAGCTGTCTTTTTTTTTATTTTTACCAAGAAAAGGTAACCATCATTTTTTTCTTACATTTGTTATTCCTTTGTACAAAATCCACCTAAAATAAATAATAACATGCCCGAGACAAAAATTTTCTCAGGTTCAAATACTCCCCTATTGGCCCAAAGTATTGCCAAATCTTATGGGCAAGCACTTGGTGACTTGACATTAGCTAAGTTTAGCGATGGAGAAATGTCACCTAGTTACAACGAATCGATAAGAGGTTGCAATGTCTTTTTGGTACAATCCACAAATCCTTCAGCGGATAACTTATTAGAGTTATGTTTGATGATAGATGCAGCCAAAAGGGCCAGCGCATACAAAGTATGTGCTGTAATCCCCTATTTTGGATATGCAAGACAGGATAGAAAAGACAGACCTAGGGTTAGTATTGCCGCCAAACTAATTGCCAACATGATTACCTCCGGGGGAGCTGACCGTATCATGACTTGTGATCTACATGCAGGGCAAATTCAGGGATTCTTCGATATTCCTTTGGATCATTTGAATGGATCAGCTATCTTTGTGCCCTATTTGAAAAGCTTGGATTTAGGAAACCTTATTTTCGCATCTCCAGATGTTGGAGGAGTTGGTAGAACAAGGTCTTACGCCAAGCATTTTGAAGTAGATATGGTTGTCTGTGATAAGCACAGAAAAAGGGCCAACGAAGTGGCTTCTATGCAATTGATAGGAGACGTAACAGGAAAAGATGTGGTGATGATAGACGACTTAGTCGATACTGCCGGAACCATGTGCAAAGCTGCCCAAATCATTATGGATAAGGGAGCAACTTCGGTTAGGGCCATTGCCACTCATGGAGTCTTGTCTGGTAAAGCCTATGAAAATATTGAGAATTCCGTACTTTCCGAATTGGTCATCACAGATACAATCCCTGTAAGTCAAGAGTCCTCTAAAATAAAAGTGTTGACGGTAGCAGATTTGTTTGCAAAAGCCATTCATGCCGTTACAGGAAACACTTCTATTAGTTCGCTATTTATTTAAGCATTTATTATATTAACCAAACATAAATTATGAAATCACTTGAGATTATAGGGTTTAAAAGAGCAAATCTCGACAGAAGATCTCTTGACGCAATCCGCGAAGAGGGAAATGTTCCTTGTGTTGTTTACGGCCCCGGTATTAAAGAACAAATTCACTTCGTAGCTCCGGCTATTTTATTCAGAGACCTGATTTACACACCTGAAGTACACATGGTGGATCTGAATATCGAAGGCACTATCATAAAAACGATTCTTAGAGAAGCGCAATTTCACCCGGTAAGTGAAGTATTGCTACACGCTGACTTTTTGGCTTTTAGTGATAAAAAGGCGATTAAAATGGAAATCCCTGTAAAACCTTACGGTTCTTCTCCGGGTATTATCAAAGGTGGTAAATTAGAAATCAAAACCAGAACCCTATTGGTAAAAGGTTTTGCCAATGATCTTCCTGATGAGATTCCATTTGATATCTCAACCCTTGAGTTGGGTAAATCTGTAAAAGTAGGTGACCTAAGTGTTGAGAAATTTGAATTACTTAATAGTCCTAATGTAACCATTGCCACCGTAGGTGTTCCAAGAGCATTGAGAGGTAAGAAAGGCGATGCAGAGGAAGAAGAAGGATAAACCTTGTTGTTACTCCTATAAAATTTTAATCCTGTTCTGTTTTTCACGGAACAGGATTTTTTTATCTTCACCTTTTGGTTGTTCCTCCCAATACAGATAAGGCCAAGTAATCATATAGTGAATTAAACTGCTAAGTTAATGATTAAAGGCCCATACAATAATCACTTAGTTTATTGGTGTGGCACTTGAAGGAAAAGGTTTTTTAATTGGGCTATCCCTCGTTAGGTTACAACTATCTAGTTAAAAAAATATAAGATTGTAAAAGGCAAAAAAGCTTATGAAATACCTTGTTGTTGGACTGGGAAATATTGGCCCAGAGTATGAATTGACAAGACATAATATTGGCTTTCTGGTATTAGATAGGTTGGCCGACCAGAAAAATTTAAGCTGGGAGAGTAACCGACTAGCTTTTACCTGCTTGTTCAAACACAAAGGTCGCCAATTGCATTTAATTAAACCCACCACTTATATGAACTTGAGTGGTAAAGCAGTAAATTACTGGATGAAGACCTTGAAAGTTCCAAAAGAAAATGTCTTGGTTGTGGTAGATGACTTGGCCCTCCCTTTTGGTAAACTACGCTTGAAACCCAAAGGATCTAGTGCCGGGCACAATGGATTGAAAAATATCGAAGAGTTGACCGGGGGTCAAAATTATGCCCGCCTTCGATTTGGAATTGGCGATGATTACCCAAAAGGTAAACAAATTGATTATGTATTGGGAAGGTGGTCCCAAGAAGAAATAGACACGCTGCCAATTTATATGGACAAAACGATTGAAATGATCACAGCGTTTAGCACCATAGGTTTGGAGAAAACGATGAATCAATACAATAAATAATAAAATGAAAAATATAAATCTTGGTATACAAATAGTCCCTAAAAGCAAAAACCAGGACAGCTACCAATTGGTAGACAAAGCCATTGCTGTCATTGCTGCCTCAGGAGTGAAATATGAGGTTACGCCTTTTGAAACTGTGATGGAGGGACCGGAAGAAAAATTAATGGCTATAGCCAAAGCTGCGCAAGAGGCAGTTTTGAGCGCTGGTGCCGAAGAAATCCTAGTATATTACCGCATGCAAATCCGCGCTGATAAAGATGTTAGCATGGATGAAAAAACCTTACCACATAAACATTAAGTTATACGTTTAGATCCAACCTATTAGCATTTACGGGTCGATTAAATTAGACGTGCAGGAAATACCTTGAAAACCAATAAAAAAATATAGCCATGGCATTTAATAAAATGGCATGGCTATATTTTTAAAATTTATTTTGCCCAATAATCGATTACGGTAACATCTTTTAAATGTGGCCTTAGTACATCTCCAAAGGCTTTGTGTGCCGGATGAGGCAAATAAGCATCTCTATCTTCTTCACTTTCAAAAGTGAGTAAAAAACAGTGGGTCAGCCCTTTGTTTAATCCTTCAGGACTATTGTTGGTTCCCCATTCAAAAGCTACTATCTGCGGAATTTCATTTTGAAGCCCAATAAATGCTTCTTCAACTTTCGCAATATCAGATGGACTTGATTCCTCTTTAAAAGAAAAAAGGACCACATGTCTTAAAAGTGGTTTATCAGAGCTTACAGTGTTTTTCATTTCTTTTGATTCTTCACTTGTTTCTACATTTCCTCCTGGCTGACAGCCAACAGCTAACAATAATATTACCGCAATTGAAAATAATGGTTTCATAGAAAGGTTTGTATTTAGGTGGTAGTATTTACAATATTGTAAAGTAAATGAAAAAAACCAAAAATGCCCTGAGATAGGGAAATATGTTCCTAATGATTTGGTCAAACCCTAAAAAAATCAAACTTGGATTCAACACATTTTAAACTTAATTATACAATTATAAGCAGATCTTTGTCTTCAATTTAGAAAAAATTAAATCCAATTATAAAAAAATTAAATTAAATGATTTAAATTTAACTTTGGTAATCTAATTGTATTTTTTAGGTATGCCAAAAAGAGAATATTCAGTTCTTTACCATTGTGGCCCAAAAGGTAACAACTAATAGTTAACTGATTTCATGGAGTTTTGACTCCTTAAGCATTGTTTAATAGTATTTAAAGGTTTAATTAGTGATAGACTATATGAAATCCCTATTCTCCATCTATGTTTCAATTAAAAACCAACTTTTATGAGTGAGATAGGGCTAACTTACATAGTGGATGATGATCCACTTTATAATTTTGGAACCAAAAAAATTATTGAAATAACTGCTTTTACCAGTCAGGCACTTTTTTTCTTAAATGGCGAAGAAGCATGGGAAGACTTTCGCCAGAGGGTTGAAAACAATGAGCCCGTTCCTGATGTCATCCTTACAGATATCAATATGCCACTGATGAATGGCTGGCAATTATTGGATAAAATAGGAGAGGTTTCTTTGGATCATCCCATAAAAATCTTTGTGATTTCTTCTTCCATAAACAAAGAAGAAATGGACAAAGCCAAAAAATATGCGCATGTTAGCGATTATATTGTCAAGCCCCTCACTTTAGACAAAGTAAAAAATCTTAAGAAAAAGATATTAGAAGGTGAATATTAAACCGGACGATTGGGCACGGTAGAATTTCCTATTCACCTATTCAAACCTTTAGGTCATTTTCATTGCTGAACAACTTACCTTTTCTACCCAACCATAGCAGATAAAGCCTCCCTTTAGGTACAAGCCCTTGAATGGCTTACATCTCAGCTGTTATCAAGGCGTCTGTTATTTGTAATCTGTGTTAAACTACTATCTATTGTTTGCTTTTTCCATCGCCTTATAGACTTCTTCTAATATATTTGTACGCACATTTAATTTATAAATATTTCGATTTTCCCTTGTTGGGTGGACCCTGTTGGAAAGAAATACGTATACGATTTCATTTTCCGGATCTATCCATGTATAGGTGCCGGTAAAGCCGGAATGCCCAAAACTTTTTTCCGAAACACTAGGCGCTGCATTTCCATTTGGATCGCCTGGTTTATTGGGACGGTCAAAGCCCATGCCTCTGTAATTCCCTTTTTCACAATACACACATTTGCCATATTCATGAACCACACCTGAAGCAATTAACTGTTCCTCCGCGTACAAACCGTCATAAAGGTACAAGTGCATCAGCTTGGCCACATCGTTGGCTGAGCCAAACAAGCCGGCATGTCCACTCACCCCCGAGCATTGCTGCACCTTCATCATGGACCATTCCATGTAAAAGTTGCTTCCTGAAAGCAGAATCATACTCTGTAGGGACGATCCGATCCAACTCAAAATTTAAATAAGGATTAAAAGTAAGCGTCCCTGCACCTAAGGGCTTGTAAAGGTTATCTTCTAAATAATTATAAAATGATTCACCGGTGATCTCTTCCACTACCTTTGGGGCTAGAATAAATGACAAATCACTATAAACATATCCCGGTTCAGCATTTAAAGGTGAAGAGAATATTTCTTTGTAGATTTTTCGCGCATAATTGCGGTGGATGTACAAGCTATCGGCAACCTTAATGGGAAACCTCTTTGAAGAATCCTTCTTCATGGTAAACCATTTGAAATTCCCATTTTTCTTGACTGTGGACATCCAAAAGGGGATCCATGAACGCAACCTAGCCTGATGCGTCAATATATCTTTGTATTTCAAATTCTCCTTATTGGTTCCCTTTGCTGCAGGCAAATAATGCCCTAGGGTTTGGTTTTCATCAAACTTACCCAGACCTTTCAAGTGCATAAATGCTGCCAAAGAGGTACTAATTTTGGTCACCGAGGCAAGGTCATATAAATCATCCGGCTTCACCACTTTTAAGGAGTCATAGGTATGGTAGCCAAATGCTTTGTGATAAAATACTTTACCACTTTTGGCCACAAGGACCTGACCTCCGGGTATGGCCTTTCCTTTTATGGCTTGTTGCATGATCGAATCGATTCCGGTCAGATCCTCTGTAGACAAACCAACTCCCTCAGGTGATGTGTAAGCCATCCGAATGCCTCCTTCCAACTTTAATCCATCACCGCGCTTAAAAATGAATTGATGGTAACAGGCAATTTCCCTTGAGCACCTATTCCTCCAAATATCATTTGAGCCGTTAGATCTTGGGTAAGGGAGGTTTCTTGGTAGGCCGCAATAACTCCTGCCGCATTTTCCAATCCCCGAATTTTTCCCAGGCTATAAACATTACCAAAAACACTTACAATTACGGTATGGCTATCCATAAGGGTTCTCAATAAAGTCACCATTTCAGGACTAATTCCAAAATTGTTATTTCCTTCCCTAATTCCAAGTCCATGAATACCTACCAATATCAATTGATGACTAGCAAGGTTTTCTTTTAAGGCAATGATGTCATTCACATTCCCATCTTTAGGAAATACGAAATGATCCATGGGACTGTACCTTTCAAGTCTGTGCTGAAATTCAGTTCGTTGATTGGCACCAATGGATAAACTTGCAATTTTCGTGTTTTCCAGTCCTTTTACCGGCAATACATTTTCATCATTCTTAAGCAATGTAAGGGAGGCTTTTGTCAAACGCTCCGCTAAAAAATTGGCTGAAGAATTGTTCAAATCAGCTATCAAATGATCGGTTTCTACAGGTGCCCATTGGTCGAGTCCCAGCCAAGCTTTAGCTTTCAATACCTTTAATACCCTTCTATCAATTTCCTCTTGGCTAATTTCTCCTCTTGCTAAGGCAGCTTTGATTTCTGCAATGGCAGCAGGCACATTCATGGTATTCAATAGCATGTCATTCCCTGCCAAAAGGGCTTTGGCATCTACCTTTCCCGGAGGGTAATATTTTGCTACGGCCTGCATATTTAAAGCATCTGTAAAAATCAACCCTTTGTAGCCCATCTCATCTTTCAATAAGTCTGTAACAATAGGTTTGGAAAGACTAGAGGGGCTGTTTATTGCGCTATCAAGTACGGGAATTTCCATATGAGCAACCATTACACTGCCCAATCCCTGATCCATTAATTGTTGAAAAGGATACAACTCCAATTCTTTTAGTCGCTTTTTTGAGAAATGGAGCACAGGAAGTCCATAATGCGAATCTACATTTGTATCTCCGTGCCCTGGAAAATGCTTGGCCGAAGCCAAAATACCATTGTCTTGCATGCCTTTCATATAGGCTAAGGATTTGCTGGTCACATTTTCCTTTTCCTCTCCAAAGGCACGAAAGCCAATTACGGGATTGTTTGCATTGTTGTTGACATCCACAACCGGGGCAAAATTAACATTGATGCCGGCTCTTTTTGCTTGACGGGCCACTTCTGCCCCCATTTCATAAATCAGGCTTTCGTCTGTTATTCCTCCCAAAGCCATTTGATAAGGAAACCGAACCGTACTGTCCAAACGCATTTTAAGTCCCCATTCACCATCCAGACTTATCATTAATGGCACCTTGGAAAGTTTTTGATATTTATTGATCATTTGTGCTTGCCGAACAGGCCCACCTTGAAAAAGATAATTCCTCCAACACCATAGTCCCTTACCAAACCTGCAATTGAATCCACATGTACCTTGTCCTTATTGGAATAGGCAGGAATCATAATTAGTTGGGCAATACGTTCTTCTTGACTTAAGGTAGCCAAAACTGAATCTGCCCAATGCTCATATTTTTCTGCTAAAAAAGGGGGATCTTGTTGTGCAAAAAGCGAGACAAAATTAAAGGAAAGCAAAATCAATGTAAGCAATCCTTTTTTTGCTAAATCTATTAAAGACGGGTAAAGATGTCTCCCGACTTCAAAACTTTCGGTATTCACAATAAAATTGGCCATACTTTCAAACAATTCAAATTCGATTGAAAGATACCAAATTTGTGGCTTCTCATTAAAATGATTTAAAGAAAATGCCTATCATTGGGAATAAAAAATATATTTTAAAAAGAGAACCATGAGTCCATTGCTCGTTTTTGGTGTGATCGCCATTTATTTTGCACTTTTATTATTGATAAGTTACCTCACCTCACTCAAATCTGATAGCCAAACTTTCTTTACCGGAAACAGGGAATCCCCATGGTTCTTGGTGGCCTTCGGCATGGTGGGCGCTGCCTTATCGGGAGTTACCTTTATCTCCGTGCCCGGGGAGGTAGGCAACACCCACTGGGCTTATTTACAATTTGTAATGGGAAATATGGTTGGCTATGCCGTCATTGGCTTGGTACTGATTCCTCTCTTTTATAAATTAAACCTGATATCAATTTACGAATATCTCAAAACAAGATTCGGGCAAAAAGCTTATCTATCCGGGGCTACCATCTTTCTTATCAGCCAAACAATAGGGGCCTCTTTCAGGCTATTCTTAGCAGCTACAGTTTTACAGCTTGCTTTCTTTGACGCTTTCGATATTCCATTTTACGCGGCTGTATTGACCACCATGGTGTTGATTTGGCTATATACTTATAAGAGTGGCATCAAGACTATAGTATGGACAGATACCTTACAAACCATCTTTTTGCTTTTGGCGGTGGTCATAACCATTGTGGTGATAGGCAAACACCTGGACAAAAGCACAGCTGAACTATTAACTGTGGTTGGTGAAAGCGACTTGTCCTCCATCTTTGTTTGGGGAGGCAATTCTAGTCAAAATTTCTTCAAAATGTTCGCAGGAGGTATTTTTATTACCATTGCCATGAATGGTTTGGATCAAAATGTCATGCAAAAGAACCTGACCTGTCGCAATAAAAAAGATGCCCAAAAAAACATCTTCTGGTTTTCCATCACCTTTTTTGTATCAAATCTACTCTTTCTTAGTTTGGGGGTTTTGCTTTATCATTATGCCGAAATCAATGGCATTGATCTGCCAAAGGCTACAGATGAACTGTTCCCTTACTTGGCATTAAATCACTTTGGAACCTTGGCAGGGGTTGTCTTTTTATTGGGCATTACGGCAGCCGCTTTCTCTAGTGCCGATTCAGCTTTAACAGCCTTGACCACCTCTTTTTGTATAGACATTGTCAATCTTCCTGAACGCACAAACATCGATCAGGACAAAACCAGACGATGGATTCATATCGGGTTTACTTTCTTGGTATTCTTAACCATAGTCGCTTTCAATGAGGTAAATGACAGAAGTGTAGTAAGCGCCGTATTCAAGGCAGCAGGTTTTACCTATGGACCTTTGCTTGGTCTATTTGCCTTTGGGCTTAGTAATAAATTTACCATCAGGGACAAGTGGGTACCCTATATCTGTCTTTTAAGTCCTGTCCTTTCTTTTATCTTGGACTGGAATGCTGCCAATTGGTTCAATGGTTTTCAGTTTGGCTTTGAAATCTTATTGGTTAACGCTGCGATTACCTATATCGGGTTGCTCCTTGCGAGTAAAAGGTAATTAAATTAAGCCCGCATCAGGGAAAATGGCAACATGAACAAGGCCAATAACATGGAAAGGGTGAGGGTTACCCCAAACCCCAGCAAACGAAAAGGCAAAAATATCAGCCAAATGAGTGGATACAACAATAAAACAATTAGAGCCAAAGGCCAGCAAAGGACCAACAAGATGGCCCAAAGGACCATTCCGATAAATATTCTCATGGATTAAATTGATTTTTCTTTGGGGAAAATAAAGGCCAATTAAGTGCCAAAAATTATAAAGTCCCTTGAATAAGGTTTCAAGGGACTTTAGAAAATTGATCCCTAGCTCCTGCTACAGTTTCGTACAAATTTGTGTCCGATTTTGTACGAATTAACCTTGGTTATCCGTTTGAATCCAATGCATCCATTTACCAGTCTTTTTTCCAAATGGGACCTCCTGAATATATTTCCCCGACTGAATACCTGGGAGAAGGAATCACCATGCTTTCCATTAAATTGTCTATTTTCTTTACCAACTCCGGATTTTCATCCGCCAGGTTATGTTCTTCAGAAAAATCATCAGCAAGGTTGTATACTTCAATCGGTTGTCCCTGCCCTCTTCTGATTCCTTTCCAATTACCCATCCGCACTGCCTGATCATATCGCTCTCTGGCATGACCAAAATCCCAATAAAACACACGGTTATTTTCAGTAAGGTTATTCCCTTTCAAAGCTTCCACCACAGAGATGCCATCAATTTTTATATTTACAGGGGCCTTGGCTATTTCGGCAAAGGTGGGCAACATATCCTGAAAGCCTATCAGCGCATCTGATTTCCTACTGGCGGGGATGATCCCGGGCCAGCTTGCAATAAAAGGTACTCTAATCCCTCCTTCGTATAAATCCCGCTTATGACCTTTGAGCTTGCCATTCGTCCTGAATTTATCCCAAACATTGCTGTGTCCACCATTGTCTGAAGTAAAAATAATTAAGGTATTTTCTCTAATCCCAAGCTCATTTAGAAGTTTTACAATTTTTCCCACATCCTTGTCTAACCGGTAAATCATGGCCGCATATTTTTTGGCAGCTTCAGGCCAATCTTTTTCAGTATAGGGGTAGGTGGAAGGAACTGTCAACCCATGCTCATCTTCTTCTGCTGCAGAAAAATGGGGGCTGGTGTAAGCGGCATAAAAAAGAAGGGAACCTTTCTATGCATGCGGATGAAGTTTAAAGTTGCATTGGTGAGAATGTCATGACTGTAATTGTTTCTTAAAATGGGGTTATCTGTTAATTGAATTTTTCTATCATCATGATCTAAGTAACCGGGATAATAATAATGAGCATGGTCCTGATTTAAATAACCTGTCCAAGTATCAAAGCCTTTATTGGTGGCTCGACCTTCCGTATTGGCATCTCCTAATGACCATTTCCCTACGCCTCCTGTACAGTAGCCGGCTTCTTTTAAGACCATGGCTAGGGTAATATCTTCTTCCTGAAGATAAGTTGGATAATGTGGCACATTGTCTCTGGCTACTGTATGCCCGTTGTGCAAGCCGGTCATCAGTACAGATCTGGAGGAGGTACATACCGGTCCCCCGGCATAGGCTTGACTAAATACCATACCTTCCTTAGCTAAGGCATCTATATTTGGTGTTTGGATCAATTCTTGACCATAAACGCCTAAATCACCATAGCCCAAATCATCTGCCATAATAAAAACAATGTTTGGCCTATCCCCATTGCTGATTTGCTGTGCATATATGGATTGAAAGGCCATTGATAAAATCAAGAGTATTAACAATAGGGTGTTCTTCAGTAAATGCATTCGTTATAAATTTAAAATAAAAATGTTTCTCACTCTATAGCTCACACCAGGCTACATTGCTAATTCGATATCCAGCAAGCGATTCAGTTGTGATCATGTAAAAGCTATCTACCCATATCTTTTTACAGCCAAAGCATGGATTGGTTTAAATTAACATCTTTTTAGGAAACAATTTCCAAAGGAAATGATGTAAAGGTAAAAAGTGGAAAAGAAAACCCTATTTATTTTTGATAATAACCTCAACAAAACCTTTTTAAGGTTCGTCTAGGATAAAACCAATAAAAAAGTGATGAAAAATCCATTTACAATTCTGATGATAACTTTATGTATTATCGTTTCCTGTGTGGAAGATCCACAGCTTTCAGCTTCTGAAATAGGGCCAATCCCCGTAGGCTCTTGGAGCAATATTTCATACAATGAGGATGGGATTATACTGGAAAAAGTTGATCAATTGCGGGAAAACACTTATGGTTATCGCTTTCTAAGCGATGGCACTTTTATACACCGTGCCAACAGCGGATTTTGTGGCACTCCTCCTATTGTCACAAGTGATTTTGAAGGCAGCTGGACCAAAGACGGTGACATTCTAAATATTCAAGGTACTTTCTGGGGTGGAGGAACAGTAGAAGAATGGCAAATAATCTCTTCCGACAATAATGTTCTAACCATCAAAGTGGTGAAGAGTGAATTGAAGATGGAGGAGTAAGCTTCAGAATAAATTTAATCATTAGCCTATTTCTTTCAATTTGAAATACAATTTATCAATTTGACCGGACTGTCAATCTGTATTAACCAATGGTCGTTTATCAGACCCTGGAATTAAAGATATCCTTTTAATAGACGTCATTCTTATTTAATCTGTAACCACTTTATTCTTCTAAAAATTAGACCAAGCTAAAATTTCTTAGCAAATCTTGGTTTTTATTTTGAACTATACTTATATTTCTTGAGTGTATTTTTTAAGTCCAGAAGAATGAAGCAGATTTATATTATTTTTTATGGGGTTCTTTGTCTTCCAATCCCATGCATTTCAAGAGAATGTCACTACATCTATAGAACCAAGCTGGATTGATCCTATACCTTTATCCAAACCTTCTATTAAAGAAAATTGGCCCTATTATTATTTAGATTTTGAAAGACAAGTAAATCTAAGTAAGCAGACAGTATTCCACCATTACAGGTATCAAGTAATCACTACTGAAGGGATGCAGGAAATGTCAGATATTTCTATTGAATTTGACCCTAGCTTTCAAAAATTAATTTTTCATAAAATCGTAATAGAAAGGGAAGGCATATCTTTAGATCAATTAGACTTAAACAAAATCACCACTGCAAATACTGAGTCAGGCAAAGAAAGGCATTTGTACGATGGAAGTATGACTGCTCTTTTTCATTTGGATGGGGTGCAAAAAGGTGATGTAATTGCTGTAAGTTATTCTATTGTGGGTTTTAACCCCATACACCTTGGGAATTTCTCTTCAAGCTTGTACCATGCCTATACCATCCCTGTAAACCATATTAATTACCGAATTTTTACCGAGTACAATCAAGATATTTATTATAAAAATATCAACCACGAACAAGAGCCAACCATCCGGAAGAATGGGAAAAACAAAATTTATAGTTGGTCCAGCCATCCTGAAAGCCCCGTAGAATTGGATAATAATCTTCCTTCCTGGACCATAGATTTGCCCATAACCTCCATATCCACCCAGCAAAATTGGGAGGATGTAGTGCAATGGGCTTTACCATTATTTTCGACAAAAAATGTGAGTTCCCTGTTGCCCAACCTTAACAAAGAAATACTTGGAGAAAAGGAAATTACCCTGAATTTGATTAGATACGTGCAGGATGAAATACGTTACCTAGGGTTAGAATCCGGGATAGGCGCTTATAAACCTCATTCTCCTGAAAAAGTTTACCAACAGAAATTCGGGGATTGCAAAGATAAATCTCTATTGTTGGTAGCATTGTTACAAAAAGAAGGGATTTCAGCCTACCCTTTATTGGTCAACACATCCATTAGGCAAAACCTAAATCAATTTCAACCTTCTAATAGAATTTTTGACCATTGTGTGGTTGCAATCAATTTGGATGATAACAATTATTTTATTGACCCTACCCTCTCTTTGCAAGGAGGGGATCTTGACCACACCTACTTTCCGGATTATGGATTGGGCTTACTGGTAAAAGAAAACAATTCAGAATTAATAACGCTTCCAAAACCAAAAAAATCTGAGATTAATATTCAGGAGAAAATTTATGTGGACAGCGTTGGAGGGCATGCCATGATTGAAATCAAAACCATTTATAGTGGAAATAAAGCGGATAACGTTCGAGCAGAATTTGAAAACAATCCCATTTCATCCATCCAAAAAGAATACCTGAATTTTTACAACAATTTATATCCGGGAATAGTAGAAACGGAGAAGATACGGTTTTACGATGAACATCGCTTCGGTAATAATGAAGTGCTTGTTGAAGAAAATTATAAGATCGAAGATTTTTGGTTAGAGAATGAGGAGGAAAACTACATTTATTCAAGAGTATATCCCTTAGTTCTGGAATCGTTGGTCAATTATCCAATTGCAACAGCCCGAAACAGCCATTACAATTTGGGAAGCCCATTTTCTTTTAAGCAAGAAACACAGGTTTTACTTCCCGAACCTTGGCATGTAGAAGATTCCAAAAACGAAATAGAAGGTTCCTCCTATAAATATACCAATCAAATACAGGGATATGGTGAACGAATAGCTGTTCAATACTCCTATGATTTATACAATGATTTCATTGAAGGAGAAAAAGTTGCTGAATTTCTATCTGCCCATGAAAACATCAAAAATGATTTAATGTTTAACCTTACCTACTCCTCTTTTGTTGCTTCAGAAAAAAAGAGCATGTTGGCAGTATTTGTTGTTCTATTCCTACTCATTATCGGGACTTTTTATAGTGTTAAAATTTATAAAACTTATGACCCACTACCTTGGGAATATGCTGAAAACAAGAATATTGGTGGATGGTTGGTTCTTCCTGCCATAGGTATAATACTTACCCCCATTCAAATTACAATGAATTTTTCTCCGTGGGATATTTAGACGAGGCTATTTGGTTACAGGCCATCAATCTGGGGCTAACAGAAAGCCTTGCCTTTGAACTGATATTCAATATTTTGCTTATTGTATTTTCGGTTTTACTCATCATTCTTTTTACACTAGAAGGACCAGTACCCCAAAGCTAATGATCCTATTTTATGTGGTCAATTTAGCAGCCATTTTGATAGATACGGTAATGACTGAGGATAACATTTCACTTGAAAACAGGGCCTTAATCCAAGCATTTGTAGGCGCAGCAATATGGATTCCTTATTTCTTTTTTTCAGAAAGAGTAAAATCAACTTTTTGTAAGACGAGAAGAAATATTGAACCTGAATCTAAAGAAACTTTGCCTCCAGCCCCAACTGAGGTAACATAAATAAGTTCTCTTACCGTTATCCCTTTCAATTTCACCATAGAGGTGCTATACTAAAATCTACAACAGACTGACTATCAGTTGCCTGCAACGCTTCTCGTAAACACGGGATAGGCTTCAACCTTTGACTATTGTCAGGGCGGAGAAATCCTATTAGATAATCCGAGTTAATTAACCAAGACCATTCCTTTTAGATCCCTCTCCCACCATTGCTATATTTTGTTATTGATAGAATATATTTTTTAAAGTATATTAAAGCCTCGTTTTCTTCCTTGAAATTCTTATTTCAAGGAAATAAAAAAGCAAAAGCATTTTTAAAAATACATCGATTTTAAAAGTCAACAACCAAAGCCTCCCATGAAAATTCAACGCCAGCCAATCAAAATAGTGCTTACACTTTGCTCCTTATTTTTCACGCTTGTTTTCGTAGCAAGTGCGCAAACTGACGAGCTTATTCATATTTGGCCTGGAAAAGTACCGGGAGAGACAACTGCCAAGAAGCCTGCTGTGATTACAGATAACAATAGTGGTGGAGTAACCCGTCTGACCGATGTCACCGACCCTACATTAAAGGTATTTTTACCGGATGAGAAAGTAAACAATGGAGCAGCTGTCATTGTCTGCCCCGGAGGTGGTTATAAGATTTTGGCCATCGATAAGGAGGGGTATGAGGTGGCCGAATGGTTGAATACTCTGGGGTATACAGCCTTTGTACTGGAATACCGCGTACCGCAAAAACAAGATGGAGCCTTAAATGATATTCAACGGTCAATCCGCATTGTTCGAAGTGGAGCAAACGAATGGAACTTAGACCCGAACAAAATTGGTGTAATCGGCTTCTCGGCAGGTGGAAGTTTGGCAGCACGAGCAGGTACACGGTACAAGGAGGAAACCTATATAGCTCAGGATGCTAAAGATAAAGTTTCATCAAAGCCTGATTTTGCCATGTTGATTTACCCTGCATACCTTGACAAAGGTGAAAATAGAAGCCTAACTCCTGAATTGAAAGTAGACGAAAACACTCCTCCCATGTTTCTTTTTTCTACAGCTGATGATGCACACGCCAACAGTGCACTGGTAATGGCCACAGCATTGAGGGATAATAAAATCCCTGTTGCCTTACACCTACTCCCCACAGGAGGACATGGCTATGGCTTAAGGACTGGCAATCCTGCAGGAGAAACTTGGCCGGCACTGGCCGAAACCTGGCTCAAAGCAACAGTAAAATAATCATATAAAAATATTCAATAAAGAGAAAAGTATAGCCATTGAAAAATGGCTTGTACAACAAGATTTCTCAATTCCACATTCATCAGCTGGTATAATGGCAAGTTATACCTGGATTTGGTTTGTGTTTCTTAAGAAGGTATTTACCTGCTTTTAAAAACAATTGACTATAAATCTTTGGAAAGCCAACTAAGCAAAGCTCGTTTAGAAGAAGTATTGGACATTAGCCAATCAGAGAAAGTTCTCCTCAATAATTTGCCACATTTTATTAACTTTTTAAAAATCAAGAAAATATTTTTTGGCTTTTGGCAAAACATTTGTGCCAATTATAAACAAAGAAATTGACCAAAAAGACATGATAATCGGTCGCTTTTTTTGGCAAATTCAAGGGAGAAATTTCATTTCTAACCTCCTCAATAGGTACGAGCAGTACTACAGTGAGACAGTACCCAGCAGGTACAAACTCTCCGGCCTTTTTTAAATCCTCCGAACAAAATTCAAACAGATTTATGGATAAATTTGCAACACTTGAGTTTTTTAATGCATTGCTATTGATTACCCTTTTCCTCTTTATTGCCTATGTGATGAAAGAGGCTTTTCTAAAAAACTGATAATTCCGGCTTCATTAATTGGAGGTGTGTTGGCATTGCTACTGGGACCGGACTTGCTGGGGCCCATTATCTCAGACATTAGCGGCCTAAGCACCCTACCCCAAGGATTATTACCTGAAGCTGCTGTAAGCATTTGGAAGGATTTTCCGGCTTATTTAATTGTAGTGGTTTTTGCCGGTTTATTTCTAGGTAAAAAAATTCCTGACTTCAAGACAATCCTAAATAAAAGCATGCCTAATCTATGTTTTGGCTATACTTTAGCCCTAGGTCAATACATTGTCGGTTTACTTATGTCCATCCTACTGCTTAAGCCAATCTTTGACATTGATGCTGTATCCGGTGCATTGATAGCGATCGGTTTTCAGGGAGGTCATGGTACTGTTGCCGGCTTAAAGAACACCTTCTCCGCCATCGACTTTGAACAGGGAGTTGACTTGGGACTTGGCATTGCCACCATTGGTTTGGTTTCAGCCATTATTTTTGGTACCATAATGTCCAATGTAAATAGCAAGGAAGAGTCTCATGATATGAAAATGTCTGAAAATGGAGAGCAAGATAACAACTTGGAAAAAGTAAAAAAGGTATCATTTCCATTGCAGATAGCCATAGTGGGGCTCACCATTATTTTGGGGTGGTTATGTTTAAAAGGGCTTTCCCTTGGAGAGATGGCAATATTTTCTCAAGAAGAGTCCAAAATAAATAAATTTATTCCGCTATTCCCGGTTGCCATGCTAGCCGGTTTAGGTGTGCAGGTATTGGCTGAGAAAGCAAAATTAACCGGCTATATCAGCAGAAAACACATCAATTATATCACCAACCTTTCGTTGGACCTGCTTATCGTGGCTGCCATAGGAAGCCTATCCATAACAGCCCTAACAGAAAATTTGGCCCCATTACTAATCCTTGGTGGAGCCGGTGTAGCCTATAATATTGCCATTTATTTTTTGATGGGGAAAATTTTCTTCCCCCAAGAATGGCGATTAAGGGCCTTAGGGAATTCGGTCAATCTACCGGCACCACAGCCATAGGACTAATTCTGATCAAAAGAGCGGGCAATAAAGCAGAGAAATACACCTCCACTTTTAGCTATAAACAACCCCTTTATGAACCTATTGTTGGCGGAGGAATTGTCACCGGCATTGCCCTTCCCTTAATCAGTAATGTGGGGGTTTATCCCTTTATCGGAGGTATGGCACTTTTATTAGGGGTTTTATTGCTGCTTTACTTTAAATTCTACCAATAGCCATCTAGCTTATTTTAGGTTAAAATTTACCTCTGTAACCATTGTCACCTCTTTAAAAAAGATGTCTTTATATCTTTGGAGTAGAAATAATGGAAAGCATGGTCAGAAAAAAATTAACAAAAATAAGAATCCCATTAATAATTGGACATTGGTGCTGATGATGTGCGCCTGGTTGGGATTGGCACCTTATTTTCCGGAACCCCATATTTGGGGCAAGCTCAAATGGATTGCCGGTGGTGCCCATGACATGAAATTAATCGATTGGGGAGATTTTTTTATGCATGGCTTCCCTTGGCTTTTATTGGGCCGCCTTGTTTTTCTTAAATTCAAGCCTAAGGTAGTAAAGGCTTGATAGGGTGGTTTGTAAGGTGTTTTTTAATGTCTACTGCGATAGAATTACCAGACCTGAGTGAAGCTGAAGGGGAAGGGATTTTGGATACGTTCACTTATTTCATCATGGTTTAGCAACCCAGCAGATTGTTTCGGTTATAGATAAAACACCTCTATATTTCGGAGTTTGTGACATTCGTTTATTATTTAACCAATATCTTCTGCGCTTATTTTTTTGGTTATATCCTTAATCACCTCATCCAATTCATGAGCAGATGTTGAGATCATTTCAATTATTTGATCCTTAGTCATTTCCTCATCATTATCATCAATAACTTCGAAAAGATTAATTAATCCCAAGATTCTTGCAAGAGGAGCCCGAATCACATGGGATTGAAGCCAAGCTATTTCTTTTAGCTTTTCGTTCTGGGTTTTAATTTTATCTAATTGTTCGCGTGAAGAAGTAACATCTAATGCTGATCCTATTGACCTAATTGGATTACCAGCTTCATCTCTTTGAATATAACAACGATCAATAAAATAAAAAAAACAACCCTTATCAGACAAAATCTTATATTCTGAATACCAATAGGATTCATTTTTATCAGTTAAAGATTTTTGAAAAGAGTCCCAAACCCTATTTCTTTCCTCAGCTATAATTTTACTAAACCACGAGTTAGCTTTATTAAAGTCTTCCTTATTATTAAATTCAGACATTGATTTCCCTCCATCACCTCTTGTTATTACACAGGTTTGGTGGTCAAGCTCCCAAATAATCTCGTTACTAGCTTTCATGGCCAACCTAAATCGCTCATTGCTAAGCGCCAATTCTTTTTCATATAGCTTACTCTCAGTAATGTCTTGTATGGTTCCTTCTATTCCGTAAGGTTGGCCTTGTTTATCTTTTAACAATCGAATTTCCTGATGAACCCATTTGATATTACCCTTCCCTGTCAATATACGGTGTTCAAAACTGTGAACGTTTTTATTCTTTATTAATCCAATCGGATCTTTTTCAATCAAGTGCTGGTCTTCAGGAAAAAAAGTTTGGGATATATTAAATTGGGTAGGAATAAAATCATGGGGAGAATAACCATAAATGCGATAGGTTTCTTCAGACCAAACAGAAAGATCAGAATCAAGACCCCTAAACCAATAGCCAAGTTTAGCAATTTTTTGTGCGGTTTTTAATTGCTTGTATGCCACTTTTAACTTTTCTTGTACCAATCTTTCATCTGTGATATCCTTAGCTACCGCTACAATAATTTTTGATTCTTGAATAACCGTACCACTCCATACCATCCATTTAATTTGGCTATCGGAAGTCACGAAACGGGCTTCATGCTTTGGATAAGATGCACGATGGTTAGGAGACTTATCAATTATGAAAGATTTAATTTTGGCTTGAGAATCAAGTTTATCATCCTTATAAATAAAATCATAAATTGGTCTAGACAGTAACTTATCTTTCTCATACCCCAACAAATTTTGAAAGGCTTTATTGTACTTTTGGATGTATCCATCAAAACCAATAATACAATGAGGGTCCGGAGTAATATTAAAAAAATTGCGGTATTCTACTTCCGTAATTTTTTGTTTTACAACCGAGCCAATTAGTTGAATAACTTCTTTAAGCAAATTATATTCATCTATAATTTTCTCTCCCTGTGTAGAGGAAAAACAAAGGATGCATCCAATAAACTCAGTGTTATATTCAATGGGAAATCCCATAGCGGATTTAAAGTTAGCGGGGTGGCGAACAAATTCCTTTTTGTTTGGTAAATCTTTCCACAATAAAGAGCTATTTTCTTTCCAAATATAGCCCGGAAGCCCTGAACCTAATGTAAAAGAGGTGAATTCTTTACCATATTCGTAAAACGAAGAATGTTTTTCTTTTTGAAAAGAATAAGAAATCAAGTCTAATCTAATTGCATCTTGAGAGACCAACCAAATCTCGCTAGAATCAATACCGTCCAAGGCGGTTAACTGGCGTATCGCCTGATTGAAACAGGTTGAGAGTTTTCCGGGTTTTCCAATTTCTTTGGCTAAGGAAGCTGCCAACCTTTCAATCCTTCTCTGCTTCACTTCTGCAGTAACTTCATGTGTATTGGCTACAATTCCATTAATAAATGGTGTATCTAAATGGTTTGTTAACTCCGTCCGAATCCATCGCCATTCTCCATTAGCATCCAAAAAGCGATAAGGCTCAATGGTTATATATTTAATTTTTGAAATTCTAGCCAGACTGTGTTTTAGACGAGGTTGATCTTTTTGGTGAATAAATTCAAATGCATTTTTACCAATAAATTCATAAGGATATACGCCTAAAACTGTTTTTGAGGTAGGTCCCACATAACTATAATTCCCGTTTTTATCAATGATCGCAATAAGATCTTTTCCATTTTCAATCAAAGATTTAAACCTCGCCTCTCTATAACTAAGCTCTTGAAATGCTTCAAGCTGCTTAATCACATGCCCCAAGTTGGATGTAAGCACCTGTATCAATTGAAACTCTTCTTCTGAAAATTCTCTCTCTTCAGTACAGTTATCAAAGCCAATAAAACCATAAAAAAAATCATTAACCCACAATGGAAGAACAAGAATGGATTTGATTTCCTGTTTCAATAGGAGGTCTTTCGTGATCGACTGAGGAAGGTCTTTAACTATGGCCTCAAAATTCTTTTTCTTTAGTAAAGGTTCCATAAATAAAGGAAGCTCAGAAAATGGAATGTTTTGAAGGTCCTGATTATCTAGCTGTGGTATGATATTTTCATTGCTCCATTCTAACCTCTGGGATGTGGTTTTATCCTTTAGGTTATTTTGAAAAAGTAGATACGATCAATCCCAATGGTTTCCCCAACGGTCTTAAAACAGGTATTTAAGGATTGAAGCCAGTCATTGGACTTCAAAAGTAATTGGCTTATAGTGCTAATCACTGTTAAATAATTCTTTTGAACCTCAATTTTTTGCTCTCTTTCATATCGGTCCGTCAGATCAATGGCTGTAATTATCTCAGCTTTTAATCCATTAAATGTAATATGATTACTTTTTATCTTTACGTAAATTATTCTACCATCCTTTTTTCTATGTCTATAAAGACCTTCGTTATATAACTCAGTACGTGTCCTTGCTTCTTTAACTGCTCTCTCGAGTCTTGGGATATCCTCCTGAGGACGAATGTCCTTAATCGTCATATTTAGGAATTCCCTCTCACTATAACCATAAGTACGAATGGCTTCCTTATTGACTGCAAGAAAACGAAATGATACCAAATCATAAATCCACATTGGAAAAGGAGCAAAGTCAAAAATGGATTGATCCATAGTTTTAAATTTTTTTTGTTATTATAGAAAAAAGATTCTGGTAAAACCATTAAATCAAGCATCTATTGATAATAATAACTTCTAAATTATTCCACAAAAATAGAACTTTATTAAGAACTTGTTTTTAAAAATATACCTTTTTATGAATTAGTAATACTTAAATGTAATTTTATTCACGAAGTTAACGTTAGAAATGGTGATTTTTCCTAATCGATATGCAAAAGAAAAAAAGGAAAGAGAAAAAAGAAAGATTGAACCTAACACAATTTTGGCCCCAATTGATCAGTCTGTATTGCATCTTTTAAATAAAGGGTACATCTGAATACGGCAATGCTCTGCAACAATTTCCCCTACTGATAGTAGTTTAAACCAACAAGCAACTGCCTTCAAGGTGATGAGGAAGGACATCATTCATACACCACTATTAAACCCAAAAAAATGGACTTAAATAGTCGTCTAAAATAGTAATGAGAGTCGGTTTGCATCCTTCCCTTACACAGCGATTGAGGAAGACCAGCTAACATATTTTAAACAATATGTCTTTGATTTCGGTCAAGGATTTTGCTACACACCTACAAGCAATCGGAGTGGCCCAGTAGGATAAACTATAGCCATATTTATCAGGGTCTTCCCGAGTGCCTAATACAGCTAAAACAATCACTTTCTTATTTTTTACAATAAAATGAATAGCATATGGAAAATGTTTTATCAGAGAAAATCGGATAGTGTTGTACCTGACCTGATAATGTAGTGGGTTACTAGTGATTAAACCCAGCTTTTTTCCAATCATCCAAAAATCGTATTCCTAAATCCTGCTGCTTTCCACATCTTTGAATGCTCGGACAGACATCCGGACCCTGAGCGGCGCCTAATGGGAAGGTATGCCGAATACGTTAACCTGAGGCTTGGCTCCGCTCAGCTGCCGGCAGACTACACCTTTGAGAACAGATTAATAGCAAACCATTACTAAAGATCGTATCCAAATGATTTCCATAAAGCTATCAGCTTTTGATAGAAAGGTGTAATTGCAAATTACACCTAGGTGAGGATAACTGCGAGCCTAAATTCCTCAAGATAGCCTAGCTTTTTTCCTACGCTTCTCATTAAAATCATCAACAACTTTTTGAAGGATTATTATGTTTTTATTTAAGTCCTCATCTGTATCATCCAATTGTTGCGCTTTTTTAAAAAGAACAATGAATGATTGTACATTTCCATCCTCTTCAAATAAAGCCAGCCGAATTTTTTGGGTATTCTAATTTTTTATTGGCCTGCTTCCCGATTTCATTTGCTTGTGCAGTACAGGTGAATCCCATCTCAAATAATGTGTCAAAATCGTATTCCTGTAATTTTACTGCATGCTTATAGTTTGAAATTGACTTCCTGAAAATTTCTATTATCTCTAGGAAGATTTCGTCATATTTTTCAGGTTGATCTATGAAATTATTGATGTCATTTTTAAGTAAGGTTGCTTGTTTACTGTACACAATTCCTAAATTATAATAAGCATCCACATTTTCAGGATTAATCTCAATTGCTTTTAAATAGTAGTTTTCTGCTTCATCATAATTTTCATTTGCTTGTTCAAGTACGCCAATATTAAAAAACAATACATCGTTGGCGTTAGCTGATTTTTCCCCTTCTTTGAGTAGTTCTAAAAAACGGTCATTATTATTGAGTTTATTATAAATATGTGCTTCAGATATTATTAAATCATAGTTGTTAGGGAAATCCACTCTAGCTTTTTGAATAAGCGATAGGGCTTTGTCAAAATCCCCGCTTTCAGACAGAACTTGAGATTGCGAAATCAATTTTTGAATTTCTATTTTTTCATTTTCAATAAGAGCGGCTTTTTTTCTTTTGCCAATTGTTCTTCAACAAAATCATCCGGATTTTTTCCGGTTAATTTTTTATCTCTTTTTAACCAATCTTTTACAAGGGCATTAGACGCTGAATTTTTAAATCCGTATTTTGAATTTAAGAATTTATACAAAGGCATTTTTCCTTTCCCTTGGTTCCATTAAATTCAATTTCATAATAATATATTTTTTCGTTTGTATTTTCCAAAAACAACTTCAATAGTCTGTCATCTTTTATGTACAATTGATCCCAAGCTAAATCTTTAACATAGTTTCTTCCAAAAAGCACACCCTTTAGCAATAACTTTTTGGTTTGATCATTGGCTGCTTTAAATAAATCAATGGCTTTCTTGTCATAATAGTCGCTGACATAATTTTGCCTTACGTAAAAAAATATTTCATAAAAAGGACCTAAAAATTTATTTGTTTCATTAGTGGCTAACATTATTCGAGCTCTTTCACTCTTCTCTTCGTCAACAAAATTTCTCCAAAATTTAAACAATCCATATCCTGTTGATCCATGAACATTATTGTTATGATAGCCCAAATCTGTAGACAAATCTCCTGCGAAATCAACCAGTTCATTTAAATTAGTATAATAAAACTCATTGATTAGCTCCATATTTTCAAGTTCCTTCTCATTTTTTAATAGCTGTGCGGTATTGTACGCTAATATTTTTCTTAGTCTATTTACTTGGTTGGAGAAAATTTCTGACTTTAAATTTTTATACCTTGCATCACCTTCCTTTTCAATAAGCCAGTTTAAATTATCAATGGCTAGGTTTTCATAACTTCGCAATGCTTTTTCCTTTACAAGAAAGGCTGCATAATCTGTTGCATACAAGGCTTCGCACTCCTTGTCTAAAGGGATTATTTCCTCAAGATATTCCCTTATGTTTTCATTTTTATAATTTACATTCCTAATCCTAGCTTGTTGAATATCGTTGGCAATACTTAAACCCACATTAACTATTTGAGTAGCTGCGGCTTCTAAATTTTGGGTATAAACTTGTTGTCTTTCTAAGGCGTTTTGGTAATGTGAATTGGCAGCATTTGTGCTACTTTGGTAGCTTGAGGAATTTGATTGAGAAGTTTCGTAGCCATTATTGTTGCTTACCGGTTGGTCGGAGTCAGTACTTGGAGTAGCTGATGCACTTTTATCATTCCTATCATTTTCACCCAAAGCATGCATTTTAACCAAATGGAAATTTACTGCATCAATATAAGTGAGGCGCATATTTTTAATAGAAAATGCATTGCTTAAAAAATCTCTTTAGCTCTCTCTCCACTTGGAAGGTTTCGCTTGGTGTGTTCTGCATGTATATGACCCTCGAATATGTTTAGCCAATCTCCTCCATAAGTCATATTTCCTTTACTATCGAAGCCTATTGATGTAATAAAATTACTGCCGTCATAAAGGTCAACCACAAATCTTGGGTATTGCACCCTAATCGCATTGTAGGCATCTTCTCCTAATTGCTGCCTTGCATATTGTTTGCCTTCGAAATAAACGGTATTCCCTTTTTCAATGGTATAAGAAATATTGACCCATGGCCTGTCATTTTTTAAATAATAATTGAGCTTTAAGTTTATTGTTGCATCACATCCATTTTTCCCATTTTCAGGCTTCCACCGAAAAGTAGTTTCAAAAATTTTGCCACTGGTATTTTGTGCAAATAGGAAAATATTTAAAAATGTAAATAGTAAAACTAAATAAGACTTATCAAATTTCATGGATCTGCTTTTTCTCTCATTAAATGCCTCAGGTAATATACTGAAATACTTTTAAAATAATATCGCCGTAAAGTACAATTTAATTAAGTAGAAAGGATAAATAACCATTAATTAAGCTTTTCCTTGGTTTGAATTTGAGGTGTAGGTCAAGTGTATTAGCTTTCGGAAAACTAGGTTGGTTGCCGGCAATTAAATAAAAACAAGCTGCCCGGTTTTATCCTTATTACTGCCCTTGCAAGAATCTCGAAAACATTTTACCTACTTTCCATTTAATCATAACCTAGTGTCGGCTTTAGTTGGCCATTGCAAATGGACATTTTAGAATAGTTTCCTAAATTTTATTTAGGTGGATAGAAAGGTGTAATTGCAAATTACACCTAGGAGGGGTTTTTATCTAAAGGATATACAAATGAATAATGTTGAATAATAAGAACAGCTTGGCTGCTCCTAAATCATACAATGGTAAAATTTGCAAACTTTTATTTACTAAGATGTGCTTTAATAAGCCATTGCAAATGGCTTTCAAAGGATGACGATTTCAAAGCAGATTAGCAATAAAAAGGTGTAGTGGATACTACACCCAAGTCGGGGGTCTCCTGCCAAAATACGGATCATAAGTTTTGAAGGCCGTTTCATAGAGCTGCGTGTTTTGTTTAGCCTCACCCCATTGTACAGGTAATCCTGTTGCGGTGTATTTAGGTCAGTATAGGCATTAAAGGATAAAACTGCTTTAACCATTGATTAATAAATACATAGACTGATATAATTTACCCGCTAATGCAAGTGTAAAAAGTGTAAATGCAAAGTAACCTACTATCCACCCATATGATTTTATATTAGGTTTTCCAACTCCTTCTTTAGAATATTCCTTTAAAATCGTCTTATATTTTTCATTTTTCATAAAAATAAAATAATTAATAAGTAAAGGCACAAGAAAAACAGTCACTAAAACGACTTTATTTGCTTTTCCTTCAAAAAACCAAAATATAAAGTATATAATTGAAAGTAAATTAACCCCTTGCATTGCGGAAATAACCCAATATGCTCCAGATGCAAGTTCTTCTATACCTTTATGTTTATCACTCCTTCTAGCACAAGATTGGAAAAATAACATCTTATAATAATAACTAACTTCTTCCATTACTTTATTCATTTTGAAATCTGGCTGAATTCACCATATATATCTAAACCAATTCGTATTGTAAAATAACCTGCAGCCCCTACTGTTATAGCAGTTCCTATTACAGGAGCTCCAACTGCAACACCAATTGCAGTAGCTGCTAAACCTAATACACCAACGCCAGTATCAGCAATAGCCCATTCTAAACTTCCACCGTTTGCTACATCAAGGGCGGAGATACCTAACCCAGCAAAGAAAAATGGCTTAGTCAATCCCTTGCCGATAATTTTCAAACCGTTTAGATACTTATTTGAATTTTTTATAGCGGTGGTTGCTCCGTAACGAGCACTGCCCAACGCTTTGGCACGCCTTAAAGTCTGTACTTCGTTTTGAGCAAGCCTATGATCAACATAAAGTTCCAGCCCCGAATGAGCCGTACCAAGTAAATATAAAGCCACTGAAACTGTTCCTAATAAATCTCTCCCCCATTACCCTGACGTCCAACACTATAAAATGTTGACTCTATACCTGGTGTTGTGGTTTTGAACAACTTATTGTTCATAAGTACATAGTCTATGACGTTCATTTCTGAATCCACCCAATAACCTAGCTTACCGTTTCTTTCTTCATACTGAACGCGATTTCCATCTCCATCTAAATGGTAAAACTTCCCTCCAAATTCGAATCCTCCACTGGCCAAAGCACCTTTGTACATTTGGCTACCTCCCCACATGGACCAATCTGAATATCCTATACCATCAGCCCAATGATTTCCCGAACCCGGATTGGTTCGGGTAGATTTGGGCATAAGGTCAAACGGATTTTGAAAGTTGTTAGAGGTGTAAGTATCACAAGTACCCCATATCCCAGCATTCTGCCCCATCAATCCCAACGGGTCACTGTAACGTACCGGATTGTTAAACCCAAAATGAATAAGGGTTTAAGCCCGGAACCATAGCGTCCAGGGAGTATTTCACTATCTCTAATTTAATAATCCTTTCTCACAACTAAAAGTAGTTTTTATCTAAAGGATATACAAATGAATAATGCTGAATAATAAGAACAGCTTGGCTGCTCCTAAATTATACAATGGTCAAATTTGCAAACTTTTATTTACTAAGATGTGCTTTAATAAGCCATTGCAAATGGCTTTCAAAGGATGACGATTTCAAAGCAGATTAGCAATAAAAAGGTGTAGTGGATACTACACCCAAGTCGGGTGGACAACAATCCCTAGGCATCATCCCATCCGGATCAATAAACCTTATAGGGTTATCAAACGCATAATTGTAGGGCGAATGTCTTATCATTTGGTCTGCCATAGGATCCACCACTCCCCATCTTCCTATCACCGGATTCCCGAAATACGGGACAGGCTATACATCCTCGCCCCATAATCATAATACTGAAGATCTTTTTCTTCAATCAGTTCTTTACCATTGTACAATTACTTATTCTCTTTGACACCTCCATACTGATACCCCAGCCCAGTCAGTTCTAGCCCACAAGTATTCCTGAGTTCCTCAGGACAGGCTCCATGTGTCTCTTGAATAAACAAAGATGTTTTTCTTGAGATGCTAGATCCATTGAACCTACCTGATAGGCAGGCAGGCCTGACCTCATCAGCAGTTTAATTTCAAAGACAGTTTCCATGTATCTGGTTTATGAAATATACAAATTTTCTTCTAAAATTCTGTGCTGATTTACCCCAAGTAGCCTACTTACAATTTTTTAGGTTTGTACGATAGCATGACGTAAAAAGGTTCACGACCTCAAATGAACTTAGCAATAAAAAAGTATAGTAGAGTAACTAATAAAAGCCTTTTATAAAGTGAGTGCAGAGGTTAATTTAACTATACGTGAACAACAATTACCCCCAAATAAATAGGTACTATTAAATATATAAATTAAAAAATTGACTAATATTAAAGTGTATACAATAACATATTGATTTTAATATTTAAGAAATATTTCTTGTGTGAAAACCGAATTCATCAAAGAATCTTTAACAGATGGAATAATTTCTACATCAAACTGGATACTACTAACTTTCTCAGAATTTTTCTGAAATTCAACCATATAATAATTCTCCTCCAATTTCTTAGATTTTATTTTATCTCTAGAATTTAAATAGTAAAACTCAAATTCGCCATTATACGGAAAATAATTCTTCAATAATAATTTCACCTTATTTTCACTTAACCATTCAGAATCTATCAATTTCATATTTAAGGCATTGTACCTCTTTTCACCATTTTCAAACATATCTAAGTACAAAATATCATTATTGAATTTATACTCTCTTGTCGTTACTAAATTATGGTACGTTTCTTTAATTAAGGTGTCATTTACTTTTTCACTGAAAACTCCAGATAAAAATGAAGTATACGTTGAATAAGAACTTGAATCTTTTTCATGATGGTTCAATTTTGTGACAATTATACCCCTTTCATCAAACTCCTGACTTAAAAACAACTTATTTCCCTTATCAAAGTATTCAATTTTATCGATAGTAATATCATTATCTTTTAAGACAAGCTTTATTTTTCCAAACTTACTATTTATTTCTACTGGTGACCCAACTTCAATATTAAAGGAATTATTATTGCATCCAGCCAAAATACTACAAACAATTAAAACGGTATATAAATTATTCATCTCTCTTTTCTTTAATACTTTCCAAGGCCTTTTTACCTTCATTAACTCCATTTCCCGTCCCTGTAACTTGTATCGTATCAGTACCAATAACCCTTTTATATCTTATACTCCTTCCAACGCCATTGCTATAGGTTTTAACATCAAAAAAGGTGGTATCCTCTTTAATATTAGAATTTTTAATAATCGTTTCATCCGAATTTCCATCCATGGTCGTTGCAGATTTTTCCAATTCATTTGTTAAACCAAGTATAGAGCTTAACGCATTAGCAATCTTCTCCATAAATCCACCAGAAGGTGATCCTTTTCCAACATCACTCAAACCATCCATGTTTACAAACCCAGCTATTTTATCACTATTTGTCCCAGAATCTACAGGACCACTACTAAATTCTGTTTCAGTAATTATTCCTGCGGTTTGACTATTTAAATTCTTAGTTCTTTCAGCTCCTAATAAATTTTGCAGATTTGATTTAATAAAATCAAACTTTTTATGCATCTCCGAAACAAAAATAAATTCAGAAGAAGGTGGACAACAATCCCTAGGCATCATCCCATCCGGATCAATAAACCTTATAGGGTTATCAAACGCATAATTGTAGGGCGAATGTCTTGTCATTTGGTCTGCCATAGGATCCACAACTCCCCATCTTCCTATCACCGGGTCATACATCCTCGCCCCATAATCATAATACTCCAGCCCTTCGTCCTCGATCAGCTCTTTCCCATTATACAAATACTTATTCTCCTTGACACCACCATTCTGATACCCTAGCCCATTCAACTCCAAACCCCAAGGATCATAATGGGTTTCTTGAATCACTATCGAAGGGGTTCTTGATATACTAAAATCATCGAACCAAACGTCCTCAGCGGTTTCATTGACCAGAACGGTTTCCATGTATCCGTCTTGTGAAATATACAATTTTTCTTCTAAAACTTCATGCTGATTGGCGGCTTTTCTGCTTAAGGGTTGCTTGCCTACTTCGTAGCGATTGCCATCACTGTCATAGAGGGCATAAAGTAAGTAAGCTTCCGGGGTTTGCTTTTGCTGTAAGTCTGTCGCCACTATGCCAATCATATTTAATATCGTTATCGGATTGGCTCCTCCTGCTTGTTGTGTACTTTTGGACAGTTCATTGAGGTCATCGAGAATTTTGCTTTTCCCTCCACTGTTTACAAATCCTGCGGGGTTTGTTTTTGAAGTGGCTGTTCTTCGTACTTGCCATAGACACTTAGGTTAAGCTGATCTCCTGTAAAGACCTCTTGTCTACTTGAGGGACCTAAAACCCTTCCTCTTGCTGCATTTAACCAAGCCACTTTATCTCCTCCGGGGGTAACATTCTGTTCCACATCAGTTTGTCTTGAAGCAGTTAGTCCAAAGAAATCTTCCTGCTCTTTCAGTAAATGTTGGCTTTCCATGGTCGCCAACTTTGTCTCCGTTTTGGGCTGCCTAAGCACCTGCCGGACATTGCCTAGATGATCTTTGATATAAAAATCATAATGATAGACATTTGATTCATTTGCCACCCTGCCTTCTTCATGAACCATATAATCCAAGCTCCCATTTAGGAACACCAGCTCTCCAATATAGTCTCTAGTTTTAGCAGGCTTGTCCTGGTTCTCCTGAACCGTCTGGCTTAGCTTTTTCCCCTCTGCATCATAGGCAAAGTTAATTTTCCCTCCATTGGAAAAAGTGATCTCTTCGGGCAAATTCAGGTGGTTGTAGCTGATTTTAGTAATCCTCTTATCGGGATTAGAAGTTTGGTTTCCATTGACATCATAGGCGTAATTTTCTTGAGACCCGGTATTGGGTTTAAAATCTTTCGCGGTATGGGTATTGGAAACCAACCCGTCTGTGACGCGTAACAGTTTATTGGAATAATTGTCCCCTAAGTCATCATTGCTTTCATAAGTGTAGGTCAAATCGTCCACTTTTCCATAGGTGGCTTTTGATTTTTCGTTAAACCTGGCCATTGTCAATATATTGCCATTGGCATCATAGCTGATTCCTTGGAGGGAATAATGGTTATTTTCCCCTGCTGCATTGAATCTCGCAGCTAACAGTCGATTGGCATTGTCGTATTGGTAAGCGAAGCTCCTCGCTTTACCGTCCTGTCCCTCCCATTCGATGCCTGCTATATTTCCATTGTAATATTTATTCTCGCTACCGGTATTGTAATAGAGTTTTTGTCGGAATATCCCCATTTCATTGCTCCCTTGATTATCCAGCCAGCCTCTAATATTATAAGCATAGGTTTGACTGATGGCAGATTGGCCCAGAAATGATTTTGAAACAAGCTGCCCTAGGTCATTATAAGCATAAGCAGCCAAGGTAATAGCAGGATCGGAGCCAACTTTATGCGTTATCGACGCAATTTGACCGGTGACATTGTAGGTAAAGGTTCGGTGAATATCGGGGCTTTCAGCCCTACTGCTTGAAATCAATGTATGAATTGGTTGACCCTCAAAATTATAGGCAGTGGAATTCAGCACGGTCCCCCCAAGTTGGTCCTGAGCAATGGTTTGTATCACCCGTCCTTCTTCATCGTAATAGATTGCGGTGGTATAAAATTCTCCTGTTTTCAGGTTTTTTACTTTTTTCCCTGTTTGTAAACCATGGATTCGAGTAGTTGGATGAGAAGTAAATGGTGGACCAGGATTTACATAGGGGAATTCGCTAAGGAATTCATAGGAATCGTATAAGTAAACAGTCAAAATATTGCCATCATCTGTCGGCCAAGCCCCCACCGTGCCTGAACTTTCTGTTCCAATCTGAGCAGTGAAATTTTGGTTTCTGGTGGCTTTCATGTTAAATCCTGGTTTTAGGCTGATGGATTTTTCAGCCACATACTCCTGATACCCATCGTATTTACTAGAAGAAATTCTAGATCCTGTCTTTACTTTAGCTGTATTGGCATTTACTGAGGCTTCATTTGAAGGCATCTCATTGAGGCTATTTTGAATACTAGCCCGGTCATTATTTGAGCTGGTCATTCCGGTCATCACTACTCTTCCAAGTCCATCATATTTGGTGTAAAGCCATTTTCCGGGGTCTTCTAGCCATATTGGCATCCTGAACTCCTACCATTCTGTTTTGATTGTCATACACCATGGATTCCAATCCTTTTCCGGGAATGTATTTTTCTATCATTCTCCCCCTTTTATCGTAGGTATAGCGAAAATATTGTTCTTTCGCCAAGCTTGCATTGGTACTGATATCAATACTCCAGTTTGCATCGGCAATAATTTGGGTGGCCCTGGGAGGAATGACCACGCTTAACCTTGAGAAAACATCATAAACATAGTAGGTACAAAGCCAACCTATATGGCCTTCATCTGTAGGTGCAGCAGTATTCTGCACTTTTTTAACACTACCCTATCTAATTTATCCGTGTAGGTAAGGGTACTTTTATCGTCTTCATCTACAGTAATCTCTACCCACAGGTCATTCGCACGAAACGCTGAATTACTTTCGGGAAGCCCACTCTGATTTACGGTAAATACCCGAACGGCCTCTTCTGTAGTATTGGGTCTTCTGAAAAATTTCAACTCCTTACCGGACCCCATTTGCCAAGCATTTCCTTGTGCTGCTTGTTTATTAACTCTGTTTAAAGGGAAGCTTCAAATTCTTTTTCTATATAGGCTGAGGGATTTTCTCCATATAATAACGTATAATAAGCCTCCTGGTCATTTATAGCGGAAAGCCGAAAATCTCCGGGTTTTCGGCCGTTGGCAATAGAGAATGGTAGCAATTCCTTTGTCTGCATACCATATTCATCATACGCTATAGGTACAATCAAATCCTTGCCTGAAACCGTGCTTTCTTTTCCCACAGTCTGCATTGTACGACCAAGTCCATCATGATAAGCGAATTGCTTTTGTGATTGGCTTGAGTTGGCCGAAACAATTGTCATTTCATCCAGACCAGCTTTTTCGCTGTATATTTCTTTACATAATTATGGTTGGCAACTATCGCCTTTACCGGTACTTTAGGTGTCATACAGCCGGAAGAGGTATGAACATATGCCAAGTAGTAAGTAGTCGTTGCGGAGATAGTAGGTGTGGTGAAAATTTGGGCTGCCCCTAGTTGAGTGCTTTGGTCGGAAGCAAACCATCGGTATTCAAAACCTGCAGGAGCAGGAGACGCTGTAAGTTCTACTGAGCCACTCTCAAAGCGTGAAACATTTTCAGCTGAAGCCTCTATTTCCTCACAAGGGTTTATGTGGGGTACCCGTATTTGTAGGTTGTCATTGAAGTTCCCATCAAAGGTCATGAATTGATAGGTCAAGTTAAAAGAACCGGCTGAGCTAAAAGTCAGGCTTATGGAATTATAGGTCTCATAATTGATGGTTGCCTGGGGAACAGACCACATACTTCCAATTCCGTTGTTTGGGTATACCATAGTAGTCCCATTCCAAAAATTAACTTCAAATAAGGCTGTTTCTCCTATACTAACAGTAGTAGGGCCTATTATCTGAACCTGAGTAACCTCTTGGCCAAACAAATATTGCCCATAAACACAGATTAAAAGTGAAAAGAGGTAAGGCTTCATTTTGCATCCTTCTTAGTAAAATACAACTCATGGATTTGTCCACGACGCGCCTTCATTGGTATCAATAAAATCCCATCTTTTCCGTTAACTCGAACGGAATAACTGGTCTTTATTCCATTGATCTCAATTGCTAACAGCGATGTACCTTCAATTCCCCATTTTCCGTTGACAATATTCTGTCTTTTACCCAATACCCATTGGGCTGTAAAGATTCCGTCCTCTGAAAAAATAAATGACCTAGACTTAATGGCTTGTTTCATTGCTTCAGATTCAGCCGTTTTGGTCATTGAATCTTTTGCCGATATACCATAATTTATTGCTGACAACTGATTTACTGAATCCGTTTGCCAATATCCAATTAGGTTTTGGGCATCAATTGGTTCTATCTTTTGGGCAGCTACAGGACTTACCGCGATATGAAAAACTACTAAAATAAATAAGAATAATTTTTCCATCGCTCCTCACTTTAAGGGTTTAAACCACTTGTTTGATAATTGTACTCGTAAAGTTCCTTTAACTGCCCATTATCATCTCTAATTGCTTTCAACCGCCCCATGTAGTCGTATTCGTAATGCAAGGTGTAATTTCTAGCATCTGTTTTGGATGTCACTCCAACCAAAGGATCGTATGTATAAGTCGTCATTCCGGCATCTATTGGGTGTAACCGTAATTCATCCAAATGCAAACCGCTTCCTTCAATGGTAAGCCTATTTTCCATAACTATCCTTTGGATTAACTTCCATTCTTGGTCTAATTTCTCTGTCTGCCCCCAAAAATCCCAATTTGCTGAACCATTGGCTCTTTTTACCCAAAATGTAAGCAAATATTTTTCACTTGAACTAGCCTCTATTCCCGATTTTGAGATACTTCCTGTTCCCAAATCATAATACCTACCACCTGTTCTGGAGCCTATAGAAGAAACGGAATTACCCATATAAGTCCACCCTCCTTTATCTTGCGTTTCAAATGATGTGTAAGAAATTTGATCAGGACGGGAGTTAAGCACCTCACATACCGGTAATTTATCAGTAGAGTCCCATAGAATTGCCCTATTATTTTGACCTAACTCTTCTACTTGGTTAATATTAAATGCATGATCGTAGCCTAGTTTGGTCTTTTTTACAAAAGACTCATGAAATGAAATTCCGTCCACTGAGTGGGGAAAATTTTTTATTGGAGCATTTGTTTCTAGGTGTAGAATTTCATCCAATAAAACCTCTCCTGATTTAATTTTCCATTTTCTTGCCTGCCCACTTATTACCCCATTTTTCACAGATTTAATTGATTCTATGGGATCACCAATTATATTTTTGCTTAACAATGCATTAATCTCTTGGGAGGGTTTTTCATACTCCAAAGGGTACTTATACTCTTCACTTTCAAATCCCCAATTTGAATTGACTACCGTTCGTTTTTGAAGTTGATGAAATGCATTGTATTGATAAGAGCGGTCAACCGCTAATTCGGCTTCACCCGAATATAATTTATCCATTTCATAGGCTGGTTTGAAAGACTCAGATTCTATATAAAATGCTGTTGTTTCTCTTAGCGTTACAGGCGTAAATGGAGGCAGAAATCCATTGTTTTGAAATTGTAGGACGAATTTTATAAAAGGGAAAGATTGCCATACTTTTACTGGTGATCTTGCATTAAGGGTTTTGTACCCAAGTACACTTTTACTCTCAACCAAATTTCCAGAATTATCTTCCTGAGTCTTTGCTATTAATTTACCTCTTTTATGATCATAGCTCTTTTTATTAACTAGGGGCATTTCATAGGGATTATTCTGCAAACCGATTTGATCCGGATAATCATAAAAAGAAGTAAATTTATGGACCGTTTCACCATTACCATCAATTTTTTCAACAACCCTTTGATAACCTATGGGACGGCTTTGCGTCATGGATAGTGGAAAAGCTGAGTGGGAGTAAGCTTTAACACCTGTAGTAAAAATTTCGGAGCCTTGAGTTCCTGATGTAAAAGAAGCATGGTATTTTAAATCACTTCCGGCTACCCCGGATGAAAGATCAACATTACCCTCTTGGGTATATTCGAATTTTCTTTTGATGGGTGGATTAAATTGGTCAACATCATGAATTTCAGCAATACGTATTCCACCTCCTATTTTTTTGTTATTGAACCTTCTTCCAAAAGCCTGTATTTTAACTTGACTCTGACATCTATTTCTCCGGTATATTGAGGTATATATTTAGTGAGATCGAAGGTTCCTGTAAAATTGAAGTTCCAAGGAGTAAGCACAGAAGCGCATGGTTCGATATTATTGCCATAGGCAACCCCATCCGTACTGCATTCATACCAAAGCTGAACTTGTGCTAGAGAATTAAAAGTTACTGAAGACGCTATAGATGAATCGATATAGTTCCATGCGGACCACCCATCCTCTGCCAAGGGATTCTCATTAATAAAACTATAGTCATTGGGCTCATAAAAAAACTGCCTGCTCCCCCTGTGGGCCAAGTGATTTTATTTAAAACCCCATATTTCATTTTTTCAATATTAGGATCTTTATTAATTCCAGGATAAGTCTTGTCTTGAAAAGTTTGCGAAGAAAATGAAAAAGTTGGAATCAATCCGGTACCAATATTACGTGCCCCATTAAAATATCCCCAATGGTCAGTATCTCTACTACTATATCCGGGTAACAAGTGCATGTTGTTGTATTCAAAAGAATAAACTTGATCCTTGTCTACAATTAATTTTTTCAGTGTTAATCTTTGGTTGGGCTTATCGATAAATTCAAGAGCAAACCCTTTTTTAATCTCATTTTGATTGTTCTTTAACAGTATAGAATCTAATTTGAATGAAGAAAATGAATACTCCATGGCAGGGTGGGGCAAATCATTTCGAACAGAAGTAATAAATTCGACTGTTCCACTCTCAAAAATTATCTTTTTTAAATTATGTCTGTAATTTCTACTTATCGTTTGACCTCTGTTCTCAGGAAAGCCACCCATATTTGTCAAACTCCCATTACCAAGAAAAATATTGCTTCCATGAAGGGTATAATAACCAATTGCGATGGACTGGTATTCATAGAGAGATGATGAGGTATCAAAGTTTGAATAATCATACTCAAAAAGAATTTCATTCTTTAAATTCGGAGACACAATTTTTGTCAGATACCAGCTTGTGATTATATCTTTTATATCCCCGGAACCACCTTCTTGGGTAAAAGTAGCAGATTCAGATTTGGATAATTCCAATTCTTCAAAATAATAAATCACCCCATTTTCATCTGTAATTTTCCACTTTTTAAAACCACTAAAACGGAACATAACAGAACCGAAGCTTTTGAAGACAGACCCTTTATCTATCAATTCAATTTTAATATTGGCATAAGGAAGTGTTCTTATTCCTCCATCATTATCAAAAAAGAACTTCCCTGATTTTCCGTTAAAATTATAATAAAACATATCAGGCATTCCATCTACAAGTCCTACTCTTTGATTTTCTATATAATCATCTGATGGATTAGGCCAATTGTCTTCCAATAAATGACCTGTATAGTAAAAACCAATAGATTCTTCATCATCATTTATTCCTCCAATTGCTCTGGTGATAACACCTCCTACATTTAAAGACCAACCGGACCCCACCCAGTTGGGAAATTCATTGACTTTGACACCTCCCGCAAAATAGGACAAATCAATATTGGCCTGAAGATCCTTTGAATCAACAGTATACAAAGGAATTCTAATATCAGGAATGCCGGTATAATGATTAACAGTAGAAGGAGTATATTTTACTAATGAATAGGCATTAGGTGATGGAAAAGTTACATGCCGATCTTGAGAAAAGCAATAAATATTAACTGTAAAGCAGAAAATAAAAATTAGAAAGGGCCGAATAAAAATACTAATTAAATTATCTCTTTCCATATTCCTCAAACAATAAAATATTTGCAAATAATCAGATTGAAATATCAATTAGAAATTAAAATAATAAATAAAAACAACAAAAACAATTTATATAAAATAAATTAAAATGTATAAATGATTTTATTGAATTAAAATAATTCTACAAAAACACCAATAAATAAGTTATTTATCTGCTAATTATGATTTCAATTTATGTGAAAAATATATACCCTACTTACAAAAAAACATCTCCACCTCTCCATAATAAAATTGGACCAAGCTTAGTATACCCCAACCTTTACCCTCCTAAAATGAAATTGATTGGCATAGATGGTGGCATTGGAGGTACTGTCATTTTTATCATTGTAGAGGCTTTCTGCCCTTAGCCAGAGGTCCAGTTCCTGGTTTTTGGGGCTGTCTGAGGAAAGGGTTATGGGGGTGGTTTCACTTGTGCAGCTGGCTTGATTGAGGCGCTCCAGGTAGTGCATGCTGTTTACATGGGTATAAGGCTGTGCCGGATGGTTGAGCAGGTAAGTGGGGTGAAAGGTATTGGTGTCCTTGGGCGCCAGGCCCTGTGGCAGGCGCAAGTATAACAGTACTTCCTCTCCCGCTTCCCAGATGCCATTGCCATTGCCTGTCCCTCCTGACAAGGATTCTAAAACAATGCTATCCATTCCCTGCTGGTAGATCGGTACTTCGGGCAGGGTTCTTCCATCCAGAAGGATCAGGTCTTCCCTAGGGCTGTAGACAGCTTTGGGAGCGGCAAAAGCCACGATCCTAAGGGTGTCGGCCACTTGCCGGTCTGCCCTGATTACAAAATCCACTCCGGCCACAAAGCTGGAATCGGAATAGCGCCCAAAGGTAAATTGAAAGGCCTGCTCGCTATCGATCGCTGCTTTGGCTTCCAGGGCTGAGATGGTGATTTTTTCGGGACTTATTTTTAAATGGGGATGCTGGGTAACCGGGATGATCTCGATTTCTTTTGCGGAGGCATTGCCTATATTGACCAGGGAGAAACTCAAGCTTTCTGTTTTTCCCTCCTCAAAGTAAAAATGCTCCTGGTTGTTGGGGAATACCATGCCTAGTTGGGCTTCTGGTTCAGCTTCTCTATTGATTCCCAGCCAATGGCCTCCACCGGACAAGGCAAAGTCCAGCTTTCCTTCTTTGTCTGCCGCTACAAGGTTGTCTGCCTCAAAAGCATGCGTAGAAAGATTGAACGATCGCAGAAGGTAGGTTTCCCCGGGCGCATAGCTTCCCGCCGTACTGACAGCAATGCTTTCTTCCAGGACGATGGGCCCATCAGGAATAAAAGTTCGGGACAAAATCTTTAATTTGTTTTCAGCCGCATTTTCTATCAAGGTTAGGGCCGGGGTTTCCCGCTTGATCTTAAAAGTATTTCCGAACACTTCGAAATTGTCAAAACCGGGATTGACATGGTTCCATTTGGCAGGCAGCGCGGGTGTCTTGGCAAATTCATTGCGGTGAAAATCCAATTGCTGCTCGGTGTCAGCAGCCCAGTGGTTCGGGTAGTCTGCGGTATGGGTTTCAAAATGGCTAAGGTCTGCACTTCCAAAAGCTGGGTCATGTGCCAGTTGTTGTACTTGAGCCAGTCCCCATCGGTCTTGGTCAAGCGCACGGCCAAACCCTTTAGGGAGCGGTGCATTTCCAGGATGGGGAAAACCACCTGTCGGCCTTTAGGGCCGTAGTAGGGAGGTTAGCAGCAGGATCGAAAGCACTGACAGAGGCCACCAGGTCTTTGTTTTGCCCGGCCACATAGTAGGAGGTCAAGCCGCCCATGCTCAGGCCTGTGATGGCTCTTTTGCTGCGGTCGGGAATGCTTCGGAAATTTTGGTCTACATGCTTTACCAACTCCCTGAAATGGGCACTAAAATCCCAGCCCCAATGTTCCCGCTCGGTTTCATGGGCACGTACATAATCATAAGGCAGGGCGTTGCCATAGGGTATGCCTTCCCGCTCTTTTTTACCAGGGGAAAGATTGGGTTCATAGCCATCCCAGGTGACGATGATCAGGTTATTTTCCCGGGCATATTTTTTCCATTCCATCACAAAGGGAGGTTCCAATCGGCCGTTTGCCGGATACTCTACATCGTCTTCCAAGTCGTAAGCATCCCATTTGTACCTGCCTCCATAGCCATGAAAATAATACACCACCGGGTATTGCTTGTCCGGTTGCTCTGCATAATCTCCAGGCAGGTAGATCCTGTAATTTCGCTCCGTGCCAAAAGCATCACTGTAGAAAGCAATGTCTTGATAAGGTTCGGTTTTTGGGGTTTCGCAGGCCAGGAGACTTAGCAAGATCAGGAGTATTGTAAAACTTTTGCAGGAGAGTAGGTTGCTGAGTGGCATAGTGGTGTTTTTTATTTATTTTTGAACCTCTGTATTAGGTTTGATTTTGTCAGCATTGTTGCGAAAAAAAGGCAACAATACCGCCAAAATCAGGTCATTCCTATTGTTTTACTAGGGGCTGACATCCTTGGCTAATGTATTTCGCCTTTCCAGGGCTGGCAAAAGCAGGAACTAAAAGGTTCTCTTACTCGCTTAATTGTTGCCAATGTATTAAAATAAAATCATCCATTAAAGACCAAAGCTTTTTCTTCCTATCTGAATGGATTGGTGCCCCATTCGTATCTTTTCTCCGGATCGAAATCAGGATTGGGTACGGGGTTTTGGGCATTGGTCGCTACTTGCCATTTTTTCAAGGCTTGCTTCATTTCGGCCAACTTATCAGGGTAACTAAACTTCAGGTCTGTCATTTCGATGACATCATATTTTAGGTTGTACAGGTCAAACTCACCGGTAACCAGGTTTTCTACTATTTTCCAATCTCCTTTTCTCAATGCCGACATGGGTACCTCATGATGGTAAACAGGGTAATGGGTAAACACTTCTCTCCGGATCAAACTTTTTTGCTGTTAAAGGCGAAACCATTGAAACCCCATCCAGAACTTGGTCTTGTGGCTCCTTACCACGGCCCAATTCTAAAAAGGTAGGATAAAAATCCACACTGGAGACGATGGCTTCGGATTTACTCCCTGCCTCTACCTTTTCCGGCCAGCGCACAATTAAAGGTACACGTATTCCTCCTTCATAAAGCGTCCCTTTCCCTGCTCTAAAGGGGGCATTGGATGTGGCGATATAACGCAGGGGATGTCCTTCAGGATAGACATCCTGGCTTTCTCCTCCCAATAAAGGGATGTTGTCAAATCGGTTGTCCACTCCTCCATTGTCTGAATAGAAGATAAATACGGTATTGTCCGCCAAGCCCTTTTCCTCAATGGCGGCCATGATTTGCCCAACACTCTCATCTATATGGGTAACCATGGCTGCATACACAGCATTGCTGGGATAGTCGGGATCTTTAGGCTTGTTGAGGTATTTATCGATCAGGTCCCTATCCGCATCCAACTGTACATGCACATCATAATGCGAAATAAAAAGAAAGAAAGGCTCATTGTTATTCTCCTCTATAAAGTCAACTCCCATGCGTGTGAGGGTTTGGCTCAATCGCTCATTTTCTTTGGTTTGGTATTCGGGAACAAACTTTGGATGGTAAAAACCACCACCGGCGTACATATAGGCCTCATCATACCCCCTGTTATTGGGAAGGTGTTCGGGATTGTTTCCCAAATGCCATTTCCCAAAATAGCCGGTAGTATAACCTGCAGCCTGCATGGCATTGCCGATGGTTGAAATCTTATTGGGAAGATGTTGCACTTGGTGATGTGGAACGGTTACTTCCTCATTGGGGCGCCAATGGCCTGGGATAAAGTCGAAAATGCCTACCCTAGCCGGGTACTGACCTGCTTGTATGCTGGCTCGGGTAGGCGAACAAACGGGTGCTGCATAGGCATTATAAAACAACATTCCCTGGCTGGCCAATTTGTCGATATTAGGTGTTTCATTGAATTGGTTACCATATGCAGGCAAGTCTCTGCCTCCAAGATCATCTGCCATGATCAACACAATATTGGGTTGATCCTGAGCAGTCGCAATAATGGCGCTGAAAACAAAAATCAGTAGGATAAAAGTATTCAATAATTTAGTCATCGGGTAAATGGTTATTTGGGAAGTGATTGATTTCGTTTTTGAGGGTAGGCTTTCGCTTGTAAATTAAAGCAAAGGAAATCTGTGTGAATCAATGAAAAGCATTAACCCAATACAAAGCTTGCCAGCAATTTTTGAACCTCATAAACATCCACAGACTTATTGAATTTCTTACTTACGGCGGGTTGATGGTCACTTGAGATCCAAATCTTCAATTCCGCGTCCAGGTCGAAAGTCCCTGCTGTCTCTATACTGAACCTAGAAATACTTTTATAGGGCAAGGATAGGTATTCAGATTTTCTTCCGGTGAGCCCTTGTTTATCCACCAGGATCAACCGCTTACTGGTAAAAATAAAAGTATCTCTGATCAATTTAAAACCTGTTTCGATTTGCTCATCTGGTATTAAAATTTTACCGAAATCATTCAGGAGAGTGTCTTTGTCTACTACTCCGGCATTGCCTAATAATGAATTAAATAATCCCATACAATTGGTTAATTGAGTGTTTGGTTTGCTTGTTTTTAGTGGATTAAATTTAGTAAATATTGTGGAGAAATGGGTTTTAAAACCTAATAATACCCAAAATTCAAATTGAATATCTGAAAATCTTTGGAACGCTCTCAAGTTTTCTGTTAGCATAATTAATTCCTTTCACACAACCGAACAGCCATTCAAAAAGTCAAAATTGCTAATTGTCAAACTTTGGGATCTTAATCGGGCTTTCCCTTTTCCATAAAGATCTATGGAACTAATAGTCGGAAGAATTATAACCTGGTTATTAAACACTTAAATTAAACTGGGGTTATTTTTGTGGTTTTGCTGCTTATTGCTCTAAAACCAGTTCGTCTATAGTGATTTGGGAAACATAGCCCTTGTTACTTATTTTCCCAATATGCTAAAACATCTTTGGCTACCTTCCCCCATTTTTCTGCATGAGGTACAGCGTACCAATATTTGGAATAAAGCGCTAAGGCTTTTTAGCAAACTTTATTGATTTTTCTTGATCAACAATAGAGTATTGGTGAAAAAGGCTAAGGTTTAAACAGGTATCTGCCAAAGGGATTTCAAAAATGCTTGGATTTAATTGGGCTAATTTTCTTTTTATCTCTAAGGCTTCTTGATAGGATTGCTCCGCTTTTTCAAAATCATTTTTACTCCACTGTAAAGCCGCAAAATTATTTAAACTCTCTGCTACCACAGGTAAGTAGGTTTGGGGATTGAAATCCGCTAATTTTCTTCTTATCTCTAAGGCTTCTTGGTAAGATTGCTCAGCCTTTTCAAACTCATTTTTACCATACTGTAAAATTCCCAAATTATTAAAGGTATCTGCTACCGCAGGTAAGTAGGTTTGGGGATTGAAATCCGCTAATTTTCTTCTTATCTCTAAGGCTTCCTGATAGGATTGCTCCGCTTTTTCAAACTCATTTTTAGCACGCTGTAAAATCCCCAAATTATTTAAGGTCTCTGCTACGATCGGTAAATAGGTTTGGGGATTGACTTCCGCTAATTTTCTTCTTATCTCTAAGGCTTCTTGATAGGATTGCTCCGTTTTTTCAAAATCATTTTTATCACGCTGTAAAGCCGCAAAATTATTTAAACTTTCTGCTACCGCAGGTAAGTAGGTTTGGGGATTGACATCCGCTAATTTTCTTCTTATCTCTAAGGCTTCTTGGTAAGATTGCTCAGCCTTTTCAAACTCATTTTTACCATACTGTAAAATTCCCAAATTATTTAAGGTATCTGCTACGGCCGGTAAATAGGTTTGGGGATTGACTTCCGCTAATTTTCTTCTTATCTCTAAGGCTTCTTGATAGGATTGCTCCGCTTTTTCAAACTCATTTTTATCGCGCTGTAAAATCCCCAAATTATTTAAGATTGCTGCCACTTTCGGCAAATAGGTTTGGGGATTGACAGCCGCTAACTTTCTTCTTATCTCTAAGGCTTCTTGATAGGATAGCTCCGCTTTAACAAACTCATTTTTATCACGCTGTATAGTCCCCAAATTATTTAAGGTCTCTGCTACTGCAGGTAAATAGGTTTGGGAATTGACACCCGCTAATTTTTTTCTTATCTCTAAGGCTTCTTGATAGAATTGCTCCGCGCTTTTAAACTCATTTTTATCATGCTGTAGAATAGCCAAATTATTTAAGATTGCTGCCATATTCGGTAAATAGGCTTGGGGATTGACATCCGCTAATTTTCGATATATCTCTAAGGCTTCTTGATAGGATTGCACCGCCTTTTCAAACTCATTTTCATTCCACTGTAAAGTCCCCAAATTATTTAAGGTCTCTGCTACTGCAGGTAAATAGGTTTGGGGATTGAAATATGCTAATTTTCTTCTTATCTCTAAGGCTTCTTGATAGGTTAGCTCGGCCTTTTCAAACTCATTTTCATTCCACTGTAAAATAGCCAAATTATTTAAGGTCTCTGCTACTGAAGGCAAATAGGTTTGGGGTTTGAAATTCGCTAGATTTCTTCTTATCTCTAGGGCTTCCTGATAGGATTGGTCTGCTTTTTCAAACTCATTTTTATTACGCTGTAAAATCCCCAAATTATTTAAGATAGTCGCCTTTTGAACTTCATCTGAAATGTATTTCAAAGCCTTCTTATAAATGTCTTCCGCTTTAAGGATCTCTCCATGCTCCGACAGAAAGTAGGCATAATTGAAAGTGGTGTCATAATTTTCAATGACACGCATGGCTTTAGCATAAAGCCTATAAGCTTCTTCAAACCATCCTTCCTTTTTTGTCAGCACACTAGTTTGCGCTTTAATGGTTAATTCATTGGCTAATATTTTTCCTTTCTCTTCGTATTGTGCAATATCACGATCTATGTCCTCTTCATTTAGCACGTTGTTGAGTTCTTGGTATTTACCTTCTTCAAATAATGCCCTGGCTTTTTGTAATCTATCAGAATCCAGAGACGTTGTCTGCCTGAGTTGTTTGGCAAGCTGGATTACATTGCTCACAAAAGCGCTAAGGGTATTCTCCAGTCTATTTTTATCCTCACGTCTTTGGAGCAACTGTTTTTCTAGATTTTCAAGGTTTTGCTGCAATATTGATTTGGTACTTTCATCAACCTTAGTTATTGCGATCTGTACGCTTTCTATTTGGGAGATTATAGAATTTATGGCTTTCGTATGCTCCTGAATATCAAATATATATTTTTGATATTCATCCGAAACTGCAATCTGTCGAGGTGATATAGAATGAGCTTTAATCCCTTGCAAAACAAGGTTTGCTGTTTTCTCTGGCAGTTCACCAAGATCCGCCTTTACTTCTTCAAGCGTTGAATAGATTTCTCCGAGTAGGAGGACCATATCTTTGTACTCCTCAAAAAACCTGTTTAGCGTTTGTGAAAGTGCTGTTATAGTGATTTTGACTTCTCCAATTTTAGTTTGAATCGTATCCAAATACTCAGTTTGTATATAAGTAGAAAGTTCCGGATTTTCTTTTAGCTCCTGCGTAAAAAATGCACAAGTCAGTTTGTAAAAGTCCATCTGCCGACTGCCTTCTTTCCATCCATCCATGATACAGCTTTTTACAGCTTGTTCTACTTTTCGCCGATTCCCTTCAAGTTCCCGAATAATGCTCTCTTTGAGATTACCAACAAGTTCGTCCATCCTTTCAGTGGAAGATCCATTTTTTGGGAATAGTATTTCACGATGGGATTCATCCAGCGCAGACTTTCTACTATAACTTTTTTCATTAGCTATCAAATCTCTTTGCTCTTTGATGTAGTTCTCAAGCTCTTTGATATTGCCCCATCTGGCATCGGATAGCTTGTACCATTTTCTTTGGGGTAAAATATGATTTATGACCAGCAACGTAGCTTGTAGGTACGACTTTCTTATGGCTTTTTGAATGTGATGATTTGCGGGTTCATTGACATTGGTTTTTATTTGATCATAAAGTTTGTTTGTGCCCTGGCAGAGCCAATAATCAGTTCTATTACCCAACCAGCCACCCAATAAGGTAGACATCATCCAGGTTATTGTTATTGGTTCCATTGGCAATTATATTTTTGATAAGCGATAACGTTTGGTAGTAAACGGTGATTTAATACCGCTTATATATTGTGTATGTCTAACATGGGCATATGGTATCGAATATAGCAAATTATTCCAAAGGATAAAATACCTCTACCGGCATTCTTTGGTATTGATTTGTCCTAAAAAAAGTTTATAGATTAGGGTTTAAATACTGTTTTGGTTTTACAGTTTAGGAAATTAATCTCCCTTTTTCTCTCTTTTTTGGAGGGATATTTCACTATTCTCAAAAATAATGAGTGGTCTTACTTAATCTAAACTGAGTCTGGTGTGAGTGCTTCTGAATTCTGGCTCGTCCTAAAAGAAGTTTCCAAATTATGGTTTAAACACTGCTTTGGATTTACATTATTCGCCCCCTTTGTCCTCATTATTTGAAGGGGGTGCCGGGGGATTTTAACGGGACGGGACAACGTCTTCAAATAAAAAATCCCTCCGCGGTGGCGGAGGGAAATTAGGATTGAAACTTAAAACCGGTTGGATTGTGGTTTTATTTATCTGAAAGCTCACGCCCATCAAAAATCTTATCCAATAACTCAGTATTTTTTCCTCCTGCATAGGATTCTCTTTCCTGAAGGAAATCCAAATACTCATTCAGGTATTTTTGGGAGATCTCGGAGTTATCACCATATTTTTCTCTTAAGCCATCCAGTTTTTTATGCAGTTCTGCTTGAATTTCAGCGTAGGCAGGATCATCATAGACATTTTTCAATTCCATTGGATCATTGATTCTATCGATCAGCTCCCATTCATCTGCATCAAAATAGTAATGTACCAGTTTGTATTCTTTAGTGACAATGGCGTAGTGACGCTTCACCATATGAACAGAAGGGTATTCATAATAATGGTAATAAACTGCATCACGTGTCCATTCTCCTTCTCCTGTCAATAATGGCAAAAGGCTTTCACCCTGCATATCTTTGGGAGCTTCTATCCCTGCTGCAGCCAGAAAGGTCTGGGCGAAATCCAGATTTTGAACCATTTCATTGGTTGTAGAACCTGGAGCTACTTTTCCGGGCCAAGCTACCAACAATGGTGTTTTAAAAGATTCGTCATATACAAAGCGTTTATCAAACCAGCCATGCTCTCCAAGGTAAAAACCCTGATCAGATGTATAAACGATAATGGTGTTTTCCATCAAACCATTGGCTTCCAAATAATCCAACACTCTACCTACATTTTCATCCACTGCCTTGATGGTGCCTAAATAATCTTGCATATATCGCTGATACCTCCACTTCATCTTATCCTCATCTGTCATATTTGGATACGCTTTCTTGAAATCTTCGATCATAGGATCATAAGAAGCATCCCATACCGCTCGCTGTTCCGCATTCATACGTCCCACTTCTCCATCAAAGGCAGCTTTATCCCAACTGGAATTGGGGGCTATACCCAACTCATCCATCACAGCCGGAGGAATTTTAGAATCTCCCGCCCAGTGCATATCTGTAAGCAAATTCATTTCAGCTTCGTGCGCCGCTCGACCTCTTCCTGAATAATCATCAAACAAGGTGGCAGGCTCAGGGAAAGTCTTTTGGGTAAACTCCGCTACATGCCTTCCTGCAGGGAGCCACTCCCTATGAGGTGCTTTGTGCAGGTAAAAAAGTAGGAAAGGATCTTCTTTGGTGCGCTCATTTTCCAACCAATTTAGCGTCATGTCAGTAATGATATCTGTGACATAACCTTCCACCTCAATTTTACCTTCATCTTTAGTTATAAACACCGGATTGTAATACTTTCCTTGCCCTGGTAAAATTTTAAATTGGTCAAATCCCTTGGGGTTATTGCCAAAATGCAACTTACCAAACATGGCAGTCTGATAACCTTCCTCTTGAAAAATTTGAGGGAAGGTTACATTGGTGGTATCAAAAGGAAAGTGGTTGTCTACCTTGCCATTGATATGGCTGTGTTTCCCTGTCAAAATTGTGGCTCTTGATGGGGCACAGATGGAATTGGTCACCGAGGCGTTGGTGAAAAGCATACCCATTTCTGCAATCCTATCGATATTTGGTGTCTCTATCAGCTTATTATCATAGGCTGAAATGGCCTGATAGGCATGATCATCAGACATGATAAAAACGATATTTGGTCGTTCGGCAGTCTCTTGCTTATCGGCTGTTGATTCACAAGCCGAAAGGCCGAGAACTGCAAAAAACCCGGCTATTATTGGCGTATATTTTCCCATTTAAGTATTTAATTTATTGTTATGATTGGGAAAATTAGTGGATTGGACTAATAATTAAAAATGTTTTATCAAATTAAGCCGGATTATGTCATTTTGAGTAGTCCATTTTTTGATTTCCGTAAGAGGTCTAAATCAGAAATGGGCATTGATTCAGGCTGGCTACAAAAGCTTACTTTTTGTAGATGTGTACGGATTTGGGTTTGATGGGAGTTTCAAAGTATTAATTGATAAAAATATCTCCCTGCCCCTAATAAAGGGGATTTTGATGCGTCCGGATTAGCGGGACACTACCTTAAAAATTGCAAATCCTATATATGCTAGCAATCAAATATTGAACGAATAAAATTAAAAAAACGTCACCTACAAAGGATTAATACTCCTCATAGATGACGCTTGCATTTTTTTTTGAAAACCTTCCTTGGCCCTACTTTCCTATTTTTTAAATCTTTCAGGAATTATAAATTCATAACCTTTAGGAGGCCAAGGTCCTATGCTCTGCCCTTCAGGACGTGGGGCGGTCGGTCTGATTGGCTCAAAACCTGCAGCTGAATACTTTATATTCAAGAAAGGTGTTTCGATTTTCTCACCGTCTACTAGTGATCTGATTCCCATGTCTGAAATCCCACTGGTAAGTAGCGTTCTTTCTACAGGAGCTGTAGGTTTTTCGGTTACAATGAATTTCTGAATATTAAGGGAAAGGTAACTGAAATGAGAATAGCTCATGCTTCCATCCAGCACAAATTCGGTAGCTACCCGTCCCTGAGCGGTGTCGGCTGCATATGCCCATCCCCCATTTACAAAACCGGAAAGCAAAACGATAGCCCCCTTGGTACCGTCATTGTATTCAACAATAATGGCATTAGGATCCTTCACCAACTCCCTCATATTTCCTTTTTCCCGACCTTTGATCTTGTTACATGCAGCATTCACCAAATCTAAATTGATACGTCCATCATCCATGGCTTTCCAAACATCATCTCCTCCCAGGCCCAGTACACTTTTTACTCCTGTTTCTCCCCCTTCTCTTCTTTCCACCATGCATTGCAGAATCTCTGCCACATGAAATCCATAAGCATCAAGAGAGTGATACCCTATAGCAACTGCTTCGGTGATTTTTACACCTAAGGGATGCTCTAAGGGTTGATCTCTCCAGCAAAATGGCAAAGATGAACCTGCCATCATAGGCACTTTTAGCTCCTTGGCCCTATCATACACCCATTTACTATCTAACCAACTATAAGATAGATGTTTGTCGTTGAACAAAGGGACGGACTTATTGGATGCATCAAATACCCTGAAAATTTGCTCCAGGTAATTCATCCTAGGGTACATTTTGATACCATACCTACTTTTATCATATTCCCCATGCTCTCCCACATAGATGACCGCATCCACCGCCAGCTTATCACCTCCCAAGGTGAGGGCTCCTGCGATTGTATCGTACATCTTTGCCCCATTCATTTCGGCAATGCGTACCCCGGTATCATTGTCTCCGATCTGGTCGATCCATACCGATACAATTTTCACTTGTGGAGCTACCATGCCATCATCTGTAGGTATTCCTACAAAAAGTTTGGTAGCAATGACATCTGCATGGGCACTGTTTCTATAGATATTGGCAATCAATGCGACTGTTTTTTGCGCTGAGGCAGGCTTATCACTACTTAGCTCTATAACTTTAGCCATGGCCTTTGCATCATTTTCCCAGAACATGCCGGAAAGATTAATGGCTGTGGCTGCAAGGGCTGATTTTTTGATAAAATTTCTTCTCGGATTTTCTTTTTCCTTATTCATTTATGTATTGATAGCGATTAAAGTGATGAAATTATTTTGAGGGCCTACAAGTTTGATCTAACCAATCAGTAAAACTCACCTCATGTAATAGGACCGAATTGTCCTATTCGCCTTAATATAAGTCAAATAGAATCTGTCCGGTAATTTTCAGCTACCAGCCCACAGCATATCCATTTCTTCTGGGATCTGCTCCACCCATTATCCAACCGGATTTTCTGTCGATAGAAACACCTTGTGCCCCTCCTACTGTCATGGACCAGTCTCCCAAACTTGTATCCAATAGATAGCCCATTTGTCTTAAACTTTTAAGTACCTGATTGTCTACGCGGGTTTCAATGATAATTTCTTTGGCAGGCACAGATCCCAATTCATCCTTCCAACGAAACCTAGGAGCACTGATGGCATCCTGAATATTCATCCCAAAATCAATATAATTCATGGCTACTTGAGGTACTGACTGCAAAATCCCAAAACTACCGGGAGAACCTACTACCAATTCAGGTTTGCCATCTTTGTGGAATTGCATCATTCCACCCACACACCAGCCTACAGCTTTCCATGGCTCCACACTATTGGCCAACCCCGGTGTTTTTTCCATCCAGTCAATGGCGCTATTGAAAATCAACCCTGTTTTTCCGGCCACATATCCAGAACCAAATCCTCCACCGTGGGTTTGGATAATAACCACTGCATTTCCCCATTGATCCATGGCAGAAAGGCTGGTGGTTGCATACTGGTATTTGGGATCCATTTTGTCTTTTAAACTGCCCAACAATTTAAGCTCAGACTCTGTAAAATCACTCCTATCGGCTATTTTACGATTTTTCACCCTTTCAACCACTTTCTTACGTTGTTCGTCAAGGTAACTGTCTGAAAGCAATTTATCTACAGGCACATCTACATAATCAGGGTCGCCCACATATTTATCCGTATCAATCCTACTCAAATAAATGGCTTCCATCAAATGGGCAAGGTATTCTGTACTATTGTGCCCCATGGCTTGTAAGTCAAAGCCCTCCATTATTTTAAGGGTTTGTAATTGCTGAATACCCATTCCCGGAGGAGGGTTATTGTACACTTTATATCCTCTATAGTCAATCGAAATGGGGTCTGTCCATTGCACACGTCCCGGAACCATTGCCAAATCCTCTACTGTGATAAAGCCTCCGTCTTTTTTGAATGCCGCTGCAATTTGCTCGGCAATATCACCTTGATAAAACACCTCAATACCTTCATCCGCAATTCTCCTCATTGTTTTTGCCAAAGGTTTATTGGTGAAAATATCTCCAATTTCGTAAGGATTTTCTCCATCTTTAAACAGAATGGCTCTGGACTCTTTGTGAGGCCTTACCCTTTCCACTGTTCCTCTCCACATGGCTTGGTCAAATTCAGTAATGGGAACGCCATCTTCCAAATAGGCTATGGTCGGTTCAAACACCTCTTTGAGAGACATGGTCCCATAATCTTCCAATGCCCTATTCCATCCTGCCAGGTTACCCGGAATGGCGACAATTCTAGGTCCTACAGTCTCAATGGCTCCATGACCTGCTCCATCAGCAGCCTTTGCTTCATCTTTCAAAGACATTGCCTTAAAGGACTTAGGCACCCAACCGCCAAAAGCCAAGGACCTAACCCTATCCTCTTCTGCGGAATAAAAAGCATAAACCCCACACCGGCAGTACCGGACATATAGGGTTCAACAGCATTTAGAGAGGCTGCTGCTGCTACTATAGCATCAATGGCATTTCCTCCTTTGGCCAAAACCTGTTGTCCGGCAAGGCTTGCCAGTGGGTTGGCTGTCGCGACCATTCCTTTTTTACCTATTGCTGCCGGCCTTAGATTCTCTTTAGCCACTTGTGCCATGGTATTAAAGCTAAAGATGCACATCATCAAAATCACTCCCAACAGCATTCCTTTAAAAGCCGGGTGTTTTTTGTAGTTGGTTTTCATACTTTTTTCATTTTAATTTTTAATGTCTTTTTTTCCGATTCTAAAAAAATAATCTATTGCCTTGTTCTGTTAACAGAAATCCAGGCCTTGATTAAAGTTTTTATTTATCAGGAGTTTTCATCTATTTTGGGTTGTTTTTCTGGACCCTCCATCAATTCTTCTTTATTAGTTTTTAGAGGTTTTCCATTCCAATAAGAAGCCATTACAGAAGAAGTAAAGCCCATTAACGGCCCACATACAGCAGAAGCCAATCCAACAGTTGCTATTTTACCCATTTCTTTGGCTATTCCGGAGACCAAACCTGCATTTTGCATACCGGTGGTTATGGAAATGGTCCTGCAATCTTGTTCTTCCAGCTTGAATAATCGAGCCATCCAATATGCCGATAAATAGCCAAGCAGGTTAAGCAACAACACCATCAAGACCAATACTAAGCCCATATTCAATAAGCTATCTCTCCCCGCAGCCATGATAATGGCCACGATCAATGCAATTCCCGCCATTGATACAAAAGGCATGGAAGCATCCAACCACTTGGCCTTACCATGCAGAAACTTATTGAAAATCAAACCTGCACCAATAGGGAAAAGCACCATTTTAACAATGCTCCACATCATACCCAAAACATCAATAGGGATAAATCCTCCGGCATAAAATTTCATTAATACAGGAATAAATAAAGGAGCCAAAAGGGTGGTTACGGAAACGATAGTGATGCAAAGAGCTACGTTGGCTTTGGCCAAATAAGCAAAAACCGGGGAAGCTACAGATACAGGTGCACATCCCAATAAAATAAGGCCGGCAGATATTTCCGGTGAGAAACCACTTGCTGAAGCCAATGCGAAAGCGATCAATGGCATCAAAAGAAATTGTGCAAATACCCCTACAATGACTGATTTAGGAGATTTCCCCAAGGCAATAAAATCTTTAATCCCCATGGAAGTCCCCATGCCAAACATGATCACTTGAATCAAAGGCGTGATTAACCCTGCTAGTTCATACCCTCTGAATTCAAGAAAATAATTCGGAAAATTTAATGCTGTAACAACGACCGTCAGTATTATTAAAGTAAACGAAAGCCCTTTTGTAGCTTGAAAGGCCCTGACCCCAATGGCTGCTGATAAAAAAAGCCATCAGGACAGGCCCTATATAATCCGTATTCTGAGTGAAAAGCATTGCCATTGCCATGATGAAAAGCAATAGGGAACATGCAATTATTATTTTATAAATCCCATGAATTTTCAAAGCAAATGGTATTATAAAGGTTAGCCAATTTGTTTAATTCTGTTTATTCCTCTTTCAATTCTACGATCATTTCAATCTCTACGGGAATACCAAAAGGCAAAGACCCCATTCCTACAGCGGAGCGTGCATGTATACCACTTTCTCCAAAAACTTCAACCATAAAATCAGAAAAACCATGCATTACTTGAGGATGTTGTTCAAAATCAGGAGCAGCATTGACCATTCCTAAGACTTTAACAATTCTCTTTACCCGATCGAGAGACCCTATGGTGTGTTTGAGTGAGGTTAAAAGCGATATACCGGTCAGTCTAGCGGCAAATGCCCCCTCATCAACGGTCAATTCAGATCCCAGTTTACCTTTCATATATTCTCCATTTTCTTGCATAGGACCATGTCCTGATAGGAAAACAAGGTTTCCAACCTGAACGGCCAATACAAAATTAGCGGTAGGGTCCCCGGGGGTTTTCAAGATGATACCCATTTCTTTTAATTTGGCTTCGGGATCGTTACCTGAATTTTGCACAAAAGAGAATTGAACCTGGCCTACCAAAAGGAAAATTGCCAGCAATAGCATTTGATGAATTTTAATTGTCATAACAGAAGTGAATTTAAAACATATGGGTAATATAAGACCATCAAATATGCGAACCTAAATTTAATATAAGTAAATATTGTTAATTTTGATTGCCAGTTTTTGATGAATGGTACAATTTTACTTAAAACAAGCTAATTTCAAACCCTCAATCCCAATATTATAGGCATAAATAATCCATTCCCCGAATTTCAGAGAATGGATTATAGCATTAGTGGTTATAAGTGGTTGTTGATTGTAAAGCTATTTATTCAAACCCTTTTACAATGGGTAGGATAATATGACTTGCTCTTGGTCCTCCATGGTGAATTGTTTGTTGGGCAACTCTTGTTTCGTCACTGCTTCCCAATGGCTTACCGGTATTGGGATTCCTGTCAAATTGCGGAAAATTACTTGAAGTAATGTCTATTCTTATTCGGTGACCCGGCTTGAAAACATTGGCAGTGCCTGTAAGTGTTATTTCATACTCATAAACCTTGTTGGCTTTCAATAGCTCTGCTTTTTCTGTACCATTTCTAAACTTTGCCCTCAATATCCCTTCAGATATTGGGTAGGCACTTCCATCAGGGTAAACATCTACCAATTTGATCATCCAGTCTGTATCAGGTCCATCAGTGGCAGCAAAGAGCTTCATGGATACAGGCCCTGCAATGGAAACAGGTTCAGTCAAAAATTCGGAAGTATAGACCAAAATATCGTTTCTTCTTTCGAGTACCCTTTGGTCTTTCGGCCCAGCAGGGGTAGGTGTACCGCAACAATTATTGCCTCCATAAGTAGGCACTGGAACTTGTGGATCATAGGTATAGGTATCAGTAAGCGCTTTATCTGCTTTCTCAAAACTCAAAGTTCCCCTCCTCTAACAGAATTTGCCGGAGCATCACCTCCTAGGTACAATTCTTTGTATACAGTTCCGGGAATTGGCCAGTCGTCTTCATGCCTCCACTTGTTTTCGCCCATATAGTAAATTTGGACCGGCTTTTCTTTGTCTAGGCCATTTTGAATACCTTTCAAATAATAATCATAATACTTTAATTCTTCTTCAAAAAGATCCACATAAGCATCTTCTGAAAATTTCATATCCCCATATGAGTTAGATTTAGATGGTCCATGTCCCCAAGGCCCGATAAGCATTTTCGTTCCTTTTCTTGCTTCAGCCGTTCCACCATGGTTTTTCATGCCTACATATCCATTGATGGTACCCATCACGAATATATCAAACCAACCTCCGGTATTGTAAGCCGGAACAGTAATTTTATTGAACCTTTCCTCATCACTTACCTCTTTCCAATAGTCATCATAAGCTTCATGGGTGACCCAATCCCTGTAATGCGGGACTGCTTTTCCTGCACTGGCCAAGTCACCGTCTTTTAATGGAAGATGGTATAAAATATTCTCATATTTAAGCTCTTCCGGTGTATAAGCCGCAGTGTGCCAATCCTGAGGAAGCATGATTTTATTTGGCATTCTAACTACACCCCAACCATAGTTAAAGCTTAATCTGAAGGCTCCTCCCATGGTAATCCAGTTGGCATATACATTGGTAGAGGCCACGGATGGGAAAATTGCTTCAAGGCTTGGGGGTGCTTGACTGGCAGCAGCCCATTGGTTATGTCCCAAATAACTTCCTCCCTGGGTGGCTACTTTACCATTGGAGCAGTCTAATTTTGCTGCCCACTCTATGGTATCAAAACCATCCTTTGCCTCATCCCTAAAAGGATCCCATATTCCTTCGCTTTCATACCTTCCGCGAACATCCTGAACAATAGCCACATAACCTCTTTGAGCAAATTTGGTCATTCGCTCATGGTGCACACCTACACGCTGTACTCCATAAGGGGTTCTCGTCAAAATAACCGGATATTTGCCTTCTTTTGCTGGTCTATAAATATCTGCATAAAGAATAACACCATCCCTCATTTTTACCGGCTGGTGCCTTTCAATTTTTACCTCATATAAAATTGGATCAGGTTCAGGATTTCCTTGGACCAGCCCTAAGGAAACTATCATCAGACAAATTAATAGCCAGAAAGGTTTTCCAAGTTGTTGTTTAAAATTTAATGGTTTCTCATTACTTAAATGTGCTTTTCTTTTCATTTTTAATGATAGTACGTTGGTTAAAAATTGTAATTAAACCCGGACTATGTAATAGGAATCGAAATGCCAGTTCTGAACTTGTCAGGGAGTGATATTATCGCAAGAAAATCAAGCTATTTCCAGATTGTAGCATAGCATCGCTATGGTCAAATTGAAACAACAAGGGATTGATTTTAATGTGGTGTTAGCAGTTAAATTGTCTATTACACATTTCAGGTTAAAGTGAAAGCCTGAGCTCGATCGATTAACAACCAAGCTCAGGGAAAATAAAATTCTATTTAAATATAGGCATTTCATCTTGGAAATTTAGGATCCCACCAAACTGTACTTGTAAGTAAGTTACCTACACCCTGCCTATTATAGGCTTCCATGAAATTATCCTCATTCAGATTCAATTCAGAGTCCGGAATAATTAACCTCCTAGGGATGGTGCCTCCGGTAATATTTCCCGGATAATTGGTAGGAATTAACTCCGGGTAGCCGGTTCTTCTCCAGTTAGAAAAGATTTCATAATTATCAAGGAATAAGGAGACCCATTTTTGTGTACTGATTTGCTCAAGTTTTTCATCAAAAGTCCCTGTCTCTTTAAAGGGATTCCTTGCTATATAACTCTCAATTTTTTCGGACGAAATGATCCCCTCGTCTCCAAAAAGGGCCCAATGCCTCATTCCTGCCCTTACGGCATCTTCGTAGGCAGCTTTGGCACTTCCTCCATACCAACCTCTAATGCTTGCTTCAGCTAATAATAGGTTTGTTTCAGCATTGGTCATCGTCAATACCGGGCTGGCATAACTCAACACAGTATTTGGATGTGGTTCGGAATAGGTATGAAAATCATCCGGCTCCCCAAATAAAGCCCCATTCTTCATCCCCCTTTGAATGCTTGTAGCAGTATCATAGACATACCCATCTCCATCAGGATTATCTACCCAAACTACTGACATTACGTTCAACCTAGGATCTCCTGTTGCTTTCAAGTGCTCAATAAAAGTTTCTGCAAATTTCCCTCCTTGGGTATTGCTAACGCCTGCCTGTGGATTTTGGTAATCTTGAACCAATAAATTAGCTGCTTTGGGATTTCTACTGTGCTCTATTTGCCCATCTAAATAAGAAACTTTTGCGATTTCATCATCTTCTATAATCACCCCCGCTGCAATTGCCTTTTTGGCCCAAGTTTCTGCCAAATCCGGACGAACCTCTGTCAATCGCATACTTAATCTAAGCATTAAGGAATTGGCAAACTTTTTCCATTTATCTATATCTCCCCCGTAAAACAAATCTGAAGGGCCAAAAGTAGGCAATGAAGGATTAAATGCTGCCGCCGCTTGTTCCAGTTCCTCCAACATATCTTCGTAAATCACTTCTTGGGTATCATATACTGGTTGCAAGAGGCCCTCTGCACTTTTCAATGCTTCAAAATAAGGCACATCACCATGAAGGTCTGTTACCAAATGAAACATATAAACTTTCCAGATTCTTGCTGCAGAAAGCAAATTGATAGAATTTGGGTCGTCTTTCACAGCATTGATCACTCGCTCATTGTCTGCGAGTGCAGTATTGTAAACCGGCCAATGACTTCTGGCAGCACTTTCATTGAAATATTTGTCGCCTGTTCCTCTTACCTCTGAATGCGTAGAAAAGTGTTGCATTGCCTGGGCAAAGATAAAATGCTGCCCATCTGCTCCATTGGTAAAATTAAATGAGACCCCATCGAGCAATGAATTTGTAAAAAGAAATTCAGGAATAACCTCTTCATACGCATTCGGGTTTTTATTCAAGTCGCTTAAACTATCTGTAAAATCGTTACAGGAAGTCATGCCTATTAGTGTTAGGGCAAGACTAATTATATATATATTTGAATACTTTTTCATAATATCATTTTGTTTAAGAAATAAATTGGTGATACATAGGGAAAGCCTCATTAGAATGCCACCCTTAAATTAAAACCTATCTCTCTTGTCCTTGGCAGCATTACTCCAGAGAAATTCTGGGAGTTGCTATTAGGATCTGACCCTTGTTCCGGATCAAAATGATCTGAGTTTCTGTATAGGATAGCAAGGTTTCTCGCCACCAATGATATTTGAGCGGTGGTTAAATTCACAAACTGTAATTTTTCTACAGGAATGTTATAATTCAAAACCACACTTCTTAATTTAACAAAGCTTCCATCGATCATAAAGTTGGTAGCATATTGCCCATCATTGTTATAATAAGTAGACATAAAACTGGCAGGCCATGTCTTAGAAAATGCATCTCCATTTTCATCTACACCTTCTACTGTCAAGCCATTGTCTCTACCCGGTAAGGTTTCTTTGAGCAAACCAAATCTCCACATGTACTGTTTTGCTTGGGAAAAGAACTGGTTTCCAAATTTGGCATCAATAAGTGCATTAAGGGAGAAATTTTTATAAGTAAAGGTGTTTTCAAAACCCATGGTATATGGTGGAACACCTATACCAAGTGGCATGGTGGGACCTAACATAGCGTATCCACTTAAGCTATTGTAAACGCGAATTCCGTCCTCTGTATACTCATAACTTCTTCCAAAACGTGTACTAGAGTCTTTGCCCAATAAGCTACTGTTACCGGTGGCTTGGCCCGGGGCCAAGGTTAGCACCCTATTTTTGTTGTAGGCCAAATTATAGCTTACATTCCAAGAAAATACTGATGTCCTTATGGGATTACCGGTCAATAGCAATTCTATACCTTTATTGCTAATTTCTCCTACATTCAATAAGGTTGAAGTAGCTCCAGAAGAAGGAGCGATGGCCGTTGAAACGATATCATCCTGATTGATCTTGCTGTATAAGGTAAAGTCTATACCAAACCTGTTGTCAAAAAACTGAGCATCAAATCCTATCTCCGAAGTAGTAGAAGTCAAAGGTCTCAATTCTGGGTTTGAGATAGCAGAACTGGAAGTTTGGACCGGCACACCTAAATGCCCTCCCAAACGAAAACCATACAACTGATTGATGGCATAGGCATCCACTGTGGCAGAACCTACCTGAGCCCAAGAACCCCTTAACTTCGCAAAACTTATCGCATCCGGAAGGTCAAAAGCATTTGATAAAATTACACTACCACCCACCGAAGGATAAAAGATTTTATTGTTTCCGGGGTTCAGGGTAGAAAACTGATCCTGCCTACCTGTGATACTTAGATAGTAAGTTTCTTTAAGGTTAAAATCCAAGGAACTGAAAACAGAATTGGTCCCTGTTCGATAAAACCCTTTAGAAGGAGCCAGGATATTTAGATTAACAGGGCTAATCCAATCAGGAATAATGTATTCAGAACCTATAAGGTTGGAAACATCCAAAATATCACGTTCTAGATTGCCCCCTACCATTGCTGTTAAGTTAATGCCATTGCTAAAGGTAGTGTTGTAATTGGCTATCACACGACCATTACTTCGGGTACGAAGCTCTTCCTGTGAGCGGTAAGTTCCTAAAGGTCTGAAAGCTGTCCCTACAGGATAGTAATCTTCCTCTCTCCAGCTGCTAAAATCCCGCATAAAATCCGCTTTGATAAACAAATTAGGTAACAAATCGTAGGTGAGACTTCCTTGAGCCATCACCCTGTCTTTCACATCTTTGTTTCCCATTCTGTCTCTGGCAAAATAAGGGTTTGTGGCTTGATTTACATGTTGCCATTCTACTTCCTGCCCGGTTTCCGGGTTGTAGCCAGGCGCTAAATCAGTAATATCGACCGTATTGGCCAACAAATAGACGCCCCACGCAGAGTTGGTCCCTACATAACCTACCCCGGACGGTTGGTTCCTACTTCATAGTTGTATTGCACCTGGGTATCAAAGCTCAATTTATCACTTAAAAAAGCTTTTAAATTCACATTGGCTGTTTGCCTGTCGTAAGTAGAGCCTTTTACGATAGCTCCTGATTGAAGATCTGAGGCAGACACTCGGTAAAGAACTGATTCATTTCCTCCAGAAAACGATACAGTATTTACGATATTTGTACTGTTTCTATAAAATGCTTTGATATTGTCTTTGATCGATACGCCTGAATAAGGTCGTTCGACTCCATCAAACTGCACATATGGCTGACCATCCATGGGCTCACCATATGACAAACGCCCGGTACTTATGGCTTCGCCCTGACTTTGAGGTCGAATACCTAAGCTTCCTTGCCCATATTCATACTGATATTCAGGGAAAATATTGATGGTTCCCAAGGTAAAATTAGAGTTAATCTCTATACCAATACCTTTGGTTTGCCTGGTTCCTTTTTTAGTGGTTATCAAGATTACACCATTGGCCGCCTGACTCCCGTATAGGGCCGCTGCCGCACCACCTTTAAGTACACTAATGGATTCGATATCATCAGGGTTGATGCTGGAAATCCCATCTCCCAAATCAGTAGTAGCACCATTGGCTTGATCTTTTACCGTGGCAGGACTATTGGATATTGGCATACCATTGATTACATACAGCGGTTGGTTATTGCCATTTAAGGAGCCATTTCCACGAATGACTACCCGACTGGAACTTCCAGGCCCACTTGCCATACTGGTTGCATTTACACCGGCAATTTTCCCGGTCAAGGAATTAGCCAAGTTGGTTTCTCTGGATTTGGTAAATTCTTCTCCTCTAACCTCTGTTACGGAATAAACCAATGATTCCTTTTTTCTTTCCAAACCGAAGGCTGTTACCACAACTTCACCAAGAGCTTGTGATTCATCTACCATGGTAACATCGATAATGCTTCTTCCTGAAATTGGTATTTCCTGAGAAGAAAAACCAATAAAAGAGAAAACCAAGGTTCCGGTACTGTTAGGAACGGTGATGGAATATTTTCCATCCATGTCTGTGACTGTACCAATATTGGTTCCTTTTAGAAGCACGTTTACACCGGGTAAGGTTTCTCCATTTTCGGAAGACACAGTACCTGAGATGCTTTCCTCCTCAGCTTTTATCGATCTGTTTGCTTCTTTTTTGCAGATTGCCTGGCATTGCTATTGGGTAGGCCTACCGGTAAAGCATCATTTTTAATGGCTCCTTTTTCTTCCTTATCGGCAATTACATAGAAGCCTTCATCCAATTTATGATAACTTAGATTGCTGATTGCCGTTAATTTGGACAAGTGTTCCTCTACTGATTTTGATTGATCAGTAACTTCATAAGCAATTTTGGTATGTATCAAATCACTATTGCAGACAATAGAAACCTCATACATAGGCTCCAGCTTTTTAATTAAAGCCTTTAAGTTATTTGTTGAAGCTTTCTTTTCAACGTGAGCTACCCGATTTCCATCTCCCAGTGCGAGTTCCTGGGCTTGAATATTCATTATCCCGATCATAAAGACGAGTAATGAAAATTTAATTTTGTTAAGTTTTTTCATATTCGAAATTGTTAGGTTGTTAGTTATAGTTTTTAACCATCCCAAGGAGGTAAGAAAATTAACTCTCTGGAAATGATCATTTTGGTTAAAGCAATTTTACAATCTCTTCGGATAGCTTAAATCCTTGTATTTAAGCTCCGATGAAAAAATTATTCGGTAGTACTATATAGTGGTTTGATAAATTATATCAGCTGGTATCAAATTAATGATTCCTTCAGCCAATGACTTTGATATTCCTCTTATTTATTTTATTTAATTGTGACAAGTTTTCCTTCTATCGATATCTCATTTCCCAGACTCCTCTCCAGGCCTTCCAGCAATAAGGTAACGTCATTGCTAGGGGCAGATCCATATACCCGTTTTTCAAGTAATTTGCTGTCTGCAACCAATACCTTGAGCCCATAGGTAGATTCAAGTATGGTTTTTATCTCTCTCAAGGAGGTATCCTCAAAGAGTAAGCGGTTATTTCTCCATGAGGTATACACCTGAGGGTCTACTTCCTTTTTCGTAATAATCTTTTCATGGTGAAGGTATTCCGCCATTTCTCCCGGGGCCATTTGCAAGCGTTCCTCACTGCTTTCCTTTTGGAGGTTAAGCATGACCTTTCCTGAAGACAAGACCACCTTTGTTTTTCCCTTTCGGTTAAGCACATTAAATTCCGTCCCCAAAACCTCCACATTAAAATCGGTGGTAGCATGAACAATAAACTTTTCATGGCCCCCCAAATGCTTTACAGTAAAGTAGGCTTCTCCTTCTAACCACACATCCCTTTCCTCCCCTATTTCCCAACTGTTGGAATAGCTTAGTGAAGAATTCCCATTGAGTTTTACCTCAGACCCATCAGGCAGTAAAATGCTTTTGGTTTCACCATAAGCCGTCCTATGGGTAATCATACTTTCATTTAAAACAAAAAAGTATATGCCACTCATTACTAAGATCCCTATAAATACTGCAGCCCATTTCAGCCAGCTATTTTTAGCTACACCCTTCTCCAGCTTGGACTTTATTTTTATATTTTCCGGAGCAGGCTCTTCTTTATCCTCATGAATAGAGTCCTGGATTCTTTTAAATATCAATTCCTTCCGAATATTTTCAGGACTGGTTTTTTTGAAATCTATCCCATTGGCAATTGCCTTTGCTTCTAGCAACATGAGTTTCCTTTCTGGACTATCTCCTTGCCATTCTTCCCAAAACCTGTTTGTTTCTTTCGTAGGACTTTTGACCCAATCCAGAAAGGAAATATCTACCAATAGGTCATAAACAGAATGAATACCTGACTTCATTTAGATTGATTTAAGGAAAAAAAGAAAAAGAAAACTCTTCTCATTTTCCGGTGTATATCTATAAGGGGAGGCTATTCCTGAAATTACCTCAAAAAATTGATAAAATTTTAAAAAAATTATTCCCGAAGGAAAGGAAGGAATGTTTAAAGGCAATCACTTACACAATATACTTTCAATGCAAGAACATACCACAGCTTATTATCCATACTTTCTTTCATTGAGGCAAGTGCTCTGTAAACCAAGGTGTAAGTGGACTTTTGACTAATACCAAGTAAACCTGAAATTTCAGCAAAAGAAAGGCCATCATAAAATCGTAAAATGATTACTTCTTTCTGTTTTCTGGATAGTTGATTGAGTGCTTTCAGAATATTTTCTTTCTGAATAGAAGTAATTTCCCCGGATATAATCCCCAAATCATGAGGCAAAACAATTTCAAAATCATGGTCGTTAAAGCTTTCTTTTAAAGGGGATTTTCGCTTTTTCTCTAAATTTTTGACAATTTTTCTCTTGAGGGCTTTGTATAAATAATAGCGAATGGATACTGCTTGCCCAATTGATGTCCTTTTTTCCAAAGCTCGACAAATAAATCATGAATGCTGTCTTCAATCAATTCTTTGTCAGCAGTTATGATCTCTCCATAATTAAACAAATCCACAATATACCGTTCATATAGGGCAGTAAAAGCAATTTCATTACCTCCCTTAAATTCAGCCCATAATACCGCATCATTATTGCGATCCTCGGTTTTTTAGCAAAAGAACCCGCTACTTTTGTGTTCTTTTCTCCATGAGTAAGTGTCAATTGAAAGTCTCTATTTTCCCTCCGGATAACTCCATATGAATTATAACCCTACTACCATATAGGTGCAGGATAACATTTATAGTTTAGCTCAAAAAATGTATCATTTTCATACAAAATTGACAAGACCTATATTGAGCCGTTGTATATTGATTAAAGGGACAAGGAAAGCTCCCTATTTCAAGGCTTCTATTTATATATTTCTTATCAGTCAATGCACTTGCACATACATTTTCCGAATTGAATGTTGTTTTAAATCAATAGGACTTGGGCATTGTTAATTGAACAGGTAATAGGTTAAAGTGCCAATCAACTTATCTTTACCTTATGGTTAAGAGTATCCTTCAACACCTATATATTTTGAAACGACATAGTTTAATACTTAAGTAATTTTCCGGCGACCCTTTTTTCTCCCAAGATCTCAAGTATTGATTCACTAAATGCCCAATGTTAGGATGATTTTTTATCTTTAAATCATCCCATTTTTCAAGCTTAGTAAAATTTAGGTTGTTATTCTGTTAAATAAAAGTTTTGCGCCTGATTTTTTCCTATTCTAAGTATAATATAGCTGAATCAAGTGTTGAATGGTGAAACCAAATCACAAATTCACCACCAAAAACAACGGATTAATTCGTTATTTTTTAATATCAAATCAATACAAATTCAAGCCACATATACCTTATAAATTTTACCATTCCATACATTTCTTATTTTATTTTTATAAAATAAGCAGCATATTATAGGACCTATTGATAAAAAGTAAATGTTACGCCAGACGATTACCATTAAAGACATTGCACGCGAACTGAATATTTCAGTCTCCACTGTATCTAGAGCTTTGCGAGATGCTTTTGATGTGAGCCTAGAGACCAAACAGATGGTCCTTGAGAAAGCCAAGGAACTAAATTATAAACCAAACTACAATGCGAGAGGGCTTTCCCAAGGAAAAACCAACAATATCGGGGTCATTATTCCCTTTATCACCAACTATTATTTTTCTACGGTCATCACAGGAATCCAGAAAATCGCATATGAGTACAATTACAATATTGTTCTATACCTAACCAATGACGCTGAGGAAAGGGAATGCCAAATCATGAATAACTTAATCCTCTCGGGACTTGATGGAATACTAATCTCAACCTGTGCAAGTAATTACGACCATATTCATAAAATCATGGACAAAGGGGTTCCTGTTGTGTTTTTTGACCGGACCAACAGCCTCAATGCTTCCAAAGTAAAACAGGACGATTACAATGGTGCTTTTGAAGCCACATCTCATCTGATCTCGCAAGGATTTACCAAAATAGCCCATATCACCGGACCAAAGGACCAGATGTTTACTCAAAACAGGCTCAATGGATACCTAAATGCCCTTGAGCACCACAACCTACCTGTCAGGAAAAAATGGATTATTCACAATGGATTTTCACAAGAATGCGGTGCACAAGATCTTCAAAAACTCATGGCCAAGTCAAAAAAACCGGAAGCCATATTTGCAGTGAATGATCGGAAAGCAATTGGTGCCATGGTTGAACTTAAGCAACAAAACATTCAAATAGGAAAGGATTTTGGAGTGGTTGGTTTTACCAACGACCCCATCTGCACCTTAATTACCCCTACCCTCACTACAGTATCTGAATCTGCCTTTGAAATAGGTAGCATTGCTTGTGAATTGCTCCTCAAACATATCCAAAAAGAAAACTTAATCCCAAAAGAGGTTATTTTACCGGGGGAATTAATCATTCGAGAATCCAGCATGCGATCAAGCACAGTAGTAAAAAAAGCTGATTTGCCCTAAAATAAAACCTTTGGGCTTGATATTATCCTGCCTTTAACTTGAAAAAGAAAAGCGAAGGCAAAAAAACCGCATCCCAAGGTCTATTAATTGACCTAAGGATACGATTTAGGGTTAGTGGTTTAATTTAGTGGTTTATTTCTGTATTGGCTGGGACAACAAGGAAGCAGAGGCATCATCCAAGAAAATGCTGCAGGAAGGATGCTCTTGCAGAATACTTGAGGGATTTAAATTACTCACCTCACCTTCAAGGCAAGCTTGAACGGCTTTAGCCTTCCGCTCATCGGGTACGGAGCATATGATATGTTTGGATTTCATGATCTGTTGAATGGACATGCTGATGGCTTGGGCCGGGACATCCTCCATCTTTTCAAACCACCCCTCATTCATTTGTTGTATTCGACATGGTTCATCCAGGTCTACCACAAGGTAAGGTGCTTTGGTGTCAAAGTCTGCAGGCGGATCATTGAAAGCCAAGTGCCCATTCTCCCCAATACCTACAAAGGCCACATCTATTTCCTTACCTGAGATTAAGGCAGCTAGCCTTTTGCACTCTTCTTCAGGGTCATTTTCTCCATTGATGTAATGTATGGCACCTAGGTTTTCTACTTTATCTACAAATCTTTCCTTGAGGTATTTTCTAAAACTTGCAGGATGACTAATAGGAATCCCGATGTATTCATCTAAATGAAAAACCGTCACTTTGCTCCAATCAATTTCTTCATCCAAAAGCCTGGAAATGGTTTCAAATTGGCTGGTACCGGTGGCTAATATTAAATTCGCTTTGCCTTTTTTGCAATCGCTTCTCTGATCAGAGGAGCTGCTGCCTCTCCTGCTAAGTTTCCAAGCGCTTTAGGATTCTCTGATTGAAATATTATCATATAATTAAAATTAAGGTAAATAAAAAAACACTTACATATGGTCAGCCTAGGCTATGGTTAATCATCTATTTTTATTCGGTACCGTACCCTGCATAGCAAAGACCGGTTTCCATTAAATAAAGAGCGGGAAAAACCCGATCTTTGTATACATTTCATTTTATTGCAGCCCTAGCTACCCGCAGCACATTGCCACTTAATATTTTCCGAATGGTTTCATCAGAATAGCCCATTTGAACCATGCCGACTGTAAACAATGGCCAATTTGTCCAAGCCAGACTTTGGGTCATCTCCTTGCTTGTGGTAAACTCCTTTTCGGGATCAGGCCATAAGGCCTCCCATCGATTCCGAGGTTTTCTATACCCGGGGATTTTCTTGTTTTCCTCTGACGCATACTGTGAATTATGAGCCACATCTGTACCTATGGCCACTCGGTCCGGCCCAAATTTCTTGACCATATAATCTATGTGTTGCATCAAGGAAGCGATATCCCCTGAGCCTCCCAGGTACCAAGGGATACAACAAATACCCATATACCCATCCGTATCAGCTATGGCCTTAATTACATTATCAGGCTTGGCACGAAAATGTGGGTAGAGTGAATTTACGGTACTATGACTGGCCACCATTGGTTTGTCAGAAAATTTAGCCGCGTCCAAGCTGGTTTGCCAGCCGGAATGTGAAATATCAACAATGACTCCAACGCGGTTCATTTCTTTAACCACAGCCCTTCCAAAGTCACTCAACCCGGCATCAATGGGCTCACCACAACCATCCCCTATCATATTTCTTCTATTATAGGTGAGGTGCATCATTCGAATGCCCAATTGATAAAACACCCTGATATAGCGAAGCTCCTCTTCCACCGAAACCCAATCCTGAGGCAGGGGTACCCCATTCCCCGTAAAATAAAGGGAGTGTTTATTTTGTTCTTTTGCCAGCGAGATATCTTCTGGGGTCACTGCTTTCATTAGGATGTCCTTCATCCAATCTGTGGCATAAGTAAAACGTGACAACCGTTTGAGCAATCTTTCTATGGCACTACCTTCCTCTCCGGAGTTTTGGATCACGCAGGTGACTCCAGAAGCTTTCCAAGCATTGATAAACTCTTCTGTTTCACGCTGAATTTCCACAAATCGGGTCATGCTCATATCTTCCTGCATGTCCTGAAGCTCCAATGGAGAAGCATTTTCCTCCACGGCTTTTTTCATCCTTTCTCCATCCACTGCTGCCCGAGGCATAAAACCATAACAATCCACTACGACGGCATCCTTATGTAGCTCAAGCCCATGCTCCAATTGACTTTTGCTGGGTTTCAGAACATTAAGTGCCACCTGGTAAGCCTCTTTCATATTCTTGGTGATTTGAAAGCGGGCTGGATCCTGAAACACGGGGCCTACTTTCTGCTTGCCGAGTTGACCTGCTGCAAAGCTTTCCATTACCCCTAAACCCGATACTGCCAACCCGGAAACTTTTAAAAATTTCCTTCTCTGATGATCCATACAAAAACAGTTAATGCTATACTTTCGACAATCCTGAGAAACCTATCTCAGGATTTTTCTATGATTTTTTCGCTACCGGAACCAAAGAAGTAAGGTCTTCAATCCGTACGATTTTTCCGGTTTCGATGCTATTCCTGGCTGCTATGCCAATCAATGCTGACATGGCTCCATCCCTAGAACCTGCAGATTGCTTGTAAAGATCCGGTGCATCAGGATACCTGAAGATCTTATCCTTTAACCTCGGATCCGAGCCTCCATGTCCCCCCGACTCGGGCATTACCTTGATGTTTTTAACATTTCCAAAAAGATTTCTAATGGTAATTTCTTGGTAAGGTGGCACACCTGTAGGCATCGAAGATTTAATCCAGGCATCCAATCTTCCCTTTGACCCGTTAATGGCCAGTCTATAGCCTTCGTAAGGTGAACAAGCAGTCAGTGAATAATTTACTTTTACACCATTGGCATATTTATATTGAACAGCCATGGTATCATAAATATCAATTTCTTTCCTATAGATGCAACCATCACGGAGGTAACCATCATGTTTTTCATTGGCCACGTACAGGTCCATGGAACTTTGGCTCTCAGTAATGTCCCAATAAAAGTTACATTTGGATTTATGGGGACATGGCCGGCAATTGGTGCTATTAAACTTGTTGTTTTTCTGCCCATAGTAATCCAATGAGCCGTAAGCAAAAACTTCTTCTGGCTCTGAATCCATCCAATAATTTAACACATCATAATGATGAGTTGCTTTATGAACAAGTAAGGTCCCTCCATGCTCCTTCTCACCATGCCAGCGCCTGAAATAACTTGCCCCATGACTGGTATCCAAATACCAGTTAAGGTCTACGGATTTAATATCGCCCACTTCACCATTCCTAAGTAGCTCCCAGATTTGTTGCACATAAGAGGAATACCGCATATTAAAGGTAACGATTACATTATTGCCGGTTCTTTTTTCTGCATCAAATATTTCCTGACATTTGAACTCATCGGTAGTCATAGGCTTTTCAGAGATCACCCTCAAGCCTGCTTCCAATCCCTTGATGATGTACTCATGATGAGTGGCATCCGTAGTGGTCACAATCAAAGTATCAGGTTTGGTTTCTTTCATCATCTTGTCAAAGTCCGTGTAAACAGGACAATCGACTTTCATTTTCTTTTTGGCATAAGCCACCCTTCCCGGGTTAATATCACAAAGACCTACAAACTCCAATATATCATTGTATTCTTCTTGAACAGGAGCTCCCCACATTCCAATTCCTCTCCCTCCTGTTCCTACCAACACGACTCGACTTTTTTGTTTTTTATGTCCATAACCAAATGAAGGAGCCAACAAGCCCGAGGCGGTAAGCAAACCTGTATTTTGGATGAATTTCCTTCTGTTTATTGTTTTCATAATCTATTGGTTTTATGCTTCTAATTTTATTGGTGGGTATTAAAATTCAAATATTACGTTTCCTTTGGTTTTTAGTAAGGTTCTGATGGATGCAAACTCATCTTGCCACTCCATCTCCTTATTGGAGGGGATAGGCTCCCCGGACATGGTCACTGGTCGGGCAAAAGTAATGGGTAACCCCGTCAAGCCTGCAGCTAAGGAAACATCTCCCCATTGGAGAAATTTTGGCACATGGATGGCCAAAGAAAAATAATCAACCCCCTCACGATTATCAAAAAGGTAACTTATCGGAGTATTTCTTAAAGTAAGGGATTCATATACACCTTTATTTGTTGCGGCGAGAAAAAGTCCGGCCAAACCGGCTTCTTTTTCCCCATCAAAGATCAAATTCTGGGCAGCATATTCTTCTTTCATAAATTTGGAAACCATGGCCAATTCACCTACCCATTGACCCATCATCGTTTCTCCGAGCCATAGTCTTGCCCTGGCCAAGGTATGAAAAGGTGTCAAATAATCTACCTTTTGATCTTCTGCTGAAGCCGCTTCACCTGTACCGCTCAATTCAGCAATGACTATCCCATAACCTTTTTCTGTCCATGTATCCATTCGCTCTTGGGGAATTTTCTGTTTACCGGCGGCCGTTGCAAGCAGAACATAGCCAAGACCTGAATGGCTGGGTTTTTTTATCAATAATGGGGTCAATAGATTTTCAGAGCTTTCCAAAGCAAGTCTATCCCAGGTTCCATCAGAAGAAAATTGATGTACCATTTTTACCAAAGGAGAAGCTTTAATTTTCAAGAGGGATGTTAAATCTTCAAGCACAAGCTCCTGCTCTAAAAAAGTTTTTTCTATATAGCTTTTTCTTAATTTCTGCCCTTTTGCTCTTGCATATTCTGCCACCCCTACTACCTTCGGGTCCCGCTGTCCTTTTGGAAAAACCATTAATTCCTCAAAAGGAAGTACTTCAAAAGGGATTTCTTTTCGGGCACTTCCATCACCTATTCCCTTGAGGTGTAGGTCAAACCAACCCAACATGGCTTCCCTATCTTCAGGCCAGTAACCATGTTCCAAATCGAACAATTCATAGGAGATCTTCTCCTCAGCCTCGTATTGCTCAAAAATCGGTTTGGCGTTATGATAGCTTCGTAGCATTTCAGAGGGATAGAAAGTAACATTGCTATCCTTGTTGTGGTTACACATCTTCAATGCTCTTGGTGCATAAAGAGCCAATACCCCCGAGGTCTCGGTAAAAGACAGTCCTCCGGGCAGGAGTTCGCATACACAGTTGGACCCCATTACTGCAGATTCAAATGTACCTACACTCACCACAGGCATTGCAGCTTTTACTCTTTCATCCATAGCCGCAAACCACATGGTCTGATTACCTCCCCGCTCGCCCCTGTGGCGCCAATATTTTCTGCATCCACATAAGGCAATGAACTTAAAAGATCCACCGCCCGCATATTGTCTACTACTTGAACACCAAGAAGCGTTTCCCCTATATTCATCAGAGAGGCCCCCAAATTGGAACCGTGGTATTCAAAATCCATATGGGTTGTCCCCCTTTCTCCGGCCCCAAAGGCATCCATACTTAAACAAACATACCCGTTTTTTGCCAAGCTATGGGCTACTGATTGTATATTCTCGGCACCTTTGGCTTCCTTCCAATGTCCATGCATATTGACCACCGCCGGAAAAGGCCCTTTTCCATCCGGAACAAAAAGATTTGCCGTTGCATAAACCCCGGGCTGGGTTTGAAAATAGATATTCTTGATCACATAGCCATCCATTTGAATGGTGGCAGTTTCTCTCAGGTCCAAGTCCAAATCATGATCTACATTCAAACCGCTATTGGCGAATATTTCCGCTCTTATTTCTTCTTTCCTTTTTTTCCATTCCTGTAGTGTCTCCGGCAACAAATGGCTTGCAAATTTTATTTGGGCTTTTTGCTTCATTCTGCTCTTTAGGATATCAGCACTACTGGGTGCCAAGACCTGCGGCAAACTATCAGAAGGTAAAATAGAAAAACCCACGACATACATTCGCTCTGTGGCGTTGACAGCTAATGATTGGGCAATCACAAACAAGTATAAAAGAAGGATTTTTTTCATAAATAGGATATTGAATGTCAGTTTCAGGACTATAGGTTGATGCCGGTGTTTCCTCCATGAGTCAAATTGATATCCACAGGGGTGTTATTTTGCCAAGAACCTCCGGTAAAGTCAGGCACATCTATGGCAGAAGACCGATTGGCTACCGACCATTCGCTTAATGGGAATATGGAACTCCAAAGCGCCGCATCATATACATCCTGCTCCAGTGGTAAACCATTTCTTAAGCAGTCAATAAGCCGCCAATCCATCAAGAAGTCCATCCCACCATGGCCACCGACCTCCTTAGCCATTTCTCCAATTCTTTTGACAATTTCGGGTTGGTATTTTTCTTCAAGCACCTTCATTTCTTCTTCCGAAAGCCAGCCCTCGTGGCTGGTGGCGATTCTTCCCGGTAAGGGGTACTTCATGGCTACTCCCTTGGTTCCACTTACCAAGTGAATCCTGGAATACACCCTGGGTGAAGAAACATCATGCTGAAGCATAATTGTACTTCCTTTTTTCGTTTTTATGGTGGTCACATTCATGTTTCCACGAAAAGGTTTGCCTACAAACTCCTTGTAGGTATCATCCTCCTCTGCCAATTTTGCGGTCATTTCTCCCAAGACAAAATCTTTGCTGGATACAGAAACCAGAAAATCAAGCCTGTCCCCCCTATTGATATTCATGGCCTGGCATATGGGCCCCAAACCATGAGTTGGGTAAAGGTTTCCATTTCTGCTGGCATTGTGTCGGTACCTCCACATGTTCCATTTCTTTTTACTGAATATGCTAGGTATAAAGTCGTGAATATAGGCCCCTTCACCATGTACTATATCCCCAAAGAATCCTTGGCGCACCATGTTTAAGGTCATCAATTCGAAAAAATCATAACAGGTATTTTCTAGCATCATGCAATGCTTTCTGGTTCGTTCAGAAGTTTCCACCAAGGCCCAGCATTCCTCCATTGTTATGGCCGCCGGAACTTCCACTGCAGCATGTTTGTCCGTTTCCATGGCATAAAGTGCTATGGGGGTATGCAATTCCCAGGGGTGGTAATATAAATCAAATCCAGATCTTTTCGCTCGACTAGTTTTTGCCATATTTCTGCATCTCCGGAATACAGTTCCGGATTATGTGAAGTCTCAGAAAGCTTTTCCTTGGCCTGTGTTGCTTGCTCCGGTCTTAGGTCACACAGGGCCTTTATGTCCACGCCTTCAATTTTGCTCAATCTCCTAACGGCTGCAGATCCTCTGCTTCCCAAGCCGATTACCCCTATCCTTACTGTATTAATTTTCGGGGCAGCATAGCCGGACATATTAAAAACCTGTTTGTGTTTTTTATGCCCCAGGTTTTTTATTTGTTCGTAGCCTTTGCTTTCATCGGCTCCAAAGCTTGCCCCCGGAAATAAGGCTGAACCTGCCACTCCCAGCCCCGAAATACCGGATAATTTTAGAAAATCTCTTCGATTATTTTTCATAGAACAAAATATTTAACACTCAATATATAAAAAATGATGCACGTACCCTAAAATAAAATACATCCATCACTTTTTTCATTAAAAAACCAATTTAAGGGGCCACATTATAGCCCGGATTCTGCTCCAACAGGCCGTTTTTATTTATTTCGGATTGGGGTATGGGGAGTAAATAATTGGCTGGGTTGAAATTTCCAGTTTTCCAATAAGCTACTTCATAGGTTTTAGTACCGTCTGGTTGTTTTCTAATGATCATACGTGTACGATCTTTGTCTGCCACTTCAGGAAGGATTTTCCAACGACGAATATCAAACCATCTGTGCTCTTCAAATACCAGTTCAATTCTTCGCTCATTAACAATTCTTTCAAAAAGAGCCTGCCCTGTTTCAGTTATTGCTGGCATGTTTACACTCTGTCTACTTCTCACTTTATTTAAATATTCTCTGGTGATCTCTTCATTGCCTAGAAAATAATTGGCCTCAGCATAATTCAAAAGGACTTCTGCATACCTAATAAAGGTCCATGGAGTTTGAGACATATTGTTTCCACTGGGGTTTACTATTCTTTCGTTGGCAAATTTCAACTGATAATACCCGGTTTGCGTAGCATTCCATGCTGAAACAGGTCCTTCATTTGAATCTAAGCCTCCCGGTAAAAAGGTTTCTACCTCTCTACCTTGAAAAGGAGCTCCATCATATAAAATCGTCGCATAAAACCTAGGGTCTCTTTCAACGTAAGGATCATCTGGATTGTATTCAGGATCATCTTCAGGTTGCAGACCATTTATCGTTTCAAAATCATCTACTAGGTTTTGTAAAGGATGAACTTGTCCAAAGCCATTGTAACCATTGGGATAAAGACTAAGCTCTACATAAACCCGTTCACTACTGACAAATTGATTATAAGGACGTTGCCATATCATTTCAGAATTGTAAATATTTTCTTCCAAAAACATGGTTCTGTAATCATCAAATAGCTCATACTGTCCCAAATCAATGACTGCTTTTGCAGCATCTGCTGCTTGTTGCCATTTTTCGGTACTCATTTCCGGATTATTTAGTTCACTTGCGTAATACAAGATTGCTCGTGACTTAATAGCCATGGCTGCCCCTTTAGTCACTCTTCCCATATTGGAATTATCATACGTCTCGGGTAATAATTCTATGGCCTCATCCAATTCAGCAAATACAAATTCCATTACTTCTTGATATGTATTTCGCTTGACTTTAAAGTCATCCTCCAGAGTAAAAGTTTTAGTAAACAAAGGAACTCCTCCGAACAAGCTGGCCAATTTAAAATAACTATAGGCTCTGATGGTTTTCATTTCACCTATCATCCTGTTCTTGGTCTGTTCATTGATTTCTACTTCTCTTTCCCTATCAATATTCTCAAAGAAAATATTTGTACGATTGATAGGTTGCCAATAATTGATGTTTCTATCATTGTCCCCGGTCCAATAGTCCACTTCTCTTAGGTCATCAGGATTGAGGTTTCCTTCCCAAACACTCCATGCCCATGAATTACTTCTAGCATTTATTTCGTCGGTTACCACAGAAAGACCGTATAAACTATAGCGCAACCCACTAGGGATTGTCCTGTAGGCATTTCCTATAAAGGCTTCTATAAGGGCTTCATCTGCCCATACAGCCTCATCTGTGAACCTGTCTGCAGGAATCACATCCAGAACTTCGTCATCACAAGCCGAATTAAAGGAAATCACAAGTAATAAAATAGGAAAAACCCTATCTATTCTATTTAGATGTAAGAATTTAAATATATTTTTCATAATAGGAAATATTAATGTTTTCACCAATTCATTAAAAGGACAGATCAATTCCTAAATTAAAAATTCGACTTTGAGGGTAAAAGGCACCTCTTTCGTTGTCCCCTTCAGGATCGAACCACTTGATTTCGGAAATGGTAAATAAATTGTTTCCGTTCAAATAAACTCTTGCCGATGAAAGGTTTAACTTTTCAAGAATTGTATTGGGCAAGTTATAACTCAACTGAAGGGTCTTGAACCTTATAAAACTAGCATTTTGTAGCCAAAAAGTACTTTGGAGACCACTAGGCTGCGTTCTTGTACCTAGGTCGGGTAGAATCGGATATTTAGAATCCATGCTTCCTTCTGTATACCTGTTCTCAATAAGTTCAGCCAATCCATTGATAGCAATTCTTGCATTTTGATGATAATACTGCCAGGCGCCACCTTGTCCGGCAAAATTGGCAAATAAGGAAAATAGGCCGTAACTTATGGAACCATTGATACCAAAAGTGATTTGTGGGATATTGGATTTATCCATTCTGATCATGTCTTGAGAACTGATGATACCATCCTCATTTACATCCTCATATTGAAGGTGCCCGACAAGGGTACCCGGGTAAATTGGATTGGAGTCCACTTCCTCTTGCGTCCTAAAAATTCCTAAAGCCTGATAATAGAGGCCTGCACCTAGTATCCTACCTTCAGCTTTTTGGTAATCCGGTACATCCTGAGCTTCTGAAATATCAATTACAGTATTTTTATTAAAAGCAATATTACCTCCTACCGTGTACGATAGTCCTCCGGGAGCGGAAGGTTTCCGCGGTGGTTTAAAGCAATTTCAAGCCCTTTATTCTCAACCACCCCTATATTTTCATCAGGTAATTGTAAACCGGTATAAAAAGGTACTTCCAAGTTCCTTTTGGTCAAAATATTCGTCCTTCTTTGCTTGAAAACCTCCACAGTAAAACTAAGCCCCCCATTCCAAAACATCCCGTCCAAGCCAAGGTTATAGGTGGTAGCTACTTCCCATGTGACATTGGGATTTGGGGTAACACCCGGCACAACTCCCAACTGGGATGCCGTAGGCGATCCAAAATGATAACCGTTAAGTCCCAAGCTGTACGCCGGCATAAACTGGAAAGGACTAATTCTGTCATTTCCCATTTTACCTACGGAGGCCCTAAGTTTTAAATCGTTAACGCCGGACACCTCTTTAAAAAACTCTTCGGACATTACCCAAGCAGCGGATACCCCTGGAAAGAACCCAAAGCGTTTACCTTCAGGAAATACATAAGACCCATCATATCTTGCATTGAAATCGATGATGTATTTTTCTTGAAAATTGTAACTAATTCTTCCGAGAATACTTTGTCTAGATGACTCTGCAGATACTCCATCATTTTGCTGAGTAGCGGGGTCTCCCGCAAATAATTCGGATAAGGTTGGAGAAAGGTAGTTTCTTCTAAAAGCTTCATAGTACCCATTCCCCCCTTGGTCTGTTCAGCTCCAACGAAGGAGTTGATATAATGATCTCCAAATTGTTTTTCGTATTTCAATCTAAGATTAAGAAAGGTACTGCTTACACTTTGCGTAGACTGCGTCAATTCGGGAGCCGTAATTCTTCCTCCCCTAAGGGGTAGATAAGTATCATTCTCTTGGTCATAATTATAAACTGTCCAAGGGGTTCTCCACCTTTTGTCTAAGATATCTTCGTTGCTATATACAAAATAGCCGTCCATGCCTAAACCTTCTAACCAGGGTGCTTTGATATTAAAACCTACCTTGGTGATGGCTCTTTTGGATTTAGTATTGTGGTCCCCTGAAGCTGAGGTAGTCATAACGGCCGGGTTTAGCCCCTGCTCAATTCCTGCGGAAGGGTAACCATTTTCATAGTAGACAGGCATCATTGGAATGGCATTTAGCCAACCCCAAGGGTTTTCCGTTCCCGGTTGCGAACGATCATCCAACCCCAAGTTTAAGTCCAGATTTACCGTAATGTATTCATTCACATCCGCATCGATATTGGATCTAATGGTATAACCTTTAAAGTCATGCACCCCCTTTTTAAATATACTGTTTTGGTGTGAATAAGAACCTGACATAGAATAGCGAACGGATTCAGACCCTCCCCTCAAACTCAAATTGTGCATGCTCTGTAGGGAATAATCCTTCAAAACCTCCTTGTACCAATTAGTATTGGGGTAATTGGGATCAGTACCATTTCGAAACAATTCAATTTCAGCTTCTGTATACCGAGGGTCTTGACCATCTCTGACCATCATTTCATTGACATATCCTGCGAAAAGAGCAGAACTTGCCAGTTCTGGAAGTCGTGTGGGCTGGCTTATCCCTTGATTAAAAGTGTAACTTAATGTTGGCTTTCCGGCTTTTCCTCTTTTAGTTGTGATAAGAATTACCCCGTTGGCAGCTCTCGCACCATAAATAGCAGCAGAAGCATCTTTTAATACAGAAATTGACTCAATGTCATTGGGGTTAATTCTTTGCCAACCCGGAGGATTTTGAACGCCATCTACCACTACAAAAGGGCTATTATCCCCGGTAGTATTGCTCCCCCGGATCAATATTGTAGAACTGTCTGCTCCCGGCTCGCCTGTTCTATTCATGGCGACCAATCCCGGCAGAAGCCCTGATAAAGAGTTGGTTAAATTTACTGAAGGATTGCTAATCACTTGATCATTCTCTACGCTAGTAACCGATCCGGTGAGAGTGGCTTTCTTTTGGGTACCATAGCCAATGACCACAAACTCATCCAAGTCTGCGGTTTCCTCTTTCAGTGTCACATCAATTTGGCTTCTATTACCTATTTCTACTTCACTTGTAAGCATCCCTACAAATGAGACAACAATCACTTGGGCATTTGCACCCACGCTGAGAGTGTATTTTCCATCCATATCTGTGACCGTACCATTTGTAGTACCTTTCACTAGAATAGTGGCGCCGGGTATGGACTGTCCATTAGGATCGGAAACCGTACCATTCAAGACCTTAACCCCTTGGGCAAAGACATTTCCACAATTCATCCCCACCAATAAAGAAAGGAGGAAGATTAAAGATTTAGTAATTTTTTTCATAGAGCGGTAGCATTAAGTTCAACTTATTTTACACAAACTTTAAGTTCAATTTACCCCATAAAACAATTAATTAAATTAAAATAGTTAAATTTATTAGCGATAACGTTATCGAAAATTAATACAAACTACATATAGAAAAATTTTTACAACTAATAGTAAATAAATACTTACAATATTCAAGAAGATCAATGCGCAATTAATTGTTTTGGATAAATACTTCGTTTTAATGGATGTTTAAAAATTAGATAGAACTATTTAGCTTCGGGTATTTGAAAAACGCACAAAAAATGGATAACTTCCCTTATTTTAGATTCCACCTTGTAGTTAAACAAACCTTTGACCCACCCCACACCATTTCTCAGCCATAAATAATCCGGAAAAATTCTATTGAAAGCTGAAGGAATAGAGATGCAAGGCAAATAAATGCAATTGTAAGCCGTAGGAATCTAATTGTAGATGGTAGGAACTTAAATGTAAGCGGTAGGAACAGAGATGTAGGTCGTAGAAATAGAGGTGAGCAAGGCAGGGAATTGCCGGTACAAAATTTCCTTTTATCTTTTTTCTAAGCAAAATCACTGCTTTGTTTGCGGGTATTTTTATTTGAAGAAACAATTATTAATTCAAACCCGCACTAGCATCCCTTCCCTCTAAGCCTTAAATCTTATACATAGAAATCGACACAAGGTTTTTCCCTTTGAGATATTTTGGTATCTTCAGCACGAATGGCCTCGGTTGGGTACAGCTACATTTGGTTGTAATTAAGATGAAAAAAGATATTCCACATATAACATTTAAGCCCGGATCAACTGACAATTTTGGTTTTGAAATTGTTCCCATTAGTGAAATCGCTAAAAATAAAAATAGCCATACACACGATCCTGAAATGCCCCATCAGCTAAAATTCTATAATCTAATTTTTTTCACCCAAGGTTCAGGAAGACATTTTATTGATTTTAATTGGTTTCCTGTACAAGAAAATAGCCTCATCTACCTCACCAAAGACCAAATCAGTGCTTTCGAGTTTTCAGAAAACCTAAAAGGTTATTGCATAATATTTACCGAAGAATACTTTGTTAATAGCTTCTCTAATTTAACAAATGATTTTGTATTTAGACTTTTTAATCCGGAGCTGTTTTCGCCTATTCTCCAGATTGGTCAGAATTCTGATTTTCTAACCTATTTTAACCTACTGCTCAAGGAATATGGAAGGCCTCATTCATTTAATCACAAAACCATAATCAATTCACTTTTAACTATTTTAATTTCAAAAGCAGAAAACTTAAAACAAAACCTAACTTTTCACATCTCCGATGCTGCAAAAATAATCCTTTACCAAAATTTTATTTCGCTTCTCGAGAAGAACCTAACCTACAGCAGAAGCGCCAATTTTTACGCCAAAGAACTGGCTGTAAGCTACAAGCATCTCAACACCGTTTGCAAAGAGTTGATCAATAAAACCGCCAAAAATGTAATTGACGACTTTATTATTTTACAAGCAAAAAGAAACCTTATCAATTCAACCACAAATTCTGCTGAACTCGCATACAAACTGGGCTTTGAGGATCCCACTAACTTCACTAAGTATTTTAAGAAAAACACAGGTTTAACCCCTAAATCCTTTATAAAATCTTTAAAAAGGGACTAGTAGTTCAACTTTAACCATTTCCACATCCATTTTCATCTTTTCTACAAGTTGTTATTGCTTCACCTTTGTGTCCATACTAAACAACAAAGAAAATGAAAACTATTATAACAACCCTTGCACTCGCTCTTACAATGATCGTTTGCAACGCCCAAAACAAACTGAACAATTCTAAAAAATTAGAAAAAATGAAAACAGAATTAGAATTGACAAACAAAGAAAAAGCTTCTGCTTTAATTACAAGCCTAGAAACCGGTGATAAGTCAACCATTGCTTACATCAACCCAACCAACTACAAACAACACAACCTTTCGGTAGCAGATGGTCTGGAAGGTTTTGGAGCGGTATTGCATCATGCACCGAAAGGCGGATTTAAAGCCAACGTGGTACGATCTTTTCAAGATGGAGAATATGCATTTACACATACTGAATATGATTTTTTCGGCCCCAAAATAGGCTTTGATATTTTTAAGTTTGAAAATGGAAAAATTGTAGAACATTGGGATAATTTTTCAGACCTAGCTCCTGCCAACCCAAGTAATCGTTCACAAACAGATGGGGTCATAAAAATTAAAAATTATGACAAAACTGAAGAAAATAAAGCCTTGATTAAGGATTTTGTGAACACCGTTTTAATCGGAGGTGAGTTTGATAAATTGCCCCAGTATTTTGATGGAGACAATTATATACAACACAATTCAATGATAGGAGATGGCCTGTCAGGCTTTGGTAAAGCAATTGAAGAAATGGCAAAACAAGGGATTACTATGGTTTTTGAAAAAGCCATATCCTATTGGGAGAAGGGAACTTTGTGCTTTCTGTTACTGAAGGAACATTTGCAGGAAAGCCTACCTCCTTCTATGATTTATTCAGGATAGAAAACGGCAAAATTGTAGAACACTGGGACACCATTGAAACGATCTTACCTGAATCTGAAAGAAAGAACAGTAACGGAAAGTTTAATTTTTAACCTTCACTTTAAATTCAATCAAAATGAAAACTAAATTAATCACATTTGTTTATTTGGCAGTCTTCGGCCTTGGCTTAAGCTGTGCTCAAGGACAAACAGAAAACCACAAATTCCAATTTGGGGAAGCAGAACACTTATTAGATGGGTATTCTCTGAACTTCCAATACCAAGATGGAAAAGCAATTCACATGGAGTTTGAAAAGGGTAAAGCTAAATATGAATGGATTGTGGGCCCCGGAAAAGGAAGAGGGAACGCAGATATTCCTTATCGCTCTTTAAAAATGGGTGAAAATTTATACTTAGTAAACTGGCACGAAACCGACAAAAAAGACTATTTAACCATTGTTTTTGATTTCGACAAAATGATTGTGCACAGCTCGATCATAGTAGGTTACGAAAATAAGCCTGAAAGAACATTGAAAACTGTATTTCAAACAGGAGTTATTGACCACTTAAAAAAGAAATAAGATGAGTAATGTAGCCACTTGCCCAACTTGTGGCAGTAAAGCCAAGATAAAAGCAACGGGTGAATCAGTCACCTATGAAACCTTACAAGATGATCAGTTGATTGAAAAAGTAGAACAATTAAAAAAGCTATGCAGAATTACAAAGAGAAGGCAGAGCAAATAGAAAAACTACTGAAAGAGAAAAGATAAAAACCCTTCGAGTAATCCGAGCTTTTCCGGCTCGGGTACTCACCCTTTTTCCGGAGTATCTGAAAGGAGGTCACTGTAAAGGAGTAACCAATGAAAAGCCTCTCAGGTGATACTATCCTTTCTTATTGACTACTTAAATGCTATCACAACTCACCTGAAGGAAACTTTCACTCTTAATAATAATTTGGTAACTTCGATTAGCTAGAGTTCCACCTATGTATGACTTCACACAAGGCGGTCTCAACACAATTAAATTAAGCCACCTTCATGACATTAGCCGAATTTTTAAATCAATACAAGCCACTATCAGCAGCCGAAAAAGCACTATTGGAGGCCAACACGAAACGAGTCAGCTATAAAGCCAAATCGTATTTTGTGCAAAGTGGAAAAAGGAGCAATGAAGTTGGTTTTATTACCTCAGGAATTTTTCGCTATTTTTTTATGATGCTGAAGGTCAGGAAATTACTGCTCATTTTATGGCTGAAAATGAATTTGTGGGGAATATCACCAGTTTTTTTGAATTTTCACCAAGTGCCGGCAGCATACAGGCTGAAACTGATTGTGAGGTAATCATCATTAACCGGGAGGCTTGGAGCCTTTTTGCAAAGAGATAGCCAACTGGGAGGTTACTGTGCAAAAAATCATTAATGAGGTGTTGCTTCGCAAAACTAATTTTCAGCGAAGCCTAATCAACATTGATGCGCAAAGCGCTTATTTAAATTTCCTACACTCCTACCCCAAGATTGCTCAAAAAGCTGCCTTAAACCACATTGCTTCCTATTTGGGAATTACGCCTTTTTCTTTAAGTAGGATAAGAAAAGCCATCACATCTAATTAATATATTTCTTACCCGGGTTTTTCTTGCCAAATGGCAAGCATTTCTAATTGCTGCATTTTGATATTTGTACCAAAATAAACGATACAAGCTTCTATCCTCACTGAAATCGAATGAAGCTTTATAAAAATAATCGAAATGAAGAGAAACGTAATTATAACAGGAACTTCCACAGGTGTGGGATTTGAAAGTGCTATCCTTTTCGCTAAGCAAAATTATAGAGTGTATGCCACCATGCGCAACCTTAAAAAAGCGGATTCACTCCAGGAGAGAATTACCACCGAGGGTCTGGATATTGAAATTTTGGAATTGGATGTTACTGATCCCCAATCTATAAAAAAAGCTGTAGAAACTGTGGTGGCTAAAGATGGCCAGATTGATCTGCTAATCAATAATGCCGGGGCAGGCTTTGCCAAAACTACAGAGCAGGCTACTGAAGAAGAAATTCGGTGGGTAACGGATGTAAATTATCTGGGAACTGTTTTTTGCACACAAACCGTATTGCCTTATATGCGCCAACAAAAATCCGGACAAATCATCAACATTACTTCTGTAGGAGGACTGGTAGGGCAGCCGTTTAACGAGTTATACTGCGCAGCAAAGTTCGCCATTGAAGGATTTGCAGAAGGCTTAGCAACTTATGTCTCACCTGCTTTCAATATAAAAATCTCGAACGTAGAGCCAGGAGGAATTTCAACGGAGTTTATGGCTTCTGCAATTGGTAAAACTGCTGTAGATGGAAAGTTCGCCACAGGTGAATATCTTCCCATTTTTGAGAAATACATGACCGGCAATCAGCAACGCGCTAATGAAGGTGCTGAGCAAGTTTATCAAACCGGACTTGAAGTAGCACAAGTAATTTTAAATGTCGCACAAAATGAAAACCCTCCACTGCGAATACGATCTTCTCAATGGGCAGAAGATTTTTGCCAATTGAAAACAGCGGCTGATCCTGATGGAACCAAGTTGGTAAAAAATATTACAGCTTCCTTTCTCTAAAACAGACAATGCAGAGAAAAACAGCATAGTATCCTAGGGCTACTGAAACTATGGGTTCGGTAGCCCTTTACCATCTTGCCCCCACTAATAAGAAAGCAAGGTTTTGGCTCCTAGAAAAGGGAATGGCTGAAGGTTTGCGTTTTCTAGATTACAGGCTAACATTTTTCAAAGTCTTGCAAACCAATTAAGTAATGCATTTTTAGCCCAATAAAGGCAGTGAACTGCTGACAGCTAGTGGTTGGAGATCATTTTTTTATCCTATTATTTTTCTCCGGAGATAATACCTATTAATTTAAATTCCTACAGTAATCATAGGCTTTGGTTCTTTCACAATGGTTTGACTTTAATTTTTTATGATAGGCATACAATAAATCGCAGTTTTCTACTTCCCTCCAATTACCGCCGTCATTGAATTTTCTTAGGATAGATCCGTCCTACCTCTTAAACTGAGCTATATTCTCCCTTTTTTATCCATGAATCTTAGACTATCCTTTTTGACCGTTATTGCAAATACTACTAACTATACTTAAGTTTGCAACTATATTATTTATAGTATTTAAAATTCAACAAGTTATGAAAGCAATGGTTCTCAATGAATATGGTGAAAACGCAAAGTTTGCACCTAAAGAAGTAGAAAAGCCAATAGTAAAAAGTGACCAGGTATTGGTTAAAATTTCCGCATCAAGTATTAATACAGTAGATACAATGATTCGAAATATGGGAAAAGACTTGCCTTTTTCCCCTGATAATCCGGCCATATTGGGAATGGACTTCGCCGGGACAATTGAAAAGTTAGGTGAAGGAATTACTGAATTTTCTATTGGAGATGAAGTTTATGGATGTGCCGGTGGATTGGCAGATTTACAAGGGACTTTGGCAGAATATATTGCTGCTGACAGCAAATTAATCGCGCACAAGCCTAAAAACCTTACCATGCGAGAAGCTGCCGCCCTACCCTTGGTTGGAATTACTGCTTATGAAGGATTAATGAGAGCCGGAATTAAAAGCGGGCTTAATGTATTGGTGCACGGTGGAGCTGGAGGAGTTGGTCACTTGGCTGTACAAATGGCGAAGTATTTTGGAGCAAATGTATTTGCAACCGGAACGGGTGAAATCCAAGGCGAAGTGGTAAATAATTTTGGTGCTACCTTTATTGATTTTATGAAAGAAGGTGTTGAAGCCTACACAAAAAAGTATACCAAAGGATCAGGTTTTGACATTGTTTTTGATACAGTGGGTGGTAAAAATTTATTAAACTCATTTGAAGCCGCAGCTTTAAATGGTCAGGTTTCTACAACCGTTTCGCTGCTTGAGTTAGATTTAAATCCGGTGCATTTTAAAGGGCTTTCTTTGCACGTTGTTTTTATGTTAATACCAATGCTACACAATTTTCAAAGAGAAAAGCACGGAGAAATATTAAGTGAGATTTCAAAAATTGTGGAAGCAGGAGATTTAAAACCATTCCTTGATGAACAGCAGTTTTCATTAGATAGTGTTGGAGAAGCATATTCGAGATTGGAAAGCGGTAAAGCTATAGGAAAGGTAGTTGTAGAAAATTAATAAAACACATCATGAATTTACAAAAGGCATACCTTTCGTTAATCTTATCGACTTTAACTTTAGTTTCATGTCAAGTAGGACGGCCAACCGCTAGCAAAACTGAAAACAAAGCTTCAGAACAAATTTCAAACCCAACAAATAAAGTACTGTTAAGGTCTGAAATTAAATGGGAAAAACTAAATCCCGCCAGAGGAGATCAAAGTCCACAAGCCGGTACGGTTTGGGGAGATAGGAAAGGCGAGGTACCTACCGGATTTCTCGCAAAATTTGCCGATGGCTTTTCCTCTCCACCTCATATTCACAATGTAACCTATCGAGCTGTTGTAATCAAAGGAAGCATTCACAATGATGACCCAAAAGCAGCAAATATGTGGATGAAACCAGGCAGTTTCTGGACCCAACCCAAAGGAGAATCGCACATTACTTCTGCCAAAGGTGAAGAAAATATAGCTTTGGTAGAGATAGACAAAGGGCCTTATTTGGTTCAACCCATTGAGGAAGCCTATGACAATGGAGAGCGACCTATCAATATAGATGTTTCAAATGTAGTTTGGTTAGACAGCAAAAAAAGCAATTGGATGAAGACCAACAGTAAAGCTAAAATAAGCTTTCTATGGGAGGCCAATGATGAAAAAGGACTGTTTGTAAAACTTCCTAAAGGGTATCATGGAAGCATTAAAACAGAGGGAACTGTTTTTCATTCTGTTGTTATTCAAGGTGAGTTGCATTACACCCTTCCTCCAAATCAAGTAACCAAAGTATTAGACGCCGGAAGTTCTTTTAGTGCTACAAGCAAAGCCATTCATCCCCTTTCAAATTTGAATCAGGAGGTGCTGCTTTACATCAGGACAAACGGTAGTATTAAAATTGATTAAAAATGAAAACAATATTAATCACGGGGAGTACAGATGGAATTGGTAAGTTGACAGCATTTAAATTGGCTAAACAAGGTCACCAAATATTACTCCATGGAAGAAATCCCGAAAAATTAGCAAACACCATATCAGCTATTAAAGAGCAAACAGGCAATGCTAGAATCCGCGGTTATGTATCTGATTTAGCTGACTTTAACAGTATTGAGCAAATGGTTGTTGGTATATTTAATGATTTTACTTCCATTGATGTATTGATCAATAATGCGGGTGTTTTAATAAGTCAATTTGAGCAAAATCAAGACAAATTAGATATACGATTTGCGGTCAATTATTTAGCTCCATACCTATTGACCAACGGATTATTGCCTCTACTTAAAAAAGGAATTTCGCCGAGAATCATCAATTTAAGCTCGGCTGCACAATCCACAGTTTTAATAGATGCCTTAGTAGGAAGCATCCAAATCTCAAGTAATGCAGCCTATGCCCAAAGCAAATTAGCCTTAACCATGTGGAGTTTTGCTTTAGCCAAAGCGAATCCTGAAATAATAACCATAGCTGTTAATCCCGGATCATTATTGAATACTAAAATGGCTCGTGAAGCTTATGGTCAGCATTGGTCCTCAGCGGATAAAGGAGCCAATATTTTATATGACCTAGCTATTTCTGCCCAATATGCTGAGAGCAGTGGGAAATACTTTGATAATGACCGCGGATCTTTTTCTCCAGCACACAATGACGCCTACAATGAGAAAAAAATTGATCAATTGATTGCTGAAACAATTAAAATATTAAAAAAATGACAAATAATAAAGCACTTGCCCAAGCCCGCGCACTGTCCCTTCCTTCTCGTCAAGCAGCACTTCAACGTGAAGCACCTGTCTCTCTTTTTGGAAAAATAACCGAGAATTGCTTGAAGATGCTTGGGTAGCATGGGAATTTGAAAACAAAGATAGTTTGCTAATCCCTGATGAATCGCTACTTGACCCTCGTCTGCGAAAAGCTGTTAATGAAGCTTGGGAAAACCCGGAAAAAGAACAAGCTGTAGCAAATTTGTGGGAAGAAATTATTCCGGGGGTATATGTTGCTCAGTTTTTCGATATCGATCGGTTAGCTGATTTTCGTAAATACTTGGAAGCTATAGCCAATTCTCAAATTCCCAAACGTGCACCCTATGGTATTCAATTGAACCGTTACGGAATTATGCTGGACCCACGTTCAGAAGGACATCTTGCAGCTCCAAATTTCCAGGCATTTTACAATGCATTAATGGATCGGTATATGCGTCCCATATCCCGATTATTATTGGGCACTTATGGCTACGATAATCAAACATTTGGTTTTTCCATTCAATACAACCCTGATAAAGACAAGGATTTACATGCCCATACGGATGCCTCAGCGGCTACTTTGAATATCAATATTAACTTACCGGATGAAACATTCACGGGTTCACAAGTTGATTTCCACGACAAGACCACAGGCAAAGCAGTACAAACTGTTTTTGAACCGGGCAAAGCGATCATTCACAGTGGCAGTGTGCCACACGCCACCCACCCAATTACTAGTGGACAACGCAACAACTTAGTGGTATGGCTATATGGAGACCGCATGCAAATACCAAGAGGTGGAGTAAGTAGCTATGGAAACCTTTCTCACTCAAGTCTTAATGTTGAGGCTACAGAAAACATCACTGCTCGTCAGCGATGGACTGTACCAAATGCGCCCAAAGATACTTTTGCCCCATTTTAAAAGAAATGGAATTGAATAATCTAGGCAAAATATTTAAAGGCTTACTTATTATAGGATCCTTTTGCTTCTAATGCACCAATGCTATACAAAACAAGATTTTAAACATGATTATTCCGACTGGCTTTGGTAGACAACCCTATCAGAAAATCCTGGCAGGGTTGTCTAACTAGCTTTTATTCACCACTATTCTCTACCCATAAAGCCAGCACTTCGCACTTAATCTGATAGGTAGCAAAAATCCTGATCTTGCTTGAATCATTGATCTTAGTTAAGGGTTTCGTTCTCAGGTAAAGCCTTTGCTTGGTGGGTTCCATTTCAGTTGCTTGTGGGCAAACAACTTTCTTGCAACGGTCATTTTTTTGAAATATATTCACTTCCCATGGCACCTTCGGGAGAATACGGCATTTCTTCCCGAGAAATTTACATCACCTTACAGGTTAACCCACACAGACAATAATGCACGAAAAGTTTGTCAAATACTTCTCCAAAATTTGCGCTCTTTCAAAGGAAGAATCCGACACAATAGCTAAAAGCATGTAAACGAAAGCTTTCGCAAAAGGAGGATATTTATTAAAAGAAGGACAAATTTCTGAAAACACCTATTTTGTACTTAAAGGTTGCATTAGAGAATTTATCTTATCTGAGGGAGATGAGAAAACTACGAATTTCTTTTTCGAGGATCAATGGGCTATTTCACTCAACAGTTTATCTAAAAATAATCAGGCGACTCACAATTGGGTTTGTATTGAAGATACTACAGTTGTAGTGGGCAATGAACAACAAGCTCAGGAACTTTTCAAAAAATTCTCACGGTTCGAAACAATTTCTCGGACCATAATGGAAGCAGCTTTTGCTGAACAAAAAGAAGCATTGACATCGTATTATACAGATTCTCCCGAGCAGCGTTATCGTAAGCTATTAAAATCAAAACCCGGGCTAGTGCAGCGTATTCCTCAATATCATCTTGCCAGCTATATAGGGGTCAAACCCGAATCTTTAAGCCGTATTAGAAAACGTATCTCCTCCTCCCTCCTGAATAATTAAACAGTAATTATTACTTTGCCTTTTTTGTGACCATTCTCAACATAATCGTGAGCTTCTGACATCTTTTCCAATGGATAAATACGATCTATCACAGCCTTAACTTTCCCTTTTTCTACAAGATATTATAAATTTTTAAAGAAAAAACCAAAAAGTATACACCTTTCGAAATAGCGTATCCGTCTTATAGGCCTTGCTTTACTCATCTTTGTATCAACAAAATAAAACAGCCATGAACACGACAAATCAATTTGGTAAAAAAGGGTGGTTACCCGAAAGGATAAAAGATTTAACAGGCAAGACCTTTGTAATTACAGGTACTACAAGCGGTACGGGCTATGAAGCAGCACGCATTCTACTTTCGAAAGGGGCGAAGGTAGTGATGCTTAACAGGAACCCACAAAAAGCGCAAATTACCATCGCTACATTGAAAGAAAACCTTGGAGATGGTATTGATGTTAACAACATTACCATGGACTTGGGAGAACAGGCATCAGTAAAAAAAGCTGCTACCGAGGTTATGCAAAAAGTTGATCGCATTGACGCTTTAATTTGCAATGGTGCCATTGCCCAAGTACCCAAACAACAAATCACCAAAGACGGCTGGGAAAGTCAGATGGGTGTGAATTACTTCGGCCATTTCACCTTGCAAGCTTTGCTTTTCCCTATGATTGAAAAATCAAAAGGGCGTATTGTTACCGTAGGTAGTCTGGGCTATGACATGGGTATCAAAACCATCAAGTTTGATGATTTGAACTGGGACAAGGATTATACAGCCAATGATGCCTATAGCCAGAGTAAATTGGCTCAAATCATGACCATTTACGAACTACAAGACAGGTTGGCAAAAGCCGGTAAAACGGATGTAAAAGCTTATGCTTGCCATCCCGGCTCTTCCAGAACATCATTAATCGCAACGAGTGGAAGCTTTATGATGAAAATTATTTTTGGTCTTATGAAGTTATCGCCTTTGACACAACCTGCTGAAAATGGAGCCTATCCTGAATTAATGTGCGCCACAGAGCCTGATTTAGACCAAACCGCCTTTTATGGGCCTACGGGTAGAAGCAATTGGGTAGGACCTGTAGGGCCCCACGAACTAAAGCCCCATGCCAAAGACAAGACTGTGGCTAAAAGGCTGTGGGAGCTTTCAGAAAAGGAAACAGGAGTAAAGTGGGAAATTTAATTAAGGGAAAAAATTGAAAAGTTTCAAGGATAAAATATTGGTTGCCGAAAAGGCGAACAGCATTACTATCTGTAACTAGTATTTTGAATTACTTCCGGCCATTCCAAATACTTAGATGTATTAGGCCCTGGGCACCTCTGATTGGTTCATTTACTGCTTTAGGAGAAGGGTTTTGACCTGGTTTACAGATCATTACCACTTTTTAAAAACGATCACGAAAGCATTAGCTTAAATCCGACATAGGCAATAGATCCTTATTACTGACTTAAATCCTTATCTTTGATACCCGTAAAAAATTAAGCAAAGGACCTTTAATCAGCAATTCCATTTAGTAAAAATATCAATTCATTGGATAGAAGGATTCCAGAACCTAAATTTTAAACTCCAATTAGTAAAATTAATATTGGCTCTTTATAATGGATTTTTCCGAAACTAACAGACTATCAAGATTAACCGCAATCTTGGTTCAATTGCAGACAAAACGAATTGTGACAGCCTCAGAATTAGCAAGTAAATTCGCTGTAAGTAAAAGGACGATCTACCGAGATATCAAAGCGCTAGAACAATCCGGTGTTCCACTGTTTACAGAAGAAGGAAAAGGGTATTCATTAATGGAGGGGTACAAAATTCCACCTGTAATGTTTACCGAAAAACAGGCAAATGCCCTGGTACTTGCTGAACAGCTCGTACTAAAAAGTAAGGACGCATCATTTGTAAAAGATTACGGGGAAGCCATTGATAAAATTAAATCAATCCTAAAATACACGGTCAAGGACAAAACAAATTTACTTACTGATAGAACCCAATACCGGCTAGTGCTAAGTCAAGAAAGGAATAGTGATAATTTATCAGATTTACAATACGCACTGACCAATTTTAACCTTGTGAGTATTGAATATACCAACAAAGAGAATCTAGTAACAAAAAGAATAATAGAGCCATTTGCCATATTAAATTCCGAAAATTGGTATTTGGTGGCATGGTGCCGTTTACGTAATGAATTTCGATTTTTCCGTCCTGATAGAATTCAAAAAATGGAGATTCTTGAAGAGAAATTTGAACCTCATAAAATGACATTACAAGAATATTTTGACAAATATCAATAATCACAATTGACCCTTGACATAAGGCTGTCACCGACCGGATTTACTTTTGAATTCTATTTTTTTAAACATAAAAAAATCAAAAGTAATGAAAAAAAGTCAATCGAATTCCCAAGTCCTAGTGTGATTTCAGTTAATGACATTAAACTGGAAGTATTTGAGGCTGGTAAAGAGAATCAAGGAAAACCAGTTGTACTCTGCCATGGCTTTCCTGAGACTGCCTACTCTTGGCGTTTCCAGATTCCGGAACTTGTCAAAGCAGGCTATCATATTCTTATTCCTAATCAGCGAGGTTATGGAAACTCTTCTTGCCCTGAAGAAGTAACCAAATATGACATTGAACATTTAACAGGTGATTTGGTGGGATTACTTGATCATTATGGGTACAAGGATGCGCTATTTATAGGTCATGATTGGGGAGCAAATGTTATCTGGAATCTTGGATTGTTGCATCCGGAGCGAGTAAAAAAAATTATAAACTTGGCTCTACCCTATCAAGTACGGGGAGAAAAACCCTGGATAGAGTGGATGGAAGAAATATTCGGAGGAGACAATTATTTCGTCCATTTTAACCGGCAACAGGGAGTAGCAGATGAAATATTAGGTAAAAAAATTCCAATTTCTTACGCAATTTATTCCGAAAGAATGTACCAATATCACCCCTAGAACCCGGAATGCTTATGATAAACCTTGCCAATGCCGAAAACCCGCTTGGTGATCCCCTAATGAGTGAAAGTGAATTGGCTGTTTATATTTCCGCCTTTAAAACATCAGGTTTTACAGGGAGTATCAATTGGTACCGAAACCTTGACCGAAATTGGCATTTAATATCAGAGGTGAATCCAATCATACCACACCCAACATTGATGATTTACGGAGAAAAAGACATGATCCCAAAATTGGAGAACCTGACAGATTTTGTACCCAATGCAGATGTCGTCAGTATTGATTGTGGTCATTGTATTCAACAAGAAAAACCGGAAGAAACAAACAAAGTAATTCTAGAATGGCTAAGACAACAATCTAGTTAAAATAGAAAACTACTGTTTTTTCTCTTAGCAGCCAAATAGCTTGATGAACTGATAAAAAATCCGTTCATACAAGCTGTTTGGCTTGTGTAATCAAGGCACTCAAGCCTCAATTGAATATTTGGTTGGCCAACTGTTACATTCCTAGATTCAATTCACCTTACGTTAAACTGACATCGATAAAGATGAGGTGGCATGCATCAACAGTTTTAGCCGATGGCTTGGCTAAAAGAAATAAATATCTCTTTAATCAAGAGACAGATTTAATAAAAATTTCCCATTTTAGGTTTATACCTACACGGTCTAAATTTTTATCTAACTAAGGTCATAATTCCGTTTTCTATTTTTATCTTTAAGAAAAACAAGGTACTATGTCTTTTCTCAAATCCTTAATTTTCTTATTCATCCCTATATTTGGCTTCTCGACGCAACAAAACAAAGGTTTTTTGATTTTAAATGGCAGGAAAAAGATGACAGAATCATTCTTATCATTGATCAACTTGGGGAAGAATTTTTATATGTCAATGCCTTAGCAACGGGAATTGGCTCAAATGATTTAGGATTAGACCGTGGCCAATTGGGTGGAAGACGAATAGTGAAATTTGAAAAGGTCGGTGATAAAATTTTGCTTATTCAACCCAATTATAATTTCCGAGGAACAAGTAATAACCAAGCAGAGGCAAATTCTATAGAAGAAGCATTTGCAAAATCAGTCATTGGGGGATTTCCTATTCTTAATGCCGACAATGGGCACTACCGCATTGATATAACAAATTTTTTGCTTCGTGATGCCCATGGTATTGCCAACACTTTAAGCAGGAAAAATCAAGGCCACTATACAGTGGATCAATCGAAGTCTGCAATATATTTACCGAATACTATCAGCTTTCCCGATAATACTGAATTTGAAGCAATGATTACTTTTAAAGGGGAGGCTAAAGGTGCAGAAATCCGTAGTGTAACTCCGGATGCAGGCTTTGTAACTGTGAACATGCATCATTCATTTATACGTTTACCTGATAATAACTACAAACCAAGGGTATTCCATCCATCTGCAGGATATTTTGGCATTGCCTATTCAGATTATTCCACACCTATTTATGAAGACATCAACAAAAGATTAATTACTAGGCACAGATTGGAGAAAAAGACCCAACTGCAAGAATGAGCGAGGCAGTAGAGCCAATTGTTTATTATTTAGATCCAGGTTGTCCGGAACCCGTAAAGTCTGCCTTGCTTGAGGGAGCAAAATGGTGGAATCAAGCCTTCGAAGCAGCCGGCTATATCAATGCGTTTCAAGTTAAAGTATTACCGGAAAGTGCCCACCCTTTAGATATCCGCTACAATGTAATTCAATGGGTACACAGAAGCACCCGTGGTTGGAGCTATGGCAGTACTATAACAGACCCAAGAACCGGAGAAATAATAAAAGGCCATGTAAGCTTAGGCTCTCTTCGCGTTCGACAGGATTTTATGATCGCTCAAGGTATTTTGTCTCCATTTGCCAATTCAAACTATAATCATGATGAATTAATGGAACTTGCCTTGGCAAGATTACGACAGCTTTCTGCTCACGAAATTGGTCATACCATTGGTTTAGCCCACAACTTTGCTGCCTCTGCAGACCATAGGGCATCAGTCATGGATTACCCACACCCCTTGATTAATATTTTGAATGGGAAGGCAGATATCAGCAAGGCCTATGATGATAAAATTGGCGAGTGGGATAAACGAGCAGTCCTTTATGGTTATCAGGATTTTGGCCCCCAAACCGATGAAGAAGCTGCTTTAGCGCAAATTGTAAAAGAAACCCTTCGATCCAATACCGGATTTATATCCGACAAAGATGCTCGTGCGCGAGGTGGTTTGCACCCTTCTGCACACCTTTGGGATAATGGAAGTAATGCCGTTGATGAATTGGAGCGGATAAATGAGGTGAGAGCTTATTCCTTGAAAAATTTCGGAGCAAAACCATTCCGGAAGGAAGGCCTTACTCTGAGCTGGAAAACATTTTGGTACCTCTTTACTATATGAATCGATATCAAGTAGAGGCAGTATCCAAGCTAATTGGTGGCGTAGCCTATAGCTATGCAGTAAAAGGGTACAATGAACCACCAAATATTCATCCGATTGAGGGGAAAACCCAAGAACTGGCCGTTGATGCCTTATTAAAAACTATTGAGCCCAATTATTTACAAATTCCCCAACATATTAAAGCGCTAATTCCTCCTCCGGCATATGGTTATAATAAAGACAGAGAGTCCTTTGCTGGAAATACCGGCTTTTTGTTAGACCCTCTGGCTGCGGCTGCTTCAGCCACAAACAATTTATTTAGGTTTATGTTCCAAGAAGAACGATTGGCAAGAATCAACCAGCAAAAAGAGTACAATCTGAAAGCTTATTACGATCAAATCAGTCAAAAAATCTTTAATACAAAAGTGAAAACTAATACTGAAAGACAAATCAATCAACTTGTACAAGCAAGTTTTGTATTACATTTAATTCAAGCCGGCATTCATAACCCTGATATACTCGTGAGGGCTATATCTAAATATTATTTACAAGAAGAAATAAAAGGTAAACATTTAACTAAAAATGGGGATAGCTTTGAAGAAAAAGCACATGCGGTTGCTTTAATGGAGATGATAACCAATGCATCCGCAAACCCTGAAAACTGGACAATCCCACAGGTACAGGAAATGCCTCCCGGCTCACCCATTGGGTGTGAGGGATTTCATGATTACCATTAATCGGGGAATCATAAATTAAGTAGTTGAATTTAATCTGCTAAGGACATGCGAATCAAATTGGAATTTAACTCATTCCGGTCAAAGGTATTTCTTTTAGAACCTTCATAAGGTTTGAAAACATCGTCTACTTTAGCTGTATTCTTTGCATTTTGTTTCATTTAATCCCTATTTTTCCTTACTAAATACTAGGTTGGCGTATTTGAAACATTATGAAAAAAAGAAAAACGATTCTGGAAACAACAATTTCAATGCAAACCTGAAGATTTTGAGAAACAGAGTGGGGAGCAACTTAATCTTAATTTATGGTCTATCCCATTAACGGATGAAATCATTTCTTTTTTAGTCCCCTATCTGGGAAAAGTTTTTGAAATTAACCTAACCCATATGGATATTACCAATGAAGGTGGCAATATGTTGAGTAATTTGACTCAATTGAAACACCTGAAATTAAAAGACACCGCTTTAATTGCAGATTGTATTCCTTTCCTTACAAAGCTGAAAAATATGGAAGAATTACATTTAGGTTTTATAAAAGCCAATTGCAAAGATCTATTGCTCTTGAGTCAATTAAAATCACTTAAGCTTTTAATTGTAGGTATGGATAAAATTAATCATGGAGCTTTAAGTGAATTATTAAAAAAAAACACAGGTTTAGAATTGATCATTAATTCAAAAAAGTACGAGACAAGCCATTAAATTCAATTATTGCTCAAACTAAAGACCATTCCAACAAAATTGAATTTACAAGAATGATTGAGGTTAAATCAAAAGCAGAAATTATAGTTTGGTAGTAGCCACCTAAGCAAATAAAGATGAGACCAAGTGAATGGATTTCTAAAAGTGAATCAAGTGCACAGTTACATGGTATATCCTGAAGGAGAAAAGCATTGGGCCTTACTTGATTTTGTGAATATTGCACTAGGAAAAAGCTTTTCCGTTTTAAACTCTTTTTGTGATAAATCGCTATCCTTAGCGAATTTAACACAGGGTTTGGTGGTCATATGTATTTATAAATGACACTGTTAGTTCTGTTGTATTTATCAAAATTCAATGCGAAAATTTGAATATTATGATTTGCATAAAGTTCAAAGTAGGATCCGATCCGGAAGGCTAAAGCCGGAATTGCGAAAGGAGTCGAAATGCCTGTTTGATGCACTTTCAAATAAAGGTAATTGGATATGCTGATCCAAAGTTTTAATTGGTACTTAAGGATTTATCTTGGTATTTTAGCTCTGTAAAAGGAACGACAAGAAAAATGGAAGATGCAAAACCTAAAACAGTGGATGAGTTTATCCAAATTGCTCCACTTGAGGCTCAAGGACTTATGGTTCAGCTTAAAAAACTAATAGAAACCACCGCTCCCGAAGCTATAGGTGGGATCAGTTGGAATGTGCCAATTTACAAATACCACGGAATTCTTGTTGGCTTTTCTTTGGCCAAAAAGCACCTAAGTGTGGGTGTGGATTCAATCCCCGATGATGTCAGGAAATCACTTGAAGAAAAAGGTTATAAAACCGGTAAGAAAACCATCCAGATTAAGTTTGACCAAAAGATTCCTACAAGAGAAATAAAGCAGCTGATCATTGAACAAGCCAAACTGAATAAAAATCAGCAGCAAAAATGAACAAACTAAAACTTCCAACTGCCCATACAATTTTAATCTTTATTGCAGCAATGGTTGCTGTCTTAACATGGCTGATCCCTGCAGGTAAATACGACACCCTAATTTACCAAAGTCAAACCCATACATTCGTTAAGAGCAATTTGGCTCAAAGCATTGAACTTCCTGCAACCCAAAAGACCTTGGAAGAACTTCAAATAAAAATCCCCATTGAAAAGTTTCTTTCCGGAGATATTTATAAGCCAATCGCAATTCCAAATACTTATAAAGAGCTAGAAGCGCGTCCTCAGGGGATAGGCGCCTTGGCAAAATCACCAATAAAGGGTATCATAGCCTCTTCGGATATTATTTTCTTAATTTTAATCATTGGAGGTTTAATAGGCATAATGAACCTTTCTGGCGCATTTGATGCTGGGATAGCCTATTTGTCTGTGAGTCTCAAGGGTCGCGAGTACATGCTTATTATTTTGGTAACAAGTTTAATTGCTGCCGGTGGAACTACCTTTGGTTTAGGAGAAGAAACCATGGCCTTTTACCCCATACTTATACCGGTTTTTCTTGCAGCAAAATACGACGCAATGGTTGGGCTTGCTTGTATTTTCCTTGGCTCAGGTATTGGCACCATGTGTTCTACCACAAATCCCTTTTCTACCATAATAGCCTCCGATACTGCCGGGATTAACTGGACAACAGGACTTGATAATCGCCTGATCATGTTAGTAATATGCCTGCTCATCACCATTCTTTATATTCTCCGCTATGCAAAGCGGGTAAAAGACGATCCCTCGAAATCTATTATTTCTGATCAACAAGAGATGATAAATTCACAATTTGAACGAAATTCAGTAAATTCTACTGCCAAACTCAACCCAAAATTAGGACTCATACTCATTGTATTTTCTTTGTGTTTTTTATTGATGATTATTGGGGTATCCTTTCTGGATTGGTGGTTTGTAGAGATGACCAGTACATTTCTTGTTGGGGCCATCGTTATAGGTTTTATTGCAAGGGTAAAGGAGACGGTTTTTGTAGAAGCCTTCACCAGTGGTGCTTCCACTTTGCTTGGGGTTGCATTCCTTGTTGGCATAGCTCGGGGGATCACCATATTAATGGAAGATGGACTTATTAGCGATACCATTCTGTTTCATGCGAGCAATGTCACAGCGGGCATGAATAAAGGTATATTTACTAACTTTATGTTATTAGTATATGGAGGACTGTCCTTTTTCATGCCTTCATCTTCTGGAATGGCTGTACTTACGATGCCCATTATGGCTCCTTTGGCAGATTCTGTGAGCATAGGAAGGGAAACAATAGTTGACGCTTACCTGTTAGGGATGGGACTATTTAACCTTATCAATCCTACAAGTCTTATTTTACCTGCCTTAGCTATGGTACATATTGGGTTTGACAAATGGATAAAATTTATCAGCCCGTTATTGTTAATATTATTGATAACAAGTATGGTGTTTTTAACCTTATCTGTATACTTTGTTTGACACCAAGAATAATAAAAATTTGGGTTTTAAGTCGAATTGATAAATAGGTTTTCTATTACTTAACAGGGGTTAACAACAAATTATTTTTTGGTGGCGTTATTGCAATTAAAGCAAAACACCACCAAAATAACATTCTTTAAACCTTCCTATCTTAGAAAAAGCATCAAGGAAAAAAATCCCTATCCCGTTCAGGTCCAGTTAAGCACTTTCTCCGCATTGGTTCGATAAATTTTTTCCAATACGTCTTCAGGAAGGTCAAGACCATAATATCTCCACCACACTCTCCCCGGCATGTGCTCATCCGCACTTTCCAATAAGCGCCACCAAGCTTGGTACATTTGTTTGTCCAACCCCATATCTGTTCCAAATAACACCCTATTGCTGTATTTGGTAATAAACTTAGCTGCAGACCTTGGTTGCCTTCCAATTTCATAATCCCTAGCAGAAATATCCAAGTAAAGGTTATCAAAATCATCTAACATTTGAGAGAGTCGCTTTAAATCATTGCCCAGGTTGGCCATATGGCAAGCAATAAAAGTAGTTTCCGGATGCTTGACCAATAACTTTGGCAAATAAGTCACCAGCTGATTATAAGTTAATCCATCTGTATTGTATTTATTAAACTGCTGGAAAATAGGGGTTCTTTCTTGGTATACATCCGGAGGGGTCCATGCTGAGGGATGATCTGCTTGGTGTACGTTCACAGGTATATTCAATTCTCCGCATTTTGCCCAGAAAGGATCCAATCTATCATCATCAATATGCATTCTTTCTTCAGGGGATAAGGACTGATTGCGGGTAATCCCAAACCCTTTGTCGGTTACCTCTCCAACACCTCTGGCCCCTAATTGATAACAACGTTCCAGTTCCTTTACCGCTCTCTCCGGATAATCCGGCTTGTCAATTCCTTCCATCTCAATTCCGCAAAAAAGTTGAAACCTGTCTGCATAATCACTGAGATAAAAATCAACCATCTTGTCAAATTCCTTTCCTGTAGCTACAGTAAGCACCACGGATTTTTCTATCCCCACTTCATCCATTGTTTTCACCCAGTCTTTCAACACCTGTTTAGGATTTCCTCCTGCTTCAATTTCGCTATAGTGGTGAACGTGTGCATCGATTACAGAAAACTTCGCTTTGGGAATGAAGGTTTCTTCAGCGATAATAGTAGATTTTGGCGCATAATCTTTAACCAACACATCATCCATAGGACCGGGACCTACTGGTACTCCAGGACCACTCCATGCACCATATTTTACTTTTAACCACTCCGGGTCAGAAGCCCATTCCTTAGCTAAGGGTGTTTCGATAACTTCTTGTTTCTTAGGCCCACAACCTTGAACATATGTCATTCCGGAAGCTCCAAGACCTAGTAAACTCGCCTTTTTCAAAAACCTCTTCTGTTATTTTTCATCTTCATTTCTTATTTAGTATACATCTTGTGACCAACACCTTACCCTTCTAATGAATTAAATTAGGGGTAACTAGGAAACAATTCAATTTCAAACGATAGCTAAGGTATGCCGAACAATCTGTTAGGCTTCATTTATATAAATTCTGCGACAGCAAAATAAGCAGTCAGCAAGCTAAAGAGAATTACCGCTACCAGTCCTATATTTTCTTTTAATCCTGCAACATTGGTTTTCATCAGGTCTTTGTTATTGATAAGAAGAAAAACAGGAATGGCTACTGCAGGTAGAATAAAGGCCTGAAAGGCTTGAGAAAAGACCATGATTAATGGTGGCCTAGCCTCCATAAACTGCATGCCAAAACCAAACAGAATGCCTATAAAAGCCAATAATCTATACATTGGAGACTTGATATCCCTAGGCTTTCCGGTAAAATCACTGATTAACCAGGGTGCTATTAAAATTATGGGAAAGACTGTGGAGATACCTGCCCCTACAATTCCAAGAATTAATATAAACGCAGCAAATTCACCACCTATGGGTTCAAATAATTTGATCATTTCTACCGTGTTTTCCAGCTTTAGCCCCATTACATGCAGGGTTCCTGCAGCAACAGCCATGATGATCACACTAAGGATAAACATCATGGTAGCAGAGACCATTGAGTCCTTTTTTTCATGCTTTAGGTCCTTTATGGTCCAGCCTTTTTCTGCCACCACGGTGCTTCTGATAATAAAAACTGCAGCAGAGCAAGTGGTACCGGCAATGGCTGCTATAAGCCGTAATACTCCCGGTTCATCAGGAATAGAAGGCGCCATACCCGAAACGATGGTGGTGAAATCCGGCTTTAATAAAATAAAAACAACAATAAAGGAAAGCACCATTAAAGCCACGAAAAAAACCAACACTTTTTCAAAAATCAGGTAATTACCAAACCAAAAAAGAGAATACAAAGCCAACACCAACACCAAGGTAATCCAAAATGTACTGAAACCTTCACCACCCAATATAAGTCGGGAACCTTCTTGGATTAAATCGGCAATAATACCAAAAATCCCCATCAGCGCCATTATCTCACCAATGACCAAAGCGATAATAATGTAAACCGCCAATACACTCCCGTATTTCAACTTATTTTTAATATTAAACAAAGCAGTATTTCCGGTGACCAGCGTGGTTTTGCCATAGGCCACCATCAGCACATAGGTAAATATACAGGACAACAGCAATGCCCAAGTTAGCATCATTCCATATTCAGCGCCAACCTTAGCCATGGTAGTTATGCTTCCTGTTCCAATATTATATCCTATCAGAAATAAGCCCGGGCCTATCAAGCTGATGGCAAAAATAATCTTCTTAAAGATAGCGTTGTCTTTCATAAATTAATTAAAGTAGGGTGGATTGTCAATTAAATATTTTAAAACCTTAAGATAATAAAAGCATTTTTACTTTAGCCATTTGTCAAACCAATCAAATGCATCTCCTTGCATTTTTTTGTTGAATTGATGACCTCCGGGATAAAAAGCGCATCTGTACTCTTCGATGGCCTCGGCTTTTTTATATACTTCAGACAATATTTCATCTGCTTTGTGCATTTCCTCCAAAGTATACAATCCATCTTCAATGGAATTGAGCACCATGGTAGGTAGAGGAACACGAAGACCTAGAATTTCAGGAAAGTCTAATTCCTGAGGAAGGCCGGGTGCAAATGTCATCCAGGTGTGAGTGAACGACTTGTGCAAAACCAAATCCTTCCAAGTTGTCATAAATCCCACGCAGACCGCACATTTTATTCTTGGATCAAGGCCTCCCATGAATACCGTTCGCATGCCTCCTCCTGAAAGCCCACCGCAACCTATTTTATCCGGATCCACATCTTCACGATTGCACAATATGTCAAGCGCTTTCCGATCTTCGGCAAGAAACACTCCCGGCCAGCTGGTTCCGGCACTGAAAAGGGATTTGGCCATGGTGTCTTCATTGTAAGCAGCCCATTTATTATAAGCCTTGGCATTTTCCGGCAATTCCGGATTATCATCATTTAAGCCTTGCCTCAAATTCTCCGGTACATCTTTTAACAACACCCTCCTGCTGGCAAAAGTAAAAGCATCTGGTACCATTACAACATATCCCCTCTTGGCCACTTCATTGGCCCAAGCCAAGTCCTCATAATACATTTTCTGATGATCTACCATCATGATGTGTCTTTCCTCACTTGTTTGGGTTATTTTCCTTTTCCCAAAATACTTCCAGCCCCCATGATCGTGAAAAGCCATGATGCCTGGTAGTTTGCCTTTCGAATTCGCAGGCTTCAAAACAATTCCTTGGGACCTTCCACCTGTAGGAAGCTTCCAACTGATCTCTTCAATTGAAAGACCGTCATATACGTAATGATTGTCAACCCTGACCTTGGGCACTCCTCCCAAGTCAGGTGCTGCTAACTTCTCTTGAGTGATTTTTATTGCCTCACTCCTCCACTTATCAATATTTGTCCAATTGCAATTTCGAAAAGAGTGACGGGGTAATTGGCCTTCAAGTAAGCCTCCTGCCCATTTCCCATACCCTCCTATGACGCTTTTTCCTTTTTCTTCCAAACCGGAAGCATAAGACCTGTCTAAAAGCCCTTCACTATTTGTAACCTTACTCTTGTTAGTATTTAACGCATTCAGCTTATTAAATATCCCAAGACTGAGTATACCTGATAATTTTATAAATAACCTTCTGGTATTTTTCATCTCATGCTATTTAAATAGAATCAAACGGTACCGAACCAATTTCAAAGGATTTTGAAAACCTAAAGATCTTAATTCCAATTTACGGTTAAAACCGATAGGGTTTTTACCCTTCATCACAAATCGTAAACATGAAGACTAAAACACAAATGGCAATTGAATCCACTCATTAGGTCAACAGAAGACTATTTATCCAATCTAGACTTCAAAAAAAGCATCAAGAAGAAAATAATAACGGAAACGTTCTCGAACGCTCAAATCTAAAGCGGACCAGCCCTAGGTTTAGCACCTTGCTGCACCAATATTATTATAAGCCGAATAAATTAATGGGTAAAAAGTAACCTTGAAAGTTTACTTTTCGTAATCAAACCAAAATAGGAAACCAAGCTGAATTAAGACCAACTAAAATTAAAGGAAATTAGACAATATAAATATTTTTTAATATCTTGGAAGTAATTATTTCATGAATATTACCTGCAACCATATCGCCATTATCAGCAACACTTCACCTCAAGTATTGAAGGCGAATTGGATTGTACTTGCTCATAATAAAGCCTTTATCAAATCACCCTCTACCATATAGACCGCGGTAGAGGGCTTTCTTCTAGCCATTTTAGGCTACAAAAACAATCTTACAATTTAATACACTAAGAGCATTGATTCACCACTGGTAAATACATCCTTGGTTTAATGCTATTTCTCAAAAAAATCAACATAAGAGCTATGAAACCTATAGTTAAAGAATCTGACTACAGAACAATTAAGAACATCATCAACAATCTAAGTCCTTCTCAGAAAACAAGAGAAGTCGGTCAATTAATGGATGAATTAAATTTGGCAAAGAAAGTACCGGACACCAAGATTGCCAAAAACATTATTCAGCTTAACTCCTATTTTGAAGTCGAATTGGGACAACCTTCACAAACGATTAAAATGAAAATGGTAATCCCTAAAGACGCCAATTTGGCAGAGAATAAAATCTCAGTGTTTTCACCCTTATCAGTTGCACTAATCGGTTTCCGTGAAGGGGCTTCTGTGGACTGGGTTTTACCTGGAGGCCTGAGAAAAATTAAAATTTTAAAAGTTACCAATCAAGACCAAAAAGAATTGGTGACCAAATAAGCTTTCCCTTAAAAAAATCAGGAAAGAAAACAAAAGAGAAGTGTTTTGGAAATAGCCGGTAAAACATGAGGCACCAAGCAAACCTATTGTCCTCATTTATCTAAATACTTCACCAATAATAACTAGAGGTTGAAAAATAGGAGTATTTCAATTATAAAAGCATTACTTTTGTTTTTCAGATCAAGCATTTCAAGGTAGGCCAAAGTTATTTAGTTCTGATAAGAGGGTAATGCAGTCGCTTTATTAAGTAGACTGCAATAGCTATTCTTGTGAAAATAAGGCAGTAAACTTTGCTTTCTATTGGAATTGAAGGAATTAACTTCTATCTTTGTGTCCCTTTTTGAGGGTGAAATGTATTTAACAAGCTAATTATTAAACATTTACACAGTGAATACTTTAAGCTATAAGACCATATCAGCGAATGATGCTACGGTGGAGAAGGAGTGGGTAGTAGTGGATGCCCAATCCCAGGTACTCGGCAGATTTTCAAGCGAAGTGGCAAAAATGTTGAGAGGGAAGCACAAGCCAAACTTTACCCCTCATGTTGATTGCGGAGACAACGTTATTGTAATTAACGCAGAGAAAGTAAGACTTACCGGAAGGAAGTGGACAGAGAAGGTATATGTACGTCACACGGGATTTCCCGGGGGTCAACGTATAGCTACTCCAAAGATCCTTTTGGAAAAATCGCCACGTACTCTGGTAGAGAAAGCAGTAAAAGGAATGCTTCCAAAAACAGACTTGGTAGAAAACTATACACTAACCTGTATGTATACGCCGGCTCGGAGCATCCGCACAGCGCACAAAAACCTAAAGAAGTAAAACTTTAATGCTACCCGTCAATGGAAGTAATTAACAAAATTGGAAGAAGAAAGGAATCCGTAGCCAGGATTTACGTAAAATCCGGGAACGGTAATATCACGGTAAACAAAAGGGCCTTGGACAAGTATTTCCCTTTTGAGCTGCACCAGATTGTGGTGAAGCAACCTTTGGTATTGGTCAATGAGGACGGTGCCTATGACATTAACATCAATGTTGATGGTGGTGGGATCAGTGGTCAAGCAGAAGCCATTAGAATGGCGATATCTAGAGCCCTTTGTGAAATCAACGAAGACCACAGAAGTCCGTTGAAAAAAGAAGGATTCTTAACGCGTGATTCCAGAATGGTTGAACGTAAGAAACCAGGAAGAAGAAAAGCAAGAAGAAGATTCCAGTTCTCTAAGAGATAATTGGGTATATTCTTTTCTTAATATTATAAACAACAATTTATTAAATGGCCAATATAGAATATAAAGACTTACTGGATGCTGGTGTTCACTTCGGACACTTAACAAGAAAGTGGGATCCTAAAATGGCACCCTATATCTTCATGGAGAAGAATGGGATCCATATTATTGATCTAAACAAAACGCTCGTTTGCCTTGATGAAGCATCCAACGCAATCAAGCAGATCGTACGCTCAGGCAAAAAAATCATGTTTGTAGCTACGAAAAAACAAGCCAAAGATTTGGTAGCAGAAGAAGCCAGAAGGCTTAAGATGCCCTACATTACTGAAAGATGGCTTGGTGGTATGATGACAAACTTTGCTACCATCCGTAAATCTTTGAAGAAGATGTCGACCATAGACAAAATGTCTAAAGACGACGCTTACAAAAACCTAGCGAAGAAAGAAAGGCTGATGATCAGCCGTCAAAGAGAAAAGCTGGAAAATGTATTGGGAGGTATTTCTGACCTTACACGTCTTCCTGCAGCCCTCTTTATTGTAGATATTAAACGGGAGCATATTGCCTTGGCGGAAGCTAAGAAGCTTGGTATTCCTGTGTTTGCATTGGTAGATACAAACTCTAACCCTAATGAGGTTGATTTCCCTATCCCTGCAAATGATGATGCTTTTAAATCCATTTCACTATTGGTGAAAGCATTCGGTGCTGCTATTGAAGAAGGATTGTCTGAACGTAAGAAAGACAAAGACGAAGCTAAACTTTCTGAAGAGGAAGAAGCAAAAAAGCAGCCGACGCTGAAACCAAAGAATAATCCACTTTGACATTTTAATTACAAAAATTGGACACTTGCGACAGCTTGCTGTTCAATTTTTGTTTTATTGTCAACACCTAATTTAATTCAACAAAAAAATATAAACCAATGGCTATTACTGCACAAGAGGTAAATAAACTGAGACAAAAAACCGGGGCCGGTATGATGGACTGTAAGAAAGCCCTTACCGAAGCTGAAGGAGATTTTGAAAAAGCTATTGATATCCTTAGAAAAAAGGACAAAAAGTTTCAGCTTCCAGAGCAGACCGTGAAACCAAAGAAGGCGTTGTGGTTACTAGTGTAAGCGAAGATGGTAAAACCGGAACAATCCTTTCACTTACTTGTGAAACAGACTTTGTTGCCAAAAATGATGAGTTTTCTGCCTTTGCTAACGCCATCTTGGCTGAAGCAGTAAAAGCAGATGCTGATAGCATTGAAGCTGTTTTGGCATTGCCTTATGAAGGCATCACCATCGGTGAGAAAATCACTGAAATGACCGGTAAAATCGGTGAAAAAATTGGTGTTTCTTACCTTGAAAAAATAACTGCAGAAGTTGTTGAACCTTATATACACTCCAATGGTAAGTTAGGTGTATTGGTAGGACTAACCAACACCCAAGGTGCTGATGTTTCTGATGCAGGTAAAGATGTTGCCATGCAAATTGCTGCCATGAATCCGGTAGCACTTGACAAAGATGGTGTAGATTCTTCTGTTGTTGAAAGAGAAATCGAAGTTGGTAAAGACCAAGCTAGGCAAGACGGAAAACCGGAAGCAATGCTTGAGAAAATTGCCATGGGTAAATTAAACAAGTTCTACAAAGAGAACACTTTGCTTAGCCAGTCTTTCGTGAAAGACACTAGCAAAACCATCGCTCAATACCTTGACAGCGTAAGTAAAGGTTTGACCGTATCTAGTTTCAAAAGAGTTTCTATAGGTTAATCCTTAAAGAAATCAACATATATTTAAACCTGACCAATATTTTGGTCAGGTTTTTTTTATATCGCAATTGTAAGTCCCTTCCCATTTTCAATCCCTACCTCTACCAGCTTAAGAAAAAAAGAACAAACAGTGTCTAATTTAAGGTTAAGCAATGAAAGGGCCTTCCAATAAAAATCGTTTTAATTGAATCCCTGATCCCACTTTATCGTTCTTAATGTTATGGCACCAAATTTTGTACGATCACTATTTTTACTTTTTTTATTCCTTTTAGCGGAATGTCTCAAGATATAATATTTGGTATTGAAACCAAATACAGCTTCCCTATTAATGATTTCAAAGAAAAACTCCAAGCCAACAGCTTCCCGGAAATTGCTGGTTCTGTATATTATGAATTCCCTAGATTTCCGGTTGCTGCAGGGCTGAGCGTTGGCTATGGCCTCTATGGCTCCTTATTGGAAAAAAGAGACGACTTATATGACGGAGATCCAGAGGTGTTGAGACTACGCAGAAACAGCAATGTCCTACATATAAAAGCCCATTATAAGCATTACCTTCCATGGGTTAAAATGGATAGGCTCTTTATTGATGCACAGATAGGGGCCAGCAATTTGTATACCCGTTATATGATTAGGGAAACGATTTTATCCGAAACATTAGAGGAAGGTTTCGATCACTCGGCCTTTACCATGGCTTATGGATTAGCTTTGGGTTATAAATTACCCATTGAATTTAAAGGAAGTGATACACAACTGGAGTTGAAAGTCAGCTATAACAATAGTGCTCCTTTCCGATTTTTGCCCAAAGGAGGGGTAGAAACAACCAAAAATCCGGGAGAAAATGCTGTATTTCACTACAACACCCAAAGGTCCAATATAGAAATGGTTCAAATTGCAATTGCAGTGGTGGGCATATAGTATGTTTTTAAAACCCATTACACATTAGCCCCCACTATTTAGGATTGATTACTAATAGGCTCTGGTAAGTTACTTCAAGTGCAAAGCTATGAAATCAATAATGGCTAGTAATTCCCCGCAAGTGATTAGTCGAATATTGCCGGAAAATTAAGTTCCAATAATAGCTCATTTTTTTTGAAGAACTTAGCCTTCATGTTTGAAAAAAGCCCAAATAAGGAGGTTAACATGGAAATAAGGAAGAATAGCAAACTAAATGCTACTGCTACATTTTGATCTATCCCCACATAATCATGGGCCAAAACAAAGACAAGTTCTCTTGCCCCTACCCCCCTATGGTGAGAGGCAAGACAGAAACTGTACTCGAAACGAGAAACACAAAAAGGTAAGGAATATACTGATCTCCTACCCCCATACTAATTAGAATAAAGTAGGCACTACACAATTGCAGCAGTTGGTTTAGAAAAGAAAACCCGGTGGTGGATGGCACAGACCCCATAAATTGCTTAAAAAAAGAAGCATCACCAAATAAAATCCGATTGGAATAAACACAATTCCTAAAATCCCCAGCCAATACATTGAGATGGGAAAATCCCAGGGTAGATTCAGAAACAACATCAGACAAAACATCAGCCAGAGCAATACTGCCAAGCCATTTCCCCTATCTAGTAAGGCCGCATTAATCAATTGCTTTACGGGTGTTTTATGTACCTTATTAAGCAAATACACCTTATAACCATCTCCTCCAATGCCGCCGGGAAGGAAAAGATTATAAAACATTCCAATCAAATACAATTTGATATTTTTAATTTCAGGTAAGCGAAGCCCTATGTCCCTAAAATAAATATTCAGGCGTATAGCACTGAACAACTTTGAAGCTACAAAAAATATCCATGCCAAGAATATCCAACCTATATCAGAGGTTTGAATCACCTTCCACGTGGTCTTCGTATCTATTTTACTAAAAACAAGATACAGTGCCAGACTGGTAAGAAGGATTTTAAGAAAAAATTTAAGCCTCTTTTTTATCACCTTGAAAAATTGCTTTCACTGTATATGTCTTTTTATCTTGAGATTCATAATAGGTCCTTACGATTATTTCCGCCACTATCCCTGTAGTGATCAATTGCACTCCACCAAGCACCAAAATAAACCCTACCAAAAGTATGGGCCGTCCCCAAATATCTTCTCCCATTAACTTTAGTACAAGCAAATAAATATTTACCAGTACCCCCCTGTAAAAGCAAAAAGCCCTAGGGTGCCAAATATATGAATAGGTCGCTGAAAATATTTCTGAAAGAAGAGCATTAAAATAAGGTCAGCGATTACCTTAAACGTTCTACTTAGTCCATACTTAGACTCTCCATGAATTCTGGGGTGATGTTTTACATCTACCTCTGTCATCCGTGCTCCTTCTTGTTTTGCTAATACGGGTATAAACCTGTGAAGTTCTCCATAAAGCCCCATATTCTGTGCAATATGTGCTTTGTATATTCTCAGACTACAGCCATAGTCAGAAAGGAATACTTTGGTCGTGTGTCTGATTAACCAATTGGCCATTTTGCTGGGCAATTTTCGAAGCACAAAGCCATCTTTCCTTTTGGCTCTTTTTCCGGCCACCACGTCCCAATCCTCCTCTCGGACCATGTTTAAGAGCATAGGGATATCACTGGGATCATTCTGGAGATCACCATCCATGGTTACAATGTACTTTCCGTTGGAATGATCTATTCCACCTGCCAAGGCTGTGGTTTGTCCATAATTCTTGTTAAACACCAATACCCTGGTTCTATCATTGGCCAAAGCCTTCATTTTCTCTACTGAGTGATCTGTAGATCCATCATCTACTAATATCAGCTCATAATCAATGGCTGATAATGATTCATATACGGCATCTAATAAGGGCGCAATATTACCTTCTTCATTAAAAATGGTAATGACAACGGAAATCTCAGGCTGAGTCATGATTTAAAATTTGGACGAAATTAAGGCTTTTTAAAAGCTATGACAAATGGAAGACCTAAAACCTAATATTAAAATTTCTTTATTTTTAATATTAACAACTTAGGGTTCTTTTTGAGGGAAGGGCAAATTTGCCTATATTTAATCCAAAACGAGTGCATGGTGACTAAAAACTAACAAAATTTAGTGGGATCGGTTTCTTTGATGAAGATTCAATATTTTCAACAACAAGTGCATGTTTCGTTTTTTATTCTAAAAGAAAATCGCAGTAAAGTCAAGCTGCCTTTTCATTTCACCTAGATTTTAACCCTTACAAAATACCAAACCCAATGAATTTGAAATCCAGAAGAAACGCCCTTAAATCACTTGCATTAGGAAGTGGTTTAGCCTTGATGAATCCTTACCATCTGCTGGCTTCCGAAAAGAAAAGAAAACTCGGCGTGGCACTTGTCGGCCTAGGCTACTATAGCACTGACTTATTGGCTCCTGCTTTACAGCAGACAGAACATTGTTATTTGGCAGGGATTGTCACAGGGACACCTTCAAAGGCTGTCGCCTGGAAAGAAAAATACCAGATACCCGAAAACAACATATACAATTATGAAAATTTTGATTCTATAGCCGACAACCCAGAAATAGACGTTGTTTATGTGGTGTTACCACCATCTATGCATGAGGAATATGTGGTGAGGGCCAGCAATGCCGGCAAACATGTTTGGTGCGAGAAACCAATGGCGGTAACAAGCAAAGAATGCCAAAACATGATCAATTCTTGTAAAAAGAATAATGTACAACTAACCATTGGCTATCGCTTGCATCACGAACCAAATACACAAGAATATCGCTCAATTATAAAAAATGAGAAGCTTGGTAAAGTAAAATATGTCAACTGCGAAGCAGGCTACAGAGAAAACCGGACCGATCATTGGAAACAGAAAAAAGAAATGGGTGGGGGCGTAATTTATGACATGGGCGTATATGCTATTCAAGGTGCACGATTGGGCACAAATATGGAGCCCATAGCTGTACATTCAGCCAAAGCAATCTCTACCAGACCGGAAATCTATAAAAACGGGCTAGCTGACGAGGTTACAGCAAAATTAGAGTTTCCCGGTGGAGTATTTGCTGACATCCGAACTACATTTACCGAAAGTACCAATTTTATGATAGTGGAATGTGAAAAAGGAGATATCAACTTGAAACCCTACTCTAGTTACGGGGGAGCTAAAGGAGAGAGTCCATTGGGTAAAATTAATCATAGTTATGAGGTCCCTTGGCAGCAAACCAAACAAATGGATGATGACGCCCTGGCTATTCTAGCAAACAAGGCTCCTATGGTGCCCGGTGAAGAAGGGCTTCGCGATATCAAAATAGTAGAGGCCATTTTGGAATCCGCGGAAAAGGGAAAGCGGGTCAAAATATAGCCCTCCTACTCAAGCTAACCATTTTCGCGCTACAATTCTTGATGGATTCTTCAAATTTCATTCGTTTAAAATATTTTCAACAAGAAACCAATAAAACTCAGCAGTATTGAGACTAAAGTAAGTCACAATACTGCTTTTTACTGCCTCATAGATCTCCTAATAAATTACCAAACTTTACCCTCACCAATAGGATTCTTCATGCCTTCAAAAATTTTCAAAGTACTTTTGATTGGAATACCCATTACAAGCATTTTATTTTTTATAATTTTACCTCTTATCAATTTTTAGCTATGAATAAAACTCCCGAATGGATTAATTCCTACGGCTTTCCCATGGTTGCCTTTCTGGTTTTGGTTGGCCCATTCGCTTTAGATTTTCACCTGCACTATCCGGATGAGATGTATTATACAGATGCTGCCATACGTATGATGCAAAATGGAGACTTTCTTACGACCTACCTTGGAAATGGCGAATTACGGTTTAAGAAACCCATTTTAACCTACTGGTTCGTTCTTGCCGGTTTCAAAACGCTAGGTGTTGCCGCCTATTCTTCAAGAATACTGTTTTTAATATGCGGGGCCGGCATCATCCCTTTGGTGTACCATATTGCAAAAATAATTGGTAAAACCCCCAAACTCCCTACTTGGTCTGCATGGATCATTGCCACGCATCCTATAATCATTTTTAGTAGTACCCGGTCTATTCCTGATATTTTGCTGGCCTTTTTCATGACACTAGCAGCCTTAGGAGTTACCGGATTATTGAAATATGGTAACAATAGTCCCAAGAAATACCTTTGGTTTTTTACTTAGGATTGGCTTTTGCCTTTGAAACCAAAGGATTACCGGCAGCAGCCCTAGGACTTGTAGCCATTGCTTATATGCTATTTAATCCATGGAACCGTATTAAAATAACCAAATTATTGTACCTCCCTGCCATTTTCATCGGCTTATTTATTGCCTTATTTTGGTTTGTTGCCATGTATTTAAAATTTGGCCCTGTTTACCTCGATTCATTTATTGAAGATCAGGTGGGCATGCGTGTTGGGAATAGGCTATTAATGATTGGTAAACATTTTGTCTTTGCAGTCCTTTTAATGGTACTTCTATTTATTCCTTGGGTGGGCTTGCGACTAAAAGGAATCGTATCCGGATTCAAAGCCACTTTTATTCAAGACAAAGCAATTTATGGCTTTGCAATATTATGGATATTTTCCATTATTGGCATGACGGCCATGGTATCCACCTTTTACGAACGCTATCTGCTTCCCGTAACCCCTATGGCTTCCATTTTATTGGCGGGAATATTGATCGCACAAGACCCACCGTCAAATAAGGGAATGAAAATATGGGCCAGAATATTTTTGGCCATTAATTGGCTGATATTGGCAGTAGCACTTTTTGCCCATATAGGTTTGGGAGGCCCTTATTGGATTTATTTTCAATGGCTTATTGCGATTATTTTAAGTATTTATTTATGGAGGAAATCAAGTAAGCTTACCACCCTCCCACACACACTGGGACTGCCCCTATTAATGCTATTTTTATCGATTTCCATTGTTACTCATCCCTTGTCTATCCCAAATCAAGGTAGGCAGGTTCAGTCCTATTTTACCAACCAACCAATCCCTAAAAACAGCAATATTGCCTTTTTGGGGAACCTTCATTATGCCAGTAAAATAAGAATTGGATTAGGACCGGAATATAGGATGAAGACATTTGCTTCCATAGATGAGGTTCCTGATGATTATGCCTACATCATCTGTGACGAACCCAACCTTAAAAAACTGGAAGGCAGGTTTCAGAAAAGCGAAATAATTAGTGTAAACTGGGACCCAAAATATATCAACGAAATGATTATGGCTATCATTAATGGCAACACAACTGAAGAAAAAATAAAATGGGGGAAAAAGTATTACTGGATAGATCGATCTCCTCTATAAATAAAGAAAGGGTTGCCACAAGCAACCCTTTCTTTATTTATAATAAATGACTGATTAATTATTGTTTGGCCAGAACAAGCTTTTCCTTGTGCTTTTTAATTTGTCTTCGAAGGGCTTCTATTGAGTCGTCGGCAGCTGCTTCAAAAGAGTCGTTTTGACTTTTAGCAAAAAATTGTTTACCGGGTACATTCAGTTTGATTTCAACGATTTTATTTTCACTTTTATCATTTTTATCCAACCTCATAAACACTTCTCCATCTATGATTTGATCAAAATAGGTGTCAAGTTTATCCGCTTTTCTTTGGATAAAATCGATCAATTTCTGATCAGCGACGAAATGAATTGAATGCATTTGTAATTTCATAATAATAAACGTTTAAAAGTTAAACTTTAATTTAAGCTTTAGGATGTGCTTGTTCGTACACAGCCTTAAGTTTCTCAATAGAATTATGAGTATAAACCTGGGTCGCGGCAAGACTTGCATGACCCAGAAGATCTTTGACGGCGTTTAAGTCTGCACCTTTATTAAGCAAATGGGTAGCAAAGGTATGTCTCATAAGGTGAGGGCTACTTTTGGTATTTCGGACAAAAAGATTTAAATATTTCTTTACAATTCGATAAATCATCATTGGGTAAACTTGCTCTCTATTTGATTTAACGATAAAGAAATCATTTTCGTTTTGAATAGAAAAACTATCTTCAAAAACTTTTCTATACTGTAGAATGGCGCTCTTTAGGCTACCGGAAATTGGTATTATTCTAAATTTTTTACCTTTCCCCAAGACTTTTATCTGTAACTGCCTAAGGTCCACAGAAGACCATTTCAAACCTATCAATTCAGACAACCTTATCCCGGTAAGATACAGGGTTTGCATGACCATGCGATCCCGCTGCCCTTCAAAATCCTGAGCAAAATTATTTTCTTCTAATAAAGTCAGCATTTCCTTTTCCTGAATAAATGCGGGTAGGGTTCTTCCCTTTTTTAAGGAGCGGATTTTAAAAGTAGGGTCTTTGCTGATAACTTCAGACCGCAATAAAAATTTATAAAAAGACCTCAAAGTGGCTATTTTTCTATTGACTGTAGCGACTTCTAAACCATCTTCAATAAGGTCAACCATCCAAGCCCTAATTTCTGCATGACCTGCTTCTTCGGGATTAGCCATTCCAAAAGCCGTGTTTATGAATTCCATAAACTGGTCCAGGTCTTTTTTGTATGCCAAACTTGTGTGCCGGCTTACTCTTTTCTCGTGTTCTAGATAGCTGATAAATGAAAAAAGCATATTGATGTTTTATTAGACATCAATATGCTCAATATTTTCTAAAAAGAAAGGTTTTCTTATTTACCTTCTTCTTCTTGCATACGTTGCTTGTAAGCTGCTTTAATTACTTCTGTTCTTCTAGTGATAGAAGGTTTTTCAAAAGCCTGTCTGCTTCTCAATTCACGGATGACTCCAGTTTTGTCAAACTTCTTCTTGAAACGCTTTAGCGCTTTTTCGATAGATTCGTTCTCTTTTACGTTTACTACGATCATATAATTACACCTCCTTTCAGCCTGCAAAGGTAGAGAAACTTATTGAGACCCCAAAACAAACACCACAACCATTCATGAATTCCCTCAATTAATCTCCATAAATGATGACCAAGAATTTACTAAATTCATTCTCCCCTTCAATCAGCCATTTTAACCCCCACTGCTTGCCCTTTATTAAGTAAATTGTTTCTCTTGCTCAAATTAGCTTACCACCTTATTAAATGTACAAGGATGAATATCGCTATTCATATTCCTGGATGCCTACCTAGTAACAAACCTTTTCTACCTCAAATCATCTTTCAGGCCTACGCTGCGTTCGTGTTTAAGAATAATTGACCTTCCTAGCAGGAATATATTAAGTTTGATTTCTTTCTATGAATAGGATAAAACTTTATATTTGAGAATGGAAAATATTTTAATAACTGGTGGGGCCGGATATATAGGTTCCCATACGGCGGTGGCTCTTTTGGAAGCCGGCTACCAGCCCATCATCATCGATGATTTTTCAAACTCAGAAAAAAGTGCTTTAGAGGGATTAAAAAAAATCACGGGTCAGGACATCGCTTGCTACGAAGGAGACTGCAATGATGCGACATTAATGGAGCGCATTTTCACTGAAAACAAACTTTCAGGTGTGATACATTTTGCTGCCTTCAAGGCTGTAGGTGAGAGCTCAATGCTTCCTTTAAAATATTATCACAACAACATCAGTAGTTTGGTGGTATTATTAGAAACCATGAATAAACACAATGTAGAGAACCTCGTTTTCTCTTCATCTTGTACGGTATATGGTCAGCCCGACAAACTTCCGGTCAAGGAATCTACACCAAGAAAAAAAGCGGAAAGCCCTTATGGAAACACCAAAAAAATCTGTGAAGACATTTTGGTAGATCAAGTAAATAGTAAGGTTGCCTTATCGGCAATTGCCCTGAGGTATTTCAACCCGATTGGGGCGCATACTTCTTCAGAAATAGGTGAATTACCTTTAGGTGTACCATCCAATCTTGTTCCTTTTGTAACCCAAACAGGTGTAGGGATAAGAGAAGAATTGACTGTTTTTGGAGATGATTATGACACGCCTGACGGTACTTGTGTTAGGGATTATATTCATGTGATGGATTTGGCAGAAGCTCATGTAAAAGCCATTTCACACCTCAAAGAAAAAAGGCACCATTCTATGACATTTTCAATGTGGGAACCGGTAATGGGAACACAGTAATGGATGTTATCAAGGCCTTTGAAAAAGTAAGCGGTAAACCGCTAAACTATAAAATCGGACCCAGAAGACCTGGGGACGTGGTAAAAGTTTGGGCTGATACAGCAAAGATCAACGATGAATTAAACTGGAAAGCCCGATTCAATTTAGAGGAAGCGCTAAGAGACAGCTGGAACTGGCAATTGGCTCTTTCTAAAAAACAATAGCTATCAATATGCTAAAACTCCTAGTCAATTTACTAACATTCGTATTGGTAATCCCTTCCATGGGATTCCAATTAAACCCAGATCCTAAACCTATTGATAAAGTCTATCCTCTTTTGGATGCTGCAAACTCGAGATGGTTTTATTTTAGTGCCGCCACCAGACCTTTTGGAATGGTAAACCTCAGCCCCGACCATGAAATTGATGGTGCTTGGGGGAGTGGTTACAGGTATAATTCCGATACTGTAAAAGGTTTCAGTCATATTCATGCTTGGCAAATGTCCGGCGTTTCAGTAATGCCTGTCAGCTATGACACAGCTCCAGAGGTGCTTTTGACAGACTATTATTCTACTTATGACAGAGACTTGGAAACCATCAAACCCGGGTATCACAAAGTTTTTCTAAAACGATATGGTATAACTGCAGAATTGACAGCTACTCATCGTGTAGGCTTACATAAATACACCTTCCCCGAGGCTAGAAATCAGGCAGTTTTATTTCATTTAGAAGGCGTTTTGGGGCCCAGTAAAATGATAGATGGAAGTTTAAAACAAATTTCACCCTATATACTGGAAGGGCAAGTCACCAACTCGCCCACATCAAGAAGGCCAAACACTTTGACAGTTTATTTCCAAGTGGAGTTTGATCAACCCATCGTGGATTGGGTGGCGTCTGAAAATTCTCCCCATAAAATAGTGAGTTTTGGAAAAAGTAAGGGAAAACCCTTACAAATGAAGGTGGCCCTTTCTTATACAACAGCTGAAAATGCGGCCCTAAACAAAAAGAAGAACTCCCACATTGGAATTTTGACAAAGTGGTCAAAGAAACCCAAGAGATTTGGAACGAACTTCTTGGCCGGATTGAGGTAGAAGGCAATACTGAAACCCAACAAAGGCGATTTTATACAGATCTTTGGAAATCCCTTCAGGGAAGAAGGACCATTAGTGATGTCAACGGTGCTTACCCGGACAATACCGGTAATTCATTTAGGGTTGGTCAATTGCCTTTGGATAACAATGGGAAACCTCTTTTCAGGCACTTCAACTCCGATTCTTTTTGGGGTGCTCAATGGACCATTAATGTTTTGTGGGGCTTGGTATATCCGGAAATAGCGGAAGAATTTGCAAATAGTTTGCTTCAATACTATCAAGATGGAGGTTTGATCCCGCGTGGCCCATCAGGAGGAAATTACACCTATGTCATGACAGGCGCATCCAGCACTCCATTGTTTGTTGGACTGTATCAAAAAGGAATCAGAGGATTTGATATTGACATGGCCTATGAGGGGCTTCGAAAAAATCATATGCCCGGCGGAATGATGAGTAGGTCTGGTTATGAACATAAAACAGCCAAAGGAGGCAATGTGGAAGACTATATAACAATGGGATATGTTCCTTATCCTAACCCTAGAGGTCGTTTTGGAGGTCATGAACAAGGTGCGGGACAAACTTTAGAGTACAGTTATCAGGATTGGACCCTTGCACAACTTGCACTTGCTTTGGGCAAAAAAGAGGATGCTAATATTTTCTTGGCACGATCAAAAAATTACAAAAACCTCTATGATGCACAAAGTGGCTGGATCAGACCCAAAAATGTAGATGGTGAGTGGGCCAACCCATTTGACCCTTACAATTATGCCAAAGGATACGTAGAGGCCAATGGTGCGCAATTTACATGGTTTGTTCCGCATGATATTGGAGGTTTGGCTGCCTTAATGGGTGGAAAAGAAAAAGCTGCTGCACGATTGAACGAACAGTTTGAACAGGCGGAAAAACTAGGTTTTACTTCAGGAACCTCACATTCAGTAGAAACTCATCCTGAGTACCGAAGGATTCCTATAAATTATGGCAATCAACCTTCCATTCAAACCGCCTATATATTCAATTATTTAGACCGACCTGATCTCACTCAGTATTGGTCAAGAAAAGTATTGGATGCTGCTTTTTCTGGGTTATCCCCAGAAAGCGGGTTCAATGGGGATGAAGACCAAGGACTTATGGGTTCTTTGGCAGTATTGATGAAACTTGGATTATTTCAAATGAATGCCGGAACCGAAGAAAACCCTATCTATGAACTGGGAGTCCCATTTTTGACAAAGCAGTCATTCACTTAAACGAAGAGTACTATCCCGGTAAATCAATAACCATAGATGCGGAAAACAATGGACCGACAAATTATTATCTTTCTCAGAAAAGCTTTAATGGTCAAACGATCAAAGGTATCGGGGTGAGGCATGAAGACCTCATCAAAGGAGGCCTGATAAAACTACAAATGAGTTCAAAAAGTAAATAATTAAAAAGGAGCCCAAAATTGGGCTCCTTTTTAATTATTTTTATAATTCAGGATAATGAATTTTCACCAAATCCTGAATTTCACCAAATGGCATCTGCATTCTTGCCATGGTATAAACATTTTTATTTTTATCGATGGCTATGGCATTTACATAAGTGGGGATGCCACCATCCTCATAAAAAGCCGGACCATGGTCTTTGTAAGTACCTGTAGGCAGATGGTAGGTTACCAAATGCAAATTTTCAAGCTCTTTTGCAGCCCCTTTTGCAATTTTCTTTGTTCCATCAATTGGAGGCCTATCACTTATTGGCCCACCTGTGAGGTAGTACAAAGTTTCATTATCAGGCCCCAAGTCAAAGCCCAGGTATCCATAGCTGAACTGATCAAACATACCCATTTTTTTAGATGGTAACGAGGACAACCTATCAATTAATTCAATTTTTGCACTTTTCGGATCGAATTTAAAAAGGTAGTTTGAATTACCATGAATCCCGTACGCCACATTATCTTCCGCATGCCAGAAAATTCTTCTCCAATTGTAGCCCATATTTCCGGGAACTTTGGGATCATAAGCTCCAAAGTAATCTCTTCTCATATGTACGTCTTGCAACTTTGACGGGCCCTCTCCATTCTCTGGGTTATAGCAGAAAATATCCCCGTTGGAAGTAGTATAAAACAAATCCCCTGTATCGGGAACAACCAATAAAGACCTGCATAAAACCCTATAGTCATCACCTACAATTCCTGCTTCACCTTTCTCTGAAATTGGACCGAAATCCTTCATCTTTGAAGTATTCAAATCAAAATGCAAAAAATTACCAGTTGGCCAGGTGAGTGCATAAATCTGGTTTCGCTTGGTATCCATGGTCATGGTCAAAACCCCTTCTCCATCGGGAACAATTCCAAGATCTTCTACTTCTTTGCTTTTTATATCAAAACTCAAGAAATGACCTCCCAAATAGGGTTCAACACCATTCATTGGATTGACAGGGAGCCGTTCCATATCATCGATCATTTCATAAACTCCAATATGCGTTCAAAAAACAATTTTCCGTCTTTTTCAAAGAAAGGAACGTGACTTTTTCCTTGCGGTAAAGTATTGCTAGTTTCTTCTCCACAAGCCTCTGAAAGATCAGCCAACCATTCAATTTTCTCAGTCTCCGGATCAAAGCTATACAACTGACCGGCTTTAGTTACAGATTCTGAAGACAATACATAATAAATTTTCCCGTCTGAGGCACAACTCATCGCCTGATAAGTATCATGGGCCAATTCAAAGCCTGAATAGTAGGCTTGAGCCAAAAGCCCTTCCTTTTTATTTTCTGATTTCAATGGTTTATTCAATTTTAATTATGGTATTTATTTATCCTTTATAGTTAAGTAATTCTTCAACATTTTCATGGATCTTTTTAATTGCATTGGCAATATCATCCATATCTGTTTGACTCCCTAATAACATGCTTTGCGAAAGCCAGATGGCCTCTTCATTACACAGTTTATCAGTTATAGGACATTGATTTTCAGCCACAAATTTTTCAAAATCCAATTCCTCAGGCTGATACATTCGCTTGTAGTTTTTAGAGCTAAATGCATCTTTTAAGTACAATTTATCATTCAAAGGTGTATAACCACTGCTACAGGGTATGCCCTCTGCTCGCAAAGCTTTGATAAAAACGTCTCTGGAAAGCCCTTTAAACCCTTCAGAATGAAATCGAAAAGGGAATAGGTGAAATACTGCGCGGTTTACTTTTGGGTACAACACATATGTACTAATTCCGGGAATACCTTGCAATTGTTCTTTGAGGTAACTTGCATTGGTCTCTCTCAATCTGGTTTCCTCATCCAGTCGTTTTAATTGACTCAACCCAATGGCCGCTTGGTATTCCGTAAGCCTGATTTTCGTTCCAGCCATTACTGCCCCCTGATTAACTGCCCCAACCAAAGACCCATAAGGGTACCCATAGTTATGATAAGAAAAGCATTTGTCCATGAACTCATCATTGTCACTTACGATGGCTCCCCCTTCTCCCATCGGTAAATTTTTGGAGTTCTGAAAGCTGAAACATCCGGCGAGACCAAAAGTCCCAACCTTTTTATGGTCATATTCTGCCAACCAACCCTGGCATGCATCTTCCACAACAATCAAATTATTCTGCTTGGCTATGGCCATGATACTGTCCATATCTGCCGGTAAACCTAAAATATGTACCGGCAAAATCGCTCTGGTCCGGTTATTTATTTTCTTCTTTATTTCCTTGGGGTCAAGTTGAAAGGTTTCAGGATCTGAATCTACAAATACCGGCATGGCTCCTGTCTGTAATATGGCAGCTACACTCGCAATAAAGGTATAAGAAGACACCAACACTTCATCTCCACCCCCAATGCCCGCCTGGGTTAATGAGGCTATAAGCGCATTGGTACCGTTAACGACAGTAACACATCTTTTTGATCCTGTAGTTTTTGCCCATTTATTTTCAAACTCTTTCACTACTTCGGACCTAGACCAAACCCCACTTCTAAGGACTTCTAAAACTCTGGGCTCATCTGTCTCGGGATTCCACTTAGGCCATTTTGGCCAAGAAGCAGTACGAACTGGCTTGCCACCCGTGAGCGCAGGTTTTACATTTGGTACTGCAAAATTGAAACCCATCATAGCTCCAGTACCTACAATGGCATTGGTTTTAACAAAATCTCTTCTGGTGTACTTCATATTTGATGATTTATTAGTGGAAATTATACAAAAAGGAGGAGAAAACCTGATGATCTACTTTAAAGGTTTCAAAAATACATCTTTTCTCCATAAATAGCCCGTTTTAGAAACCCATTTGATAGACTAATAATCAAAAAAAATATTCCAACACCCCATTCTATAAAATAAAGAATTATTCAAATTCCCTTACAATTAGTCACCGCCTGTAGTTTTATCGTATCTGTATAAAACCGGGTTTATCCGCAACTTTTTTTCACTCAATGTAAAATAGGTTTCCCCTTCCGGCTCAAAGGCAATGGCTTCCCCTGTGGTTCAGGCTCATAAGGCAACAAAACAGCTTTTCCGGAAAGAGTTTCTTCCAAGGTTTCTCCTTCTTTCCTTGTCCAATAATAAATTACCCAATAATTTTTTATCAGCACTTGGGAACCATCGGCAGAAATATCCCCTCCGACTGAGAGGGTGATAGGCAACTGCAATACCTTTTCAAGATCCACTGAATTCCCATCCAACAATAAATCCTTAGCTGCCTTATAAAGTGTATTTTTGAACTCCCTTTTGGTCAATACAAATAGATCGCCACTAATTGGATCCACAAGCAAGGTCTCTGAATCTTTGGGACCATCCGGATACTTTAGCTTAATTATTTCAGGTTTGGCACTCATCTCACTTTCAAGTTGATCGGGTTCCTGAATTCGGTAAATGATCAACTCCTCAGCTCTGCCAAAATTATCTCCTATATCACCTATATAAAGGTAATTCTCTCCTTCGATTGGACCCGGCCCCATGGCTAAATCTTCCCAATCCCGATTATTTACCCCTTCAATTTTTAAGGTACCTAGGTAAGTCCCTAAGGTGTCAATAATATAAAGCTCAGGTTCTCCTCCACTGTCATTGTGAACGTATATCCAGGATGGGTTTTTTCTTGAAACTACCATACCACTGGTTTCTTCAATAAATTTCTCTCCAACCAATGCCACTTTCTTCGGTCCCGAAAACAAGGTGTACTCTATTTGTGCATTGATTTTCATGTCATACTTTTTCTGAAGTTTTTCAGAAAGTAAAAAGGGTATGATTGAAAGCAAAAAAATAATTTCAGTAGCATTTCAATAAAAAACTCATCGGGGCACTTTTTTAACTCATGGTTCAAATTTTTCAAACTTTATCTTGGTATTCACTGCTCATCTGACAATTGTATTAAAGAATAACTATGTGCTCCATAAAAAGGTTCAAGTAAAATCATCCATTAATTTCTATTTATCAGGCATAACATCAAAAAGGACAGTGAAATTCACTGTCCTTTTTTATCGAAATAGATAACCAATTTTAATCAGCTTTCTCTTTATTATTTACTCTAATTTCCAGCTCATCTCCTTCTCCGGAATAATCTGCTAGAATAACATCTCCTTCAGATAATTCTCCTTTGAGTATTTCTTCAGCAAGCGCATCTTCCAAGTATTTCTGGATGGCTCTATTCAAAGGCCTGGCACCATATTGCTTGTCATATCCTTTTTCGGAAAGAAAGTCTTTAGCTTTCTCTGACAGTTCAATGGTATAGCCCAAGTCAGTAATTCTGGCAAACAATTTCTTCAAATTGATATCAATGATTTTATGGATATGTTCTTTATTTAAAGAGTTGAATATCACTACATCATCTAACCTATTCAAGAATTCAGGACTAAATGCCTTTTTGAGCGCATTTTGGATGGTGGACTTCATTACCTCGTCCATATTCTCCTCTTTCGCCTTGGAGGCAAAACCTATGCCTGCACCAAAATCCTTTAAGTCTCTAACTCCAATATTGGAAGTCATAATGATAATGGTATTTCTAAAATCTACCCTTCTTCCTAGACCATCTGTCAAAACTCCATCGTCCAATACTTGCAATAAGATATTGAATACATCGGGATGCGCTTTTTCAATCTCATCCAGTAAGACTACAGAATAAGGTTTTCTTCTGACTTTTTCTGTCAATTGCCCACCTTCCTCGTAGCCTACATAGCCCGGAGGTGCTCCAACCAGTCGAGAAACACTGAATTTTTCCATGTATTCCGACATATCAATTCTCACAAGAGCGTCTTCCTTGTCAAACAGATAAGTAGCAAGCATTTTTGCCAATTCCGTCTTTCCTACACCTGTAGGCCCTAGGAATACAAAGGAACCTATCGGTTTTTTAGGGTCTTTCAAACCTACTCTTGTCCGCTGTATGGCTTTGGTCAATTTCTTGATGGCATCATCTTGCCCCACAACCTTACCTTTCAACTCTTCACCCATATTCAGAAGCTTGGCCCCTTCATTTTGGGCAATTCTTCGGGTAGGTATACCTGTCATCATGGCAATTACCTCAGCGACATTGTCCTCTTCTACTGCATAACGCTTGGTTTTGCTTTCTTCTTCCCACTTGGCTTTGGCATTCTCCAATTGCTCCAAAAGCTTTTTCTCCTTATCTCTAAGTTGAGCCGCTTCTTCATATTTTTGGCTTTTTACAACCCTGTTTTTCTCAATTTTAATTTTTTCAACCTCTTCCTCGAGTTTAAGAATATTTTCAGGAACATGAATATTGTTGATATGCACCCTAGCTCCGGCTTCATCTAATATATCAATGGCCTTATCAGGAAGGAATCGATCAGAGATGTATCTATCAGAAAGATTGACACATGCCTGAATAGCTTCGGGTGTATAGGTTACATTGTGATGGTCTTCGTATTTATCTTTGATATTCTCAAGGATTTGAACCGTTTCTTCAGGAGAGGTGGCGTCAACCATCACCATCTGAAACCTTCTCGCCAAAGCGCCATCTTTTTCAATATATTGTCTGTATTCGTCCAAAGTAGTGGCACCTATACATTGTATCTCACCCCTTGCAAGTGCAGGCTTGAACATATTGGAAGCATCCAGAGATCCACTGGCCCCACCGGCACCAACGATTGTATGTAACTCATCGATAAATAAGATCACATTTGGAGACTTTTCCAACTCATTCATCACAGCTTTCATTCGCTCCTCAAACTGTCCCCTATATTTAGTCCCTGCAACAAGTGATGCCAGATCCAAGGTTACCACTCTTTTGTTGAACAAAACTCTGGAAACTTTTTCTGGATAATTCGAAGTGCCAAACCTTCAGCAATGGCTGTTTTACCCACACCAGGTTCCCCAATTAAAATCGGATTGTTTTTCTTTCTTCTGGAAAGAATTTGGGCCACTCTTTCAATTTCTTTTTCCCTGCCGATGATTGGGTCAAGCTTGTCCTCCTCGGCCATACGGGTTAGGTCCCTTCCGAAATTATCCAAAACAGGTGTCCTGGATTTTTCTGCAGCGCCTTTCGATCCTCCGGATGAACCTCCTGAAGCACCAAATAATTTAGAACCTTCTTCATCGGGATCATCGGCCTCGGTACCTGATCTAGGCGTTTGGTCGGTTTGAAATTCTAACATTTCCTTAACTGTATCATAGGTAGCATCAAACTTTTGAAGGATCTGCGTGGCAATATTGTCCTCGTCCCTTAAAATTGACAACAATAAATGTTCTGTCCCTATCAACTGGCTTTTGAAAATCTTAGCTTCCAAATAAGTTATTTTCAGTACTTTTTCTGATTGCCTGGTCAGGGGAATATTGGCAAGATTTTTTACGTTGTGATTGGCCGTACCTTTCACTGCACGCTCCACCGCGTTTCTCAACTCGTCCAATGGTACACCTAACTTCTTTAGAATGGAAACAGCTACACCTTCACCCTCACGAATCATTCCTAACAAGAGGTGTTCTGTACCGATGTAATCATGACCCAAGCGCAAAGCTTCTTCGCGGCTAAGAGAGATCACCTCTTTTACTCTGTTTGAAAATTTTGCTTCCATTATATCTTTCCTTTATTATGGTAATATTTCAATCTCAATTTAATACAAATGAACTTGTTTATAAACACAATTTTTTCACTTAATGTTCAATTATTTTCGGGAAAGGTTCAAAACTTCATTAGCCGCCGGACCTTCACAAAACAACAAATCCACAATGGAGAGGTTAGGAACAAAGTCTGCGCCAAAAATTTGCACGTAGGGAGATGGTTTATAAAATTTCCCCTTGTCTATCAGAGACTTAGGGTGAATTAAGCCCCTCAAATCGTTTTCTTGGCTACTACGCTCTTCTTCCTCCTTTACTACCAAACTGACATTCCATCGTAAAAATTTAAGACAAAGTGTCAGTAATTCCAAGTTTAAATCTATTAAAAATTCAGGCTTTCGCAAATATATTTGTTCCAAGTCATCATAAAAATACTCAAAAAATGGTGATTTTCCATAAGCACTTTTTATTCCTCTCAGGTGAACATTCAACCATTTCTGATGGTAGTCTATTTTCACATTTTTTATTGCAAGCCTCTTTCTTAAACCATGTACCGGCACAGTTAGGGTTTCCCTTTTATTGGCCAGAAGTACCTCTGCCTTGTTTGCATAGGATTGCCTATTCAGTTTTGCATTGGTATACACATGTATTTCACTGGCTCCATTTATTGCAACAAAATATGCCAGAGGAGGCAAATACAATAAATCGGTCGTCAATACCTTACTTTCCTTGGTCATCTTATTCGGTTTCCCGAAAGTTAATCTCAAGAAATGCCACCGGCAAAAGAAACGAAGAAATTATCACATTATTTCCGAAATTTCCCCCAATCCTTCCCTTATTACTTCAATTTGATCCGAGGAACAATCCACTACTGTGGAGGCAACATTGTTTCCATAACCGCCATCAATAACTACATCCACTAGGTCCTTGTACTTTTCATAAATAAGCTCCGGATCAGTGCTGTACTCAATGACATCATCCTCATCTCTGATAGAAGTGGTTAAAATGGGCTGGCCCAACTCTTTTACAAGCAGGCGTGGTATGCTGTGGTCAGGAACTCTTATCCCAACAGTTTTTTCTTGCTATTTAGCAATTTAGGCACTTTATTATTCGCCGCCAAAATAAATGTAAATGGCCCGGGAAGTGCCTTTTTCATTAATTTAAAAACGGGCGTACTCAAAGATCTTGTATACTCTGAGATATTACTTAAGTCATAGCAAATAAAAGAAAAATGTTCTTTTTTTGGTTTTACTCCCTTAATTAAGCCTATCCGCTCAATGGCTTTTTGATTGAATATATCACAGCCCATGCCATAGACTGTATCGGTTGGATAAATGATCACCCCCCTTTTTGCAAAACATCAATTACCTGACTGATCTTTCTCGGATCAGGGTTTTCAGGATACAATTTGATAAATACCGCCGCCATATTTTATTCAACTTAGCTTTGGACAGGCCAATACACTGCTTTTAATTATGCTTAAATTAAACTAATTAAACCACAAAATAAAAGCCAAGTATCAATTTTAAATATAAATTATTTTTCATAAAAAGCATCTAGCTGATTAAATAGTATATTTGTAACTTCAAACAAACCATAAGCCGAGTCAATTAATGGCCTTTGATTGGCCGGAAAGTCAATAGATACAATGCTAACAGACAAAAAAAGAAAATACATTTTAGTGGGACTAGTTGCATTCTCTGTACTACTCACTTCTTTAAGTTTTTATTTTTACCAAGCCTTTTTCTCACCCAATGTATTAATAGACAGTGACGAACCTGCGGTACTAAACATTCCAAAAGGCAGCACTTTTTCTCAAGTGAGGCAGGAGCTTCTCGATCGAGAAATTGTAAACGAGGTGGTTACTTTTAGCTTTGTGGCCAAGGTCATGAATTATTCTGAAGGAGGGGTAAAACCGGGGCATTACGTTATTGAGCCAAAGCTTTCCAACAAAGAATTGATCACCATACTGCGATCCGGTAGACAGACTCCCGTCAATATTACCTTTAATAACATCAGGTTAAAGGAAGAGTTGGCAGAGAAAATCACCAGCACATTGGAAATGGGAAAAGATGATTTTTTATCCGTTATTCAAGATGAAGCTTTTGTAGAAAAATACGGTTTCAATAGTCAGACAATAATGGCCATGTTTATACCCAATACCTATGAAGTTTATTGGACCATTAGCCCCCTAGAATTGTTTGAACGCATGTATAAGGAGTACGAGAGGTACTGGACAGAAGAGCGACTTGCCAAAGCAGAAGCCATACAAATGACACCTCTGGAGGTAGCCACCTTAGCCTCCATCGTTCAATCAGAAACAAATAAAGCAGATGAACGCCCCATAGTGGCAGGAGTTTATATCAATAGATTGGAGCGAGGAATCCCTTTACAGGCAGATCCAACATTATTGTTTGCCCTTAAGGATTTCACCATTAAAAGGGTGCTCAATGTACACAAGGAAGTAGAAAGTCCTTATAATACCTACAAATATGCCGGTCTGCCTCCGGGACCTATTGTGCTACCTGAAATCAGCTCTTTGAATGCCGTACTGAATTTCCAAACACATAACTACCTGTATTTCTGTGCCAAAGAAGATTTTTCGGGTTACCATTCATTTGCCACCAATTTAAGGGATCATATGATCAATGCCCGACGCTATCAAAATGCATTAAACGCAGCAAAAATTTTCAAATAGATGTTTATAAAAGAGCACAAGCTAAGAGTAAGGTATGCAGAAACGGACCAAATGGGTTATGTATATTACGGCAATTATGCCACCTATTATGAAGTTGGAAGGGTGGAAGCACTTCGCAGTGTTGGATATTCCTACCGTGAGATGGAAGAAAGTGGCGTAATGATGCCTGTGTTAGAAAATCACAGCAAGTTTTTTTACCCGGCAGGTACGATGAACATTTGACCATCAGAACCAGCATCAAAGAAATGCCGGGTGTGCGCATCCGCTTTCATTATGAAATATTCAATGAGAAAGAGGAGCTTATTCATGTAGGCGAAACTTTGCTTACCTTTTTGAAAACAGATACTCATAGGCCATGTAGGCCCCCTGCGAGGTTTATAGATCTTCTCAAACCCTATTTCGATTCAAAGGAGTGAAAGAAAAACTCAACAGCATATTGGAGCGATTAAGCGATAAGGCGCTTCTTCTCAAGCCTATTCATTTTGGCAATCCTGCCCAAAACTTATATGATGTAGGCAAAATTTTCTTGCATCACTTGCAGAAAGATGATGTATTTGAACGAGCCAGCGCCATGGCATTCAGTTTTACTGTTGCCCTATTTCCTATGTTGTTATTTTTATTGAACATGATTCCCTATATCCAGTATTTTTTACATGACGTCACCATGTCAAATATTCTGGTATTTGTAAGTGATATCTTACCGGAAAGCATATATAATGAGGCAGCGCCCACCATTATGGATATTGTCAGCAAACCACGTCAGGGCATGTTATCACTGGGTTTTTTCTTTGCACTTTATTTGTCCACAAACGGGGTAATCTCCTTGATGAATGCATTCAATGCTGTCTACCGTACAAAAGAATCCAGAGGCTTTTTTCAAACCAGAATGATAGCTGTTAGCATCGTATTGGTATTGGTGCTTAGCATATGTGGGGCTGTTATTATCATGATTTTAGGAAGTGAATTGCTCTTCAAAATCTCAGAATTTGAATTTGTATCCAACAATATTTATTACTATTCTCTAGCCTTTTTCAGGTTTTTTGTATTGTTGCTACTATTCGTCATCACCAATGCCTACATTTTCAGGGTGGCTCCTGCTGTTAGCAAGAAGTGGAATTTTTCTCCGCAGGAGCAGTAGTGTCAGGCTTACTTATCACTTTGGGATTTTTCTTATTCTCCTATTACCTAACCAATTTTGCGAGCTACAATAAATTGTATGGATCTATCGGCACCATGTTGGCACTTATGCTTTGGCTTTGGATAACCTCCATTTTAGTTTTAGTCGGTTATGAGATCAATGTAAGCCTACAAAAGGCATTGCACGCCAAGCCACCCAAAAAACAAGTCCTTCACTTTCAAAAATTAGCATTTTTTACAAAAATTTTACCCCTTAAGGATTTGCATTAATTAGAATTAGGGCTACCTTTGCCTTCCGATTCACATCAAAAGCGAAGTGATCGAAAATTATAAAACAAAGACTTGTAAGATCAGAAGATTTTTCGAGTCAAAATTAAGCATCAGACCCAACTAGAGGAGTGGCAGAGTGGTCGAATGCGGCGGTCTTGAAAACCGTTGTACCGCGAGGTACCGGGGTTCGAATCCCTCCTCCTCTGCATCGAAAAGCCAGGTTTTATACCTGGCTTTTCTCGTTTAGAGTCGTCGGGAGCCACCCTACAAGCCGGCCCCTCGATAAATTAGTCCACTGGACTGGTTTTAACGCTCGATCCTCTCCTTCTCTGCTAAACAAAACCATAACTACCTAAAGTCGCTATAGTTACTTTTTTTCTTGTTTAGTGCGATGGGACACCCAAGCTAAATTTTCATGATAGATTTGATATGTTTTTGGTGTTTACCAGTTGGTTTTAAAAGTAACGTGGTGTAGGTTTTAGATTTTGGCAATACACTCCTACCTGATAAATCTTTATTATTAGTTCTAAAGCCTTATTTGCTGAAAATGAAAGTTTCTTCATTTTAAAATCTTGCCAGATAATTGAAGTTTTCAACTTAAATTCCAGATTGACATGCCCAAGGATTTTAAAAGGGATGACCAATTCTTTCAAAATGTTGAAAATTGTGGGCAGATTTGGGGTAAGGCTAATGTTCTTTACTCTGGTAAAAAATGGTTGCCTGCCCTCTAAGCCGATCAATTTCTGATCTAGCTTCTCGTTCCATAGTATCCAACTCACTTCCATCCGAAGAACAACCTATAGTCTTAACAACTTTGTTGATCCTACCTACTTTTTGAATAATTTGTACACTAAAACTACCACTAGCATTTCTTTTTCGCCTGATAAACATAGGTTAAAAATATACTGAGACACCCATTATCGCAAATTTTCGATACTGAAAAACAGAATTAAAATTTTAAACTAAAAAGCACCCGCACAAACCAGAAAAAAGGAAAGGTTTCATACAAATCCTGGGAACCATTGATCTTGATTTTTTTATCCGGTTGCTCAAACATCCTTCTTCTACCCAATTCAAATGAAGTTACCATAGCCGGCATATCCAATCCCTTCTATTTTCAGCCATCTTTCCATGTCCCACTTGGCCAATTCCGATAGTCTATTGCTTGCCATGGCAAGGATCTCCCGAGCTTTGTAAACTTGAATATTGGCGATAGCTGCGATGATATGGTAGTCTGTCATGGCTGATTTCCCCTGGTTATAAAGAAAGTTCGGATAATAGATTAAAACGTTTCATAATGTGCTTACCGTGGGCACTGGCGGGCTAAATAAATGATAGGCGGGATAGTTTTTCACTAAGCAACGGATAAAAAACCTCAGTCAATCACCTCCTATTATGCCGTAGTTCCTTGGTATATTTCAGACAGTCAAACCGGATGCATTTGAAGAAATAGCCCATACCTTTGGTGAGTCATTGGTTTGACTAGTATTTTCAGATTTTCGTTTGCAAATGAGGATTTGAAGGAATTTCTGGTTTATGTTCTTCTTCTAAATTCAACCAATTAGTCATTAATTAGTAAAACGTGTGAAAAGAGGATGTTAAAATCGAGTTGATTCTAATATCCTTCCTCCGAGTTGTTTCAGTTACTTTCCCAAAGTTGTTTTTTGTTGTCATTTTATGATTCCGCAATATCCTTTTGCTTATCTGGAACAAAGGGCGGTAAAACTCCTTCCTACATTAGAAGAACCTTACCTAAACAGTGATAAACAGTTTGTGTGGTTCAAATTTGAAGAAATTCTGAATGTCGCCGGGTACATGGTAATTCCCCGCATGGAGGCTGACATGGACGGCACAGAATTTATTGGGAATGGAAAAAACGAAAACTAAAACCTGAAAATATATGGGTTTGGGAAAATACTAAAGATGACGTAAGTGGCGCGTGTAAGGGACGTTAAAATCCTAAAAGGTTATCCCTCATCTACACTCCATTGATTCAGTTAGTGGTGAAAAAGAAAAGTTGGAAATCACTCAAACGCAAGGTCATGCAGATCATTAAGAAGACCAAACCATAGTTTCGAGGAGAGTCTCCGAATTCTGACCGAGGTATGGAAGGAATGGATAAACAATTAACGTCCCTGACTATTTCAGGACAGGCTTGCCAGTATTAACGCCAATCTAAAATTCATGGATGAATGGCTGAGAAACCGACTTAAATACTGAATCTGGTACCAGTCGACTGGGAGAAGAAGCCGGAGGGGAAATTTAAAAACCTCCTTTAATAATGTGGGGACCAAGACCATGCATATGCATGTAACAGGACCAGAAAAGAAGGATGGGCACCTCTTTATCTATATGCATTAGACGAAAGTGCAATAAAAGTGTTTACAAGTTCGTTGACTTAGTTATTCAAATTTTTAATGTCCTTTTCAGTTTCCGTCAACTCCTCTCTAATTAATTCCTTTTCCGCTTTTCTTTCTCTTTTCCAAAATAGTTTCGAAAGAAAGTTCCCAAGATGTTTAAGTCTCTCCGGAGATTTACTCAACTGTCCCTTTTTTTAAATGACATAATATTAATTACAATATGACAACCAAGGTAAAGTGTTTTAAACGCAATCTAATAAAAAAAACAATTAGTGATTTAAGGATTTCAAGAGTGCGGTTAAAATATTGTTGAACAAAGCCCGGCAAACTTTTACAGTGGCAAATAATTGCAAACTGTCAAAGAACGATGTCAGGTTCGATATCCTGATCAGCAATAAAATTTAAAAATTTTCAACCATTTCGTCATAAAGGAAAGGTTTCATACAATTGTAAACATCCTGGGAACAATTGATTTTGATTTTTTATCAGCGATGATACGGTAGTCCGTCATGGCAGATTTCCCCTGGTTATAAAGCATCTCTGTGGGTTCTGATAATAGATTAAAACGTTTCATAATGTGCTTACCGAGGTCGCTGGAGGGCTAAATGAATGATAAGCCCATGCCATGGGGAGTTTTTCACTAAGCACAAGGAGGAACGGAATAAAAAAATCTCTGTCAGTCACCTCCTATTATGCCGTAGTTTCATGGAACATCTCAGACAATCAACCCGGATGCATGTGAAGAAATAGCCCATAACTTTGGTGGGTCATTGGTTTGGCATATCTCCCCAATTCAAATTTTCGGTTGGAATTAATATATTACCGACTATCAAAGACCATAATGGAAGTAAATAACTATTGATATCACTCCTCTGTTAAAAGATAAATTTTATTAATAGATTTAACAAACATAAAAATGTGGAATAATATAATTAAATTGTAGTTGATATAATATTTATTTTAACTTCAATTTTTATTAAAACCGATCGAACGTTTTTTAAATTCGTGCCCCAGATTTTGCTCATTGTAGGGCTTCTAGGTATTGGTAGCTGGTGGTTATTAAGCCAGCGAAGGGGAAAAACAGCATTACCATTAAATCTCCTGTGATGGTAAAACAAATTTTTCAATTTTATGATGCCAATTCTCTATATACCTTTCCAGATATCCTTACGTTACCCAAACATGAATGGAAAGAAGTTACAGCTATCAATTTCGGCAACAATGGAGGTTCAGGCTGGGCTAACATCAAGGTGAACAGTGAAACAGCCCAACCCATATTTATGGAGTTGCAGACTCCTTTTATTGATACTTTAAAAATATGGCTAATTGACAATACCGGTAAGATTCATAAGTTTACACCCACTGGATTCTCCCATTTGTCAAAAATAAATTATAATCCGCTGAAGCACCGCTATTTTCTGACAGCGCTTCCTATGAATTATCAAAACTTTGATGTGATTATCCATGGGGATAATTATGCAGGTTATCCTATGAAATACTTTGTGAAATTTTGGAATCAGCCAGAATTTATCCATTATTCAAATGAATCCAATTGGAGGTGGGCGTTTTATATTGGAATGATTTTAACAGTTCTTTTTGTCTCCCTAGCTGCCTATTTTATCCAACAAAAGCGCATCTATTATTATTTCGCAGCCTATATCACTTGTTTTTCAGTATATGCGTTGTTATTAGATGGATGGGGAATATATCTTGCACCATCTTTGTACAAGTATTACAACCCCATCCAAAACCCATATTTTCTTAATCTGGGCATATGTTTTTTCTTATTGTTTAGTCGAAAATTTCTGGTCATTCCCAGCCTATCGCCAAAATGGTGGCTTCGGATAAGTCCCTGGTGGTTTTTCGCTGCCGTATCCGGTTGTATCTTTCTAACCAATTACGGCTACAGTAATTCCAATGACATTCTTTATAGTACTGGTTATTGGTTCGGAATACTCATGCTAATTTCCATAACCGTTCTTTGGGGTAGTTATTTAGAAGATGCAATCCAACGCAAATTCCAACCTGTTTGGCTTTTGCTGGCTTCTGAGGTATTTGTAATTGTGTTTTTCACCGCTAATTTTATCTTGGTCAACATAAATTCTGCTAACCTTCACTTTCCGGATATGCTGTTTTTAAGGATAGCGCTTACAGCTCAAATTCTGCTGATTGCGATTGGATGGATCGTTCGTCAACAGGTAATAAGAGACGCTCAGGAGAAACTAACCATGTTACATATGGAGCAGCAAAAAGCTTTTTGGGATGCTGAGCGTGAATTGCAGGATTTAAAAATTTCCTCGCTAAGTATAAACAACGAACTCCATGGACAACGAGAACATCTCGCTAGAGACTTGCACGATGGCATAGGTTCTCAACTTACCCATATTATTTCAAGGTTAGATATCCTTTCTTTAGCAGACAATTCACAGCAAAAACAACTTCAACAGTTACGTGATTTCACTAGGGATACCAACCAATACCTTCGGGAAACCATCTGGATTTTAAATAAGAAAGAAGTTACTTGTTGCCAATTCGCATTGAGGCTACATGGGTTTCTACAGAACCTATGGGAAGGTCAGAAATATCCCCAGTTAAAATGGCACTGTTCAAATCCATCTGAAAATATCATCCTTTCACCAGAGGCAGCCGTGCACCTGATGCGACTAACTCAGGAAGCAATCGCGAATATCATTAAACATGCTCAAGCCGATGTAATAGTGGTTGAACTGAGAATTAATCCACCTCAACTAAACCTGGTGATTAAAGACAATGGCATCGGTTTCGATCCAGAGAAATCCTCATATGGATTCGGACTTGAGAATATGCGCCAGAGGGCTACAGAAATGGAAGGTTCTCTAGATTTAAGATCCGGAAATTCAGGAACAGAAATACAAATTATCATACCTATAACTACCTAATAATTACGTCATTTGACGTATTGACAGCGGTAATTCTATTCTTTATATTTGATAATATCAATTTATCTCTACCCCTTCAAAAAAATGATAAAAATCGGACTCGTTGAAGACAATGCCCAACTTGGTCAAGATATCCGAGACAAGTTAGCAATGGGGGAGGGTTTGACTTTACTATGGGAAGAGCGGAATGGAATACTAGCCTTGAAAGCATTGGATAGAGAACCCTTTCCAGATGTGGTGTTAATGGATGTATCGATGCCGGAAATGGATGGGATAGAGGCTACGAGGCTAGCTAAAGAAAAATATCCCGATCTAAAGATTTTAATGCTAACAGTGATGGATGATGAAAAGAAACTATTTGAAGCTTTAAAGGCAGGGGCATCCGGTTATTTGCTCAAAGAAATAAGGCCACATCTATTAATAAACGCTATCGATGAAGTGCTTGAGGGTGGTCTACCTCTTTCCCCTTCATTAGCAAGCATGGCATTGAATTATCTAAAGACTAAACCAAAAATTCAAGAAGGCTTACCTATTGAAATCGAAAAATTAAGCAAAAGGGAGCAGGAGGTGCTTCAATGGTTAAAGAAAGGAATGTCGGTGCGGCAGATTGGAGAACAGTTGTTTATTTCTGATAAGACGGTAAGGAAGCATCTGGAGCATATTTATCAGAAGTTGCAGGTACATTCTGGGAGGGAGGCGATTGTGAAGGGTTTTAATACGAACAGATATTCATTATGAATATTTCATTTAGTTGAAATTTTAAATGCTCGATATTAGGTATTTCGCTCAGATGAACCATAAATTTTGAATAATTTAGTATTGGAAGTGTCATATAAAATTGATGGTTCCATAGAAACATAGAATATGTATTCAAAATAGAAAATAACCAAATTAGTAAAAATAAATGAAGCTGTTATACTACGTTTTTATCATTCTTTACCTATTACTTTTTATACAATGTAATAGTGCATACAGAATAAGAGAAATTTCCGGAAATAAAGGTGATTTCATACTTCCACCAAATATACATTTGCGATTACAATCAATATTTAATCATAAAGCGCTTCTCAAGAATGGAACTAGATATCACTATGTCCATATGAATAATCTAAAAAGTGACTATTATAATGTTATTCAATCAATCAGAAAAGCCACTTACACTCCCTACGCATTAGGAATAGGTCAGGTTTGTTTTGACACAGAATGCTTCGGATGTGATGAAAGCAAAAAATAAACAAAGAAGTTCCTATTAAAAAAAAATCTAATAAAAAAATAGAAAAATCGACTGTGATTTGGAATATGATAAAATTCTTGATTTGGCAATTGTAAAATACAGTGAAGATGGAAATATGTTTTTACTACAAATAGATTACGAAAACATGTTAAAAGGTAATCCTGATGAAATTAAAAGTAATTTTCAATTATTAGCTATGGAGTTATTGATAAAGTTTTCAGAAAAGGAGAAAATGGGGGTATATAATTGGCCATCAAGTATTTCTCAAAATATAGTCGAAAAAATTTATGAAATGATACCCATACCCCAAGAAGCTTCATTGGCAAGATATGGTCTAATACAAGAAAATTCTTTTTCACTTATACCTTTAAGTCCTAAAATCCATTTACGAGTAGATCATTCTATACTTTATGATTCAAGAACCTCAGATGATGTTACAAACACACATCTATATTTAAATTATATCAAAGCAGTATTGGATAGTAATGATCCTGACCCTGAAAAGAAATCTGCGATTGTTCAAGTTCCACTTGAAAGAGATAAAATAGAAAATGCTTTACAAAATAATACATGGAGATTTCAATTTACAGGTCAATCTATTATAAGTAACACAAAATACCAAACGAAAAATGGAAACGTTTATTTTAAGTTTGATCCATTTTTTGGTCCAAGCTATCCGAAAGATAGAGTTCAAAATAATCGTTATAAAGACAATAATAGAATTAAGTATTTATCTTCAAGTATAGATATTGAATTCACGGAAACGTTGAACAGCTCACCTTACCTATTCTTGTTTCAAAAGTATTTAATAGGAACTAATAGCAATAGTACAAGTCCTTCTGGTCATGTGGACAGATGTTGCACCTCAAATCCTGAAAGGTGCAATAGTCTGATTTTTATAAACAGGATTTATCGTTGCTTGATTTTAACTTCAATAATTGTAACCAAATAGATGAGTATGCAATTTTTGGAGAAAGAAGCCCAATCGTCCCACTAATTTTAATTGAAATTAATTCGAACAAGATTTTTGTACCACTTGGATATACGGTTTTTGATTTAATATCTAACAGCTATATCAAACCCCAATATCTTATTAAAAGAGAATTTTCAGGAACAGTAATAAATCTCAAAAAATCAGATTATAAAACCTATATTCTGCCAGGGGATAACTTTAAAAGTAAATAAAAAATGAAATTCAATCGTATATTATCAACCAATTTTTTGAGCAAGAATTTACAAATGATAGTCTGGTGAAGCTATTCATTTATTCACTGTCAGAAACGAACTCTCAACTTATTTTTGACAATACGTTTATTAAATCTAGTAACAAATGGATATTATGTTTCATAAAAGGTATCGGCGATGTTACAATGATTGATACAAAATATCTTAATGAAATTTTATATCATATCACAATTACAGGTTATTTCTTATGGTTAGATGATTACACTTCCTTAAATGGTGAATTTGGAAATAATTATTTCAGTAGACGAAAATATTTAAAACTTGATAAAAACAAAATTTCAGATTATAAATTGGTTACAACACCAGTTCCAGGTAATACTACTAAACATAGATTTGATATATATTGGGATGAAGATGTTGATATGGAAATTGTTGTTGAAAATCAAAAAATATTATTCATTCATCCAGAAAACATCAACTTTTTAATAAATAGGTCGGGGACTATCTTAAATAAATTAGTTTTAGATCTTAATGTTACCTCAGAGTCAAAAGGCTCTTTAATGTTAGCATCGCAATTTAGTAAGACTAAAGCTTCATTCATAAATGGGAAAATTGGCTTTATATCTGAAAGTAGGCTTCTAGGTTCTTCCAACGAAGAATCTCTACTTACAATGGATTTATTTGACAAAGACGATCTAGATAATGCACAGTTTTCTGGAACCTATTATCCATTTGAACAGGTTTATGATTCATTAAATAACAAATACCTAAGCAATTTCAAAATATCAAAGCCAAATCTTAAAACTAATTTCATTGATAGTTTAGGAAGGAAATATTATTCCGACTTTGATAACAGCGATTTGTCTTTTTGTTTTTCAAGAGTAGTTGACAATAGCGTATCAGGAGGTAATGACCCACAATGGGATAAGTATATCCTTAGACCTTTAGGTAAATTGAAATTAAAGACGATAAATAATTCAGAAATTTTATTAGGTTCCTCGGGAACTGAAACTTTTAAAAATGTAGGAAAGGAGGTAGAAATAGAATTTAAAGATTCAGAAAATATTGTTGTTGATGAAAAGAATGTCTTGCTTAAAAAGCATAACGAAAAAACGAGAACATCTCTTTTAAAAATTACTCCACTAAACTATAAACTTGATTCTGAAAAATCCCCTATTTTTAAAAATCTTGTAACCGGTAATTTAGCCGAACTACCGTATGAATCTATAACCTTTAATGATAATAAAGACAAGCCAGTAATTGTTAAAGAAGCATTTCCTATAATTCCAACTCTTTCATTTAAAGACAATCCCGAACTGTTTGATTTGGAAGAAGTATTTAAAAAATTAGGTTAAAGGCACATCAGCAAGTTAATTTGTTGAGCAAATCAACAAATGAAGTTGAGTATTTGAAAAGTACTGAGGATTATATTACACCTCAAGGATTTGAGAAAAAGCAAACTGGTTATAAGTTTATTGCAGAAGAACAAAACAAAGACGGCAAATTTCAATTTTCACTAGAAGGCATTGATAAAAACTTAGACCTATCACTTAGAAAAGACCAAGTATTTTTTGTTTTAACTCCTGCACTTTTCAAGAATTATTGTGACACCGTAAAAAATGCAAAGCTTTTTGCACGATTTGCAATCAACAAAGATTCATCATCAGGAGACAAGAAAATAGAATTCGTTGTTGATTTAACAAGTTCTTACTATCCGAAGGATAACCATGGAGTTCCTCATCCTGAACGGACAACAAATTCAGAATCTATTGTTCTTTTTAAGTTTCACCGTGAAAAATTATCAAAGTTAATTGGTGACTTAAAGCTTTGGACAAACGAAGGATTGTTAAATGATGATTTAAATGCAATTCAAAGAGCAATTGTAGAAAGTAAAAATTTTACAGACGACTATTTCACATCAATTCTAGATGATGAAAATTGGAATGGAGTTTTAGTTCTTAATATCCCTATTTCTAATTCAGAAAATCTACCACCAATATTTAAGGGACTATCTTCCTCACAGAAATTTTTTAACAGCGAACAGCCCGATAATTCTGATATAATTAAACTGGAAACTCCGATTAAATTTCAATATGTGGCCTTCCCTGTAAATAAAACGAAAATTGAAAATGGCAAAATAGAGATTAAATCAACTTCTTTTTATGGTTTGATAGATTATGACCCATTAAAAAGCACTAATGATAAAGTTAAGATTCTAAACCATTTAGGTAAAGATCAATATCGATTTGTTCTTTCCAAATTATATATAAAATTTTCAAACTCAAGTATTACTGATTTTGACACTAAAGCATTTTTGAAAGTTTCAGAACTTTTTGATGATACAATAAAGATAGGGCTTCAGTGTATTGACAATTCTGATACCTTGGTAAAACCTGACGGACAAGGAAAATGCAAAGATGGTAATGAAGCTGTTAGTAATTTAATCAAGTTGAAAGGAAGTTATCAAAAAACTCAACAGGAGAAGGCGAAATATCCTTTGCAGGGTATATGAATGGAAATATTGATTTCAATGGTGCAATAATCAAATATCTTGAATTAAAGAAAGTCGGGTTCAGTATTGCTGGTAAAGACAAATATAGATTTGATATAGATGCCAAAGTTGAATTTTCTGATACGCTTGCTGATGTTAAAGACATATTCTCATTTGATGGACTAGTTTTTCAAAATATTGGGTTACAATTCAGTTTATCAGGAGGTAAAATCCCATTACCAAAATTTGATTTATCAAAAATTATTGTTCTCCCAACAATCAACTTTGAAGGCAATGGTTTTCTAAGCAGCTTTCCAATTCGACTCAGTCATTTCCAAAATTTTCGACTTCCAGTGATACAGAGTGGAAGTATGTTCAATTTTGGGAAACCAGAATTTGACTTCTTCCCCGTAAAAGTTCCTTCTATCACTTTTGACTGGCCTGATTGGAAACCAAATACTTTTGGCAATCTATTCTCTTTTGTTTTTGATTTCGATTTAGGAACATTAGGAAACCTAGGTGGATTAAAAGATTTAAAAGGACAACTACTTCTTGGTTGGACTTTCAATGGAGGATTTGCTATTGGCTTTAAATTAAATGGACCAAGCACTAACGGTTTACATTTAGATTTATTTGGTGCTCTAAAGTTGGATGTTGAAGAATTGACTATTGGTAAGTTCAATCCCAAGAACACCGGGAATGATGCAGATTGCAAGGCATATTTCCTACGATTGAATAATGCCAAACTTACAATATTTGGAACCCAAATACCAAAGAAGAATACAAGATTTGATGGGGTTATTATTTCTGATTTCCGAAATTCTGGTTCTAAAAAATTGCTTGGTTAATTAACCTCAGTGATAATGATTCAAGCAAACTTCATTTAGGTGTAGGACAACGGTCAGGGCCTGAGGTGACAATTAATACATCAACAACTAGAAAAGCTATTGAGGAATCAAGAAAAGCATTTATAGCAAAATTAGAAGACTGCAAAATAAAGCCTGATGATATTGGCTATCAACCTGAAAGAGATTGGTTTATAGCTTCGGAAGATGTTATGTCTCTAATATCCGAGGAATGGGCAAAAACACTAGATATAAAATTCATTTTCAATGATCCAAAGCTTTACGGTATATATATTGGCTTTAAAGGAGAATTTCTAAAAGGCTTTTTCATCGACATTCTTTACAAAAAATTATCAGACAGCTTAGGTGTTTACTCTACTGAAATTCAACTTCCGGATGCTATACGTAATCAAAATATAGGAGGAGCAATACTTCGTCTTCCAAACATTGGAATAGAGATTTATACAAACGGAGACTGGAAAGGAGATGTTGGATTCCCCAAAAATGGTAATGATTGGTCAAGGTCTGGTTTTATTCAGTTAAACACGGTGCCACCTTTCGTTGGTTGGTTTGGCTTTTATTTGACGAAGTCCAAAATAGCTTCTTTAACCTTATTCAAGGACTACATTTCAGATGATTATTCTGAAGAAAACTTAAGCATTATTCAGGCAGGATTTGCCATGAGGGTTGGGTTAGGAGCTTACCTCAATGAAGGTGTTTTATTTATTGGGGCATCAATAAGCGTTTATGGAGTTCTTGAAGGTGCTTTCGCATTTAAGAAAGAAGGTGGGTTGGCTGAATTATTTCCTGACCATTTTGCTGTATTGGGAAGGGTTGGGGCAATAGCCGAACTGGTAGGATATGTAGATTTTGTTATTATAAAAGCGTCAATCTATCTTTCACTAAGAGCAGAATTTGGCTTGCTACTTGTTTATTTAGGAGAGCCTATAGAAGGAAAAGGCGAGGGCATTCAACCTGTAAAAGTTTATATTGAAGGAGAAGTAATAGTAGCAATTAGTGTTACACTTTTCTGCGTCAAATTTTTTAGAAAAAGGTGGTGTCTAATAATTCATCTAGGATTCAGGGCTTATATAAGATTTGAATATAGTATTGGAGGAAGTCGTTCATCAAACAAAATTGCATCAAAACAACTATTTAAATTTAAAGAAGCAAGTAATTTAAATCCATTCGAATGGATATTAGAATCATTGAGGGAAGTACCAATGGTTTTAATTCCTACTTTCACTCGAAGAAAAGAATCAGAAACAGAAAAGGAAGAAACTTTGCTGGTATGTAACTTCTATATTCCATTTTTTGGAGTTAATATGAAGGATGGAAAGCTAGTTTCATCTAAGAATAATATTTTCAAGGATAAAATAATTCAACCATTTATCAATGACCTTATTCTAAAGGTTGAAGAAGTAGTAGGAACAGGTAAAGTTACATATGAAAACCTAAGAGAAATACTATTAACGAGCAAGTTAAATGGTGATGAGGTTTATATTACAGTACCAAACTATCGTCCTAAGTTTATTGATGGAACTAATGAAAATGATTGGAATAAACTAAAAATCATCCTTGAAAAAGATTTTTTATTTAAAAAATATGATGATATTGATGAGTTTGAAGAATTTAAAAAATCGATAGAGATTGAAGATTGTAAAGAATTTAACTCAACCCTGAAAAACATTAAATGTCCTTATCAGGCAATACCTGCTCCAATATCAAGCAAAATCATTGTTAATGGCAATGAAATAAAAGATGGATTTGAAATTAAGATCGAGGAACTTGTTTCGGATTTGGAAGATGGGAAGAATGAAGTTAAAGTTCAAATAAATGCTATTAATAATATTAATGGTAAAGAGATAGGTGAAGAGTATCTCAATAAACTGCAAGCTTTTTTTGATTCTTATAAAACGCAATTCATAGAGAGGACTGAAAAGAAAAAAAATTACTTGACTTTCCAAAAGTTGATTTACGAGAAAACTTTACTATTCCTGAATTTTTTAAATTAGTTGCTTTACTCACACTTGAAAAATCATATAGCAAAGCTAATCCAAAAGAAAAGAAAGGTGAATCATATGATCCTTTTATAAAAGTTTCAAACGGAAATATTTCTTTCAGCATTGATAATTCTACCTGGGGTAAACCGGTAGAAACAAATGAAAGTATCGAGGAACTGATTGGTCAACTAAATTATTTCTACAATAGCGGATTGAGATTACCAATAGATGAGAATCTTGCTAATCAAGAAACGATTTCAATAAACTCTTTATTTGAACAAACTAAAACAACTAAGCCAATTATTAAAGGTAACAGAGATTGGAGTAAGACGAAAATTTCAATTGAAGGGCAAGATATTACAAGCAATATTTACGGAAGTGGAAATGATAAAAAAGAATCAGTTGAAGGTATTTGGAAATTCGTAGATGGATTCGAAAATTCTAATGGGTTTAATTTAGTTAGATTGAAAAACGAGTTTGAGCCAATAAAGTTTATACGACCTTACAAACTAATTAATGTAACATTAGGTATTCAATCAAATCACAAAAAGGTTTTAAATCCTGACAATTCAGAAAACGGCAGGTTCTATGAAATTCCGAAAAAATTATTCAAGCATGGATCATTAATCCGAAATCAAAAAGCTGCTGGTTCAATATTTTCATTTGAATTAACAGCAGCGAAGTATGAAAACTCTAAAGGGAATTCAATTAAAGATGAAATGTTTGCATCTTCTATTTCACCTAATAACTATGAAATTGAATTGAGTAAGTGTTTGAATATTCAAATTCAGGTAAAACATTTTCAAAATATAGATGAACAAGGAAGGATGGGTAAAGTTGTTCTCGAATTGAATAATGTTCTTGCAGATGATTTAACGCTAATTACCCTACTCAAAGAAGAGCGGTTTGATATTGAAAACATTTCATTTTATGGCAAAATTGAGAATAATGGGCAAACTAATCTGATTAAGTTGACATCTATAGGTTCAACAATTGTCAAAACAAATTTATCGCCTAGAACAGCACCTCCAATATTTGACACACTTAATTCTAAGAAAGAGATTGAATCTACTCTAAATCAATTTATAGAGGATTCAAACAATCCTTTAGACACAGGGAAAAGGAATTTTACAAGATTGGTTTGGGAGGCACTTACAACAAATAGTGGCGGTTACTATTTAGCTTTTAACAACTCAACCGAATTTCCAAAAGACCTTAAAGAGATTATAGTTTCATTTGAATCTGGGCAGAAAGAAGTTCCATATTTCTTCAATACCTTAAATGTAAAACAGAATACAGTAGTTTTTGATGAATTAGACAAGAACGAATTGTATCTGTATATTGAACAATTAAATCAGGATAAAGAACCAGTGTTGGAATATCATCCCACAATTCCAACACATGATTTTGGATTTGAAGTAATAAAATCAACTTCTAACAATGAAAACTATCAGCAATACCTCCCTCTTGAGTTTGGCTTAAAACTAAAAGGAGCATCAAAGGATATTCTTAGTAAGGATAAAATCCTTCCCATCATGCCAACAAGTCCAACTAAAGATATAAATGGTGAAAAGGAGTTGGTTAATAATGGAACTATGGTTTACTCACATATTTCACCGCTAATTAAGAATACGGACAACAACATTTACAACATCAACCGATATTCTACAGTTGGTAAGGAATACAAATTAAAACTCGGCCTTCGTGATATTTATGGATTTAGAACCAGCATTGATTTTGATGAAAAGGAATATAAACATTTATACTTTGACAAACTCATTCCAGTTGATGCTTGGCCTCTAATTAAGTTTTCATATTGGTTTAAGGATTTTGATAAAGACTCAAATTCTTTAAACTGGACAATGAAAGGTGATTATGATATTAGAGAAATATTAGACCTTGCTGGTATCTCTAAGGATGCGAGTAACAATTATAAATATGATTTCGGTAAATCAATAAATGATTATGATTTACAATTAATCAGTAATGTCGCAGAAGGGGTTTTCAATTCACTTTATACAATCTTAGCACAACTAGTTGATACTGGAATTTCGGTATCCATAAGCAACTACAGCGGAACAGAGGCGCAAACTCAAATCAAGGATAAGATTCAGTCTTTAATTACAGACATTGATTCGATATTTAAGGATAAAAAAATGCCTTCAAAAGATTCTAAGAAACCAATTGAGTTTACATTGACTACGAATGGATTGAAAGCTAATGAGATTGAAAGTGAAATTAGTTTTACAATTAGTTTGGGTAGAAATAAAAATACAATTCAAGATGCTTTAGATAGCGATTATACATCTTCTGATATTGCTCACTTTTTCAAAGACTTAAAATCAAAGGTGTCAATATGGGAGTATGAAGCGGTAGAAAAAGTTACTTCTAGAATTCAAGCATCAAATGGTGATGATGGAACTTCTAATCTCAAATCTTTAAATGGAGTAATAAAGAAGAAAACACAAGAGTCAGATGAAATTAAGTCAAACCGATATTCTTTGGCTATCTCCGTCAATAGAAATCTTGACAAAGTAGTTTATTTGATAAATGACAAGATATTAAAACAAGTAAAGGTTAAATCTGATTATTTAGTAGGAAATAAATTCAAAGCTGATATGTCCCACTTAGGTATTAAACCAATAAGCAATAAACTTTGGTTTGGAAGGTACAAGTTTAATGGCAAGTCTTCTGAATTCAATAACATTGACTTAGATAAAAGATTAAGAATTGTTTTAGAAAAAATTGATTCTCTTTTGGACAAGGATTCTATTTCATCAAAACTAAAAGCCAACAATCCGACAGAAGAAACAAATCACAAATTTCTCATAGAAAAACTTATTTCTGTAAAAAAAGCTATAGCTACATCAGACGATTATTTATTAGAAAAAGTTGATTGGGTAATGAAAGAAATAGAAGTAAACAAGACAAACGCAAAGAATGAATTCAAGGAAATTAATCTTAATAAACTAACTAATTTTTATGCTTATGATGGCATTATAAGTTCAAAAATTGAGAACCCCTCAATACTAAAATATCAAGAAAATAAGAAACATGGTTACAGACTAAGTGTCAGTCTTGATTCTCAAAAAAACTACAATCTTATTTCTTCAAAAATCACAGAATTGGCGAATTGGAATATATTCTTTGATCAAGCGGAATCCATAGATGAGCCCATCAATTTTACAATCCAACCAAAAATAACTCATGTCGAGTTAGGAGATTTTAGGCAGCCAGATGTGGAAATAAAAAATTCTCAATGGCTTCAATTAATTGATCCAATTGATCCAGAATTATCATCTTACGATATTACCAAGTGGAATAAGATTGTCAGAGAATTTCCTTCAAAGCCTGTAATAAATAAACATGAAGCCATTCAATCAAATCTTGAGGCTGATATGAAAAATATATGGAAAATTAATAGTAAAGCATTGCCATCTGCTGGTGAATGGGAATATTGCCTAAACATTGATGATAATTATAAAAATGGTGATAGGATTTATGTAAAATTAATTCTTCAAAGTAGATTAAATAAATCAAAAGAGTCTAATGCCACTTTTGAAGGATTAATTACATATTGGTCAACTGAAATATCAAAATCCAGTCAAGAAGGAAATAATTTCAGATGGGAGGATTTTGTAAATGATCTACATTCCTTTTTTATTGCTAATAAAAAACCATTAAGGTTATCAGATTTTAAAGAGGACACCCTTCGTGACTTTACATTAAAAAAGGAAAGCAACAAGTGGTTAGTTTTTGAATCACATCTTGATTCTGATCTGCTTGTAGAACTGCCTGACCAATCAAAATTAGAGATTGTTGTCAGTGGTTTTAATGCTTTCAATCGAAGACAAAATGGATTCTCAATCTTACCCATTATAACAGCTCAAAGAAATTTCGATGTAAATAACCCCGAATTTAGGTATATAACTGATTCAGTACAACCCTCAACTCCTGCTACACCATTGATTAAATATTATACAGCACTATCAATTAAAAATACTGATTCATTTTTGAAACAGGTTTTTAATTTCAACAGTAAAACAGAGGCTCTACCGTTTAAAGCTACCGCAAAATATCTTGTTGATATTGACACAAACTTTCCAAAAGTTAATTCTAAGCCGCTTCCTATTATTCCAATTAAGCAAATAGAAAGTGATGGAGTTTTGCCAAAGGAAATTGATGAAATATTTTCTGCCTTTGACAAGACTAATGGGTATTCAGCATTTTCTTACACCATTTATAGTCAAGATGATGCTAACAGTAACTTGCCAATATTTTATGCGGATACAATTTTCAAACTTAAAAAATAAATAAGATGGAAAAATTAAAGACCAAGTTTACCGTTCTCAGTAGCTATATTTCTAGTGAAAACGTAATTGTAGATTTTAAAATTAAAAATAATACGGGGAAGGATTTGTTTCTATTGACTTGGAACACTCCATTAGAAGGCTTATTCAGCGACTGCATTAAAATCATTGGAAAAAGGAATGACAAAATTGAATATGATGGAATTATGAAAAAGAGAGGAGAACCAACCTCTGAGGATTTCATTTTGATTAAAAATGGTGAATCAAAAAAAAAAGAAATCAATTTAAGTCAGGCTTATGATTTATCCAATCAAGATGTATATACTTTAGAATTTAATCCCGAAAATTTAATTGTTCTTCCCGCATCTACGAATATCAATAAAGGGTTCCTTGCTCTTGAAAAGTCCATTAGCACTATTGATTTTGTTTCAAATAAAATTACTGAATTCAAGGTTAATGAAAGTGTTGGTAAGAAATTAACCATTGGACAACAAAACAGAATTAAAAAAAATAATGAAATAGCTGAAGAATTTACTGTATCAACCCTAAAAGATCCAAAGTTTATCGGTGGAACAGACGCACAGAAAAATAAGGTGAAATTAGCCCATTTAAATGGCTATTCTTACACAAAAAAATCAATACAAAACTTGAGCAATGACACTTCCTATAAAACTTGGTATGGAGCACATACAAACGATAGGTTAAATAGAGTAAAGTCGACATACTCAAAAATTAAAGTAGGAATGGAATCTACGGAGTTTACTTATCATTTTAATGGACCCTTATGTAGTCCCAATGATTTTGCATATACAACCAAAGGAGGTTCTAAAATTTGGCTGTGTAGCCAATTTGAATCTGCACCAGATACTGGGGTAGATTCCAAAGCAGGAACAATAATACATGAACATAGCCATGCATCTGCTGACACAGACGACATAGTTTATGGACAGATTAAAGCAAAGCAATTGGCAAAAGACGATCCTGACAAAGCAATTAAAAATGCAGATAATTTTGAATACTATGTGGAAAACGAAACGACAATTTAATTTATGGAAACTCTAAATATCATCTCAGTTATTCTTGCAATTTTAATCTTCGGAATCTGTGTGACCGTGGCATTAGTAACTACTCTTCTTAGAGAGACTAACTCTAATACTTCAATGTATAGTTTTTCAAGATTTCAATTGTGGCTATGGACATTAATTATTGGCCCAGCTTTCTCTTTAAATTGGGGATTTAATCCGGATAACATTCCTTGGATTAATGAGACATCATTAATCCTATTAGGAATTTCTTTATCGACTACGCTAACAGCTGGAATTATTGCAGCAACCCAAAAGGCTTCCGCAAAAGATACAACTAAATTAAAATCAAATTCTACATCAATGGGGTTTTGGATTGATATTTTAGTGGATGATAATGGTCAGTTTTCAATTGGAAGATTACAAGATTTACTTTTTACTATTGTATATATAGTAGTTTATGTTTCCATTTTTTCTTAGAGAATAGAATGGAATATCCCCAGTTTGAAACTACCGCATATATTTTAATGGGTATTACTTCAAGTGGGTACCTATTTGGAAAAGGAATGAATAAATAGTCGGCAACAAATAATAATCTTATTCATGATAATATTACTTCTAAATTTAAATCTTATATTATAGCCTTCCCTATTTGTAGCCTTCCCTATGTAGCCTACAAATTTATGATGTCAAAATTAAAATGGAAATTGAACTTTATTATCCAAGTCTGCTAAATGACTTAGATATCCATAGTAAACTTACTCCTACTTTAAATTCTATTTTTGGAGAGAATAATATTTTCAAAGCAAACCCCATTTTAGGAGGTGAAGATTTTGCTTTTTATTCGAGAAAAGTCCCCTCCTTCTTTTATTTTCTTGGTGCAAGAGACAACTCTAATCAAGTTTTTCCTTGCACCATCCAAAAGTGGTATTTAATGAAGATTGCATTCATTATGGAGTAAATTTGCTTTCTAAGTGTGCTTTAAAATTACTTGAGTAAACGAATGTTAATTTGATAATTGCTTTAAAAACTATAAACATCGGACTCCAATTTTACCAATTCTAATGGGTTTTCAAATGCAGTGGCTTTGACAAATTCTTTACCCGCTAGTGTAATTAATTCTATTAAAGTTTAATATTGATGTTGCTTAACACTGACGTTGGACAGAATCGTTAGGTTGTAATTATCAAAAAAATAAAAAAACTCCCCTGTAATAAACGAAGAGAGTTTTAGTCGGTGATAAATACCTATTCTAAAAATGTAGGTAATTCAGCGTAATTCTACCATTTGTCCACCTTAAAACCTCACCGTCTTACTCAAAGCCTCCGAAGCCTCCCCTACCGGTCTAGCGGTATATTGGAATGTCTGAACTTCGGCATTGTCTCCGTAAACCTTAATAGTAGCACTTAAATCCTCAAAATCCTCATCTGGTATGTCCCCAGTGTGGACTACATTAAAAATAAAGCCGAAGGTATGAACAGGCTCTTCTGATTCCACGATAAGTTCAGAAAAGGTGGCCGAGGTGGAAAGGTTAAAGGTATTGGCTTGATCAATGACTTGGGTCCATTCCAGGTTTCCAGGCTGAATGATGGTTGCACTGACAAAACCATTTTGGCCTTGGTAGAGGGAGTGGACTCCGAAATTAACGAGGTACTGTTCAATATTTCCTTCAAAGGCAATTTCTATTCGGGCTGTTTTTTCTACTAAGGGGGTCCCATCAGGCTCATTGTTGCAAGTGATTGCTAAAAAATGCTGGTGTTACCCTAAAAAAGCTTAATAGGCATTTATCAAATGTTCAAAAAGATGTTGATGAATTGCCAATCTATCTTCTAACCTCATTTTGCCTAAATTAAGCTGACCATGGATTCTCAAAAAATCATTAAAGTGATCTTCTTTTTCTACGATTAGTGCCATGTTTTTACCTTCTTCATTTAGTGGACTGAAAGCATAATCGTAACATATGAAATAAACAAGTTTAGAGGGTGCAGACGACCGATAAATTCCTGAAAAAAACCGGTAATTATACTCCATGGAATCAAGCAGCTCTTTGCTTACTGTTGCCTTACCAGCCGGACATAGTGTTTTCAATATCCGACGGTTTTTTCTAATAATGCTGTTTACCTCTTGGATCTGCTTGTCACCTGCACGTTTGGTCTGATTGTTATAGCTATTGCGACAATAGTCATTACAATACTTTTTGTCCAATCTTCCAGTAATTGGCTTGGCACAGTGCAAGCATTTTTTGGTTTCGGGTTTTTCTGTTTTCATTTTGCTCAAAATCACTTCTCTGTAAATCTAATCAATATTATCCATTTATTTAAACGTTTATAAACGACTAAATCTGATTTTGAAATGATTTAGAGTAATAATAGTACATTTATTGCCATTTTATATTTCAGACTTTTCAGTGCGTATTTCGAGGTAGCCATACAGATTTACACCTAAGTTTCAAATAAAATTAAGTGAAATTAGATTGGATATTTCTCCGAAACACTTAATTTAACAATGCGTAACATAAGAAGCTTTTACTTTATTCTTAATGCCACATGATGCCGATAAAAGAAGTCTCCAGTCTTGATGAAATTCGAACTAAATGAGCCCTAAAGGACAATAGACAAACTATTGCCTGATGGGAAAACTTCCTTTGAAAAAAAATCAGGGCAGGCTAAGAAAATTCAGGAAACGCTATTGAAATACTGGGGTAAAGTAAAATGACAGGATCAAATAAAAGTTTGAAGGATTGATTTTTATACAAAGCTAAAACCATAAATAATTAATAAATGAATTTTTCAAAAATCATCCTTTGCTGTTTTTTATTGCTTTTTAGTCCAGTGCTTTTTGCTCAAGAGTCCATAGACAAGGTGAAAAGTATTAATGGTCTTGAACTTGGCGCTACACTTGAAAGCCTTCAAGATCAACTTCAATTAATAACTGGAAAAGAAACAGTCTATCAAAACCACCCATTTCTGGCAGAAAGTTTTAAAAGAAATTTAGAAGCCGGAATACAGGAAGGAATTTATCAAGGCCATCCCTTGAGAATTATTAATGGCGTAGAAGCCCATGACCTGAGGTTGATTTATTTATCCGGTCTGTTATATAAATGTAGATGGACATTTAACAAACGTGACCTACCCAATATAGACAGTGGGTTCAAAGACTTCATCAATTTCTTTAGTAAAAAATTCGGCCCCCCTACCGAAAAAATCTTTAATGATACCTTTATCTGGGAGGGAGATATCAATAGGCTCACCATAAGTTTTCTTGATGGAAGCATACAAGTTGAATGGAGGGACAATCTTTCTGATAAAAAAGCAATACAACTCACTCAGGATTAATCAGACATCATATAAACTGCGAGATTTAAAAAATAAAAGACAAGAACAATAGCGGACCAATTATTAGCAGATAGCTGTTAATCATCACCACAAAACTTCTTTATAACACATTCCGGATTGGATTATAAAACAAAAGACATAAAAAATCCTTTATCAATCTTAATTGATAAAGGCGGTTTAAAGAAGGCAGGATCAATTTAGCAACCTGCCTTCTTTAAATTAGTTTCGGAATTTATCGAAAACCGAAAGTGTAGAAAGCACCAATGCCTGCTACATTTCCTCCTTCTTCCATGTTTAATAAATAAGAAAGTCTAAATCCTACTGGGACACCATTAATTAAGGCACGAACACCTCCGTTAAGAACAGGTCCTGAAGCTTTATTGGTAGAGACGCCTTCAAAATTACTCCCACCACCTAACCTATTAATACCATAACCTACGCCAGCATACCCCCTACTGAAGACCTGGTATCAGCATGGGCTCCGTGGCCAAAGTTAATTTCGGCAACGACGGGAAGATCCATTGCGAAGGATGCACTCCCTGAATTTGTATCAAGCATAAATCCCAATCCCAAGTGTGTACCTACTGAAACAGTCATTTCTCTACCTAATTCAACCATATTAATCCTAGGAGAGTACAAAATAGCAGGAGAACCAATGGTAGAAGTGGATTCATAATTCTCAGTTATGACAGTAGATGTACTAACATAATAAGCTGCTCCTAAAGAATGGGAGAAAGAGGCTTGTCCTAAAGAAACTTTAGGAAGTGCAATAAAAACGAGGGCTATAGCAGCCAAAAGTAATGTTCTTTTCATTTTGAAAACGATTAAATAATTTGATTAAAAATTTACTTTTAAATAATTAGTCAAAGGTAATCAATAAATATTACTAAACTACACAAAAATGTATTTTAAATATAAATAAAGGTTTTTTGAATATAAAAAAGATGCAAAAACCACTATTGAAACGCACTAACCATATTATTGTAGTCAAACAATTTCCTGAAAAATCATTTAAATTAATAAGTAAAAGCGTGACCAAAATGATCAACAATCATAATGAATTGAATGTTTAGTCCAAAACCAAAGACTTAACTCTTTTTCTGTAATTATTGAATTTCGTAGAATGGATTAAAAAGAAGGGTAGTTTCCACACAAGAACAAATTCAGGGAAATATTTCAACATAATCGCAAAGAAAAACTGAATTAGGATTTTAAATCCAATACCACGGACCATCGATCTTTTAATACGAGTGGTGTTTTCCAGTGGAACCACTCTTAGACGATACCCTCAAGCATTTAAGTCACGTAATAATAGATTTGTCCGAATTAAAATTAGGCAAACGATCTTCCTTTGAATAAATCTAAAGCTGGTCATCAGCTGCAATAAGGTCCTTGCCCATGATAAAAGCGGAAATAGGCATATGCGGAAGCTACCTTTTTAACCTTATCTTATTCCTTGGATTATTAGTAAGTTGGTAATTAAAAAGCTTCAATTCTTTAATCATACCATCAAGTATTTTTCACCTCTATTTTTCACTTAGGTATTTCCAGTATCGTTTAGGCACATGACGAATATGTAATTGTAGGTTTTTCCTCGAAGAGATATTCGTGCTATCGAAATAGTCCTTCCATAAGGTTTGAAATTCAATTTCTTCGACAGCAAAATAATCAGGAGAAGTTTTGCTGGCATCAAATCCCTCGGGTAAGGTCAAGTTGATAATTTCCACCTTATCCAAATCATAATAGAGGCCATAATTTCGCTTAAGGTCATAAATCACCCACTTTTGATCGGCATATCTACTTTTGAAATGTTTGGAAATAAGTGGGAGTACATCAAAATCGGGTTCAATGGTAGCAAAGTACAACCCGTCTTTAGTCAATCGAAATCTAACAAAAGCCTCCATGCGGTGTTTTTCACGCCCAACGCTTTTAGCAACCTTACTCAATTCCAAAACATCAGGATTAGAAAAATCTGAATCAACCGGTAGCCTACTCTCAAAAATATATTGAATATAACGTAACAATAGATTTTCAATCCCCTGTTTTTCACTCAAAAAGCCATAATAGATACGCAGTCTTCCCGCATTTGATGTTTTCTTCCCTAAGCCTTTCCACACCCGATCTGCTTTAACCGGATCTGCAACCACTACATTTTGCTTGCCAAATAAGGAGGCTTGAGATTCACTATCTTTTTGGATAAGGACGCGTTTTAATTTCAAATCATAGACCTGAAATACACAGGTCAAAAAACCATCAAAACTACCATCATAAATGAGTATGGAATCCTGAATATTTAGCATTTATTCAAATAAATTCAATTGAGTGCTTAGTGTTTTTTGATATTTACTGGTGGTGTTTTGAAGAATAAGAGACTTCAGTTGTGGGCCAGTCAAATCCCTCCGTTCAAAATCCTGTGAGGCACAGACAAGGAAATATTTGGCTCTGTTCATGGCTATACCTATGCGCTGTAAATGCTCCCAATTAAGTCTTCTAAAACGTCTTGCCTGAATGATTTTATGCACGGATTTCATGCCCACTCCCGGTATACGTGCCAACATTTCCCGATCAGCAGTATTCACATCCACTGGAAAGTATTCCAAATTCCTCAGGGCCCAACCCAATTTGGGGTCTACCTCCAAGTCGAGGTTTTTGTGGGACTCATTCAATATTTCATGCACTTCAAAACCATAGAAGCGCATCAACCAATCTGTCTGGTACAGCCTATTTTCTCGTAACATCGGTACTTCGGTGCCAATATGTGGCAAACGCGAATCATAACTGATGGGTATATATCCGGAATAGTAAACCCGCTTTAATTCAAACTTTTTATAAAAATAATTGGAGGTCCACATGATTTGCTGATCACTTTCTCCGCTAGCCCCTATAATCATTTGCGTACTTTGCCCTCCCGGTGCAAATAGTGGGGTGCTTTTTATTAGTTTTTTTCAGATTTGTATTGGATGATCTCATTTTTAACTTTTATCATTGGCTTGATAAAGTCTTCACGATTTTTTTCCGGGGCCAATAGTTTCAACCCTTCCTTGGTAGGAATCTCAATATTTACACTCAACCTATCTGCATAAAGTCCAGCCTCCTTCATCAGTTCATCAGAGGCTCCGGGAATGGATTTGAGGTGAATATAACCATTGAATTTTTCTTCAGTTCTCAATTTCTTGGCTACAGCCACCAACCGTTCCATGGTATAATCTGCACTTTTGAAGATTCCTGAACTCAGAAACAAGCCTTCAATATAATTGCGACGGTAAAAATTTATGGTCAAGTCAACCACTTCCTGCACCTGAAAAGCGGCCCTCTTGATGTCATTGCTTTTTCTTGTTACACAATAGGCACAGTCAAAAATGCAATGATTGGTCAGTAATATTTTTAGCAAAGATACACAGCGACCATCTTCGGTGTAGGAATGGCAAATCCCCATCCCTGTTGCATCACCGAGCCCCTTATTGGTGTTGCTCCGCTTGCTACCACTGGATGCACAGGACACATCATATTTGGCTGCATCTGCAAGTATTTTTAATTTTTCTTGAATACGTGTAAACCCCATATATGGTAATAAAACTTGGACAATTTGCTGAAATTCTTCCCTAAATAATGCCCATCAAGAAGGATAATCTAGCCTTACAAATATCTACCTAACAAATAGAAGAGAACAATAGATTTCTTTTAGAGGACTATTGATTTGCCAGACCAAATTGTATACCAATCTTTCAGAACGGTTTATAATTTGAAAACAAAATCATTAACCAATTGTTTAACCCGGATTATTGTAATAGGATTTCTCCGCCCTGACAAGGTCAGGGGTGAAGCCTGTCCAGTGTTTACGGGAAGTGTTGCAATCGCAAGAAAATCAGGCTGTTTGGAGATTTTAGCATAGCACGGCTATGGTGAAATTGAAAACAGCAATGAAGTGACTGATTTTGAAGCGATTTCAGCACGTAATAGATTGTCTATTGCATATTTCGGGTTTAATCTGAAGCCTTTTACAAACGTTTGAAAGCTCAGGAATGTTACGTCTGGATTTGAACCCGAAAAATGAAATCGGTCATGATGGAAAACTTTGGGAAATGCATGAGAAAATAAACATTTTGGCAGCGATTTAATTCCAAAGGAGTGGATAGCAAAAAAACTTCCAGCTTATTCAGCAATACCATCTGTTGTGTAGCAATTGAATTGATACGATTAAATCAATCCTTAATTCAGTTCATCAACATAGACATTGCCCATGGCTATGGTTTTTCCTGACAGGCCCCTAACAGCCTGTTCGGTTTCCTTATGTTTGGCAAACCAATTGTGATGTATTTCACATTTTTCTTCAGGTACACCCCTAATTACTACGGGTGTTTGGGGTGCATAAAAAGTGTTGTTATAGATCTCCATTGTCGTTCCCGCGATGTCCGTATTGTCTTTCCTGTCCCTGCCTCCGTGCATGTCAAAACAATGACTTAATGATATGCCCAGCTCAATATTATGCCTAGCTATGTATCCACAACCCGACACCCCGGTACCTGCAATAGAATGCCTGTTTTCATTGAATAAATTATATTCGATTAGAGAATCAGCTGCAGCATGGCTTATCCCATAACCGAGGCCATTGTACTGGCATTGATGGATAAAATTATGATGAATATGGTGTCCAGAACCCTTTTTAAGAAAAATGCCGCTACCTGAAAAAGCTGAAACCTCACAATTGTCCACTTTCAATTCAGGATATTCCGTCACTATTCCTCTCGAAACTGGGAATTTGTAATAATAATCACGTCCCAAACCTTCAGGTCCAAAAGCGCGTTTGTGATGTTCCAGATGACGGTCAGGATTTGGCCCTTGAATTCTTAGCCCCGATATTCGTACCCCTGGCCCAATGGCACGAATCAGGAACCGGGTCTCCAAAGCATTGCTTAGCAAAATTCCACCTTTAGAACCTTCATATCCGCGGTTCCCGGCCAAGGTTACCCCTTCAGGAATTTCTAAAACCAACTTTTCAATAAAAACCCTAGTGGTTAGGTCTATATTAATTTCATCGGGAATAAAGACAACTTGTCCCGACTTTGCTTGCGCAAGTGCATCCAACAATTCATCCAAGTTTATCGCCTCAAAATCTCCCTTTACAATTGGAAAGGCATATCCATTCCCTCCACCAATCGGCCCCATATCACTAGGTTTGGCGCCATAAATCTCATCATTAATAGCGAGCCAACTTGGCTTTTCCGGATTTTCGCCTTCAACAGGTTCAGTCAAAAATGTACTTGGGTTCCAATCTTTTAAGGGAAACCCTAAAGTGCAGGCCGCTAAACTGCTTTTAGCAGCAGTAGAAAAAAATTGCCTTCTGGAATGTTTGCTATTATTATTTTCTTCCATATGTCTTTTCAATGCAAAATACTAAACTGGTTTCAATCCGTATTTTATAAATCTAATTAATTCAAGTTAATTATACAGAGAAATTAATAGTTAATAAGCTTAGAAATAGGGTAGCCATAACCCTAGCACTTCTTAGATAAAATGATTTTATGGTTTAATCATTTAAAATTGTTGGATAGACTTCCTCCCTCATACAATTTCAGTTATTAATTTAAATAGTGAAATAAATTAATGTACTAATCCATTGCCCATCAGCCAGAAATTTAAAGTCAAATCAGAATAATAGGACATAAATTCATACTGAGACACATTTTGAATTCAGAATTTACATTAAACATTATCATAATAAAATTTTAAAAATATAGTATTGTTTTTAATCATAAATTAAATTTAAAATTTTATATTATTGCTTAATCTGAAAAGATTTCAATTAATAATTAAATTATAAACCCAAAAAAATGACGCCAAACATACATTATCATCAAAGGCTTATTAGGCAGCTTTTGACTGGAATAGTGACTTTTGTATTCCTCTCATGCTATATCCCAGCTTTAGGAAACAACAAAAAAGCCCCTAATTCGAATAGGGGCAAATTTATTCAACCGCATGTTTTTCCGGAAAACGAAAATGTTAGGCCTATAGCTAAAGTGGTGGACGTTTCTGTATCCGGTACCGTCCTGGATCAGGCAGGGGAACCCATTCCCGGAGTAACGGTTTCTGTTGCTGGAGCAGGAATAGGCACGGCAACAGACCTGGAAGGAAAATACAGTCTTTCCGTTCCAGAAGGCTCAATACTGGTCTTTTCTTTTATTGGTTTTGAATCCCAAAGAATCCCTGTTGGGGATCAAAGTATCATAGATGTAACCCTTGAAGAAGACATTTCTTCACTTGATGAAGTTGTAGTCGTCGGGTACAGCGCTAAGCGTCAATCAGAGTTATCATCATCAGTTGCTATCGTTGGAGAAGAAGATTTAAAAAACGGTGTGGTATCCAACAACTTGGGAACCATGCTTCAGGGAAAAGTTGCCGGTTTAACCGTATCTAACACTGAAGGCAGACCCGGAAGCGCTACTAACCTTGTTATTAGAGGGGTCGGTTCTATTGGTGCCGGTTATGGGCCTTTGTACGTGGTAGATGGTGTAATTGGCGGATCTGCAAACCCTATGGATATCGCCTCTATTACAGTACTAAAGGACGCTGCCGCTACAGGGCTGTATGGTTCACGTGCAGCAAATGGAGTAATCATCATTACAACCAAAAAGGGAAAAAGTGGTGAAACCAAAGTAAGCTATAGTGGATCAGCAGGAATTAGTCAATTCAGAAATGGCAATTTAGAAATGATGAATTCCGCGGAATTGTATGACAGACAAGAGCAAGGATTTAGGAATTTTTACGATGCTCAAGTTGCAGCAGGTGTTCCGACCTATACCAACCAAACCTTTGACCAATACCTTAACAATGTCCTACCCTCTTCCTTATTGGCTTCCGATACAGACTGGCAATCCCTACTTACCAGAACCGGACATGTTAACCAACACCAGCTTTCTGTTTCCGGTGGCTCTGATAAAACCACCTTTTACGTTAGTGGAAATTATTACAATGAACTTGGGACGGTCTTAGGAACTGAATATCAAAATTTGGATCTCCGTGCCAACCTAAAACACCAGATTTCGGACAGATTTACCCTACAAACCAGAATCAACGCCGGCGCAAACAGAGCCCCAAATGAACCTCTCAGCGGACAGGAAGGAACCATGACACAGTTGTACAATAATTTACCATGGGATCCTGCTTTTGAAACCGATGGAGTCACTCCATACAATCCATTGGAACCGGGATATGTCTGGATAGGAAATGCCAAATCCAATTATTTCTACAACAAAGACCACCAAAGAGACATTACCAAAAACATGCGATTTGGAATCGACCTTCAACTTGACGCTCAAATCACGGATTGGATGCGATTTTCTACCACTAACAGGGTCGGATTAGCCGGTACAGATTGGACCCAGTTGCTGGATAAAGACCATCAATTGGCGAGTTTTGAGAATGGAAGAATTAGCCAGACCTATTCTTATGACCAATCATTTCTTACCTCAAACCTTTTAAACTTGGAACACCGCATCGGTGACCACAGTTTGGCAGGAATTCTAGGGCAAGAATACAATTATCTCAGCTCTTCTTTTACAGGAGCTGTTGGGATGGATTTAGCCGGAGGACTAAGCGCGCTAAGTGCTGCCGGAAGTCCAAAGTCTATCTCCGGAAACAATACCGAAACAGGCTTTTTATCCTATTTTGGACAGGTCGATTACAATTACCAAGGGAAATATTTTTTGGTCAGTTCTGTTAGACGGGATGCCTCCTCTAGGTTTGGTGCCAACAATAGGTGGGCTACTCTTTATTCGGTTGGTGCTTCTTGGAATGTTAACAGGGAAAACTTCTTAAAAGATGCCACTTGGATAGATTTATTAAAGATCAGGACTAGCTATGGCACAACAGGAAATGCCAACATTGCCCCCTACTTATCCCTAGGCACATATAGTTTCACCACCAATAGTACTTACAATAGGTTATCAGGAGCGCGGCCTGCAAGACGAGAAACCCGGATTTAACCTGGGAAATGGCCTACACAACCAATATTGGGGTTGAATTTTCCATATTCAATCGAATCAATATTGAAGTCGATTATTACAATAGGGTAAATAAAAATTTATTGCAAAGCGTACCCCTTTCTGCTAGTAGTGGTTTTTCAAGCCAGCAAAGGAATGTTGGATCCGTTAGAAATCGTGGGTTGGATTTTAATATCAGCACTGTAAACATGGATGGTGCTTTCAGGTGGGAAACCAATTTCAATGTAAACATCAACAGAAACAAAGTTTTGGCCTTGAATCAAGGTGAAGACATTGCAAGTGGGCAGATGAGGATCCGAGAAGGCTTACCGATGCGGTATTTCTACATGAAAGAATGGGCTGGAGCAGACCCCCAAACAGGTGATCCTCTTTGGATCAGGTGGGAAGATGCTGAAGGCAATTTAATTCATGGGGCAGATAAAGTTGAACCGGCAAACATTAGCACTACCAATACCTATAATGCAGCAAGCAACCTTTTTGTAAGTTCAGCTTATCCGGATTTTACAGGAGGGATTAGGAACGACTTTTATTATAAGAATTTTTCTTTAAGTGTTTTGGCCAATTATGCTGTAGGACAAAGCATCTATTTCTCTCACAGAGAACGCATAGATTCGGATAACAACAGCACCAATCAAAACCAAATGAAACTTCAGAAAGACTGGGTGAGATGGGAAAACCCCGGAGATATCGCCACACACCCAAAATTATTAAGTGGTGGAAGTGCTTCCAATGGAACCTCCTCCAGGTATTTAGAAGACGGAAGTTATTTCCGGATCCAAAATGTGAGATTAGATTATGCCTTTCCCCAAAAGGTTTACAAATTCACCGGTATGAGAATTTATATGAGCCTGGACAACCTGGCTGTTTTCACCAAGTTTAGTGGTGGTGACCCTGATGTGAATATGGAAAACCCTGTAATCGCACAATCAGCCAATAGTGCAAGGTTTTCTCCTACCAGAAAAATACTTCTAGGTATCAGTTTTGATCTTTAAGAATTTTAATAACCATAAAATGAAAAAGTACATAAATATCTTTTTACTCACTGTTTTCATGGGATATTTGAGTGGTTGTGACGACCTTGAATATTTCCCAATTGACCAATTGTCAGACCAACAGGTTTCAGAATCACCTGAATTACTATCCAACATCACCATAGGCACCTATAGCCGATTGAGAGAAATGCGGTATGTGAGAAACCGGCAAGCAGCCCAAGAATTCCCTGGGGATGATGCGGTGTGGGTGAAGAACAGTGGGGACAATAGAATGTTAACCTACAGTTACCAGCACATTGTTAATTCTTCCGTTTCCACCCAGTTTTGGCAGGAAGCTTATTATGGTATCTTTTCAGCAAACAAGGTCATTGAGGCCATAGACGACAATGCAGATGAAGAAAATCTCCAATTAAAAGGAGAGAATAGTTTCTTAAGGGCTTTTATGCATTTTGACCTAGTTCGAATGTTTGGCAGGCCCTATTCTCAAAACCCCGAAACCAACTTGGGTGTAATGATTAGAGACAATACTGACGTATCTGCCTTGCCTCCGAGAAGTACTGTTAAAGAAACTTATGAATTCATTGAAAGTGACTTCTTAAGGGCAGCCGAATTGATGAGCATTAGCAAACCCTCCATCTTCGGTTCTAAAGAAGTGGCTTGGGGTATGCTCGCTCGATTATACCTGTACATGGAGCAAAATGAGAAAGCCATTGAATACGCCGACAAGGTGATTAATTCAGGGAAATACAGTCTGCTTGAAACCTCTCAATTTGGAAGTTATTTTACCTTATTACCGGAAAATAATCCGGAGACTATATTTGCTATCAAACTCTTGGAAACAGAGAATATGGGCAAAGGATCCATTGGCTCTTTATACCATGGACAAGGTGGATGGGGGGAAATGTTCGCTTCAAAAACCTATAGGAATTTAATTTACCAAAACCCGAATGACGAAAGGGTCAAGTTCATTGATCCTGATTATATTTATGATGAGGAAGGAAACAAAATACCTGATCCTACGGAAGATGTTGGCTTCCTTCTGCAAAAAAGAGATGGTTTGTCTCAATACTTTATAAACAAATACACCATGGAAGGTGGAGTTCAAATGCTTTCATCCCCCATCGTCATGCGCTTGGCAGAAATGTACTTGATCAAAGCGGAGGCCTATGCAAAAACATCGGGAAAGGAAACCGAGGCCATTGAAATGGTCAATATCATTAGAGAGCGGGCCGGATTGTCGGGAGAACAATTGTTTGACACAAATGACCTCAAAGGGTACGAAACTGTACTGGATGTGGTCTTGGATGAGCGACGTCTGGAACTGGCTTGGGAAGGCCATCGTGCCATGGATGTATTTAGAAACAACAGGCCTTTGGACAGAAGTTCTGTACAACCCTTTGGTTGGTCAGGACCTTTATTGGTACAGCCCACCTCCAATAGCATTGTCCATTTAATTCCTGAAACTGAAATGGCTTTAAATCCGAATCTCATACAAAACCCTACAGAATGAACGACAAAGTTTTAAAGACGCACACCTTATCCAATATTTTCGCTGCACTGATTTTAGGAACATTTTTCCTTGGAAGTTGTAGTGATAAGCCCGAAGACATAAGGAAAAGACCTAATATTCTTCTCCTTATGTCTGACAACCATTCCTGGAATCACTTGGGCTGTTATGGAGATCCGGTAGTAAAAACACCATACATAGACAGTTTGGCTAAACGCGGCCTTAGATTTACCAACGCTTATTGTGCCGCTCCTTCCTGCACACCTGCTCGAGCATCCATGCTTACAGGGATGGATATTTGGAAGCTGGGAGAGGGAGCGAATCTTTGGGGAACCATTTCGTCTGACTTCCAAGTATATACCGATTTGCTCGAAGAATCGGGCTATTTGGTTGGTCACCAAGGCAAAGGTTGGGGACCCGGGAATTATGAAGCAGGCGGATGGGAGCGTAATCCGGCAGGCAATAAATTTGACCGCTTTCAGGATTTTTTGGATCAAAGAGAGGAAGAGCAACCTTTCACCTATTGGTTCAGCTCCAGAAACCCCCACCGGCCCTATGCTGACAATGCAACGAAAGGTACTATTGACTTGTCAGCCATTGAAGTCCCTACCTATTTACCTGACAACGATTCCGTTAGAATGGACATGGCTGATTATTATGCTGAAATTCAAAGTTTCGACAGTGAAGTAGGAGAATTTTTGGAGACCTTAAAGGCTTCCGGCGAAATGGAGAATACCATCATCATTGTTTGTAGTGACAATGGTTGGCAAATGCCTCGGGGATTGGCCAACCTTTACACTTTTGGAACTAAAATACCTATGGTGATTTCCATGCCGGAAAGGTCATCTGGTGCGCGGGTAATCAATGATTTTATTAACCTCAGTGATTTGGCTCCTACTTTTCTTGAATTGGCAGGCCTTCAAATCCCCAAAGAAATGACAGCCAAAAGTCTGGTAAATATCTTGGAGTCAGATAAAAGTGGCACAATTGAACCTGAGAGGGACTTTATGGTAACCGGCAGAGAACGGCATGCCTTTGTCCGAAACGGTGGCGCCGGCTATGGAGGGAGATCTATTGTCACCAAAGATTTTCTATATATCCGTAATTACGAACCGGAACAATGGCCAGCTGGCGACCCTCCACTATACGGAGACGTCGATGCCCATATGCTTCATTACCCGTCTCCCACCAAAGAGTACATGCTTAGGTATAGAGACAATGAGCATGTAAAAGAATTGTTTCAACTTGCTTTCGCAAAAAGGCCAGCTGAAGAACTGTTTGATCTTCGCACAGACCCTGACCAGTTAAATAATGTAGTCGACCAAGAACCCTATCAAAACACCAGAAAAATGCTTGCCGATAGACTGGAAGCCTACCTTAGCAAGACAGGAGATCCTAGAGTAGTCGGAGGGGAAATGAAATGGATGGGTGCTAAATACTTTATGGATAGAGACAAACATCCGGCACCAAGTATTAACGTCCAAGAAGTCCTTGGGCTAAAAGCATCCTATAGTTATATTGAAGACAGTGTAAAACAGGAGAAATAAGCACATTAGGAGTTAATCCCTTAAGCCTGAATTTAACAAGATGACCCAAATTGTAATGAACCCCTTACCCTTCCGTTTCAAATTGACCATGCACTGTTTTTTCATGATCGTTTTGTCTCTCTTATTGGAAAATAGCTATGGGCAAGAAATCATTATAAGCTCGGAAATGCATCATTTGCGCTATGGTGAACAACAAGAATGGTCGGATTTTCCCAAAATAGCAGCGGGAGACCGGCTGGAAATCCCACTTGATTTAGAGAATAGGGATGGTAATCAAACCCTTCAATTTCGGCAACAAGATGTAAAACATGCTTGGCAGGTAAAGATTAACGGCCATCTTCTAGGGAATTTAGACAGGGATGAAAAAGACAAGATCATCTACTTAGACATTCCATCAGGAATACTAACTCTCGGAAATAACAGACTGCAAATTGAGCAGATGGATAAAATTCCGGACGACATTAGAATAGGGCAAATAAAATTAATTAATCAATCAAGGCCAGATGTCTTATCAGAAGCCAGCCTCCACATCGAAGTGTATGACAAAACAAGCGGGAATCTTCTCCCGGCAAGAATTACTGTAACAAATCCCGAAGGAGCCCTTCAAACAGTAGGGGTATCTTCTTCCGAGACCCTGGCGGTAAGACCGGGAATTGTCTATACAGGTAATGGAATAGCCACATTTGGAATTCCATCCGGAAAGTATAGCATTTACGCCAACCGAGGAATCGAATATGGAGTTGATTCGCTTCAATTAGCAATTAAACCGGGAGATAAAATTCATAAAAAACTTTACATCAAGCGTGAAGTTCCCATTGAAGGCTGGATAAGTAGTGACACCCATATCCATACTTTTACCCATTCCGGACATGGCGATGCCAGCATGCAGGAACGTTCCATCACCATAGCAGGCGAAGGAATAGAATTACCTATCATAACCGATCATAATAAACATATTGATATGGACTCAACTGCCAAAGCCATGCAGGTAGCAACATATTTCACTTCGGTTATTGGCAACGAAGTAACTACTCATTTTGGACACTTTAATGTTTTTTCCATAAGGAAGAATACTCCTGTTCCAGAAGTTGATGTTGAAAACTGGGATGGGCTGCTACGAAACATGCAAAAAGCAGTGGGTAAGGGAGTTATTGTATTGAACCATGCGCGAGATGTACACGGTGGGTTCAGACCCTTTGATCAGAAAAGGCATATTGGGGATGCAGGAATTAATCTTGAAGGGTGGAAAATTCCGGCCAATGCGATGGAAGTCATTAATTCAGGAGCCCATCAAACAGATCTCATGCAGTTGTATAAAGATTGGTTTGGCTTATTAAATAGGGGGTATGCAATAACACCAATAGGCGCTAGTGATTCCCATGATGTCAGCAGGTATTTGGTAGGACAGGCAAGAACCTATATCCGAAGCCAAAGCAATGATGCCCGACGTATTGACGTAAAGGAAGCCATTCAAAACATCCGGCAGGGAAAGGTCATGGTGAATTTTGGTTTGATGGCAGAAATGATTGTTGACCACAAATATGGCCCGGGGGATCTGGTACCAAACACCGGAGAGATTAATGTATCTGTCCGTGTCTTGGGCCCAAATTGGTTAGATGCAGATACAGTAAGCTTATATGCAAACGGTATAAAAATTCGTGAAGCAGTCATCTCTAAAGACGATGAAAGTGGAACAGGTGTAAAATGGAACGGCACATGGACACTTCCAAGACCTGCGCATGATGTTTTTCTTGTAGCCATTGCCACAGGTCCGGGAAAGGCCTTGCCTTTTTGGCAAATCGCCAAACCCTATCAGCCCGACAGCCCACTTTGGGAACCCAAAGTTATGGGTTCCTCAGGAGCCGTATGGGTTGATGTCAAAGGGGATGGTACGCCCACGAGTGCTTACGCCTATGCTCAACAATTATGGAAAGATGCCGCAGGCAAAGTTGAACGTTTGATAGAAAACCTAAAACTTTATGATGAGGCTGTCTCCATTCAAGCCGCTTCTATATTAATGGAAGAAGGCTTATTAGATAAATTAATGAAGGACAACAAACCATTGGAACAGGCCTCACCAGCCACAAAGACCGGATTTCATAAATTTTATGCGGCATGGTTGCTAATTGGTGCTGATTAATAATGGCAACTTAGAAGGACCTTGTTATAATATTTCGATACTTATTCAAAAGCCTTCAAAAATCAAATGATATGGATTAATAAACCCTTGGTACAATGACTCTTTGGACAATACAGACGATTGATTGGTACAATGATTTCTTAAAAAAGGAACCATTTACGTATCGAGAGAACACATCGACGAATACTATGATTTCTGTTTATTTGGCTATAATTGGTTAAGAAATAAGATGGATAGTAGCGTGGGTAAACGCCCTTTTCAAAATTGTTATCCTATTTGGGCATGGTATCAATATAAAAACAGCGAAAAGAAAAAACCTGATTTAAGAGCAGTAGGCTTTTTAAGAAAAGGAACCAGAGGTGTTCGTATCGAAATTAAAAAGAAAGAGTCAGAAGTTTTATTGTCTGATTTTATGCTCTGGCAAATCCCTTACTTCCACCATGATTTTATTGGGCGAAATAAAAATGAAAGAAAAAACTTTTCTAATAAATTAGAAAAAATAGGCATGGCCACTTCCCATATAGGCAAGTTGCCAAAAGATCTCCGAAAAGAAATGATAAAAAGTTGGGACAGAGTTTTAGATTTGGATTTCAATGACCGGTATTTTACTAAAGCAAGGAAAAACAAAAGGATCCAAGCAACATTTTGGTCTTTGTCAATAGACGAAGTTGTTAAGGTTGATGAATTTACGGCCCGCTAACTTTGAAAAACAATAACATTACCCACTGCCCAAAACTAAATTATCGATCTGTTTTAATTCAAACCCATTTCATAAACCAAGGCATCGACAAATTTAAAAACCTCATTCTCAACCAGCACCCCTCAACTTTCACTCATTCCCTTCCATCAAAAACCTCTTTTGATTCCTTTTAAATTCTTCGGGCTTATTGTGGTTGGCTTTCTTCTCTTCGTATATTGGCAGGCCTTCCCAGTTAGGGCCTTCCTCCTTTACCTCCTCCAGCAAGGTAAACATGGCACTTTTCATTTCCTCAAGCTTCTCCGGTTCGATAGTGGAAAGGTCCTCTTGTTGACCTGCATCGTTTGCCACATTGTACAACTCAAAATATTCCGGGTTAATGGTTTTGATAAATTCCATGTCCTTATCCGTAACGCCATGGGTTCTGGGCATTTCATCATTGGCACGAGCCATCAACATATAATCTCCTTTCCGCATGGCAACCTCCGGAGAACTTCTATAAAAATACCAGAGCATGGGTTTATCCCTTTCTATTTCCCCTCCCTCAAGCAATGGCAATAAATTTATCCCATCGTATTTCCGATCTGAAGGAATGGCCGCCCCAGCCAATTCTCCGATGGTTGGCAGCAGGTCTTGAAACCAAATGGGCGTTTCAATTTCCCTTTTCCCCGGGAAAGCACCCGGATAGGAGAAAATTCCGGGAACCTTGATGCCCCCGTCATATACCTCCCCTTTCAATCCGCGTAACTCCCCTTGGGACCCCATTCGGTAAGGCCCGTTATCAGAAGCAAAGAAAACCATGGTATTTTTATCCAATCCTCTTGATTTCAAAGCTTCTAATACTCGGCCGGCTGCCAAATCCATGTTTTCTATATTGGCAAAGTATTCAGCTGTCTTCTTGTCATAACCAGGGTAATTGGCGATTAAATCATCCGGTGAAGCAACCTTTGCATGAGGCTCATGAAAAGCCACATAGAGAAAGAAAGGTTTTTCTTTTTGATATTTTTGCTCAAACCAAAGGTCCACTTCATCGGCGACCAGTTGACAGGAATACCCCTTCTGTTCTCCTATTGGGGTTCCATTTCTAATAAAGTTGACAGGATTGAGATGAGAAGGTTGCGCATTATTTTCTGTACCAAGTGAATAATCAAAACCCTGTTGATTTGGCTGGGGCTGATTAAGGTTCGGGTCCTGGGGGAGCACACTCAAATGCCATTTCCCAAAATGGGCTGTCTGGTATCCCGCAGGCTTTAGTAGTTCGGCAATCGTTATTTCATTGTCTGGTAGATGCATGGGAGAACCGGGAGGCCTATAGCTATACATGCCCGCACGTGCAGGAATTCTACCTGTCAACAACCCCACCCTTGAAGGCGAACAATTGGGAGCACCGGCATAGCAATTGGTGAATTTCACCCCTTCAGATGCCAAAGCATCCAAGTTTGGAGTGTTGGCTACTCCACCGTACCCTTGAAGATCCGAATAACCCATATCGTCTGCAAGGATGATCACCACATTTGGGAGTGTTTTCCCATTCTCGCTCTTTGTTACCTTATTGTTTTGGGACCAATTATTTTGAGCATTCACCGCCTGAGTCAATCCAAAAAGAGGAAAAGTAAAGCCGGAAGGGCTATTTGACAAATTAAATTCTTTAACATTTGTATGGTTTAATTAAAGTCTTTGATATCCTACTTTTAAAAGGTTGTTTGCTGAATATTCGAACACCACCTACCGTCTACACATGATAATTATTAAAAATGAATTGTTCACTTTATATTATTACAAAAGCTTTGCATCTATTCAGCCTTAGGAACTTAATCCCATCGCAACCAAATATAAACTTACCCTATAACTTCAGTTGTTCAAAATTAAATTAGTCGCTTTATAGCTGATATAGACTGGATGCATTAAAAGGGTGAAACTCCTATTTAAATCATTGAACATCTACTACTTACAATTGTTTTTAAGAACATTATGCTTATAAATATCAAACCCTGAGGACTCCTTAACCATAGTGGCCTTAGATTTGATACTTGTTTATTTCAAATCTATACTCAGACACATTAAGCAATGACTTCGACATGGACGTTCTAATAATTGAACATTAATTAATGAATTTACCATAAATGAGTGCGAGAGAATCTTAACAGAAAATAAATCAAAACGTTTATTACGAGCAATATAAATTCTAAAGATCAAAAACAAAATATCAATGATCGTAAATAAATCCATAGTAGGACTTCATATCATCCTCCATGAGGCACATGGTATGTTGGCAGGTAAGATTGCTAACGAAATTAAAGAAGTTTATAGACCCATTCATTGGTTTGAAACCCTAATAGCCATTAGTGAGCATGATGACAGGCAACTGGACTTGAACGAAAAAGAGTACCTTTCTGACCTTGGCGTACCAATGGATTTTACCGAAGAGAATTATCAGGTAGATGAAGTTGTAGAAAGGATGAAGCGCATTTTGAGAACCTCGGAAAATAAGTCTCAATGGATAAAATTATTGATTTCTTATCATTTGGAATTTATATATGGCCCTCTCAAAAAAAAGAGCAAAAGAATTTCAGCGTTTTTTCAACAGCAAGCGTCTGAACGGAAAATTATACTCAAGCATTTTGGCCTTCCCAATAAAAAAGCAAAGGAATACCATGAGTTTTTGCGCTTTTGTGATCGATTATCCCTCATCCTATGCAAGGATGAAACCCCTGAATTGGAAAGGCTGCTTGAAATTAACACTTCTATTGGTGAGGAAACATTTTTCATAAAGAAAACAGATGATGAACGTTTGATTATAAGCCCGTGGATTTTTAAGAAAGATAAATTTGAGTTATCGATTGAAGAAAGAGTTTTAAAGGAAACCCAATTTAGCTCTAAAGAAAATTTTAAGGAATCTCTCTTGAAAACCAAGCCACAAACAAAAAAATGGATACTCGCTAAAGAATAAGCAATTGAACAATTACCTTCTATCACTTTCAGGCAAAGATAAATTTGTCACTTGTTCTTCAGAATACTTTTCAGGATCGTAAAGGACAATTCGGTCCAAAAATGATGAGCAGATCTCGCTGAGATCTCTAATGAATAGGTACATTTTCTATTGATGCGCACATAAATTTCATGTGGATCGTTGTCACTGGTTTTGGTACGCCATGTCCAGTCTGTAGTACCGTTGCTATATATTTTAAACCAGCCATCCTTGCCTGCCCCTTCAGGACAATCATCCTGACATTTTCCGTGAGGCTTTACAATATGTTCTTCATTTTTTCCGAAAAAGTCTGCTGCATCCAGTATCCTGAGCCAAGTGTCATTATTATCAGTTGAAGAGGTCCCCAAACCTACTTTGGAATGCCAAATGATTTTGTAAAGCCCGGGATTATTGATTTTGACAGGGTACCTAAGTGTCTTATTCCCCGGATCTTTGAAATGTTCGGTGTTTGAATACAAAAAATGAATCGTACCATCTTCTACGCTCGAACTATCTCGCATCCAACCTTCTATCCCAGCGGCCGACTCAACCTCTAAAACAAGCAGGGAATTCTGCTCATTGAAGACACCTTGTGCAATTGCTTGAAAGCCTATCAAATAAATAAAGAAAAATAGCTTCGATAAAATGGTTTTCATAATTGATTCTGAATTTGCGATAACACAGGGTTCAACTTTGACTATTTTTACTAAATAACGCTATAAAAGAGGGTCATCCAGAATCATCTTGGATTGTGATAACATCTATTTATTAAATAATATTCAACCTACGATAATACTCAATTTTTTATGGAAATACGAATTGTTACTTTCTCAGTGGCATCCAAACTGCCATTTCTGATTCTCCTCTATTTCCCCAGGCGAAATAGGGAATCAACCTGATATTGATGGGCTTCAGTGTGTTTTTTTGGTCTACTTCCTGGTACAATTTACCGGCCCAATCGGGCTTTTCTTGTAACAAGGCCTGCCCCTCCAAGAAGGTTAGCGAGGCACCTTTCACCATTTTTATTACAGGGGTAAATTGAATGGCAGCAGGAAGCTCAACATCAAAAATGCGAGCATCTTGCAAATCTGAAGATTCAATACAATAAACGATTGGGCCCCTCACTACAGCTACCTGATTCCTGGTTTCCTCTACCAGCGGGTTGGCCTCCATCAACCGGGCAGTCATGGGTAGATTTAATTCAATCACATCTCCTTTTTCCCACTGTCGTACTAGAGTGAAATAACTTCCGGCTATAGGTTTTTCCTTCGATTTTTCTCCATTAACGGTGATTTCAGCCTGACTGGCCCAGGCAGGGACCCGTAGATCTATGGCAAAGGGATCTTGCCCGGTTTTTTGGATGCTTAGCTTTATCTTTCCATCCCAGGGGTAATCCGTCTCCTGTTTTAACTCCAGGCTTGAGCCATTTGGCAAACTGGTTTTCAGTTCATTGCTACCATACAAATTAACGACCAAACCATTATCAGATAATGCATAGGCATAATTATGGGTTTCGGCAACCGTTCTGACGACATTGGGAGGACAACAGTTCGATTTGGAAATATAGGGTTCCCTGACCTTGTTCCACCGAAATGTAAAGGGCAAATCTTCATCTACCCTAAGGGGATTGGTATAGTTAAAATGAGTTCCACCCAGATCAGTTCCTGACAACACACTATTGAACAAGCTAAGCTCTAATATATCAGCAAAACGGCTATCTCCGGTTATCAAAAGCATGCGGTGGTTCCACAACACATTTCCAATATTAGCACAGGTTTCATTGTAGGCTGAAATATTGGGAAGCTGAAAAGCCTGCCCATAAGCCTGGTGGACTTGCTGAATAATTGACTGCTTGTAGGTGGTTCCATTTGGGGACACTCCGTCATACAAAGCCCCTGTAGCTCCAGTGATGTAGAGTTTTTTAGTGACCACATCCTTCCAAATACTTTCCAATGCCATCATCAAGGAATCCTCCCCTGTCTCTGCATAAAGATCCGCTACGCCAGCATACAGGTAATTGGCACGAACGGCATGCCCTACGGCTTCTCGCTGCTGCCTGAATGGTATTCGATCCTGATTGTGGTCTGTACCATCAGTTATCATTCCACGAATATCAATCATTTTACCTGCCAGGTCGAGATATTCCTTTTTTCTGGTGGTTCTATACATTTCAATTACTCCCATATAATGGGAAGGACAAATCGCATTTTGAGCTTGTTCGGCAGTTGCATTTTCATGGTAGGCAACAAGAAAATCTGTTGCTTTGATCGCTATGTCTAAAAAGTTGGTCTGCCCGGTAATGCGATAGTGTAAGCTGGCCGCCGTCATCAAATGGCCCATATTATACGTTTCAAAGTTCATTCGATCTTCAAACTCGACCGCATCTTGAGGGTTATTGCGCTGCTTAATTATTGTAGAAGTATGAATATAACCATCTGCTCTCTGTGCGTCCGCAATCACTTTTATGATCCGCTCTAGCTCATCATAATACCTTTGGTCTTTTGTGCTGGCATAAACGGACACTAGGGCTTCAAGCGTTTTATAGAAATCTCCATCATGAAACGGAGCGCCCCTATGCCTGCCTTCTTTGTATCCGGCTGCTATTTCAAAATTAAGAAAGCCGTGGCTAAGCGTATCATTTTTATAAATGCCCAACATGTTCATGGCCATGGTGTCCTTGCTGACATCCGCCCAATGCCCCCAAAAGCCATCAGTCCATTTTACCGCATCCATGTCCACCGAAACTTGTTTGGCATACGGGCTTTTGGAGGTGTTTACCAAAGCTTTTTCCTGAGCATATACCGGCAATAGTGGTGCGAAAATGATTGCCGTAAAAAAGCCAATCCAATTACTACTCCATTTAATATCAAGCATATATTTGTTTTTCTGGGTCAAATATTAATTGATGCTATTTAAATATTTCTCTAGCATGGTGTAACCATCCGCTAAATTGTTTCTATCCGCCGCATTCGAGGGATCAAGACCGTTTTTCTTTTCCCAATCATCTGGCATGCCATCGTGATCTTTGTCCTCAGGTGCTGGTGCACTTATTAAATTTGGCCAGCCCCCACATCTTTTTGTGAATCAATTATACCGGACTTTTTGGACTTATCTGCCAGGTTTTTGTTTTTCTTATAGCTTTCACCCTCAAAGGAAGCCTGTCCTTCTTTTGCTTCCTTTATTATTCTTTTATCAACAGGATCTCTTTTTGGCAAGGTAGCTCCTGCATTTTCGAGGACTGCCTCATAGGCTTTTTCCGCTGTGTGCTGATGAATAGGCATAGAAGGCCATGATGCTTCCATTTTTACAAATTGAAGATTTTGGGCTCCTCCCTGTGGCTGCACTCCTCCATCCCAATTGTCAGCAGTCACTTTGTTATTTCCTTCAATGACATTGTCAGCAATGTACCATTTGCCAAAATCACTGGTTTTCTTGCGCATGGATGGGTTGGCAATCCTATAGGAAACCTCTCCCGGAATTGTGGCCGGTCCCGGTTTATAATAATTGGCCACAATATTAAACTTCGAAAAAGAAAATTTAGGATTGCCAACTTGTTGATTTTCTCCACCATAGCAACTGTTGTACCCCCAATTGTATATTACATTGTTTCTATAATCTGTGTAGCCAGAACCTGATGCCATTCTCGGATTGCGACTGCCATGACTAGCAATTAGATTATGATGGTAGGTACCATAGTTTGAGCCCCATATCCCTCCAAAACCATGTGCTCCTTTTACGTGATTGGAGTTATACATACTTTCAGAAATAATGCTCCACTGAACAGTAATGCTGTCACAATGATAAATAGACATGGTTTCATCCACACTCCAACTGGCTGAAATATGATCCAGAATAATGTGTTTGGTATACCTGCTTGAGACCGCATCGGTATCTTCTCCTGATTCATTCCCCAACCTAACCCTCAAATACCTAATAATGACATGATCTGCCTCTATTATCAATGGATTCTTTTAAGGCAAATCCCATCACCAGGGGCCGTCTGACCGGCAATGGTGATATAAGGATGCTTGATCCGCAAAGGAGATTCCAGGGAAATGGTGCCTGAGACTTTAAAAACCACTGTTCTTGGCTCCGAAGCCTCTACTGCAGCTCTTAAACTCCCTTCACCACTGTCATTCAAATTGGTAACTTCAAACACAACACCACCTCGTCCCCCTTGAGAAAATTTCCCGTAGCCTTCGGCTGTTGGAAAGGCAAGTTGTTGGGCAGGGCTATTAAATCCTATCAATAGCAATACTGCACTAAGAATTAAATGTTTCATGGAATGTTTTATTTTAAAAGGGCCCAAATGAAGCGGAAAACCGAATTTTTGTACTCCTGTTAATTGTGTTTATTGTCCTCAAATTATTTGATTGGTATTAAAGAATCGATTAAAATCCATTTCATCAAAAAACAAATTGCCAATTCCTGTCTTAGTTAATCCCATTTCTTTTTTTCCATTCCGGGTATTTTTCCAGCATCTGTTCCGGAGCCCGGGTGAACCAGCTATAGCCGTTTCTTCGCTCATGACCTATCTCCGTTATGGAATCCTTTTTAATACCGTCTCTATCGCAGAAATATATTTTCTCGGTTTCCAAGTCATAAAATCGGCCCCAATGTAAAGGCGCATTTTTATCTTCTACCACAATTCTGTCCTTGCTTCCATCAGGCATTGTCTGGGTGTCTATCCTTAATCGACCAACACTGTGTTCTTCAAACCATTTTACAGCTCCGTTTATAGAAGCCTTGACTTCATCGGATGGGTTTTCTATCTCCATAAGCATCAGCACTATTCCTACAGATTCCGACCCACTAAATGAAGGCAACTCGTAACTTCTGGCTTTTGCGGGTGCAAGGCTTACCGAATCATGTTGTGCACACCATGCGGTAGGCTCCCCTTTGACGACAATCTGAGTTTTTAGAAAACACGCTATTCCTTTGTCATAAGCTTCTTGGATTTTGGCTTTTTTACTGTCCGACAATTGCATGGACTGAAAAGCGGGATCATCGGATAGCAATTCTTTTAGGAAGCGCATTATATTGACCATGGCATCGTCATTGAAGGTGATGTGACCTGAATAGGCCACGCTTCCTTTGCGTACAGGATAAAACTGAGGCCAACCCCATTGTCGTATTGGGCCTCTAGGATATAATCAACCCCTCTGTCAAAAGCCTTCTTGTAGCGTTCGTCCTTGGTTTTTGAATAGACATTGGCGAGAAATCTCAACTCGGTAATGGTTGCATCATTGTCAAATGTTGCGCCTATTTTATCTTTCGATTTTAGGTAAGCTGCTTTTGTACTAGCATCTATAGGGTGATGATAGGGTTTGTTTTTCTCCCAGCCACCTATTGCCTTTTGGGTCAACAGGACATTTTCTGCCACAAGTTTTGCTTCATCGGAGGCATACCAGGCTTCCGGCATTTTCACAGCAACATCCTTCCAGCGCATGTCTTGAAAATCTTTGGAATCATTCTGACCCATTGCGGAGCCAATCGCAAAAAGCAATTAACCCTATTAATCCCATTGTTTTTGAAAGTGCGATTCTATTTTTCATTGTAATTGAATTTCCTTATTTGTAGTAATATTAATCCCTAAGTAGGCAATAATTTTTCTATTACGTTTACTTCTCCAACCATTTCCATCTATCTCCCCAGTCGCCCAAAAAGGCTTCTCTGAATTTAGCAATGGTTTTTGCTCCTTGTTGGTCTTTTATAAATAATCCTTCAGCTAATCGGTCACTGTACCAGTTGGAACCTAACTGGTAATCGTCTGAAGAGGGTTTACCTGGCCAGGGAATAGTACTGATATACTCTCCCTCCAAGCCATTCAGTTCAGGAATTTCACTACTGGTTTTGTATTTACCGTGTTCAGCCTTTTTAGAGCTATATTTCACACCATAAATTCCCTCTCCGAGGTAATAACCCGGCCAAACTTGACCTTGTATTTTGATATGAAAAACTGCAGAATCCTCCGGAACCATTATTTTAGGCCCTTTAAATCTCCATTCGATTGTAGCATAAGCCGCCACTGTATCTGCATTGGTGCTACCGCCTTCAAATACGCTTCTGGAACTGCGGTCTATCTTCTCAAAGCTACCACCCCAACTTTCTCCTGTAGGATCTTCGGGGTCTCCATTCATGACATAGGCGAGTGATGGGGTATCTCCCATTTTTATTTCTCCTTTATAATAATTGATGAAATCCTTACCCATTACACCTCGGCCTTGGATAAAATTGTCATAATAAGTTTCAGCTTTAAATGCTTCGGGAGAATCCTCATCCATAAACCAACCCCTGTAGGAGGCATTGGCTTCTATCATCCAAAGGTCTCCATGATGAGCAGCTATATAAGAGTAGGCATTGATGCTCCATTTCTTATTCGGGCCTCCGATCCAATACACCCTTATGTTCTCCTTTATTTCCGGTGCATCATGCAATGCCTGGGCGAGATCTTCTATTCCTCCCCAAACCAAAACCCAAAGCGGCTGATCACTTTCTTTTTGGCGCATTTAATTATCCAATCTGAACCTTCAGTAGAAGTAGAATATCCCTTAAAAGGAGCTGCCGGAATGGCGCCCTGCTTGACCACCGCTCTCAAAGCAGCGGGTTTCGGAAGGTCACTTGCATGTTTTGCTAACTGGGCATAATCTTTTTCATAATCGTCAATTATGTCCAAATAATTGCTTTTACGCCCATCTCCGAAAGGTGAAGCTACCAGCCCCTCAATTTCAAATTGATCCGCATACATTAGTAAATGTATCATGGACTGAAAATCATCAGGATCAGTCCCCCTATATCAGAACTAATTAAAACCCTGGGCTTAACAACATCATTTTCAATGGCTTTACAGCTCGATATTAAAACCATATAAATCACACATTGTAAACCGATTCCAAATTTTAACTTCATTTATATTTTTTTTATTTCCGAAATACTTAACCTTAAAAATCATTATAATCAGACACTTAAGGGATGAAGAAATTAATATCAATAGATTTCAAACCTTAAAACGAAAGTAAATGAAGGTAAAAATAAATAATAATAAAAAATATTTACGGTTTTTTTTATTATTATTTATTTTTTTGGTTTAATTTACAACAGTGAAAAACACAATGGCATAATTTAAAATTATACATTTCACAGATTTTCAATAGATTACATAACAAAACCATTCCTTTGTAATACCAAATTATTACATCTCCTATTGCTTCAAACAAAAGAACATGTTACCAAAACAAAGAAAAGAAAAGATACTTGCCTTACTAAAAGAAGATGGGTCTGCCAAAGTAAACGATTTGGCAAAAATCTTTAAAGTCACAGAGGTCACCATCAGGCAGGACCTAGAGAAATTGGAAAAAACGGTTTGGTTATCAGAGATCATGGTGGTGTACATTTAAAAAATGTCGAAGATCAGGTGCGAAATTTCTCACTAGTGCACCAAGATCATCTAAAGGAAAAAGAAATGATTGCTGAAAAATGCTTGGAATTCATACATCCCGGAGACACAATCATTCTTGATTCTGGCTCTACTACGACAGAGATCGCTAAAAAAATAATAAACATCAAAGGGTTAACCGTCATTACGAATGCCTTAAATATAGCACTGATGCTAGGAGCAAATCCAAACATAGACATTATCATGACTGGAGGTGAATTCAAGGCGCCTACATTATCACTTACTGGCCAAAAAGCGGCTGACTTTTTTAAGGGACTGAATGTGCAGAAACTCTTTCTGGCTACTGCAGGCATATCCTTAAAATCTGGACTTACTTATCCAAGCCTTAGCGATCTTGTAGTGAAAAAGCCATGATTGATGCCGCAGACATTACCTACCTGGTAGCTGATTCCTCAAAAATTGGAAAAAGTGCTTTTGCCAGTCTCGGTGCTTTATCCCTTATCGATTACATTATCACCGACGAAGGTGTCGAAAATAAACACAAAGAAGTCTTCAAAGAAAACGACATCCAATTAATCATCGCTGAAGACAATAATTAAAGAAACAGAAAGTAAAAAGTACCATTTCTTACAAAACAATGAAAAATCAAAACATTACTTTAGGCATTATCATAGGAAACAGAGATTTTTTCCCTGACAAACTTGTGTCAGAATCAAGGGTTGAGGTCTTAAACGTACTTGAGAAACAAGGTATAAAAACCGTTATTCTTGGAGAAAATGAGACCAAACTTGGTGGTGTTGAAACCTATACAGATGCAAGAAAATGTGCTGATCTTTTCAAGAAGCATAAGGAAGATATAGCAGGTGTTTTGGTAGTACTCCCAAACTTCGGAGATGAACGAGGAATTGCAGACACTCTACATCTTGCTGATCTTAAAGTGCCGGTACTTATTCAAGGATACCCTGATGAGCTGAATAAACTAAATGTAGCCAACAGAAGAGATTCTTGGTGTGGGAAAATTTCAGTTTGCAATAATCTTTACCAATATGGTATCAAATATTCGATCACTACCAAACATGTGGTCCACCCTACCGACCCATCCTTTCAGGCAGATTTACAAAAATTCCTGGGTGTTTGCCGTGTAGTTAAAGGAATGAAAAATGTTCGAATTGGAGCCATTGGCGCCAGACCCACTGCTTTTAACACGGTGAGGTACAGTGAAAAAATATTGCAAAAAAATGGTATTTCTGTGATTACCTGCGATTTGTCGGAAATACTTGGCAAAGCCAATAAATTGGACAATACCCATCAGCGGGTAAAAGACCATTTGGAGAAAATTCACAATTATGCTTCTACCGGAAAAACTCCAAGTGAGTCTTTAATTCAGATGGCTAAGCTTGATGTGGTATTGAATGACTTTATGACTGAAAATCAACTGGATGCCAATGCCATTCAATGTTGGACTTCGCTTCAGCAAAATTATGGCTGCAATGTTTGCACCAGCTCAAGTATGTTTAGTGAAGGCATGATCCCTAGCGCCTGTGAAGTAGATGTGACGGGAACCCTCAGCATGTATGCAATGCAATTGGCCTCTGGTTCTCCTAGTGCTTTGGTAGACTGGAACAATAACTATGCGGACGATGAAGATAAATGTGTGCTTTTCCATTGTGGAAACTGGGCCAAATCCTTCTTACCAGACATTGAAATAAGCAATGCCCCAATTCTAGGTACAACTGTAGGAGTGGAAAACACCTATGGTGCATTGGACGGGCGTACTCCTGCCTCCCCATTGACTTTTGGAAGAATCACAACAGATGACACCAAAGGAATCATGAAAGCCTATGTGGGTGATGGTGCTTTAACAGATGACGAATTAAAGACCTTCGGAAATAGGGCCGTTGCTAAAATCCCAAACCTTCAGGGATTAATGAATTATATATGTAAAAATGGTTTCGAACATCATGTGGTGATGAATGCCTCACATACTTCTGATGCTTTGAAAGAAGCATTTGAAAATTATATGGGGTGGGATGTGTACCATCACGAAGGGTAAAAAAAGGTTAATTGTTACCAAGAAGACAGAACAATAATGTCAGATAAAGAATTAGAAAAGAAGTCAGTATTCCTGAGAAAAAATATTCTCAAATACATTTATAAAGCAAAAGCCGGACATACCGGAGGTAGCTTGTCTTGTGTGGACATATTGAATGTATTGTACAATAAAGTACTTAATGTAGACACCGAAAATTTCAGAACCCCCGATAGAGACCGCTATATTCAAAGTAAGGGACATTGCGTAGAAGCCTTGTTTGTCACGCTTGCAGACAGAGGTTTTTTCCCTGAATCAGATCTGGAAACGCTTTGTCAGTACCAATCTCACTATATCGGCCACCCTACAAAAAAGTCAATGGTGTGGAGCAAAATACTGGAGCTTTGGGCCATGGTTTACCTATCTGCGTCGGAGAGGCTATTGCAGCCAAACTGGACAAAAAGCAACACCGGGTATTTACGCTTTTAGGAGATGGTGAATTGCCTGAAGGCTCCAACTGGGAAGCATTTCTTTCCGCATCGCATTATAAATTGGACAACCTTTACGCGATTTTGGACAATAACAAACAGCAAATTACAGGTTCAAATCAGGAAGTAATGAATACTGATTCCCTTAGGGACAAATTGGAAGCATTTGGTTGGTCAGTAAAAGAGGTTGATGGCCACAATTTGAATGCCTTGGTTTCAGCCTTAAACAATGGGCCTTTCCAAACAGGAAAGCCCAATTTCATCATTGCCCATACCGTAAAAGGAAAAGGGGTAAGCTATATGGAAGGCGTTTTAAAATGGCACCATGGCGTCCCAAGCCCTGAACAATATGAATTGGCATTGTCAGAACTAGATGCGGCTGAGGCATTAATCTCATAGATCATGGAACTGGATAAAATTGCAAAGAAAAATTTAAAAATGGGTAGAGCAAACCAAGAAGTTTTTGCTGAAACTATTGAAAACTTAGCTGCTGCTGATCCATCGATCATTGCCGTAACAAGTGACTCCCGTGGTTCGGGGAAACTGGTCCCCTTTGGACAGAAATATCCAAACCAGATTGTAGAGGTTGGCATTGCTGAACAAAATCTGGTAGGCGTTGCCGCTGGACTTGCTTCTGCAGGAAAGAAACCATTTGCCGTTTCACCCGCTTGTTTCCTTACAGCAAGAGCACTGGAACAAATCAAAAACGATGTGGCCTATTCTGACAACCCCGTGAAATTGGTAGGAATAAGTGCTGGTGTAAGCTACGGTGCATTAGGCACCACACATCATAGCCTTCATGACTTTGCCGTACTTCGGGCCATCAACAATATCACCATTGTCGTGCCAGCGGACAACTTCGAAACTGAACAAGCGGTTCGTTTAGCGGCCAATCTTAAACAACCGATTTACCTTCGCTTTGGTAAAAAAGCGTACCCTTCTTGAGTGAAGAAAACCAAATATTCGAATTTGGTAAGGGGAGAGTAATCCGTGAAGGAACTGACCTTACCATTATCGCCAATGGTGAAACCGTCCAACATGCATGGCAGGCAGCAGAGGTTTTGGAACAGCAGCATGGGATTACTACCAAGGTTATCAGCATGCATACCATCAAACCTTTGGACACAGAGCTTCTGGATGATTTAGCCAAAGCTGCAAAACCAATAATCACAGTAGAAGAACATATGGTAAATGGAGGATTAGGAGAAGCCTGTGCTTCCTACCTCTTTCAACAAGGGGCGAGAAACCCATTCCATATTATGGGCATTCCCGATGAGTACACCGTGACCGGTTCCCAAAATGACATCTTTAAGCATTACGGGATTTCCTGTGATGGCATAGTAGCGAAAGCAACATTAGTCTTAAAAAATTAACACCCAAACCCAAAATGACCAATTTCAACCCCTTAAGAATGCTTTGCTTTTTGCAGTAGCATTGATTTTAAATGGCTGCGGAGGACCTGATGAACGCGCCTTGAATCAACCTAAAAAAGTGGCCGTAATTGTGTCCACGCTAAACAATCCCTGGTTTGTAGTATTGGCAGAAACAGCCGCAGATCGTGCTACTGAATTGGGATTTGAGGCAACTATTTTTGATTCCCAAAACAATACCGCACTAGAAACAGATCATTTTGAAAATGCTGTTTCTTCAGGATATGACGCCATACTTTTCAACCCTACAGATGCAGATGGCTCAATTGCCAATGTAAGGATCGCCAAAGAAAAGGGGTGCCGGTATTTTGCATGGACCGAGAGATCAATGCAACGGATGCTGCTACAAGTCAGATTCTTTCAGACAGCTATGCCGGCTGCGTAGCCATTGGGAAATACTTTGTTGAAAAGCTCAATAAAAAGGGCAAGTATGTAGAGATACTAGGCTTAGTTGGCGACAACAATACCTGGAGCAGATCCAAGGGATTCCATTCTGTGGTCGACCATTACCCCGAACTTCAAATGGTTGCCCAGCAAAATGCAGATTTCGACAGAAACAAAGCCATGGAAGTTATGGAATCCATACTACAGGTGCACCCCGACATCAAGGGGGTATTTTGTGGCAATGATGCCATGGCGATGGGAGCATATCAGGCACTTGTTTCTTCAGGCAAAGCAGATCAGGTAATGGTTTTTGGATTCGATGGTGCAAGCGATGTTATTAACTCCATCAGAGACAAGAAAATACTGGCCACAGGCATGCAGTTCCCAAAATTGATCGCCAGGACAGCAGCGGAATACGCACTATCCTATTTTGATGGAAAGCGGGATTTTGCCCAGAAGGTACCTGTAACGGTGGAAATGGTCAACCAGGAAAATGTAATGGATTACCAAGCCTACGGAAGCAAATGAACAGGAAAGCAATTAAATACAGCATTGGAATACTTGTCATCGGTTTATTGGGATATAACTCCGTCTATTTTCAGCCACTGGATAAAAAACTGGCAGATGGAAATGAAATAAGTTTTGATGCAAAAGCCTATGTGGATGGAATTTGGAGCAATGAATTAATGAAGGTCTATAAAGATGCACCAGACATTGCGCTCTTAATAGATAGCTTGGAGCAAAATACGGTTGCTGCCTTTGAAACTTATGGATACGCACTGGGCATTGGGAATATCGGCTATTTCAGGGTCCAAGGAGAAGGTCTGGTTACAGCCGTCAATAACAACAATGTCCTGCTGCAAGTGGGAAGCCATGTGATTGAAGTGGAAACGGAATTTGTGTATGGGAATGCCATCCGAGACGCTTCAGGTTTAGTCAAGTTAAATGATTATGACAACTCCTCTGATTTTAACAGCATCTCTGAATCAATCAATGAAAAAATTCGAAAGGAGCTTATCTCGGAATTCAGGTCTAAAGTAAAAATAGGAGATAAGGTAAGGTTTGAGGGGGCGATTGAGCTCAATAAAGCGCACCTAAAACTTAGCCAAATTGAGGTGATTCCTATTACTCTTCAAATAACAGAATAGCATGACAGCGCTACTTGAAGTCCAACAAATAACCAAGAAGTTCTCCGGGGTGACTGCTCTCAGTCAAGTGGATTTGCGCCTCGAGGGAGGGAAAGTCACCGCCTTAATTGGTGAAAATGGTGCTGGAAAATCCACTTTATTGAAGATCATGTCGGGAATTCACACCGATTACGAAGGTGAGCTATTATTTAAAGGTCAGGAAATCAAATTCTCCAGACCGAAAGATGCCCAGGATATGGGCATATCCATTATCCATCAGGAATTAAACCTTATCCCCTACCTCACTGTAGCCCAAAATATTTTTCTGGGCAGAGAATTGGTCAATGCTTTTGGATTTTTGGACCGTGATAAAATGATCCGAAAAACCAAAGCACTTTTGGAAAGGCTAAAACAGGAAGTAGAACCAACCGCTATGGTAAGCACCCTGAGAGTAGGCCAACAACAAATCGTAGAAATTGCCAAGGCACTTTTGACTGAATCATCCGTAGTATTTATGGATGAACCTACCTCTGCAATAGGAGAAAGTGAAACAGCTGTACTCTTTGAAATAATTAACAAGTTAAAAGCTGAAGGAAAAGCCATTGTCTACATATCACACAAGCTGGAAGAGCTGTTTGCCTTGGCTGACAATTTTGTGGTTTTGCGAGATGGAAAAGTCGTTGGACAAGGCGAGATTTCAGCCATTTCCCGCCCCATGCTGATCAATATGATGGCTGGCCGCTCAGTAAATGTCATTAAAAAATCCAATAAAAAGTCCTCTAAAGAAAAAGTTTTACAAGTCAAAAACCTGCAATTAACAAACCCTGACAATCCCAGCCGACCTTTGCTTAACAATATTCATTTTGACCTGCACAAAGGGGAAGTTTTGGGGATATATGGATTGATGGGGGCCGGAAGGACAGAACTTTGCGAAAGCTTGTTTGGCCTTCACCACCGCAGAATGACCGGGAGTATCGAATTGGAAGGAAAAGAAATGCTTTTCAAAAACCCGATTATGGCCATTGAAGCAGGTATGGCACTGGTACCGGAAGACCGTAAAAAAGACGGGATTGTACCCAATATGTCTGTAGGCAAAAACCTAAGCCTTTCCGTACTGGAGCAGGTAAGCAGCTATGGATTTCTAAACAGTGTCCTACAAACGAAACTTTACGACAAATATGTAGCCTCACTAAAGATAAAAGTCCACAGTGAAGAACAACTAATTAAAAACCTAAGTGGTGGAAACCAACAAAAGGTTATTCTCGGCAAATGGATAGCCCGGTCTCCAAAAGTCCTTATGCTGGATGAGCCTACCCGAGGGATTGATATCAATGCTAAAAATGAAATCTATGAATTGATATCCCAGTTGAGCCAATCGGGCATCTCTATTCTCATCGTCTCTTCAGAAATTCCAGAAATTCTGGCCATTTCTGACAGGATACTAGTGATGGCTGAAGGGGAAATTTCCGCTCAATTCTCGAGTGAAGATGCTACAGAAAACAATATTATGAATGCCTGCATACCGGAAAACCTGAACCAATGATCTCTATAAAGAAAAATTTAAATATCGCTCAGTTTCAGTCTCTCATAGCCTTGTTTATTTTATGCCTGGCCCTGGCTTTGATGACAGACAACTTTATGACTACAGACAATTTCTGGAATGTCATGCGTCAGATTTCGGTAAACGTTTGCATTTCAGTGGGCATGACGCTGGTAATTTTAACTGCTGGAATTGATCTTTCTGTAGGTTCTATTCTGGCCTTTTGCGGGGCTGTTACTGCCGGCCTGCTTAGCAATGGAATCAGCATCCCTGCTATCAATTTATTCATAGGCTTTACCGTTTTAGGAGCTGTACTTGTCGGCCTACTTGTTGGGGGTGGCTTAGGGTTTATCAATGGCTATGCCATTACCAAATTTAAAGTGCCGCCCTTTGTGGCTACCCTGGCCATGCTTACAATGGCACGTGGTTTCACCATGCTTTGGACCAAGGGGCATCCGATTTCGGGTTTGGGCGAGACCTTTGGTTTTTTAGGCACAGGTTGGTTTTTGGGCATTCCCATGCCGGTTTGGATTTCAGGAATTGTGGTCGTTACAGCGATAGTTCTAACCGGAAAAACACGGTTTGGCAGGTACATCTATGCCATAGGTGGCAATGAAAATGCCTCACTCCTCTCCGGAATACCCATTGCAAAAGTTAAAATATGGGTATATGCCCTTGCCGGCATACTTGCCGCAGTAGGTGGGATTTTGGTAACGGCTCGTCTGGATTCTGCTCAACCCAATGCCGGCTTCAGTTATGAGTTGGATGCCATTGCTGCAGTAGTGATTGGAGGCACTTCCCTATCAGGTGGAAGGGGAACCATCCTGGGAACTGTGTTAGGTGCTATCATTATCGGAGTCCTGAACAATGGGCTGATCCTTATGAGCGTTTCCCCATTTTGGCAACAAGTAATCAAAGGGCTGGTCATTCTCCTTGCGGTAATCATTGACAAGTCCAACCAGAAAAGTGAATAAACCAGCGTTGCTTAAGTCCTAACAACAACGCATTACGAAAATAAAAATGTCTTATATATTAGCCATAGATCAAGGAACAAGCAGTACCAAAACCATCATTTTTAATGAAGAAGGTAAAGCTTTGCACAAGGAGACCGCACCACTAAAGACCCACTATCTTGATGGAAACCGAGTAGAGCAGGAGCCTGAAGAAATCTATCAAAACATTTTAAGCTCAATAGGCAAATGCCTGGAAGGATTTAGGGCTAAAAACGGTGATTTAAGCAAAATCAAAGCCTGCGGCATTTCCAATCAACGCGAAACTTTTGTCCTGTGGAACAAAGCAGGTGAGGCACTTTACAATGCTGTAGTTTGGCAATGTAAACGATCTGTCCCTGTTTGTGAACGACTGAAAAGCGAGGGGTTCGCACCCAAAATCAATCAAAAAACAGGACTAATCATAGACCCTTATTTCTCTGGAACTAAGGTGATCTGGCTGCATGAAAACGAGCCTAATATCAAACAGGCTATAGACAATGGAGAGGCTTTTTTGGCACCATTGATACCTGGTTGCTTTATAAATTAACCAAGGGGCAGTCCTATTTGACCGATTATACCAATGCTTCCAGAACCTTGTTTTTTGATTTAAACAAGCTTTGCTGGGACAAAGAGTTATTGGAGGATTTCGGATTGTCAAAGCTTAATTTACCAAAGGTAAAACCTTCTTCCTTTCATTTTGGAGATACAAATTTTGAAGGATTAATAGATCATTCTGTCAGTATTTCCGCCATGATTGGGGATTCCCATGCAGCGGCTTTTGGCGAAGGATGTTTTGATCAAGGAAGTGCAAAAGCAACTCTTGGCACTGGAAGTTCTATTTTAATGAATATAGGAAGTAAACCAAAAACTTCTCAGCATGGCATGGTGACCACCATTTGCTGGAGCACTGAAGATCGGGTGGATTATGCACTGGAAGGAATCATCGTTTCAGCCGGTGCCACAATTGAATGGGTTAAAAACCAACTCGGATTGTTTGAAAATGCTGCATACTTAGAGGAAATATGCTATTCCTTGCCAGACAATGGTGGCGTATACATCGTGCCTGCTTTCTCCGGATTAGGAGCACCACATTGGGACATGAAGCGGAAAGCGTCCATTGAAGGGCTTTCATTTGACTCCACCAAAAACCATGTGATCCGAGCTGCGGTAGAGTCTGTCCCCTATCAAATAAAAGATGTGATTTCAGCCATGGAAGCAGATTCAGGCACCCCACTTTCTGAACTCAAGATTGACGGAGGGATTACCGCAAATAAATTTGTATTGCAATTCTTAGCAGACCTGCTTGAAAGGAAAGTCACCAATATAGCCATTGCAGATGTTTCCGCTTTAGGAGCTGCCTATTTGGCTGGACTTCAATCAAAAATATACGAAAGTCTGGAGCAACTCCAGGGATTTAACCAGACTGCCAACAGCACCTTGGCGGGAGATGGCAGGTACAAAGCAAAACAGGCCTATAAAGGTTGGAAAAACGTGATTGGATAAATTTCACCTCCACAAAGAAAACATACCATGAAAAACAAACTCAAAATACAACTGGCAATAACGGCGCTGCTGGCATTAGGTTTCAGCAACCTAATCGCTCAAAATAAGGCAGGGGAAAAGACAAGGGTCATCGTCACCAGCGATGGAGAAATAGACGATCAGTGCTCTATTGTTCGCTTTCTTTATTACGTCAACGAATGGGATGTGGAAGGAATCATCACCTCCAGCTCTCAATACCATTGGCATGGGCATAAATGGCCCGGAGATGATTGGATTGAACCTTATCTGGATGCCTATGAAAAGGATTACCCAAATCTTGTAAAACACGACCCTGCATTCCCCACAGCAGCTTTCCTACGCGAACGCACGCTTTTGGGAAATGTGAAAACCGAAGGAGAAATGACCGAAGTTACAGCTGGTTCAAGCCATATTGTGAAGGTTTTATTGGACGAAACAGATGACCGACCTATTTGGGTTCAGGCCTGGGGAGGAACAAATACTATTGCCAGGGCCTTGAAAACCATCGAGGAGAATCACCCTGAAAAATGGAATATGTAGCCAATAAAATTCGCCTTTACCTGATATGGGAACAAGATGTTACTTTTCAGGAATACATTCGACCGCATTGGGGTAAATACAATATTCCAACCATCATCTCTGATCAGTTTGAAGCCATAGCTTACCGATGGGCCAAGGTTCAGCCCAAAGAAATGCTGCCCTATTTTGAAGGACCATGGATGAAAGCCAATATTCTTGAAAACCACGGTGCATTGGCAGCGCTTTATCCGGCTATGGAAAATGGTGATTTCCGTTCTGAGGGTGACCTCCTGCCTTTTTGCACAGCATACCCACAGGGTTAAGAAGCTTGGAATCACCTGGATATGGTGGCTGGGGAGGAAGATTTGTCAAAGTACGTGAAAACACCTGGCTTGATCCTGTACCTGTACCAGGTTATCAATACCCTGAAGGCAGGTGGTATGGCAGCAATGGCTGGGGCAGACAAAGTTTGCGTGAAGGAAGCAAAGCCACCCCAACGCAGCGCAGCGAATATTTCAAACCCATGTGGCGTTGGTCAGACGCTTTGCAAAATGATTTTGCAGCTAGGGCAGACTGGGCTGTGAAATCTTATGAAGAAGCCAACCATGAACCTAAAGTAATACTTAAACATAAGGACGATCTTAGTCTGAAAGCAGGGGCAAAAGTCAAGCTTGATGCTTCCCTATCAACGGATCCCGATAAAGATCAATTGAACTTTAAATGGTGGAAACACCAAGAGGCAAGCACTTATCCTGAAAGTATTGCTATTAGAAATTCTGAAAGTGAAAAGGCTACTTTTATTGTACCTGAAAATGCTTCCAAAGGGCAAACCATCCATATTATCTGTGAGGTAAGTGATATCGGAACGCCAAAACTTACCAGATATCGAAGGATAATCATTACAGTAAAATGAGCTGCTTTAGACCGGACCTAAGATTATCTACAATATAGATGTAGTACTTTTCAAGTCTATGTCATTCTTTCCACTTAAACCCAAAAGTAATGATCCCTATTAAACATTTAGCCTCCACCCTATCTCTCCTGCTTCTTTCATGCAATTTATATGCTCAGGCCCCATGGGAATCACATGGCCCACTTGAGGTTGCTCCTAATAGGCACCATATCTCCCATAAAGATGGCACGCCATTTTTATGGATTGCTGATACGGGCTGGGGCTTGTTTCAGCAACTTACAAGAGAGGAAGTAGATCTGTATCTCGACCACAGGCAAAAAACCGGCTTCAATGTCATACAGACGGTAGCCTTTTGGTACCCCCATGGAGGAGGAATAAAAAGTGGCCCTCACAATGCTGCCAATGCTTATGGTCACAGGCCATTTACAGGTGGTGAAGATGCACCAAATACATCCGAACCATTAATCGTAGCGGGAGGAAGTACTGAGGCGCCCAATGATTATTGGGACCATGCAGATTACATTATTCAGGCCGTAAAGAAACGGAACATGTACCTGGCCCTACTTCCGAATTGGGGCAGGGCCTATATTTCCAACCAATTTGGTGGGGCACATTCCGAATTTACTGCACAGGAAGCCAAAGACTATGGTGAGTTTCTTGGCAAGAGATACCAAAATGAACCCCATATTCTTTGGGTATTAGGTGGGGATGCAAAAGGCTTTTACAAGGAAGGTGAGAAAAGCTTTGATTCACGGTCCATTTTCAGGGCCATGGCTGAAGGGATTGTTTATGGCGTTACTGGACAATCGGCAAAATGGAATGAACCAAATCCTGCCTGGAAAAAGTTTTTATCACCTATCACCCGGATGGGGATGCCACTATAAATTCATCAAATTGGTTTCACGAGGATGCCTGGCTAACCGCAAATGGGGTGGAAGTATGGAAGGAAGTTGAAAAAGTGTATCCAAGCATGTTGAGGGAATACAATTTGGATAATCCCAAAAAACCGAGTTTATTCTTAGAGGGATCCTATGAATTTGGTGCCTACGGGCATGATTGTGGATGGATAACTCCTGTTCGTTTACGGCGCCAGGTCTACCATACCTTTTTTGCAGGAGGGGCCGGACACACTTATGGCGCAGGTCCAATTTGGCCCATGCGAGGCAATAGAGGAAGTTACAGCTGTGGGTACACCTGGCAACAAGCCTTGGATTTTCCTGGTGCTGTGCAGTTTGCCCAACTTGCCAAAAATTCCTTATCGACCATCAATGGGCAGAATGGATTCCCGATCAAAGTATTTTGCAGGGCTCAGAAAGTGAAGGAGAAAGCCTGAAAACAGCTGTAAAACTGGACAATGGTGAAATGCTATTGGTGTATTTTTCCAATATATCCCAGGCCACTGTTAAAAATATACTTTCAAAATCTGCAGAAGCCAAATGGTTGGATCCTAGTGAAGGCCGTGAAGCCAAAGCAGAAGCCTTCAAATCTGGTGAGCTACGACAAATAACACCTCCATCGGCATGGGAAGATGCCATTCTGGTCTTAACAGCAAAAGAGTAAATACCGGCCCCTTTTCAGGAGCTTTCAAATTGTTTTAAACCTATTAATCATGTTTAAATTATTACCAACAAAAACGGCTCATCTCATGAAAAATTATTCATTCAAATTTTTCCTCCTTGGCCTAATCCTGTTAGGAAGCATTGATCTAAATGCACAAAATACAATGGAGAAAGAGCGAATCATCGTGCTCACAGACATAGAAAACGAACCCGATGATGCCATGTCACTCATTCGGTTCCTTACCTATTCCAATCAATGGGATGTGGAAGGCCTTATTGCCACTACTTCCCGGCACCAGCGAGATCAAATTGCTGCTTGGAGAATTCGTGAAATTCTAACTGCCTATGATAAGGTCAGGGACAATTTAGAAAAACATGAAAAAGGCTACCCAACCGCGGACTATCTTTTGTCTATACTCAAGGAAGGTATTCCAAAATTTGGCATGGAGGCAGTTGGGGAGGCATGGATTCTGAAGGTTCAGAATTAATAATCCAATCCGTAGATGCAGAGGATTCCAGACCCGTTTGGGTATTGGTTTGGGGAGGCCCCAATTGTCTTGCCCAAGCCCTCTGGAAAATTAACCAAACCCGTTCTCCTTCGGAAGTGGATAAATTTGTAGCGAAACTAAGGGTATATACCATTTCTGACCAAGATGACAGTGGTCCTTGGATAAGGAAAACATTTTCCAATTTATTTTATATTGCCAGCCCGGGAATTCATTCACTTGGAGCCTATCACCATGCGACCTGGACAGGCATCAGCGGGGACAAGTTTCATGGACGTTTTTCAGGAGGAAACTTTGAAATCGTGGACAATCCATGGCTTGATGAACACATTCGAAGCAAGGGACCATTGGGTGCGGAATACCCACATATGGATTATCTGATGGAAGGGGATTCCCCAAGTTTTATGCATTTGATACAAACAGGCATGGAAAATCCTGAACGACCTGATTTCGGCAATTGGGGAGGGCGATATGAGTTCTATCAACCCCGGATGGAAAAATGGTTTTCTGAACCGGAAACCCGTGCACTTTGGACAGATGCTCAGGATGAGGTATTGGGCATGGACGGGAGTTACCATACCAGTAATAAGGCAACCATTTATCGTTGGAGAGAAGCTTTCCAGAATGACTTTGTGGCCAGAATGGACTGGACAATCAAGCCTTATGTTGAAGCCAACCATCCTCCTATTGCCAACCTTAAATCAGCCGATTATATCAATGCAAAAGTTGGAGACACTATTGAATTGAGCGCTGAAGGAAGCAAGGATCCGGATGGAGATAACTTGACTTATAAATGGTACCATTACAGAGAACCGGGGAGTTTTACCCAATCCGGAAGTAGGGCGCCAAAGCCAATTGAAATTAATAATGCGGATAAAGTGAATGCCCAACTAACTATCCCAAAAGCTGAAAGGCTAGGAACGGTCCATATCATTTTAGAAGTTACAGACAATGGTTCTCCTGCGCTTACACGATATAAGCGTACCATAATAAGAGTAAATTAACGTTTTATATTAAATACCCCCTCAAGAAAGGTCTTAATCGCATTGAATTGAGACCTTTCTTTTTGGTTGATAAATTATATGCACTAAAAAGAAAGAAGCACTACCAATTGGCATCATTTTTAGGTAATTTACTTCCAACCAAAATAATTAAATTTTGAAGGAAGCTTTTGAAAAATTACGAGGAATACTATTGGGTGATCTGGAAAGTGTAGAACAACTGGCTGTCTCCATCCTTGTCGCAATCTTAATCCTTATCTTTTTCATCTACTTGTCCAGGTGGATAAAAAAGATAGTCAGTAATCGACTGAGTAAGAAAACCGATGATCACTTGCTTACCAATTTTATTAGTGCTTCCATCAAAAGTTTGGTTATGCTATTTGGCTTTGCCTTATTGCTACGATTCTTAGGGCTTACAGGGGTAGTCAATAGTCTCCTTGCCGGAGCAGGAATAACCGCATTTATTATAGGTTTTGCACTAAAAGATATTGGAGAAAATTTTCTTGCCGGTATTCTCTTGGCCTTTAAACGGCCTTTCAAAATCGGTGACATGGTAGAAATCAATGGTATTAGTGGGAAGGTTCGAGCATTGAACTTACGGGACACCCAAGTCAAAACCATAGATGGGAAGGATGTTTTTATCCCGAATGCCTCTATTATAAAAAACCCAATGATCAATTTTACCATTGATGGTTACTTGAGCTACAGCTTTATTGTCGGTTTGGATTATGGGTCTGACTATGAAGCTGCCCTAAAACTCATTACTGAGCTCATTGAGTCTGTCCCTGAGTCTTAAGTGGAGAAAGGAAGCCCACAGTGTATGTAAAGGAACTGGCTTCCTCCACCTTGAATGTCAAAGTTACCTATTGGGTGAACACCTACAACCGTGATCAGATAGACGCAAAAATTCATTCCAGAGCCATTATCAAAGTGCTTACCGGACTGGAAGAGAAAGGCTTCACCTTGCCCGGAGACATTGTTGAAGTCAAAAATCGCCAATAATACCCCTAAATTTCAAATACCAAAACTAAAATCCATTACCCTAGACTTAATAAATTGAACCCGCTATAAGTATCCGTTAGAAAAATTTTTGATTCAAGCATTTACTCCTCTCCTAAAGCTCCCAGCTCTCGGTCTTCTTCGATATGCTTGATTCCGGAGATTTTTAAATCTTCAAGGCGTCCTTCTTTTCCCGAGCTACAGCCGGTGATAATTCCCGAAAACTTTAAAACTTGCTTAATTGTACAGCCTTGTTGCCTCAATTGGCCGGCTATCTGCTCTATATCTCCTGTAGCATTGTCTTCAACAGATGCGATAAAATTCTTTTTCATGTCTGTATCATTTATTGTGGTGCTTGCACCAAACCTGCTCCGGCATCCCTTCCCGGCAAACCAACGTTTCTGGCACTATCGGTGAGTTTTTCCCATATCTCCATAGCACTTGCAGAGGGGTATGCCTCCCAAAGCATTGCCGCCACTCCTGCCACATAAGGCGTAGCCATACTTGTACCACTGATGACCGCATATTCTTGTGGTTTTTTCCATGCACTGTAAATCTCTACCCCAGGTCCGGCAATGTCCACACTTCCTCCATCGGGGTTAAGCCCACCACATGAAAAATTGGCTACAGCTGAGTTTTTATCCAAAGCACCTACTGCCATAATATTGGGACAATTTCCGGGATGATTTACCGGCATAATGGTACCCTGACTCCTTTGGCTGTCATTTCCGGCTGCGGCAATAATTAGTGTTCCCATATCCATAGACCTTTTGGCCAAGTCGTTGTAAATATTGGAATACCTGGTATTTTCACCTACCGACGCTCCCAAGGACATAGATATTACCTTACATCCATTGTTTACAGCCCACTCCATACCGGCCAATATTCCACTGTCACTACCTACCCCTTTATTGGACAAAACTTTTCCGGCATAAAGTGAAGCTTCACTTGCTGCACCATAGCGAATACCCGTTGTACTATTTACCCCTCCTGTAGCTATCCCTGCACAATGGGTGCCATGTCCGTTTAAATCATCCACAGTTTCTCCCGCTATAAATGATTTGGATACAATGGTCCGATTTTGAAAATCCGGATGTGCCAGATTCATGCCTGTATCTAAAATGGCCAAATGGCGACCTTTTGCCCGTTTTCTGACTTTGCAAAGCATTCAACGCATGTACCGCCCAATAGGCTTTGTCGTCGTTTTCAAAATTCGGGGGTTTTACCACCGGAGGATTTTTAGGAACATCCTCAGGCTTTTTAATTCCAAAAATTTGACAAATAAAATTCCACAACAGCATACCTAAATTCCCTCGGCCGGGAGAATCTAAGGTATATACATAACGCTCAGGCTCCATATATTGGAAAGACTGTCTTGCAGCCATCAGGCTATTCACCTGTTCATCATGATCTGCATTGATTACGGCAACATTAAATTTTTCAAATACAATTCCGTCTCCTTCATCAAAAGCTTTGGTGTAGTCCCCCTCCTTATTTTTATACTCACCGGAGGGTGCCAACCTCAATGCAGCACCACTAGCTTCTTCATTAATATTTTCAAAACTAGCTTCAGGATGAAGCAATACTAGTTTTTTACCGGTAAACTCAGGCTTTTGGCCTGATGCAGCTTGGTTGTTAAAATATGGATCCATAAGGGCTATTGGTTAAAGGCTTAATTCTTCAATAAAAAAACTATTATCCTTGTTAAGGTAATCATTAATTTGAGAAAATTCAATAGAAAAAAAACATCTAACTCATTGAATTTCTGCACCATTAATTATTATTCCCAATCAAATAGCAGCTTTGGTCAAAAAGTAATTCTTCCTTCCAATCCACAAAAAATCATAAGGTACTTGAAATAAGAGAGTGGAGTGGATTAATATTTATGTAGGCATTCAAAAGATTATATTTTTCAGGTTCAATTGCTTAATTTTAAATTTGAATGGCTTCACGAATGCTATACAAACAAACACTACCCTAAAATAGTATACAATTAATAGAGTGTAACCTTTTTTATTGGCTTTACTTTATTTTTAACCCGCTTTTAAGTCAATTAAATTCCTAATCCATTTACTATAAATTTGAACCATGTCTTTTGCAAAACTCAAGCTCCACCCTACCCTTCTTGAAAATATTTCTTCCTTAGGCTATACGACTCCTACCCCCATACAAGAGCAAGCCATTCCTGTTATTATTCAGGGAAAGGACCTACTAGGCATTGCCAAAACAGGTTCTGGAAAAACAGTAAGCTACGTAGCCCCTATAATAAACCATTTGATAGGTGGAAAACAAGCTAAAAAGAGCCGGCAACCGAAAGTTTTGGTCTTGGTCCCATCAAGAGAATTGGCCATTCAAGTAGTGGAAGTATTTAAAGAATTGTCCCTCAAATCCCCCATCCCTGTCAAATCCATGGCAGTATATGGTGGTGTTTCGATCAATCCTCAGATGAAAGGCCTTTTTGGCGTTGATATATTGGTAGCAACTCCCGGACGTTTGCTTGACTTACAAAGTTCCGCTGCCATAGACCTTTCCAAAGTCTCCACATTGGTATTGGATGAGGCAGATAAAATGCTGAACCTCGGCTTCCATAAGGAAATGGAAGAGATTTTTGATCTACTACCAAAGAAAAGGCAAAATTTATTGTTTTCAGCGACTCTAAGCGACCAATTGTCAGGAATAAACCGGGTTTTACTTTTGGATCCGGTAGTAGTTAAGGTTGAGGACAAGGTTGAAGACGTGGAATCAATCAATTTATCCGGCTATTTCGTTAGTGATGAAAAAAAGGACCACTGCTCAGACACCTGATCAAAGAAAATGACATGAAACAGGTTTTGATCTTTACCTCCTCCGGAATCAAGGCGGATAAGGTGGCCAATAAATTGCAAAAAAATGGCATCCCTGCCTTATCCATACATGGAAAAAAGAGCCAATTTGCCCGATTAAAGGCCTTGGACCAATTTAAATCAGGGGAAACACCCGTGCTGGTTGCTACCGATCTAATTGCCAGAGGAATTGATTTTTGAAACTCCCTTATGTAATTAATTATGAATTGCCACGCTCTCCTAAGGACTTTGTACACCGGGTAGGGCGAACAGGGAGAGCCAAGGAAGAAGGTTTGGCCATCTCTTTTGTAACAAGAGAGGAAATCCATCACTTTAAAGTGATCTTGAAAAAAATGAAGCGCTTTATTAATATGGTGGATAGCGAAACCATGGATTTCTAATTGATGTTTCGCTAAAAACGCTTTCACTCAAAGAAAAAGGATGTCTAAAAGTAATTCAAGACTTGTACGACAGCAAATGGTAAATGAAATAAAATAGCCTATTTGGTAATGATTGTCAATCCATCATAAACCAGTTCTATTGTTTCAATGGCTACTTCCTCTGTATTCGAATTAAGGTCAAATCCGGTGGCTTTGCTGACCCAGGCATTGGATAGGGACCAGGTCATTGAAGGATTTCCGGATTCATCTAACAATTCGATAATGACATTTTCTCGCCTTGCAGTACCCACTTTAACGGAATTAAACCAATTGTAAAATTCCTTTGCATCTGAAAAAACACCTTTTCTTAGGGTTACATTCGAAAGTTTTGATTTTCCCGGTAATTTAAAGGCAGAAATGGACTTGCTTTCGCTCTTTCTGTATTCCAAATACGCTACTTCGGGATCCAAACCTGATATTTCCTGAAAAGAAAATGTCTCACTTAAAGTTTCAAACTTGACCCTAAAGTAAAACTTAGGTTGTGGCCAAACTGAATCCTGCTTTTCTCCTGCCATATTTTTCTGATTGTATATGTTTTATCTAAGTTTGGAATTACTTTTTGCAATTGTGTTCCAGGACTTTTTTAGCAGTTCCGGCTCAGCAGTTCCTACCATCACCCTTTTACTTTTCCCTTTGCTTTTGTACTTAATCCGCAATGCTTTCCATCCATGTATGCTGTATAGCATACCCTTTGGGGTGATCCTGATTCCAATACCATAGTACCATGGTACCCTGATAATCTCCGTTTCCTCCAGTTCATCGATTTCAAATTTGAGGTTTATCAGTCCTATCCCATAGGACAGTCTGAGCGTAGTGGCCTTAACTTCTACCGTAAGTTTGTAAAGCATTAGCCCTAATATCACAAAAATTGAACTCAATGCTAGAAAAGGAACAAAAGGAAGTGGATTGTTCCCCCACTGAAAGGCATAGGCCAGGCAGAGAAAAGCTACCATAAGTGTAAACAATATAATTACAACCCATCCAAACTGCGATTGCTTGTATTTCATTAGTGGAGGAATTTAGGTTTATTCTGATAGTACAAGATACAGATTTATCTATCAATCTCCATCTAATTTTAGGGCAATGCAGTAGGAAAACGGGCTTTTAGGCCTTCTTCTTTTACGTTTTGGGAATGATCTAGTTATGAATGCTATAACACGTTATTTTTAAAAGGAAAGTCATCCGCATCCATAAAGATCAGATTATTCAGAATTGATGGCAACCCCTGTAAAAGAGCGAAGCCTTGGATCTACTTTAGGGGGAGGCTATTTCCCTCTATACTTAAAAGCGCTATTCATGTTCGGTGATACCTTCGTTACTTAGCTCAATAAAACTGTTTTGTTCAAGGCGTTCATGATAACCAAAGCGTTGTTCCTTATTAAGTCAACAAGCTGCCGGTTTTTCAAATTTCCGGTTTTGATTAAAAATAGCTTCTTAGGCTTCGGGTCCAGAGTAGAATCAATCCATCCATTCCGAATCTACTTTTATAAGGTCAGCCTCCGAAAATAAATTACCGTTTTCAATGTCCTTCTCACTCATTAGGAGCATTTCGATATGATAGGAATTGAGGGCCAACCGTTCTTCGGTTTCGGTCGAGTTCAGAATACTTTCTAACGCTTCCAACAATTTCTCATTTTCAGAAACCATGATCCTGTCTATCAATCTATTTTTTAAATTGTCTAAAGATTCCATGTTCTAAATTTCGGAAATTCCCCTTAGAAATCAAATGCCCAAATACCCAACGTTCAATTGCCAGCCTTAAATTCTAACAACTTTATTGGGTTTCACTAATAACCAGTCACTCAGCCTCTCCTCCCAACTTGTTCTTGATAAAAGATTCGGCATTGTCAAGATGAGTCTGTTGTTTGTCTTTATCCATTTTATCAAGGGAATATACCAGCATATTAGTTCGGTGATTCTTCCGGAAAAAATCCTCCTGTTTCATGACAAACCGCCAAAACATACCGTCCCATACTTCCTCCCATTCTCCTCCGGGATAATTGCTCATCTTTTTGATATAATTTGATCCTCCGATATAGGGTTTGGTTGCAAAAGTTCCTCCATCAGCAAAGAGACACATGCCATACACATTGGGCACCATCACCCAGTCATAAGCATCAATAAACAGTTCCATAAACCAAAGGTAAACGGCATCGGGATCAAACTCACAAAGGAGCATGAAGTTCCCAAGAACCATTAGCCTTTCAATATGGTGGCAGTAACCGGTCTGAAGCACCTTTTTAATGGTTTGGTCTACAGGCACTATTCCAGTGGTCCCCTCATAAAAAGATTGGGGTATTTTTCTTTTGAACTTCCAGAAGTTACGGGTACGCGAATACCTACCCTTGCAGAGATACATCCCTCGAATAAATTCACGCCAGCCAATGATTTGCCGAATAAATCCCTCCGTAGAATTGATAGGTATTCCCTCTTCTTCTGCGAAGGAAAGGGCCTCTTTCACAACTTCAGCAGGCAAAATCAAGCCGCTATTCATTAATGGTGAAAGCAGGCTGTGGTTGATAAATGAAGGCTCTTTTAGTATAGCGTCTTCGTATTTGCCAAAATCATGAAAGCGATAAGTTAAAAACTGCTCAAGCCAATCTTTTGCTTCTTTATGATTGATTGGATAAATCCTGTCTTTGGAAACATCACCTGGATTATCGCCGAACCATTTTTTTGTATAGGCACAGGCCTCTTCCCATACCTTTGATTTTTCGGGGAAATTAATAGCAGGAGGTGTTTTCCCTTTGGGGAATTTCCTCCTGTTTTCCGCATCATAAGACCATTGCCCTCCCATGGGGTTTTGCTCTTCATCGATCAGTATTCCAAGTCTTTTGCGTTGCTGCTTGTAAAAGGTGGCCTGCAAAAATGATTTTTTATCCTTTCGAAAGAAATCGTCCAGCTCTTCTTCATTGTTCAAAAATTGTGGACTTGGAAAAACCTTGACTTCACAGTATTGGGAGAGACTTTGAATGCGCTGCATCAACCAATCATCGACAGGGTCTATAAGGCGGATTGTCTCAATCCCTTTAACTTCAATTTCCTGGTGAAATTTTCTGATATCAGACAAGGCATCGTCAGAAGCTATATATTGGATCTTAATTTTAAGGTCTTGAAGGTATTTTTCATAAGCCTTCATGGAAGCTCGATGAAAGGTTATTTTCTGCTTGTGAAATTTGTACTGCCGGAAGAAAAGGTACTCTTCTATCAGGTAAGTCTCATGTCCATTTTTTATAAGTTCGCTATTTTCAAAAAGCTGATGTGGAAAAACAATATTAATGACTTTCATGGCTTTTATTTCGTTTGCATTTTTCACTGCAGTATTTCACATGCTCCCAATCCCTTTCCCACTTTTTGCGCCAGCTAAACGGGCGTTTACAAGTCAAACAAATTTTGCTGGGAAGGTCTCTTTTCTTCATTTTAACAGTTCTTTCTTACACTTCTTCCAAAAGGAGAAAAAGGAAGGATAGTAACCTGTGACTGTAATAAGCCATTCCCGGGATTCTTGGTGACCTTCATAATGTCTATTGAGCGGATGTTCTTTATAAGTGATTTTCTCTGGGCTTATTTGGGCCAGAAGCTCCTTAAACTCCCCTACATACAACTGTATACCCGGAATATTTTCAGACAAACCAATTACAAAATCGATACATTTTTGATAGACAGGGAATTTCTCTAATAGGGAGGGTTCCAGAAGGAGCACCCGCTGGAAACTTTCCCCCTTATGCCAATCAGGATCTAAGTTATAGTAGTTGTAGACAAGGGTAACTTGGTCTGCCAATACAGGAGGGTTTTCCAATTTCGGTAAATGAAGGTCTACTTTTAAAGCAATATTGTCATTCAATACATTGGGAATTTCCATGCTCTCAAAATGCTCGTAGGGAACATCCAGAAAAGTATGCTGCTGCACACTGTGAAAAAATCTATTGATGTTTTCCTGGTTGGCATAATACTTCTTATTGGAAAAGGTTCCTGCAACCCATTGCCAACTGAGCTGGTTACTGGCAATATCCCCATCCAAAAGATGTGAATACATCCATTTTGCAGGGGTCAACCAATGGGAATGTCCCATATTGCAACAAATGGCTGCCACATACATGCGCATATGATTGTGCATATAGCCGGTTTCATACAATTCTCTGATGGCCTCATCTACCACCTCGATACCAGTGGACGCCTCAACAATAGCCTTTGGCACCTGATAATTTGAAACTGGCTTTTGCTCCTGCTTCAGGTCTGTATGGATGGCCTCTCCTTTGGCTATCCATACCTGCTGCCAATAATCTCTCCAGGCAAGTTCCTGAATAAGTTTTTCGGAATTTTCTTCTGCCCTTTCTAAGGAAATGATGTGTTCATAAACCTGTCTAGTACTGATTACACCCCTAGAAATATATGGACTCAGGCGGGTAACCGCTCCATCTCCATAATTCCGGGATTGGGCATAGCGTACAGGGTCTATTGCTGTAATCCGCTTTCTTATGGCTTCTATGTCGGTTGGAAAGGCTATCTTTTTGAAATTTTATTGTTGGAAATCGCTCTTTGCCTGGAAGATTTAAAACGGTTTATGGCCCCATTTCTCTTGAGAAGATGTTTTTGACTTGTGCCACTGTTCACACGCTTTCTCCAGTTCCTGAATGAACTGGGTTTTAATTCCCTGCGCATGCAAACAATCACTTCGGCTTCCGAAAGCCCAAATTGAGCTCGTATGGCTTCAAATGGCGTTTTATCTTCCCATGCCATTTCGATAATTCTATCTGTATCAGTTCCTGTCATTTCTTAGGATATAACTGATTCGTGCTCGGGTTGTTTTGGAATTGAGAAGATACTTTTCATGCAATGTTTGGTGAAAAAATTTGAACTTCATCTCCCAGTCTCCAAACATTTCTCTTTTATCTCAAAAAATTAGATTTGAAGGTTTTTATACGGAAATGGTTCCGTCCCTGTAACATCCCTCTTTGTACAGGTCAATTCTTTTAATTTATAACTTATCAATGAATTCCATCAACTTTATTTTGGCTTCTTGTTTTGCTTTGAAATCACCATCCTCAGTCCCGCCAAATTCATAAGCATACTCTTTTCCATCAATGTTGACCCTTCCGGCTCTAAGGCGCTCTTTATGCTCAGGGTTATTAGCAATTAAATGTCCCGCATTGTCATATTTAATATTCAGAAAGGCATGCTCAAAGTCATGTTCAGCCAATCTCTTTTCTATCAAGTCTGCCATGACTGAGGATGGCCAGACCTTGTCATCTCTTCCGGAAAAAGCAGGATAGGTCCGTTAATCTTTTCTACCTTGATCATGGCTTTTTGAAGTAAATCTTTTTTCGCCAATCCATCCAACCAATAGCCTTCCATCTCAATTTTACTGGTCTTATTTCCCTTGATTTTATCCATAGGAAGATAAGGAATATCAATTCCTTTGTATTTCCAACTCGCTTTTATTTCATTGGAATTGTAGGGCAGAACTGTATTTGACCAAGACACAGCACTTGGGGCATAAGCCACCACACCACGAATGTGTTTGGGGAATACTGAGGCAAGCACCAGCGCTAATTCAGCATTTCTTGAAGCACCCATCACCACTATTTTGTTTGGATTAACCTCTGTTTGTGCTTTAAGCCAAGTGAGGACATTTTCAAAATAGGTCAACTCAATTTCTTCCGGCAATTCTGGCAATCCTTCCTTTCCTATATAAGGTAGCGACAATCCAACCAAGCCCTGTTGAGCAAATTGTTGGCCCCAATAATCTCCCCACTGTCCTCCACCTACCAAGATCACTGTGGGGCTATTCTTAATGCTTTCCTTGGCAAAGAAATTTGCTTGAAAACCACTCCCATCTATAGCTCTCGGTTTAACCCCACTGAAAAGCAGCTTGTCAGCAATAAAGTAGCCACCTAATAGGAGGAGTAGCATTCCAACAATTAAAATGTACTTTTTATATTTCATGATTATTTTCAGATAGATAAGTAGGTAAAACAGCTTGGCTTTTGTTTTCAAAATTAGCAAAGACAAAAAATTTACTGCCAACTTTATTCACTTTTTAAGTGACGGTATTTATTGTAGTGATAATTGGTTTCCTTCATAAAGGTTTGCCTCATTTTTCAATCAGCCAAGTAGCGACGCTCCTAATATCTGTCTAAATATTAACATTTACGGTTCTTCCTTTTTCTAAAATTACCTGAACACAAAAAAATAAATACCTAAATTTAAAGAATGATGTATTTATAATCGCCATTGTCTATGTCAATGCCATAAAAAGGAAAATGATGCAAAACGGCTTTATATTATTACCAAAATTGAAAAACAAAAGGCTATTGTGTCTGACAATTCTGACCTTGGCCTGTACTAATGAAAACCATTTCAAACCTATACCTGTGGAATATCCAATTACTCAAAAATCTAATCACGTTGACTTGTATTGGGGTGAAGAAGTAGCAGATCCTTACCGATGGCTGGAGGACGATTATGCTGAAAACACCAAAGAATGGGTGATCGCCCAAAATAAAGTCACTTTTGATTACCTTCATAAAATCCCTTTTAGAGAGGCTATCAGAGAAAGACTTGAAAAAGTATGGAATTATGAGAAAGTAGGGGCTCCATTTTTCTACGGTGAATGGACTTACTACTTTAAAAATGACGGGCTGCAAAATCAGTCTGTGCTGTACAGATCACGGGATGAAGAAAATGAAGAAGTTTTTTTGGATCCCAATAAGCTGTCTGAAGATGGCAGCACTTCCTTGTCCAGTATTGCCTTCACCAAAGATGGAAGTTTATTTGCTTATGCTTTTTCAGTCGCAGGATCGGATTGGAGGGACATCTATGTCATGGACACCGAAAGCAAGACCTTACTAAAAGATCAAATCAAGGATGCCAAATTCACAGGCATTTCATGGGAAGGAAAAAAGGCTTTTACTACAGTACCTATGCCCAACCTGACGGATCCAAGCTTTCTGCGGTGACCAATGATCACAGGCTTTATTTCCACGAATTGGGTACCACACAGGCCGAAGATGTATTGGTATTTGGAAATGATGAAACACCTAAAAGGTATGTTTCAGGGACTGTTACAGAGGATGGTCAAGTCCTTGTTATCAGTGCTGCTAACAGCACCACAGGAAACGAATTGTACATCAAAGATTTAAGCAAAGCAGGCAATATCATTAAGCCCATTGTAGCCAATATGGACAACAACCATGGCGTTTTGGATCATCGGGAAGGCTGGCTATTGGTCCAAACCAACAAGGATGCACCCAACAACCAACTGGTAAAAATTGACCTGAACAACCCCGAACCGCAAAAATGGCAGGTGCTTATTCCTGAACAAGAAGAAGTCATGCAAGTATCCAAAGGGGTGGGAAGCTATTTGCTACTTACTTAAAAGACGCCATCAGCGAAATTCGCCAATATGACTATGAAGGCAAGGAAGAAAGCAGAATCGAACTGCCCGGAGCAGGTACTGTTAGTGGTTTCTCCTCCAAAAAACGCAAGACAGCATTTATTATTCCTTCACTTCCTATGTGCAACCGGGAAGCATTTATCGTTATTCAATAAGAGAAGGGAAGAGTAAACTTTACCGACAACCCCAACTGGATTTTGATCCGGAAGCCTATGAAAGCCATCAGGTTTTTTACACTTCCAAGGATAGCACGAAGGTACCTATGCTCATCACCCATAAAAAAGGCTTGGCCTTGAATGGCAAAAACCCGACGATATTGTACGGATATGGCGGTTTTAACATTAGCCTCACACCTGCTTTCAGCATAGCGAATACCGTATGGTTAGAAAACGGTGGTATTTATGCTGTCCCTAATATCAGGGGAGGTGGAGAATATGGTGAAAACTGGCACAAGGCCGGCACCAAGCTTCAGAAACAAAATGTATTTGATGATTTCATAGCTGCGGGAGAGTATCTAATTCGTGAAGGATACACTTCAAGTGATTATTTAGCCATCAAAGGCGGTAGCAATGGTGGGTTACTTGTGGGTGCTACGATGATCCAAAGACCTGATCTTGCCAGAGTGGCTTTGCCTGCTGTGGGAGTTATGGACATGCTAAGGTACCATCAGTTTACTGCAGGAGCAGGATGGGCTTATGATTATGGAACTGCAGATGAAAGTGAAGAGATGTACATAAGCATCCGAACCTGCACAGATTAATTTTGGAGTTGTTGGATTTTATGCTTTGAGGAGCTACTTGATTTTATATTTCTCCCAATTGGAAGGTAGTAGTTGATAGAAGTCTTTTTGCTTGTGGCTCTGGATTCTTTCGAATACGTCCTTGAGCCATTCAAACTCATTAATTTTGTTCTTTTTGCAGCTGGCCATGAAAGAATATGGCTGCTGTCATCTCACAACCTTGTGCGATCACCTGACGAATACGCACGACCCTTAGCTAGTGGACGAACGGCATTTTCAACCGGATATTGTCTATTTCCATTTGTCCATGAAGTGCATAAACACTCAGTCCTGCCCATCTTGACCTGGTATATTCTATAGCCTTACCCATTGGACTTGTTGGTCTGTGGCTGTATTGGTGCTTTTCCAGCCATTGCCCTAATCTGTCCAGCACAAGTGTATGCTCTTTTCTCTCCTTCGTTTTCTGTAGATAGTCATACCCCTTTTCTCTCATCTGTGCTTCCAACTTATAGAAACAGATTGCATTTCATCAAGGACATGGTTTGCCTGTTCCTCATTGTCATTGAGCGCTTCTACAAACTTGCGTCTGGCATGTGCCATACAAACGTTAAATGAATAGTGTCATGTTTTCCCATGGAATCATACACCTTGTAGCCATCTGGATGATACCCTTAAAGTCAGCAAGCATTTCTTTAGGACCCGATCGATCCTCCCTTTTCTGTAATCAAGAGTACTAGACTATCTACCGGCGCATGGTAAACCACATGAACCCCTGATGAATACCTTTTTTGGCAGTCTCTATCTAACACTTTTATAGGCGTTTCGTCTACCTGAAGGTATTTTGACTTAGGACTACCATACTGAGTAGATCGAGTGGCTTGAGCTGTTCCCAGCCCTTGATTACCCAGTCAGAGGCTCGAAGCAGGGATTCTGACGCCCATCTTGCTGTATTTATCCAGCTGCACCTGTGAAGCAGCATTCCGTAGACGACAATGGGTTGAGTGGTCGTTGAATCGTTCGTTCGTTGATTATGCGATGAGTTGAGCAATCACTGATTCTGAAGGTATTCCTTTTTCTATTACTCTGTCTGGTAATGCCAATGAGGATGCCTTCCACCGTTCCGGTCTCGCGTATTTTGGACGTACGTAGCGTTTCACATAAAAAAGATGCCGGAACTACTTCCAATACTTCGGTTACTTCCCCAGCCTCTATCTGCACACAACCTTCAGTGGATTCTTTTGGCTCTATCGCCACTTCTTCCCTTCTGAGCTCTTCGGGAAGGCTCATACGGAGGTACCCTTGGCTCTTTTCTTTGGAGTGGTTTTTGCTCTGTGGTAGGTACTGACTCGGAAAGCTCCTCTTGTACAGGTAGTGCCTAGCTCGAAAAGCCCCATCTGATTTAGTCCCACATTAGCGGTTCTCTTTTCACTCTTGGTGCCAAAAATATACCTAGCTTTTCAAGTTCATGCTTTAGTCTGCTATTGCACTTTCCTTTTCGGAGATGGTCAACAATGACTCTTGATGGGCTTGGAGCTCTTGCTCATATAGCTTTTTGTAGTCGATTGTCTCATTTTCTTTAGCACTAAAAATAAGCATAAAAAATAGGTTTGAAGTAGTTTTAAGGCACTTTTTACTTAATTCACGTGTTTATTTTCACGCCCTTTTTAAGGGTGTGTATCGGGTTCTGTAGTATTACCGATTCCAGCCTTACCCCTGTAAGAGGAAGCTGAGTTGAGTACTCGTAATGGCTGTTCCGATGAGAATAGGACGTTCAAAGTACCTCGTTCCAACTTTTTTGATATATAAGGCAAAACCATCTTTGTCCCGTTGCAAGAATCGGATTTGGTTGCCTCGCTTGCCAATAAAGAAATGAACACATCTCCATTCATGGGGTCAAAGCCAAGCTTGTTACGTACCAGTCCAGAAGGGCATTGATACCAAAACGCATATCAGTGGACTTATCATATAAAAAGTAACGACATGAAGAGGATAAGCGCAACATTCGTTGAACAAAAAACGTTTTAATAAACTCAGGTGGGGCCCCATCATATGAATTTCTAGGCTGGTTAAGAAGGATTAATGAATATGCGCTATTACTCGGCCTTCTCGACCAACAGATGGAATAGTGTCCAGCAATTGGAAAGCTTTCCCATTATTTGTTTCTTCTTCCTGTGTGCTGAATTTTTGGTCAATAATAAAAAGTTGTTCGAACGATCCCATGCATATCGGAAAATGCTGATCTGCTAACCCCTGAGGATAACCATTCTTGATAAAGTTTACGCATGTGCTTTCTGTCTGTCTTTTCATGACACAAGTTTAGCAACAGATTAGCTTTAAAAGATGTGATTTATGGGACAGATGTACCGGTACCTTAAAAATTATTCACCTGTTCATGCCTTGAAGCAAGGAACAGCCTACCCGTCAACTTTGGTCACTACGGCCGACCATGATGACCGTGTGGTTCCTGCTCATTCCTTTAAATTTGCTGCAGCACTTCAGGAAGCCCATAAAGGAGAATTGCCCGTATTGATCCGCATCGAAACCAATGCAGGACATGGTGCAGGCAAGCCTACTTCGAAGGTGATTGAGGAACAGGCAGATATCTTTGCCTTTACCCTTTATAATATGGGGGTGGATTTTGGAGGAAAAAGTGAGTAGGAGGTAATTTTAATCGAGGATAATTATTGAGACCTAGATAATAAGGATCTCCAGTTTGACCATGGGAGGTATAAATGATCATGGTTAGAAAAAATAGGATAGTAAAACCCCTTATTTAATACACTTTAATAAATGTGCAAAATATCGGATCTACCTCCTTCTTGTTTTTATGTCACCAGTTTATAACAGACTAGCATTTATAAAAGGTCTAATTTTCGGATGGATATGAGATTATGGAAGTTTACCCCATAAGTTTTGTCATCCTTTCATTCCCAGGTATTCCTTGGCAGTCAATACTGGAATCTTCGAATGCTTAAAATCTTTTTGATTTCTCGTTATGATTATTCTTACCCCATTTTCAATGGCAGAATAATACTGTATGGCATCTTCAAAATCTTTAAATTCCGAATCAAGCGCCAATTCAATCACCTTATCATCTATGGGAACCACTTCAACCAATACCTTGAACTGCCTCAGTACCTTTCTCGCACTTGAAACCTTCAATTGCTGAGAAAGAATATAATAGGTATTGGCAAAAGTAAGTGCTGACACAAATAATTTCACCTTTCCTTTATCACCCAGGGTAAATAGCTCCTGAGCCTCTTTTAAAAAACTTTTCCGTTTCCCTAATAAATCCAAAACCACATTGGTATCTACAAGTATTCTATTCATTAGTTATACTTATTAGATAAATAATCAATGTATTTTCTTTTCTCTGCACCTTCTTTCAGTTTAACCACACCTGTTAAACTCTCGACCAACGGGCTCACTTCTGCCTTTCCAGCATTTCCCTTTGTAAGTGCATCCAAATAATTTTCAATTAATTTGGACAAGCTAATGTTCTGTTCTTTGGCGTACATCTTCGCACGCTCAATTACACCATTATCAAGTTTTAAGGTCAGTTTTGAATCCATAGCTCTAAATTGTACGTACAAATTTAAAAATATCATACGTTATACGCAACACTTAACTATGATTTCACTTATACGACGTTGGGTTTTACAGGACCATCAGTTTACTGCAGTAGCAGGGATACCATCATAAAGGTTTTAAATTACAAGCAATTCTTTCTCTTTATGGGGTTCAGGAACTTCAGTCAGTAATTTTCTTAAGATAGATTTTTCAAGGCCTCAATAATCTCATCAGGTTCTGAACGTGTTCTATAATCAATATTGACATAGCTCCACTTGACCACCCCGTCACTTCCCAACACAAAAGTGGCAGGAATTGGTAAGATGGTACCATTACCATTATTGATTTTTTCCAAATCAAGTTTACGATCTACTCGCATATGTTCAATCAAAAATTCCGGTACTTCCCAAGCAACACCATATTTTGAAGCCACCTTGGCATCTTGGTCAGACAATACAATAAATTCCATTTTACTAATTTCATTTTCTGTCATTGACCCGTCAGGCACTTCTGGACTGATGGCAACTAATGTAGCCCCTAATTCATGGATATCACCCAATTTGGCTTGTAAGGCTCTTAGCTGTAAGTTGCAGTAAGGACACCAACTTCCGCGATAAAATGTAATCACAACAGGCCCTTTATTCAATAAAGAAGTTAAGGAAATGGTTTTCCCCTGTGGGTTAGGTAGCTCGAAAATTGGCGCTTTTGCCCCAATTTTAATTGCATGCTCTCCCTGTTGGAAAGCTTTTGCCTTGCTAATAATATCATCAACACCTTTCATAAAGTCAGGGTTAGCTTTTCGCCCTGCTTCAATTTTAGCATCTGTTTGTTCTTTTAATTTTCCCATTATTTTTCTTTAACCCAATATAGTTATAACTCAAAGATTCATCTTTAGATCTCATTATTGTCTAATAAAATCCATTCGGTGTTTTTCTGAAAGACAAGGTTCAGAATATTCAATTTTCCCTGCTTTTTCTAATATTTCCAATCGTCCTTGAATGGTTTTGTAATTTATTGCCCCTCCTCTGGTTCAAGTTTAGCCTAGTGTAACTTGGACCCAAAATACAGAAAGTTTTCAACTGTCATCAATTAAACGCTTTGTTCAATCCAAGTAGAAATACTCGGGTAATTTTTCGGTAAATTTTTGCAGTATCCTGCGGAGAATGCACCATACCTTAGTTTATGCAAGATTTCCACTGGTTATTCTAATTTTCTAATTAGGTTTGGTGCATCTTTTTCTATTTTTTCAAGTATTTCTGACGAACTCATTTTAGGTTTGCCTCGTAACTCAACCCAGTTTCCACCGTCTGGAGATGTTTCAGGTTGTGTCGGGTTTGTTATTCTACGCCACCTTATTTTTCCTTCGTCTTTTCCTGTAAATGGGTTGAAGCGTGCATATTCTAAACACTGGCAATTTTTAACCTTATAAGCTGGATTGTTTTTAATAGATTCATATTCTTCGGGTAAAACTCTCTCAAAACCAACTCTCGCTGCACGTATTAGATCTCCATGGGTAACGACTATAATATTTTTCCCATCCTGTTCTCTTGCCTAAGTGTTCATAAGATTACGAATACGTTCATTTTTCACTCCCCAAATACTTTCACCACCTTCAAAAGCAGCGTGAAATGGGTCATCGTTCATCAATTTATCTGTTACCTCATAAAGTTCTTTACGTTCGGCAATAGTCAGCGTTCCATGAACGCCCCAATTACGTTCTGCAAGACGGTCATCTATTTCCCATTTAATTTCCGGTTCATTTGCCGAAATTATTGCTGCTGTTTCTCTTGCACGGAAAAAGCTTGAAACAAAATTTGTGTCAAATTCGCCTACTTCAAGAATATTTTTGTTCACCCATTCTCTTGCTTGTATTGCTTGACTAATACCTTTTTTGAAAGTCGATGTTTATAATCAGTCCGTTTTCGAATGGCTAAAATTTCAGCACTCATTACATCTTTTCCTTGCTTATCCCATTTCTGAACAACATTGGCTTCTGATTCACCGTGCCGTATTAAAACTATACGTTTTGGCATTCCCATATTTTTCTAATTTTTAAGTGATTTGTTGATGTCATCATTGTGCATAAAATCTAGTTAAAGCGCACCATGCCCTTTATTTACCTTCCAAAGATAACTTTTTAACTAAAAACTTAGCTTAACAATTGGATTAAAGCACCTACTCCATATAAAATTCACTGTTTTTGACACAATACTTAATTATATAATTGTTAGCTTAGGCTTTTGTAAACGATTAACCTTTCAAGTTTAGCGAAGCGTAACTTGGACTCAAAATGAAGAAAATTTACAAATTTCATTAAATATTAGTCAGACAAATTCCCGGCAAACTTCATATGACTTCGACAGGTTCAGCCAACGGCGATTATAGGTAGGTAGTTATAATAGAAAAGTAAACATCACCTGAAATATTTTATTGAAGTTGACCCTGCACATTTCTCAGGGTTTAACATTAAATTCAGACTAGGTTATTCCAAACGTCAGAATTCTTAGTTATTTAGCAGTTGTTTTTTAATTTTTCTATGCTTTCCCTTAATCCGCAATTTTCCAAAGTTGCTAAAACTTCATTCTTTGTCTTTTTTGGATTTTTTAGCCTTTTAACCATTTTATTAAAAGCCTTACAAGCTAATTCTGGATGGATATCAAATAAATTTAAAATGAGTTCATCAGGTTTTTGAATCTCAATATCATATTTTGATAGTTCATCCTTTGGGAAATCCCTTGAATTAAATGTAACTATTAAATCTGCATTACACCTTATTGCACAAGCGACTACGTGTCTATCATCTCTATCCGGAAGTTTAAGACTTGGAATTAAATCTTCAAAATCCTCAACATTAGCATCGGGAAAAGCTAAATTCATAGCGGTAATAGTTTGATTCAGTTGTTCTTTTTTCAAATCAGTTCTGTTTTTCAAAAGATTTCTTAGCCACTCATCTTGAATTATGTCAGACCATTTTGCTATAAATACCCCTTCAGCTGCAAGGGATAACAAAATATCTCTAATTGGTGCTGGATATAAAACGCAGGCATCTAATACAACTTTAAACCTAGGTGAATGTATCATTCGTACCCTAGCTTTAGGTCTTGTGCTTGAGTAGATAAAAAATCAAGTTGAGCTTCCCGTTGTTTAGTCAGCTGTTCTTTATAATCTATAATATCCTTTAACAATATTCTTCTGTGACTTCCTACTTTTTTAAACGGAATTATTTTAGTCTCAAGAAGTTTTATCAAATGAGGTCTTGATACATTTAACATATCAGCGGCTTGCTGTGTGCTTACTTCCGAATTTGAAGGCACGATTGAAATCGTCTTGCCTTCAGCCATATTTTGAATTATGGCAGAAAGTAATGTTAAAGCTTTTTTAGGAATAGTTATAAACTCACCAGTTTCTTGTACTTTTATTTTGACTCCTTTTTCTCGAGAAGATTTAATTCTTTTTGATACGACCTGAAAGCCTTTTAAAGAACTTAGTGCAATCTTTTGGTCTTCTTTTGTCGTTCTTCTGATTAAAGTTTTCATAATTATTGTTTTTAATAAAGTTAATCGAAATAAACGAAACAAACAAAATAAACGAAATAGTTTTCCAATGTTCGTTAAAATACATCATACTCATTAATTATTAACAGCTCGGCTAGCATGCTTAGTTTAGCCCTACACACCGGGCTTTGGCGGCAATGAATGCTCGCCATTTGTGCCGGTTGGGTACCTCTAGGTTCAACTCTTGCGAAGCGTAACTTGGACCCAAAATGAAGAAAGTATATAAATTTCATTAAACTTTTGTCGGACAACTTTCCGGCAAACTTCATATGGCTTCGACAGGTTCAGCCTCTAGTGATTATAGGGTAGGTAGTTAAAATAGAAAAGTAAACATCACCTGAAATATTTTATTGAAGTTGACCCTGTACACTTCTCAAGGTTCAACACTGTTTTCAGACTAGGCTATTCCAACCGTCAGAATGTTTAGTTATTGTGGATAGTTTTTATTTATTTCAAAGGTGAATGCTTTCAGATTTTCTGACTTCAAATTACAACGTTCATCGAATAGATCATTGATGGCGTATTCAGAACTGGAATAAAGTTTTATCTCATGTTGGTCACAGTCACTCTCGAATATGATCAACCCTAAATTTAATTGATCTATAAGATTTTGGAGCTTATTTAGCGCATGAAATTTTCCAATCAAAGACTTGAGATTTAAAACATGTTGATAGTGATTAAACCTTTTAAGTCTATCGTGATATGGATACAGCTTCTCAGGTTCGAGAATACCGATGTCTGTACCATTCATGAAAATGTGCAGCTCGGACGACAGTCCAAAGTTAGTTTCAAGAGGTCTACAATCCAATTTCTCAAGGTCGGCCTTTTGAATCAAGATTTCAAAAATGTCTGCACTCATTTTTTTCTAATTGTCCAGTAGAGTAGCCCCTGATAGGCTACCTTATTTAATTACCTATAAAGATAAGAATAAAAGTAAGCATCCGAGGAACCCATATAGATTAATTTGGAGTTGTTGGATTTTATGCTTTGAGGAGCTACTTGATTTTATATTTCTCCCAATTGGAAGGTAGTAGTTGATAGAGATCTTTTTGCTTGTGGCTCTGGATTCTTTCGAATACGTCCTTGAGCCATTCAAACTCATTAATTTTGTTCTTTTTGCAGCTGGCCATGAAAGAATACATGGCTGCTATCATCTCCGCAGCCTTGTGCGATCCTGCAAATAGATACGCTTTACGACCTATAGCTAGTGGACGAACGGCATTTTCAACTAGGTTATTGTCTATTTCCATTTGTCCATGAAGTGCATAAACACTCAGTCCTGCCCATCTTGACCTGGTATATTCTATAGCCTTGCCCATTGGACTTGTTGGCCTATGGCTGTATTGTCCGTCTCTAATTACAACATCGGTATTCTACCTCTAGGTTGAGCCTATTGTGTATTTCCCTTTGCATTTATAACCAGATTCCCGGGTTCCATATTTGAGCCCTTGTATAAGTCTTGCCACCTGAAAGACGCCAGTCATACAGAAAGTAAACAGGTGACTTCTGTATTCGGTGCTGTTAAACACCACTTTTTACTCCGTATCATACTTCCTAGCTTTTGACTGGATGTACCCACTTCTCGACCTCATCGGTGGTTCACTTACGTTCAACTCTTACACAAATACCTGTTATCCTCGGGGATAACTTTTCCCAATCGCTCAATACCTTGGCTCTTTACCAAAGCACCATTAGGTGGTTTGATGCTGTCTCCTGTAAAACAACATCGGTGGGTCAACCATTTTAAAGGATTCCACCATCTCAAATACAGCATGCAGAACTATTTATTACCGATGTTCTACTTCTCGGCACACTATGATGAGTGGGGATTAGAAAGCACCAATCTTTCGTCTCGTACATAGCCACACCTTGATTTAAATTTAAAACTTGTGGCGGACTTTCCAAGTGCCACCAAACTTTCCTGAACGATAAAACCCCATTCATTCATAGTATATGTTAGGTATAGTTTATTTCATTGAAAGTGGGAATGACAGCATATTATCAGACTTCACGCTATAACCATACAGAGTAGCAGGTTTACGGTTGCCGATTTCAGTTAAAGTTTTTTCAATTAATGCTCCAATGTCTTCTGGGAAGTCCATGGATACCACCTCACATTTTTCAATGTTCCCTTTTCGATCTACGATTACACGAATTCCAATTCGATCGTATTCATAGGGTTCGAATGAAAGTTTGGAAAAGTCAATTTTCTCATGAAGCTCTTCATACAGTTTTTCCCATCCTTCCTTAAAGTCAGCTCGTTCGTCAATTCGTCCATATCCGTAGGTGTAGTCAAAATCAATTATATCTTCAATTTCGTTCTGACTTAAGCTGTTGAAAAGTTCATATAATTCACGGATTTCTGGTTCAACTTCTTCGAAGAAATTTTCACCGTACTTTTAGTCAATTAGAAGTTGCATTTGGTCCGCATAACATTCTTCATTTCCAATTATTACGCATCCAGCTTCATATGAATCAATTTGATATTTAGATATTAAGTAAACCTCACGGAATTTCGAGTATTCAAGACTGAAATTTGGATCAATAACCAACCCATATGTTATTGACTTAAGAGTTCCAGTTTCTGCGTCCTTGTTAGCTCGAGTGACTGCCTGTTCACAGGTTTCGTTCAAAATATCTTCCATAGTCTGTCCAAATGTTGTTGAACAGACGAGCAGAAGTAAAATGAACAGATTTGAGTTTCGCATAATTATACCTAACGTACGAATAAAGTGCGCAGTGCACTTTATTCGCCTTACAACTGTAGGCCAATCTAACTAAGTTTTCAATATTTTAAAAGCACTTATTGTGTCAACAGAGAATTATATTTATATAATTATGGAATTGCAAGCTATAAGGACATAGAAATTTCAGAGTCAAGGATAAATTCACAAAAAAAGGCCACTGAAACAGTGGCCTTCTCTATTTATTAGAAAAATTCTAATTTATTTTATGCGGCATTTCTGGCGGCATTGATGATACCAAACATGGTCCTGAGGATCAGCTTTTGTAAGGCAGTATCTTCTTTGCCTTTGTCCAAAATGGTCTGAATGCCCTACTGCTGAATGGTGATCAACGGTAAAACAATTCTTTCCCTAATGGCAATGGATTGATTACTTAGCGGACTGTCCTCCAATAAGTCTGTTATTCCTGCCACTGCAAGCACCTTTTCATAAGACCTTTGGTACTCAACGTACATCAAGTCCCTGAATCCTCCAAATTGAGGATCCTCCTTAAGGTAAGCGGTCGCCGGATGAAAAGATTTGCAACTGTCTGAAACCAGAATGAAGGGTTGTTAAATAAGAAGCAGAGATTTATTTTCCTCTTTCATAAGGAAGTCAAATAAACCAAGGAAATGCCACCTTAGCTAACTGAAGGGTTTAGCCGTTAGGATGTTTGGTGCTCGAGTGGAGTTTTTTTATTCCGGCTTATTCTTTTTTCTCCGTCAATTGTAATTCTCTTTATATTTAAAAAGGGGCTCTTAATTAAAAAAGAAATGTTTGCTTCTTATCCTCATCAAACTCTGTCAAGCCGTATTTATTTTTCTGTGCCGGCATAATTTTGAAGGTCCCAAAGATCCTGTCCCAGACTATAAATATGTCGGCATAATTGGAATCTGTATAATATTGGTCTTGCTGATGATGTACCCTGTGGTGATCAGGCATCACAAAAATCAATCCGAGTGTTGAATTAAGCCATTTTGGGTAGGTAAGATTGGCATGTTCAAAAAAGAAAAACACATATAAAAATAAATAATATACTGCCATAGAAAGAACGTCAGTACCAAATAGTGCAGCAGTCAGGATATTCCCCATTCCAAATACTAATATTAATTCAAATGGGTGAAATCTAAAAACTGTTGATGCGTCCATTGAGGTATCACTATGGTGTACCCTATGAAATCTCCACAGCAAAGGAATTACGTGCGTACCCCTATGTATCCAATATGCTGTAATATCATATAAAGCGACAGAGATAAAAAGCTTAATCCAGAAGGGTAGTTCTATCAGATACAAGAGTCCAATATGATGCTCATTTAACCACTCTATAGAGAAAACTTGAAATGTCACAAAAAATACATTTAGGCCAACAAGAATAACTTGAAATAGTAAATTATGAAATAGGTGATGGATCCGTTTTTTAAAATTAACAGGGGATTGGGATACTTGCTCCAATGAAAAGAAAATTGCAATTAACCCAATCACAATAAAATTTGGGTCAATACCCAGTATCATATCTAAAAACTCCATATCATAAATAAATAAAACGAACGATAACGCCAACTTTATCAACTGCAACCACCGAAAAGTAATGCCTTCCCTTAACCCCTCCAACCTAAAAATAACAATTAAAACACAAATAACATCGTATCAGTTTGAAAAACAGGGTTTTATATTGAACTTTATCAATTCAGCCAAATAAATAATTTTAAACCAAATATTTACACATAAAAAAAGGCCACTGAAACAGTGGCCTTCTATATTTATCAGAAAATCTCTAATGGATGTTATGCAGCATTCCTTGCGGCATTGATAATACCAAACATGGTCCTAAGGATCAGCTTTTGTAAAGCGGTATCTTCTTTCCCTTTGTCCAAAATGGTCTGAATGGCATACTGTTGAATGGTGATCAACGGTAATACTATTCTTTCCCTGATGGCTATGGACTGATTACTTAGCGGACTATCCTCCAGTAAATCAGTCATTCCTGCCACTGCAAGCACCTTTTCATAAGACCTTTGGTACTCGCTGTACATCAAGTCCCAGAAACCTCCAAACTGAGGATCGTCCTTGAGGTATGCGGTAGCCGGATAAAATGATTTGGCCAAGGACTGCATGGAGTTCCCCAATAAAGATCGGAAAAACAAGGAGTCTTTGTACAGTTGCTGTACCTCTCCCAGTCTACCTTGCTTCTCAAGCTCCTCTATGGCTTTACCTACCCCAAAGAAACCCGGAATATTTTGTTTCATTTGCGCCCAGGCACCTACAAATGGTATGGCCCTAAGGTCTTCAAACTTCATGCTTCCTCCCTTGCTCCTTTTCACCGGTCTGGAACCAATATTGGTCATACCGAAGAATTTCAAAGGAGTTACTTTTTCCAGATAAGGAACAAACTGCTTGTGATTTTTCAGCTCTTTATAAGCATTATAGCTGATTTCCGCCATCTCATCGATAAGCGATTTTTGTTTTTCAGTCAGGCTATTTTCACTGGAAGGATACAAGTGACTTTCCATACCGGCACTAAGCAGTTGCTCCAAATTGTAAGAACAGCTTACCGGTTTACCATAGTTGGCACTAATGGTCTGTCCTTGAATGGTGATTTGAATCTCACGGTTTTCCACATTGGGACCGAGAGAAGCGTAGAAGTTATGGGTATTTCCACCACCTCGGGCAGGAGGTCCTCCTCTGCCGTCAAAGAAGATGACATCAATCCCCTCTTCTCTAGCCACTTTTGTAAGTTCCTCTTTGGCCCGCAAAATGGACCAGTTGGCTCGGATATATCCACCATCTTTGGTACCATCTGAAAAGCCCAACATAATGGACTGTTTGTTGCCTCGCTTACGAAGGTGCTCCCTGTATACTTTATTGTTATAAAGCTTGGTCATCACCCCATGGGCATTTGCCAAATCGTCGATGGTTTCAAATAGAGGAACAATATCAAGCGATAGATCACCACCATCCGCCAACAACAATTTATTAAGTTGAAAAACTTCCAGCACATGCAGCACTGATTGGTTGTTGGAAATGATGTATCTGTGACAGCCCATTGGGCCGTTATTTTTCTGGATATAATTGATAGACTTGACGCTTTCCAACATTTCTCTGTGGAAAGGATCCTCAAGAGCACTGATCTCAGGTAATTTGTCTATAGAAAGGATTTTCTCAATTTTTGCTTCCTCGTCACCTTGGTGGTAAGTTTCCAAAGCAGCTTCTCCTTCACTTTTCTCCAATATCTCATCCCAAAGGGCATCGTGTTTCCTGCTGTCTTGCCTAACATCCATGCTGGCAAAATGAAATCCAAACACCCTTACTTTAAGGATAAATTCATCCAATAACTCAAGTGATAGGCCGCCATGTTCTTCTATAATGCCTTTCCTGGCATCATATAAAACAGCAAGAAGGTCATCTTTGGATTTAAAAACATCTCCATCTCCACCAAAAAGGGTATTGTAGATTCCTTTTTCTGCTTTGATCAAGTGGCTCTCCACATTGTGGAAGGTCAAGCGACGTCTAACTTTACGGATATCTCTATAATAACATTTCAGGATGCTGTTCTGAAGTTTGTCGGCAACTTTTTTAGTGATCTCGTGCGTTACAAAAGGATTTCCGTCCCTGTCACCTCCCGGCCAAAAGCCTACTTTCAGCAAATTGGGATTTTCCCAATCATGAAGAGGGATATTTAGCTGGTTGAGAACACGAATCATTATGTCCGAAATACTTGGATAGAACACGTATTCCAAAAACCAAGTAAGGCTTACTGCTTCTTCATAAGGAGAAGGTTTCTCTTTATTGATAAATGCTGTTTTACCTAATTGGCGAAGCAGAAGATCTACATCTCCCAAATCATTTTTCCTTATGGCCTGTTCCAAGTCTGTGATAATGGCCAGAACATTACCGGGATAAAACTGTGTAGGGTGTGCAGTTAAAGTTAGTCGAACGGAAAAGTTTTTAAGCTTTTGTATCAGTTCATCTTTTTTATGGTCGTTTTCTGCTCTCGCAATCAAGGCGGTCATGGTACCTTTGCCTTTGATATCGTTGAATTTTTCAAAGGAAGCATCTTCTATCGAATCAAATAGAACTACTTGTCGTTCGATATATTGTACCATTTTAAAGAGAAGGTCGTGCCTTTCTTCTTCAGATTTATCAGCCATCAATTCTTCAAAGAATTGGCGGATAATTTCCTTTGGCGTTTTTTTTTTTTAAACCCGTTTTGACAAGCTTCAGACAAAATAGGTAGCAAGGTACCTGTCCTGTAAATTTGATCAAAAGGCAGGTCTAAAAACAGACTGTTATAAATCGTAAAACGCTTTGCGACTTCAGTCTCGTAGATGTTTGCCATGGTTGAAAAGGTTAGATTTAATCTTTGCAATATCTCAAAAATGCACATTTTTTTGCTTCAATGCATCAATTTTTTGTTATAATTTCTTATCGATATTACTACTATATTATATTTTGCTTACTATCAGTACATTATTAATTCCATCAACTAACCGTTAATGGAAACGATTCGTTAAGACCTGTCTAATCCTATAATTTTTTGTATTTTAGGCTTTCGTTACACAAACTCATTAAATAATCGCTGATGTTGATTGCCGTAATTTCGGGATTTATTTTTGCTTTAGTAATTCCCATGATCATGGGGAAACTGAAGGGAAAATCCACTATTTGGGTTGCTTTACTGCCGTTTTCTATTTTTGGGTTTTTTCTTTCGAAACTCCCAATTTTGCTGGCAGGAGACACCATTAAAGCCAGTTATCAATGGGTACCATCCATAGGAATTAACTTGGATTTCCACCTTGATGGCCTTTCCTTCCTTTTCGTATTACTGATAAGCGGGATAGGCACCCTGGTTTTTGTTTATACTTCTTCCTACCTAAAAGGACACCAATACCTTGATAGGTTTTATGCCTATCTTTCCATGTTTATGGCTTCCATGCTTGGATTGGTACTTTCCGACAATATTTATGCCCTTTTTATTTTCTGGGAACTAACCAGTATAAGTTCTTTCTTTTTGATTGGGTTTAATAACGATAACCCTGATTCAAGAAAATCAGCCATCACAGCTTTGGCCATCACTGGATTCGGCGGATTGTTTTTAATGGCTGCCATGGTAGGATTAGGACAAATCACCGGTACTTCTCAAATATCTGCTTTAATACCTCTTACCGATTCCATCCAATCTCATGAGCTATATGGATGGGTTTTGGTATTTTTATTTATTGCAGCATTTACCAAATCCGCTCAATTTCCGTTCCACTTTTGGTTGCCCGGAGCAATGAAAGCACCAACACCTGTTTCAACCTACTTGCATTCAGCGACTATGGTAAAAGCAGGAATTTATTTACTCGCTCGTTTTACCCCGGTTTTAGGAAATCATGAATGGTGGAACAGTACCTTGATCATCGTAGGGGCAATTACCATGACCTATGCTGCTATCCATGCTTTGTTTAGGCTAGACCTCAAAGGGATCTTGGCCTACTCCACCATTTCAGCCCTGGGCATACTGGTTTTCCTTATCGGATTGGGCACCAAAGATGCTTTACTGGCTGCTGCGGTATTTATACTGGTACACGCCTTGTATAAAGCCACACTATTCCTGGTAACCGGTATCATCGACCACGAGACAGGCACGCGAGACATCCGACAGCTAGGTGGCTTAAATAAGGTAATGCTTCCTGTGGGAATAGCAGCCATTCTTGCGGCCATCTCCAATGCCGGTATTCCACCTTCCTTCGGTTTTGTGGGAAAAGATCTGATTTATGAGGCCACTTTGGGCATGGGTGACATTGCCTGGCTCCTAACCGGCCTGGCTATTATAACCAATGCAGCTTTGCTATTTGCCGGCTTTTTGGCAGGAATAAAACCATTTGTAGGTAAACTGCCCGAAAAATACCAAAAACTACACCTACCCAGTCCTGCAATGTATGTCCCTCCCATGTTGCTTGGTTTTTTGGGAATTTTATTTGGCCTGGCCCCCGGATTAATCGAAGGAGGCATAATCAAACCTGTAGTACAATCCATCACAGGAAATAGCCCGGATTTTCATTTGAAACTTTGGCATGGCTTCAACCTTATTTTACTTCTAAGTGCCATCACCATTGGATCAGGCATCGCCTTGTATTTCCTATTGAAACCCTCTGAAGGGCTGCTTGCCAAGGTGGCAAAATTTGAAAATATCTCTCCGCATACAATTATCAATAAAATTGCAGATGGTTTTGTAGGCTTAAGCAGGGTATGGACAAAGTTTTTTCAAAATGGGTACCTGAGGTTTTATCTCATCACCATCCTTTCCTTTCTTTGCATTTTATTGGCTTACCGTTTTTTCACGGGTGTAGAGTTGTACCTGGACACCTCCAAACTTTCTGATGTAACCTTCTATGAAGCGGTGGTAGTAGTGATCATGGCCACTGCCATTTTCTTTACCGTATTTTCAAATTCAAGACTTACGGCTGTGGCCTCCTTAGGGGTGGTGGGCTACTCCTTTTGCATGATCTTTTTGTTTTATTCTGCACCCGATTTGGCCATGACCCAGTTTTCTATAGATACCCTTACGGTTATCCTATTCGTCTTGGTCTTGTATAATCTCCCCAGATACTTGGTGTTACCGGATAATAATGACAAAATCCGCGACGGATTACTCGCCTTGGTATTTGGAGGACTTATTAGCGTATTGACCTTGGAAGTAATGAACGAGTCTGTAACCAAGGAAATCAGTGAATACTATGCAAAGAATGCTTACATCTTAGGCAAAGGAAAAAATGTGGTGAATGTAATCCTGGTCGATTTCAGGGGTTTTGATACCATTGTAGAAATCACTGTATTGGCCATAGCGGCCATCGGTGTATTTGGCCTTTTGAAACTTCATCTTAAAAGTACTGAAAAAGAATAATTATGAAAACCATCATATTTAAGACAGCATCGGCCTACCTGCTCCCCTTGCTATTGCTCTTTTCAATTTTCATTCTATTGCGCGGTCATTACTTACCGGGTGGAGGTTTTGTCGGTGGCCTAATGGCTTCTATCGCATTTGTAATTCATTCTTTTGCCAATGGAATCGATAAAACGAAAAACATCATGACCTTTCATCCGGGATTTTTAATGCCTGTAGGTCTACTACTGGCCTTGGTTTCCGGTGCCTTGCCTTTGTTTTTCGGGGACACTTTCATGACAGGATTGTGGATGGAAAATGCGGTGCCTGTCATCGGTAAAGTAGGTTCTGCTTTATTCTTCGACACAGGCGTTTACTTGGTAGTTATTGGTGTTACCCTCACCATTATTTTCACCATATCAGAAGGATTATAATATGGAAATTTTATTGGTAATAATCATAGGGCTCTTGTATGCCGCCGGTATCTATATGATGCTGAGAAGAAGTTTGGTTAAACTGATTATTGGTTTAATCTTACTTGGCAATGGAGCCAATCTATTAATATTTTTATTGGGCAAAATTGTCAAAGGACAGCCCCTATTATTGCATCTTCAGAAAAGATGCTGGGAGAATTGTATGCAGACCCTGTACCCCAAGCATTAATCCTTACAGCCATAGTTATTAGTTTTGGATTACAGGCCTTTGCCATAATATTGGTCAAAAGGGCTTACAAGGTGGTTAAAACAGACGATCTGGACGAAATGAACGCAACCGACGAAGACTTATGAACAACCCATACATTGTTTTACCGGTAATTTTCCAGCTTTTTATAGCCGTATTATTGATGTTCTCCTGGAACAGCAAGAATATTCAAAAGCTTATCTCTGTAACCGGATCTCTAATCGCTCTTGTTATCAGCATATTGCTTTTGGTAAAAGTAAATACCGAAGGCATTCAAATCATGCAGGCCGGAGGTTGGGCTGCCCCTTTTGGAATCACCTTTGTCGCCGACACCTTCAGTTCTCTACTGGTATTGCTTACCGCAATTGCAGGCTTGGCTGTCAGTGTTTATTCCGTTGGTAGCATTAGAAATGCACGTGTCAAATTCGGGTATTTTCCCATTTTCCATTTGCTTATCATGGGACTCAGTGGGGCATTCCTTACAGGAGATATCTTCAATCTGTATGTATGGTTTGAAATCATCATCATTTCCTCCTTTGTATTGCTTACCATTGGCGGAGAAAAAGCTCAAATTGAAGGTGCCATCAAATATGTCACCATGAATTTATTGGCCTCGGTTATCTTCCTAACCGCCATTGCCATACTTTACGGGCTTACCGGCAGTTTGAATATGGCAGATCTCTCCTTGCGGGTTGCAGAAATAGAAAATAGAGGTTTGGTCAACGTAACTGCCATACTCTTTCTTGTCGGGTTTGGAATTAAATCAGCCATTTTCCCACTTTATTTTTGGCTACCTGCCTCCTACCACACGCCTCCCCCGGCCATTTCTGCCATTTTCGGAGGACTGCTTACAAAAGTTGGCGTTTATGCTATGCTCAGGGTATTTACGTTGATATTTATACCGGATGCTTTTCTCTCCACTGTAATCATGGCGCTTGCGATTTTAACTATCTTATCGGGGGGCATAGGGGCTTTGATTCAAAATAATATGAGGAAAGTAATTAGTTACCTAATTATTTGCCACATTGGATTTATGCTTGCGGGCTTAGGGGTTTACAGTAGTTTAGCCATTGCCGGAGCCATATTTTATTTGGTGCATGACATTGTCGTAAAAACTAATCTTTTCATGGTCAGCGGATTAATATTCAAGTTCAAAGGAACTTACTCTATGCGCTTGCTAGGCAGTTTTTATAAGGAACACCCAAAGCTAAGCCTTCTGATGGCCATTCCTCTCTTTTCCTTGGTAGGCATCCCACCTTTGTCAGGCTTTTGGGGCAAGTTGTTGTTACTTCAAGGAGCCTTGGAACAATCAAATATATTGATACTGATTTTCGTAATTCTGGGAAGTTTCCTTACCTTATTGATTATCGCTCGCTTGTGGTCAGAAGTCTTTTGGAAAGACGGCCCCGAGCTACCGGAAAAAAAGCATATAAAATACTTTAATGCACTAAAACCTCTGAAAAGGAGAGCGATGATTGGTTCCATACTCTTCCTGTCATTCATTTCACTAGGTATTGGTTTTGGGGCAGAGTGGGTCATGCGATTGTCAATAAAAATCGCAGACAACCTTATGGACCCCTCACTATATATTCAAGCAGTTTTGGGCAATTAATTCGATAGAAAAATGATAAAAACCAGATTTCTTAGTAACCTACTGCTTTCCTTTATTTGGCTGGCAGTGACAGGTGATTTCTCCTTTATAAATTTCGTATTTGGTTTTACCTTGAGTTTTTTGTTGATGTGGCTTATTTCACAACGCGGAGAGGACAACAGGTATCTCTATCGAGGACCGAAGGTGGTGGCCTTCATATTCTTTTTCTTATACGAACTGGTAAAAGCAAACCTCCAAGTGGCTTATGATGTCATCACTCCCAGTTATTTTATGAAACCGGGCATCATCAAAATCCCTCTTGATGCAAAGACAGATATGGAGATCACATTATTGGCTAACCTTATTACCCTGACTCCCGGAACCTTAAGTCTGGATGTGTCAGACGACAGGAAAGTACTTTATGTACATGCCATGTATGTCAAAAACAAAGACCGCTTTATAGCGGATATTAAAAATGGATTCGAACGTAAACTATTGGAGATTTTGAGATGAGTGTATACGACTTCCTATATTATATAATTCTTCCTGTGTTGGCCATTTCTACCTTGTTAATCTTTATCAGGTTTCTCATTGGCCCCTCCCTCTCTGACAGGGTGGTAGCGCTTGATCTATTGCTTACTACCGGAATAGGCATCATTACCATTTACAGTATTTATACCAATCAACCCGCCTTCCTTGATATCGCCATGATCATGGCCTTAATTGCGTTCTTGGGTACAGTAGCATTTTCTTATTATTTAGATAAAAAGAGAAAAAAATGAGTGATATATTAATCATAATTCTTAGCTCCCTTGGGGGCTTATTCATTCTGCTAGCTGCAGTTGGAGTAATTCGAATGCCGGATCTTTACCTCCGAATTTCTGTCACTACCAAAGCAGCCACACTAGGCATAGGACTATTGCTGATTTCTGCTGCAGTTTATTTCAATGAAATAGGGATTACGTCCAGAGTTCTGGCCATAATTATATTCATATTGCTTACTGCTCCTGTGGGGGCACACATGATAGGGAGGGCCTCCTATTTCTCAGGAGTAAAACTTTGGTCCAAATCCAAAGAGGACGATTTAAAAGGAAAATACCATCCCAAAACTCATGAATTGGCCAGTGGCATGAACAAAACCGATGAAAAAAATGAAAGTAAAAAATCTAATTAACGCCTGTTTACTAATGATCTTTATGGCTTGCGGTACAGCATCAAATGACAATAAGACAGAAAATAAAACGAATGAGGAAGCCTCCTCTTCAGCTCATTTGTTTCTCTTGGGGACCTATACCAACTCTCCGGACCAAGGCATTCACCTAATGGCTTTTCACCCTAATGAAGGCAAGATTCAAACCATTAGTACCGCGGCAGCCGTAGAAAACCCTTCCTTTGTTATTGCTAACAAAGCGCAAGACTTGGTCTATGCAGTGGAAGAAAATGGAGGTAAAGAAGGAGGGAAAATTACTTCTTTCAGTCTTATAAATGGAAAATTACAAAAGCTTAATTCAGTGAAAGCCTCTGCTAAATCCCCTTGCTACATCACTATAGATCCAAGTGAATCTTTTGCTGTAACGGCCAATTATAGTTCCGGGGATTTTTCTGTAATTCCGATCGCAGAAAACGGAGAAGTAAAACCTGTTACCCAAGTCATTGCGCATACAGGAAGTAGTGTGGTCACCAATAGACAGAAAGAACCTCATGTTCACGCGGCTATTTTTCATCCAATTGATGGCAATTTATTCATTGCTGACTTAGGGACTGACGAAGTGGTAGTATATGAATTTGACAACAGCCTTGAAAAACCTGTGAATCCTGAACCAATTTATAGGTTAAAAGTAGCCCCCGGTGCGGGACCTAGACATATGGTCTTTAATAGCAAAGGAGATAAACTTTACCTAATTCATGAAATTTCCGCAGAAATAGGCGTTTATTCATATGATCAAGGCGAATTAAAGCACCAAGCCACCCACTCTTTAATTGCAGAAGGGTTTGAAGGTAAAGTTGGAGCTGCTGAAGTAAGACTTAGTCCTGATGGGAAATTCCTTTATGCTTCAAACCGTGGTGAAGCCAATGAAATTATTGCTTTTAAAATCAAAGAGAATGGGGACTTAACCCATGTGCAAACCGTATCTTCCATGGGTAAAGCCCCAAGAAATTTCAACATCACCAATGATGGGAAATATCTTTTGGCGGGAAACCAAGACTCGAATACTATCCTATCTTTTGAAAGAAACTTAGATTCCGGAGAGTTGAAACCAATGGACACCAAATTTGAGATTCATAAACCAGTTTACATTAATTTCTTGCCTTAATACAGGCAAACAAACAGGATATTTTCCTGAATCAATTCTTTTCCTTAATATTGGGCCGATTTTGAGAAGAACGATAAATCGTGAACATAGTAAATAAAATAACATGGCAGCAACGAGCGAGCTGAAATACAAATCCTTGTTAAATAGGAGAGAGACAGAAAAAGCCATAGACCTCATCAAAACAAAATTCCCAAAGATGATGTCCGAAAAGTTAAACCTTTTCAAGGTGTCATGTCCATTAATCATTATGGATGGAACAGGTATTAACGATGACCTAAGTGGTACAGAACGACCTGTGAAATTTCCAATAAAAAATCAAGGGGATGCTCCCGGAGTTGTGGTGCAATCATTGGCAAAATGGAAACGGTGGCAGTTGGCTGAACTCGAAACCGAAGATGGTGAAGGTATAATAACAGACATGAGGGCCTTGAGACCGGATGAAGACTATTCTCCACAGCATTCATTGTATGTAGACCAATGGGATTGGGAACAAAAAATTAATCTTTCCAAAAGAAATCTAACCTATCTGAAAGAAGTAGTTGAAGGTATTTATGAGATTTATCGAGAAATGGAAAAAAGTGTCGCTTCTATTTTTCCTCAGATCAGCCCTTTATTGCCGGAAAAAATTAAATTTATTCAGGCAGAGGATCTGCTACAAGCATATCCCAATTTAACTCCCAAAGAAAGGGAATATGAAGCTACAAAAGCACATGGTGCTGTATTCTTGATAGGTATTGGGGACAAATTAAGCAATGGCGAAAAGCATGATGACCGAGCACCGGACTATGATGACTGGAGTAGCTATAATTCCGAAGGCCATAAAGGATTGAATGGAGACATATTGGTTTGGAATCCGGTACTAGAAAATTCTTTTGAACTTTCTTCCATGGGTATAAGAGTAGATGCAGAGACACTGGCCCATCAGTTAAAAAATTCCGGTGAAGAAAAAGAGCAGGTTTATTTTTCCACCAAAAACTATTAAATGGAGAATTACCACAAAGTATAGGTGGTGGAATCGGTCAGTCCAGAACCTGCATGTTCTTGCTAAGAAAAAAGCACATTGGAGAGGTGCAATCGGGAATTTGGCCCGAAAAAGAATTTCAAAAATGTAAGGAAGAAGGCATTGATTTAATGAGATAATAATCCAATTAAAGGGTTGAATCTTACTGTTTTTGCCCATTTCTTGGCCAATGCATTTTATGTAATCTTTTAATTCCTGAAAATATTTTTATACAAGAGTTTTTTTTGCCAAAAGATTCATTACCTTTACCTCAATAAATACAATCAATTAATTATATTATGAACACAGGAAAAGTAAAATTTTTTAATGAATCTAAAGGATTCGGTTTTATTATTGATGATGAATCATCAAAAGAGTATTTTGTGCATGTCTCTGGACTAATTGACGAAATCAGAGAAGACGATGATGTATCCTTTGATCTTAAAGAAGGAAGAAAAGGTCTGAATGCAGTGAATGTGAAGGTAGTAAACGCATAACATAACATTGACATCAGTAGTGAAAAGCAATCATCTAAGGTTGCTTTTTTTGTGCCTATATTTCCCAGGGTATTGGTTTAGGATACTTCACGTAGCTCTAACCGATTTCAAATACGTGAGCATTGCATTTCATTAGTGTCCGTCAATTTTAATATCAGCAAAAAATCATGTTGATATTAGTGATTTTTCTCTCGGGAGCAACTCATTTTTCTCATAACCAACTTGAGAAAAATACAATAAACCATTTTTAGCATACTGAGAAGAAGCCTAATTTAATAGGCGTAATATTTATTGTTTTTTAAAACCTTCAATTCCACACCACCTTTACAAACCACCTAGATTATTAAACTCCTTAAAATAAAAAACACCGAGCTTCCACCCGGAGTTTCTTAAGTCAAAGCTTTGCTATATATCGCTTGAATACATAAATTTTTAACCCGAATTATAACTAGGAGGATTTCCCATGATTACGGGAAGCCTTGTAATCGCAAGTCTCCTGCCTGCATATAGATTTCATCACGTAATAGAAATCTATTGTAAATTTCGGGTTTAATCCACAATTACCATTTTTCCCGATTGTATTTTCCCTTTTATGGTCACCTCAGCGGCATTGTCAATTAATAAATCATCACTACTTGATTGATCTCCGATACTTAGCCTCCCACTACCTACCTTGAAATCATAATTATAATCCTTTAGGGAAGATCTGGTATTTACTTTCATATAACCGGATGAAGCAGACAGATTAGTTTCCGGCCCTAGCCCACAATCATTGGCCACTAACATACCGGATGTCAAGCTGATTTCACCTAATTCTGTGATCTCATTTAAATCTGCTTTTCCTGAACTCATGCTTCCGGAAACAAGCCCATCTATATCGGTCAAAACAACCATACCACTTGAGCCTCTAAACTTAACATTACCTTTCATCCCTTCCAATGTTCCCATTCCAGAAGATAATTCTAAATTCAAATCACCTTGGATATTCTCAAGCTCCAGTTTTCCGGAAGAAATTCTCACACTTAAATTCGGAGAGCGAAGATTTTCTGCTTCAATTTTCCCTGAGCTACCCTTGAGCACAATATCTTCATTGTCAACATTAAACACTTCCATGGTCCCAGATGAATTATTTATATTTAACGCCATATCGGAAGGCCCCGTGATACTGATAAAACCCTTTACTTTAAAAGAGGAGAAAAAAGAACCAAAATCATCCCTTGGCCCAAAATCAACAAACAATTCCTCGCCAATTTTCTTCACCGTCACTCCCTCCATTTGCGAATCACTTGCTTCTACAAATGCATTTAGAACCACTTCTTCAGCTTCGTCTCTACCGGTATAACTGATTTCAAGCGCACCCCCATTTACATTGACTTTAGTGATACCATCATAAGTTGATTCTATATCACTTATGGTTTCCATGGAAATTGGGTTACAAGAAATTTGTATACCCGAGAACCCCACAAGAACAAACAAAAACAATAAAGGAAATCTATGCATCGTTATTATTTTTAAAGGCATCATTATTGGTTTTGAAATCATCGCTTACAGCCAATAAAGAAAGTGTTTCATGGGCAATCTTGATGTTATACTCATAAGTCAAGCTTTTGTAGTTGACCAAGTCAACAATGGTTCCTATAAAACATAAGCCCACAGTAAGTAAATAAAGAATCCCTAGGCCAATTTGCCCTAAAATAAAACGATGCAATCCTGCAAAGCCAAAAAGCCTATCAAAGTCAAGATTAATATCATTTGGCTATCCTTCCTTCTGGCACGATATACCTGAGCAAATAAGCTTGCTTGCTCTTCATTCATATCTTTCAAAATTCCTTGGATATAACCCAATTCCATTCCTTCTAATTCCGGAAGGTGTCTCAATACATTTGCCATAATTTTTTATTTAATATTATTAATTCAATTATTCTAAATAGGATTACCATGAAAGCAAAGCCTCCCAGTGGATGATAAGCCCAAGAAATGGTGAAATCTCCATGCATAAAATAATGAATGGACCGACCAATACCACAGCCCGGGCACCAAGTGAACCCTAATGAATCAAGAGGACAAAAACAAAAAGAATGCGGAGCTTCTGCACCGCCAATATACAAACCTAATAGAGCAATTGTCCATAAAATCAATTCCAGAATCCCTGAGTTGATTACTTTCATGTCTTTCAATATACGAATAGAGTGCCAGTTATAAAATAGGCTAATGAAGGAAGTACGGACCCATTTGGCTAAAAGATGTGTTCGATTGAAGTACAAATATTGTTCATATTCGGACAGAAAACATAATAGTAATAGCCAAAACTTAAAGAAGACTTAAGCATTGAAGAAGTTAAGAATTAAAATAATATTAATGTTGAAAACAAATAGCTTTTTGTACATTAGATAATCATAATTGAGATACTAAAATTTTAAAATTTCAAAGATCGAGATAAATGATAAACAAAAGTAAAATTAGCAGCGCCAACTATTTCAGGTGCCTGAAATTTTTCAAGGCACTTTTATTTATTGTTTTTTTATTGAACAGTAGGTTGCTTAAAGCCCAAGAAGATACCGATCTTTTTCTTGTTGAATCCAAAAAGAATTTGTTTGGTTTTACAATATTCCCAGAGACTGCAAAAAAATATCCAAAGGAGAAGGATATGATAACCAACCTTCTTTTATCAATAAAAGTCAATTGGTATTTACTTCTAAAGACCCGACGGGTAATTTTGATGTAATCCTATATAATCTAGATACGGATAAATACACCAATATGACAAGGACTCCGGAACTTGATGAGTTCTCACCTAAGTTAACAAGTTGCGGTCAATATATTTCCACAGTAAGGGTTGAAAAAGACAGCAGTCAGCGCATATGGTTATACCCTATAAATTTCGGGGAACCGGAGCTTTTATACGATGACATCGAACCTGTGGGATATTATGGTTGGCATGGAGAAACAGCTGCCTTATTCTTGGTAGGTTCTCCCAACCGATTGGTCTATCCTTACAGTAGAGAAGAAATATTTGAGATCGCTGAAAACCCGGGTCGTTGCATAAGCCAAAGACCAGGTACAAATGAAATTGTATATGTAGACAAAAACTCAAACATCATTTCTAATGGAAGAGAAGCTTATGAATTGAAAGCTTTTGATGTAAAAAGCAGGCAAACAAAAACGATAGGTATAACTTTAGCAGGGGAAGAGGACTTTGTATGGATTGATAAGAACAATCTTTTAATGGCCCGGGATAAAACCATCTATCTCAAAAATATTAGCAAAGGAACAGGATGGGAAGAAATAGCAACATTAAATACCCTAGAATATCGTAACATCAGCAGAATTGCATTAAGTCCGGACAATAAAAACTTGGTCATAACGATGGAGCCGTCAAAATGATTGGGAGTTTTAATATCGGATGAAGCCTATTAAACCCTGTTTCAATAGGCCTTTTAAATAAAATGCAAAACTGAAAATGATGTAGCCTATCCCAAAAGAATTACAAGCATCTACTGATACTTGAACAAATAAGCACTAGATGTAGATTGTATCTACACCTTTTTATTTAATAGGAGTATTTTTTATGGAATATACCCTTGATTCGAATAAGGATGAATGTTGCCTATATAGAGGGGCCTATAGGGATAAATGGTTTGCTAAGTGATCGCATAAAGTTTATTTCAAAAGCTTGAACCTTACGTTAGCGTAGCGTTCTTAAAAAAGTTAGGGGACATTAAGCAAGTATATTTAAAAAAAGTGCATAAAAAAAGACCCTTAGATAGCTCTAAGGGTCTAAAAGAAGGCGGCGATCCCGATGAGTCGGGACAGGCACTACTCTCCCACACGCCGTGGCCCACCAGTACCATCGGCGCTGCAGGGCTTATCCGCCGCGGCGGATCGGGATGGGAAGAGGCTAATTGAATAATGATTTATTTTAACGGAAAGGATCAAAACCAATCTCATTCCATGAATGCTATCTGTGCGAATCTTAGCAATCTGTGGTGAATACTTCTATCTTTTCGGTGTAATTGGGCATAAAAAAAGACCCTTAGATTGCTCTAAGTGTCTAAAAGAAGGCGGCGATCCCGATGAGTCGGGACAGGCACTACTCTCCCAGGTGTAACCCCAGTACCATCGGCGCTGCAGGGCTTATCCGCCGCGGCGGATCGGGATGGGAAGAGGCTAATTGGATAATGATTTATTTTAACGGAAAGGATCAAAACCAATCTCATTCCATGAATGCTATCTGTGCGAATCTGAGTAATCTGTGGTGAATACTTCTATCTTTTCGGTGTAATTGATAAAAAAAGACCCTTAGATTGCTCTAAGGGTTCAAAAGAAGGCGGCGACCTACTCTCCCAGGTGTAACCCCAGTACCATCGGCGCTGCAGGGCTTATCCGCCGCGCGGATCGGGATGGGAAGAGGCTAATTGAATAATGATTTATTTTAACGGAAAGGATCAAAACCAATCTCATTCCATGAATGCTATTCAGTGAATCTGAGTAATCTGTAGAATACTTCTATCTTTTGGGTGTAATTGGGCATAAAAAAAGACCCTTAGATTGCTCTAAGGGCTCAAAAGAAGGCGGCGACCTACTTCCCAGGTGTAACCCCAGTACCATCGGCGCTGCAGGCTTAACTTCGTTCGGGATGGGAAGAGGTGGGTCCCCTTGCGCCGGGCCGCCTAAATCTTTGTGTTCGCTTTTAACTGCTTACACTTAATTTCTTTACTTTTTATAAATGTTGTTAAGTTATTTTTGACATTGTCTTGTGGAAAATGCAACGTAGCAAAGACGTTCAAGCGCGATTAGTACTGCTCGGCTATGTCATTTCTGACTTTACACCTACAGCCTATCAACGTCATCGTCTCTGACGGCCCTGTTTAGAAGTCTCATCTTGGGGCGAGTTTCGCACTTAGATGCTTGAAGCGCTTATCTTCCCGATCTAGTTACCCGGCGGTGCAGTTGGCACTACAACCGGTACACCAGCGGTCGGTCCATCCCGGTCCTCTCGCAATGCTCAAGGACAGCCCCCCGCAGACTTCTCACGCCCGCAACAGATAGGGACTGAACTGTCTCACGACGCTCTGAACCCAGCTCGCGTGCCACTTTAATGGGCGAACAGCTCCAACTCGGGACCTTCTCCAGCCCCAGGATGTGACGAGAGCCGACATCGAGGTGCCAAACTCCTCCGTCGATATGAGCTCTTGGGGGAGATCAGCCTGTTATCCCCAGAGTACCTTTTTATCCTTTGAGCGACGGCCCTTCCATTCGGTACCGCCGGATCACTATACCCGTGTTTCACCCTGCTCGGCATGTACGCCTTGCAGTCAAGCTCCCTTATGCTATTGCACTCCACGCACGTTACCAAGCGTGCTGAGGGAACCTTTGGAAGCCTCCGTTACTTCTTGGAGGCGACCACCCCAGTCAAACTACCCACCAAACAATGTCTCCCACTTGAGGTGATTAGACAGGCACACAGAGGGCCGTATTTCAACGGTGGCTCCTCAACGCCTAGCGACGCCAATTCACAGCCTCCGGCCTATCCTACACACCGTGTACCTGATGCCAATGTTGTTGCAGTAAAGGTTCATGGGGTCTTTCCGTACCTGTTGCGGGTACGCGGCATCTTCACCGCGACTACAATTTCACCGAGCTCATGGCTGAGACAGCTCAGATCGTTACACCATTCGTGCAGGTCGGAACTTACCCGACAAGGAATTTCGCTACCTTAGGACTGTTATAGTTACGGCTGCCGTTTACTGGGGCTTCAGTTCAACGCTTCTCTTACGATAACGTCCCCCTTAACCTTCCGGCACCGGGCAGGTGTCAGGCCTTATACTTCATCTTACGATTTCGCAAAGCCATGTGTTTTTGATAAACAGTCGCCTGGGCCTTTTTCACTGCGGCCTGCCTAACCGAAGTCAGGCGAGGCGCCCCTTCTCCCGAAGTTACAGGGCCATTTTGCCGAGTTCCTTAGCCATGATTCACTCGAGCACCCCTTGGGATACTCTCCCAACCACCTGTGTCGGTTTGCGGTACGGGCGAACATACGCTTAGCGCCAGAGGTTTTTCTTGGCTCTTAGGACCACTATCCAATTGTCCGAAGACGCTTGGTACTATCAGGTTCGGCTAAGACTTTGCGCATTTTACTACAGTCCAAATACCTACACCCTTTAACCCGGTATTCCGTCACCGGGCGGGTCTTTCAACACTCCGTCACCCCGTCACCTGTATGTTCGGTATGGGAATATTAACTCCATTTGCCATCGGAATCCCCCTTCGGGTTATCCCTAGGTCTACGTCCCCTGACTGACCCTGATCCGATTAGCGTTGATCAGGAATCCTTGGTCTTTCGGTGTGGATGTTGTTCCCATCCATTATCGTTACTTATGCCTACATTTGCTTTTCCAGAAACTCCACCGGACATTACCATCCGGATTCACTGTCGCTGGAATGCTCCCCTACCATCCCGATAAATCGTGATCCTTCGCTTCGGTACCGTGACCGATGCCCGATTATTATCGACGCCCTGCTGCTCGACCAGTGAGCTGTTACGCACTCTTTAAAGGAATAGCTGCTTCCAAGCTAACCTCCTGGCTGTCTCTGCAGCTGGACCGCCTTTGTTCAACTTAGCGCGGATTTTGGGACCTTAGCGGTAGGTCTGGGTTCTTCCCCCTTTCTCGACTTGACCTTAGCACCCAAGCCCTCACTGCCGGTTCTATATGATGGCATTCGGAGTTCGTCAGGATTTGGTAGGATGTAATTCCCCCTAGTCCTATCGGTAGCTCTACCTCCATCATACAATTCCCGACGCTGTTCCTAAAAACATTTCGGGGAGTACGAGCTATTTCTCAGTTTGATTGGCCTTTCACCCCTACTCCACAGCTCATCCGGAAGCTTTTCAACGCTTATCGGTTCGGTCCTCCACTCTGTTTTACCAGAGCTTCAACCCGCCATGGGTAGATCACTAAGTTTTCCGCGTCTACCTCACCGACTATAACGCCCTGTTCGGACTTCGCTTTCGCTGCGGCTCCTCCTGTTTACAGGATTAACCTTGCCGGTGAGGAGTAACTCGTAGCTCATTATGCAAAAGGCACGCCGTCATCCTGACAAAGTCAGGACCTGACCGCTTGTAGGCGCACGGTTTCAGGTTCTTTTCACCCCGTTATTCACGGTACTTTTCACCTTTCCCTCACGGTACTCGTTCACTATCGGTCTAGAGTATTTAGCCTTACCGGATGGTGCCGGCACCAACCGGGATTTCTCCTGTCCCGGCCTACTCAGGATACCCGCCTTCTAAACTAAAATTCCTCTACAGGACTCTCCACCTCTGCGGTTTGACTTCCCAGCCAATTCGAGTCTCCTAATTTAAAATTATGCAGGTCCTACAACCCCATATATGCCGTAACATAAATGGTTTGGGCTATTCCGCGTCCGCTCGCCGCTACTGACGGAATCACTATTGTTTTTCTTCCTGCGGGTACTTAGATGTTTCAGTTCCCCGCGTTTGCCTTCCTTTTCGGAATATCCCGATAAATCGGGATGGGTTGCCCCATTCGGACATCTGTGGATCAATTCGACTGTGCCGATCCCCAGCCAGCTGCAGCTTGGCACGTCCTTCTTCGCCTCCTAGAGCCTAGGCATCCCCCGTACGCCCTTGTTCACTTGAACTCATCTGATGCCCTTTTGCTAGCATCAAATGTTCTTTATTCTAAATATATCAATCACTCTCGCAATCAATACACTTTACATTGCATTTTCCACTCAACATGTCAAAGAACTTTTCGTCATTACTTACTAATGACAAAGGTGAAGGTGTTAGACTTAAAAAAAACAGTAATTCTATAGTGTCTTTCCAGAAAAGGAGGTGTTCCAGCCGCACCTTCCGGTACGGCTACCTTGTTACGACTTAGCCCCAGTTACCGGTTCTACCCTAAACGGCTCCTTGCGGTTACCGTCTTCAGGTCTACCCGACTTCCATGGCTTGACGGGCAGTGTGTACAAGGTCCGGGAACGTATTCACCGCGCCATGCTGATGCGCGATTACTAGCGATTCCAGCTTCACGGGGTCGGGTTGTGACCCCGATCCGAACTGAGACGCACTTTTAGAGGTTGGCTTCACGTTGCCGTGTCGCTACCCGCTGTATGCGCCATTGTAGCACGTGTGTCGCCCCGGGCGTAAGGGCCATGATGACTTGACGTCGTCCCCTCCTTCCTCTCCGCTTGCGCGGGCAGTCTTGTCAGAGTCCCCAACATTACTTGATGGCAACTGACAACAGGGGTTGCGCTCGTTGCGGGACTTAACCCACGCCTCACGGCACGAGCTGACGACAGCCATGCAGCACCTTGTTTCAGGTCATTGCTGACTGACACATCTCTGTATCATTCCTTCACATTCTAGCCCGGGTAAGGTTCCCTGCGTATCATCGAATTAAACCACATGCTCCACCGCTTGTGCGGACCCCTCGTCAATTCCTTTGAGTTTCACCGTTGCCGGCGTACTCCCCAGGTGGGATCACTTAACGCTTTCGCTTGGCCTCAAATTACTGCCGTAATGTAAAGCGAGTGATCATCGTTTACGGCGTGGACTACCAGGGTATCTAATCCTGTTCGCTACCCACGCTTTCGTGTGCCTCAGCGTCAGTTTATGGCCAGTACAATGCCTTCGCTATCGGTGTTCCTTATGGTATCTATGCATTTCACCGCTACACCATAAATTCCATGTACCCCTCCATAACTCAAGCTAACCAGTATCAACGGCAGTCTCTCGGTTGAGCCGAGAACTTTCACCGCTGACTTAATCAGCCGCCTACGCACCCTTTAAACCCAATAAATCCGGACAACGCTTGCACCCTCCGTATTACCGCGGCTGCTGGCACGGAGTTAGCCGGTGCTTATTCTTCTGGTACCGGCAATTTCCCTCGCAAGGGCTTTTTCTTCCCAGATAAAAGAAGCCATAAACGCAGAACGCCGTCTTCCTGCACGCGGCATGGCTGGTTCAGGCTCTCGCCCATTGACCAATATTCCCTACTGCTGCCTCCCGTAGGAGTCCGGCCCGTATCTCAGTGCCAGTGTGGGGACCTTCCTCTCAGAACCCCTAAGGATCGTCGCCTTGGTGAGCCGTTACCTCGCCAACTAGCTAATCCGCGTATGCCCATTCGTTACCACCTGAAGGCTTTAATATAATCACCATGCAACGATTATATACTATGGAATATTAATCCGAGTTTCCCCGGGCTATCTCCCTGTAACAGGTAGGTTGCATACGCGTTACGCACCCGTGCGCCACTCTCATTCATCCCGAAAGATGAAATCCCGTACGACTTGCATGTATTAGGCTCAAGCGCTAGCGTTCATCCTGAGCCAGGATCAAACTCTCCATTGTAAAGTCGGTTGTGACTATCTAATCCCGAAAGATTGATATGTCTATTATTCCGTGACTCTATGAATTATTTAGTCTGTTTCTTTTATTATGTCTAACATCACTTCAAAGAACTTATTTCAAGCGAAAATCTCTTGCGATTCCTCTGTTTTGACCCCGTTTTTGTCAGATCGTTTTCTGACTGTTTCGTTAAGGGAGTGCAAAGATAAAATGAAATTTTTAACTCTGCAAAATGTTTTTGAAAATAATTTTTGAGAACCTTTATTCTCGCTTTTTCTTACTTTCGTTCCCCGCTTTTTACGACAAAGGTGCACTTTCTTTAACTTACAATGGGGAATATTCAAGAAAACTGACAATAAATCATAAGTAACCTGATTATCAGCGGAAAAAATATTTGAACTTTTAATATTTAAATCCGGGGATAACCCTATCCCGCTTTTTACCCAATTTATAATTCCTAAAAGTGTACCTCATGGACAACTCATGGGCCCCTCCACTGTTTCTCCAAGCCAACTTTGATACAGTAAAATCAAAACTATAACCTATCTGCAAGTCGTTGGGTAATGAGAAACCTAAAAGCGCGATGATCGCCTCATTATTTGGCAAACTCCGTTTGGTAGGAAGTCCCCGGTACCAAACGCCCATAATCAAGGGAGCGTAAAACAACTCCGCCCCCACATCCAGCTGATCAAATAAACCCTGTCTTTTATAATTAAAAGCCAGAGAAAGTGTTCTTTCTTGTAAAGTATTGTTGATAACATCTCCTATATTATTACTAAATAAATCAAACGTCACACCCCCATGTATCCCATAGCGTATCGGTAGCCGTTGATTTTCCAACTGAAGATAGGAAATATAAGGGCGGGTTAAATGATGGGCCGACAACCCTAGCCAAAACTTTTTGTCGTAATAATACAGACCTGTATTGATGTCTTCATGGCTCCGTTGACTTACATCCTCCACCCAGCTTACCCCATCGCCAACCACTATCCCCCTGTCAATATCAATTTGCGTACCTAGAATTATACTTTCTACATTTACATTACGGTGAACAAAACTTGCCTGAAGCCCGGAATGCAGGTAACTGTATTCTCCCAATTTGACCCTGTAAGCATATGTTATACCAATCTCCATATTTTGAACTTGAGAAAAAGAGTCTCGTACACCATTTGCTATAACCCCTATCCCGCTATTCTTGTGATCTATGAAATGATCAAAGTAAGCCGAAAACGCATTGAAACTTCTATCCAGCCCGGGCCATTGGTTTCTGTAATTTACACCTACCCTCGTCCATTCGGTACTCCCTGTAAATGCAGGGTTCAAATGGATAGGCGCTGCATAAAATTGTGAAAACTGCATGTCTTGCCCAAAAGCCTGCACCACTAGCAATCCCAATAAAAAAACAAAGCCAATGATTTTCTTTTCCATTATCTTATCAGAAGAAATTTCCCGGATCTGCTTACAAGCTCCCCTTTGTTGGTTTTAAAGTCACCGCGATAAACGTAAGTCCCCGGTGGCAGTGGCGTCCCATTAATCGCCCCATCCCAACCCGGACTGTTCAGGTCAGTGATTTCTATAAGGAATTCGCCCCAAGTGTTGAATATCTTCAATTCCATACTTTCTATTCCCTTCATTTTAGGCATAAAAAATTTATCCTCCGATCTTGAAGGAGTGAAGCCCGTGGGAAACATTACCCTGTAGGTTCGCCGAATAATTATTGGAAACTCAAAACTAGCGGCACAATCAGGCCCGTTCTCAACCCGAAGAGAGACAAGAAACTCCCCTTTATCTCCATATACATGTACCGGTGACCGTTGCTCACTGGTGTTTCCATCCCCAAAATCCCAAAACCACCGTTGAGGATTACCTGCAGACAAATCCATAAACCTAATAGGATCTATTGCCAATATTCCATCTGCTGATTCTTCTTTTTACCGGTACTATTCAATACATAATCAAAAGAAGCTTCCAAAGCCTCTTCCGGTAATATCACCCTTATGGAAGTGGGTGATGACCAACATTCTAAAGATTTAGGCTTCACACTTAAATCATACACACCCTCCTCTGTTAAGGTAAGCATGTCCTCATTTATAAATTTCTCTCCGGAATCATTCTTAAGTTGGTAATCAAACTGTAGGGTATCATAATCGGCTATAAATCCTCTAATATCAGGGAACAAATTGGGCTGACAACCATAGATGGGACTAAGAACTTCAAGATCAGGATAGGCAGGATAGTTGATTGTAATGTTTTCAGTAATCAGTGGACAGCCGTCCGATGAAATGGCTCGGGCATGAAAAACTCCCGATTCTTGGACTAACAAGCTTGATGATGATTCCGCTTCTATTTTTAGTCCATCTTTAAACCATTCGTAGTGTTCGTTTTCACCTAAGGAAAAATGCTTAATTCAATCTCTTCCTCAGGGCAAGCGTCCTTACTTAATAGCGGAAGTTGGTTGACCATTATACTTATCGGTTCAGGCTTGTCCATTACATCCAGTAAAAGAGTACTTCCATTAGACGTTTTCCCATAATTATCTGTGACGGTATAAAATACCTGTATTCTATTTCCAGTAAAATCAGGGTCGGGAACAAAAGAAAATTGTGTACCCGACCCTGAATATTTAAAAGTTCCTTCTTGCGTGATCAAAACGGCATCATCGGTATGGCACCTACCGGAAAGGCAAGGGTCTGTCTCTATTTCCATAATTTCATCCATGGACTCAAAAAACTGCAGACAGCTAACTCGGGAATCTATATTGGGTAAGGTATAATTCACTTCAGGTATTTCAAGAAAATTTTCCTGTCCCATACACACCCCAACATTTTCTATATTACTTGTTGTCGGTTTTTTTAAATTATCTTGGTCGGCCACTTCTACCAGCAAATTCCTAATTTCATGAATATTTGTTTCTCCACCGGTGGAACCTGCAAAACCTATTTTCAAAGTTTTAGGTGAAGGATAGGGATAATCTACATTATCTATCAGCGTTATTTGGCGTGGGTTACCATTTTCAGTAGTAAAAATCATTTCTACATCCAAAAAATACCCTATACCTCCATTCTTGGGCCTTAGCTTAAAAATCACCTTTCGGTATCCTGTTTCTTCGGGTTCTTCCACCCGCCGCGTGCCAGGGCCTCCTGAACTGATTGAAAACTGCTGATCCTCCGGCAAACCGTAAGCCCCTCCCTCATTTACCTTCACACCTGTAATAAAATGATATCCATTGTAACCATTTCCCGGACCCCTAACCACTATAGCATTTGGATGCAGCTGATTTATCCCTGAGGAAAAACCTCCGGTTTTATTTTCAGAATTATTACCAAAGTTCCCAAAACTATCAAATCCAACCCCTAAATAAGCCTGTGTCAAACCGGGACTATCGGCATTCATGGCATAGCCTAGGGATCCACCAAATGCTCCGGGGGAAAAAGAGGGATTTTCCCCATCAAATAGGAAAACGGTCATACCATCTGCTCCTGTTCCTCCATAGCTAAAATATTCAAAGGAAGCTTTAACCCCAAAGCTAGAGGAAAATGGAATATCAATATACACATACCCCTTCTGATCCATCACTGCATTAGTTAGCCTTAATACTCCATCTTGTATGATTGCATTACCTCCCAGAATAGTCTCATCTCGTTCAGTCCCCTCCTGAAAAGATTCGCAATAAGGAAAGCCTTGTTGCGCTCTTACGCTAAAGGAAAGCATCATTACAATTAAAGAAAGACCTATAGATACCTTCATATGTTTAGCAACCGTATTGCTTCTATAAAATAAAAAAGAATACTCTCAAAGTATGCAGGAGTTAAAACATACCACATGCAACTCTCCAAACCTCCGGATTCTTGAAAACCAAATGAAAGGGTTGATTAGAAATACACTTCCGGTATATTAATGACCTCAGTTTTATCTGCCAATCCAATAACTTCTAAAAGAACAACCTGGACTAGAAGGTTTTCTCTGCTTAAGTTTGAGTATGTTTTGTATTGACCTCTTATTAAAGTGGGATTACCATAACACCCTAATAATATATTGAATACACTTATATTAATTTTTGAATTTGGGAAATCGTTATTACCTACAACAGTAATTCACTATTTATGCCTTCTTTCACATTTAATATATTCAACTCAAGATTTCTTTATACAACAAGACATCATTCGGAACTTAAGATAGACAATTAAAAAATAAATAAAAAAGGCTTCTTCCTGATAGTTAGGAAGAAGCCTTAATATTATAAGTGTATGAATTCTATTATTTAAGTATCGTTTGTTTTCTATCGGGACCTACAGACACCATTTTGATTGGAACTTCAAGTTCTTTTTCAAGAAAAAAACATAGGCTTTCAATTCATCGGGGAATTTCTCATAATCATCAATTCCATCTAAGCTACAATTCCAGCCCTTTAACGTTTCATAAACCGGTTCAATGCCTTCGGTCGTACCATTGAGGTACTGTTGATCGGTTTGGTTTCCATCTCCAAGTTTGTACTCCGTACAGATTTTGATTTCTTCAAAGCCATTGAGCACATCAGCTTTCATCATAAACAATTGGGTAACCCCATTGATCATGATGGAATATTTCAGTGCAGGAAGATCTATCCAACCACATCTTCTGGCACGGCCAGTTGTAGAACCAAATTCATTACCATCCTTACGCATTTGCTCTCCATCTGCATCGAATAATTCTGTAGGGAAAGGACCACTGCCAACACGGGTACAATAAGCTTTGAAAATCCCGAAGACTTCCCCTATAGTGGAAGGAGCAACTCCCAAACCTGTACATGCCCCTGCAGCCATGGTACTACTGCTTGTTACAAAAGGGTAACTTCCAAAATCTACGTCTAAAAGTGAACCTTGAGCTCCTTCAGCCAAAACTTTTTTGCCTGATTTGATGGCTGCATTTACTTCAAATTCCGTTTCAACAAGCCTTAGGGATTTAAAAAACGTAACTGCTTCAAAGAAATCCGCCTCTAGGGCGGCAAGATCTTGCAAACCAAAGTCATAATAATTTAAGATTGACTTGTGTCGCTCCACTAAATCATGGTATTTATCTTTGAAATCAGGAGATAGCATGTCTCCAACTCTCAAGGCTACCCTTCCGATTTTATCTTGGTAAGTCGGCCCAATTCCTTTTAAGGTAGAACCAATTTTTTTATCTCCTTTGGATTTTTCATAAGCAGCATCCAATAATTTATGCGTAGGAAGGATAATGGTGGCCTTTTTTGAAATGGCCATATTTTTATTAAAATCAATATTGAATTTTTCCAAATTCTTGATTTCTTTCCTTAAAACTACAGGATCCAGCACTACTCCATTGCCTATAATATTCTGGATATTTCCCCTGAAGATCCCACTGGGAATTTGATGCAAAACATGCTTTATCCCGTCAAACTCTAAGGTATGGCCGGCATTGGGTCCTCCTTGAAATCTGGCTACCATTTCATAGCTCGGTGCTAGATAATCTACTACTTTACCCTTGCCTTCGTCACCCCACTGGAGACCTAAAAGAACGTCCATTTTCATTTTATTTTTAAATAAGTATTACTGCCTTCTATCAAAACAAGCCGTGAAGATTGTCATGTTTGTAAAAATTTACAACTTCCAAGCTATATTTTATTCAATAAAAATGGCTTTTGAATTATTTTACTTGCGCTAACGCCTCCTCAAGCGTGTCAGACACATTAAATATATTATTGAGTTTGGTAATTATTAGTAGCTTTTTAACATGCTCGGAAGGTGAGGCCAAAAATACTTCCCCATCTGCATTTCTCATTTTGGTCAATACTGTAATTAACACTCCAATTCCACTAGAGCTAATATACCTGACTTCACTAAGGTCAATGATGCAGTTTTTCACTCCGTCTTGCAAGCCATCCGACACCAAGCCAACCATTCGGGGACCTGAATCATCTCCGATCAAATCACCTTTTATTTTTAATACCAAAGAATTATTTTCTATCTGGGATTGAAATTCTGCTTTCATGAATTATTATTTATTTTTTTGCTTTGCCTTCCGTAGCTCCTACTCTATGCTCACAATTCTCATCGGTACAATTTCCGTAAAGCAATAAAGAGTGATGAATTATATTAAAATTCAACACCTCCCCTACTGTATTCTGGATGTTTTGAATCCGAGGATCACAAAATTCCTTCACTTGATGGCATTCTGTACAGATCAGGTGATCATGTTGCTTGTATCCATAGGATTTCTCGTACTGAGCCAAATTCTTACCAAACTGATGCTTGGTAACAAGATCACATTCTACCAACAAGTCTAAGGTATTATAAACCGTAGCACGACTTACTCGGTAGTTTTTATTTTTCATACTTATATACAAGCCTTCCACATCAAAGTGCCCTCCTCGGCTATATATCTCTTCTAAGATCGCATACCTTTCCGGTGTTTTTCTCAGCTTTTTGTTTTCCAAATAGGCGGTGAATATTTTCTTTACCTTTTCGTAAAGATTTTCTACTGAAGCCATACTTTTATTTTTTTACAAATATACTGTTCTTATTTAAAAACGGATGGTTTAACTCTTCTAATCAAACCTTGAAACCTTAAGAACTCCCGATACCTTGGATAAATTATCAATTAGCTTCTCTAGATGGTTGGTACTGTCAACGTATAACTTAATGCTACCTTCAAAGATTCCTCGATCAGAATCAACGGTTATGGAGCGCATATTAACTTTTAATTCATTGGAAATCACTTTGGTGAGATCACTGATGAGTCCTACCCTATCGGTACCTATTATTTTTAGCCCCGCCAAAAAGGCAATTTGCTGCTGACTGGTCCATCTTGCTTTGATCACCCTATTGCCGTGATTGGACATTAATTCCAATGCATTGGGGCAGGCTGTCCTATGAATTTTTATTCCTTCATTCACAGTAACAAAACCAAAAACGGCATCTCCGGGAATAGGGTTACAGCATTTCGCTAAAACATAATCCACCACATCCATGTCTTCTCCAATCAGTAGCTGATCATGTTCCGGTCCTTTTAAGTTTTTGATTTCTTTAGTAAAGGATTTCTCATCAGTAAAATTCAACTGAGGCCCCTTCTTGGATTTTTTTGCTGTTTAAAATCTTTGAAACTTTTGATTGCCGTTGCATCAATGATTCCTTTACCAACTTTGTAATAAAATTCAGTAGTTGTCTTGGTTTCAAAAAATGCCCGCAACTGTTCCACCGTCTCGGAGGTGAAGTCGAGCTTCATTTGCTTTAGCTTTCGCTGGACGATTTCTTTTCCATCCAGCATATAACCTTTTTTCTCTTCCTTTAGTGCGTCTTTAATTTTGGCCTTGGCTCTCGATGTTACGACAGACTTTAACCAATCTTCACTTGGCTTTTGTTTATTGGAGGTAAGTATCTCAACTTGGTCACCATTTTTCAATTTATGTCCCAAGGAAACCAACTTCTGATTGACCTTGGCCCCAATACACTTGGCTCCAACTTCAGTGTGTATTTCGAAAGCAAAATCCAAAGCTGTGGCATCAAAAGGCAGCACTTTAAGGTCTCCCTTTGGGGTAAACACGAATACTTCATCATGAAAAAGATTTCCCCTAAAATCATCCATAAACTCTATGGCCGAACCGTCATTGTTTTCCAGTAAGGTTCTTACCTGGGTAATCCATTCATCCAAACTGCCGGCGGCTTTCTCAGGGGCATTTTCTTTTTCTTTGTACTTCCAGTGAGCAGCATAACCTCTTTCGGCAATGTCATCCATGCGTTGGGTACGTATTTGGACTTCTACCCACTGCCCTGTTTGGCTCATGGCTGTAGTATGTAATGACTCATAACCATTGGCTCTAGGCGTACTAATCCAATCCCGAAGCCTATTGGGGTTTGGCCGATAAAAGTCAGTAACAATAGAATAAACCTGCCAACAAGCGGCTTTTTCATTTTCGTAGGAGGTGTCTATAATGATCCTGATGGCGAACAAATCAAACACCTCTTCAAAAGGGATGTTCTGCTTTTTCATTTTATTGTAAATGGAATAAACAGATTTAGGCCTCCCCTTTATCACAAATTTAAAGCCTTGTTCTTTAAGTTCTTTTTCAATCGGAGCTATAAATGTTTTGATGAATTTATTTCTGGAAACCCTGGTATCATTTATTTTTTGGTGATAAAATCGTAATCCTCTTTGTCCATAAACTTGAGGTACAAATCCTCAAGCTCCGATTTAATGGAATAAAGCCCAAGGCGATGTGCCAAAGGCGCGTAAAGGTACTTTGTCTCCGAGCCAATTTTAAGTTGTTTGTGCCTTGGCATGGAATCTAGGGTTCTCATATTGTTAAGCCTATCTGCTAACTTAATGAGGATTACCCGCACATCATCAGATAGGGTAAGCAGCATTTTTCTGAAGTTCTCTGCTTGCTGAGAGGAACCATAATCAAAAACTCCTGCTATTTTGGTAAGCCCATCTATAATTTGAGCAACCTTAACACCAAATTCTCTTTCGATGTCTTCCAATTCCATGTCGGTATCCTCTACCACATCATGGAGTAGGGCGGCAATGATACTGGTCGTCCCCAGGCCGATCTCTTCCACACAAATAAGAGCAACCTCTAAAGGGTGATAAATATAGGGTTCTCCCGATTTACGGCGCATTTCTTTATGAGCTTCGCTGGCTACATTGAAAGCTTTCTTGATTAATTTGGCATCACCGGGCTTAAGCAATGGTTTTGCCAATCTCAAAAGTTTCCGGTAACGTTTGAGAATCTGTTTGCGCTCTTCTTCTATATCAACTTTGATCATACGATACAAGTTATAAAATTATTCTAGACTAAGGAATCAAAATCTTAAGTAAAATTTTAATTTTTTTTACCCAAAGTATTGAATCTTTAAAATTGATTATTACCTTTGCATCCACATTAAAAAACAAGCCAACAAAAACTCTTGTTGGCGAGATAGGCTGGGACTATGGGATTTATTTCCCCGGTTATTACAAAAGGTAATAAAAGTAGACAAGCTGAAATTATTTATTTGCGGATGTGGCGAAATTGGTAGACGCACTAGACTTAGGATCTAGCGCCGCGAGGCATGGGGGTTCGAGTCCCTCCATCCGCACACCCTTTAAATCCCTCGATCTTGATAGCTACCTTTAAGGTAAGTCAGGATGGAGGGTTTTTGTTATTGGTAAACATTAAATTCAGATCCCTTGGAAATTACAATAGACAAGCATGCTGCCAATGAAGCCTCAGTGAAAATCAAACTTGGGGAAGCAGATTATCAACAAACAGTTGATGCCAAAATAAAAGATTACGCAAAAAAGGCGAACATCAAAGGGTTCAGGCCCGGAAAGGCACCATTTACAATGGTAAAAAACCTTTATGGCACATCTGTTTTGGTGGAAGAGATTAATTCCATTTTGTCAAAATCCTTAAATGATTTTTTAAAAGAGCAGGATTTTGAAGTCCTTGGAGACCCTTTACCTTCTGAAGAAGATGGTAAAAATATCGACTGGAAGAAGCAGAAAGATTTTGAGTTTGAATATAAAATTGGTTTCGTAGAAAATATTGAATTAAACCTTGACCAAGATCTGGATGCTAAGGTTTATGAGATCACACTTTCAGACAAGGAAGTCAATGAAGCCATTGATAACATCAAGAAGCAATATGGTAAGATGACCAATCCGGAGGTAAGTGAAGAAAATGATTTTCTTTACGGAGACCTTAAAGCGGATGATGGCTCTTACGAAGAAACCCTTTCACTACCTTTGAGTAGTTTGGACGGCAGGTCTGTGAAAAAGTTTTTAGGAGTTAAAAAAGAAGAAAGTATTTCCTTTGATCCTTCAAAAGCAATCAAAGGGGATATTGCTGAGGCGTTAAACATTAGTAAGGAAGCTGCTGAAAACCTTAAAGGTGATTTCACTTTCACTGTTCAAAACATTAATAGAACTGAGGAAGCAACCTTAGATCAGGAATTGTTTGATAAAGTTTTCGGTCCTGACCAAGTTTCTTCAGAGGAAGAATTTTTAGAAAAGGTTAAAACAATTCTTACTGAAAATTACCAAAAAGAAATTAAGGTATTCAATGAGGAGCAGATCAAAGACGCTTTGATTTCCAATCACAAGCTTGATCTTCCTGAGGCATTCTTAAAAGAGTGGTTAATTAAAGCCAATGATGGCAAGGTCACTGAAGAGGATGTTGCCAAGGAATTCCCAGCATATACCAAACAATTGACATGGTCTTTGATTTCGAATAAGATCTCAAAAGACAATGACATCAAAGCGGAGCATGAAGATGTCATTGAAAAAACCAAGGAAATGATAAGGGAGCAGTTGGCCTCATCCGGTATGGGTGCCCAACTAGAAGACAATATGGACATGTTCTTACAAAACTACCTTCAAGGCAATGAAGGTAAGAATTACATGCAAATGATGACTTCGGTACAAAATGAAAAAGTCCTCGATTTTGTGAAGGACAAAGTCAAATTGAAAGAAGAGAAAATCGGTGTAGAAAAGTTTAAAGAACTTCTCGAAAACTAATTCCTAAAATTTTTTGTTCATAAAAAGTCCTTATCTAAGGGCTTTTTTTATTTTTGTAATATTAATCTTAGAGAAAAGTAAAAATGAATAGAGAGGAATTCAGAAAATTCGCAGTCAAAGGCCAAGGAATCAGTGGCAATACTTTTGACCAATATATCCACTCTGTGGAAAACATGACCCGGGCAGTCATTGAAGAAAGGCCTACCAATTTCAGAGAAATAGATGTATTTTCCAGACTAATAATGGATAGGATTATTTTTCTTGGAACAGGAGTAGATGACAATATTGCGAATATTATTACTGCGCAATTGTTATTTTTGGAGTCTGTTGATGCAAAGAAAGACATCTTGCTGTATGTCAATAGCCCTGGGGGATCAGTATATGCAGGTTTAGGGATTTATGACACCATGCAATACATTAGTCCGGAAGTGGGAACCATATGTACCGGATTAGCAGCCTCCATGGGAGCAGTATTACTGGCAGGCGGTGCGGCAGGCAAACGTGCAGCACTACCCCATGCAAGAGTAATGATCCACCAGCCTTCAGGAGGGATGCAAGGTCAATCCAAAGATATGGAGATCTCTGTTAGGCAAATTTTAGAATTGAGACAAGAGCTTTACGAGATTCTTGCCCAGCATAGTGGAAAAAGCATCGAACAAATTGAAATTGACTCAGACAGAGATTACTGGATGAGAGCATCAGCTGCCAAAGAATACGGCTTAATTGATGAAGTTTTGACGAAAAAAGTAAAATAAAAACTGAATGGCGCAAGTAACATGTTCATTTTGTGGGAGGAATAAGAAAGATGTGGACCTAATGGTTTCAGGCATTTCTGCGCATATCTGTAATTTCTGTATAGAACAAGCCTTCCAGATATTAGGTGAAGAGGACAAGACGAAAAAGGATGCTAAACAACCTAAGTTCAAATTAAAGAAACCAAAAGAACTTACTGCCTATTTGGATCAATACGTTATTGGACAACAAGAGGCTAAAAAAGTCTTGACTGTGGCGGTTTACAATCATTACAAAAGATTGGGGCAAAAGCAGGAATCGGATGATGTCAAGATTGAAAAATCCAATATTATAATGGTGGGCGATACGGGGACTGGTAAAACTTACTTGGCCAAGACACTCGCCAAAACACTCGAAGTTCCTTTTTGCATCGCTGATGCTACTGTTTTGACGGAGGCAGGCTATGTAGGTGAAGATGTAGAAAGCATTCTTACTCGTTTGCTCCAAGCGGCAGATTACAATGTGGAAGCTGCTGAGCGTGGAATTGTTTATATAGATGAGCTTGATAAAATTGCCAGGAAATCAGACAATCCATCCATCACCAGAGATGTAAGTGGAGAAGGTGTGCAACAGGCAATGCTTAAATTACTGGAAGGTACTACGGTAAATGTTCCACCTCAAGGGGGAGAAAGCATCCTGACCAAAAAATGATCTCAGTAAACACAGAAAACATTTTGTTTATTTGTGGTGGGGCTTTTGACGGCATCGGTAGACATATTGCCGGACGCTTGAACACCCAGCCTCTGGGCTTCAGTAAAAAGACAAATGCTGATGAGATCGACCGGACCAATCTATTGCAATATGTAACTGCCCAAGATTTGAAAGCCTTTGGTCTAATTCCTGAATTGATAGGAAGGCTTCCTGTGTTAACGCACTTGGATCCATTGGACAAAGATTCCTTGAAATTAATTCTTACAGAACCAAAAAATGCCTTAACCAAACAATATGTTAAGCTTTTGGCAATGGAGAATGTTTCCTTAATATTTGAAGAGTCAGGGATTGACTTTATCGTGGAAAAGGCGGTGGAGTTTAATCTCGGGGCTAGAGGACTGAGGTCAATTTGTGAGGCAATTATCACCGATGCCATGTATGAACTCCCATCTGAGGAAGGTGAGCATAGCTTGGTGATTGACGAAGAATACGCCCGTACACAATTTGAGAAATCTAAGTTTAAAAAGCTCCAGGTAGCTTAAACTGATATACTTTCATAAATAAGCCTTGCAGTTTCCTGTGAGGCTTTTTTATTGCCCAATAGTTTTTTCAATTCTAAATAGCCTTCCAACACCTTTTCACGTTTAGCCCCATCTTCTAAGATACTTCGAAGTTCTGCATTTACAGATTCCGGTTCATAGGCACCTTGAATCAATTCTTTTACAACCTCTCTGTCCACAATCAAGTTTACCAAAGAAGCAAAAGCAACTTTAATTAATTGCATTCCTATGGCATAGGAAATACGACTTGTCTTGTATACCACTACCTGAGGCACATTAAAAAGTGCCGTTTCGAGGGTGGCCGTTCCGGAAGTAACTATTGCTGCCCTGGCATTCAGCAAGATATCATAGGTTTTATCATAAACCACCTGAATTCCTGCATCAATAGCCAATTCATAGCTTTCTGAGGGCAAGTTTCGAACACCGGCAATTACCCAATCTACATTTTGAAAATTGTTTTTTAAGGCAATCATGGTGGTCAACATCTTGTCTACCTCTTGCTTTCTACTTCCGGGAAGAAGGGCAATCAAAGGCTTAGTTCCCAAATTATACCGACTTAAAAAATCCTCATCAGGCTTGAACTTATTGATCTCATCTAAAAGTGGATTGCCTACATAATCCACCTCCCAATCAAATTTTCTAAAAACTCAGGCTCAAATGGTAAAATGGTATACAACTTGTCTACATTTTTCTTTATGCCATAAGCTCTCTTTTGATTCCAAGCCCAAACCTTTGGTGAAATATAATAATGAACTTTTATATTCTTTTTAGTAGCGAAGGTGGCCATTTTCATATTAAAACCGGCAAAATCCACCAAAATCAATGCATCCGGCTGGTAGGCCAATAAATCTTTTTTAACTGCAGATAAATACTTAAAAACCCTTCTAAAATGAATCAATACCTCCACAAAGCCCATTAAAGCCATCTCCTTATAATGGGCAAAAAGGGTACAACCTGCGTCCTCCATGTATTCGCCTCCCATTCCCCTAAACTGGGCTTCAGGATCTTTTTCTTTCAAAGCAAGTAGAAGATTAGCCCCATGCAGGTCTCCTGATCTCTCTCCGGCAATTATGTAATACTTCAAAGGCAGTTCATTTAATAGGGGTTAGGCAACTACTCCCCATAATATTCTACAAAATTCCTCGGCGTTTCATACAAGGTGAGCTTATAAAGCCCTCCATCCTTAACCATTTTATTCACTTGCGGCTGAAGAATTTTCCAAAATTCCATGACCAAATTCTCACAGCTTGCCATTTTCCCTTCCATAAAAGGGACATCTACATTAAGGTTTTTATGATCTACTTTATCTATTACTTCCTTTCGGATCAGGTTGCTCAGCTGCTTTAGGTCTACCACAAAACCAGTATCCTCATCAGGTCTCCCTTTGATCGTGACAATCAGTTCAAAATTATGTCCATGCCAATTTGCATTGGAACAAGGACCAAATACCGATTTATTCTTTTCTTCAGACCATTTCGGATTCCATAATTTATGGGCCGCATTAAAATGCTCTTTCCGACATACGTGTACCATTTTTTCTTTTCAATTGAGCCCACAAAGTTACATAAAAAAGATACAAATATCACTGCTTTGTTATTTGGATACCCATTTCTTCTGTTCATTAACCCCAGCCTTCTCAACAAAACTCTTTTCTCTAGGAGAAAAATACCGGCGAATAAGGCATTACTTTACCTTATACTCATATGGCTTTGTTGATCAGTTTCTACAGAAAAGGGTAGAAAGTGGAACGATTTAAAATCCATCATCAAAGCATACTACTACCTTTTATATAAAGTCATGATGGAAGGAAGATTATGAATTGATGGTACACTTTCACGCCTTATCCATCCATGTTCACGAAAAAAATTTTCTGAAGCGCTAAAAATAAACGGTATTAGATTTTAAAATAATAAATCTTGAAATTCAACCTACCTCCTACTCAGACAACCAATGTTCCAATTTAACCCTGTTACCCTATGCACAAACCCTTAGTAAAAACACCAAACATTATTAAAACCGACTTAAAGTTTTACGCTAAAATTCATTGATAATTAGAGCGAAAATATGGAATAAGCAATATACGATGGGCCCTTTTCACTTTGTTTGAGGACACCATACTGTTCTCAGAAACCTGAAAAGCAATTGGCTTTTCCCAAAACCAATTGTCGTCAAGCCTCCAATTAAATCCCCCTACAAAAAATAGAGCTTGGTAAAGGATAAAACAATCATCAATCATTCCAAACAAAATCACTATGTGTAAAAAAAGAACTATAGCGATCAGCACAATTATCTATCTATTTCTGAACTTCAATAGTTCAGCCCAAGATACATTGACAAGGGTTTTACAGAAACCTTTGTCGATTGGCTTTCAGTTAGGCTATTCGGCCAACTCACCCTCAGGAGGGGCGAAAAACGGGTTAGAAAATATGATTTCCACCTTTGAAGGTACAGGAAGTGACAACTTTAGGGTGAAAGGTAAGCTACCTTATCAATACAACCCGATCCTTGGGATATTTGCAAATTTTACTTTCAATAAGAAAATATCTTTTGGCACAGGGATAAACTTCACTATGCGAGGTTACACCATAGAGATAAACGGAGCAGATAAGGACCCAGAATACCAATTTGATCAATTCGCATCCTACACGGAGAAGTACAAACTGACTACCCTAGAAGCCCCCTTTTCTTTACAGTATAAGGTCAGTAGATTATTCTCTTTAGGAGCAGGTTTTCAGTTGGGCAGTGGTATGGGAACAACCTCTAAAACAACTACGACTATCAATCAACGGGTTGAAATCAATGGAGAGTCAAATGAAAATTATCCTGTAAAAACAACCATCGCTGAAAACGATTCAGCAACAGCGCCAATTTCTCCCTACTTCGGCTATTTCGCCTCTGCAGGCATTGGGTTAAGCAAAGATATCGAATTGAGGTTTTCTCTATTAAAAAGCGGGGCCTATGCTGAAACAACCTATGGAAAATTATCAGACACCTCTGCGCTAGTTTCCTTAAGATTTGGCCTACTTAATCTGTAATTACTTTAACCCGAATTATGCAATAGAGCATCTACTCCGTGCTGAAATCGCTTCAAAATCAGCCACTTCGTTGCCATTTTCATTTTCACCATAGCGGTGCTATGCCAAAAGCTACAAACAGCCTGATTTTCTTTCGATTGCAACTTTTCTCGTAAACACGGGAAATCCTATAATATAATTCGGATTTAACAACCCTAATATTTTCTAAAAATGAAAGCTAAAATAAAAGTTATACTCACAGCATTTATAGGACTTTTAATCCTTGCTTGTTCACCTGAAGAGGATGTAGAACTAGATTCCAGGCTACCGGTGAAACAGCCCATAGACCCGAGTACGCAACCCAACGAATTAAACAAAGAACTTATAATTTACGGTGAGCTTGAGGAAGGGAATATGCCTTCCGCAAAAAATCCGGATCAAATAAAAATAACTGTTTCTATCTCTTCTGCACTGATCACCAACGACAACTTCCTTTTTTACCCTTTGCTTTTGACTCAAATGATCAATTGAAAGGAATTTATATTGAAGTAGCCGGTGCCCAAGAACATTGGAATGCTCCTGTGGAGCTTGTAGACCCTGCCGACAATAGTTTTGCGGTAGCCATAGGTATTCCCAGTTTTATTCAAAAAGGTGATTTTGTAGTCTCTTACAGTATCTATGACCAAAACAATAACGTCAGTGAGAAACAATCCATTAATGTTTCTATAGTAGATTCCGAAAATAGATGTGGAAATGGCCAATCATTTCCCAGGGTAAATGGCCAAGATGGAATCACAGTAAAAACCTATGACATGGGGGATTTTCCCGGAGTCGTAAACATTTCCTATTTCATGTATACCCAAAAGGATAGAATGGATATCAGGTATAATGGAGAATGGGTGGCCAGTACAAGCCCTGTTCTATTGGAGGGTGGGCAGGCACCACCATTTAAATTATGCAGGGAGGCCTCCCTGCTGATGGATTTGTAAGTTCAGGTGGTTCCTTTTCTATTCCTTATGACCCTCAAATAAGTAGAGAGATAAGCATTTATGTTTCGGGATGTTTAGAGGGTGGAACTTTATGGTTTTTTGATGTAAACTGCCCTGAGGGAGGAAATCCTAATCCCCCGGCTAATACAGTATGTGATAACGGTCAATTGCAAGATGTATATGACCCTTCACACGAGAACTATCACATTTACCCGAAAGAAGGGGATGAACTGTCCACAGTAATCTGTGACCCTAATACAAATCCTGATTGTACTGTTTCAAGTGTTTTTAATGCCATGCTTCAACAGTCCAATTTTATTGCCCCTACCCCTGACAATTCACCTGTAGAAGATTGTAAATTAACTTGGGTGGAGATCCTTACTCCTACCAACCCGGTCATCTCCAAAATTAATTACTTTGAAAATTCTGTTACCAACTACACCATGGCCAATCAAGTAGATAATTATGGGTTTGAAAGGTCTCATCTCCTTCACCCCGGCAAAGTGACTAGAACGGTGGAATTGGTAGATGGAAAAGTGGTGGTTTCAACCAAAGGTGAAGGTACAGGATGGGCAGCTTCAATTAATACTTTCTTTTCCAAAACCGTTTGGAAAAATGTAGATGAGGATTTAAAAGAATACTTTAATCAGTGATTGCAGCACCCAATTGATTTTCTGTGGCATTTTCCGGATTTAATTAAACAAAGCCCCCTAAATATTTTTGGCATGAATTAGACAAAGGAATTTAGGGGGCTTTGATTAAGTTCAGGAATATTTGGCGGAATTAATTGGAAGATCAAACAACCTATTCTCGTAATACCTTAAAAGAAAGCAATTCCCTACCTGCCTGAATTTGTAACAAATACATCCCGGAAGGGAGATTAAAATCCATCAGATATTCAATGGCCTGTTCCTGTTTGACAAAGGTTTCCTCCAATTTTCTTTTCCCTGTAACATCAAATAAGCTTATTTTTAATTCCCCTATGAAGTCGTTATTGATAAAAAGGGAGAGCCTATCAGATACGGGGTTAGGACCTATACTATATCCGGCTTTAGTATTAGGGTTTAGGTCACCGGCCCCTGAAATGACAACCACGTCGGAAATCCTGTTGCATTGATTGTCTATTACAGCTACTTGATAGGTTCCTTCATCAATGGCTATATAAGACCTGGAAGTGGCTCCTGTAATTGGCACACCATTCCTATACCATTGATAAGATGATGCAGGGAGTTGAGAACTTAATTGAGAACCATTCACAACTATAATTGGCCTGTCCAAGGTATTGGAAGATACTGATATGCTTCTTTGAAATGCCTTTACTCCGGAAGGACCAACCGCCTCAAGGGTTACTTGATAAGTTCTGGAGAAGTTAAATACAAAGGTAGGGTTTTCAAGGTTTGAGGTTCCAAGACCTGCAAAACTCCAATTCAATGTGCTAATATTCCCCTCACTTAAGTTAATAAATTCGGTAATCCCTCCGGCACAATTGAAGCGAACATCAAAGTTTACGAAAATAACATCTTCACAGGAAATATTACTCCAATTGTCGGCATTAACCACTGAAGACTGTGGATCCAGGTTAATGACTGCCTCTCCTAATAAATCAACATTCTCTACGTTTAAACCTTCAAAACAATATTTGGTATACACATCATGAATAAGGGATGCCTTTCCTGTGGCGTTAATTAGTGCATTTCCTCCGGGGTTAGGCGCATGACTAATCTTTTCTACAATTGACAAGGTGGATCCATCTTGTAAAGTTAATAAGGCATCGGGTTCCAAAACGAGACTATTAACAACAGTTGTTAGTGATTCTATTTCAGTATGTCCTGAAAGAACCAAGTTTTCAAAATCACCCGACGCAAGGATAACCAAATTCGTCCCATTATTGGTTAAGTTGATGTCTTGTAATTTTTGCAGATCCTCATAAATTCCATTTGTACCAGAGAAAAGGAAATCTAGGGGTTGGGTGACCATTGCATTTTCCTCTACCATCAACTGATTACTAAATACAATTGTATTCAAACTTCCACTTATATCAGCTCCTTCAAGCAAACTTAAATTCTCTACAAAGATACTGTCGACAAGAAATTCAACTTCAGCAGAATTAATACTTAACGTGCCCAACTCAGGTAAGGCCAATACCTGCCATCTTCCCGAATTGAACTGTAAGTCTACTTCCGTAAAAGTAACTTGGCCGAAATCTACAATACTTTCTTTTTCATCAACTCCGTCCAAAAGTATATTTCCATTATTGATTTCCATATTTTGGTTTCCCGAACGGAATCCATTTACAACAATTAAATTTTGTTGGTTTAGATCCAAAATAAAGCGCTCATCGCCAAAAACGTTAAAACTAAATACCTTAACCTCTGCACTCAACTGTATCCTTTCACCAATATTGGGTTGGTCAATCACAACTCGAGTACCTTCATCGGGGATTCTACCTGCACTTGGACCATTCGAGGTTAGGGACCAATTTTCGGGATCTTCCCAATCATCATTCCCTCCAATCCAGTACAAGGTACTGGATTGTCCATCTGTGACACCTGCAGAAAAAATCATACTAAAGTCTTGTTGCCCATTGACAAGGCTACCTTTGTGATTAACCTGTAAAGTATATTTCTGAGGACTTGGATTATCAATTACTATCTGTTCTACATTGTCTCTATAATTGTCTCCATTTCTTGTGGCCACCGCACCGGAACCTTGTGCGGGATTCAATGACCAAGGGTAATAAACCGTTCCACTTTCATCCACAATTCTCATGTCCAGGTCATTTACCAGCATTAGATTTCCGGGATTTAGCTGCACTGGCGCAAGGGAGCCTGCTGGATCTGTCCATGCAATGGTTACCTTAATCGGGTCCACACCATTTGAAATAAATTCAATTTGATAGTCCCCATTGTCTTCCAATTGCAATTCTCTGATCACTTTAGAGCTACCATCTTCATTGATAATAATATCGGCAGCGGCCTTAGCATCTAATAACCCCCAACCAAACATATAGTCGGGCCCGGGATCAATTCCTGCTTCTTTGGTGGTGTGAATGGCAAGGGCTTTTAAGGTGGCTGAACGCATGTATCTACCGGAATTTCTCTGGTGGTACAATTCCTGCAATAGCATTAAGGTTCCGGTAACATTTGGGGAGGCCATTGAAGTCCCACTTAAAGTGGCATAGCTGTCCCCATTTCCGTCGTTAGAAATAGCAGAACTAAAAACATTTACTCCCATGCCCACAAAGTCAGGTTTAATACGGCCATCATCAACAGGCCCCCAACTAGAGAAACTGCTCATAAAAACATCAGAAGGGGTGTTATAGTCCTGAAGTAAACTGACTGCACCCACGGTAATATTGTTTTTGGCCACTCCCTCCGGTCCTATCGTATCCTCTGGCCCATCAGAAGGTTTGGAACCGTCTCCTACATCTGAACGATCATTTCCAGCAGCCCAAACAATCGTATAGTAGGGCTTGGCAAAAGTCAACTCATCTATCTGCCTTGATTTTGAAGAATAGTATCCGAAACGATAATCTTCTTGGCTACTCACCCCTCATTTCCGGCCCAACTCCAATTCTGATTACTATCTCTATACCAACCTATAAGGTTTCCATAAGAGTGGTTAGAAACCAAGTGTCCACCGGGATTAAGCTCAGGGTCATAGCTGTTTTGGGTCATTTTAGATATATCAGCATCCCAGTTGAATGCCCAACCTGTGGCCTCCGTTGCCATACCTTTAGCATTTGCATTGTTTCCTGCAGCCAAAATGGTTCCTGTGACGTGGGTTGCATGATTACTTATTTCCTCAGTGGAACCATCCAACTGGCTTACCCTATTCCCAAACTCATTGTGATTGGATTTAGGTCGAGTTTGATCATAAATACCTACAATCATGTCACGACCGGTGAGCCCCAAATTCAAGCTTCCCCCTCTTGTAAAGCATCAGTTTCTGTGGCTTTGGCAGCCTTAAGATTGAAGGTAGTGAAGTACACCGGATGGGAGGATTCATCTAAATATTGGAATGTGGCAGATTGATTATTGGCCAAATTGATCCGTAGTGGGATACCCATGGTCGTTGAAATGCGCCTCTTTTCTTCGTTGGTAAGGCTATGCTTGCCCACACTTTCTTGTAATTTTTGAAAAACATCGGATCGAACCTTTTGCATTCCCTCATTAGAGAATGCCGGGTTTTGTCCATAGGACTCCCATGTTAATAAAAGAAAAATGACTAAAACGATACTTTTTCTCATCCGATTTGCTTTGTTTGATCGGTCACAAGATTTTACAAAACCTTAATCCCTTTACTGTTTTAAGCAGTATTTCATCAATTATTTCCCACCCTTCCATTTTGGACAATACCGGGTTAAACACACCTTCATTCTTATAGCCAAGCCTATGGCTAGACGCTTTGTTCTATCCCAAAGATCAATTCTTCTCTTATCCTTTGCCTGTTTTCCTCACAAAGAATTTTCTATGCAATTGTCATCACAATCAATTTCCCGAAGGGGTTAGGGTGGTAATGCCACTCAACTCGGCCACCTCATTTTCCCAACTAATCCTAATGGTTCCATCGGCATTTACTGTACCGGAGCCTGTGAATACTGCTCTATCAAATACATTATCCGCTTGCTCTGTCATGGTAATTTCTCCACACAATTCAGAAAATACTGCAGGATTATCATTCTCTCCGTATAGTTCTGAATAAACACCACCCGTGATGTCTGATATCCTATAGGTAAATGGCTCTAATTCTGTAATGGTTACTTGATAGTTTACTGTTCCAAAAGAACCTACGGTAACCGAAGTATAAACCCCGGCAAGTTCAGAAGGACATGAAAGTCTAATTGCTATCGTCAGTTGGTGGTAATTGGTACTTATTTTAGTTTCTCCGGCATCAATGATGGTCAACACAAGATCCGGCAGTTCATCACTTGCCAAATTTCCGGTAAGAATTTCTATCGGAACATCCACAAAACTACTATTGGCAGGTATGGTAACTTTATTTGTCTCCATATTGTAATGTACACCTTCTATTGCGGTAGATATGGGGTCCACGCCTAGTTCCACTTCGATTGGAGTATTGACTTGAGCACCCACCAAGTTAATGCGTACATGCTCTTGGTCCACCTGATTGTCACTGGATTTGGTAACGATTTTCTGAATGGTATTATTGGGCAAAGACGCTTCGTCAAATTCAACTTCCATTCCCTCCCACAGGATACCAAACCCTGAGTCTTCCATGCAAGAAATATTTCCTGCCATCAAACCAAGGAACAACACCCATGCTAAAACCTTATACTGTCTATCTTTTTTCATTAGTAGCCGGGGTTTTGTTCTAGTTTTTCATTCAATGTGATTTCATCCAAAGGAATATTCGACAAAATACGGTAATCGGTGTAGGGCACATCCAGAAATCCATCATGTTTGGGGATATCCTTCCCATTTCTTTTCAGGTCAAACCAGCGATGTCCTTCAAGAGCAAATTCCAACCTTCTTTCCAATAAAATACGGTTGAGCAATGCCTCTCCGGATAAAAGGTTGTCAATCGCACCTAGCCCTCGCCTGGAACGCAGGGCATTTATATCTGCACGAGCACCGGAAGGATTGGTTTCATACCTTGCCTCTGCCCTGATTAAATAGAGTTCTGAGGCCCTTAAAATAGGTAGGTTTTCCAAAAAATCTCCCTTATAACCAGTCCATTTCCTACTGGCATATACATCTCCTTCTACGCCCTCCCTTGTGGTAGCTGACCAGCAGTTTTTTCGAACATCTCCCTCTTCATAGGCAGCCATCAAATCATCAGATGCCCCAATAATAAACTGTGCAGCAGGTTCATTGTCAGCGACTAGGGAGTTTAAGGAATTATTGACCCCGTCTCCATCCGACCAGTCTACAAGTCTTAACTCTAGTTCAAACAAAGATTCAGGATGCGGAGCTCTGGAAAAACCTTGGACGTATTGGTCTGCTTCCAGCAAACCTTCACCATTGGTAAGTAAACCCATAATTTCCATCGCATAAGATGCAGCCTCCTCTGCTTCTGCCATTTTGCCCCAGTATAAGTAAAGTCGTGCAAGGAGGGTTAAAGCTGCTCCTGTATTGGCATAATATACCCCATCAGAACCGATAGGGGCGTATCCCACCAAGGGAATAGCTGCCAAAAGGTCGCTTTCTATTTGTTCGTATACTTCTTCTACTGTAGACCTTGAAAGGTACTCATTGGCGGCTGAGGCTACTAAAGTTGGGGTTAATCTCATGATAGGACCCAAATTGAATCCATTTATCTCTTTACCCGGCTCGTACCCATAAACCCTGCACAGGTCAAAGTAAAAAAGTGCCCGCATAAAATAGGCCTCTGCCTTAATAAATGACTTTACATCTTCATCTCCTGAAACCTCTTCATCATCAATCCCTTCGATAATTAGGTTGGCATCATTTATTCCTCCATAGACAGCCAGTCCCCAAATATTGATATGGTCTCTATCACTATTGGCCTCCTCTCCTTGGTACCTTCCAGTATTGGCGATTGTTTTTAAATTGTCCGCCAATATTTCAGGTGCGATCATCATGGTTTGGCCATAATATCCGAAACTTGTAGCTCTATTGTACATGGAATTGGCAACAGACTGGTAACCGGATACGTCATTCAATGCAACTTCCGGCGTAAGACTTTGCCTAGGGTTGGTAGTCAAATCAGTACAGGCAACCAAAAGAAATGCTACACCCGAATAAACTATTTTATTTATCATCCTATCTATCATCTCAATTTCAAAAGGTTAAGTTGATACCTGCCGTCATTTGTTTAGAGCTAGGATAAGTTCCATAGGTGGTCCCCAGTGAATTTACCTCCGGATCTAGGCCATTGTATTTTGTAAGTGTCCACAAATTTATTCCTTGAACAAAAACATTTAGTTCTTCAATTTTAACTTTGTTCAATAAAGTTTTTGGTAAGTTATAATTCAAAGTCACTTGCTTCAGTCGGATATAGCTACCGTCAGAAATAAGTCTGGTAGAGGTCTGTTGATAGCCTGAATGACCGGGTATACGCCCTCCTTCATAAGGGATAGGTACATTGGTTATCTGTCCCGGCTCCCGCCAAAAATACAACTGATCCCTCGTTTGATTATCCTGTCCTATAGATCCAGCTTGTGCCAGGTTGTATAAATCTTGATTGAAAGCCAAATTTCCATATTGATATTGGAAAAATACTTCCAGACTCACCGGTCCATATTTCAAAGTATTTGATAACCCTCCATAAGTCCATGGCATTGTACTCCCTAGGTACTTCATGTCATCATCTGTAACCAAGTAAGTATATTCACCATTTTCATCATAGTACATGGGAGAACCATTTGCAGGGTTTACTCCGGCATACTCATATCCATATAAAAATGAAATGGGTTTTCCTACTATCAGATCATTCCCTATCCTATCAAGACCTTCATATAATTCTAACAATTCATTGGAGAATATGGACGTATTGAAACCGGTGGACCAGCTAAATTTCCCAATGATCAAATTGGTGGTCTGAATATCAAAATCTATCCCTTGATTACGTAGTTTTCCTGCATTTCTTGTGATGCTACCAAAGCCTGAATCCAAAGGCAATCGCGTATCAAAAAGCAACTTCCGAGAATCTTTTCTCCAAGCATCCAAGGTTACAATTATCCTTCCATTAAATAAGGTAGCATCAACTCCAATATTGGTAGATACTGATTCTTCCCATGTTAACAAGTCATTTCCCAACTGGACAAAACTTAAAGCCCCTCCACCAAGGTATTGTCCTGCGGTACTAAGCAAAGTTCTGGATTCAAAATTGCCAATGCTTGAATTGCCTGTCACCCCAAAAGAAGTCCTTAATCTTAGGTTATCCACCCAATCAGTATTCCTCATAAAAGGCTCAGAAGAAATCCTCCAACCTGCAGATACCGCTCCAAAAGTCCCCCACCTTGCATTGCTTCCAAACCTAGAAGAACCATCTCGCCTTATGGTAAGGTCGAAATTGTACTTGTCGTCATAATCGTATTTTGCTTGACCGAAAAATCCTGACCTTATGTATTCTGTGTAGAATCCACTTACATCGTAAGGCACAGCTGCATTTTGCAAATACCTCAAAACAGGATTGGGAAATCCACGGCCTATTGCAGAATTGGTTTCTTGGGTTTCTTTTTTATACTCATATCCTAGGATTCCACTGATGGTATGTACATCAAAAATCTTTTTATTGACATTAAAGTTGGCATTGGCATTTGAGTTAACAATTCTACGGTCTGCAAAATAAGAGGACCCTCCATAACTGGCAAATACCGGTATAGTAGAAGGCCTGTTGTTTTCATCCCTATTGTCTGAAAAGTCCAAACCGGCAAACCCTGTAAATCCTAACCATGGTAATATTTTATAGTTCATATTTAAGTTAGACACTGACTGGTAACTTGTGGCTCGCTTAAGTTCCTCATTGACCCCTTGCACAATATTGTATCCAAAAAGATGTTCGGAAGGATATTCTGCATAGGTCCCATCCTCATTATAAATAGGCACATTAGGTCTTGCAGCATACCCTGCCACAAACGGGCTGTTGACATAATTCCCTCTATCAATCGATCCATTGGTCACCTGTTTGGCAAGAGAAAAATTAGCACCAATGGTAAACCTTTCATTGACCTTGTGTGACAAGTTCATCCTACCGGTAGTTCTGGTATAATCCGATTGAATGATTTGCCCTTGGTGATAAGTATGTGAACCTGAAAGAAAAACTTGGTACGTTCATCTCCCCCACTCAAAGAAATATCGTATACACTCATCCTGCCATCCCTATACAAAGCATCTATCCAATCAGAGTTTTGTAAATCTGCATCACTTGGGCTGCCAAAAATACTCTCTACTGTTCTATAGTTTAGTCCTGCATTTATATAGGCCTGACGCTTAATGGATGCTAGCTCGGAGGCATTCATCACATCATAAAATCCAATGGGTTGGACAATTCCTTCTTGGGCTGAAAACCGAACCCTGGTTTTACCTAATTTACCTTTTTTTGTAGTGATTAAAACTACCCCATTGGCTGCCTGGGCACCATAAATGGCTGCAGCTGCAGCATCTTTAAAAACCTCAATGGATTCAATATCGCTCGGATTGATGGAAGACAATGCATTTTGACTTCCCTCTCCCGAAAGCCCTCCGGATGCGATTTGAACTCCATCAACAATATATAGTGGCTCTGTCCCGGCATTAATCGAGCCTACTCCCCTCACTTGAACTGTTAGCGTACCTCCCGGCTGCCCGGAATTGGAAGTAACTTGCACACCGGCTACCCTACCCTGCATGGCTCTATCGAAAGATTGCATGGGAAGGTTCTGAAAAATTTCTCCCTTAACAGAAGCTATGGCTCCTGTCACTTCTCTCCTGGTTTGGTCTCCATAGGAAGTAACCACCACCTCCGCTAGAGAAGTAACTTCCGGCCTTAGGCTGACATCAATTGTACTTCTATTACCAACAGGCTCTTCTTGGAACTCCATACCCACAAATCGAAACACTAGCACATTTTCATTGCCATCAATTGAAATTTGGTAGTTCCCATCAATGTCAGTAACCGTTCCATTCCCCGCATCTTTTACCTGAACGGTAACTCCGGGAATAGGCAATCCATCTTCGATAGATACCACCGTTCCACGAATAGTTCTGGTTTGTGCATGCACCAAAAAATTAACGGAAAGAAGGGTAATAACTATTAGTATCGCTTTCCTCATATTGTAAAGTTGAAATAAACAATCAATCAATTTTATACAAATTCCTTGAATTTTCCAATCAGATTCCTTAGGTAAAATCGAGGTTAGACTTATGATCGTCAAATATTAACAATGTAATCAAGATACAGTTTAAAAAAATTCCCGCTTAATTTCTTTTACAAGATAAAAACTTCTATCCTTCGATTAAGTGCCCTATTTTCTTCTGTGTCATTTGGCTGAATGGGCGCTGCGGATCCCCTTCCTTCAATTTTCAGCCTTGCCTCTGAGATCCCCTCTTGTAGCAAATATTCTTTCACACTTCTTGCCCTGCGTAAGCTTAATTCTGAATTGTATTCCAAATCCCCAATATTATCAGTGTGCCCTACAATTAAAAGGTTGACTCCGGGATGGGCAAGTAAAAACTTTTTCAGTTTTTTTAGAGAGCTAATTGATGCTTTCTTTAAAATTGACTTGTCAAAATCGAAGAAAACATTCTCAAAGATGAAGTGTTTCCCGGAAGCTATGGGTTCCAATAAAATCTGAAAGCCCACTTTATTCCTTAAGCTATCTCTGTCAACATTATAAATTTTAGGCATGTACCCCTCCTTTTCTACGTAGAGTCCTGTTTTTTCTTTCTCCGGATAAATCATGGTAAATGCCCCATCTTTACCATCTGATTTAAAACTGTATAGGGTACTGTCCCTTTCGAGATCCACTAGTGAAAGAATTGCCTCTACTGCCTCACCGGTTTCCTCATTGATCACTTTCCCTCGGGTGACCACCAGTTCATGACCTAAATCTATTTCCTTTGGGAATTCAAATCGATAAAGGAAAGAGCTGTCCACCTTCCCTTGGTAATAGCTGTTTTCTGTGTAATAGGCAAAATCTTTCTGGGCTGTAATAAATAATGCCAGCTGGTCTTTTTGGTCATTGATTGGAAAGCCCATATTAGAAGGCTTTCCAAAACCTGTTCGCCCAATGGAACTTCTAAAAATATCTTTAGCCCCAAATCCCGGATGTCCATCAGAAGCAAAAAATAAAACGGTATTGTTAAAAAATATAAAAGGAGAAACCTCATCCTTTTGGGTATTAACATTGGGGCCCAAGTTTTTTGCTTTAGACCAAGTGCCATCCTCAAGTCGCTCAGAAACCCAAATATCAATCCCTCCTTCCCCTTCAGGCCTATTGGATGAAAAAAACAACAAACTCCCATCTGCTGACAAGGAAGGCTGTGATTCCCAAAATCTGGTGTTTACATTCCTCCCCATATTTACAGGACTTTGCCATTGCCCATCTACCCTTGCGGTGATGTACAAATCACAACTCCCATGGGACGCCGGCGTATTGCAGGAAGTAAATATCAAGAGGTTTCCATCCGCGGAAATTGTACAGGTACCCTCATTGTATCTGGTGTTGATTAATTCGGAAATTGACTCCGGACTAGACCAAGTGTCGCCATTATGGTCTGAAAAATAGATGTCTTCATCTTGTTTGGCCGACATGCCATCCCTTTTGGTAAAGAACAAACGCTTACCATCTGCCGTGAGTACCGGAAAATATTGAAGTTTGAATTGATTTAATGGACCGGAAAGTCGCTTTTTACTAATGCTAATCGGGTTTTTTATACCTTCCGCAATGATTTTAAACTGTTGTAACTTCTCTAAATAGTCTGCTGACTCTAAAAAGTCTTCAGCCAAAAATTGGTGCGTGGCATCAAAAGTATCCAAGGCCAATTGAAATCTACCTTGAGCCAAATAAATCTGGGTTTCAATCCAGGCCAATTTGCCTTTAAAAAATCATTTGCTTTAATCGGAAGCCTTGATTGCCCTTTTCTTGTAACACTAAGCGCTTCCTCAGGCATCCCACTGCTTAACAAAACCTGCGCATGTTTAAGGTAGGCTTCATAGAAATCAGTACTCCTTTCGTAGGCTGCTTTGTACTTTTCCCCAGCTTCAGGAAGCTGTTTTCTGTGCAGAAAAGCATTTCCTTCTTCAAAGTACTTAATGGCTTTTTTGTCAATTATAGAAAATTCCTGCCCCATTGCTTGAAAACATAAACTTACAAACGATATGAGAATAAGGAATTTTCTTAGCATCTTATCTTAGGGTATTTCCATGTATTTATGGGTCTGAAGAGAAACCCTCCATGCTGGATTTTCCTTCACAAAATCAATGATCAAATTTGTCATTTTACCTGCCTTTGACCATTCCGGTTGCAAGAGTAAATGACATTTCTCATTGACCAATTTGGCATGTTTTAGCGCAAATTCAAAATCACTTTTATTGTAAACTACTACTTTTAACTCGTCTGCATGCGCATAAACTTCGGGCAATGGCTGCTTAAATTTCTTAGGTGAAAGGCAAGTCCAATCAATCGTGCCACTAAAAGGATGGGCCCCTGATGTTTCCATGTTTATTTGAAAACCCTCTTCTTTTAATAGATGGGTCAATGGAGCTAAATCATGCATTAGAGGTTCTCCTCCAGTGATAACTACCAGTCGGGCGGGATAAGAAGCTGCTTCTGCCACAATTTCTTCAATGGCCACTTTTGGCCATCTTTCTTTATCCCATGAATCTTTCACATCACACCATACACATCCGACATCACATCCACCCAAGCGTATAAAATAGGCAGGTTGTCCGGAGAACATCCCCTCACCTTGTATGGTATAGAAAGCTTCCATCAATGGTAAATATTGCCCATTGGAAAGCGTCTTTTTATTGTCTTTCATAATTTTTGGTCTAGCGGGTAATTGAACCGCTTTGTTTATATTAATTAAAATCCCCTACTGGTAAACTTCCCCTTTGGCTGCCAGTAAGGTATTGTACAATAAGGAAGCAATGGTCATCGGACCTACTCCTCCCGGTACAGGAGTGATGGCTGAAGCTTTGGCTGCTGCCTCTTCAAAGTTGACATCACCAACCAATCGAAAACCAGTCTTTTTACTAGCATCAGGGATTCGGTGTATGCCTACATCAATCACTACGGCACCTTCTTTGACCATGTCACCGGTAACAAAACCTTCTCTCCCAATCGCTACAATCAGTATATCTGCACTACGTGCAATATCTTTCAAGTTCTGTGTCCTACTGTGAGTAATGGTAACAGTACAGTTACCCGGATAGGCATTTCTGGCCATTAAAATACTCATTGGAGAACCTACAATATGGCTTCTACCAATCACTACACAATGTTTTCCGGAAGTCTCAATTTCATATCTTTTCAATAACTCCACAATTCCGTAAGGAGTAGCTGCAATATAAGCCGGCCATCCCAAGGTCATTCTACCAACATTTGCAGGAGTAAAGCCATCCACATCTTTTTCAGGTTTTATCTTAGCCGTAACCTTTTCTACTGAAATGTGATCCGGCAAAGGCAGTTGCACAATTAAGCCATCAATGTCCGGATTGTCATTAATTTTCTCTACCTCATTCAGCAGCTCTTCCTCTGAAACAGTTTCTTCCAAACGTACTAAGGTAGAACCAAAACCAACTTTTTCACAAGCCTTCACTTTTGCCCCTACATAAGTTTGGCTGGCCCCATCGTTTCCTACTAAAATCGCAGCCAGGTGAGGTGTTTTTTTATTATTTTTCTTAAGTAAAACTACTTCCGCAGCTATTTCATCTTTAATCGTCGCAGCAGTTTTTTTACCATCAATCCTTACTAATCCTTCTTTTTCTTGCATAGGTATCTTTTCTTACAAAATCTCCTAAAATATTTGATAACTGTTGGTTACCCTATTATAACTTGTTTTAATGACACTTTCGGGCTTAATCCAGTTTAAGCACCGCCATAAACGCCTCCTGAGGAACTTCCACATTCCCTACCTGACGCATTCTTTTCTTACCTTTCTTTTGTTTATCGAGAAGCTTTCTCTTCCTAGAAATATCTCCTCCATAACATTTAGCCAGTACATTCTTTCGCAAGGCTTTTACCGTTTCTCTGGCAATTACCTTTGTTCCTATTGCCGCTTGTATTGCAATTTCAAACATTTGTCTTGGCACCAATTCCTTTAACTTTTCACAAAGTCGCTTGCCCCATTCATAGGCTTTGTCTCTATGGACAATTGCCGAAAGGGCATCAACAGGCTCACCGTTTAGCATAACATCCAGCCTGACCATATTGGATTGCTTAAACCCTATCAATTCATAATCCAAAGAGGCATAACCTCTGGAAATGGTTTTAAGCTTATCAAAAAAGTCAAAAACGATTTCTACCAAAGGCATATCAAAGGTCAATTCCACTCGATCTGAGGTCAAATAAACTTGATTTTTTATTTGCCCTCTTTTCTCCATACACAATTGAATCACCGGTCCTACATAATCAGAAGCAGTAATGATGGAAGCTTTAACGAAAGGCTCCTCTATATGCTTGAAAAGGTTTGGTTCCGGCATATCCGAAGGCGCATTGACTACCGCATATGTTTCATCATTCATTAATGCCCTAAACTGCACGGATGGTACCGTGGTAATAACCGTCATGTCAAACTCCCTCTCCAATCTCTCCTGTATGATTTCCATGTGAAGCATTCCAAGGAATCCACACCTAAAACCAAATCCTAAAGCAGCCGATGTTTCCGGCTCCCAAACTAAAGAAGCATCGTTGAGCTGTAATTTCTCCATAGAAGCTCTTAGCTCTTCAAAATCCGTTGTTTCTACCGGATAAATACCGGCAAAAACCATTGGCTTAACATTCTCAAATCCTTGGACAGTATTACTACAAGGTCTTTTAACATGGGTGATGGTATCTCCTACTTTCACCTCCTTTGCCACCTTAATTCCTGAAATCAAATAGCCTACATTCCCGGCTTGTAATTCATTTTGTGGTTTTTGTTGGATACCCAATATACCGATCTCATCCGCCTCATATTCTCTACCGGTATTGACAAACTTAATTTTGTCACCTTTATTAATAGTCCCATTAAAAATTCTAAAGAGCACCTCTACACCTCGAAAAGGATTGTAAACAGAATCAAATATCATGGCCTGTAAAGGAGCTTCAACTTCCCCTTTAGGCGCAGGAACTCTTTCTACAACAGCATTTAATATATCCTCAATGCCTATCCCTTCTTTGCCGGATGCCAAAACAATATCCTCCCTGTCACAGCCGATCATTTCCATTACTTCCTCAGCCACTACCTCAGGTTGAGCACCCGGAAGATCGATTTTATTTAAAACCGGAATAATTTCCAAATCATGACCAATGGCCAAATAAAGATTAGATATAGTTTGCGCTTCTATACCTTGAGAGGCATCAACGATCAATAGAGCACCTTCACAAGCCGCTATAGACCTTGACACTTCATAGGAAAAATCCACATGACCGGGTGTATCGATAAGGTTCAAGGTATACTCTTCACCTTTATAAGGGAAATTCATTTGGATGGCATGCGATTTAATCGTAATCCCCCGCTCCCTTTCTAAATCCATATTATCCAATAGCTGGTCTTGCATTTCCCGCTCTGTCACTGTATTAGTGAATTGTAAAAGTCGGTCTGCTAGTGTACTTTTGCCATGATCAATATGGGCAATTATACAGAAATTTCTTATTTTATCCATGTTCATACTAAGTGCAAAAGTAGTAAATAGTTAGTGTTTTAATATGTTTTGTCCATATAAATTAGAAGTTTAACACCTGAGGCTTGAAAGAGAATACTTTCAAGCGAATGGGATAATGCTTAAATTCGAAAATAACTGAATATAATGCTTCAAATGAAACTTTATTTTCTTCTGTATATCCTTTGGCCACTACTGCTTTCAACAAATGAACCTCCGGAGAAATACCGGGCAATAAAAGGTGGAGTGGTTTCCATAAACCCCAATCGTCCACTCAATTGGAATGACTTCAAAAAGTAAATTTAATAGGAAATAGGTCCACAATCAATGCCATCACACAAAGCACTTGTGAGATTGATATATTAAACATCAAAAAAAGAGGGGATCACGTTAGTCTGGATATTGAGGTTAAAATAAATCTTCATAAGGAATTGAGCCAAGTTAAAAATGAATTTTTCACAACTCGGGACGCACAAACAAAACAACGAGTACTTCATCATGAAAATGGGCATTACCTTATCGCACAGATTATCGGCCATCGAATTCTTAATTCTGTAAACAATTATAAGTTTGACGAAAAAACCACCGAACTCAGTTAAATAGGATTATTAAAGAGAATTTTAAAGATTGGAAAAGAATGGATGAACAATATGACGCTCAGGCTACCAAGCCATACAATCCTGAAATGCAGGCTCGGTGGGATCGTTTTATTGCATCTGAGCTTCAGTCCTTACAACAAGAATAGTTGACAAACACATGAAATCAATCGCTGACAAAAAGAAAAAAGAGAATATTATCGAATACATATTGTATTTGTACCGAATGGAAGACTTACTTAGGGCTTACCAATTTGAAATGAATGAGGTCAATGAGTATGTATTGGGACATAAAAATGTTCAAGAAGAGGATAAGGAGGAAACAAGAGTATGGCTTTCAAGTATGATACAGGCAATGAAGCACGAAGGGATCCAGAAAAAAGGGCATCTACAAAGAACCCAAAAATTGGTTGATCGCCTAGCTAAAATTCATTGGCAACTTTTGAAAGAAGAAGCCGAATACATGGCTGTTTATCGCAAAACCCAACCCCACTTGCTACAATTAATCACTGATAGCCAACAAGAGATCCCAGAGCATGAAATCCAGATTTTTATCAATACGCTTTATGGAATCCTTTTAAGTAAATTAAATGGACACAAAATACCTGAAGAAATTATGAATGCGGCGTCAAGTTTCGGAGACACCCTAGCCATGTTGAACCATGCCTATATGAGTGGTTATGAACCAAAACTAGGATAATAGAGATTATTACTCCATAAATTCATACACGCTATGGTATGCGCCTTTCGCATGTACAAAATCTAAAAAAGATTGGTAAAAACCATTGTTCCCTATGGTTGCACTGTCACCTAAAACAATTAATTTCCTTTTTGCTCGTGTCAGTGCAACATTCATTCTCCTTGTATCAGCTAGAAAACCTATTTCACCTTGCTCATTTGAACGGGTAAGGCTTATGAGAATAATGTCTCGCTCTTGTCCTTGAAAACCATCCACCGTACTAATGGTTAAATTTTGATCCAATTGTTTGAGGAATATCCACTCTGAATCCATGGCTACCATTTCCTTTAACAACCTCACCTGTGCACTATAGGGAGCAATCAACCCTACTTGCCATGCTTGGTTTTCACTATTATTCTTCCCTATTCTTTTCAATAAGTCCTTTAATAAAGTAAGCAACATAAAGGCTTCTTCTTTATTACTGATGCTAAGGGTTTCCCTGTCTTTAAATTCCAAAAAACCACTACCTGCGGTATCGATAAAGGCCAAAGTGGCTTCACCTTCCGCTAAATAATGTTTTTGCGTATTGGCTGCTGCTATTAGCTTATTGTTATAAAAAGCGATATTAGAGAACCCCATAATTGCCTCTGCCATCCTATATTGAACAGATAAAATCTGAGCTGCTTCAGGTTGATTGGTAATGGCTTTTTCAAAGAGAGTGTTTTGAAGCCCTTTGGCTGCTTCTCTGGATTTGATTGTAGGAGGTAGTTGACAATGGTCTCCGGCAAATACCACCTTTTGTGCTTTCATTATCGGAATCCAAGTTGCCGGCTCCAATCCTTGGGCTGCTTCATCAAGAAATACTACTTGAAAAGTCTTTCCTTTGAGTAAATTAGAAGCTGCACCCACCAAGGTGCAGGCGATCACTTGGCAGGAATCAAGAATGGAGTGGGTCATGTAATCATACAACTGCCTTGCTTCTGCTTGACATTTTCCTGCCTCATTATAATGCATTTTCCGCTTTTCCCTTTCAGCATGTCCAAAATTGCGTTTAAATTTATTGGCTTTCCTTCGGTATTCTTCTGCTTCCTTACGTAATTTTTTATATGCTTTATAGGAGGGGTGCGCCAGAATTTTCGCATCTAAGGTTCGCTGAATAATTTTCTCATCAATTCTTGCCGGATGACCTATACGCAGCACATCCAGGTTCTCATCCCCCATTCTTTCCACCAATAAATCAACCGCTGCATTACTAGGGGCACATACCAACACCTGGTCATAAATTTGGGTGGCGGAAACTATGGCTTGTATAAGGGTTGTGGTTTTACCCGTACCTGGAGGCCCATGTACTATGGCCAAGTCCTTGGCTTGCTCAATCAATTCCAACGCCTTATTTTGCCCTGCATTCAATAGCCCAGCACTGCCCGTTTCCCGAGCCAAAAAATAAGGTTTTTTATGTCCCAAAATCACCTCCTTCAAATGGGCCAACCTATTGTTTTCAGATGCAGTAACTGACTCCATGGCACTTGTCATCACCTTATAGGTGGTGTCATCAAACATCAGATTAACCCCGATCCCCCTTCACCAACCCAATCCGGAAGGCGCTCTGTATTTAAACTTAAGGTCATCACATTGCCTTTTACATTGTTTACTACACCATTTAGAAAGGTGGTTTGAATGTCATTTTCCTCCGCATTGGAAAACAAACTAATGGATTTACCTGAATGAAACCCATGGTTTGATAAGGCTTCTTTGACTGAAACTTCAATCACCAACTGATCTGAAAAAGTCCATTTAATCTTATTCAGCTGCACCGGATACCAACAAACCCCTGCCTGTACCTTGTCCTTAATCGATTTTCTAAAAGTCAAACTTCGGAATTGAGCGAGGTCTTCACCCCATTCCATTCGTAAAAGTTTTGTGGTATATAATAATTCTTCCGCTATATTTGTCATTTGTTATTTAATGTTTGAAGATTCAAGGTTAAGTAAATCATTCCTAAATTTAGACAATCATTCCTTTTTTAATCGCATGAATTTCTTAGCACATGCTTACTTATCCTTTGACCAGCCCAAAGTTTTAATCGGTAATTTTATTGGGGATTTTGTTAGAGGAAAAATTGATGAACAATTTGAAAGAGAAATTGTCACAGGAATTATGCTACATAGAGAAATCGACAGTTTCACAGACAAACATAAGCTCGTTAAGGAAGCCCAAGAAATTTTAAAGCCTGAATTTTCAAGATATTCTTCTGTAATAACAGACATGTACTTCGATTACTTCTTAGCGTTACGTTGGAGCAAATACAGTGCAGTACCTTTAGAAGATTTCTCTCGGTCAGTTTACGATTTACTGGAAGCAAACAGTTCAATTCTTCCCCAAAAGTTCCTGTTGCCCTTTAAGTACATGAAGAAAGAAAACTGGTTAACAGCCTATGGCACAAAGACCGGTATACAGCGGTCTTTTACGGGGCTTTCATACCGGACATCTTTTGATTCCAAAATGGAATTAGCGCCCCAATTTCTTGAAGAAAACCATGCTGTTTTCGAATCCTATTTCGAATATTTTTTTCGGAATTAATTGATTTCTCAAAAAACAAATTGAAACAATTACAAAATAGAGATGGTAAGTTGTAAACCAAAAAAAGCACCTACATGTCCTTGGGGATTGTGGTCCTTCTATTATTTATTGGCTTAAGTTATTTATTGTATGACTTTAACCAGTCCCGTGAATTCCCTTTCCTATTTTACTTGATTGGATGTACCCTCATCACCATAGTGTTATTGCTTATCTTGGTAAAAATGATGGCCGGGTACAAGTTTTTAGCTGCAGGAAAAGACAAGATTGAAATCTGGCTCCCGCTCAAAGGGCAGCGAAAAAAATACAATATGGCAGATCTTCTGGCCTGGCAAGAAGAGGAAGTAGTTGCCAATAAAAAAGTCTTTAAACAGCTAATTCTGGTTTTTATGGACAAATACTCCTTTTCGATCAGTAACCACGAACACTTGGGCTACGATGATTTAAAAAGATACTTGGCAAAAAAGGCCGCTAAAAAGAAAGTAAAATCCTAAATTCAATTCATAACAATTGTCAAAAACCACCACGTTTTTTTTTTAATTCTAAAATAAAATTGTCCCGTATCTCTAAAACACGGGACAATTCTAAATATCAGCTCTTCCTACTAAAAGTATTACAAAATTAACTCAATAGCCCGATGCGGAGTTGAATGAGTAGGAATTTAATGGGCCCAATCAAAACTATCTATTTCTTCCAGAGTCGCCTTAAGAAGTTGAATACTTGATTGAACATCTTCTTTGTTGGCCATTTCTATAACTTGGTGCAAATGCCTTGTAGGGATAGAGATGGCACCTGCAATGGCTCCTTTTCTCCCCATTCGCTGCACTCCGGCAGTATCCGTTCCTCCTGCTGTTAAAATTTCTGTTTGAAAAGGAATGTTATTTTTGGTAGCTGTCTTTTTCATGAAAGCAACCATTCTATAATCACATATGGCTGAGGCATCCATAATTTTAATGGCAGTACCTTTACCCAGTTCGGTGATTTTCTCATGAGCTGCTGCCCCGGAAGATCAAAAGCAATTGTGGTATCCAGGGCGATTCCGAAATCAGGATCAATATGATGTGCCGAAACCTGCGCACCACGTATACCAACTTCTTCCTGCACCGTAAAAGTGGCATACACATCATAAGCGGGAGCTTCCAAAACCCTTAAGGCTTCCAACAAAATAAAAACTGCGATTCTGTTATCGATAGATTTACAGTTGACGCAGTTCCCCATCTCCACCAACTCACGTTCTCGGGTAATGGGATCACCTACTTCAATCCACTTCTCAACCTCTTCCTTATCCATTCCCAGATCAATGAAATAATCTGAAATTTTAGGCAGTTTGTTTTTTTCCTCCTGAGTCATCACATGAATTGGCTTCGTACCCATCACGCCCATGATATCCTTCTCTTTCCCATGAACGATAACCCGCTGGGCTGTGAGAGTTTTCGGATCAAAACCGCCAAGCGTATGAAACCTTAAAAATCCATTGTCATCTATATGGGTGACAATAAAGCCTATCTCATCCATGTGAGCAGCCACCATTACCTTCTTCCCTTCAGGGTTTCTCTGCCCCTTCTTTATTGCGATGACATTTCCTAAATTATCTACAGCTATTTCATCTACTAAACCTTTGGCTTTTTCTAGGATAAAATCTCTGATTTTTTCTCAAATCCGGGAGCTCCCGGCAGTTCACAAATTTCTTTTAATAAAGCAACATCAATCATTTATACCTTGGTTTAATATGCCCGTTCTTCTTTTCCTTCCATATAATTTACGAAGGCCTTTTTTACCACACGAATCCCCCCTTAGTTGGGAAATTTCCTGTAAAATACCAGTCTCCACTGTGAGCAGGGCAGGATGAATGGAGATTATCTACCGTTTGATAAATCACATGAACGCCAGCCTTGATATTTTCTGAAGTAATAATTGAAGCTATTTTATCAGAGATTTCTTGATCTGTAAATGGTGCATAAATCTCCTTTACATAATTTTCTTCCGACTCAGGATAAGCTTTACATTTGTCATAAACCCTTTCCAAAAGATTGTCCATACCACCATTGTCTTCAATCAATTGAACGGCTGCCCTAAAGGCAATAAAGTCCTTCATTCTAGACATGTCAATGCCATAGCAATCAGGAAATCTTATCTGAGGGGCAGAAGACACTATGATGATGCGCTTTGGTTCAAGCTTATCCAGAGTAGTGAGTACACTTTTTTCTATGGTGGTTCCTCTTACTATACTGTCATCAATTAAAACAATGGTATCTATTCCTGATCGGATTACCTCATAGGTGGTGTCATATACATTTGACACCATTACATCTCTATCGGAGTCATTGGTGATAAATGTTCGTAATTTGACATCTTTGCTGACAAGTTTTTCAACCCTAGGTCTAAAGTTTAATAACTCACCCAAATCATCTAGGTGCGGTTTACCTTCTATAAGAATTTCTTTTCTTTTGGCACTAAGATAATCTTCAAGACCTTCTATCATTCCATAATAGGCAGTTTCTGCAGTATTAGGAATATAAGAAAAAACAGTATTCTTGAGATCAAAATCAATGGCTTTCAAAATTTGAGGGACCAAAGCCCTTCCTAGATTTTTTCGCTCTTTGTAGATATCAGGGTCTGTTCCTCTTGAGAAATAAATTCTCTCGAAACTACAAGACTTTTTTCTTTTGGCGGAATGATTTCAAACTCACCATAAGATCCATCCTTATTAAAAATGAGTGCGTTGCCGGGTTGAATTTCCTTAATTTGTTTATAATCAATGTCAAAAGCCGTTTTGATAGGTGGTTTTTCGGAGGCTACTACTACAATTTCATCATCTGCATAGTAATAAGCCGGCCGAATACCAATAGGATCTCTTACTACAAATCCTGCACCATTTCCAATCAGACCTGCCATGGCATAGCCTCCGTCAAAGTCTCGGCAACTTCTCCTCAATATTCTTGCAACATCGAGTTCCTGTTCGATCACCTCTGTAACCTCTACATTAGAAAATTTGTCTTTATATTTATCAAAAATCCTCTGATTTTCTTCGTCAAGGAAATGACCAATTTTCTCCATTACCGTTACGGTATCTGTTTTTTCCTTGGGATGCTGCCCTAGATTTACCAGTATATCAAAAAGTTCCTCCACATTGGTCATGTTAAAATTTCCGGCCATGACCAAATTTCTACTTCTCCAATTGTTTTGCTTCAAAAATGGATGGCAAGTTTCAATGCTATTTTGCCCGTGGGTACCATACCTAAGGTGTCCCAACCAAACTTCTCCTGAAAAAGCTGCATTATTTTTCACCCATTCAGCATCCATCAAATCTGCCGGAGTTCCTAATTTTTTGGCCTTCTTGTACTTCTTATTGATTTTCTGAAAAATCTTGGTAACTGCCTCAGATTCTACTGACCTGTATCGGCTGATGTATCTTGTACCGGGTGGGGTATTAATTTTAATATTTGCCAATCCTGCGCCATCCTGACCACGGTTGATTTGTTTCTGCATCAATACATACAACCTATTGGCAGCATAAAACGGGGTATTGTATTTATCAATATAATATTGCAATGGCTTTCTAAGCCGAATCATTGCAATCCCACACTCGTGTTTGATCTGGTCACTCATAACGTTCTAAAGGAGTAAAATATGAACCAAAGTTACGTCTTTTTTTAAGAATTAGTTCCCCAAACTACTCAAACTTAGACCGAGTATAAATTAGATTAAAAATTTTACCCCAACCTTCAAAACAAAACAAATTTCAAAAAACACCTATTCCCATAAAGGAAATTTTTGAAGCTTTATCTGTTTACCAAAGAAAAGCTTGGTAGTTTCTTCAAAAGAAACTGTATAATCAGAGACTAAAAACTTGTCTTTTTGCCCGGAATCCTGCTGGGCTAAAAGCTTGTTCTTCCGGAGTAAATTTTCTACCGACTTTGCCACGGTTTCTGAAGCGTCTATTATTTGAACCTTTCCATTATAAAATTCAATTATTTGATGCTTGATCAACGGATAATGGGTGCAACCCAAAACCAATGTTTGAATTCCCTTTAATTCAGACCGATTTAAATAAGAAGCAATAATATCTTTACTTATATTTTGTAAATGAAAGCCCTCTTCAATCATTGGAGCAAGCAAAGGGGTGGCCAATGATTTTATTTTTATTCCTTTTCCAAGGCTATTTACTTTTTGTAAATAAACGCCGGAGCTTACTGTTTGCTTGGTGCCAATCAAACCTACATTTTCATCTTTATGATTCTTACCAAGAAATTGAACGACTGGATCAATAACATTCACAACCAATGCCTTAGATGCCACATAGGCTTTTACTAAGTCAAAGGCAGCTGCAGAGGCTGAATTGCAAGCAATAAGAATCATTTTGCAGTTTTCCTTAAGTAATGCATCCGCAATTTTCACAGAGTAAGCTTGTATTGCTGCTGTACTTTTATCTCCATAAGGCAAATGAGCTGTATCACCAAAATACACGATCTGCTCATTGGGAAGCATTTTTTTACTTCCTTGGCTACAGTCAACCCTCCTATTCCACTGTCAAAAATCCCTATGGGCGATTGTGCAACGATGGCCATAATTACTTAGAAATTTAATTGCTATTTTTTGTTAGAAAAATAAATTCCCCGGATTCACGCATCCGGGGAAATGCAAGCGAAGGGTTAAATTAATTTAAAACATTTTGTCCACCATAAAGATCAAAACCTTCATGGCAAGCCTAACAAAGTTAGTAAAGTTTTTTATTTCCCACAAGGGTTGTTCGCGGTCAGCAGTATGGGTACATTCTACCCAATATTTCCCTTTAAAACCTACACTATTCGACTGATTTAAGGTTGGCACAGTATATGCTACTTTTATAAACATTAATCTTTCGATCATGAGACGTGAAATAATTGTTGGGCTGGGAGTTGGTACATTGTTCATTTCATTCGTATTCACCTTACTATATAATTTGCAATGGACTAGCCATGAAATATTTAGGGACAATAAAGGCAACCATCCAATTGAATCTTCCGTATATAACACAACAAGTAGTTGGTACACAGACTCTACACGTATTGCAGCTACCGATTTACCCCTGAATATCCAAAGGGTTATTCAGACTGACAGTTTAATTAATGATCTAGAAATTCGAACAGTAACAAAATTCTCACATAATAATGATGATTTCTATGATGTATGTTTTAAAGATGCCGATTATTTTAATATAATGGTGCTCTATGACAAGAATGGAATCATTGTTTCACAATAAAAATATAAAAACAGCTAAGCCAACGTTTACCTGAAAGCACTGATTGTGAAATCGGTGCTTTTCCTTTATATTTAAAATCTAATGGGTATTAATTTTATATGTCAAAAATTCTTTTAATTGAGGATGACCTAACCTACTCTAAAATAATTAGCAAATTTTTAGAGAAAAATGGATATGAGGTAATGAATAGCACAAAAGTGTCGGAAGGCCTGAGCTATTTTGAAAAGCATCAAGTTGATTTAATCATCACTGATTACCGCTTGCCGGATGGTACAGGCATGGAAATACTTGACCAAGTTCTCAATGATCAACCGACATTTCCGGTAATTTTAATTACAAATTATTCTGACATTAGAACGGCCGTCAAATCCATGAAAATGGGAGCTTTTGAGTACATCACTAAGCCTATTCAGCCGGACGAATTACTTCTCACTGTACAGCAGGCTTTAAAAAACGAAAGCAAGCACAGGAAACCTTCTCCACAAGCAAATAAAAAAGAACAGACTGCTAATAAACTTTCTGAACTTGATTACCAAATTGGAAAGAGCAAAGAGGCCTTGCAAATTGAAGAACACATTGGCTTGGTAGCTCCTACTGACTTGAGCATAATAGTATTGGGAGAAAGTGGTACAGGAAAAGAATATATCTCAAAGCGAGTCCACCAACAATCCAAACGAGCCAAGGGCCCTTTTGTAGCTGTGGACTGTGGAGCCTTGTCCAAGGAACTTGCCGGAAGTGAACTTTTTGGCCATGTTAAGGGAGCTTTCACCGGAGCCATAGATCACAAAACCGGGCATTTTGAAAATGCTAATGGAGGAACAATCTTTCTGGATGAAATCGGGAATTTAGGTTATGAGATTCAAATCAAGCTACTTAGAGCCATTCAAGAACGCAAAATCAGAAAGATAGGTGGCAATAAAGACATCTCTGTGGATGTTAGAATAATTGCAGCGACCAATGAAGATTTACAAGACCTTTCCAGACAAGGACTGTTTAGGGAAGATCTTTTTCACAGGTTAAACGAATTCAGCTTAAGAGCCCAACCGCTGAGAGAAAGGCGAGAAGACTTGATGTTTTTTTCCAATCTTTTTTTGATAAAAAGCAATGCCACACTTGAAAAAAATGTAACGGGATTTAGTCCTGAAGTAGTGAAGATTTTCAAGGAGTACCACTGGCCCGGCAACCTTCGTGAACTTAAAAACATTATCAGAAGAGCCGTATTATTAACAGGAGAAGGTCAAATTCAACCCAAAGTAATCCCTTCAGAACTCCTTGATCACGAACCTTTTCAGCCCATAGACATAAGCTCTGCCAAGGATCTAAAAAGCTCATTTGAAGATCAGGAAAAATCACTTATCATAAAAACTTTGGAGGAAATGCGATTTAACAAATCTAAAACGGCAAAAGTATTGAACATGGATAGGAAAACACTGTACAATAAACTAGAAAAATACGGCTTGGATTAATCAACCATTTCGTAGCCGAATTTAACCGCTAAATCTTCTAGTAGGGTATTGATTTTTTCAGTCAAGGCCCACACCTTTTCTTGAATATCTTGGGTTTTATTCCTTTTTAGATCTACCTCAATCTCTTTAGCAAGATCTTTAAATTTAAATTGGATTTGCCCCAATCGACTGGAAAGTTGGTGTGCAATGGACCGGATCGTCTCATAGTCCTCTTCATCACAAGCTTTGTTCATCATGATTAAATCCAAGCCTGTTTGGGTATAAAAACCCTCAACTACCTCCTTAAACAATGCCTCATCACCCATACAAAATTTCCTGATATCAACTAGGTTATAATCAGAGGTAGTGAAGTCATCTTCAGTTTCACCAGAAGGGCTTGGGCTTAATCTTTCCGAGGATGGAAGCAGTACATCCTCTTTTTGTGGTTTTACAAAATCAACAATGATTTTAACAAGTTCAGCTTCGTTAAAGGGCTTCAACAAAACACCATTAAACCCTTCATTGATCATGCTTTCTCTATCTTTTGTGAAAACATTAGCTGTCATGGCCACAATGGGTACCTGTCTGTATTTTTCTCTAGATCTCAAAGCTTTAAATACCTGATAACCGTCTATTTCCGGCATTTGAATGTCTAGCAACACCAGATCAAAATCCTCCTCCACAAAATTATTCATAAATTCAATCCCTCCGGTATAGGCAACGACCTCCGCCCCAAGGCCATTGAATAACAGGTTGGTAAACTTTAACCCCATTTCGTCATCATCCACCAAAAGCACCTTCAAATTCCCCACCACAGTGGAGTCCACTTCAGGAACAATATTTTCCTCTTTTTTATCAAGAAGAGTGGCTGGAATTGAAACCGTAATCTTGGTACCTACTCCGGTCTTGCTTGCTACAGCTATTTTACCTTTTTGAAGGTCTACAAGTTTTTTTACGATGGCCAGTCCCAAACCGGTGCCCCCATACTTTCTGGAAATGGTAGCATCTCCCTGGCTGAACTCCTTAAACAAATTTGCTTGCAGACTTTCCTCCATTCCCATTCCTGTATCTGATACTTCTAGCACCAAATTATCAGTAGTATCCATGAAAACCCTTACAGAAACCTCTCCTTTTTCCGTGAATTTCACTGCATTAGAAAGCAAGTTATTCATGATCTGATTGATTCTTAAATCATCTCCAAGAAGGTATTTATTTTTGGGGAGAAGAACCGAGAACTCTAAGGAGAGTCCGTTATCTATAGCCTTTTGCTTGAAAAAGAATGTATATCTTTAAAAATGAATCCGGATCAATGATCGCTTTTTCTATCTTAATTTTACCTGCTTCCAATTTCGAAAAGTCAAGAATATCGTTTACTATCCCTAACAGCGTTCCTGAAGCAAACTGTATCATTCTTACATATTCAGTCTGTGCTTCACCCAAATTTGTTTTAAGCAAAGCTTCATTATAACCTTGAATTACATGAAGGGGGTTCCGTATTTCATGGCTCATACTGGCTAAGAAATCTTGCTTGGTTTTGGCTAAGTTATCTGATCTTCTTTTTGCCTCAGCCAATTTTTCTTGGTAAGCTTCCGCCTTTTTAATTTCTCGGATAATACTATAAATAAAGCCTGAAGACCCCACCACACCAACAGCTATCAATACCCCAAGTAATATTGAAAGTTTATAAGTTAACTCATACGCTGAATCATTTTCTGCTTTAGATCTTAAAAGCGATTCATTTTGTAGAGAGGTAACCACACTTTGAATATTCATGATCAGCTCCCTATTCTTTTCATTGAGTTCTTGTTCCAACTCACTTAATCTGGACCGAAGGTATTGCTCTTCATTATTGATATCCAATACCATTTGCCTAACAGTATAAATGATGGAATCTGAATTTACGGGCATGTCATCGTCTACAGGGTTTAAGCGATTTAGATTCAGCCTCAATGTCCCCTTGATCTTATCCATGTCCTCTTTTCCATCTCCGGCCAAAGTCCCGGAAGAAGTCACCTCTTTGTTTAACGATTTGGGCGGTTTATCTGTACTTTGGTTTTGTTCTTTAAGGGCAGAAGGGTCTATTCCAATCCTTATTTTTCCTAAGTTCTGTAATCGGCTTAGTTCTTCTTTTCTTTTAATTTTTCTTTCTATATTGTACAAGGCCTCATTGCTGAAATTCCTGTTGTAAAGACTCCTCTTTACATCTTCCAGACCTTTATAAACCACCATCAACTCATTTACACTATAGCTGATCCCTTTCAGCTTTTTTAATTCTGTAGAATCCGTAACTATGGCTTCAAGTTTTTTTATTTCATTTTGTATCTGATTGTAATAATCCAGATTATGGCTGGTATCCTCCTCCACAAATACACTTCTTGACTTGTCCAGTTGGTAGATGTCAGCCAATAGTTGGTTAAGGTTTCTCAATTTTTCGTTAGGCTCAGACAGGGATTCCACGGAGGCCAATAGTTTGGTCACACTAAAATAGGTAATTGCCCCTACTCCTACTATTAAACAAATCCCCAGGAAAAACCGAGGATTACCATTATTCTTGCATTGAATCTCATAATCAAGGTTGGTTTTTAAACCCGAAATATGCAATAGGCCTTCTATCACATGCTGTAACCTCTTTAAAATCAACCTTCTTGATTGCCGTTTTGAATTTCACTTTAGCGATGCTGTGCTAAAACCTGCAAACAGCCTGATTTTCTTTCGATTACACCACTTCCTGAGAAAGCTCAGGAATTCCTATTTCTTAATCCGGGTTAAAAGAATTCATAGCAACAAATCAGTTCTATTGAATAATTTAAACTTAAGTACAAAGTACGCCTTTAAACCTTTGAAAATGAAGGGCTTTTTAAAAAAAGATGACGATCGGCCTTAAAAACAACCTCTCGATAGATAAAACCCTATTCTTCCTCAATGGGAAGACCAAGATTTAAGCTCTCAAAAACATGATAAATGGCATAGTAGGTTAAAGGTATGGTTACTACCAAACCAATTCCAAATAGCAAGCCTCCCAATAAATTCATCAGTGCCAAGACCAAACCAAAAAGGAAAAACTTAGTCCATTTTTTGTGAATGATCTTTCTACTGTATTCAAGAGAATTCCAAAAATCCAACCCAGAAAAGATGGTGATTAATACGCCAAACATATATCCAACCATAAGATAAATGCCTGGAAGTACCAAGGCAAAAATACCTAAAACGGTGATTACTTGACCAACTATCCAAACCAAAACCACAGGCAAGTAATAATTAAACCCTTTAAAGAAATCAGGGTAAATCACTTGCTCTCCATGGCTAATTTTATTGGCTACTAAATAAAACCCTGCAAAAAGAGGCCCGGCAAGAAAAAAGAATACACGAAAAGAAAATTCTCCGCGTAATACATAAACAAAAACTGAAGAGAAATGATCAAAAGGGTAAAGGAGATAGAATAAATAGCCACTTTTTTATACGTTTCCCAGCCACTTTCTAAGGCTTCCCTGATATCAAAATCAAAATCTCTTTCTAAGATCAGGTCCAAATGCTTTTTGTCCATAATAAGTCTGCTATTCTATTACTTTTCTTGGAATTCTATTTTGTGATTGCTGCCAAAATATCGTGTTTGGTAACGATATGTACCCGATGATTATCGTCTCTTACTAAAACTGCTTTTTCCCTCTCTACCATAGAGGACAAAACGTCTAAGGTGCTGTCTAATGCAACAAATTGCATGGAATCTTCCATTACTTCGGAAACGTTGGCATCTTTAAGTTCAGGATTCTCAATGATCTTAAGCAATAGCTTATTGTCTGTAAGGCTTCCTATCACATGCTCCCCTTCCATCACTGGAATTTGAGAAACACTTTTCTCGTTCATGATAGCAATGGCTTCTTTGATCTTGGTTGTTTTTTCCACCACCACCAGCTGATAGCCATCCTTCCTAGATGAAACGATGTCTCTGGCTGTGCCGTAGGCTTTGTCTTCCAGAAACCCATGGTTTCGCATCCAATCATCATTGTAAACTTTACCTAGATAACGAGTTCCATGATCTGGAAGTAAGATCACCATTCGATCCCCCTTTTTGAGATTTTCTTTGGCATATTCCAAAGCACCATGCACTGCCGATCCACAAGACCAACCCACAAAAAGCCCCTCTTCTTTGGCCAATCTCCGAGTCATAACTGCCGCATCCTTATCTGTAACTTTAATAAAGTGGTCAATCACTGAAAAATTAACGTTTTTTGGCAAAATATCCTCTCCTATACCTTCTGTTAGGTAAGGATAGATCTCATTGTCATCAAACTCTCCTGTTTCCTTGTATTTTTTAAAAACTGACCCATAAGTATCAATCCCCACAGAAATTAGGCTCTCTGATTGTTCTTTTAAAAACTTGGCCGTCCCTGACATGGATCCACCGGTACCTACACCTGCGGCAAAATGAGTGATTTCACCTTCTGTATCGCGCCAAATCTCAGGTCCTGTAGTCTCATAATGCGCTTTCCAATTAGAAGGGTTATCGTATTGGTTGGGATAAAAGGAATTGGGGATGTCTTTATTTAGTTTTTGAGCTACTGCGTAATATGACCTTGGGTCGTCAGGGGCAACATTGGTAGGACAGACGATAACCTCTGCCCCTACAGCCTTTAAAATATCGATTTTTTCTTTGGACTGCTTGTCAGCCATCGTGAAAATGCATTTATACCCTTTTGATATGGCTGCAAGAGCCAGTCCCATTCCGGTATTGCCACTGGTACCTTCAATGATGGTACCTCCCGGCTTTAAAATGCCGGCCTTTTCTGCATCTTCCACCATTTTAACAGCCATTCTATCTTTCATGGAATTGCCGGGATTAAAGTATTCTACTTTAACCAGAATTTCTCCTTCTATCCCCTTATTTAAATTGTTTAATCTAATTAATGGGGTATTTCCGATCGTTTCAACAATTGAATTGTATATCATGGACTTATTTTTAAAACTTTTAAAATGATAGATAAAAGGAGGCTGCCAATTGAGCCATCATTTCACACCTGCAAGCAAATACAGTACCGCCATTCTAATGGCCACGCCATTTTCTACTTGTTGTAGGATAATGGCATGTTCTGAATCTGCAACATCAGAATTCAATTCTACGCCTCTATTGATAGGGCCAGGGTGCATGATTACAATTTCTTTATCTAGCCTGTTTAACAATTCCCTATTGATCCCATAAAAAAGGGAGTATTCTCTAAGGGAAGGGAAATATTTAATTTGCTGCCTTTCCAATTGAATTCTGAGCACATTGGCTACATCACACCATTGCAAAGCCTTGAACACATCATGTTCCACCTTCACACCTAAATCTGCAATGTATTTGGGCAATAAGGTCACCGGTCCGCAAACCATTACTTCTGCCCCAAGCTTTTGAAGGCAGAAAATATTGGATAAAGCTACCCTTGAATGCAAAATATCTCCAATAATGGCTACTTTTTTACCAGCTACATCCCCGAGTTTTTCCCTGATAGAAAAAGAGTCTAACAAAGCTTGGGTGGGGTGCTCATGGGTTCCATCCCCGGCATTGACGATATTGGCGCCAATGTGCTTGGATAAAAAATGAGGCGCTCCGGGACTGGAATGCCTCATAACGACCATGTCTACTTTCATGGCCAAAATATTATTGACCGTATCTATCAGCGTTTCTCCTTTTTTACAGAACTACTTGCTGATGCAAAGTTGACTACATCGGCTGAAAGTCTTTTCTCCGCCAACTCAAAGGAAAGCTTTGTCCTTGTAGAATTTTCAAAAAAACGTTGGCAATGGTTATATCTCTTAGAGATGGGACTTTTTTTATTGGCCTGTTCAATATGTCTTTGAAATTATCCGCTGTTTCAAAAATCAATTGAATATCTGCAGGGCTCAGGTCTTTTATGCCCAATAAATGTCTGGTACTAAGCTGCTCCATTGCTATTCGTTACTTTCTTTTTCAGTGATCCAAATGGCATCCTTTTCAAAACCCTTGTTTTGCCACTCAACGCTTACATACTGGCTTTCCAAGGTATTGACCTGTCGCCCGCAGTAATCCGGCTGAATAGGGAAATCTCTGGTGAATTTACGGTCAATAAGCACCATCAATTCCACCTTTTGAGGTCTGCCAAAAGCTATCATTGCATCCATTGCTGCCCTAACAGACCGGCCCTTGTAGAGTACATCGTCCACTAAAACAACTTTTTTATTTTCGATTAAAAAATCAATTTTAGTTTCATTTGCCCTTAAGGGAAGGTCTCTCCTTCTAAAATCATCTCGATGAAAGGTGGCATCCAAATACCCATATTTTAAAGAAATATTTTGGATTTCCTGCATGCGCTGGATGATTTTATCCAGCACCAATGCTCCTCGTGGTTGAAGACCTAAAAGAACCGTATTATCAAAATCATCATGGTTTTCTATCAATTGATGACAAAACCTACTGATGGTAAGTGATATTTGGGTTTGGTCAAGAACAAGTCTTTTTTGCATGATTAAAATTTGAGGCAAATATATAAATTATTTATTGGGGCTTAATGGCTCTATATAAAATCATCCACTTTTATTTTAGTAAAAAAATTGACTTCCCTGCTTTTTTCTCTGCCATCTTCTCTCTGGAACCTTATCCTTTGCTTGCCACTTAAAAGATAATAATTGTCATACCACCAAATTAGCTGCAAACTTTTCTCTCTTGTCTCCGCTATTCTTTCATTTTCATTGACTAGTTCAATTTCAAAGGGTTCATTTTCCATTATGACTTCTCCCTCCTTTATCTGGCTAAGCATCAATTTTTCTTCCTCAAGGTACATGTAAAATAAATTGTCCCCATCAAATACCAATTCTCCATATTTCATCGGGTCAGCTTTACTTGCGTTATCCAAGTTTACGGCATTTTCCCAAAGGATTTCCCCATCTGCATTAAGTAAAATAAATTGCGCAGACAAAAACTTATATTGATCAATTGTCTGAGATCCTCTAAACCTGGGGTCTAGCCATAAAGGATTGTAAAAACCTCCATATCCTCCCATCATGGGGTTCAATCGGTAAAAATTACTAACGTACACCCCATCCCTTGGGGCATACCTTGATGAAGATGAAATAAAATGATCATTGTAAACCAAGTACAACCCATTAGAGGATTGAATTTCTCTTGTAACTAACACATTTCTGATAGGATTATTTTTGCCCTTTTCAGCTCTTCTTTCAATGCGTTTCCATCTCTTTTCACGGGCTTTTTCCGGGAGGTAATTGTAAAAATTTTCAAAATCAGTAATATCATAAAAGCTATTGGTATACTCACCAAATTCATTGATTTTCGTAAAATACAAACCTTGATAGGCCTCTTTTTCTTTAAGCCATAGGGCCCAATCAAGGCCTGCTTATAATTGTTTGAGGAAGTCAATAGTCCTTCAACAATCTCCATAGATGGATCGCCCAAGTCATCAATTTTCACTTCCCTAAGCTTGTTGCCATCTGTGTCGTAGGTCAATATGGAAACTATTTTATTTTTGAAGGCATCCCTTCTTGTCATCACCACATCAAATACATTCAACTCTGGATCCTTCCTCATTTGTAAAATTCTCGCATCCTTTTCAAAAAGACCAGGCACCGTTACCACTTCCTCAGTATCAATATCGAATATCTGGATCACAGGGCGGTAATCGTACTTTCCCATAAAAACAGCCTTTTTGTTAAAAACCAAAAAATCCTGAAGTTCCATTTCTAAAATACTGGTAAGCTCAAGCTCCTTAAGCTTTCGGCTATCGATATCTATTTCAAAAATAGCTTTTTCATCATCGTATTGAGATCCTTTATTGAACAATACATACAATAAGTCCCTATCAAGGTCAAAGCCCACCAATTCATAGAAATCATCCAACTCTCTTTCAAGTGGCTTTTCTGCACTCAACTGAAAGTCTGCGGTAAAATATTGAAACCAATCTTTTCTTCCGTAAGCATTTTCAGCTTTCATTCGAAATCCCACAACTCCTCTTTCGGTAGGCAATACATAAAAGTCGTCGTCTGCCCAGTGAGATTCTACCTCAAACCTTTGCGTAAATTGAACTTGCCCAATTGTTATTCCCAGTAAAAGCAAGTAGACTACAGTGGTTAATAGGGTTCGTTTTAACATTCCTCTAGGGTTTTATTTGCTGATTACTTACCAAACTTTGCCCTCCTGTTAATTGTTCCAATATTTGACATCAATTCCATTCTTCTGGCACCGGTTAAGTGAAATTTTGCAGCTTTCCAACTTATAATGGCAAACCTAAATTAGCCAATGTGCAAATCATTTTTTAACAAGTAGTCAACAAAAGGGCATGTTGGCAGTAACGGTTGATCAACTATCTCCATTGATCCTTTGATTTACTCCATAAGATAAGACTTATGATTTTATTTTGAAACAATTATTTAGGACATTTGTCGGGTACTCAACAGATCTCAAAACACCTTGGATAATAAACAAATTGTCAAGACCCTTAAATTAACCTTGCAATTGATGGAATTGCATGGAGAAAATGCATTTAAAATCAGGGGATATCAATCTGCCATTAACAGTATTGAAAGAGAAGGCAAGCCACTGGCTAACCTAAACCTGGACGAACTTCAGAAATTCCCCGCTATAGGTAAAGGAATCGCAGAGGCCATTCTCTCTATTCAAGAGGCCGGTAGCCATGAGCTTTTGGATAAACTTCTGGAACAAACGCCTAAAGGAATCCTGGAAATTCTGGAAATTAAAGGGCTCGGTCCTAAAAAATAAAAACACTGTGGAAAGAACTTAACATCACCTCCACCCATGAATTAATGGAAGCCTGCCAATCGGGACAGGTAGCCAAAATCAAAGGCTTTGGACAAAAAACCCAGGACAGCATTATTCAAGCCCTTGAATACAAAGCTTCCAACCAAGGAAAATGGTTGTATGCAGATATCGAACAAACAGCCAAAGCCCTTTTTAATAGACTTACTGAAAGTCTTGCTAAAGACAAAGTTGCCATGGTGGGGAGTTTTGAAATGGAAGCAGAAATAATAGAAGGCCTGACATTTCTAATTGGATCGGATGATCCAAAAGAAAGCCTTGCTAGAATAAATAAAGTCAATGGGATAAAGCAAAACAAGTCCAAAATGAGTCCCTACCGCTGGGAAGGACAACTGGAGGAACCGGAAATTCATCTGCTTATCACCATTGTGCCAACTAAGGATTTTATTAAACAAAAACTTTTAAAATCTGCTTCCAAAGCCCACTTATTAAATCCTACGGAAAATGGGCTGCCACTTGGAGAATTGTTTTACAAGGGGAAATTTGAAACCGAGGAGCTGGCTTATGAAGCTGCAGGCCTTCCTTATATCCCTGCACCATTGAGGGAAGGTACCGGGGAACTTGACTGGGTAAAAACAAATTCTTTGGATGAACTACTGACCCTCGAAGACCTAAAAGGCCCATTACACAACCACTCCACTTACAGTGATGGGAAAAATACACTGTTGGAAATGTCAGCATTTTGCCAATCAGAGGGCTACGAATATTTCGGCATTGCTGATCATAGTCGCTCAGCTTTTTATGCCAATGGACTGGATGAAGACCGCATTTACAAGCAACACCAAGAAATTGATAGTATCAATGAATCATTGAAACCTTTTCGCGTTTTTAAGGGAATAGAAAGCGACATCCTCACAGACGGGAGCCTGGATTATTCAGATGAGGTATTGGCCACGTTTGATTATGTGGTGGCTTCTGTTCATTCCGGCTTGAGTATGGATATCAACAAGGCTACTGCACGCTTACTCAAAGCCATTGAAAACCCCTTTACCACGATTTTAGGTCACCCCACAGGTAGGCTTCTATTACGAAGAGAGGGTTACCCCATCGATCATCGTGCGGTTATTGATGCCTGTGCAGTGCATGATGTGGTCATAGAAATTAATGCCAACCCATGGAGATTAGACCTTGATTGGCGATGGGTCAGGTATGCCATGGACAAAGGAGTGCTTCTCTCTATCAACCCGGATGCGCATGAAAAAGCCGGTGTAGCCCATATGAAATTTGGCGTTATTGTCGGTAGAAAAGGAGGATTGACCAAAGCGATGACCTTAAACACGAAGAGCAGAGAAGAATTGGCCAACTATTTTGAGGACAGGAAAAGAAAAAACAATGAACTTAAATCAAAAAGGAGCTGAAGACTTGTTAAAACTGTCCTTCCAGTCCGGAATGGCGGGCATACTTTTTGGATTGACACCCTTGGTGGTTAAGGCATTGTTACAGCCTACCATTGCTTACGCGGGCTGGTTTGCCGGCCTGGCCATAGGCCTGCAGTTGCTGGGCTTAAGCCTTGCTGTGCTGGTCCTTCGCAGAAAAAAATAAGTGCTCCACAAAAGAAAAAGCCAAAAAGATGACCTTAATTTTGGCCGTATCCTTGCTCTTTTTCATGCTGGTATGAAAATCAAAAAACTAAGAACAGGACTACTAATCCTCTTTCACTTCTGTTTTTTAAGCGCATTTGGTCAAGAACCATGGGAAGATTGGAAAGAAGGGGATATTTTATTTCAAAATGGAGATTGTGGTGATTTTTGTGAAGCTATCAAAAAAGTGACCTCCGGGTATGAAGGGCACTCCTTTTCTCACAATGGGATTTTGATCGGCACTAAAGGTGAGTGGAAGGTCCTGGAAGCCAACAGCCAGGGGGTTATAGTCACCCCTTTAAAAGAATTTTTATACCGTCACACCAATGCCAAGGAAGTCCCAAAGGTACATATTGGTCGGTTGAAGCCCGAATACCAGCAGCTAATCCCGGAAGCCATTCGATATGGAAAAACCCTGATCGGAAAGCCTTATGACAATGCCTTTGATCTGGCAAATGATGCCTATTATTGTTCAGAGTTGATCCATTTTTCTTTTAAGGAGGCAAATGGAGGCGAACCGATTTTTGCAACCCCACCCATGACCTTTAAGGATCCTGACACAGGTCAAGTATTCCCTGTGTGGGAAAAGTATTTTGAAGCATTGAATTTATCAATACCTGAAGGTGAGCCGGGGCTAAATCCCGGTGGCATGAGCCTTTCTCCTGCTTTAGAAATGATCCATGATTTTAAAAAGCCATAAGTTAAAGAAAAAATTATTGATACAATGAGGGCAAAATAGTACCTTGTCTAAATAATCACACATTCAAATAAGCCCCAAATGAACAGAAGATCTTCCGTAAAGAAAATAATGACTGTAGCAGGAACAGGTATATTAACTCCTCAACTAGGCTTTTTAAAAAATCTATTGCCGGACTCAAAGAAAGCAGCAGCTCCATCACCTTTTTACCTATTCACAAAAGCCCTTCAATGGCTTCCTTTGGAGCAGGTGCCTGAAACGGTCAAATCTTTAGGCTTTGACGGAGTTGATTTACCTGTAAGGAAAAATGGTTTTTTTAATACGGGTGAAATAAAGCAAAAGCTGCCCATAATTGTCAGAAAGAGTGAAACTTTGGGCTTAAAGCGGCCGGTACTAACCACTGAAATGAACCTCAATCAAATGGCTGATATGGATGAATTCCTTAGGACCATTTCCGGCGAAGGAATCACCGATTACCGCATGGGCTATCTTCCATTTACCACCAAAAATATCATCAAGGAATTAAAATCCCTCAATGCTTCCATGAAGCAATTGGCTGAGTTGCACGAGAAACATGGGGTAACGGGCCATTATCAGAACCATGCCGGAAGGCGTATTGGAGGTTCTGTTTGGGAAATTTACCATTTATTGAAAGATATCAACCCTGATCATATAGGGGTGCAGTTTGATTTGCGTCATGCCTCTGTAGAAGGCTATCAATCATATGAAAATGTTTTCCACATGATCAGTGATCAAATAAGAAGTTTTGATCTAAAGGATTATGTCTGGGGGAATGTTGATGACAAAGGTGACAGGCCTATCAATGTTCCCTATGGAGAAGGAAATGTGAAATTCGAACTTTTACAAGAGCACCCAGGATTCATGGGCAGTCTTCCTAAAATCCTACATTGTGAATACGACTTAGGGGAGCTGAGCATGGCCACAAGCACCCAACCATGAGTAAAGAAGCCATACTTTCTGCTATCGCTAAAGATGTAAAAGTTTATAAAACAGCAAAATACAAATAAAGCCTAAGCCAAAGCCTTGTTAATCAAAGCCAATGCTCGCTCTGAGTGGTTTAAAGACAAGGCTTTTTCATGGCCTTTTGGAGACATCTTTTTCCAGGTTTTCTGTAGGATGTCAATGAGTTTTTCTTCCTCATTTTCGTGCTTCGCAATGAAGTCATCAAAATAGTATTTTAAAAACACCAGACATACCACATCCTCCAGCGCCTGCGTCTCAGGGTCTGATTTCAATCTGCGTTTATTAATTAAATCATCAATTTTTTGTAATGCGGAAGCGTCATAACCGCTGCTTTCCAAGATTTCCTTGGCAAGATTGGCATGAAACCCCTTGAGGTTGGTTCTCCATAGCAAATAGCCTTTTCGGTCCATAGGATAGGAATCCCTTGGAATTTCCCAACGCCGAATATGCTGACTTCTCGCAGCTAGCTTTAATACTTCATTTGCTTCCGGGTAAGTTTCTTCCATCATGTCGGCCATCCGCTTCCCATACAACAGTTCTTTGGGTACTTTCTCTCCTTTTACTTCTTCAAGGTTTGGATCTTCTGCGTTGGCGGCATCAATTTTTGCTACTGCTGCACCATAGTCTCCGGTTTTAACATTTCTCATAACGCTTTCTTTTACCAATAAGCTGTTTACTTTATAAAATTTAAACCCGGTCTATACCACAGGAATCGTAATAAGCAGGGAAACCCTCAAGAAAATCTCCAAATAGCGATTTATTTTGAATCGGTTTTGCCATGTATTCAAATAGTCTATTGTATTGTTCGGATTTATCCCAAAAATAGTTGAAATATCATCCTCATCAAATAGGAAGCAACGGTAAAAGACACCCGATTTCAGGTATTATCGCTTTCATAAGGGGGACATAATGGTTAATTGAATAATTGTTAATTGTTAATTATTAGGAGGGAGATTGGCATGCTTCACCCTGTACTGAGCTTTTATACCTTTCAAATTCGCCTGATAGGGTATGGTTTGAAGGGACTTGTTTGCTTTGCGTTTTACCCCGAACTGGGTGTTGTTTACAACTACATCCCAGGTGTCTGATTGTTTACGCAAACGAGGCATTTGTAATGCCGGGAACAAAAGGAGTTTCGGTAAGTGCTATGCTTACCCCGCATGGTTTTCTACAGGATTAAAAACCTGACCAGTATTGCGAAGATAAAACTGGTTATTAAAGTAAGGTTCATTAGGTACACCCTGAAAAGGCTCTGCAAATAGGAGGAAATTCGGATGTGCAAATTCCACCAATCCGCTTTCTGGTACTGGTTAGCAATTTTGAGAGCATCAGCTCCTCTGGGTACTCTCAAATGCTGGAACACGCTATTGGTTTCCAATATTGTCACCTCTAAAAGTTTGTGTAAATCTCTGATCTCTTCCTCCTTGATTTGTGAAAATCCTATTACCAATTCATCCGTAACAGGCATTTCCAAACCTTCTTTAAGTTTAAACAAAGGTTGGATGGAATACAAGTTTTCAAAACCCTTAAGATAGTCGATTATGTCAACTGACGCACCTTTATTGGTTAAATCCACAATAGCAGTCTTTTCATCCTTCCAAAAAAGGGAAATTTCAGGAGACATTCCTTTAAGTTTTAATGATTCCGGCTCTTTTGCCGGTATTGTATCATACCTGAGTACATAGTGGTTTTCAACGGTGTAAAGCGGGATTTTTTCTTCAAAGGCATAGTAATATTTTTGTTCTTTATTAAGTAGGGAAAATGATCCCAAGAACAAAAAACAAAAACAGGACGGGTATGACAAAACGCTTCATTTTCATTTTAGATTATTGTTTTATGATTATATTTTTTCTGCCTTCAAGACTATATATTCTGGATCCAGATAGCGCAATATATGCCCTGGAAAATAACCAATACAATGGTATCGTGAACCGATGTTTTCCTCCGATATCTGATAGGAAAATTTCATTTTGAACATTTCACGACTCTCTTCTGGCAAAGAACTGTGCCATTCCAGTGGAACATCAAACATGTCGGTTGGTACCCCAAACAGCATCAGGGTATCGGGGTTGGCACCTATGGTAGCCACCAGGTATCCTTTGCCCTCTCCTTTACTTGTCATTACTGTAGCATCGCCAACGCAAGGATGGTAGCCAATGATGTACCCTTCGGCCTGAAAAACAGGTGGTTCATCGTTATCTCGGCATCCGCCGAGAACCGGTAAAAGAAAAACCATGCCTACCAAAACCATCCATCTATTTTTAAAAACTACTACTTTCTTCATTATAATCAAGTTTTAATTGCTACCTCATCCAAGCAAAAAAGAAAGGATTAAAAACACATTTAAACATTTAGTTTTTATTTTTAATTCCCTAATCCTTTCGTCTTATTCCTTTAAGACGTAAGCAACGGTGTAAACGCTACAAAAAGCTATGAGAAAGCACCTTAATGGTTCGCCTAAACACTTGGTTAAATGATTAATGGTTAATTGTTAATTGAATAATTGTTAATTGGTAAATGGGGTAATGGTTAATTCAATAATTGTTAATGGTTAATGTGGTAATTGTTAATTAACATTTGATAATTAATAATTAATAATAAACGCTTGATTTGGCGGAAGTATTGAAAAGCCACATTAAGGCGATTGCTTCTATTGGGTACAAGCAAAAAATATTAGTTGTGAATTGAACTGCGTAAAAACAAGAATTCATGTGGATGTTCAATAAATTTGATTAATTTTGCCCCAATTTAGCCAATAGTAAACTATTTCAAAAATCATCAAGCATGCCAAAAGACAGTAGCATCAAACATGTACTTATAATCGGAAGCGGCCCTATTGTAATCGGGCAGGCTTGTGAATTTGATTATGCAGGATCTCAAGCTTCCCGATCATTGAGGGAGGAAGGAATTAAAGTTACCCTTATCAATTCCAATCCTGCAACCATTATGACCGATCCGGTGACTGCAGACAATGTATACCTTTTGCCACTTGAGAAAAAATCAATTGTAAAGATTTTAACAGAGCATCCGGACATTGACTGTGTACTTCCCACCATGGGAGGGCAAACCGCACTTAACTTGGCCATTGATTGCGACAAAGCGGGGATATGGGAAAAGTTCAACACCCGCATGATAGGTGTGGACATTGATGCCATAGAAACAGCTGAAAACCGAGAAAAATTTAAGGTTTTACTGGAAGAGTTGGGAGTTGGTGTGTGCGTCGGACGTACGGCTACTTCTTTTTTACAGGGCAAAGAAATCGCACAAGAAATTGGGTTTCCACTGGTAATTAGACCATCCTACACCCTTGGTGGGTCAGGCGGTGGATTTGTAGATAGCCCTGAAAATTTTGAAAAAGCATTAAGTGCAGGACTTCAAGCCTCACCTACACATGAAGTGTTGATTGAACAAAGTATTCTTGGATGGAAAGAGTACGAATTAGAAGTTCTCAGAGATAATCTTGGTAATATGGTGGTCATTTGTTCCATAGAGAACTTTGACCCAATGGGCGTCCACACCGGTGACTCCATCACTGTGGCACCTGCCATGACTTTGCCTGATCCTGTTTTTCAAAAAATGAGAAACATGGCCATCCGCATGATGAATGGCATCGGTAATTTTGCCGGGGGATGTAACGTACAGTTCTCTGTAAGCCCTGACAACCAAACCATCATAGGTATAGAAATCAATCCAAGGGTATCAAGATCATCTGCCCTGGCCTCCAAAGCTACAGGTTATCCTATTGCCAAAGTAGCAGCAAAGCTAGCTGTAGGCTACAATCTAGATGAATTAAAGAATTCCATTACAGGCAGTACGTCGGCCTTCTTTGAGCCTGCCATTGATTATGTTATTGTCAAAATACCTAGATGGAATTTTGACAAATTCAAAGGCTCTGACAGAAAACTAGGACTTTCCATGAAAGCTGTTGGGGAAGTTATGGGTATAGGCAGAAACTTCCAAGAGGCTTTGCAAAAAGCCTGTCAATCTTTAGAGATCAAGCGAAATGGCCTTGGTGCTGATGGCAAAGAGCTTAGAAATCAAGAAGAAATTCTGTACAGCTTGGCCAACCCAAGTTGGAACAGACTTTTCCATATTTATGATGCATTCAAATTAGGCATTTCATTCAGAACCATTCAAGATCTGACAAAAATTGACAAATGGTTTTTGAAGCAGATCGAGGAATTGGTACACCTGGACAACACCCTTGCCAAAGAAACGCTGGAGAGCATCAGTAAAGAACTCATGCAAACGGCCAAACATAAAGGCTATGCCGACCGACAAATTGCCCACTTATTGGGATGCTTGGAAAGCGAAGTTTTCAATAAGAGAAGAGATGAAATGGGAATCAAACGAGTGTTTAAACTCGTAGACACCTGTGCAGCAGAATTTGAAGCACAAACCCCTTATTTTTACTCCTCCTTTGGAGATGAAAACGAATCCATTGTTTCTGAAAGAAAAAAATAGTGGTCCTTGGATCCGGGCCCAACAGGGTTGGTCAGGGAATTGAGTTTGATTACTCTTGTGTCCATGGGGTCTTGGCTGCTAAGGAATGTGGCTATGAAACCATCATGATCAATTGTAACCCTGAAACAGTTTCTACAGATTTTGACATTGCGGATAAATTGTATTTTGAACCTGTATTCTGGGAACATATCTATGAAATCATCCTGCATGAAAAACCTGCGGGAGTGATCGTTCAACTTGGAGGACAAACTGCACTTAAACTCGCAGAGAAAATGGACAAATACAATATTCCAATTCTCGGCACTAGTTACAGAGCACTAGACCTCGCAGAAGACAGAGGCAGGTTCTCCCAGCTTTTGAAAGAAAACAACGTCCCTTATCCTGAATTTGGAACTGTACATAGTACAGACGAAGCCCTTGAACTTTGCAAAACCATCGGCTTTCCGTTATTGGTAAGACCATCTTATGTCTTGGGTGGACAGGGAATGAAAATTGTTATCAATGAAAAGGAACTCGAAGAGCATGTAGTAACCGTTCTTCGCGACATTCCAAACAATGAAATATTGCTTGACCACTTCCTCGAAGGTGCCATTGAAGCAGAAGCAGATGCCATTTGTGATGGAGAAAATGTTTATATCATTGGTATCATGCAACATATAGAACCTGCGGGTATTCACTCAGGAGATTCTTATGCAGTATTGCCACCCTATAATCTTGGAGACCTGGTGATTCGACAAATCGAAACAATCACTGAGAAGATAGCAGTGGCCCTAGAAACAAAGGGATTGATAAACATTCAGTTTGCCATTAAAGATGACAAGGTGTATGTGATTGAAGCCAACCCTAGAGCATCCCGTACGGTACCTTTTATATGTAAAGCCTACCAAGAGCCTTACGTAAATTATGCGACCAAAGTGATGTTAGGTGAGAAGAAAGTCACTGACTTTAATTTCGCTCCAGTGAAAAAAGGTTATGCAATCAAAGAGCCTGTTTTCTCTTTCCACAAATTCCCGAATGTAAATAAGGAATTGGGGCCTGAAATGAAATCTACAGGTGAGGCCATCTATTTTATAGATGATTTGATGGACGATTATTTTCTAAAAATATTTGCAGAAAGAAACCTTTATTTGAGTAGATAAAAGACCTAAATCAAAAACTTACCCGGCTTGAATTTCAAGTCGGGTATCTTTATTCCATCTCCTTTACAACAGTTTAGATTGGTTTTTGTATTTTTTTCCATTAATATTGAATGCTAAGTGGTGATTTTCCGTTAATGGATTAAGCACTTTGTTGTGTTTGAACAGAATTAGTGAGCTTTCAAAATTGTTAATCATGATTTTAAAAATAATAATTTTCTTTATCGCCTTAGGATGGGGTTTTCTCAAGCTTATTTAAATTTTTCCTGAACAGTAAACTGAAAAAATTTGCAGATCAGGTAAAGGAGGCTCAAAGAGAAGAGACAAGAAAAAGAAACAAACCCAAAGATGGCAATGTGAATGTAGATTTTATACCAAAGAATGGTAAAAACGGTTCTTCCAGCACTATTTCCGGAGGAGACTATATTGACTATGAGGAAGTAAAAGATTAAACCCTACCTAAAACGCTGTCTTATTATTCACTTGTAATTAAGCTACATCTTTAAAAAGCAAAGCAAACCTAATTTTATAAGCAGCTAATCACTAAGCCTTTACAAAGCGTTTATTTACCACCATTTGCCCTGAGATCTTGCTCACAATTGCTGTCAAGTGAAGGAACGGCATCTTGCATATAATTAAAAAGCTATTCGTCTCAATAGCCCAATACATGAGACAGTCTTCATTGTCGCAGTGATGATCGTACCCTTCATCCTCATGTGGTTCCACCATTTCACTGCCAACATTTACCAAGCCCAACAAATGTCCCATCTCATGTAAAACAACGGTAGTTTCCAGATTGCTTTTACTGGGCCTTCTTATCCCCCTGAATTTTTTTCAATTTGACTTCCAAATAGCACCAGACTTGTATTTCTATAGGCAGCACCTATGGTAAATGAATCCTCCTCATTTTTCTCAAAATCACCATCCACCACCAAAAGAAATACTGATATCGTATTCCCCTCGTTGTAACTTTCACGGTAATCATTTTCGATTGTCGCAATTTCCTCTGTAGTATAAGTCTCCTTATTCATAGCAGGAATTTCTTTTAACAACAAGTGAATACCTTCAGGCTTGAATGTATATTTCTCTAAAAATTCAACAAGCGATTCAAGCATTTTATCCGAAGGCTCATACCCTTCCATATAAACCAATTCCAGTTCCAAAGCCGGAAACTGATCTGCTGCCAACAAAAAGTTGGCAGACTTCCCTACATCCCACCTTGCGGCAGATACCCCCATGTACAGTTCTTCATTGACACCATCCGTATCCTCTATACATGAATAAAAACTGAAAGTCAAGCAAAGGAAACAAATGGAATTAAAAGTAAAATTTCTCATAGACGAATTCAAAAACCACACAATTTACTACTAATCAGCTATTTGAAAAATAGACCGAATAAAATAACGTATAAAATGCAGTTGTTATTATCCTTAAATAAGGATTAATTTTTAGCAAGCACAATTCTTAAAATTTGTTAAAATTAATTTACCCAACCTATACTAATTCGGCACAGAATTGGTTATTAATTTATTGAACCCAAAATTAAGCAATGGACAAATTATTTGAGTTCAGAATCACCAATTGATAGACCTTTTGTTTGGGCTTGTATTACTAAACAAGGTTTTATCATTTTGGGGTTTATAGCCTATCCTAGCAGCTCATTTTTTAACGGATTACTGCCTAAAATAGACCTATGGCCACTCAATATAATAATGTCCTCATTGCATGGTTCGGGTCAAATGAAAGCACTATTATTTAATTTAAAGCCAAACTAATGAAAAAAGTATTAATTATTCTATTCTTTACAGGATTAGGCATTACACAGCTTAATGCTCAGATTTTGTCTGTAGGTCCTAAGATTGGCCTTTCACAAGGTGATGTTCAAGTTTCCGACGGGTTTAAAGGAGAAGATTCTCAGATGGGCTACCATGTGGGAGTTTTTGCTAGAATAAATCTTCCTGTCATTTATTTGCAACCGGAAGTTCTCTATACCAATACCGGAGGCTCCTTTCAAAACAATACCTTTAAATACGATTCCGACTTTGACAGGCTGGATGTGCCTTTAATGGTTGGGGTGAAATTAGGCAATACCTTCCGAATTCAGGCAGGGCCTGTAGCCAGTTATATGCTTGATGGAAAAGTAAAAGCCAGTGATGGTTCTTCTACCCAAAGCATTATTCCCCCAACAGAGGATTTTACATTTGGATACCAAGCAGGCATAGGCTTGGATATTGGGAACCTATTATTGGATTTGAAATATGAAGGTGCCCTGACCAATTCTGTAAATAATTTTGGAGAAATCCCTACTGACCAAAGGCAAAATCAAATCATGCTTTCTCTCGGAATAAATTTATTCTAAAAAATTTTCAGCCAACTATTGCGATAAGCAACTCCGGTAGGATTGACTCAATGGCCTACCGAAGTTGCTTTTTTTAATTTACCAATTCTTTGGAATTAACCTCTTTAACCAGACTTTTTCGGGCAAGAAAGATCAAGGCAAAGGAAAGAACGAATAAAATGGCTGCAATGATTGATAACACATAAGCATCTTTCTGAAAGTTTTGCCAAGCAAATAAACCCAAGGAAGTCAAGGTGACGGTAAACATAAAGAACATGGGAATGGTCACAAAGGTGGGGTTGATATCCTTTTTGATCAACCAAACAGAAATCGTCAATAATGCGAGGGCTGCCAAAAGTTGATTGGCCGAACCAAAAATTGGCCATAAAGTGGTGAATCCACCACTCCCCAGCAATAGTACAGACAATATGACAACCACGCCAGTTGAGAGGTATCTATTTTGTGATAACTTTTTACCAATCGGCTGTTCCACATCTTCAAAGTATTCTTGAAGGGTAAACCTTGCCAGCCTTGTACAGGTATCTAAAGTGGTAAGTGCAAAAGCTGAAACTGTCAGTGCCACAAAGCCTATAGCAAAGGACTCCGAAATACCCAAAGAGGAAATGATCGCACCAAGCCCATCTGCGAACAGGGGGACCGGACCCTCTTCACCTAATCTTGACATATAATCTGAGCGGTTTAATACAATTACTGCACCTACGGAAATGATAGCCAAAAAGGACTCTATTAACATTCCCCCATACCCAACGACCTTGGCATCGCTCTCTTTATCTAATTGCTTGGAAGTTGTCCCTGAAGCAACCAATGAATGGAAACCGCTAATCGCACCACAAGCTATGGTGACAAACAGCACCGGAAATAAGTAACCTAGATTTTCACTATTTATATGTACTTCCGTATCCATTACTATGGTAGGATTGGCAATCACCACACCAACAATCGCAGCAAGAATCAACCCATACAACAAAAAGCTATTCAGGTAATCCCTTGGTTGCAACAACATGGATACAGGAGTAACTGATGCAATAAAGGCATAAATTAACAATATATAAATCCAGACTTGGTAATTAAGTTCAAAGGGTACCTGCATACCTAAGTAAACAAAATAATACATTACTATTACTCCTACGATAGAAGCCACTAGGAAAGCAGATTTTTTATTTTCGGTCATCTTGGTAACAAAGCCAAAAACCACAGCAAGCAAAATAAATAAAATAGAAGCCGAAGCAACTCCCGGGTTATTGATAAATGTTTTGGCAATGATATCCGCGAAAACAGCAATGATTAAAATCAAAGTTGAAAAACTAAACAAGATAAAAAGTCTTTTTCCTTTTTTCCAATATTATTTTGAATGATCACCCCAATTGATTTTCCATCATTCCTAAGGGATGCCACCATACTGCCAAGGTCATGAACGGCACCAAAAATATCCCACCGATCAGAATCCATATTACGGCGGGCACCCAGCCAAATGCTACGGCAATGATAGGACCCACAATTGGCCCGGCACCGGCAATAGATGCAAAATGATGGCCTAGAACTACAATAGGTTTGCTAGGGACGTAATCTACACCATCTTTCAATCGATGAGAAGGAGCAAGATTATTATTATTTATTTTAAACTTTTTAAAGACAAATTTTCCATAGGTGAAATACGCTATTATTAAAATAATTGCGGAAAAAAGAAAAAGGTACGTCAGTTGCATGATTTGGATTTATTATTCAAGCCTCAAAGTTAATTAGAAAATTGATTTCATCGGAAATAAACCCTAATTTAAAAATTATTTAGTACCAATGGCAGATAGAAAAGACACATTGTTATTCCCATTATTACGATTTTCCAAATTAATCCTCTCTTAAAATGTTTAACAAGCCGACCCTCCTTTTTCTAGGTGCTTGCTTAGGATTATTGATTTTTAGCCATTTCTTCATGGAATTGGTTTTTCCGAAATTATTAAGACTTTTTCACAAGCCTAGCACTCGGAAAGGGAAGCAATCCATGAATAAGTTTTCACAAGCACTGAAATGGGGGTGTTTTTAGCCATTTATCCGCTCATTGGATTTTTCTACCTCCCCCGCCTTCCTTAAATATTACACAAGAAAGGGTGTTTATCGTATTGTCCATTATCCTATTTACTTGGATCATAATAGAATTATCCAATGTTTTGCGGTATATTTTTTGGAAAAATACACTTTCGACAAGGAGGACAATCTTCGTGAAAGAAGGCTTGTAACCCAGGTTGCATTCATCAGAAAGATCTTTATTATCGCAGTGGTGGTGATAGCCTTTGCTTCAATATTAATGAATTTTGATTCTGCCAGAAGGATTGGCACAGGATTACTTACTTCAGCAGGAATAATGGGTATCATCATAGGTTTTGCGGCACAAAAATCAATTGCCAACTTATTGGCAGGATTTCAGATTGCATTTACCCAGCCAATAAGGATTGATGATGTAGTGGTCGTGGAAGGAGAGTGGGGTAAAATAGAAGAAATAAACCTCACTTATGTGGTCGTCCAAATATGGGATCAGAGACGATTGGTATTACCCATCAACTATTTTATAGAGAAACCATTCCAAAATTGGACCAGAACCACCGCAGCGATATGGGGTACGGTGTTTTTATACGTTGACCCAACGGTGAATGTAGGTGAATTAAAGGTGCAATTAAAAGAGATTTTAGATGCCACCCCTTTATGGGACAAGAAGGTTCAAGTATTACAAGTCACTGACTGGACAGAAAAAACCATCGAATTAAGGTGTCTTATGAGTGCAAAAGACAGCCCCACGGCCTTTGATCTCAGGTGTTTAGTTAGGGAAAAGCTTCTCGAATTTCTACAAAAAAATCATCCTGAAACACTGCCCAAAACGAGGGTTTTGTTGGAAAAAGAAACTACTGAAATTAAGAATTGAAATGGTTAAACTTTTCGAGAAAGTAGATTTTGGTTTTATTTAACAGATATTACCTATAAATTTGGACTCCCAATGTGGTTTGGGATAATTTAAACAAAACTTTATGGCTTGGTTTAAAAGAAAAGATGCCGGCATTAAAACCTCAACAGAGGAGAAAAAGACACCCCGGACGGATTATGGTATAAAACCCCTAAGGGAAATATCATTCACACCCGAGAGTTAAAAAACAATTCCTATGTTTGCCCGGATGACGATTATCATGTAAAAATCGGTTCCAAGGAATACTTCGAGATCCTTTTTGATGATAACAAATTCACAGAATTGGACAAGGAGATGATATCAGGTGACCCTTTAAATTTCGTAGATAGCAAACCCTATCCTACCCGAATTAAAGACACTATTGCAAAAACCAATTTAAAGGATGCGGCCAGAACAGGCGTTGGGAAATTGAATGGTTTGGATATTGTCATTACTTGTATGGACTTCAAATTTATTGGTGGGTCTATGGGTTCTGTGGTAGGAGAAAAAATTGCCCGAGCAATTGATTACTCCTTGAAGCACAAGGTACCTTTTTTGATGATTTCAAAATCAGGAGGGGCCAGAATGATGGAAGCCGGTTTTAGTCTGATGCAAATGGCTAAAACTTCTGCAAAGCTTGCACTTTTGGATGAAGCAGGAATACCTTATATCTCTCTAATGACAGACCCCACCACTGGAGGAGTAACGGCTTCATTTGCTATGTTGGGGGACTTCAATATTGCCGAACCGGGAGCACTCATCGGATTTGCTGGTCCTAGAGTAATCCGAGAAACCATTGGCAAAGATTTACCTAAAGGATTTCAAAGTTCAGAATTTGTTTTGGAACACGGGTTCTTAGACTTTATCATCGACAGAAGACAGTTGAAAAACAGAATTTACACCTTGCTAAACCTTCTTCGACAGTAGAAGGTTATTATATTAAATCTTGGGATTAATTTATCCCAAGATTGTGATGGTTTTGGGGAAATATAAATATATTTGTACGATTCAAAACCAGTTAAACATACTGATAAAGATAAAAATTTATTAAATGAGTTCAGTAATCATTACTTCGATAGTAGCATTTACCATTATTATTCTGCTACTGGTGTTTGTTCTTCTTTTGCCCAGTCAAAATTGGTGTCGTCAGGAGATGTAAAAATTATAATTAACGGGGATGAAAAAATCCTTTAATTGCATCTGCCGGATCCACCCTGCTAAACACTTTAAGTGGCAAAAAAATCTTTCTTCCTTCAGCATGTGGAGGTGGGGGTACTTGTGCCATGTGCAAGTGTACCATTGAAGAAGGTGGAGGTGAAGTACTTCCTACAGAAGAAGGGCACCTTAGCAGAGCAGAAAAACAAAACCAGGTTAGACTTTCTTGCCAGGTAAAGGTAAAAAATGACATGAAGATCCGGATTCCGGAAGAAATCTTCGGTATTAAGAAATGGGAATGTGAAGTAATTTCTAATTACAACGTTTCTACTTTTATTAAAGAATTTAAAGTAAAACTTCCTGAAGGTGAAACCTTGGACTTTGAACCGGGAGGTTATATTCAAATAGATGTTCCTGCCATTACGGTATCTTTTAAGGGTATGGATATTACTCCGCACCCTGAGCTAGAACACCCGAATGATGTTTATCAAAGTGATTGGGATAAGTTTGGTTTATGGGATCTTACCATGAAAAATGACGAGCCTCTTTTTAGAGCTTACTCCATGGCCAACCACCCTGCAGAAGGAAACATCGTGATGCTAACCATTCGTATTGCTACTCCACCTTGGGATAGAGCCAATAACAGATGGATGGATGTTAACCCAGGTGTATGTTCATCTTATGTTTTCTCAAGAGTGCCGGGTGATAAAGTAACCATTTCAGGACCTTATGGTGAATTCCATATCAACCCTACCCAAAGAGAAATGATTTACATTGGTGGTGGTGCCGGTATGGCTCCATTAAGATCTCACCTTTTCCATCTTTTCCACACGGAGAAAACAAATAGAAAAGTATCTTATTGGTATGGAGGTAGATCTAAAAAGGAATTGTTCTACACCCCACACTTTAGAGGTATTGAAAAAGATTTCCCAAATTTCAGTTTCAACATCGGCTTATCCGAACCTCTACCTGAGGACAATTGGAAAGTGAAAAAGTCAATGGATGACAAGGAGGGTGATGGCTATGTAGGCTTTATCCACCAAGTTCTTTATGACAACTACCTTAAAGATATTGACGAACCGGATGAGATAGAATATTACTTATGTGGCCCTCCTTTGATGAATGCAGCAGTACTTAAGATGCTGGATGATTTGGGTGTTCCAAAAGAGAATATCAGATTCGATGATTTCGGAGGATAAAAATTAACTAAAGGGTCCCGTTAAAGTTTAACGGGACTTTTTTATGCCTCGTTTTTCTATAATTTTATACTGTATTACAAAATAAGCCTTTCAGTACAGTTTCAGTTGGCAAAGGCAATTGATTAACAGGAATATTTGAACAGACACCAGGCTTTTGAAGTGTTAATTCCAAGCCGCGACTGGAGGTTTACAGTTACAGGCCACCTTTTGACATTTCTGATATTATACTCAATCCCTAAAAGAAAACGATGGATTTACAGGCATTTTTCGAACCTATCCCTTCCGAAATTCTACAAGAAGAATATGGGCACAATGCATTTTTTCACCACATTCATTGTCATGATGAAACATTTCCTGACCTTGAAGGCATTCAAATCGCTATCATAGGCATTGAAGAATACAGGGGCACCGGGGATGATGCTTTGAATAATTCATTGGCTAGCAGCTCTGCCATTCGCAAAAAATTATATTCCCTCAAAAAGGGGCAAGGAAATTACAGTCTCGCAGATTTAGGGAATATCAAACTCGGTGAAAATTTACAAGAAACCCGCTCTCTGATAAGTTCCATTGGTGAATTAATGATAAAAACGCAGGTTTTGCCAATCTTTATCGGGGGAAGTCATGACTTAGATGTAGGACAGTTCAAGGCCTACCAACACATGAAAAAACTTGTCAGCTTACTTACAGTTGATGCTAAAATGGACATGGAAGATGCTGGCAATCCTCAGGACATGCACTCTCAAGAGGTGGTTTTACATGAGCCCAATTATATGTTTAACTATTGCCATCTTGCCTACCAAAGTTTTTTGACTGATCCAGAATTGGTGACTACCTTAGAGAAGCTTTACTTTGACCATATCCGATTGGGTCAGTTAAGGGATAATTTTAAAGAAACAGAACCCCTGATTCGAAATGCAGATTTATTAAGCTTTGACATTTGCTCCATCAACTCCTCGGATGCCCCCGGAGCCATTGGAGCACAGCCTTTTGGCTTAAGTGCAGAAGAAGCCTGCCAAATATGCTGGTTTGCGGGAACCAATGAAAAGTTAAGTTCCATTGGAATCTATGGATACCATGTGGATTTGGACGACCCAAGACAGAAAACCGCCGCAATCATAGCCACCATGATTTGGTATTTTATCGAAGGGTTTCACCAGAGAAAAGACAGCCTATCATTTAAAAGTAGTGACTATATCAAATACACGGTTTCCTTAGATTCCAAGCCATCCATCTTGCATTTTTATAAAAGCAAACTAAGTGGAAAATGGTGGTTGGAAATCCCAAGGAACAAAGGAGAAAAATTCAATCGAGATACCATTATTCCTTGTAGCTATCAGGATTATCAAACTGCCCAAAAAGGTGAAATACCTGAGCGCTGGGTCAATGCCCAATTAAAACTTTATTAATATTACATGCATATACCCTAGGTAGTCCTATATTTGCAAGAGAATAAGCATATGATTTCTATTTCTAAAAATCAACTGGCCTTAAGAAACGGACAGGACAAACCTGACATATGGATTGCTTACAAAGGCAAAATATATGATGTAGGGAATTCCAGACTGTGGAAAAATGGCAAACATTATGAACATTGGGCAGGGCAAGACCTAACAGAGGAACTGGAAGATGCCCCACATAATGAAAATGTATTTGATAAATTTGAACCAATTGGCTATTTAATATAAATGATTCTGATCGCAGACAGTGGCTCTAGCAAAACGGACTGGAGAGTAATCACACATGATAATAAAGTTCATCAAACAAGAACGGTAGGGTTCAACCCCTATTACCAGACCAAAGAGGATATGGAACTAGGGCTTCAAACCCCTGACCTCCTATCGTGGAAAGACATTATTCGCGAGGTTTATTTTTATGGATCCGGTTGCACATCTGAGACCAATAAAGAAACTGTAAAAAATGCCATCAACAGCATTTACAAAGATGCCAAGGTATATGTGGACCATGACCTTATGGCCTCCGCTAGGGCTACCTGTGGTCATGAAGCAGGAATTGCCTGCATATTAGGAACTGGTTCAAATAGTGGTGACTATGATGGAGACAAAATAACTGACAGCAGGCCCTCCCCGGTTACCTATTAGGAGATGAAGGTGGAGGAACTTATATTGGAAAGCACTTCCTACAAGATTTTATTTACGATGACATGCCGACTGTTATCAGGGAAGCTTTTATTGACAAATACCACCTTTCCATTATTGATATTCAAGACAATGTTTATAAAAGGCCATTTCCCAATCGCTTTATGGCAAGCTTTTGTGAATTTATAGCCCAACATAAGGCTGACCCATATTGTTATGGACTGTTCTACAATGGTTTCAAAGATTTCTTCTCAAGGCATGTCATGAGGTACAAAGATTATCAAAGCAAACCTGTTAATTTTGTCGGATCTATTGCCTATTATAACAATGATGTCCTAAGACAAATTGGACACGACCTTAACATACAAATTAATACTATCCTCGAAACTCCAATAGCCGGATTAACACTCTACCATCAGAAAAAAATATGAGAACCACAGAAAGCGCCTCTTATTACAATCACCTTGAAAAAATGTCGGTCAACGAACTATTGACCAATATGAACAAAGAAGATCAGACGGTACCACATGCAGTCAATAAGGCTATTCCTCAAATTCAAAAATTGGTGGAAGCCATAGTTCCGAGGATGGAAAAAGGTGGTCGTTTATTTTATATTGGAGCAGGCACAAGTGGCCGACTAGGAATCCTTGATGCTTCAGAGTGCCCGCCAACTTATGGTGTACCTCATGATTTGGTAATTGGCATTATAGCCGGAGGTGATACAGCTATAAGAAAAGCTGTGGAAAATGCTGAAGATGATCCTGAGCAAGCTTGGGCAGACATTCAGGCATTTGATTTCAACGCTCAAGATACCGTTATCGGTATAGCCGCATCCGGCACAACTCCTTATGTAATAGGTGGAGTAAAAAATGCAATGAAGGAAGGTTTACTAACAGGCTGCATAACATGCAATGAAGGCAGCCCATTGGCCAAAGAAGTGGCCATGCCGATAGAGATCGTGGTAGGTCCTGAGTTTGTCACTGGAAGTACTAGAATGAAATCCGGGACTGCTCAAAAACTTGCCCTTAACATGATATCTACCAGTGTGATGATTAAACTTGGAAAGGTAAAAGGCAATAAAATGGTGGACATGCAGCTGTCCAACAAAAAATTGGTTCAAAGAGGGGCATTGATGATCATGGAAGCCACAGGACTTGAAGAAGAAGAAGCTTTAGCAATGCTTAAAGAACATGGTTCAGTAAGAAATGCAGTTGAAGCCTTTGAAAAAAGAGTTTAATCAATTAAGGTCAGGTGTAACTTTCATCAATCTTTCTGGCATCGGAAATATATTCCTTGTATTTGCTATTTGCATCTAGCTTACATATCAATAATACATCTTCACTGTCACTAATAAGGTAATCTTTAAGCCCTTGAACCACAACCAGTTTTCTGGGAGGCACACTGATGAAGCAATTACTGGTTTCGTATAGCATTGCTTGGCCTTTAACTGAATTGTTCTCTTGGTCTTTTTCACTGACTTCATATAAATTCTGCCAGGATCCAAGGTCCGTCCAGCCAAACTCTCCCAGCACTACAAACACTTCATTCGATTTTTCAAAAATCCCATTATCAATGGAAATATTTCTAATAAAACTATAAGCTTTTATTAGAAATTCAGCCTCTTTGTCTGTACAAAAATAAACTTCGCCTTCTTCAAATACTTCAGCCATATCAGGTAGGTATTTACCGAAGGCCTGAATGATGCTTTCGTTTTTCCAAACAAAAGTCCCGGTATTCCATACAAAATCTCCGCTTTCGATAAAGGTAATGGCCAAATCTAAATCGGGTTTTTCAGAAAATGTTTTGACTTTTTTACTGGTTGTCCGGTTTCAGGAAAAACTGGATGTAACCAAAATCTGTATCCGGCCTATTGGGCTTTATTCCAATCGTTATCAGCTTTCCCAAGGATGAGGCACCTTCCATGGCCTTATCTATGGCTTCAAAAAACAGCTTTTCATTAAAGATCAATTGATCGGAAGGGCTAATTAAAACTTTAGCATTTGGATTAAGCTTTTGAATTTTATAGCTCGCTAAGGCTATAGATGCAGCTGTATTTCGTTGCATAGGCTCTACCAGGATTTGCCCTTCGGGAATATCCGGTAATTGATCTTTTACCAAAGTGAAGTATTCTTTATTGGTAACAATAATGAATTGATAGTTTTCAAAATGGTTGACATATCGGTCGTAAGTCATTTGCAACAAGGTGCGACCCGTTCCCAATAGATCTAAAAATTGTTTGGGCCTTTGGCGCCTACTAGAAGGCCAAAAATTAATACCCAAACCACCAGCCAAAATCACAATGTACCTGTCCTCTTTCTTCATTTCTATACGATACCTTCCTTCATCAAATCATGAATATGAACAAACCCAACCAAAGATGAGTTGTCCTTCACCACTAGCTGTGTTATGTTAAAAGTTCTCATTACCTCTACTGCTTTTACTGCAAAATCATCCAATAATATGGTCTTTGGATTTTTGGTCATTATATCTCCGGCCTTGATTTCAGACACTTCAAAATTATTTTGAAGCATTCTCCTCAAATCTCCATCAGTAATGATACCCCTTAGGTTTTGGGCTGCATCCACTACGGCTGTTGCCCCCAATCTCTTGCTACTTATTTCCAAGACAACCTCCTTAAGGGATGCGCTCTCCTCTACCATTGGCAACAAGCTAGCATCTATTACATCTTTTACCTTTAGGTAAAGTTGCTTACCTAATGTGCCACCCGGGTGAAACCGAGCAAAGGATTCCGCTGTGAAACCTCGAGCAGTTAGTAAGCAAATTGCCAAAGCATCGCCCATCGCCATTTGAACGGTAGTGCTTGTAGTTGGCGCCAAATTATTGGGACATGCTTCCTCCTCTATCCCAGTAAACAATACATAATCAGAATGCTTGGCCAAATAGCTGTCTTTATTGCCCACTAGTCCGATTAACTTGCTTCCCAGTGTTTTAAGCATGGGAACCAATAGTTTGATTTCAGGGGTATTTCCACTTTTGGAAATACAAATTACAAAATCTTCTTTTTTAATCATACCCAAATCCCCATGAATTGCATCTGCTGCATGCATAAATAAAGAAGGAGTACCTGTAGAATTCAGCGTTGCCACAATTTTATTTGAAACGATAGCACTTTTACCTATTCCTGTAATAACTACCCTACCTTTGCTCTTTAAAACATCCTTAACACAAGTCTCAAATTCATCACCAATCTCAGGTATTAAATTTAATAGTGCATTGGCTTCGTTTTGAAACACATTTATTGCCGTGGTTCTAATATTTTTTAGTAAATTCAATTTTACAGCTGTTAATTGTTAGATTTGTATAAAGGTAATAAAGTTTTGCCTTAAACATTAATAATTGACAGGGAGTAACTCATTAAACTATTAATGTAGTGGATAGCGCAGTTAAAGATAATTTAAAAAAAATATTTGGTTTCAATCAGTTTAGAGGGAACCAACAGTTGATAGTGGACAATATTCTCAAAGGCAACAATACCTTTGTAATAATGCCAACCGGTGCAGGAAAGTCACTTTGTTATCAATTGCCTGCTGTTTCAAATAAGGGAACAGCCATAGTCATTTCTCCATTGATAGCCTTAATGAAAAATCAGGTGGATCAATTGAATAGTTTTGGCATCAATGCTCATTTTCTGAATTCAACCCTTAGCAAGACCGAATCAAATCGGGTTAAAGGTGAAGTAAGTGCAGGACTAACCAAACTACTGTATGTAGCCCCTGAATCCCTGACCAAAGAAGAAAATGTCAAATTCTTAAAAAGTGCAGACATCAGCTTTGTGGCCATTGATGAAGCCCATTGTATCTCGGAATGGGGACATGATTTTAGGCCGGAATACAGGAAGATAAAGTCAATCATTGCTCAAATTGGAGACAACCTTCCGGTGATTGCTTTAACAGCCACTGCCACCCCCAAAGTCCAGCAAGACATTCAGCGAAATCTGCAGATGGAAGAGGCGGATCTTTTTAAATCCTCTTTTAACAGAACCAACCTTTATTATGAGGTAAGGCCTAAGGTTAAAAGTGAGACGAAAAAAGAAATCATTAAATACATAAAGTCTCAAAAGGGGAAATCAGGGATTATCTATTGCTTGAGCAGAAAAAAGGTTACTGAAATAGCCGAACTGTTAAAAGTAAATGGAATCAATGCCGCACCCTATCATGCCGGACTAGATGGTCATGTAAGGGTGAAAAATCAAGATGACTTCCTAAATGAGGAAGTAGATGTGATTGTAGCCACAATTGCATTTGGAATGGGAATTGACAAACCTGATGTCAGGTACGTGATTCATTATGATGTTCCAAAATCATTGGAAGGCTATTATCAAGAAACCGGGCGTTCCGGTAGAGATGGGCTTGAAGGCCATTGTTTGATGTTTTACAGGTATGAAGACATCATTAAACTAGAAAAGTTCAACAAGGACAAACCCGTAAACGAAAGAGAAAATGCAAGGGTTTTGCTACAAGAAATGGCAGCCTACGCTGAGAGCTCTGTATGTAGAAGAAGGTTTTTGTTGCATTATTTTGGAGAAACCCTTTCCAAGGATTGCGGTTTTTGTGACAATTGTAAGAAAACAAAGGAAACCTTTGAAGGAAAAGAAGACATTATTAAAGTCATCAATGCCGTTAAAGACACCAACCAACGGTTTAGTATGGACCATATCGTTAGCCTTTTAAAAGGAGAGAAAAACGATTATATTTTAAGCTATGGCCATGACAAATTACCTTCCTTTGGCATTGGCAAAGACAAGGATGAAACCCACTGGAAGACAGTATTGAGGCAGTCTATGATTTTTGGTTTGTTAGAAAAAGACATAGAGAACTATGGCATTATCTTACTTTCCGAAAAAAGCGAGGATTTTCTAAAAAATCCATACTCTGTAGTGATTAGTAAAAACCACAATTTTGATGAAATGGCTGAAAATGTCTCCTCAGAAGAAATGAGTAATGTAGGCAAGGCTTATGATGAAAAGCTTTATGAGTTATTAAAACTAGAACGGAAAAAGGTAGCAAAAGCTAAAAATTTACCTCCATATGTGATTTTTCAAGACCCTTCTCTGGAGGAAATGGCAACAGTTTACCCCACAACCAGGGAGGAATTGGCTCAAATAAATGGAGTTGGCACAGGGAAAGTTACTAAATTTGGAAGGTCCTTTATCCGACTTATTGAAAAATATGTAGAAGAAAATGAAATCATTACCGCTTCCGATGTGGTCGTTAAAACATCCGGGACAAGGTCCAAGGTGAAAATCACCATTATCCAACAGATAGACAGGAAAATTGATCTTGATGAAATCGCCATGAACCTGAACATCAGCATGGGTGAATTATTACATGAGATTGAGCAAATCATCTACAGCGGAACTAAATTAAATATCAATTATTATATAGAAAACATCATGGATGATGAAAGAGAAGACATCCTTCATGATTATTTTATGACGGCGGAATCGGACCATATTAAGGATGCCATGGCAGAGCTCGAAGAAGATGACTTTGCTGAAGAAGAAGTACGGGTATACCGAATTAAATTTATTTCAGATCACGCCAATTAAAAAAAGAAAATACCAAATGAACATATTGCTTATAGGGAGCGGTGGCAGAGAGAATGCCTTTGCATGGAAAATTAAACAAAGTGAAAAATGCGAAAATTTATGGATAGCACCAGGTAATGCCGGTTCTTCGGCCTTCGGACATAATGTATCCATAGGAGTAAATGATTTTGAGGCCATTAAAGACTTTTGTATTGAAAAGAAGGTTGACCTACTGGTGGTGGGACCAGAGGAGCCTTTGGTTAAAGGCTTAAGGGATTATATGGCTGAAGTTCCTGAAGTTAAGGATATTCCTATTGTAGGTCCGGGAAAATCAGGAGCAAGACTTGAAGGAAGCAAAGATTTCTCTAAAAATTTCATGTTATCCCATGACATTCCTACAGCTTCTTACGCTACTTTCACCCCTTCCACCTTACAGGATGGCATTGAATATCTGAAAAAACAAACCCTTCCCATCGTACTTAAAGCAGATGGACTTGCTGCCGGAAAAGGTGTATTGATTTGCAGCAGTTATGAAGAGGCGGAGGAAAGCTTAAGGGACATGTTAATTGGCCAAAAATTTGGAGAAGCCTCCACTAGGGTCGTTATAGAAACTTTCCTTACCGGAATAGAACTCTCTGTCTTTGTTGCCACAGATGGTGAAAGCTACAAAATACTTCCTGAGGCCAAAGACTATAAAAGGATTGGAGAAGGCGACACAGGCCCCAACACCGGAGGCATGGGAGCCATCAGTCCTGTACCATTTGCGGACAGTGAATTCATGACCAAGGTGGAAGAAAGAATTGTCAAGCCAACCATTTCAGGCCTTAAGAAAGATGGAATAGATTTCAGAGGATTCCTATTCATTGGTTTAATGAATATGGAAGGAGAACCATATGTCATTGAATACAATGTTAGAATGGGAGATCCTGAAACCCAAGCAGTGCTTCCAAGAATAGAAAGCGATTTTCTGGAATTATTAAATGCTACTGCCAACAAAACCCTAAAAGATTATAACCTTAGTATTGCGCCAACTACGGCAGCAACTGTCGTGATGGTGGCAGGAGGATATCCGGAAGCCTACGAAAAAGGTAAGGTAATCTCAGGGCTTGAAAAGAAAAACATTAAAAACGCCATTACCTTTCACGCAGGAACCAAAACCAATACCAGTGAGCAGATTACCACGAATGGTGGTCGAGTTTTAGGTATTACCGGTTTGGGAGACACCGTGGAAAAGGCGATTGAGAATGCTTACAATAGAGTAAGCGAAATCACATGGGAAAAAGCTAATTACCGAAAAGACATAGGACAAGACATCCTCAAATTAGGTAATTAATCCCCATATTCACGAGGAGGAAACTCCCTAAAATATATATATAATATGTCAGGATGCGCAAACTGCAGTACCGACGCTACTGCTGTTGGTGGCTGCCAAAACAATGGCAGTTGTGGCACCAGCGATTGTAATAAAATGAATGCTTTCGATTGGTTATCCCATATGGGAATACCGGAAGTAGACAAATTTGATATTGTAGAAGTAAAATTTAAAGGAGGCAGAAAAGATTATTATAGGAATTCAGGACACCTTCAACTCACCACAGGTGACCCTGTGGTGGTGGATGTACCAAACGGCCACCATATTGGCTATGTTTCCTTGCAAGGAGAGCTGGTTAGGCTCCAAATGCAAAAAAGAAAAATCAAAAACGATGACAATATCTTAAGCATCTACCGGATAGCTACCCCAAAGGATCTTGAGAAATGGCAAGAGGCAAAAAACAGAGAAGTACCTACCATATACAGAGGAAAGCAGATAATCGATGAAATAAAGCTTTCCATGAAGCTGTCTGATGTTGAGTACCAAGCAGACAATTCCAAAGCCACCTTTTACTACTCCGCAGATGACCGGGTTGATTTCCGTGAACTGATAAAGCTTCTGGCATCAGAGTTTAAAATCAGGGTGGAAATGAGGCAAATTAGCCTTAGGCAGGAGGCCGGAAGGCTAGGTGGTGTAGGCGTATGCGGAAGAGAACTTTGTTGCTCAACCTGGATTCATGATTTCAAGAGTGTCACAACTTCTGCTGCCAGGTACCAAAATCTTTCCTTGAACCCCAGTAAACTATCGGGCCAGTGTGGGCGGTTAAAATGTTGCCTAAACTTTGAGCTGGAAAGTTATATGAGTGCCTTGGAAGACATTCCCAATATAGAAAAACCCTTACTAACACAAGCCGGAAAAGCCAAACTTCAAAAGACAGACATCTTTCGCAGATTGATGTGGTTTAGTTACAATGATGACAACAATTGGCATTCAATTGATTGTGACAGGGTGAAAGTCATAATTGAGCAAAATGCAAAAGGAATTACGCCCTTTAGTCTTCAACAAGACCAGGCCTTTGATGGGGAAATTGACACCAATAAAACCAATCAAGACCTTGAATTATTGGATAAAAAATTTGCTAATTCAAGACCCAAAAAGAAAAGGAAAAATAGATCCAGAAAATCAAATCCTCAAAATAAAGGACAGGAAACCCCTCAGAAAAGACAAAATAAACCTGAAGATAAACCTCAAAATCACAAAAACAAAAGACCACCTAAACGGTCAAACAATCCTCAAAATGCGCAAGGGAAAAACGGAGCTCCTCCAAAAGAAACCGATCCAAAAGCGCCAAAAAATCAAGGGAATAGTAGAAATAAAAGACGGAAACCCAATCGAAACAAAGGCCCTAGAGGTGGAGAAAACAGAAATAAGCCTGATGAAAAATAATAATATATTTGCCATTGCTTTGCTAGCTTTCATTTTATGGGCAAGTGTAGCTTGCAACAATGGCCGTATATATGAATCTTATCAAGATCTTGAAGAATATGAATGGGTGGTGACGGACACCATTTCTTTCCAAATGGACTCACAAGAGACAAACCTTGGGACTCGCTCTATTTTGAGCGTGCGGTATGACGATAAATATGAATACAACAATCTCTATGTTCGCTATTTCCTAAAGGATAGTTCGCGTAAAATCCTTTCAGACACTCTTCTCAACATACAATTGTTTGATCCCAAAACCGGAAAACCCCTTGGTCAGGGCTATGGAAATAGAAGGATAATGTATGACACCCTTCCCGGTAATATGGTTCCGGCAAAATCAACTTATCATTTTGTACAATACATGCGGAAGGACACCCTCTCCGGAATCGAATCTGTCGGTTTGAAAATTAACGCAAACAATTGATCCAAGGCATAACACATAGGTAATGATTGTGAGCAAATCATAGTTTTAAGCCCGTACACAAAAATTCGGGGGTTCCTATAAATTTCTAAAAGCTCCTACCCTTCACCAGACTGGCTTTTTACCTGGGCCAGTTTGGTTTGTAACAAGTCTTCTTTATCTAGCCAATATTGGCGACTAAATAAAAAAACGATGTTCCAGTTTCTAGAAGACAACAGTCGAGGGTGATATACGAAGGCCTCTTTGGCCGTTTGTGAGGAGAAAAACCGCTGATCATCAGTTAGAATAGCCGCCACAGCTTTACCATTTTCATTGACCTCCAAATCCATCACTGCAGAATAGGGGTTTTCAACAATCTCATGACTCCCATAATTACCTATCAACCGGTCTCTGAAAGACCAATTTCTGTCATACCCTAGCGCATCAGGTCTCAATGCCATGGTTGCAGTCCCTTGCTGCACCTTATCTACAAACACTAAGTACTCCTTTAATAACCTGATACCGGCATTTTTCAAATGCCGGTCTTTAAAATCAGACATCTTCAAACTAGAAATAAGAACATTTCGCTTTTTAGCTCTTGTAATGGCTACATTTAACCTATTTTCACCGCCCTTTCTTGAAAGGAGACCAAAATTAGCCGTGAATTTTCCTTCCGGATTTCTAGCATATCCTACAGAGAAAATCACCTGATCAAACTCATCCCCTTGAACATTTTCAATGTTTTTTACCCGAATCTTTTCATCTTGAGACAATATTTCATCTTCTTCTATCAAACTGGAAATTAGCATCATTTGATGATAATTGAAGGTAATGATACCAATGCTATCTGAAGGGTAGATTGCCCGAGCACTTTGTAACTGAGCCATTACCTCTTCAGCCTCCTGAATATTGGTTTGGTCTTTCCATTCTCCTTCCACTTTGATCAATTTCAATCCATGATCACCACTATTCAAAACCTTTCTGTCAGGCAACATGTTTAACTTCCCATTATAGAAATTTCTATTGGAAAAATCTATTAAGGGTAAAGTGGCACTTCTATAATGGGTCTGTAGATGATAGGTGGGGAAATACTGAGCTGCCATCTCCAACAAGGCATCAATTTCCACTTCCATTGTTTCCTCTTCCTCAGCCTGTAGCCTGGTTTGATACAGGTCATAGGGTTGAAGCTGCTGCCGATCTCCTGCAATAACCACTTGCTTCCCTCTCAACATCAAAGGCAAGCCCCTTTCAAAATAACACTGGCTGGCTTCATCAAAAATTACCAAATCAAAGAATTGTGTCAAAGGAAATAACGCAGATGCTGTCTCTGGAGATGCTAGCCAACAAGGAATCAGTCTAAATATTTCATCTTTATAGTGAGCAATTAATTTCTTCACAGACCAAATTTGTCGCTTTTTCCCTACCTGATGCCCCAGTTCTCTGTAGGAAATAAGGTTGTTTAGCCGATTGTATTCCAAATTGGAACAAACCCCTTCCCTTAACCTCATCTCAATAATAAAACGTGCGATTTTTAATTTCTCTTCAACAGAATTCTCAAAATCAGTAATGTTTGACTTGACTTGGGGACCATAGATTTCTTTTAAGACCGGGTATTTGGCCTCTAAGTGGCTGATCCAACTCACTTTCAAACTGGATAAAAAACTTCTTTCAGAGAATCATAATTTCGATCGGGAAATTCATCAATTAATTTCTCTATTACTTTTTTCTCTTCCTCCGACATGATGTGCCTTAGCTTGTCGAAACGGCTCAACTCATCTACATCTTTGTCAAGATTTGACTGGATTTCCCTTAGCCCTTTTTCATCCTCTGCACTCAAGAGGTGTTTGATTTGAATTTCGGTGAGGTATTCACGCCATGTAGAAAAATGATTCTCCACCCAATCATTAATTACACTTACCCCCTCCAGCAAATGCTGAAAATGATTGAAAGTAAATTGGGGTTTATAAAAATAAGAAGCCAGTACCCCAAGTTCGTTCATGATAAACCTGGCAGCCAACGCTTTAACGTGCAAAGTCGACACCTCTTCAAAAGCCTCAATGGTAAAAGGTTTTTCGGGAAGTTTTATCCAAGATTTCTGTTTCAATAAAGCGTATTGATGATTAAGATTCATCCTGTTTTCAAGCCTTTGTACCAAGATGGAAAGGTCATCTTTGCTATTTTGCAAACCATTTTTCTCAAGTAATGATTTGATAACAGAATATTTCTTTTGATTAAAATTCATGGATATTTTACCATACCATGAATCCAACTGCTTCAAAGCATCTAAAGCCAGGGCTAAGGTAGCTTCCACGTCTTGATCACTTATCCCCCATTCCACCCCTTCATTCATCAGTAATTTTCTGATCATGTCTACCTTATTCTCTAACCACAAGCGATCAAGCGTTCCTGCCTCATGCGCCATAAGAGCCTTGAACTTCTCATACACCTGTGGATCGCTAATGGCCAAGCTCAAAGCATCCACCCTTTCCTTTTGCTGGAAAGACTGGTAAATTAGCCCATATTCAAAGGTATCCGCCAGCATGGAATTCAAGTCGTTTTTGGCAGTAATTTTCACCAAGAACAGCTCTTCAAAGGTAGCTTTCACACCTCTTATAGCTTCATGCCCCTTGTCTGAAAAATTAACCCTATGCAACCAAAATGAAGAGGCTACTTGAAATTTTCTATAGTAATATTGGTATTGCTCAAAATCATTTAAAAACTCATCTAAATCATCTAACCGGAAATTTCTGTAGAATTGGGTCATATCAATTCCCTCACTTCCATAATCTGAAGTTAGGTATAGCTCTTTGACTGGGGCACCACAATCGTTCGTATCATACAAAGCCTCCTTGTAGGCATCAAAAAAATCTGAATACCTTTCTATATTGGTGCACATCTGGCTGAAGTTCCTTTCTAATTGTATGGCATCAATAGAATTATTTAAGGACTGATAGTTTTCAAGTGAACTTATTTGATGGTTTATTTTTTTATAAAGCTCTTTTCGGTCCCCTCGATAGTCGTGAACCAAAGCAGTAAAATTTGCCATACCCTGTGAAGCTATTCGCTGATATACCACATCAAGAGCCGCTCGTTTCTGGGAAACCACCAAAACTTTTTGCCCCTGGAGGCAAAATCAGCCATCATATTACAAATGAGCTGAGACTTCCCTGTACCCGGTGGCCCTTGGACCACACAAGAGTTTCCCGACTTGATAAAATTGATGACAGCTTCTTGGCTTGCATCAATTGGGAATGTATTGTACAAGTTGTTTTCTGTGGTAGGGTGTGGGTTTTCGGAATTATTAGCGAAAAAATCAGAAAAAAGGGCCTCAAGGTTTTCCTGATCAGCTTGGTCAATCAATTGTTCATAATCATCCATCAGAAAAGAACTCTTTTGAGAAAACTGACCCAAAATGGCGTATGGCTTTAATTTCAGCAATCCAACTTCAAGGGATTCTTCAAAAACTCCCTGTTATTATCCGGGAAAAATTCCAATTGATCCTGATAAATTTCTCGGCTAAAATTTAATTCTACCTGGTTTTTGAGTAGCTGATAAAGATCTGCTCTAAATCCCATGGCATCCTTATGAAAATCTTCAAGGGAGGTCTCCAACCACTCTGCATCAAAAGGCTTACCAACTGCCTGGCTATAGGCCAGTAAAAAGGAAGGGTTTAAAAATGGCAACTCCCCTACACTTTTTCTTAGATACCAGGTTTTGTCATCTAAAACAAGCTCCACCGGAAAGAAAACCAATGGACAACGCGTCAGTTGGCCATTTAGTAGCTTGCCTTCAACAAACGGCCAACCCACAAATAAACTTTTTTCGCCGGTTTCTTCAATGGTAAAATTAACTTGCTGCTTCAGCCGTTTTAAGCGTACAGAAAGCTGGTTGACATTTTTATCCCTACTGTCAAGTACCTGAATCAAAGGGATATTTCTTTTCCTCCCTAGTAATTCAGATATGTAGAAAAAAGATGCATGGTTATTTAAAAAATGAAAATCCTTCAAATCAATCATTTGGCTGGAAATGATTTTGGGAAGGAATATGGAACGGTTATTAGAAGAGAGATCTACTAACCTATTCAAATAAACCCGAAGTACATCTTTTAGTTTTGACATTATTTAAAGGGTGAGTCTTTTTCCTTGGCCATATGGTTGTAAACTATTTTATCCATTATTCCGGGAATCCATTTGTTCAAAAAACTGCCAATTTCCCTTGGCGAGTTAGCACAAGGTCTCTTTTCTTTTTCCGCAGAGCATTCAGCATGGATTCAGCCACTTCTTCTGCCGACATCATCTTATCTTCCGCTCTAGGCGATTCACTTTGACTACTCCCATCTCCCAATAGGGCATTGTTTCTAATATTAGAGGCGGTAAACCCCGGGCAAACTACCAAAACATGTACGCCTAACTTCATCACTTCCGTCCTCAAAGACTCAAAGAAGCCATTCATCGCATATTTACTGGCTGTATAAGCAGTTCTCGCAGGGGTTCCTCTAAAACCATTGATTGAAGAAACGCCAATAATGGCTCCCTTATTTTTAAGAATTTCATCCATGCAGTATTTGGTAGCATACACCGTACCCCAAAAATTAATATCCATTACCTGATGAAAGACTTCCAAGTCTAAGTCCTTGAACAAGGCCCGCATACTTATGCCCGCATTGTTAATCAATATATCTATTTTCCCATAATGTTGAACAACATCTAGAGCCATTTTTTCATTATCCACGGCCTTAGCTGCATCACAAACGCCACCTCCACACTCAACTCCTTCCTTTTGAAGCAGGAGCAATGTTTCATCTAATTTAACTCGGCTTCTACCTGTAATCCAAATTTTAGCCCCGGCTTTACCAAAAATAAGGGCACAAGCTTGCCCAATTCCTGAGGTGGCCCCAGTAACAACAACCACTTTATTCTTTATTTCCATATTTTTTTAACCAAGATACAATTCCGTCCTAAACAAAAAATAAGAGATTCCATTTTTTGCCCAAAATAGTCATTTTAGGTTTGAGCCAAAAAAGGACCCCCTTATATGTAATATTACATTGTTTTCACAGATTATTAAAAAAATTGACCCGTCAATTTTTAAGAAATTGGTAAAGGAAAAGAAAATCGATAAGGGCTGAAAGTGCTGTTGCTATGACTATTGGTATGGCACCAATTTTTAATGCGGATGCTAGTTGTTATCAAAGAATGAAATGTTGTGAAGGTGTGATGACAGTTTACAATTGTGATCCTGATTACTACACCAGTGAAAGTTGCAGTGCAGCTTATGAACAATGTTATCTTTGTGATTGTTAATTTAATTAAATGGCGTTCTAGTTAATTAGGACGCCATTTCTTCATAAAGATAATATTTTCGTCTCATCTAATGGTAGGTTTACCACCTAATGGTTTTATCAGGACAGTCTTTTTTTTAAGTTTTAACTATCACGTTTAAAATTTATTTGTTTAATCCTCTGATAAAAAATCATTTAAATATTTCTCAAAATCCTCAGGAAACATGGGGTTGTTTTTCTTTTTTGGCCTATCAATTATTTTGTCGTCTTTAATTGCGAAAATAAAATAATAATAGGGACGAGTTCCAAGGCCTTTAATTTCATTTGATTCTAGAAATTTGCTTTCAGGATCGTAAAATACTGGCCAATATAACTCTCTTTGTTTTAACCTTTCCTTTATTTTAGTAGAGTCTTTTTTATCAATGTAAAATAGAAAAGCTATTTCCGGAAATTTTTCAATTGCCTCAGCCCATTTAATAAAGGTTGCAGAGGAACCATTTGAGTAAACAACGATTTTATATTTATAATCATACCACTTTTCATCAAATTCTATTGAATCATTTAGTGAAAAGGTTTTCAAACCTTTGGGGTAAGTGATTTTATCCGAATTATTTGAACACGAAGTGCTTAAGATCACTATTGCTATTATTGTCCATATAATATTTTTCATGAAATTTTTATTTCGGGTATCGTTTTTTTAAGCCTTTTTATTTTTAAGTAGACCTACTTTAATAATATTGATTAACCAACAGCAAAAAAATTAATGGATTGAATTCTGTTAAAATATAGTTTGAAAATTGCACCTAATTATTTCCTAACAGCGTTAACTACTAAGCTATAAGTTATAAAATTAATCTGATAAATCAAAAATTACTTAGGACAGCATTGACCAAGATATATAAAAGTTTGAAACCAAGAAGAACAATGTTCAGCCCTTTGACCGAAAATGATTAATTTTGCGAGCTATGTCAAGAAAAATGAAGAATAAGGTCCTCGAGCAGTTAAAAATCGAAAGAATAGCTGCCGAGGGAAAATGTGTAGGACACCATGAAGGCAAGGTGGTCTTTGTAGCTAATGTTGCCCCGGGTGATGTGGTAGATGTCAGGGTTACGAAAGGACGCAGTAGCTTTCTGGAAGCTGAGGCAATAAAAATTCATGAATACTCTTCTGATAGGGTCAGTCCATTTTGTAGCCATTTTGGTGTTTGTGGGGGCTGTAAGTGGCAACACATCTCCTATGAACTACAGATGACATATAAAAGACAACAGGTCATCGACCAGTTTGAAAGGATTGCCAAAGTACCCTTACCACAAGTAATGCCAATAATTGGCTCTGAAAAAACCCAATATTATAGAAATAAGCTAGATTTCACTTTTTCTAACAATCGATGGCTTACCCGTGAAGAAATTGACTCGGGAGAAAGTTTCGAAAGAAATGCCTTGGGTTTTCACGTTCCTAAAAGGTTTGACAAGATAATTGATATTGATCACTGTTACCTGCAAGGCAATATTTCCAACGATGTTAGAAATGAATTGGGTGCATTTGCCTTAAAAGAAGGCTTAGGTTATTATGACATTATCAATCAAACAGGCCTACTGCGCAACTTAATTATCAGAACCACCCTGGACGGGCAGTCGATGGTTATTGTTCAATTTGGGGCAGATGACCAAGAAGGTATTGATAAAACAATGGAGTTCTTACACCAACGTTTTCCTGAAATCACGGCCTTGATGTACATCATCAACCTTAAGAAAAATGAAACTTTTCAAGATTTGGAGGTCCATACTTATGCCGGTAAGGACTATATTGAAGAGACCATGGAAGGATTAAAGTTTAAAATTGGCCCTAAATCTTTTTACCAAACCAATTCATCTCAGGCATACGAGCTATATAAAGTCGCAAGAGAATTTGCCGATCTAAGTGGCAATGAAGTCGTATATGACTTGTATACAGGCACAGGAACCATTGCAAATTTCGTGGCAAAGGATGCAAAACAAGTTATTGGCATTGAATATGTGGAACCAGCCATTGTAGATGCAAAGGAAAATGCCATCCGTAATAACATAGACAACACCTTGTTTTACGCCGGAGACATGAAAGATGTATTGGACGACACATTTGTCTCCAACCATCAAAAAGCAGATGTCATCATTACTGACCCCCCGAGGGCCGGTATGCATGAAGATGTTGTAAACATGCTTTTAAAATTGGAAGCCGAAAAAATAGTATATGTAAGTTGTAATCCGGCTACTCAAGCAAGGGATGTTGCCTTACTGGCTGAAAAATACGATGTGATCAAAATTCAGCCGGTAGACATGTTTCCCCAAACCTACCACGTTGAAAATGTAGTTTTACTTAAAATAAAAGAGCAAGAATGATCAGCAATGAAAATGACCCGGAATTGAATGGAAAATACTTGGGCACTATCAGCAGTGATTTTGTAAAAATAAGTGAAACACTTAAAGAAGCTGCCTACCAAGTAAGAAAAAGGAAATTCTCAGAATATCCAATTTTCCCTATTAGCAAAGAGGAACAACCCATTGGGCAAATGTTTCTCAGTAACAAAGAAAAACCATTGGATTGGAATTATTACATCACCTATTTGGATGAATTCATTCAGCGAAAATTAATAAAGGAAGATGGAATAGAACAGTTTAAGGCGGCCTACAAAGACCCGGATGAATTCTGTTGTCTTTTTGTAGTGGATGCTGAATTTACTAAGTTTTTATACATTCCTTATCCCGAAGAATAAGGAATGTATAAAAAACCAACTCAAGGCAGGGATTAAAAATGTACCCAGCCTTGGGCTTTTAATTCAACCGCAGTACCACTTTTTGTAACAAGGTATTTGCCACTGTCTTTTTCAGTAACATGCCCAATAAAATGGATATCAGGATGCTTCTCCAGTTTTTTAAAATCATCTTGATTGATAGTAAAGAGCAACTCATAATCTTCACCACCATTTAACACACAGGTAATTGGGTCTAGGTTTAGCTCCACAGCTGTGTCAAATGTCTGCTTGTCTATGGGCAATTTATCCTCATAAATGGCTACACCAACATCAGATGCCTTACAAATATGAAACAATTCTGAAGCCAACCCATCAGAAACATCAATCATACTGGTAGGCACCAAGCCCATCTCTTTAAATTCATGAATGATATCCATTCTGGCATCCGGTTTCAATTGTCTTCCGGTGATATATGGATATTTTTCCAAATCCGGTTGCATATTAGGATTGGATAAAAACACTTGTTTTTCACGTTCCAGTATCTGAAGCCCAATAAATGCCGCACCCAAGTCACCAGTAGCACAAATGATATCATTGACTTTAGCTCCTGACCTGTAGCTGATGGCAGACTTCTTTACTTCTCCAATGGCAGTAATACTGATAACCAAACCGGCTCTGGACGAAGTGGTATCTCCACCTACAATATCTACATTGTAATGCGTCGCTGCTAATTTAATCCCCTCATACAATTCTTTTACAGCTTCTACCGAAAATCGGCTGGAAAGCCCAATGCCAACAGTCACTTGTGTAGGAATGGCGTTCATGGCAGCCACATCACTTACATTTACAGCCACAGCCTTAAATCCAAGATGTTTTAATGGAGTAAACGATAGGTCAAAATGAACTCCCTCTAAAAGTAAATCAGTCGTCACCACACGAAGATCATCCCCTTCACCAATTACAGCGGCATCATCTCCAATACCTTTAATAGAACTGGAATGATTGGTTTTGATATCTTCACTTATCATATCAATAAGCCCAAACTCTCCAAGATTTGAAATTTCAGTCCTTTTTTCCTTATCCATAGTATTTATTATCTGCTATTTTCCCATTCATATACGGGCAATCCATTTCAAATACAAAAGTACAACATATTTGTGAGTTGGCCATTTCGTTGATAGGCATTCTTGAAGGCTGAAAATTACACCCACTTACCTTAAACTCAATTATTTCATAACATAGAAATTCCCTTTGGAACAAGAAAAAGCGTCTATTTCCATTTGATTTGTTAACTTTGCTAAATAATTCGGTAGGAAAAATGGAATTTATTTCTAACATTACCGGTTAATTGTCGTTAAAATGAATAGGGTAATTAAATTTGAATAGATATGATCATCGTTTCAGAAAAGGCCAAGGATCGTATCCTTGAACTTAGACAAGAAGAAAACAGGAATGAAGAGGAAAACATAAGGGTCTCCGTTAAAGGAGGTGGTTGTTCAGGCTTAATGTATGACCTAGGATTTGACAACCAAACCACCGATTCCGACCAAATTTTTGAAGACAAAGGAGTTAAAATAATCGTGGATAGAAAAAGCTTGCTTTATTTGGCAGGCACAACTTTGGAATTCACAGATGGATTGAACGGCAAAGGGTTTCAATTTGTCAATCCAAATGCTTCAAGAACTTGTGGATGCGGAGAAAGTTTTTCCATTTAAAAAATAATAAAATTCACTTACCCAAAATAAGGAAAAACAAGCCTTATTTTGGGTATTTTTTTCCCTTATAGGCATTTTTTAAACGCCCCTTAAAACTAAAAACCACCTTATTCCCATCCCAACTATTGCCTTTTTGTTAAATAAAGAATAGGACAATAAAATAATCTCCCCTAGTGAGTAGGTCCTGAGAAAGAATACATAAAGCACTAAGGCATTATCATTTACACCTGCTTCATTTGACAAAAAATAACACTTTAAATTGCTTAATCCATATAAGAAATATTAATAGAAAATTAAATATAATTTTATCAAGATTGTACCAATAGTTATTTTTTTATTACATTAGTCTCAGCTTAACAATAAAGTTTAACCCACAGAAATAAACTAAAGTCCTATTACAAATTAGGATTTATTATCACCACTATTGCGATTTTAATTATCCACAGCTTATCTATGAAAAGCAATATACTTATTGTGTTGGCTTTGTTATGTGTATTCCCGACTATCGGTTTTGCCCAAACCATCACAATCTTCGGTAAAGTAACTTCAGAGGAAGATGGTAATGGAATTCCCGGAGTACTTATTAACGTCCAAGAAGCAGGCAACGCCACCACTACAAATAATATAGGTGAATACCGTATTGCCTTAAAAGGAGGGGGCCTTGATTACTTTTTCCTCAATGGGGTATGTCTCTCAGGAAATCTTAGTGACAAAAAGTACGGAATTGAACATCGGCTTAGTACCCAACCTCAATTCGCTTGACGAAGTAGTTGTAGTTGGGTATGGAAGCATAAACAAATCTTCCCTCACTGCAAATATTTCCAAAGTTGATGGACAGGATATTGCCAATATTCCGGTTCCAAATTTTCAAGAGACATTGCAAGGAAGACTTGCTGGGGTATTTGTAGCTGATGCCAGTGGAAAACTTGGGGATGGTGTAAAGGTTAGAATCAGAGGCACAAGTTCCATCTCAGCAGGCAATGACCCATTATATATTATTGACGGAATACCAGTAACCTCTTCGGGAAGCATTGATAACAGCAACCCTATGGCCATGCTTAATATGAGGGATATTGCTACTATAAATGTATTGAAAGACGCTGCGGCTGCATCAATATATGGAGCTAGAGGTTCGAATGGCGTAGTAGTCATTACTACCAATAAAGGCTTTTCAGGAAAAACTAAATTTAATGTAGGTATCCAAAGAGGTTATAGTAGTCCTACCCGTAAAAGAGTTTTTTAAATGCCAGTCAGTATGTAGAACTCTTCAGAGAAGCAGGATATAACAATGACTTGGCGGCAAGCATAGATCCGATAAATAACCCTGACGAATACCCAAATTCACAACTTGAATATGTTGAAAATTTCTTGGACCAATATGCAGGTCATACTGATTGGAGAACAGGAAGTGTTAATACCAACTGGCAAGACCAAGCCTTTAATACAGATGCCGGGGTAACAAATGTCAATTTCTCAGCTTCAGGAGGGGATGATAAAACTAAGTTTTATTTCTCAAGTGCCTACGACAAGCAAGAGGGAATCTTGATCAGGAATAGCTTAGAGAGAATATCAGGAAGGTTAAATCTAGAGCACCAGCTAAGTGAAAATTTCTCCCTAGGTGCAAATTTCAGTCTATCGAGCACCTCCACCAACACCTTGCCCGGCGACAATCTGTTCAATAGTCCCATGCAGCTGGTGGCTTTGGCACCCATATCCCCTTTGCGAGACTTGGATGGAAATTTATATGACCGCCCTACTACAATTTATTACAACAATTTAATCGATTCTGAAAATTCCAGTTGGACCACCAGCAGTTTAAGAAATCTCAATAATGTGTTTGGGGAAGTGAAAATCAATAAGGAACTGAGCTTTAGGTCTGAGTTTGGATTAGACAATATCACTCAAAATGATGACAGGTATTTTGGATCCCTCACCGCTACCGGACAAAGTTCAAATGGTTATGGTTCTTCCAGATGGTTAAGAGTCACTAATTATACTACCAATAACTTCTTCACTTACCGACCAGCTATTCAAGAAGATCATGATTTAAAAGCTACCTTTGGCATGTCCTACCAAAACACCGAAACCAGATTTACGAGTGTAGACGGTAGAGAATTCCCATTAGATGATCTACAGACAATTAAATCTGCCGCGGAGATTGTTGATGGTTCATCTACACTTACCAGCTCTTCATTCTTATCCTATTTTGCTCGAATAAACTATTCACTCCAAGAAAAATACCTACTAGCTTTTAGCTCTCGGTACGACGGCTCCTCAAGGTTTGGAAACAGTAAGAAATATGGTTTTTTCCGGCAGGATCCTTGGGGTGGATTATTAGTGAAGAATCCTTTCTTAAAGACCATGCTTACCTAAGCTTTTTTAAAATACGGACTTCATATGGACTAACAGGGAACGCATTAATCGGTGATTTCGACCATTTGGGATTGTATGAACCTCTTTCTTATAACCTAAGTCCCGGCTTGTCTCCCTCTCAAATTGCTAATCCAAATTTAACCTGGGAGACTACCAAGCAATTTGACATAGGACTAGAGTTTGGATTGTTTGAAGATCGAATTTCAGGAGAAATAGATTTTTACAATAAAACTACAAAAGACCTATTATTACTTGTTCCTGTTCCTGCAACCACCGGCTTTGTTTCCCAAAGGCAAAATATAGGTGAAATGCAAAATTACGGTTTTGAGATTTTGCTCAACTCAATTAATTATGCCAACAAAAATCTAATTTGGCGTACTTCCTTCAATTTTTCTAGAAACATCAACCGAGTTCGATCGCTTTCCAAAGACCAAACTTCTATACCTCCTCCCTACTCAAGTTACCTAAATGGCATCTTTATCGATCAACCTATGGCCGTTTTTTACGGTCCTAAATATGCCGGCGTTGATCCGGCTAATGGAGATGCCTTGTATTATGCGAATGAGGAGCTAACAGAAGCCACCAATGATTATAATTCTGCGGCTAAATTGTTTTTGGGAAGTCCCAACCCGGATTTTATCACTGGACTAACCAATGAACTCTCCTATAAAAACTTTGACCTACTTTTTTTATTGCAAGGAGTTTACGGCAATAAAATTTACCAAGCAGCTGGAGGTTATTATTCCAATAATGCCTATTGGTTTGACAACAATACAGTGGACCAAATGGAGAGGTGGCAAAACCCGGGAGACATCACCGACGTTCCTCAAGCAAGACTCGGTCAATGTAATGGCTGTTCTGCCTCCAGTAGGTATATCTCTGATGGCAGTTACCTTCGCCTTAAAACTATCTCCTTGGCCTATAGTTTTCCTGAAAAATGGAACGATAAACTGAAAATTCAGGATGCCAAAATATATATTATTGCGCAAAATCTATTGACATTCACCAAATACAATGGCTGGGATCCTGAAGTAGGTACAGAGGCATTATCTAATAATTTTGCCAATGCTAATTTATTTCAAGGAGTTGATCTATATACAGCCCCACAGGCTAAAACCTTTTCCATAGGATTAGATTTAGGGTTTTAAACAATTTAACTATGCCTTCAAAATTCTATCATCTACTATTTATTCTTTTATTTAGCTTCTTTATCTTATCCTGCGATGCTAATTTGGACATTAAGCCATCCCAGGAAATAGATGAAGGTACCGCCCTCGACAATGATGCCAATATTAAGAGGGTGTTAGTTGGTGCATATGCTAACCTACGTAAGTCAGATCTTTGGGGAGGACGTCTGCTTCTCTACAGTGAAATGCTAGGGGCAAACAATGAGGTCAGGTGGACCGGCTCATTTACACAACCCCGAGAAATGTTGAACAAAAGTTTATTGACCAACAATACTTTTGTTACCGACACTTGGACTGTAGCAAATGCCACCATCAACATTACTAACAATATCCTTGAGGCTATCCCTAAGGTTAATGAGATTGACCAAGATAAAGTGAAAGGTGAAGCCCTTTTTATCCGAGCTGTTGTTTATTTTGAGCTGGTAAAGTTATTCAGTCAGCCCTATATCGCCGGCAATACCAGTGTAAATCCAGGTGTACCACTAATCTTGAGTCCCTCAAGAGGCGAGGAAAATAATGGTATTGTTGAAAGGTATCCAGTGGAAGATATTTATAAGCAAATAATTGATGACCTGACCGTTGCAGAACAAAGTTTACCTGACACAAATGGTGTATTTGCATCAAGTTATACAGCATCAGCCATGCTTTCAAGGGTCTTTTTACAAATGGGAGATTTTGCATCTGCAAGGGATGCTGCCAACAGAAGTATCAACTTAGCCCTTTCCTTTGACAAAAAGCTGATGAGCAATTATGCCGATGCATTCAACAATGAATCTGATTGTCAGGAGGATATATTCACCATTCAAGTAAACAGTCAGGATTCAGAGAATGCCATGCATCTATTTTATTCTACGCCCGAATTTGGTGGTAGAGATGGGGATGTCAGCATTTTAAATTCCCACCTGGATCTATACGAAGCCGGAGACGATCGCCTGCAACTTTTTCAAGAAAGAGCCGGAGCACTACGTACCGATAAATGGAGAGACCCTAATAGAAACGTTAAAATTATAAGATTAGCAGAACTCTACTTAACTCGTGCCGAAGCCAATTTCCGGGAAGGAACGAGTTTGGGTGCTACGCCACTCGAAGATCTAAATAGAATCAGGAGAAGAGTATCTTTGCCAGAGAAAAGCAGCATTACCATTGAAAATATTTTAAAGGAAAGAAAATTAGAGTTGGCACATGAAGGCCATATATTACATGACATAAAGAGGACTCAAGGGTTTGTAATAGACAATAATAACCCTGCGCTCACATACGCTTTTGATGACCCTAAACTGGTTTTCCCTATTCCGGAACGTGAAATATTAGCCAACAGCAAATTGATCCAAAACCCCGGATATTAAAAAGAAATAGCTATTGATAACAAGACATTTAGGTAACCCAAGTTTATAGCCCTTTGGCTATTATCTGTTTGCTATATCCATGGGATTTTTCCATTACCCATATTAGTACTGAAATTATGGTGCAAGGTTGACTGAAATAAAGAAAAATTAAAATTCACGTATTTTCAAAGCCTACCTTTGCTTTTATCACCAGTTAATTGATGTCAAAATGTATCCAAAAAGGCTGTCTTTTTCGAATACATTCTCAATATAATTAAGCACAATTCTTACCTTTAGGCTTTTAAAATTAAGTCAACAATCAATGGAGGAAGTAAGAAAAGTAACGCTAGACGAAATACATCATTCATTAGGTGCTAAAATGATCCCATTTGCAGGCTATAATATGCCGGTTAGGTATAGCTCGGATATGGAAGAACACAATACTGTTCGTGAAAATGTAGGCGTGTTTGATGTCTCCCATATGGGTGAATTTATAGTCGAAGGTCCTCATGCATTAGATTTGATCCAAAAGGTTTCCTCTAATGATGCCTCCAAACTTAAAATAGGTCAAGCCCAGTACACTTGTTTCCCAAATGATCAAGGGGAGTAGTTGATGACTTTTTAGTTTATAAACTCGAAGAAGAGCGTTATATGCTAGTAGTTAATGCTTCCAATATTTCCAAGGATTGGAATTGGATTCAAAAACACAATACAGCAAATGCAAAGCTGGAAAACATTTCTGACCAAACCTCTTTATTTGCTATTCAAGGTCCAAAAAGTATAGAAGCCATCCAATCTCTGACTACTGTTTCTTTAAAGGATATTCCATTTTACCTTTTTGAAATTGGCCCATTTGCAGGGGTTGAGAATGTAATAATTTCTGCTACCGGCTATACCGGAGAACTAGGCTTTGAGCTTTATATAAAAAATGAAGATGCCAAAAAAGTGTGGGAAGAGATTTTTAAAGCAGGTAAACCACTAGGGATTAAACCTATCGGATTAGGGGCTAGAGACACTTTACGCTTGGAAATGGGTTATTGTTTGTATGGGCATGAGCTGAATGACTCCACATCTCCGTTGGAAGCAGGTTTAGGTTGGATCACGAAATTCACCAAGGATTTTATCAACCATGAAAACTTAAGAAAACAAAAAGAAGAAGGGCTTAAGAAAAAGTTAATCGGCTTTAAACTTCTAGAAAGAGGCATTCCAAGAGCTGATTATCCAATATTAAATGCAGAAGGAAAAGAAATTGGCCTGGTTACTTCCGGAAGTCAATCTCCCAGTTTGGGTATAGGTATAGGTTTGGGCTATGTAGACATCGCCTACGCGAAAGCGGGAACTGAAATTAAAATCCAGATCAGAAAAAAAGTGTTGCGGCCAAAGTAGAAAAACTACCCCTTCTTAAAAAATGAAAACCATAGAAACCTGTGTAAGTCCTGATTTGTTGGAATTACATGAATTGACCAATAAAACTGTAATTGTTGTTGATATTTTCAGGGCAAGCTCCACCATGGTGACTGCACTCTCCAATGGAGTAAATACCATCCTTCCTGTCAAAGATTTAGACCAATGTAAAGCATATAAAGAAAAAGGCTGGCTGATCGCAGGTGAACGCAATGGGAAACAAGCAGAAGGTTTTGATTTGGGAAATAGCCCATTGGCTTATTTGAATTTACAATTTGCAGAGGAAAATGTAGCCATGACCACCACCAATGGTACAAGGGCCATTTCATTAGCAAGGAAACAGGCTGCAGAAGTACTGATAGGTTCATTTTTAAACTTGCATGCAACTGCAAATTATTTACAAAACTCGACCAATGATGTATTGGTGCTCTGTGCCGGATGGAAAGGGAAATTTAATATAGAAGATTCTCTTTATGCAGGTGCCTTATCTCTAGCTTTGAATTGGAAACACGATTGTGATGCCACCTTGGCTATGGAATCTCTTTACAGGCAAGTTGGCACAAACCTAAGTGATTTTCTCCAAAAAGCTTCACACGCCAAACGGCTTCAAAACCATGATTTAGAAAAAGACATTAACTTTTGCTTAGGCATCGACCAATACAATTCTGTGGTGTATCTTTCTGATGAAGGTTTAAAGTTAAAGCATTAATCCCCCTTTAAAATCGGTCAAGCTCATCCTAATTGAGTAGCTTAGTTATTTTCCAAAATGGATTTAAGTTTATGGAGCCCATCAGAAAAATCTTCCCCAACCATTTCCTCCATATTCATCATTAAAAGCATTGAGTTCATAGGGTAATCCATTCTTCCTTCAAAGCCCCAGATGACCTTGGTATGGTTATCATCAATTTCTTCGAATGCCATATAAGCTTTGTCTTCAGCCTCAAAAGGTTCTTTGAACCGAAGAGCATAATCTATTCTCTCTCCTTTTTTTATGGAGGTAATCTCTTGTTCCCCTACCCCAACATTTGGATCATTGCTATCCCAAGCAGACACAAAGCCTACTTCTCCATCTACTCCAATAAAACTCTTTTTCATTGTGGGATCCTTGGAAGCCCAGCTTGAAAAATTCTCTTGGTTTTTTAGTAACCTGACATATTCATAAACTTCATCCTTCGGCCGGTCTATGGTAACCTCCCTGACTACCGAATATTCTTGGTCTACAAATACCCCAACAATCAATGGGATGGACACCAAAATTAACACTATGACTAGAACAATTTTAACGATCTTCATAATTGGGGTTATTTGTTAGGTGACAGAATAAACAGCTGATATTTTACAATTACTGACTTAATTTAACAATTATCAGATAATTACCAAAACAAATCACCAACAAGAATGTTTTCCACTCCAAATAATCACCTTATCGTTTTTAAGACTTCTCCACAAGTCAACATGGATTCTCCAAAATAGGGGTTTATCACCTCTTTATTTCTACTCAACCAGATTGCTCCTTTATTAGCATCTGCCATGGGGCAGTATTGCACGTAAAGGGGATGAGTTAGGGCTTGAAAATTTTCTACTAACTTTATCATTCTATCCGAAATTGAAAGAAAGGTTTCACGAACAGTCACCAATGAATTTTGTGCTTCTATTTTTTCAAGCAGTCCCAATAAAGCCATATGGTATTTCATCCATTCTATAGGAGCACTCTCTTCCAAGGATGTCATTTCCACATTTGACAAGCTTTTAAGCATTTCCTCTGCAGTTGCCTTGGCTTTTGTTAGATCATCAGTAGCCAATGCATTTTTCAGATGGAAATAATGGTCCAAGACCGAAGACAAATCAGTAGGGGAAGACTGATTATATATCGATAATTTCGAACTTTCTTGTTGCTTAACCTTGCTCATATCTTCGTGATTATGACCAGACATATTGACGCCACCTTCGGGACTCATCATGCTTGGCTTACCTGCTAATTGTGCAGCAGCATCGATACTAAATGCACCATTGACTACAATTTCTTCACCCGGATGAAGACCGGAAGTAATTAGGTATTGAGTTCCTAATGCTGTACCAAGGGAAACTTCACGTAGTTGAAAAGACACCCCTTGAGCAATGGATTTTTTAACATAAACAATAGATCTTGTTCCTGTCCACATTATCGCTGTCTTCGGAATTACTATAGCTTCTTTACCTTCTAAAATGGTACTATTGACAACTCCAGTAACAAACATTTCCGGTTTAAATTTCAAATCAGGGTTGTCCACACTTATACGGGCATGTGCAACTCTGGTGACAGGGTCTATAATTGGGTCTAAATAATCAATTATCCCTGAAAAAGTTTTTCCTGGTATAGATTGTAGCGAATAACTTACTTCATCTCCAATTTTCACCCAAGGAATATCAGCTTCATAAACATCCAACAACACCCATACTCTTGACAAATTGGACACCTCATAAATGGCTTGCCCCATTTCTAAATGATCTCCCAGATTAGCAAATTTCTGTGAGACATAACCTGACACATTGGCTTTGATCGGGAAATTTTTTATTACCTTTTCAGTTGCCAAAATCTGTTTGATTTGTTCATCAGTCACCTTCCAATTTTTAAGTTTCGCTATGGCAGCATTTAAAAGAGACGGCTGTTCATCTTTTATTTTATAGGCCTGAAGAAGCTCCTCTTGGCTGGTTACCAACTCCGGAGAATATACTAAAGCAATGGGCTGTCCTTTGGCTATATATTCTCCGGTGAAATTCACCATCAATTGCTCTATTCTACCCGGAATATGACTTGCTTGAGTAAATAATAAGCGCTCGTCCACTTGAATTTTACCAGAAAGCCTGAGTCTTTTAATCGCTTTTTCTTTCCCTACGATCACAGTTTGCACATCTGCAAGCTGAATTGCTGTTGCTGTCATTCTAATTGACATTGGATCAACCTCTTCTGTATCACTTTCCAAAGGAATTAAGTCCATTCCACATATAGGGCAGTCACCAGGTTCTTTTTGTCGAATCTGGGGATGCATAGAACAAGTGTAAATGGAAGAAATCCCGGATTCGAATATTTCATGCTCATGGGTTGCTGATTCCTCAACAGAATTTCCCGATGGCTTAATCAGCCAGCCTAGCAATACACCCGCCATAAGTGTAACACCAATAAGAGTGTATTTATTTTTTATTAACTGATTCATCATTTGTCGGTTATGTTTTGTTCTCAAAATAAATTTTACTCTTCTTTTTCAAGTCGCTGGATCATTGCCTTCATCTGAGCAATTTCTTTCTTTTGTGCTTCAATGATATCTTTTGCCAATTGCTGTGCCTCCGGATCTTTCAGGTGCGCTTTTTGGCTTACCATGATGGCCGATGAGTGATGAGGAATCATCGCTTTCATCCACTGTACATCAGCAATCAAAGTTTGGTTTCTGAGCATGGTAAGGGTAGCTATAAATAAAATGACAGCAGTACCGAGAATCATAAAATTGACTTTCTTATTTTCATACATTCCCCACATAAAGAGCAACATGGACACGGCCATAGGCGCTATCATCAATATTGTCATGTATGTCCTAGTAGTACTGAGCATGACATGATCAAAAACATCTGCGTTTAAAAACATTACGGCATACATGATCACAAATGAAACAGCCATCATTGCGGTAAACTTTAGATAATTATTGCTTTTCATATCAGTAAGATTTTGCGGTTAAATAATTTATTTGAGCCTCAGCTACATAGTATGCGACTGAAGCTTTGACTTTCATTTTTTGGTATTCCAGCAATTGTTGCTGCAGGCGTAAAACCTCTTCAAAATTATCTCCCGAATTTGCATACGCACTGTACAGCAAATCAAGGGTTTGTTTGCTCGTTTTGATTTGCCTGTCATAAGAATCAATGAGATCAAGCTGAATTTCCATTTCTGCTTTAAACCTATGAAAAGACCCCTGAAGAATGTTAGAGACATTCTCCTTTTCTGCTTGATAGGATTCACTAAGCAATAAGGCTTCTCTTTCGGCTGCTTTGTATTTTTTCCTAAAGAGGGGAAGACTCATGGTCATGGTAGGCATTATAACATTTCTTCCATTTTCTTCAATTATGACATCATTCCTGTCCCCAACGGCAACGTAATCAATCCCAATTCCTAATTGAGGTAAACCTTTTTCAATGCCAATCTTTGATTAAGCTCAGCAGCTTGAACTTTCAAATCCATACTTTCTATCAATGGATTGTTTCGGATAGCATCAAAGTAAAACTGATGAAGTCCCGTCGGTGGTTTTAATTTTTCGCCAATATCTATTGGGGAATCAGGGGTCCTTCCTAACAATGCATTGAGTCTGGCATTTGCTGCATGTACTTTTTTATACAATACATCCAAATTGGTTTGGGCATTGGTATTGATGATATCAACCCTTAGCAAATCAGTCATGGAGCCTTTTCCATTTTCATAGGTTGAAGTGGCTATGGATTTATAGGTTTCTAGGATTTGAAGATTTTCTTTTTCGATTTCGATCAACTCCAGTACTTCTAATAATGGAAAATAAATAGCAGAAACCTCATTATATAGGCTATTTCTGGCATCCAGAAACTCTTGGTGTTTTACCTCTGCCAGGACTGTTGCCACATCCCCCTGCATTTTTAAAGTACCAAACCATGGAAACATTTGGGTCAATGAAAATCGCATTCTTTGAGGGCCAAGTCTGGTTTCTACAGGAGAAATAAAATAGCCAAAAGACAAATTGGGGTCATTCAATGATTGGGCTTGAGGAATTTTTTCCAATGCGGCTTCAAACGCCTTGTATTTCCCTTTTAGTCCGGGGTTATTTTCTGCAGCTATCACAAAATAATCCTCCAGTGTCTGAGAAAATCCGGTAACATGAAATATCAACCAAATGAAAATAGAAAGGACTGTAAATTTCATAATGAGTTGTTTTTAAATCTTCTTTCTTCCCTAATCGAATACAAAACGGGTACTATAAAATAAGTAATCACAGCTACAAGCATCCCTCCAAAAGCAGGAATTGCCATAGGGATCATGATGTCTGATCCTCTACCTGAGGAAGTCAAAATCGGCAACAAAGCGATAATGGTGGTTGCCGATGTCATGATAGCAGGTTTAATTCTCCGCTGCCCTGCTTCTAGAACAGCACTCCTAATTCCTCGAAGATTATCTGTTTTGTTCTTGGCAAAACTTTGATCTAAATAGGTTGCCATCAATACCCCATCATCTGTGGCAATACCAAACAAAGCGATAAAACCTACCCACACTGCCACACTTAGGTTAATTGTCTGAATTTGAAAAAGGTCTTTGAAATTCGTTCCGAAAAAGGCAAAATCCATGAACCAGCCTTGCCCATACAACCATAGAATGATAAAGCCACCACTGAAAGCCATGGCAATTCCGGTAAACACCATCATTGCAGTGCTGACAGAACGAAATTGAAAGTAGAGAATTAGAAAAATGATCAAAAAGACCAATGGAACAATCACAGAAAGCCGCTGTTCCGCACGAACTTGATTTTCGTAATTTCCTGAAAATTTAAAGCTAACTCCGGATGGAACTTCTAAATCACCGGATGCAATTTTATTTTCAATTAAACCCCTTACGTCTTCTACTACGGTCACTTCTGAGAAGCCTTCCCGTTTGTCAAAAAGCACGTAGCCAACCAGAAATGTTTCTTCACTTTTTATCGCTTGAGGACCACGGAGGTATTCAAAGTCTACAATGTGACTCATAGGAATTTGAGAACCTGTAGGAGTAGGAACCAATATTTTTGCCAAGGATTGAGGATCATCTCGAAGTTCCCGAGGATAACGAACCCGTACGGGATACCGCTCGCGTCCTTCCACAGTTGTGGTCACTTTCATGCCTCCAATAGCCGTTTCTATAATGCTTTGAACCTCTTCAATACTCAAACCGTACCGAGCAATTTGCTCACGATTTATATTGAGGTGCAAGTAAGGTTTGCCTACTATCCTATCTGCAAATACAGCCTCCGTTTTAACTGAGGGCACTTGTTTCAAAAGGGTTTCTACTTTTATTCCAAACGATTCAATTGTTTGTAAATCAGGTCCATAAATTTTCATCCCCATGGGAGCCCGCATTCCTGTCTGCAACATTACCAATCGGGTCTCTATAGGTTGCAATTTTGGAGCAGAAGTAAGTCCGGGTATTTTGGTGACCTTTACTATTTCATCCCATATATCTTCCGGAGAATTAATATGTGACCGCCAATTCCTAAAGTACCCTCCAAATTCATCAGGAATGAGCAAAGAAGGATTAATATTTTTAATTATTATTTCATCATTGGATAAAGTATCACCTGAACTTAGAATAAAACGATTGTCTTCATCCACCTTAAACCTTTGCTTCTGCCCTTTATCATTAATGAGGTATTCCGGTTTGTAATTAACTACATTCTCAAACATTGAGATTGGCGCGGGATCTAAGGCGGACTCAACTCGGCCAAGCTTCCCCACACTAAGATCAACTTCAGGAATATTAGCAATTCGCTTATCCAATTGTCCAAGTACTTTACGGTTAAAGGCAATTCCTGAATGTGGCATTGAGGTAGGCATTAACAAAAAGCTCCCCTCGTCCAGCGAAGGCATAAACTCCTTTTGCATGCCGGGAAAGGTATGTACCAAACCGGACCACACCTTCGTTTTTTCAAGCTCCCATCCTATTTTTTTTGTCAGTCTGGGAAGTAGTCCAAAAGTGGTAGCGAAGCCTATCCATACCATTAATCCAAACATCATGACACCAAATGGAATGGATAAAAATGCCACCTTATGATCGAGACACCAATTCAATACCCTCTTGTAATTGTACTCCAAAAGAGTAAATGCTCCCAAAATCAAACTGACTAAGATTGCAACAAAAACAAAGTTTAAAAAAGTTGAATTTGAAGCTCCTAATGGTAGCCAGTAGCCCGCAAGCAGCCACACCACCCCTGCAATTACAATGATGATTTCCAAATGGTTGTAAAGAGGCCTGATGCTTCCTGGTATAATAAAATCCTTTGCTTCCAAATAATCCCTTAATAGGGCTACACCTGCCAATAAAATAAGAAGGGTTCCCCCCAAATATATCCTAGATACAATAGAACCATACCTATCAGGATAAGCAGGATATTCCCCAATTTTTTAAACTTGGAATTGCTCAACTTGAACCCAAAAAACGCGTGAGCAATACTGGGTAAGATCAGTAGAGAAACGATCAAGGCAGCGAATAGGGCAAAGGTTTTGGTATAAGCAAGGGGGCCAAACAATTTCCCCTCAGCTGCCTGCATGGTAAATACTGGGACAAAACTTACTATCGTCGTAGACACAGCTGTAAGAATAGCGCCGCCAACCTCCGAAGCGCCATTGTAAATGGTGGTAATTAGTTTTTGTTCCGGTGGAGCATCATCCATATGCTTGAGAATGTTTTCGGAAAGAATAATCCCCAGATCCACCATTGTGCCAATGGCGATGGCAATACCTGATAGGGCGACGATATTGGCATCTACACCAAAATATCTCATGCCTATAAAAACCATCAAAATGGCCAAGGGCAATAAACTTGAAATAAGGATGGACGCCCTAAGATTGTAAACCATCACTATGACTACAAGGATAGTAATAAGAATCTCAAGGGACAATGCTTCTTCTAAAGTTCCTAGGGTCTCTTGAATTAAGGTGGATCTGTCATAAAATGGAACCACCGTCAATTGACTCAAGGTACCGTCAGCCAAGGTTTTCTTGGGCAAGCCCGGTGCTATTTCTTCTATTTTTTCTTTTACCTGTTTGATCACCTGAAGCGGATTGGCACCGTACCTAGCCACCACTACTCCACCTACTACCTCAGCCCCCCTTTGTCCAAAAGTCCTCTTCTACTTGCCGGGCCTAACTGAACCACCGCAATATCTTTGATCCTGATGGGAATATTATCTTGCACTGCTACGACAGCAAGTTCAATGTCTTCCAAAGACTTGATATAACCCAACCCACGAACCAGGTATTCCGCTTGGTTTATCTCAATGGTTTTTGCTCCAACATCTCTATTGGATTGTTTTACGGCCTGCATCACCTTTGTTAAGGGAATATTATAAGCTTTTAAGGCGTCTGGGTTTACATCCACTTGATACTCCCGGACAAACCCCCCAATGGAAGCAACTTCAGAAACACCTTCCACTGCGTTTAACCCATATTTTACATAGAAATCCTGAATGGTTCTGATCTCATGCAGGTCCCATCCACCCGTAGGATTCCCTTCTTTATCTCTCCCTTCGAGGGTATACCAATAAACCTGGCCAAGGGCTGTAGCATCGGGTCCTAATGCCGGCTGAACCTCATCCGGAAGCAAATCAGCAGGTAAGGAATTGAGCTTTTCCAAAATTCTTGAACGGGACCAATAGAATTCAATCTCTTCATCGAAAATGATGTAAATACTGGAGAAGCCAAAAATAGAACTGCTTCTTATAGATTTAACTCCCGGAATACCCAATAGGTAACTCGTCAAGGGGTAGGAAATTTGATCTTCAATGTCTTGCGGAGACCTCCCCGGCCATTCAGTAAAAACGATTTGTTGGTTTTCACCGATGTCAGGGATGGCATCCACCGGAACAGGGTCGGTGGGCAAATTTCCTATTTCCCATCCAAAAGGTGAAGTAACAATCCCCCATATTACTATTACCACAATAAGGATAAGTGTAACAAGTTTGTTGTCAAGAAAAAACTTGATAATTGAATTAAGCATGATTTAATCCTAAAATATTGTATACCAGATAATAAGCCACTGACTTTGAAAAGCAGCAGAAAATGGGTCAGTAAAGCTGACCAAAATTATCTGATTGGATTAAATCAAAAAGTTTGATATAGAACAGTATAATCCTCCGATGGAATGGGAGGAGGATCAAAAGAATTGGTTGAAACAGCTATAAAAACTAATTCTTCTGCAAGCAAGAAAACCTGTGTGAATGCCGCTACAAACACGATTTGTGGGGCACTTAATTCACTAACTTTAAGGGTTTGATCAGTTTCAAGCTGAATCAATTCAAACTGATTTTGACAGCATTGATCTTTGCTTTCCTCTTGCTGATTTTGCGAACTGGGAAGATGCTCTTGGCTATCCATATCGCATTCCAAATGCTTGGCAGATAAACCAAAATTATTTAACATTTCAGATCCCATACAGATATGACTGCTCTTTGCCAAGCCAATGTTGGCAAAAAGAAAAAAGGAAGCGATCAATATGGAAAATGTTTTCTTCAACCCTTCAAAGGTAGGTAATTATTAACCACTTGTCAAAAAAATTTAATCTCCATAAAATCAGTTATTTAAGGAGTTGAAATATTTTAAATAATCACCTCCAACAATAGGTTTTAAATGGTCCAAGGTGCCTAAATACAAATAGACCCAAGCGGAAATCTTTATCCCTTCTTCAGAAAAAACTTCCAATTTAAGCCGTTCATAATTTATCCCGGTCTCCAGATCTTCTCCTATACCTTCGTATTCATCTAGCACTTTCAATACTTCATGTTCATTGTGAAGCAGATAGACATCTCCAATAACAGAAACTTCAGGAAGATTACTGTAAGTAAAAACGGGATAAGGACCTAGGTCATACAAAAGACCTTGGCAATAAGCACTTGTGAAAAACTCAGCTGAGCGCGCTAGCAAATCTGCCATGGGATGATCAAATCCTCTCCTTAATGTACCATAGACAAACAAATAGGACAAAGGCTGTTAAATTTTATTTTTTATGGCGTTTGATTAGAACCTCCATAACCTCATCTAATTCATATTCTTTTGCTTCAAGCAATACCAAATAGTGGTACAATAGATCTGCTGCTTCCCCCATAAACAATTCTTTGTTGTCATCCTTGGCTTCAATCACAATTTCCACAGCTTCCTCTCCTACTTTTTGTGCCACCTTGTTGATGCCTGCATTAAAGAGGGAAGTAGTGTATGACTTATCAGATGGGTTTTCCTTTCTTTCTTTGATTACCTTTCTTAATTGATCAATAAAATAAGTTTTGCCTTTATTGCTGTGGGCAAAGCAGGTATCATTTCCAGTATGACACACCGGACCTATAGGATTAACAGTAATTAGCAATGTGTCCTGATCACAGTCCACTTCAATATTTTTAATCATTAAAAAATTTCCGGAAGTCTCACCTTTGGTCCATAAACGCCCCTTGGTCCTACTAAAGAAAGTGACCTTACCACTTTTTATCGATTCATCGATGGCCTCTTGATTCATGTACCCCATCATTAATACCTCTTTCGAAAATTCATCCTGAATGATGGCAGGTACTAAACCATTTACCTTTTCAAAATCAATGTTTATATTTTCCATGCTAATGTATTGCTCAAGTAATTATTGTAAGATCCAAATTGATGAAGATTTATAACATCTTCCTTATATTAACCCCTTTCTCGTTGAGAAAACTCTTAAGTTTGGGAATAGGTATTTCTTTGAAATGGAATATACTGGCTGCTAATGCAGCATCTGCTTTTCCTGCTGTAAAAACATCATGAAAATGTTGCATATTACCTGCTCCACCGGAAGCAATTACAGGAATAGAAAGCATGGATGACAATTCGGAAGTAATGTCATTGGCGAATCCGTTTTTAACCCCGTCATGATCCATGGATGTTAGCAAAATTTCTCCGGCACCTCGTTCGGTAATCTCTTTCGCCCATTCTTGGGTTTTTAGCAAGGTAGGCCTTCTTCCTCCATGTGTATGAACAAAATCAATCCCGTCAATCCGTTTTGTATCAATCGCTACCACAATGCACTGGCTTCCAAATTCTCTTGCCAAAGCATTCACTGCATCAGGGTTTTTAACTGCTGCAGAATTAATACTAATTTTGTCGGCACCGGCATTCAATAACGCTTTCACATCGTCAATGGTAGAAATACCTCCCCCAACAGTAAATGGTATGTTTACCGTTTTTGCTACTTTCGTAACAAGCTCTACCAATGTTTTTCGTTTTTCTACAGTAGCTGTAATGTCAAGGAATACCAATTCATCTGCTCCTTCGTCTGCATAAATTTTGCCCAATTCTACCGGATCTCCCGCATCCCTTAGCTCAACAAAATTAACGCCCTTTACAGTTCGTCCATCTTTAATATCCAGACAAGGTATTATTCTTTTGGTCAACATGTTATTTCTGTGTAAAGCTGCTCAACTCCTCTAAACTGATTTTTCCTTCATAAAAGGCTTTCCCTACAATGGTTCCGTATACCCCTGCTTCATTAAGTTCATCCAGATCACTCACCGAAGCTACCCCCCACTAGCGATTAATTTAATCTCAGGAATTTCTTGCATGATCTCTTTGTAAAGTTCCAAGGAAGGCCCTTGTAGCAAACCGTCTTTGGCCACATCTGTACAAATTACGTATTGAACACCTTTGGAATGGTAATCCTTAATAAAATCTATAAGGTCCATTTCAGTAGTTTCTTCCCATCCTGAAATAGCTATTTTCTTATCTTTAGCATCTGCACCTAAAATCAATTTTTCCCCACCATAGGAAGTGAGCCATCCACTAAACAAAGCAGGATTTTTAACTGCTATGCTTCCTCCGGTCACTTGTTTTGCCCCAAGGTTAAAAGCCAAGGCTATGTCTTCATCGGACTGTACTCCTCCCCCAAAATCTACATGCAAATTTGTTGCCTTACAAATCCCCTCTAACACTTCGGTATTTATGATTCTTTTTGCTTTGGCCCCATCTAAATCTACCAGATGTAGCCTCTTGATTCCTGCATCTTCAAATCGCTTGGCTACTTCGGTTGGGTCAGATGAATACTCCTTTTTTGGTTATAATCTCCTTGTGTGAGCCGAACACACTTCCCATCTATGATATCAATTGCCGGAATAATCTCCATTATAATTTTAGAAAATTGTTAAGAATTTTTTCACCTACAACACTGCTTTTTTCAGGATGACCTTGCATTGCATAATAGTTGTCTTTATGCAACATGGCCGAGAAATCATTGATATAATGCGTAGTAGCTATTGTATATTTTGGGTTGAGTTCTGCATAATAACTATGCACATAATAAACATAGGCCGATTCATCCAAACCCTCTAAAAGTGGGGTTTTTAAGTTCTCAAGATTGTTCCAGCCAATATGAGGCACCTTATTTAAAGGGGAAATTTCTTTACCTTAATGGGGAAAATTCCCAAACATTGGGTATCATATTCTTCAGAATAATCACACAACAATTGTAAGCCTAGACAAATTCCAAAAAAGGTTGTTTAAGTTCCTTAATCAATTTGTCAATCTTTCTTTCCTTCAAGTATTTCATTGCAGTACTGGCCTCTCCTTGTCCAGGAAAAATAACCTTATCCGCTTTCTTTATGGTCTCCCAGTCATCCGTAAGTGTTGCATTCACCCCTAAACGTTCCATGGCATACAATACAGACTTTACATTCCCTGCATTGTACTTAATTACTGCTACTTCCATTGATATCGGCCTTGGCCGCGTTAGTCTATTTATTTTAAGCAAGCGCTAATTTAAAGCTTTTCATGGTAGGGTGGAAGGTTTCACCCCGAAATATCCCTTGGAGGTGGGGTTTGTTAAGTAAACATTCCCCAAATCAGCCCACTAATTTTCATTCTTGAACTTGGAAAAAACAGAGAAATCAATCTGTATGTCTAAAATATCAATTAAATTGCATGAAACATTTAGAATAAAGTTTTGTTTTGAAAAATAAAATTGCGCGGATAATTTCTCAGGTTGGACACCCTTTACTATTGATTCTTGCCTTTTTAATTTATTTTTTATTCTCCATCCACAACCCTGAGAAAGCCATTCTAACCTTTCTTATTATTTTATTTCTAGGCATTTTACCATTGGTTTTCTGGAATTTGATTCGAACAAAAAAAGGATTGTATTCAAATTTCGATGTTTCTATCAGGAGTCAAAGGAACTCGATGTACTTATTTGTTTTGACATCTGCTTTCTTTGTACTTTTAGCATTATGGGCAAATGGGCAACCGGATGCTATTCTTATTGGTAGCGCTATATTGATTCAATTGTTATGCTTGGCCTTTGTCATTAATTTTAAAAGCAAAGTTTCATTACATGTAGCCATCACAATTTTTACGGCCTTTGGTTTTTGGGAAATTAACCCTTGGATAGCCATTGGTTTATGGATTAGCAGCCCACTTATTGCTTGGTCCAGATGGCAACTTAGGCGACATGAACCGATGGAGCTTATCTGGGGGTTATTATTAGGTCTGATTTGTGGAATAGAAATATTAACATTCATTTGACTAAATACCAATCCACCCAGTAATACAAATTAGTGTTCTGATTCCTATTTGTTTTTACTGTATGCATCAAATTTCCCTGCAATATCAGCTTCTAGGTGATCACCTTGATGGACGATTACCCTATACTTTAGGTGGATAGCATCACCTTTTTTCAATTGCGTTCCTTTTTCATCTTCCGGCCAATACATTGGGGTTGGGGAAATAAATCCATAATCCCTAGTAAACCACGGGGAAGGATACCAGTCGTTTGATGGATGTTGCATTAGGGCTAATCCTTCCACTACTTCACCTCTATTTCCATAAAAATCAATCCATGATGAGGGCTTTCCAAAGGTTTCTTTTTCTCCCTTATCCCCTTCTGCATTGATCATAGTCCCCCCATTGACCACATTAAGATCTTGATCCATTCTTGCACTAAATAATGAGTGATTTGTTTTTTCTATGATTACATCCTCCAACATTTCCATCGTAATATCAAAATCAATTTGATAGGCACCATCAGCTGTGGAACTGATCCTAATGGTACGGAAATCTTTGATAGGCGCACTGGCCCCCGGTCTGGTCCAAATACATTCATTAAATATGGTTAGTTCATTTTCCTTCTCTTGTTCAATTTCAGCTCTAAGGGAAACTATTTGCCCTCTATCTAATCCTTCTTGCCAGTAGTTTCCACCATTGACTCGATCACAACCAAAGAATAAAGAGCTATGATGGGGATAAATCCCATTTCGCATACTAGTCACCAATGCACCTGAAGGCCCATTCACAGGGAAAAAGAAGGGGTATTTTTCGTTTTCTGCGAAATGATAACTTGTGAAAAATTGACCGTCAATTACAACATCGATACGGTCACCTATTTTATTGGCTTCAATTTTCTGAGCCAATGAAGACAATTGCACAAATAATGTCAAGCACACTATTAGGAAAGCTATATTTTTCATGTTTTCTTAAATTAGTAAAATACTAAAGTAAGAATTATCATGGATTCAAAAAATCAAGAGTAAGGCATATAATGAATAACAAAAATACCTGCTAATTGAAAAGAAGGCAGAAGGTATTAAGACTTGATGGATTGATCAAGCTGAATGTTATCTATGTATTTGGGAAGTAAAGATTTATGGAATATAAATTTAAACTTATACTCCATAAATCAATAATAAAGCTCTTAGGCCATTCTATCAGGTTTATATAAGAATTATACAAAAACTTACAAAAAAAACATTGGAGAAGTTATAAGCATTACTTCCGGTAGTTCAAGAAGCTTAAAACATTCAGGAAAATTATTCCATCGTTTCCTTTCCTATTTTAGGACTCAGGTAATAGGTAGATCCCAAGGTGTATTCATCTGGATTATCAACTCTAAACCATTGATAGCCGGCACCTTTACCTTGATGTTCATTAAAAATAAACATCACTTCATTACCCATTTTCTTTATGACTTTTGCTTCCGGCTCAAGTACAGGGTAATTGGTAGAACAAGCGGCACATAGAAATAATAATAAAACAAAGGTTGGTACACGATTCATAATAGGGTTATTGAAATAGTTAAAAAGGAATAATTTCAGTAACAAAATCCCAAGAATTACCAGTCAGCAATCATTATTACTGAGCTAGTTAAGGGAATATGTTAGTAAATTTAAATTGGTAGTAATTCAACCGGATAAAGAAACATCATATAATTAATGGATCCTGATGATTCTCCTTGGTTCCAAAGAAATCCGATTGAGGTAGATGTATTTCGTTTTTTATGGTTCAAAATACAGTTTCAAATATATATAAAATATTTTATTAATATAATATTTACACAAATAATTAATTGAAAAAAATCTTCAATATTATTATGTAGTAATTATATTATTTTATCAAGAAAAATAGCATTAAAATTAGTTATGTTCTGTAAATAACTATTTCTACATGATTTAAAGTGTAAAGTATAGAAAGAACTATATGAACCTTAAATCATCGGATCCACGTTTTAGACCACATCTAATTGAATTCAGGCCTTGGAAACAAGCGGGATTTTCCTGCATCCTCTCGTTAATAATAGACTATTTCATCCAAAACAATTTTAATTGGAGATAAAAATCCAGTAATTTTAAGGGGAATAAACATCAAATTAGATATCATGATAAAATCGAAATTATTTTTATTAACCCTCTTACTTACCAGTCTATTTAGTACAGGGAATATGGCTTGCGCTCAAGATGTGAATGAACTGACCGGCCGTTGGGACCTTACAGTAGACATGGATGGTAAAAAAGCACCATCTTGGCTAGAAGTTAAGCTTTCGGGCATAAAGACCTTAGTAGGATACTATGTCGCACACAATGGTAGTGCAAGGCCTATTTCAAAGGTTGATTACAAAAATGGGGAAATAATTTTTTCAATCCCTCCTCAATGGGACAATGCAGATCAAGACATGGAATTTAGTGGCGAATTAAAAAACGGCAAGCTTTCAGGAACCATTACCCAAAGTACTGGTGAAAAGCATTCCTTTACTGGGGTAAGGGCACCATCTTTGGTAAGAGAAAAAGCACCAAAATGGGGTAAAACCATCGAATTATTTAATGGTAAAAACCTAGAAGGTTGGCATGTTGATGGAGATAAAAATCAGTGGCAAGTGATCAATGGTATACTGACTTCTAATTCAGCCGGTTCAAATCTAATTTCAGACAAAAAGTTTGATGATTTTAAACTCACTGCAGAATTCCGCTATCCAAAAGGAAGTAATAGTGGTATCTATCTTCGTGGAAGATACGAGGTTCAAATTGAAGACAACCCAGGCACACCTCCTTCCTCTATTTACTTTGGAGGAATATATGGGTTTTTAACTCCAAATGAGATGGTTGCGAAAGGCCCCGGAGAGTGGCAAACTTATGAAATCACCTTAATTGGAAGAAGAGTAACGATCGTTGCCAATGGTAAAGCCATCATAACGGACCAAATCATACCGGGTATCACAGGGGGAGCCATCGATAGCAATGAAGGTGAAGCCGGCCCAATTATGATTCAGGGAGATCATGGCCCTGTTGAGTTTAGAAAATTTGAAATTACACCTGCGAAATAAGTAGATGAATCAAACCAAAAGATAGGTTAATTTTAGTATTCCCTATCTTTTGGTTAAATTTTATAGCTAAAGTTTTACTTCTCCTAGGGTATAAAAACCCAACCTATTATACCAAAGTTTGGTGATTGTATCTCCTTCCATTAACAAATTACTAAAAAATGAAACGTAGACAATTTATAAGTCTAAGCGCTTTAACCGGCATTGTAGCAGGAACAACATCATCATTGGCAGCCAATTCACCTGTGGAAAACATTAAACCTGAAAAAAGGTACCAACAAGGAGAAAGCCCTTGGCCCATATGCCTTGATACAGCTACAATTAGACCAGCCTCTTTAAGGGAAAAGGTCCAAATTGCAGCCAAGGCAGGATATGATGCCATAGAACCTTGGGATAGAGAATTGGCTGAATACGAAAATGAGGGCGGTAACCTAAAGGATTTAGGCAAAGAAATTAAAGAATTAGGGATGTTTGTACCCAGTGTTATTGGTTTATGGAATGCGCTGCCACCTACAGAAAAAGACTTCAATGCATCACTTAAAGATACCCGTAACAGGATGCGAATGGCTGCAGACATTCAATCTCAGCACATTCAAACCATACCCAATACAGTAGGAGAAAATTACGATCAAAAATATGTTTCCAAAAGGTACCGTGAATTAATAGAAATAGGAATCAATGAATATGGAATAAACCCGGCTTTGGTTTTCGTTAAGTTCTTCCCTTTAAAAACTTTGGGACAAGCAACAGCAGTGGCCATTGATGCCAATCATCCAAAGGCAATGGTTATACCCGACACTTATCACATGCATATCAGTGAAGGGGGATTTGAAGGGCTAAAATTTATTAATGGAGACCTCATTGCCATATTCCAATTTGCTGATGCGCCGGCAAGCCCTGATATAGCTTCATTGGGAGACAAACATAGGGTATACCCAGGAGACGGGATTTTACCTTTACCGGAAATACTAAAAACTTTAAAGGGAACAGGTTATAAAGGCTGTATTTCACTGGAGCTATACAATCCGGAATATTGGAAACAAAACCTGCAAGAAGTAGCTAATACAGGCCTAAGGAAAACCATAGAAGTCATAAAAAAAGCTGGGGTGTAAGCTCTCTTTTTATAAGAAAGAAGCAAATAATCGGTCGGTAGCAATCTTTAAAATTGAATCCTTGAAACTATCTAATAGCCCATTATGCCATCTAGATTAAAAGGATTCCCAGAACAAGGTGTAGTTAACAGTTCCACCTTTTTCATTTTAATGAATGTAAACTAAAAATAAATTAGAACCATTTAATTCTTAAACAAAATAAGCACTAGGTGTAGATTGTATCTACACCTTTTTATTTAATAGGAGTATTTTTTATGGAATTCGAATAAGGATGAATGTTGCCTATATAGAGGGGCCTATAGGGATAAATAGTTTGGCTAAGTGATCGCATAAAGTTTATTTCAAAAGCTTGAACCTTACGTTAGCGTAGCGTTCTTAAAAAAGTTAGGGGACATTAAGCAGGTATATTTAAAAAAGAAAGACCTTGAGAATGTCATAGTCTAAAAGAAGGGTATGATCCCGATGAAATAATAGCACTTCTCCCAGGTGTAACCCCAGTACCATCGGCGCTGTAGGGCTGACCGCCGCGGCGGATCGGGATGGAAGAGGCTAATTGAATAATGATTTATTTTAACGGAAAGGATCAAAACCAATCTCATTCCATGAATGCTATCTAGGCGAATCTGAGTAATCTGTAGAAATATTTCATCTTTACGGTGTAATTGGGCATAAAAAAAGACCCTTTAGATTGCTCTAAGGGTCTAAAAGAAGGCGGCGACCTACTCTCCCAGGTGTAACCCCAGTACCATCGGCGCTGCAGGGCTTAACTTCTCTGTTCGGGATGGGAAGAGGGGTCCCTCTTGCGCCGGGCCGCTTCAAATCTTGTGTTCGCTTTTAACTGCTTGTTCCTTAATTTCTTTACTTTTTATAAATGTTGTTAAGTTATTTTGACATTGTCTTGTGGAAAATGCAACGTAGCAAAGACGTTCAAGTTGGGCGATTAGTACTGTCATTATGTCATTTCTGACTTTACACCTACAGCCTATCAAACGTCATCGTCTCTGACGGCCCTGTTTAGAAGTCTCATCTTGGGGCGAGTTTCGCACTTAGATGCTTTCAGCGCTTATCTCTTCCCGACTTAGCTACCTCGGCGGTGCAGTTGGCACTACAACCGGTACACCAGTTATTCATCCATCCCGGTCCTCTCGTACTAAGGACAGCCCCCCGCAGACTTCTCACGCCCGCAACAGATAGGGACCGAACTGTCTCACGACGTTCTGAACCCAGCTCGCGTGCCACTTTAATGGGCGAACAGCCCAACCCTTGGGACCTTCTCCAGCCCCAGGATGTGACGAGCCGACATCGAGGTGCCAAACCTCCCCGTCGATATGAGCTCTTGGGGGAGATCAGCCTGTTATCCCCAGAGTACCTTTTATCCTTTGAGCGACGGCCCTTCCATTCGGTACTCGGATCACTTATACCCGTGTTTCCACCCTGCTCGGCATGTACGCCTTGCAGTCAAGCTCCCCTTATGCTATTGCACTCCACGCACGGTTACCAAGCGTGCTGGAGGGAACCTTTGGAAGCCTCCGTTACTCTTTTGGAGGCGACCACCCCAGTCAAACTACCCACCAAACAATGTCTCCTACTTGAGGGGATTAGACACCAGGCACACAGAGGGCCATTTCCAACGGTGGCTCCTCAAACGCCTAGCGACGCCAATTCACAGCCTCCGGCCTATCCTACACACCGTGTACCTGATGCCAATGTTAAGTTGCAGTAAAGGTTCATGGGGTCTTTCCGTCCTGTTGTGTACGCGGCATCTTCACCGCGACTACAATTTCACCGAGCTCATGGCTGAGACAGTGCCCAGATCGTTACACCATTCGTGCAGGTCGGAACTTACCCGACAAGGAATTTCGCTACCTTAGGACCGTTAGTAGTTACGGCCGCCGTTTACCGGGGCTTCAGTTCAACGCTTCTCTTTACGATAACGTCCCCCTTTAACCTTCCGGCACCGGGCAGGCGTCAGGGCCTCCCGGCACGATCTTACGATTTCGCAGCCATGTGTTTTTGATAAACAGTCGCCTGGGCCTTTTCATCGCGGCCTGCCTAACCGAAGTCAGGCGAGGCGCCCTTCTCCCGGGAAGTTACAGGGCCATTTTGCCGAGTTCCTTTAGCCATGATTCACTCGAGCACCTTGGGATACTCTCCCCAACCACCCGTGTCGGTTTGCGGTGCCGGGCGAACATACGGGCTAGCGCTAGAGGTTTTCCTCTTGCAAGCTCTTAGGACTACTATCCAATTGAACCGAAGACGCTTGGTACCTACCAGGTCTTGGCCAAGACTGTTAATTTCGACATGGCAGTCCAAATACCTACACCCTTTAACCCGGTATTCCGTCACTTCCGGCGGGTCTTTCAACACTCCGTCACCCCGTCACCTGTATGTTCGGTATGGGAATATTAACCCATTTGCCATCGGAATCCCCCTTCGGGTTATCCTTAGGTCCCGACTGACCCTGATCCGATTAGCGTTGATCAGGAATCCTTGGTCTTTCGGTGTGGATGTTGTTCCCATCCATTATCGTTACTTATGCCTACATTTGCTTTTCCAGAAACTCCACCGGACATTACCATCCGATTCACTTGTCGTTGGAATGTTCCCCTACCATCCCGATAAATCGTGATCCTTCGCTTCGGTACCGCACTTGATGCCCGATTATTATCGACGTCTGGCTGCTCGACCAGTGAGCTGTTACGACTTAGCGGAACACGGTTTTCCAAGCTAACCTCCTGGCTGTCTCTGCAGCTGGACCGCCTTTGTTCAACTTAGCGCGGATTTTGGACCTTAGCGGTAGGTCTGGGTTCTTCCCCGGACTTGGACCTTAGCACCTAAGCCCTCACTGCCGGTTCTATATGATGGCATTCGAGTTCGTCAGGATTTGGTAGGATGTGACTCCCTAGTCCTATCGGTAGCTCTACCTCCATCATACAATTCCCGACGCTGTCTCTTAAAAAATATCGGGGAGTACGAGTCATTTCTCAGTTTGATTGGCCTTTCACCCCTACCCACAGCTCATCCGGAAGCTTTTTCAACGCTTATCGGTTCGGTCTCCACTCTGCTCTTACCAGAGCTCTCCAACCTGGCCATGGGTAGATCACCGTTTGCTATGCGTCTACCCCCACTGACTATAACGCCCTGTTCGACCTCGCTTTCGCTGCGGCTCCTCCTGTTTACAGGATTAACCTTGCCGGTGAGGAGTAACTCGTAGGCTCATTATGCAAAAGGCACGCCGTCATCCTGACAAAGTCAGACCTGACCGCTTGTAGGCGCACGGTTTCAGGTTTCTGCCACCCCGTTATTCACGGTACTTTTCACCTTTCCCCTCACGGTACTCGTTCACTATCGGTCTCTAGGAGTATTTAGCCTTACCGGATGGTGCCGGCAGATTCAACTGGATTTCTCCTGTCCCGGCTCTACTCAGGATACCCGCCTTCTAAATTAAAATTCCTCTACAGGACTCACCCTCTGCGGTTTGACTTCCCCAGCCAATTCGAGTCTCCTAATTTAAAATTATGCAGGTCCTTACAACCCCATATATGCTGTAACATAAATGGTTTGGGCTATTCTGGGCGTCCGCTCGCCGCTACCGGACGGAATCACTATTGTTTTTCTCTTCCTGCGGGTACTTAGATGTTTCAGTTCCCCGCGTTTGCCTTCCTTTCGGAATATCCCGATAAATCGGGATGGGTTGCCCATTCCGACATCTGTGGATCAATTGACTAGCCGATCCCCCACAGCTTTTCGCAGCTTGGCACGTCCTTCTTCGCCTCCTAGAGCCTAGGCAGCTTCGTACGCCCTTGTTCACTGAACTCATCTGATGCTCCTTTGCTAGCATCAAATGTTCTTTATTCTAAATATATCAATCACTCTCGCAATCAATACACTTTACATTGCATTTTCCACTCAACATGTCAGTGAACTTTTCGTCAACATTTACCAATGACAAGTGTGAAGGTGTTAGACTTAAAAAACAGTAATTCTATAGTGTCTTTCCAGAAAGGAGGTGTTCCAGCCGCACCTTCCGGTACGGCTACCTTGTTGGCGATTCTAGCCCCAGTTACCGGTTCTACCCTAAACTATTCCTTGCGGTTACCGTCTTCAGGCGGTCTACCCGACTTCCATGGCTTGACGGGCAGGGGTACAAGGTCCGGGAACGGTCTACCGCGCCATGGCTGATGCGCGATTATTGGGGCGATTCCAGCTTCACGGGGGTCGGGTTGCGCGGACCCCGATCCGAACTGAGACGCACTTTTAGAGGTTGGCTTCACGTTGCCGTGTCGCTACCCAGCTTTCGTATGCGCCATTGTAGCACGTGTCGCCCCGGGCGTAAGGGCCATGATGACTTGACGTCGTCCCCTCCTTCCCTCCGCTTGCGCGGCAGTCTTGTCAGAGTCCCCAACATTACTTGATGGCAACTGACAATAGGGGCTTGCGCTCGTTGCGGGACTTAACCCAACACCTCACGGCACGAGAGCTGACGACAGCCATGCAGTACCTTGTTTCAGGTCATTGCTGACTGACACATCTCTGTATCATTCCTTCACATTCTAGCCCGGGTAAGGTTCCTCGCGTATCATCGAATTAAACCACATGCTCCACCGCTTGTGCGGACCCCCGTCAATTCCTTTGAGTTTCACCGTTGCCGGCGACTTGCATCACTTAACGCTTTCTGCTTGGCCTCGCTACGTAATGTAAAGCGAGTGATCATCGTTTACGGCGTGGACTACCAGGGTATCTAATCCTGTTCGCTACCCACGCTTTCGTGCCTCAGCGTCAGTTTATGGCCAGTACAATGCTTTCGCTATCGGTGTTCCTTATGGTATCTATGCATTTCACCGCTACACCATAAATTCCATGTACCCCTCCATAACTCAAGCTAACCAGTATCAACGGCAGTCTCTCGGTTGAGCCGAGAACTTTCACCGCTGACTTAATCAGCCGCCTACGCACCCTTTAAACCCAATAAATCCGACAACGCTTTCTGCACCCTCCGTATTACCGCGGTTGCTGCACGGAGTTAGCCGGTGCTTATTCTTCTGGTACCGGCAATTTCCTCGCAAGGCTTTTTCTTCCCAGATAAAAGCAGTTTACAACGCAGAACGTCTTCCTGCACGCGGCATGGCTGGTTCAGGCTCTCGCCCATTGACCAATATTCTACTGTTCCCGTAGGAGTCTGGCCCGTAATTCAGTGCCAGTGTGGGGGACCTTCCTCTCAGAACCCCTAAGGATCGTCGCCTTGGTGAGCCGTTACCTCGCCAACTAGCTAATCCTACGCATGCCCATCTGTTACCACCCGAAGGTTTTAATATAATCACCATGCAACGATTATATACTATGGAATATTAATCCGAGTTTCGGGCTATCTCCCCTGTAACAGGTAGGTTGCATACGCGTTACGCACCTGTGCGCCACTCTCATTCATCCCGAAAGATGAAATCCCGTACGACTTGCATGTATTAGGCCTGCCGCTAGCGTTCATCCTGAGCCAGGATCAAACTCTCCATTGTAAAGTTTGTTGTGACTATCTAATCCCGAAAGATTGATATGTCTATTATTCCGTGACTCTATGAATTATTTAGTCTGTTTCTTTTATTATGTCTAACATCACTTCAAAGAACTTTTATTTCAAGCGAAATCTCTCTTATGATTCCGTTTTGATTCCCGTTTTTGTCAGATCGTTTTCTGACTGTTTCGTTATGTATGCAAAGATAAATAAAATTTTGGGAAACTTGCAAAATGTTTTTGAAAATAATTTTTGAGAACCTTTATTCTCGCTTTTTCTTACTTTCGTTCCCCGCTTTGGGATGACAAAGGTGCACTTTCTTTTTTTAATTTACAATAGAAAAGTGTCTTTTTTTTAAAAACTTTTTTCACCATATATAAAGGTAAAAATCAATGCTACTATTTCAATTTGTGACCTCGCCAGGATTCAAACCTGGAACCTCTTGAGCCGTAATCAAGTACTCTATTCAGTTGAGCTACGAGGCCATTTCTTTTAAATGGAATGCAAAGGTAAAGAATAAAATGAATAATACAAAGCATGAATTGAGAGAAAAATGAAATGATTTATATCTACTTATTAATTATATTTTAAGAATAATTAAGATCAACAGGCAATCAAATCAAGCATTATTTCCTAATTTAGCCGTTCGATAGGTTAAAAAATATTTGTTTTCATGAAAAGACTTTCCATTATATCCTTTATTTTATTGATCACTTTTCAGCTTCAAGCCCAAGAAAAGGAACGTTCACCTATAAGTGGCAGACCAAACATTACCGGGGACTTGTTTCTGGATTTTGGATTCAATATGCTAAATAATAGACCTGAGGATCTAAATACGCGTTTTATCGCATCAAGAGTATTTAATGTATACTACCAGACACAAATCCCTTTAGGTGAGAATACAGGTTTTACTTTCAACCCCGGCATAGGCCTCGGCCTTGAAAAACTCGCCTTTAAAGATGGGATGACTTTGGTCTCCGACCCAGACAAATCTGTTAACTCAAGTATGCTCACATCCATTACTAATGTATATGGTCAAGATGCTAGTGTATCTACCAATACAATGGCTTTAAATTATTTTGACATTCCGCTAGAGTTTAGGTACCATGTAAATCATGATGACTATGACAATGGAATCCGTGTAGCTGTAGGTGGTAAAATAGGTTTGTTATACAATGCGCATACTAAAATTGCCTATACCAATGGGGATGGCTTAGAACAAAAAATTAAAAACTCGCAGAATTACGGCCTAAATCCTATCCGTTATGGCGTTTATACCAGATTAGGGTTTCCCGGTTTTAATGTTTGGGGATATTATGGTCTCAATGGAGTCTTCGAAAGCAACCAAGGCCCATACGGAACAGAATCTACTCAATTCAATTTTGGTGTTTCAGTAGCCTTGTTTTAGAAGGGATAAATTCTTAACATATATATAAGGAGTGGATATTCAAATCCACTCCTTTTTTTATGTCATTTGACGAGTAAGTGATAATAAACCGGAAAACAAATCCCAAAACCTAAAATAAAGCCGGCGTAAACTTCCGAAGGACGGTGGGCATTTAAATACAATCTAGCAGTTCCAATCAAACCACTTAATACGATTATCAATAAGAAATAATAAAACAGAGGCTCTGAATTGAATCTTATTGACAAAACCGAAACGATGGCAAGCCATCCTCCCATGGCAGTCTGATGAGCACTAATTTTCCAAAAAATGGTTATCAAGGTTAACAGGATTAAAGAAATTGTCACCAAACCAAGGGTTACGATTAGCAACTGGTCAATATTAAGCTTCCAGTAAAAAAGGCCAAGGTCATACTGTAAAAAACAGAAACCAATGCAAAAGGATAAATACGTTCCTTTCTTTCAGGCAACTGTAAACTATTGATTACTTCTGAAAACCTCAAGCCCACCAATCCAAGTAGTGGTACCATAAATGTAGAGAAACTGATCAATAGTAATACTGCCCACTTGGCTCCATTGGGTACAACGGTTGCTTCCGGTACCATATAGAATAAGGTGACCACCATTAAGGTGGGAATTACCAAAGGCTGAAAAATTACCGATATACCTAAAGCTAATTTTCTGTACACTATAACTCTTTTCTAAGCCTTGCTACCGGTATTTGTAACTGTTCCCTATATTTTGCCACTGTTCTTCTAGCGATATTGTACCCCTTTTGGTTCAATAATTTAACCAATTTATCATCCGAAAGTGGCTTTTTCTTATCCTCTTCATCAACCAGCTTATTCAACACACTTTTCACCTCTCGGTTACTTACATCTTCTCCCCCATCTGTGGCGATACCTTCAGAGAAAAAATACTTTAAAGGAAACACACCAAACTCAGTTTGAATGGCCTTGCTATTGGCTACCCTGGAAACAGTAGAAATGTCCATGTCTATTTTTTCAGCAATGTCTTTCAGAATCATTGGACGCAATTTGGTTTCGTCACCATCAAGGAAAAAATCATGTTGGTAATCCAAAATCGATTGCATGGTGCGCATCAAAGTCTGCTGTCTCTGCTTAATGGCATCTATAAACCATTTAGCGGAGTCTAGTTTTTGCTTTACAAACGAAACTGTTTCCTTGAGCTTTTTGTCTTTTTTATCACTCTTATCATAGGCATTGAACATCTCAGAATATGACCTGCTTACCTTAAGCTCGGGCGCATTCTTTGAATTCAAGACAATTTCAAATTTTCCATTGACATTATTAAGAATAAAATCCGGAATGACATAATGGTTTCTTACCATACCATCAGATACTCCACCGGGCTTTGGATTGAGCCTGGTAATGAGCTGAATCACTTCCTTCAATTCCGCCTCTTCTATTCCTGCTTTTTTAAGTATCTTGTCATAATGCTTTTTTGTAAATTCCTCAAAACATTCTTGAACCACAAAAATAGCTTTTTTTAGCAGGGGATCTTCCTCTGTATTTCTTCGCTCCAATTGAATAATCAAACATTCCTGCAAATTTCTTGCAGCAATACCGGGAGGGTCAAAGGTTTGAATTTTGATAAGTATTTCTTCTACCTCATCAAGATCTGTTTCAACGTTTTGACTAAATGCTAAATCATTGATAATGGCCTCTAAGTCTCTCCTTATATAACCATCATTCTCTATACTCCCTATTAACTGCTTACCAATTAATTTTTGGGTATCGTTTAATTTCAAAAAATTCAATTGAGAAAGTAATTGCTCATGAAGCGATGTATAACTGGAAAGAGGCATGTCCCTCTCCTCATCATCCGGGGAATAATTTCCATCCCCTTGCATCTTGTACCCTCCATACTCTTCATTCAGGTAATCCTCTATATTAATATCCTTGTCATCTTTGGTTTCAGAAACATCCGAACTGTCTGCAAACTCCTCGGTCGGATTTTCAGCTTCCACGTCCTTCCCCTCCTCTAAGGCGGGATTAATTTCTAACTCTTCTTCTATCCTGGATTCAAGTTCAGCTGTAGGGACCTGCAACAATTTAATGAATTGTATCTGCTGAGGGGATAATTTCTGAGATAATATCTGGTTTAAATTCAGTTTCTGCATATATTAAAACCTATTACGGTATTAAGTTATTTCCATCTTGTGTTCAAATAAACTCAATTGGAATTCAAATTTAGGAAATAAGATCAAAATTTTGATAAAAAGCTTATTATATCGTTTTTTTGCATTCAAATTAAATGTGCCCCCTTTTGGGTTTTTTCTTTATAACAAGGTATCGTCATGTCATTTAACAAAAGAATTAAAATAAAAGATTTACTGGAGAACCCTACTCCGGATGAAAAAGCAACCCTAATGGGTTGGGTTAGAACCAAAAGGAGCAACAAGCATGTAACTTTCATAGCGATTAATGACGGGTCTTGCATCCAGAATTACCAATGTGTAGCCGATCCACAATTAATTTCTGAAGATATTCTTAAGAAAGCAAATACCGGAGCCTGTTTAAAAATCACAGGTACAATTGTTCATTCTCAAGGGTCAGGACAATCGACAGAAATTCAAGCTAGCGCTATAGAAGTATTGGGAGAAGCTGACCCGGAAAAATTCCCCATCCAACCTAAAAAACACTCCCTTGAGTTTTTACGGGAAAATGCACACTTAAGAGTAAGGACCAATACCTTTGGTGCCATCTTCCGCATCCGTCACCAGCTTTCTTTTGCCATACACCAATACTTTCACAACAAAGGCTTTGTCTATATACACTCTCCTATTATCACTGCTTCTGATGCAGAGGGTGCAGGTGAAACCTTTCAAGTAACTACATTGGACCTAAAGAACCCTGCAATTGACGAAGCCGGACAAATCGATTTTCAAGAAGATTTTTTCGGAAGAGCCACCAACCTAACTGTTTCCGGACAATTGGAAGGAGAACTTGCAGCTATGGCCCTGTCCGAAATTTACACCTTTGGCCCCACTTTTAGGGCTGAAAACTCCAATACCACCCGCCATTTGGCAGAATTTTGGATGATTGAACCTGAAATGGCATTTTATGATGCTGAAGACAACCAAAATCTAGCAGAAGATTTTCTTCAATTTGTCATAGGCTATGCTTTGGAGCATTGTAAAGAAGATCTTGCTTTCTTGGACAAACGTGCTGCAGATGAAGACAAGGTGAAAAAGCAGACCAACGTAGTGAACTGGGCTTATTGGAAAGGCTTTCCTTTGTTACCCAAAATGAATTTGTGAGAATTACATATACAGAAGCCATTGATATATTAAAGGCCTCAAAGCCCAATAAAAAGAAAAAATTTGCCTACCCTATAGAAGACTGGGGAACAGATTTGCAATCTGAACATGAAAGATTCTTGGTGGAAAAGCATTTCAAAAAACCTGTCATCATCACTGACTATCCGAAAGAAATCAAATCATTTTACATGAAATTAAATCCGGATAACAAGACTGTAGCAGCCATGGATATATTATTTCCGGGAATCGGTGAAATTGTAGGAGGGTCTCAAAGAGAAGAAAACCTCGACAAACTAACCCAACGCATGGATGAATTGGAAATTAGCAAAGAGGAAATGTGGTGGTACCTCGATACCAGAAAATTTGGCACAGCTCCCCACGCAGGATTTGGCTTAGGATTTGAAAGACTGGTGCAGTTTGTCACAGGAATGGGAAATATCAGAGATGTAATTCCTTTTCCTAGAACTCCCGGAAATGCAGAGTTTTAATAGGATAAAAATATAGAATTAAAGTTTAAGAGGCTCAGAAATCAATTTTTGAGCCTCTTTTGTGTATTAAATATCTTAATCATTAGGAGCATAATTTATTCCAATACAATTAAAACATTAATGAACAGCTATTTGATGCGGTAGAATCAAAAGCTTCTTCGTTACCTTTCAATTCTACATCTATTTAAATTTTCGACAGGATAATTCTTCTTGTGGAATAAATAACTGATATTAGAAAGGTATTGCCTTGTCTCAGAATATTTTTAAGCATAAGGTTTGCACAAATACCGCTTGAAGATGAAATTTACTTCTAATCATTACTCTCCCTTGAAACAATATACCCATGAACCCATTTACAAATTCCATTTATAGTCGTTTATTCTGGAGAAAAGCAAATAACCTTTTGACTACTATTATTTCAGCCAACAGTTTAACTGGTAACATAATTAACAAAAACTCAAGGGTTGGCTACATTTACTCCCTTTCAATTATCCTTTTATTCGCTGCTTGTAATGGTAAAATTGAAAACACAGAAGAAAAATCAGCCACAGGCATCCGGCCTTGGTCAGAAAATCCCGGCTATTGGGAATACAAAGGAAAACCGTTACTCTTGCTAGGTGCCTCAAACAATGACAATTTATTTCAACTTCCAAATTTGAAGTCTCACCTAGACAGCATCGCTATGATTGGTGGAAATTATGTCAGAAATACCATGAGCGATAGGGATGAAACTGATGAAAAGGCCTTTCTTAAAAATGAGGATGGAAAGTATAATCTTGAACAATGGAATCCCATTTACTGGCAAAAATTTGAAGACCTATTAAAACTGGCCCAAGAAAGGGGCATCATTGTTCAAATAGAGATCTGGGATCGTTTTGACCATGCCAGGGAACAATGGCAAACTGATCCATTCAATCCCAAAAACAATATAAATTATACTTATATAGAAGCTAAGTTGGATAGCCTCTATCCTGATCATCCGGGTCAAAACAAACAACCCTTCTTCTTCACTCCCCCAGCCTTGAAGACAATCAGTTGCTTTTAAAATACCAGCAGGCATTCGTTGAAAAACTGCTTTCCATTTCTTTAGATTTCAACAATGTCCTTTACTGTTTGGACAATGAAACAAGTGGAAAGGAAGAATGGGCCACCTATTGGGCAGCATTCCTGAGGGAGAAATCAGGTGAAAAAACTATTGTCCTAACAGAAATGTGGGACCATTGGGACCTGAAATCAGCAGAACATAAAAGGACATTAGACCATCCGGAGCGGTATGATTTCATAGACATCTCCCAAAACAGTCATCAAACCGGAGAAATAAATTGGCACAATGCACAATATGTCTTCAATTACATCAAGAGCAATCCCAGACCGGTAAATTCGGTTAAAATTTATGGTAGTGATGCACATGGAGCATGGCTTTCAAGAGGTATTACTACCCAACATGCTGTGGAAACATTCTTTAGAAATATTTTAGGTGGCTTTGCTTCCAGTAGATTTCATAGGCCTCCACATGGATTAGGATTAAGTAATCCGTCCATACAAAGCATTCGAACCATAAGAAAGATAGAAGAAAAGGTGAAATTTTGGGACTTAAAACCCATGATGGATCGTTTGTCAGACAGAGTGGAAAATGAGGCTTTCCTAATAGGTAAGATCGATGAAACTTACCTGCTTTATTTCCCTTCAGAAGGAGAGGTGAAATTAGACTTGAACGCACACAACAAGGAGTTTAAAATGTCTTGGATAAACTTAAAGAATTCAGAATGGGAAGAGCCCATATTGCTAAAAGGTGGGAATAAACTTTCAATCAAAACACTGACAAACGCAGGAAGCCTGGCATTGATACAAGCAAAATGATCCTATACAGCTCTTAAGAGGAGGAAAAATGGCATTTCCCTTTGTGATAAAATCAATTAATCGGAAAAGAGAATAAAATTGGCATCCTTTATGCAATATTTCGCTATAATTCTTATATTGATTACTTGGAAACATTCTTAAAATACCTGAAAGTTGAGGCCATAGGAGGTCATATTATTAGAATATCTCTGGCCTGTCTGCTATTATTTGGAGGCTTCACAAAGCTAAAATTAATAGGAGCATTGGAGTACAACCTATTTTGGTCAATAATTTTGGCAGCAATCGAAACCTTTGCTGCATTTGGACTGATTATTCATTACAAAAAACCTGTGATTGGTATAGCTGCCGGAGTATTGGCTATATTGTCAATCTTTTTACGGGTTGTTTTTTCTATAGGCTGGGTAAGAGATCATATTTTACATTCTCAATCTTTTTTAGATGCGTTTGGCGCCATTCTAGGTGTTTATAACAACGGTCTTTTTCATATAGCCCTTTTATTCGGAGCAGGTATTTATTGTTTGGGCAATTCCTATAAGGCCTATATCAAAGAAAGAATTACCAAACCCTGGCCACATTAAGGTTAAATTATTAAAACAAGGATTTTATTCAATAATTGATTCTTGTTTCCGGATTAGCCGGCTATCAATATAAAAGCATCCTTAATTCGGATGCTTTATTTATTTCCAATATTGAAACTTACAGTCATTCTCAGGGAAACTGCACAAAATAGCAAACTGCCAATGGTAGCTATTTCATGAAATTGGCTAATGCTAAACCCAAGCTTTTACTAGCTCAAAAACAGACTAAATTATCAATCTTCTAAAAAGCCCATGTCAGGTGTATATAAAAGATTATCTGCTTCAAAATCGTATAAAGTAAGTTCACGAAGCTCATAATAAGCCATCCAATACTCCCTCAAGGATTCCACATAACTTCTTCTATTTTGATCTTTTTCTTGCTGTGCTATGCCTAAATCTGTTATTGTTACATTGCCACTTTGGTACCTTCTGAATGAAATCTCATAACGTTTATCTGCCACTAAATCAGAGGTTTTTGTGATTTCTACTCGGTGTTTAAGCATAATAAAGTTCCTCACCTTAGTAAAAATTTCTTGTTCAAAATTGATGATTTCCTGCTCAATTTCAAATTCAGTCAGTTTTTGATTGGCTTTGGCCATACTCATCCTGGCCTTATTCCTGCCCCAGTCTAGAATTGGAACATTAATACCCAAACTTACCAAGGCTTGGGTATTTGGATTAGTGTATATGCCTGACCACATAAGGTCTGCTTTATTGTAACCATAGCTAGCATTCAAATTCATTTGAAATCTTTCTCCTTTTGCTCGAGCGATATTAGCTTCAGCTTCTGTTCTTTGCCTCTCAAACCTGATCGCATCCGACCTGTTTTGGAAAGCATATTCTATGGCCTTTTGAACGTCGACATCAAAATCAGGAATTTCACTTGGCAATACTAAATTTAGTGTAGTGTTTTCATTCAAACCAATATAAGATTTTAGAGATAAGGAGGATGATTCCATATCCAATTTTGCCTGGGCAACTCCTTGTCTGGCTTCAAGTACCTGCAATTCTACCTGAAGTAATTTATCTTCATAAGTAGTCCCTATATTGTACCTGCCTTGCTCAATTTTTAGTATGGCCTCTGAGTTTTGTAAATTTTTAGTTTGGATGTCCAAATTCACCTGGGCTACGAGAAAGTTGAAAAACATTTGGGTTACGTTCCTGCTAATCTGCTCCATTTCTTCAACATATTCCCGCTTACTTTCCTCATATATGATGGGTTCAATTTTTTTATCCCACTTATAGGGGTTGTAGGCAAATATTGGTTGGTCCAAACGAATGTTTACAGGCACACCATTCCATCGCGTTTGGTTTTCATTGTCCGAAGCAAGAAAATTATCAAATCTACTTGTTGAACTATTTACAGATAATCTACCTCCTGTAGGGGCTATTACCTGCCTCAAGCCCAATTCAAGATCAACTAAATTTTGCCTTACTTCCCTAAACTCAATGGTTCCATCAGGTTGGGTTACGTTAGTAAATGATTGAGAGTAACTTGGGAGTGTGCCTTCTAAATTCAATTGTGGGTTATAAGCAGCTTGAAAGAATCTATAAGACCAATAGCTGTTTTCCCTTCTGGTATCAGCGTTTAGGGCAGCTGGGGATTGGTTTTTTGCCCTTTCAATAATTTCTTCAAGTGTATAACTTACCACTTCTTGGGCAGAGGCAGAAAAAATAACCTGAAAAAGAAGGGCAATTGTAATTGATAAATATTTTTTATTCATAACGCAAAGAAGTTATAGGGTCTTGACTTGCAGCACGCTTTGCCGGGGTGATCCCAAACACCAATCCAACAGTGGCCGCTACACCAAAAGACAAAACGATGGAACTTAAAGTAATCACAGTAGGGAAATCAGCGAAGGTCGATACCAAATGTGCCAAAACCACACCTAATATAACACCTAACACCCCTCCAGTTACACTGATCATAATTGACTCGAACAGAAACTGATTTACAATATCGTTCTTTTTTGCTCCCAACGAAAGTCTTAGGCCAATTTCTTTTATTCTTTCCATCACAGAAGCCAACATGATGTTCATTATCCCTATTCCTCCCACTAATAGAGAAATACCGGCGATTGCTCCCAGGACTATATTAAAAATATTCTGAGTTCTTTGTTGCTGTTTGAGTAAAAGTTCAGGGATGGTGATCTCAAAATCTACCACATTAAAATGTCTCCTCTCAAGCATTTTTGCTAAAACCTCTGCCGTTGGATTTAAGAGTTCACTTTCTGAAACTTGAATTACCAATTTATCAATTTGGTGATAATTACCGGAGCTATTACTATTAGAATCATTTAACCTTGATTCTGTGACCAGATCTCTGTTCCGATAACGGATCAACATGGTTTGAATAGGAATATAAACATCCATATTAAAATCCCTTATCCCTAATTTAGAGATACTGGATTCAGAAACAAGCCGCTCTTCAAGGATTCCGATGACCTCCAACCATTGGCTCCCGCTCTTTATTCGTTTGCCAATGGGGTTTTCATTGGGGAAAAATCTGGCTGCCACATTTCTGCCAATGATACAAACAGGGTTTCCTTCCACAAGATTCTTCTTACTGAACATTCGCCCCTCTTTCAATTGAAAATCCAACACATCAAAATAAGCTACATCCACTCCTACTAGTTTGGCAGAACGGCGAATACCACTTTTGACAATATAAGTGTCCATGACAATTTCAGGACTAATGCGATTGATTCCGGGAATTACATTTTGAATGGCTTGGACATCTTCCAGCTTTAAGCCCGGAGAGAATTTACTTTTCTCCCGTTCCATTCCATTGTCTTGGTCTACCTGCTCTTCAATCTGCTCAACAATAGGTTCTATGACAATATTATTTACCCCTACCAGCTTGATTTGCTCCATAATTTCCTGCTGTGCTCCAGTGCCGATCGCCAACATGGCTATTACCGCTGCTACACCGAAAATAATTCCTAAAGCAGTCAATAATGATCGAACCTTATTGGCCAATACAGCCTCGAAAGCAATGTAGAAATTTGCTAATAACCTTTCATTGAACATAAATCTTGGTTGGTTTTTTTAAGGAGATTGATATAAATTAAAAAATCCAGTTATCTAATAAGTATCTGTCACTGTAGCCAATGGCTCTTCCTCCTCCTCTTTTTTATCAAGATTTCTTTTACCATTCAACTCCTCAAGTAAATTTATGGCAATATTTTCTCCCCAGTCAGGGGTATTTAGGTAAACATATTGACCTTGACTCAAACCTTTTTCAATGACTACATCATTGGCATTGGTCATCCCTAACAATACTTCTTGCTTTACTCCATTTCTTAGATAAACATAATTGATGCTATCATTGGCCACATTTACAGCTTCCAATGGTACATATAGCACATCGTCTAATTTATCAGCAATAATGGTGTTGCTAGAGGTCATCGAAGGACGCAATAGTGGGTCGCTTTCGTTAATTTCTATAATTACTTCAAAAACTTTGGCATCAGAGTTTGGTCTTTGCTGTCCTACATTGGCCACTTTTTTCACCTCACCTGTGTATTTTTTATCCGGAAATGCATCCATTCCCACTTCAACTTGTTGGTTTACCTTAACTCTTCTGATGTCCACTTCATTGATATAGGTGATACTTTGCATGGTGGTTAAGTCAGGCAAAGTAGCTACAACGGGATTCCAAGAGTTGATTTGTGAGCCTTCTTTCACCTTTGAGCCCCTATAATCCACATAAATCACCATGCCATCCTGAGGAGCTGTTACTACAAATTTATCCAAAACTTCCACCATTTGCTTCACCTCCAATTCATCTTCCCTAAGTTTGGCAGCAATTTCCATCATGCGGGCTTTTTCTTGAAGGGTTTTAATCCTATACCTTTCTTTGGCTTGATCCAGTTCTCTTTTGGCTTTTTCTACATTGTACTCATTCTGTTTGATAATAGCAGGTGGCTCAAATTGTGATTGTTCTAAAATCAATTCTTGTTCCTGAACAATGTATTGCTGATTTAGAATATTGTCTCTCTCTACGCGCAAATTCAAAGAGGTATCCAACTGAATTTGCTCATATTGGGCTTTGGTCTGTTCCAAGTCCAACCTTCTATCTTCTAAGCGACCGAACAATTCCGTTTTATCTATTGAACAAATGAAATCTCCTTTTTGTACTACCGTTCCTTCGTCCACCATTTTGTCGATGGTAAAGCTTCCAATTCGAAATCTCCTAGCTTCAGCCGGACCAAATACCTGAACAGAACGTAGGGCTTCTAATTCTCCGGATGTAGTGATCTCTACACGAAATTCTCCCTTCTCCACAGTTGCCAAAATATTATTTTCTACTCCGGTACTTCCTGAAGCAAAGAAAAATACAAGGCTCCGATAACCAATAGGCTTCCAAGAGCAACGTATATTAGATTCCTTTTCATATTGATTGTGTTAAATACATTCAAACTTAACCATTTTGAGACCTAAAACATCTCCACATAGCATTTTATATAGCCATTAGAATAATAATTAAAGTGTTCAATTGACATTTAAATTTAAGTGATAAGCTTCCAATTGGCGCAACAATGAATTTCCACAAACGAAGTGCCATTTCAACACTACCTTCTATATTTGCAATATGAAATCGATGATTAGTTGGACAATTCGCCATATCCCTAGAAAATATTTACAGCTCTTTAGCCATTTTTTCCTAAAAATCGCTGCAGTAATTTATACAGGATCAAATGTAACCTGCAATATCTGTCAAAGAGGATTTCGTAAATTTTTACCCTACGGAAGAATTGCAAGGGAAAACGCGCTGTGTCCCAATTGTTTGGGTTTGGAAAGACATCGGCTGATGTGGCTTTTTTACAGAAAGAAACCGACTTTTTCACAGCCCCACAAAGAGTCTTGCATGTAGCTCCGGAATTGTGTTTTCTAGGTCGCTTTAAAAAATTAAAAAACCTGGAATACATCACCGGCGACATAGAATCACCGCTAGCAGATGTAAAAATGGATATCCACCAGATCCCTTTTGAAGACAATTCATTTGATGTAGTTTTTTGCAACCATGTTATGGAACATGTGGAAGATGACATAAAAGCTTGCGCGGAAATCAATCGGGTCTTGAAACCAAATGGTTGGGGAATTATTCAATCTCCTGTATACGAACAAGAGGTGACGCTTGAAGACAAAAGCATAACGGACCCCAAAGAAAGAGAACGGGTGTTTGGTCAAAGCGATCATGTCCGAAAATATGGTAAAGACTATGCCAAAAGGCTGAGCAAGTCCGGTTTGATGGTATCGGAAAACAACTTTGTCAAGCAATTACCGGAAGAAATGGCGAAAAAATTTGCCCTTCCTGAAAAAGAAATCATCTTTTATTGTCAGAAAGGGCAGTAAATAGCTTACAGTCTATATATAAAGTAATTAACCTAATTTTTGAAGCAATACCTCAACTATCCTTTTTGCGGTTTTACCATCCCATAAATAAGGCACTTTTCCTGTTTTCCAGTTGTCTGAAAACAATTTTTCCATGGCCGGTTTAATGGCTTGTGGATCTGTACCAAGCAATTCATTGGTACCTTCAGTAATGGTTTCAGGACGCTCGGTATTGTCCCTTAAAGTCATGCAAGGGATTCCCATAACTGTGGTTTCTTCCGTGATCCCTCCTGAATCGGTAACCACGGCCTTGGCACTTTCTACAAGGTAATTAAACTCTAAGTAGCCCAGAGGATCAATCATATGCAGCCTTTCATGGGATATCCCTAAATTTTGAAGCATTTTCTTGGTTCTGGGATGAACTGGAAAAACTAATGGTAAGCCTCCTGAATGGTCAATGATTTCTTGAATCAATTCTTTAAGTTTTTCTTCTTGGTCTACATTTGCAGGTCTATGTAAAGTCATCACAATGTATTTCCCTTTTTCCAAGCCAATTTTACCCCAAACTTCCGGTTTTTGAAACCTAGGTCTATGCTTAAGTAAAGTATCGATCATGGTATTACCCACATAAAAAATGCGCTCATCCTCAACTCCGGATTTCCTTAGGCTTTCATTCGCTACTTCAGAGGTAGTGAAAAAGAAATTTGTGATACTATCTGTAACCATACGGTTAATCTCTTCGGGCATGGACCAATCTCCAGACCTTATTCCTGCCTCCACATGCGCTACTTTTACATGAAGTTTTTGAGCTGTAATCGTGCAGGCCATTGTAGAGGTAACATCTCCTACCACTAGGCAAAGATCCGGTTTTTCACCTTCCATCAGCAATTTTTCATAACCAATCATAATGGCTGCAGTTTGCTCAGCTTGAGTACCACCACCTGCACCAAGATTTACATCCGGTTCAGGAATCCCCAACTGTTCAAAAAAGCTTCCGGACATGTTTTTGTCGTAATGTTGGCCTGTGTGAATCAGTCTAAAAGTAATTGCCTTCCCTTCTCCTGCAGCTGCAGTAATCGCATCTATTATTGGAGAAATTTTCATAAAATTAGGGCGTGCCCCTGCAATCAAGTCTATGCTTATCATATTTCAAAAATTAAATTTATCAAGATTACCAAATAAATATGAAAAAAAGAGGATTTCACCCCTTAAATATTTCGAATAATATAACCAAAACAATTTAAAAAAGTAAAACTTTTAATTAAATATCCCGTCTTTTCAATTGGATTAAATTCTATTTTCCCTGCAAAGGACGTCAATAGTAAAACTTTCTCCTAAAAGTAGCTGTTAAATTATTACCTAATAAATACCCATTCATCGAAACTACTTTTGCTTTCTGAATACTCATATTTCCCTTCATTAAAGGTTTTTAGCATTTCAGGGTCTTCTATTTTATTTTTAATGATAAAATCTGTCATTAGGCCTCTCGCTTGTTTGGAAAAAATACCAATATTTTTGTAAGAACCGTTTTTATATTCCTTAAATATGGGACTTACAAGCTGAGATTTTAAGGATTTCTTTTTCACTGCTTTAAAGTATTCCTTGGAGGCCAGGTTAATGACAGGTTGCTCACCGGCAAGTTCATTAAGTTCTTTGGTAATTTTATCCCCCCAAAATTCATAGAGGTTCTTACCTCGTTTATTCTTTAATTTTATCCCCATTTCTAACCTATAAGGCTGAATCATGTCCATGGGCCTCAAAAGCCCGTATAGCCCTGATAAAATTCTTAAATGTTCCTGTGCAAAGGAAAAATCTTCGGTAGAAAAAGAATCTACATCGATATGGGTATACACATCTCCTTTGAAAGCTAAAAGAGCCTGCTTAGAATTTTCTTCATTGAAAACATCTGAAAACTGCCGATAACGGTCTACATTTAATTCAGCCAAATTTTCACTTACCCCCATCAAATCCTGAATCGATTTACCTGACTTTTTTTCATGATAGAAACCAGTTCCCCAATTTCTTTTTTAAACTCAGGTTGGCTTTTAATAGAAATATTTGTGGAACTGTAGTCAAGGGTTTTGGCTGGGGAAATCAATACTATCATATACTATTCAATTACGACAATTGCGTCTCTTTTTACTTTGTTTATATTTTGTTGTTCATTGGTAAACTTCACAATTACCGGATATGTTCCCGAAGGCACCTTTCTACCATCCACCATGCCATCCCAAGCACAAATAGAAAGGTTTTCTGAAATATTTTCTTGTTCGCAGAAATAAATCAATTCACCCCACCGATTGTAAATCAAAACAGAAAGCATGTCAATGTCCCCGGTCGTATAAATCAAGAAATTCCTGTCCGGATCACCTGGCCTTATGGCATTAGGATAGGTCACATTCACTTCGCAAACTTCTGTAATCCTAAATTCAATCGTATAATCACACCCTTCCGCATCAACTACAAACAATGTATAGTCTCCCTCTACTGTAGGTGTAAAAGTTGGTGTGATACTTACCACAGCACCATCCTTGCTCCATTCGTAAGTGTCCCACGACCCGACATCGAGAGTAACCAAATCATTTGATGCAGCGCAAATAATATAATTTGGAGACAATACCGGAGGAAGAGCATCCGATTGATTGAGGGTAATTTGCTCAATTCCTAATAGACAACCTGCCTCATTCAACAGCCGAACCTCATAAGTTCCAGGGTCTCGTACTATTAATACAGGGTTTTCTTCACCTGCAATCAAATTCTTGGTAGCACCTACCACCCTGTACCACTCAATTCTATCTGTAGCAGAAATTTCATTGTCCAAGGAAATTTCCGAGGTAAGGACACCTCCACAGAATCCGGGGCTACTCAGCGAAATCTCTTCTTCACCTGAATCTATTTCATAAGTACCCGGAGCAGGAACCACACAACCCAATTCATTGGATACTTCCACAACGTAGGTCCCGGCCGGAAGCACTATATTCATACTAGTCTGATCTGAAAAAGTAGCCTTGGCTTCTTCTCCAGTGGCCACATTGGTTATGGTGTATTCCCCGGAAACAGGGTCTCCATCAAAAACTATAACAATGGCACCATCCTGAGGCCCGGTATCACTACATGATTCGGGCAAGGTTGAAACAGTGAAAGTCACATCCTCCGGCGGGGTATTGTTTTCCACAACGGCAGTAAGTGTATTTTCACAGGACCCAATAAAGCCTGTAAAGGTGTAAGTTCCGGGTGCCAAGCCATCAAAAGTTATTTGGGCATTTTCTTGAACTGTTGTGAAAATTTGATTTGTTTCTTCCAAAACCAAACTATCCAATGGAGCATTCGCCTCCACTATTATGCTTCCGCTGGTCACCGTACAGCTTTCTGAAGGTTCTATTTCTGTCACCGAAAATTCTGGTAACCCGCTTACATCTAAAGTGGCTGTTCTCTCAACTATGCAATTGCTATTTAGCGGATCAGCTGCTTGGAATAATAACTCATAAGTTCCCGGCCCGGCAAGGTCAGTGGTATTCAAACTTAATTCCTGAGTTTCTCCAATTTCAGAATATTCACCACTGGTTCCCAAACGAATTGACCAAAGCCCGGATACCGGTGTGTCGGGAGAAAAACGGACAGAATCTCCATAACAAACTGTTGCTGAAGATTGCTCAATTGTAAAATCAAAGGGTGGACCAACAAAAACAGACTGACTAGCAGGACAAGTTTGGTACTCCTCATCCTCATCATAGTCTTCTGGTATGGCATAAGATACAAAAACAGTGTAAATGCTCTCTTCAGTTACAAGTAACTCATTGCTATTGCCAACCACTACTCCTGCTGCATTTACCCATCTAAACAAATATTCATCCATTCTAGGATCATCGGGGTCTACAGCCACCAATGATATCTCCTCTCCACAAAGTGATATCTCATCAGGTAAGGTAATTACCGGAGAAGGAACCACCTCAACCTCATGTCTGAACACTTCTTCCCAAGGGCTACCACACCTGTCTACCTGTAACTGAACGGTGTAAATACCCACTTCCTGAAAGAAATACTCTAATTCTTGTAGGTCCTCTCCGCCATTTAAAAATTCATCCACAACCTCTCCTTCCTCATTGAATATGGTCCAATTGTAGGTATCAATATCGGGTTCTCCTCCTGCTTCAAATTCTCCTAAGGCACCAATATCATTGCTCAAACATAGCCTATCCGGACCATCAAGTGCAGGGTCAGGAATTGAACTGCCAGAATTTTGCACAAATGAAGGCAAACCTAAATTGCTGGTACCGGGCATGGCCTCTACTCCCGATTGTGTAAAAGTGGATGGATTACAACTACTCCCTACTTGCACTTGGCCGATCTGATTTGACCCCACAACCGCGGTATAGATTTGCCCATCAGGTCCCATTTGAAGGGCACCCAAAGCAAGACTTTGGGTATCAGGAATTACTTCTTTACTTGACAGTATGCAGCTTTGAATCGCTTCTTGACTTCTAGCGTCTTCAAAGCATTCAGGACACACCGTTGTCACCGGGTTTTCCGGATCACTATTATCGGTTTCCTCAAGTCCCTGTATAAAATACTCTTCAATTCCGGGCCCGCCATCGGTATAAGACACAAAAATTCTATTTGAATCATCCGAAAACTCTAACCCATATATATTCCCTTCGGCGCCCATATCCAACTGAGCATAGGTGGTCATTTCTCCGGTTTCCTGATCAAAATCAAAGATTTCAACTTTATTCTCCCTCCGACTTGAAAAGTAATGGCCACTTTGCTGCCATCATTTGAAAATTTCATGGTTCCCACTCCATCTCCAAAATCAAAATTACTCCCTACCGAGTTCAACACGGGCTGACCTATCCCTTCATCGCTGATAGGGTACAACCTGAAGGTGTTGTTTCCTTGTTCATGGAAAGCCACCCAAATGGTATCTCCTGAATTAAACGCCGCTGAATGTTGGGTACTGGGGCTAAACAATAGATTGTCTTTTGTAACTACATTCCCTATCCCATCGGGGTTATCCCCTTTTATATCTACGAGTGAGTACTTCACCTCATTCTCTCCTCCTGCCCCTAATTGGGTAGTAAATAAGTAATACATGGTCTCATCTGTTGCGATTGGCACGGCCAAGACACTGCTACTCGACAGGTTATCACCTCCTATGTCTTCCCCATTTTGCATTGCATCACCATTTAAGTCCCAAACAGTCTGTCCATCTGTGTAAAACAAAACCTGCCCAGTTTGGTCTGATACCGTGGTAACTCCTGCAGGGATATCTTGTGGGTGTGGAGTTTCTATAGGACGAGGTGTAGGGGCATCCGGGTCATCAGGGTCTCTATTAAAATCCAAACCTGCACCATCACCAAAGTACCAAATATTATTGCTCTGATCTTCTACATCCCATATTTTGATCCTAATCCCTGCATAAGCATAACAATTGGATCCTTGCTCTCTAACCAATACCCAATAATATCCCGGTTCACAAACTTCATTCGGCGCTTCCGGCCCCCAGCCTTCATCTCTCTTATTGGACCAAAAATATTCGTAATTCTGCCCACTTTGCCCTTGGCCTCCTGTTCCTCCACCTAATCCTCCTCCTTGCTGCCCTCCTTGTCCACCATCCTCACTTTCACTCTGCGCTTCAATGAGTGGCATTAAATCAATACAAGCCGGCTCACATAAGGTAGTGTCAGAAGGGCTAAATTGAGCTGTTAAATTGTTTTCTGTCAATGGAATACTCTTGGTGACATTCCCTGTTTCACCATTGGCATAGGTAACAGTTAAACTTACAGTCACTTGCTCTTCAGCTGTTGCCTCTTGGGGCAATAACAAATGTTCAACAGTCAGGTCCATCTCAATCTCTTCACCATTCTCATCAGTAAGTGGGGGTAAAATCTCCCACTCAAAACTTACAGGACGGTAATTCAAAGGTGTCACCTCACTCGTCAATTGAATGGAAGTATTCATACAAGGCATTTCCGGTTGCCAGGTAAAATCAACCGTCGGCCCCAAATCAATATTGGGTGAGAATTGAGGAAATACTGTTCCACAAAAATCACTTCCATTAAATGGAAGCTCTTCTATTTCCAATCCTATTAAAGTCCATTCATCCGGATTGGTAACCCTGCCAACATATTGAGGACCTCCTTCAACTTCTTCATATATATAATAAAGTTGCCCGTCAGGCCCTACCTTAACATCATAGATTTTGAATATTTCAGCTTCAAGAGGCATTGAGGCGGCGGTAGCGGAAGGGATCTGACTTTCGGGAATCTCCGGGTCTATTGCTTCATCACTGATAAAAACCTCATCAGGTCATCACCTTGCGCATAATAGAGGAAATCTCCATCCGGAGACACTTCCAGCCCTGTAATTATTTCAGTTCCTCCTGTTCCAGGCAAAGTTTCAGGTGTTCCAAAGGCCCCTGTATCAGGATCGAAAGGAATGGATAAAATATCTTCTCCGGCAATGCCTGAAACGATGTACAATATGCCCCTCTCTTCATCAAACATCATGGTTTGAGGTGCTGAGGTCAATGACAACGTATCCGTATCTGTAAACTGGCCCTCTTGGTCTTCAAGTCGTTTTGCTGTTAAATTCCCATCATCAAAACTGATGATATAATCCGGTGAACTACCTGATTTAACAGTTAAAATAGCACCTTGAGCATCTCCTATGATCCCCCTTGGCTTACTGCCCCTGCCGGAGGTTGGTTGGCCGGTGCCCCACCCTGATCATTCATATCTACTAAACTGTACTGCAGCAGGCCATCTGAACTGATATAAAAAATATAAAAATCTTTGGCTCCATTGGGGTCAAGTTCATAATCCAATGCGGATATGGCAACGGATTGTTTGGATGTTTCTACACCACCCAATTCCCCTACTACCCCTTGCATGGCATCGTTTAAATAATTGTAAACCAAAGCTCCATCCGTATAGAATAGTATTTCCCCGGAAATCGGATCTATTGCCATGGCCGAATTGGCCTTACCAAAGGTAATGCTTTCCGAAAGGCTTTCAACATTGGCCTTTCCATCCTTACCAAAAGAGATGTAATTATTGTCTCCTCCTTCACAATATCCAAAAATCCATTCATTGTTGTTATAGCTTTGTGCATCCGAGCCCATGGGAAAACTCAAACACCCTATCAAAGGTATTACTTTAATAAATAAGTTAAATATGCATTTATAATGATTAGATTTCATAAATTAGGCACAACTTTGCATACAGTTTGTAATAGCTATACGTTTATAAACTGTTTGGTATTCAATAAACGAATAAATCTTTGTTTCAGGCACAAATAAATACAGTTTTTTAACTCTTGTCCTAATGGCCTTTGGATTTAACGCCTATAGCCAAGACCCGCAATACAGCCAGTACTATGCTGCTCCGCTTTATTTAAACCCTGCCTTTGCAGGAGCTGAGTTAGCCACGCGAGTAGGGGTAAATTACCGTAACCAATGGCCGGGAATGGATGCTAACTTTTCTACTTTTTCCGCCTATGGAGATGCTTTTCTGGAAGAGTACAATGTAGGCGTAGGATTTTTGGTTACCAATGATACCGAAGGCGTTTCCGGCTTGCAATCCACAACTATTTCCGGGATTTTATCCTATGAACTCAAACTAGGAGATAACCTATACTTTAAACCGGGATTTCAGGCAAGTTATATCCGCAGGGACATTGGTTTTTATGAAAACTTGGTCTTTGCCAATCAAATAAATCCTTCGGACCCTTTTGGGCCAATTTTACCAGGAAATGACATTATTGGTTTGGGAGACCCTGTTGGTTTATTTTCCGCATCCTTTGGTGGCTTGCTCTTTACTGACAATTTTTGGTTTGGACTTTCCACCCATCATGTCAATCGCCCCAATCAAAGTTTTTTGGACGAAAACATTAGCCGTCTTCCTATCAAGTATTCCATCCATACCGGGTACAGGATATCTTTGGGCAGAGGGGCACCACGCAACGATTTTACCCATACTTATAGGGAAAGGTATTTTACTCCCACCATTAATTACAAGCGCCAAGGTCCTTTTGAGCAATTAGACCTAGGTGGTTATCTTTATTTAGAACCGGTTGTGCTAGGATTATGGTACAGAGGACTTCCTTACAAGCCTGTAGAAAAGCAGAGCAATAGAGATGCGATCGTCTTGATGCTTGGTTTTAATTTGCCCTCAGGGCTAAACATGGGATACAGTTTTGATTACACAGTTTCCAAATTAGGTATTCAATCCGGTGGAGCACATGAAGTGAGCCTTTCTTATATCTTTCCACCAAAAAACCCCGGTGCTCCCAGAAAAAGGGATACGATACTGCCATGTCCGAAATTTTAATAATTTTACGTCATGGATCAAGAGACAATCAAATACCTTATACTTCTCATAGTAAGCTTTAATTTTATCTTTGAAAAATTAATTGATTACCTCAATGTAAATAGAAAGACTACTGAGATTCCGGCAAACCTAATTGGTTACTTGGATGGAGCAAAACTAAAAGAAAGCAAAGTTTACCAACGTACTAAGTATAATTTCAGCTTGGTTTCCGACACTTTTTCTTTTGTTATAACTTTTCTTTTGATTGTTTTCGGTTTATTTGGTTGGTTTGATGAATGGTTAAGGCAATACCTTCAATCACCAATATTGCTTACTTTGACCTATTTTGCCATAATCTTTATCGGGTCAGACCTTCTATCTTTACCTTTCGATTACTACCAAACTTTCAAAATAGAAAATGACTTTGGCTTCAATAAAAGCACAGTAAAAACGTTTTTCATAGACAAGGTAAAGGGATACCTCCTTTCCATCATTATTGGTGGGGCCTTGCTCTCACTTTTATTGTGGTTAATCTTGGAACTGGGACAGGATTTTTGGTGGATTTTCTGGATTGTAGCTGCTCTATTTATGCTATTGGCCAATTTATTTTATACCGGACTCATCTTGCCTTTATTTAATAAATTGACTCCTTTGAAGGAAGGTGAATTGAAAGAAACGATTACCAGTTACGCCCAATCTGTTGATTTCTCTTTAAAGAATGTGTTTGTGATGGATGGGAGTAAGCGCTCCTCAAAAGCCAATGCTTTTTTCTCAGGCTTTGGCAAAAGAAAAAAGGTTGTACTTTATGACACCCTAATCGATCAACATTCGCAGGAAGAACTGGTCGCTGTTTTGGCTCACGAAATTGGCCACTACAAAAAAGGGCATATAAAATCCGGAATGGCGGCAGGAGTCCTTCAGACTGGGTTATTGCTTTACATACTCTCTCTTTTTATTTTCAGTGAACCATTGAGCATGGCCCTCGGAGCCAACCAAATGGCCATCCACTTAAATATCATAGGTTTTACCATGTTATTTTCACCCATTTCCATGATAATTGGAATAGGTATGAATTATTTGAGTAGAAAAAGAATGAATTTGAAGCTGATCATTTTGCGAAAACCACTTTCAGTGGTCTACCATTGGCTGCATTAAAAACCCTTTCTGTCAAAACTCTTTCTGATATTGACCCTCACCCTGCCTATGTGTTTATCCACTATTCCCACCCCCACTTTTTAAAGCGATTGAACGGCTTGAGTAGGGCAAATTTTACTTGTAGCAACCATAAAAAAAACAAACCCAAAACACCATGAAAAAATATCCTCTAAAAAATGGGCGTTCTTCTACTTTGCTAAGCCAAGAAGAACAAGACTTCTTAAGGAAAACGGCCACCTCAACCTAGGTAAACTATTGGACGATAACAGCCTACGAGCCATAAGAAATCGTATCAATGAAATTCTGGAAGAAGAGGGTGAAGATGCAGGCGCTGAATTGATGGAATCTCCAAGCATAAGGCATCCTAAAGAGGCAGGAGCATGCAGACCTCGGGAACCCAGTCAATAAAGGAGTCGCTTTTGATATCTTTTATACTCATCCCAAAGTTTTGGCGGCAATTAGCCTAGTTCTTGGAGAGCAATTTAAACTTTCTCCCTCAACTACAGGGCTGCACTTCCTGGCGCAGGCTTACAAAAACTTCATGGGACTGGCCTGAGCTCAATTCAAAATCAGAATTTATGGTTTGTAATTTATCTGCCATTAGATGATTTTCATGTAGAAAATGGTGCGACGAGGGTAGTTCCCGCACCCATCTGAACCCCACTTTGCCTGCAGAAGTAATGAATGACCCGCTGGATTCACATCCCGATGAAAATCATTGTAGCGGAGGCGGGATCTGTTGTTATCTTTAATTCTCATACTTGGCATGGAGGCACAACTAACCACAGCACCCAGCCCAGGAGGGCCATTCATAGCTATTTTTGTAAAAGAGACCAAGTTCAACAAACCGACCAAAGTAAATATATCAAGGAAAGTACACTGGATAGAATAACAAAAGAAGCCGCTTTCATTCTCGGCTTAGAAAAAAATGAAAAATAGATTTCTCCAACCATTGGAAGATGAAAAAATTAACTGTAAACGAATAAAAAATATTTCGGCTACCTACAAATAAACAAAAACCGAAGAATAAGCAACGGTACCGCATCAATTAAGCTGATTTCCATAGTCTCCACGGATGGAATAGGCAACTTTTCTCATTATCAGACCCCATTTCCCACTAAATCCCGAATGAATTGCTATAAAATTCTCTACAAGGAATCAACTCCATACTAGCAAATTGCAGGCCTCTCCATCCATTTGAAAATAAAACCTCAGTTGGTCCGAAAAACCTGATCCTCGAATCGCTTACAATGGCCAATCCATTTAAAGTGTTCAGGTTGAAAACATTATATTGCCAAAAAGTAGAACGCGCTTCCATTTTGGAAATAAACTTTGCAATCTTTTTAGTTTCCAATATCTTAATCAGGTCTTTTACCTCGATTTGAATTATGCCTATAACGTCAAAATTCTGAGCACCTTCAAACTCAGGCAAAAGCTCAATGGACTCTTGTCTAATTTGATCCAAAGTTCCCGCACTTGAATAAATTGAAAACACATTTGAATCTACCGGTAGATCTGTATAATTCCTATAAAAAACATCTTCCGTTCTCCTGACTTCGACAATGGTCAGTCCCATTAGAATGTAAACAACTGTATAATAGTGATTTATATTTTTTATGGTTTTAATTTAGGTGTCCCAGGAGGGGATTTTTAGTACTTTTAGGCATGTTCGTTCTATGAGAAAGCCAAATAAAAGTGGTAAGATAAGTGTTCAGGTAATCGAGAAAGTTAGAGGGAAATACAAAAGTTGCCAAAACGATTGGAAGTAGTTCCATCGAGTCCGAAGTTGAAAAAGCTTGTAATTTGAGAGCAATGGATTAAAGAGTATAAAGGTAATCTTGAGATACCGTTTAATAATGAAGAACAGATTGCCGATTCTGTCCTTGATCGGGTAGAAAATTACTGTTTCTGGAACAGAGTTACTTCGATAAGATATTCAACGATATCGGGTTCAATGTTATCAATGATGATATTTTTAGATGGTTGGTCTATTCACGAATCTGTTTTCCAGCCAGCAAACTGAAACTTGTGATTATTTATCCACTTATCATGGTCTTGAATTCCAAGTTCAGGATCTATATAGGTATATGGATAAGCTTTTTACAATAACTACAAGGAAACAGTTCAGTTGATCAGTTTTGAACACACAAAGAAGGTATTAGGAGGTAGCATTAATATCGTTTTTTATGATGTGACAACTCTCTATTTTGAAGTGGATCAGGAAGATGATTTGAGAAAAACAGGTTTTTCCAAGGAAGGCAAGCATCAAAACCTCAGATTGTCTTGGGCTCTTGCTGGTCTGGAAGGCTATCCTCTATTTATGAGATCTTTGAGGGTAATAAGTTTGAAGGACATGTCAATATTCCAGTCATAGAAACTTTCAGAAGAAAGTACAGTCTACCCGCTCCAATTGTTGTTGCAGACTCAGGGTTATTATCAAAAAGAAATGTTCAAGAATTACGTAAAAATGGATATGAGTTTTATTTTTAGAGCAAGACTGAAAGCATCATCAGATAAAGCAAAGAGAAGGTATTGGCCTAGAACTTGAAAACGGAGAGAGTAGATTACTAGATTGGGAAGAGGAACTTAGGATGGTTGTCAGTTATTCAGATAAAAGAGCAAAAAAAGATAAGGTAAACAGGGAGAAAGGTTTTAAAAAGCTAGAAAAACAGATAAAAACTGGGAAGCTCAACAAAACCCACATCAACAATAGAGGCTATACCAAATACCTCAAAATGGATGGAGAGGTAAAGATTGCCCTAGACATGGAAAAATTTGAAAAGGATGGGAAATGGGATGGTCTCAAAGGATATATCACAAATACTGACTTGGATAAAGACAAAGTAATTGAGAATTATAATAATCTATGGAAAATAGAAAAGGCATTTAGGATAACCAAAAACGAAATAAAGTGAGGCCAGTTTTTCATTATAAACAACGTAGAATTGAGGCACATATAAGTATAGCATTCGTTGCTTACAAAGTATACAAAGAGCTGGAAAGGCAATTATTGGAAAAAGGATCAAAACTCTCATCCCAAAAAGCCATAGAAATAAAGCAAAAAAAGGAATTTATACTGTAGAAGTACAACTCAAATCTTCAGGGAAAAAGCTAAGAAAGACCCTATTTTTGACTGAAAGTCAACAAAATCTAGCGAAAATGTTCGTTTTTGATTTTGGGTGTCCCAGTGTCGAAGCCAGGAGAATGAATTTGAAGCTGATCATTTTGCGAAACCACTTTCAGTGGTCTACCATTAGCCAGCGCATTAAAAAACCCTTTCTGTCAAAACTTCTTCTGATATTGACCCTCACCCTGCCTATGTGTTTATCCACTATTCCCACCCCCACTTTTAAAGCGATTGGAACGGCTTGAGTAGGGCAAATTTTACTGTAGCAACCATAAAACAAACCCAAAACACCATGAAAAATATCCTCCATAAAATGGGCGTCTCTTCTACTTTGCTAAGCCAAGAAGAACAAGACTTCTTAAGGAAAAACGGTTACCTCAACCTAGGTAAACTATTGGACGATAACAGCCTACGAGCCATAAGAAATCGTATCAATGAAATTCTGAAGAAGAGGTGAAGATGCAGGCGTTGAATTGATGAATTCCAAGCATAAGGCATCCTAAAGAGGCAGGAGCATGCAGACTCGGGAACCTAGTCAATAAAGGAAAGTTCGCTTTTGATATCTTTTATACTCATCCCAAAGTTTTGGCGGCAATTAGCCTAGTTCTTGGAGAGCAATTTAAACTTTCCTCCCTCAACTACAGGGCTGCACTTCCTGGCGCAGGCTTACAGAAACTTCATGTGGACTGGCCTGAGTCAATACAAAACCAGGAATTTATGGTTTGTAATTCTATCTGGCTATTAGATGATTTTCATGTAGAAAATGGTGCGACGAGGGTAGTTCCCGGCACCCATCTGAACCCCACTTTGCCTGCAGAAGTAATGAATGACCCGCTGGATTCACATCCCGATGAAAAAATCATTGTAAGGGAGGCGGGATCTGTTGTTATCTTAATTCCCATACTTGGCATGGAGGCACAACTAACCACAGCACCCGCCCAGGAGGGCCATTCATAGCTATTTTTGTAAAAGAGACCAAGTTCAACAGACCGACCAAAGTAAATATATCAAGGAAAGTACACTGGATAGAATATCAAAAGAAGCCGCTTTCATTCTCGGCTTAGAAAAAAATGAAAAATAGATTTCTCCAAACCATTGGAAGATGAAAAAATTAACTGTAAACGAATAAAAATATTTCGGCTACCTACAAATAAACAAAAACCGAAGAATAAGCAATCGGTACTGCATCAATTAAGCTGATTTCCATAGTCTCCACGATGGAATAGGCAATCCTTTCATTATCAGACTCCCATTTCCCACTAACCCGAATGAATTGCTATAAAATTCTCTACAAGGAATCAACTCCATACTAGCAAATTGCAGGCCTCTCCATCCATTTGAAAATAAAACCCTCAGTTGGTCCGAAAAACTCCGATCCCCGAATCGCTTACAATGGCCAATCCATTTAAAGTATTCAGGTTGAAAACATTATATTGCCAAAAAGTAGAACGTGCTTCCATTTTGGAAATAAACTTTGCAATCTTTTAGTTTCAATATCTTAATCAGGTCTTTTACCTCGATTTGAAATAATGCCTATAACGTCAAAATTCTGAACACCTTCAAACTCAGGCAAAAGCTCAATGGACTCTTGTTCAATTTGATCCAAAGTTCCTGCACTTGAATAAATTGCAGACACATTTGAACCTACCGGTAGATCTGTATAATTCCTATAAAAAACATCTTCCGTTCTCATTTCAAAATCCAAGGAATTAATCTCCGCATCTTGGACAACCTTTTCAAATAACCCTACCAAAGGGACGGTAGATGACGCAAACAGTACAATAGTTCCTTGCTCTTGTTTCATCACCAATCCATACCGAGAAAAAAATGAGTTGTATTTTTAGTGGGTAAAATTGAAATCGGTGCTTGATTCTCCCCATTAAAATAGGAATGGTCGATTTCAATAGTTAAAAATGGTTCATATTTAGTTTGGCTCATGAGCTTATGTTTTAAAACTTTTAGTGGCAATTATTTGGTCTTACTATATTTGCACCCCAACCAATCCCATTCCGAAAAACTATTCTTATTCATCGGCATCAGTTAATGGGACAAAATGATGTTGGATGGTATCTGTGGACACCTCCCAAACTCGAAATCCGAAAGGCCGCTTGTCAAAATTTTTGCTAGTTGTTTCACCACTGACAAATTGAATCCCCTCAAAATCATTAATTACCAATTCATGGGTATGCCCGGATAAATAAGCCACTACTCCATTCTCTTTGAATAAACCCAATAACTCAGCACGTTTTGCAGGAGGCAAATTGAAGTATTTTTCTTCTTCATCCGGCCCTTCCAAAAATAAGGGGTAATGACCAATCACGAAAATCGGAGCATTTTTAGCCTTTTGGGCACCTAATGTTTCCCCAAACCAATGATCATGTTTTTTTGATTCATCGGCGACATCTTCCTTCCACAATTGCGTATTGGTCACAACAAAAGAATACCCTTTGTTATCAAAATTAAAATAATCCGGTCCAATGGTTTTTCGGTAATAACTTAAGGAAGAATCATTAGGCACATTTCCTACATCATGATTTCCGGGAGCCACATGACACGGCACATCAAAGCTTTCCATGATTTCTAGAAAATCAGCATAAGAACTGTCGCTTGCATTGTGCACCAGATCCCCGCATATTACAGCAAAGTCAGGATTCATCTCATTGATTTGTACAACTGCCTGTTTAAAAGTTTTTAGATCATGTGCATAGCCCCCATGCCTAACTGAGTATCACACAACTGCACAAAATTGAATGCCTCTTGCTTTTTTTCCGAACATGAGATCCCAAAAACAAATACGGCCAAAAATAAGTAAACATTAAAACGAAGATTCATCCACTAGTAGGTTTGATGGGAGAATAAATAAGAAGTGAAAACCCTATTGACAATAAACAAATATAGTTAAAAGAATTTAGCAATTCTCTTCAATACCATTAAGTTGAGAACCTTTAATAGGCACAATATGCCACCGGCTTTCAAGCAAGCCATAGGAATTCATTAGAGCAAAACACCTTAATCAAAAAAGTCTATATCCGTATAGATCGGGATCTTCATAAGGTTTTGTAGCGCGTCTTCTACCTTCAAATCCTCAAATAAAACCTTGTGAAGATTTTCAGTAATTGGTGCTCTCAGATCGGTGGATTCCAAGAATAAATTTATCAACTTCACTGTATTTACACCTTCCGCAACCTCCTCCATATCTGCCACAATATCTGTAAGTCTTTCTCCTTTGGCCAACCTATAACCCAAAGTAAAGTTTCTCGAAAGTGTGGAATTACAAGTAGTAACTAAATCACCAACACCTGCAAGACCTAAAAATGACTGAGTACTTCCTCCCATCGCCTTACCTAGGTAAACCAATTCTACCATTCCTCTAGAGATCAAAAGTCCTTTGGCATTATCTCCTAGGCCCAAACCGGACAAAGCTCCTGAAGCAATCGCAATGATGTTTTTTAAAACCCCTGACAGCTCTACCCCCACAATGTCTGAGTTTCCATAAACTTGAAAATTATCGGAACGCAATAGGCGCTGTCCTTCTCTAATCACTTCATTATACCTGCTCGCAATCACAGTGGCTCCCGGCTGGTTTTCCAAGAGTTCTTTAGCCAAATTGGGTCCTGCCAAACACCCTATTCTCTCCACAACTGTCTCTTCCAGAATCACCTCACTCATGGTCGAAATATTCTTTCGCCTGATTTTTTTGATATTTCCCAAATCTTTACCTTCAGGAAGACTAAGTGAAAGTCCTTTGGTGCCATGTATTAAAAAATGATAAGGGTGAAGAAAAGGGGCAAACCTTACCATCACTTCTCGGAAAGCAGCTGAAGGAATCATTGGAAACATAACATCACATGAATCACAGATCATCTCAGGATCTGTTGTCGCACGAATACTTTCAGCTAATTTCCTGTTTTTTACCATATGTGTCTCATTGATGGCTTTCACTACTGCCTCATCTCTGGCGTAAACCAACACATTATTTTTTTCAGCCAACAAATTAGAAATTGCCGTTCCGAAACTACCGATTCCAATAACCCCTACCGGTTTATTTTCAGATGATTTTTTCCAATTCATATCCATCAAGTCTGTTATGGTAATAATACAATAAACTTATATCTTCAGTTACTATATTCCCTTCCTCATTCTTCCTTAAGGGTCGCTTTGCATGGTACATTCCTACATTCTGTAACCCGTGCTGAATGATTTCCTCCAAGCTTCTATTTAAGTGTGGTGCCATATGCACTGCTCCCTCTTCTCTTAGTTGCATGATTCTCTCTAGAACACGAGAACAAGCTTCTTTGAAGGTATCATAAGGTAAATAAAGGTCCTCTTCCGGAAGTCTAAGCAAGCTAAAAAGGTCCAATTTATTGTTTTCTTTTTCAGCAATTGGAATGCGGTAAAAGCCACGATATGACTGCTAAAGACCCTGTTTATTTTGTGAAATTCTTCAACAATTCGTGTACCCAATTTTTTGCTATACTCCTCCTCTCGCTGTAAATCCACATTTACTTTCCCGTCTAGCATAAAATAATCTTTACAATCGATACTTCTACCGTGTGCATCCCTACTGTTTCCCTCAGAATCTACATAATTGCCTAATATATCCATGGCTTTGCCTATAGAAACAGAAATATCTGACCCTTTGGTAAAAAACTTCACCAAAAATTTAGAGATTTTGTAGGAGGTAGAAAATTCATCCGATTCACTATAATACCTTTCTTGGCCGGTATAGTCCAAATGCTCCTTGATTAAACTTGGGGCTTCTAAGACAAAATGGTAATTGATGGTGACAGGTACAATAAAAACTTTCCCGTTTTCATCATTCCCTTTCTGATAGTTGGACCGTTGCGCTTCTATGGCAGTACTAAGCAATCCAAGTTTAACTTTGGATTCAATATTACCACTTCGTGAACGTGTTCCACCAGGGAAAAAGAGACTGTGACAACCAAATTGAATGGCTTCTCTGGAGTAAGTTTTTAGTGTTTCAAGGTAGATTTGGTTCTTTTTTCTCCTGTCCACTTTATAGGCTCCCAAGGCATTCATAAAGTAAGCGAATATCCCTATATTAAAGAGGTTCAGTCCTGCGCCATAGATAAATGGGGGCAATCCCAAGGTACTGATGGTCCACCCAATCAAAATACTATCTAAATTGCTAAAGTGGGTAGGTACCATTACGATCGTTCCCTTTGAGGCCAAATCTCTGATTTGATCAGTCTCCCCTATAATTTGTATTTTATCCTGAAGTCTGTATTGGTTACTAAATATTGATTTGAAACCTTTAACTCTCGAAGTATTCAATAATCGGGAGAAACCAAAGGACACCAGCCTTCTCGTCATTTTATAATGGCTGTGTTTAAAATTACTCGCTATTTCTTCAGCATACCTGCTTGTAATTCGCGTAAGCACTTCATAATACCTCGCTTTCTTTTTTTGATCATCTAGTTGTTGTTCGGCATCCATGGCCAAGAGAGAAGCCTTTACTTCTGCCCAAAACTCCTCTTCGTCTTCCGGATCTACAGCCCAAGAATTTTGTTTGATCCTCATCCTTTCTCTAAAAAGAGTGACTTCAAGTCCTTCTTTTATTGCCTGTAACTGATTCCCAGTAAGCCCCTTAATATTCTTAACACTAGACGTCACCACCTGGTGAATAAATGCTTTGCGGCTTTTACTTAATTTCACCACAGGCCATTCATCCTTCTTCGGAAGTATAGGTTCATACTTGTGTTTGATATAGTCGTCGGTCAAGTTTATGCAGTTTAGTTGATCAAAGATAACCAAAAATAAAATTCATTTGCAGAATTATCATTTGACCGGCTTTGTCAATGGTGGAATAGATTGTATTATTGCAACATCTAAAGCTCAAATGAATCAAGATTTAAAGCAGATACAAGCCCCGATAGCCACCGAGATGGCCGATTTTGAAAAGAAATTTCGCACTTTCATGCAAAGTAAGGTGAAATTATTGGATCATATTACTCAGTATATCGTCCGGAGAAAGGGAAAACAGATGCGGCCGATGTTTGTTTTCCTGACCGCGGGAGTGAGTGGTTCGATTTCAGAATCTACCTACCGAGGTGCCGCTTTGATTGAGTTATTGCATACAGCCACTCTGGTACATGATGATGTGGTGGACGATGCAAATTATAGACGAGGATTTTTTCTATCAATGCCCTGTGGAAAAACAAAATTGCTGTCTTGGTAGGAGATTACCTCTTATCAAGAGGCCTACTTTTGAGTGTTGATAATGGTGATTTTGATCTACTTAAGATTGTCTCCAACGCTGTAAAAGAAATGAGCGAAGGCGAACTTTTGCAAATATCAAAAGCAAGAAAACTTGACATTACAGAAGATGTCTACTATACCATTATCCGTCAAAAAACAGCCAGCCTTATTGCTTCATGCTGTGCTGTGGGTGCTGCCACCACAGGTTCCTCTGAGGAAACCATCGAAAAAATGCGGCTTTTCGGAGAAAAAGTAGGCATGGCTTTTCAAATCAAAGATGATCTTTTTGACTATGGGGAAGATGTGGTTGGAAAACCTGTTGGCATAGACATTAAGGAGAAAAAAATGACTCTACCCCTTATCTATGCCCTCCAAAATGCTTCTTGGGTAGACAGAAAAAAATAATTTATAAGATCAGGAATAAAAGTGAGAACAAAGGAACGATCAACGAAATTATAGATTTTGTCAAGAAATCCGGTGGGCTTGAATACGCGCAGAAAATAATGAACAATTACTACCAAGAAGCATTGGCCCTCTTGGAAAACTTTCCCGAGTCTCCCTTCAAAAATTCTTTGGCTACACTGGTAACTTATACCATTGAAAGGAAAAAATAAGGCTTAAAGCCTCTTTATCCTAAATAATCGAAAATCTTACGGGAATTCCTCCCACTTTGACTCCATGTAAAATTCCTATCGATTTATAAGGTCGAAACTCCCTCAAAATCTGGCCTACATTGCATAAAACCTATGATTAACCCCCTATTAACAGCTGATTTATAGCCAATTGCAAGCCCCTTCTCATGCTATTATTTTTTTATAAAATAATTGTGTTTCTAGTTAGTTTTGGATACTTTTATAGCAATGTGGTAAAAAGTGGGGCAAAGTGGTAAAAAGTGTTTAGCTATTTACTACTTTTGTAATCAATTAGCAGGAAGATCAGATATGGCATCATTCACCGGTGAGTTTGAGTGTAAACTGGATGCCAAGGGCAGGTTGGTTTTGCCTTCAAAAATGAAGTTTACCCCTGAATCCTTGGGTCAGGAAATGATGCTACGCAAAGGTTTGGAGCCATGTCTTGAATTGATACCTATGGTCGAAGTAAAAAAAGACCATAGCAAACTTGCTAGTCTTGATGATACAGATGATGAAGTAAGGTTTTTCAAGAGATCTTTTTTTAGAAGGGAATCTCCTGTTGAATTAGATGCCACAGGAAGATTTGTTATCAGCAAAACCATGTTACGTCATGCTAAATTGGAAAAGGAAGCTATAGTGATTGGCATAGGTACAAAGATTGAAATATGGAACCCGGAATGTTATGATGAGTTCATGGGTAAAGAGGAAGAAAAATTCAGTGATTTAAACAAAAAATTCTTAGGTAGAAGTGCATAATACAGCTTACCATATTCCCGTAATGCTTGAGGAATGCCTTTCAGGGTTAAACATTAACCCCAATGGCATCTACATAGACCTGACCTTTGGTGGAGGAGGGCATTCTCGTGGAATTTTAGAAAAGCTGGACAAGGGGCACTTGTATGGTTTTGATCAGGATCCTGATGCAGAAAAAAATGCTCCGAATGATGAAAACTTTACTTTTGTCATGGCAAACTTTCGTGACTTACGTCGGTACTTAAAAATATACGGGGTAGATAAAGTCGATGGAATTTTGGCAGATTTAGGCGTTTCTTCTCACCAAATAGACGAACCTTCTAGGGGTTTTTCCACAAGATTTGAGGGTAAATTAGACATGCGTATGAGTCAGTCCGGTGATTTGTCGGCTGCAAGTATATTGAATACGTATGATGAGCAATCTCTTCATAAGATTTTTGGCATTTATGGGGAAATTAAAAACGCAAAAACCCTTGCCAGAGCCATTGTGTCGGCCAGGGCAAATACCCCTTTTGATTCCATTCCGGAGTTTAAAGATCTTCTTGACAAGTATGCTCCGAGAGGAAAATATGCCAAATATTCAGCACAAGTATTCCAGGCATTGCGGATAGAGGTTAATCAGGAAATGATTGCGTTGGAAGAGATGTTGGAACAAAGTACCAAGTTGTTAAAAAAAGATGGGAGATTGGTAATAATGAGTTATCATTCCTTGGAAGACCGTCTGGTTAAAAACATCATCACCAAAGGAAAACTTCATGGTGAACTTGAGAAAGACTTTTATGGTAATCCTGTCCGACCCCTTGAACCGGTCAGCAGAAAGCCAATCATCGCAACACAAGAAGAGATTGACACCAATAAAAGAGCTAGAAGTGCCAAGTTGAGAATCGCTAAAAAACTTTGATCATGGGAAGAAATACTTTTAAAAAACCGATTAAGTCCTCCCGGGAGCAAAAAAATCGAAATTCAACCCTTTTGCCTTTATTGAGCAAAAGCTTGACATGAGTGCAATTGTGGGGGAAAACGTTCCAATTAAATTGGTACTCCCACTGCTATATGCCTCTTTTCTGGCAATGGCTTATATATGGAGTAATTATAAAGCTGAAAATACCATCCGGAAAATAGATCGGCTTCAACAAGAAGTAGAAGACCTTCGGGCTGATGTTACTACTTTGGAAGCGGAATACATGTTTGCAAGTAAACAATCTGAAGTAGCAAAAAAAATACAGCCATTAGGCATTATTGAAATTGAAGAACCGCCACAGAAATTAATATTGGAAAAGTGAATATAAAAAAATCCATATTGCTCCGTGTAAGGCTTTCCTTTTTGGCAGTAACACTTATTGCCATTTCTATTTTTTATAGAATTGGTGTAATTCAGGTTGTTGAAGGTGACAAGTGGGCTCAGTTGTCTGAGGAGATCAACTTGCAATACCGGCCTGTAAAAGCCACAAGGGGGAATATCTATGGTGCAGATGGTAGTCTTTTGGCTACGAGCCTTCCATTTTACAGGGTGGCCCTAGATCCTTCCATTGACAAAAGCCCGGACTGGAAATCAAGTGTAGACTCACTTTCCAGAAACTTGGCTGCATTTTACAAGGACAGGTCAGCGAATGCTTATAAAAGAATGATTCTCGACGCCCGGAATGATGGTAAGAAATATTTGATTCTAAATAGAAGACAAATAAACTACCAAGAAAAATTGACCATGTCCAAGTGGCCTATCTTCAAAAAAGGAAGAATGGGAGGTGGAGTTATATTCGAAAAAATTGACAAACGATATCGCCCATTTAAAAATTTAGCCGGAAGAACAGTCGGCTTTTTGAATGAAGATCAATATGGAGCAGGTTTGGAATACAGCTTTAACGAATACTTACAAGGAAGAAATGGGGAAGCTTTGTTTCAAAAAATCGTCGGTGGAAGTTGGAAGCCTCTGCATGATGCAGATGACATCAAACCTACAGATGGTTTTGATATTGTCACCACCCTTGATGTCAATATCCAAGATGTAGCGGAATCTGTGCTCTTAAAACAGCTTATCAACAAGGATGCTGCCTTTGGTTCGGTGATTGTAATGGAAGTAGCCACAGGTCATATTAAGGCCATTGCCAATTTGGAAAAAAACAAGCAGTCTCACGGCTATGGAGAATATTACAATTATGCTGTAGGAGAGCAAGGATTGACAGAACCGGGATCCACTTTTAAGTTGCTATCAATGATGGCATTATTGGAAGAAGGCAAGATCAATTTAAACGATAGTGTAGACACCGGAAATGGAAGTTATAAATTTTATGACCGATACATGAGGGATGCCAAGCGCGGTGGCTATGGCATGCTGAGTATTAGGGAAGTATTTGAAAAGTCTTCAAATGTTGGCATTTCAAAGTTGGTAGATGAACATTTTGGTCATCAGCCCCAAAGGTTTATCGATTATATTGAGAAAGCAAAACTTGACAAACCTCTTGGTTTTCAACTTAAAGGTGAGGGTATCCCCTATTTCAAGCACCCTGATGATAAAAATTGGTACGGAACTACCTTGCCATGGATGTCTATCGGTTATGAAATAAAAATAACACCGCTGCAAACACTTACTTTATACAATGCCGTTGCCAATGGAGGAAGAATGGTAAAGCCAATGATTGTGCAACAAATCTCTAGAGGCAATAGCATTGAAGAAGAATTTGAAACAGAAACACTGACAAGAAGTATCGCCTCCAATAAAACAATAAACACTCTACAGGACCTTCTTAAAGGAGTGGTTGAAAAAGGAACTGCAAGCAATATTTCTACGGACACATATTCCATTGCAGGAAAAACGGGAACTGCACAGAAATTAATCAATGGCCGGTATACCCAAAAATATTATACGTCTTTTGTGGGTTATTTTCCTGCAGAAAAACCTAAATACAGTGCCATTGTGGTTATTGACAGTCCCAAAGGTTTCAATGCCTATGGAGGGGATATTTCAGCGCCGGTATTTAAGGAAATTGCAGATAAAATTTATGCCCAAGACATGAACATCCAACAAATTGAAACCAAGGATGAAAACATTGTCCGGGCAAACAATGAGGAATTCCCTTATATCAAAGCCGGGAAAGCTGCTGAGTTGCAAATGATTTGCAACAGCATGGGTATATCTAACCACTATGCAGGATCTGAAACTTGGGTGAAATCGAGTATTTCCAACAAGTCCATTCAATGGGTCGGGAATACTGTCGAAAAACCTTTGGTACCTGATGTAACCGGCATGACATTAAGAGATGCCTTGTATATTTTAGAAAACAAAGGGTTGAGAGTGGAATTTTCAGGTTCAGGAAGAGTTAGCACTCAATCCTTATCCAAAGGCACTCCCTTCAAAATTGACCAAATCATAAAATTATCATTGAGTTGAGCCAACAGTTAAAGGACATATTGTACAAAGTTTCCCTAGTCTCCACCAAAGGAAATATGGAGGTAATGGTATCCCAATTGACATTTGACAGTAGGAACGTGAGTCCGGCTGCTGTTTTTATTGCCATTCCGGGAACACAGGTAGATGGTCATACTTTTATAGAAAAGGCAATAGAAAAAGGTGCCAAGGCGATAGTATGTGAGCAACTACCGGAAAGACTGGTAGATGACATCACCTATGTACAGGTGCTTGATGCTGCCAAATCCTTGGGCTTAATGGCTGCCAACTTTTATGATCACCCTTCTGAAAAATTAAAAGTTGTTGCCGTCACAGGCACCAACGGAAAAACAACCACAGTTACTTTATTGCATCAATTGTATACAGAAATGGGCTATTCTGCGGGTTTAATTTCTACAGTTGAGAATAAAATCAAGGAAAAAATTATTCCTGCGAGCCATACCACTCCTGATGTTATAGCTATTAATGAACTGCTAGTGGAGATGATTAATGAAGGCTGTTCTCATTGCTTTATGGAAGCTAGTTCACATGCCATCGTGCAAGAAAGAACTGCCGGTTTGAAATTTGCCGGTGCTTTATTTACCAACCTCTCCCATGATCATCTAGATTATCACGGTGACTTTAATCATTATATCTCAGCAAAGAAAAAATTATTTGACGAGTTACCGAAGGAAGCTTTTGCCCTTGTCAATGCAGATGACAAAAGAGGCTTGGTGATGGTGCAAAACACCAAAGCAAATAAATACACATTTGCATTGAAATATCCAGCGGATTTTAAAGCCCGGATCATTGACAATTCCATTCAAGGATTGGAGATGGATCTGGGAGGAAAACCAGTATGGTTTAGGCTAACAGGAGAATTCAATGCTTATAATCTTTTAGGTGTTTTGGGGGTAGCCCAACTATTAGGAGAAAATGAAGAAGAAGTATTGCGGCAGCTATCTATGCTAAAAGGAGCTGTAGGTAGATTTGACCTTTTTGTCCAAGGAGGAATCACCGCCATAGTAGATTATGCACATACACCCGATGCCTTGGAAAATGTTTTGAAAACAATTCAAAAATTGAGAACCGGAACTGAGACCCTAATTACAGTAGTAGGCTGTGGAGGCAATCGAGACAAGAGTAAAAGACCCATCATGGCTAAAATTGCATGCAAATTTAGTGAGAAGGTGATCCTTACTTCTGACAATCCTCGAGATGAAGAACCAATGGTGATCATCAATGAAATGGAAAAAGGGTTAAGTCCCATAGATCAAAGAAAAATATTGTCCATGGAAGACAGAAAATCGGCTATAAAAACCGCTTGCCACCTCTCAAAACCGGGAGACATAGTACTGATTGCCGGAAAAGGTCATGAAACCTACCAAGAAATAAAAGGAGTGAAACATCCCTTTGACGACAAAAAAATAGTAAGTGAATTTTTAAAGCTTTTATTCAAGGATTAAGATGCTGTACCACCTTTTTGACTATATCGACCAAACTTTTGATTTGCCCGGAGCAGGCGTATTCAAATACATCTCCTTCAGGGCGGGCATGGCTGCATTGGTTTCCTTGCTAATCACCATTACCCTCGGAAAAACCATTATCGACTGGATAGGAAAAAATCTATTGGAGAAACAGTTAGAGAACTTGGGCTTCAGGGCCAACTGGAAAAAAAGGGCACTCCAACCATGGGAGGAATCATGATCATGGCGGCCATTGTGATTCCTACTCTCTTGTTTGCTGATATCTACAACGTATACATTATCCTTTTGCTGGTCACCACACTTTGGTTGGGAGGAATTGGATTTTTGGATGATTATATCAAAGTCTTTAGAAAAAACAAAGAAGGTTTAGCCGGTAAATTTAAGATTGTAGGTCAGGTCAGTATAGGGATCATCGTTGGCATCACCTTGTACTTCCATGAAGATGTGGTGATAAGGGAATTTCAGGAAAGTGTATCTATTGAAGAAGGAGTTGTTGCTACCCCTTCTTTTGAAGATGTAAAATCCATGAAAACGACCATTCCATTTCTAAAAAACAATGAGCTCAATTATGATGTAGTTTTCGGGTTCTTGGGAGACAATTTTACCCCAATATTGTACATCATTCTTGTGATTTTTGTGGTAACTGCCGTTTCTAATGGAGCCAATATCACTGACGGTATTGACGGCTTGGCAGCCGGTACTTCTGCTATAATAGGGCTTACCATCGCCATATATGCATATATCAGTGGAAATGTCACTTTTTCTCAATACTTAAATGTGATGTTTATCCCCTACTCAGGAGAATTGGTAATTTTCTGCTCTGCCTTTGTAGGAGCATGTGTGGGCTTTTTATGGTACAACTCATATCCTGCACAAGTTTTTATGGGAGACACCGGAAGCCTTATGATTGGTGGGGTAATTGCCGTGCTATCTCTCACTTTAAGAAAAGAATTACTACTACCTGTATTGTGTGGAATTTTTCTTATCGAATTACTTTCAGTCATAATTCAGGTCGGTTACTTTAAATATACAAGAAAAAATTTGGTGAAGGCAGAAGGGTCTTTTTGATGTCCCCATTGCATCACCACTATCAAAAAATGAATATCCCTGAAGCAAAGATTACCGTTAGGTTTTGGATTTTGGGAATCTTGTTTGCAATCATGGCATTGGCAACATTAAAGTTAAGGTAAATGCAGAAGACAGTTATTTTAGGATCCGGTGAAAGTGGCTTTGGGGCTGCTTTGTTGGCCCATAAGCATGGGCACAGGGTTTTTGTGTCTGATGCAGGTAAGATTGCCGCTAATAAAAAAGAGGCTTTTAAAGAAAAAACATCGCCTTTGAAGAAGGCCAGCATAGCATAAACCTTCTATTGGATGCGCAAACGGTCATCAAATCTCCAGGTATTCCATATAGTGCCCCCTTGGTGGTAAGGTTAGTAGAAGCCGGCATCCCTGTGATAGATGAATTGGAGTTTGCTTATCGCTTTTCAAAAGGAAAAGTCATTGCCATTACAGGAACCAATGGAAAAACTACCACATCCTTACTCATCTATCACTTGATGAAAAGGGCAGGAATGGATGTAGGCTTGGGAGGAAATGTAGGGCAAAGCTGGGCCTTGCAATTGGTGGAGAAAGATCACAGCTGGTGGGTACTAGAAGTAAGCAGTTTTCAAATTGAAGGTTTTATCGACTTAAAACCATCCATTGCGGTGCTATTGAATATTAGCCCGGACCACTTGGACAGGTACCATTATTCTTTAGAAGAATATGCAGCTGCGAAAATAAAGCTTACCGAAAGGATGAATGCTCAAGATCATTTTGTGTTTTTTGAGCCGGACAGCAATATTTCGGAAGCCATGAAAAGCCAAAAAGGCAATCCTACGCTTGTCCCAATAGGGCTTGAAAACCTTAATGGAACTAAGGGATATATTGAAGATAATAAATTGAATCTGGCGATTAATGGACTTAATTGGTCTTGGCCGACGAATGAAATGGTGCTTAAAGGGGAACATAATTTTATCAATTCTCTTGCAGCCACAATGACTGTAGTATTGGCTGGAGCTGACATGTCAAAAATCGGTCCGGCCCTCAAGGACTTCGTCAATGCAGCCCATAGAATGGAACAGGTTGCCACCATAAATGGAGTAAAGTTTATCAATGACAGTAAAGGCACCAATGTTGATGCTACGGCATTTGCTCTTGGAGCTTTTCAGGAACCACTCATCTGGATTGCCGGTGGTGTGGATAAAGGAAATGATTATAAGCTTCTGGATGATAAAGTAATCGATCATGTCAAGCTACTGATATGTTTAGGCAAAGATAACGAAAAGCTAAAAATTGCTTTTTCCGGAAAAATACCCTGCATATTAACCACAGAAGACATCAGAGAGGCGGTGCAGTGGTCATTAGAAAATGGTAGTGAGGGAGATGTTGCCCTTTTATCTCCGGCATGTGCAAGTTTTGACTTGTTTAAGAATTATGAGGACAGAGGGGATCAGTTCAAGGAGGCTGTAATTACATTAAAGAATAAATAGCAATGACTAAAGTAAAAATCTGGCTAGAAGACAATTTAAAAGGCGACCCGGTAATCTGGGGAATCGTCCTGCTATTGTCTTTGATCAGCATCTTGGCTGTTTATTCAGCTACAGGTTCACTTGCTTACAGAAAAATGGGGGGCAATACAGAAGTCTACCTTTTCAAGCACAGTGCTTTGATTTTCGCCAGTATTGTGGTCATGTGGGCAGTACATAACATTCCCTATAAATATTTCTCAAAGCTGAGTCTTTTTGCGCTTTGGGTAAGTGTTCCATTACTTATGATCACTTACCTCTTTGGGTCAACTATTAACGAGGCGAACAGGTGGCTTACTGTCCCAATTATTAATCAAGCTTTTCAGCCTTCTGACTTGGCGAAACTTGCATTAATATCTGCGGTAGCAGGCATGCTGGCCAAGAGGCAACGAAAAATAACAGATATTAAAGGAACATTTATTCCAATTATCATTTGGATAGGCATCATTTGTTTGCTTATCGCTATTGCCAATATGTCTACGGCAGTCATGTTACTTTCCACATGTCTGTTGCTAATGTTTATTGGCCGTGTTCCCTTAAAATACCTATTGGTGGTATGCATGGTGGGTGCTTTGGTACTAACTACCGCCATTTTAATGGGGCAAAGAGGAGGAGTTTTCTTTTCAAGGATTGAAAGATTTATGAATGACGATCCGGCCGAGATCCCTTTCCAAGCAAAACATTCTTATATCGCCATTGCCACTGGAGGCATTTCGGGAAAAGGTCCGGGAAATAGTGAGCAAAGGAACATTCTTCCACACCCCTATTCTGATTTTATATATGCCATTATTGTGGAAGAATACGGGATGATTGGAGGTGGTTTTGTGCTTTTCCTTTACCTGGCTTTGCTTTATCGCGGCATGCGTGTAGTTGCCATTTCCACCAGACCTTTTGGTGGCTTGTTATCAGCAGGCTTAAGTTTCTCATTGGTTATTCAGGCCATGATTAATATGGGGGTAGCAGTGGGGTTGGTACCTATCACAGGTTTACCATTGCCAATGGTGAGTATGGGGGAACCTCATTAATATTCACAGGTATTTCTCTTGGTATTATCTTGAGTATAAGCAGGGGCGATCATGAAGATGCCTTTTTAAATGAACAAAAATCGGTTCCAAGAAAAGTTAAAGTAGCTTGAAATATTGAAAAAAGCTGAAGAAACATATCGAATCATTATAAGCGGAGGAGGGACCGGGGGGCATATCTATCCTGCCATTGCTATAGCCAAGGCATGGAATGAAAAATATCCTGAAAGTGAGGTCTTATTTGTAGGTGCTGAAGGCAGAATGGAAATGCAAAAAGTTCCTGAGGCAGGCTACAGAATAGAAGGCTTAAAAATAGCCGGTATCCAGCGAAGACTCACTTTAGAGAACTTAAACTTTCCTTTTAAATTATTAGGCAGTTTACAAAAAGCTAAAAAACTGATAAAAAACTTTAAACCGCATCTGGTAGTAGGTGTTGGAGGGTATGCTAGTGGTCCTGTACTATTTATGGCCCAACGAAAAGGACTCCCCACCTTAATCCAGGAGCAAAATAGTTATGCAGGATTAACCAATAAATTATTGGCCAAGAATGCCAATGCCATCTGTGTAGCTTATCCTGAAATGGGGCGTTACTTCCCTGCTTCAAAAATAAAGTACACTGGAAATCCGGTAAGAAAGGACATCTTGGACATAGCAGATAAAAGGACTAAAGCTTTAGCTCATTTTGGCCTAAACCCGGACCAACCGGTAATCCTTTCTATTGGAGGCAGTTTGGGTGCCAAAACACTCAATCAAGCTTTGCTACATTCAATGGAAGATTTTGAAACCAAAGGCTACCAAGTACTTTGGCAAACAGGGAAATATTATTTTGAAAAAGTAAAAGGGCAAGTAAAGGATTCCGGCGTTAAAGGAATCTATCCTTTGGAATTTATCAAGCACATGGATTTGGCATATGCCGCAGCTGATTTGGTGATTTCGCGATCCGGTGCTTTATCTGTATCGGAACTCAGTTTGGTAGGAAAACCAGTGATATTTATCCCATCTCCGAATGTGGCAGAAGACCATCAAACTAAAAATGCCATGGCCTATGTTTCTCAAAATGCTGCCTTGCTTTTAAAGGATGATAAAGCAATCGACCAATTGGGATCCATGGTACATTCATTGCTAGGAAACCAAGAAAAACGAGACCATTTATCTCAAGCCATAAAAACCTTGGCAAAACCCGAGGCAGCCAAGGATATTGTAAAAGTAATGGAAGAATTGATCCAATGAATTTAAAAAACTTACATAGCGTCTTTTTTCTAGGTATAGGAGGAATAGGTATGAGTGCCATTGCCAGGTGGTTCAATCATATTGGAGTTCCTGTGTATGGCTATGACAAAACTCCTTCACCCCTTACTGAAACACTATCCGAGGAAGGGATGGAAATTGTATATACAGATGAGGTTGAAAGCCTACCAGAAGCATTTAAGGCTTCAGGAGAAGACAAATTAATTGTATGGACTCCGGCGGTGCCTCAAAGCAGTAACTTGTACAAATTCTTTGGTAACAATGGATTTGTAATTAAAAAACGTGCAGCAGTGCTGGGATTGATTACCAGGAACATGGAATCGGTGGCCATAGCAGGTACCCATGGTAAAACCACGACTTCTTCCATGGTGGCCCATTTGCTTAAGCATTCAGGGCACAATACTGCTGCTTTTTGGGAGGGCTTACGCAAAACTATAAAAACAACCTAATCCTTCATGATGAGGGAAGTGCCGAATCTCCGGTAGTTGTGGTGGAAGCTGATGAATTTGACCGATCTTTTCTCCACCTCCACCCCGACTTGAGTATTGTCACCAGTATTGACCCTGACCATTTAGATATTTATGGTGATGCAGAACAATTGAAAGAAGGCTTTGCATCTTTTATCAGGCTTACACATCCTGATGGCAAATTAATCATTCACCAAAATGCTTATCAAAAAATTAGTCACGGAGATTTAGGTGCTGCGAAAGTCTACCAATACAGCTTAAACTCAGGAAATATTCATGCAGACAATATCAAGGTTGGCACCGGAACTTTTTCTTTTGACTATGTGGCCGAAGATATTAGAATTGACGGCCTCGAATTAAGTGTTCCGGGCTTCCATAATATTGAAAATGCTTTGGCTGCCATAGCTGTAGCCGTTAATTATGGACTTTCAAAAGAAGCAATTATTGAGGGCATTGCCACCTATAAAGGTGTGAAACGTAGATTTGAAAAAATTTGCACGAATGAACGCATAATCTATATTGACGATTATGCACATCATCCGGAAGAGATTAAAGCCTTTTTACTGTCTATCAAGGCCATGTATCCGGATAAAAAAGTGACGGCGGTATTTCAGCCCCATTTATTTACCAGAACAAGAGATTTTGCCGAAGGATTTTCCGAAAGCCTATCCATAGCAGACACTGTGGTCTTATTGGATATTTATCCTGCAAGAGAACTGCCTATTGAAGGCATAACTTCAGAAATGTTACTTCCTAGGATAACAAGTCCTAACAAATCTGTGGTGGATAAGGAAAAATTATTAAGTCATTTGGAACAGCTCAAGCCTGAAGTTTTAGTAACGATCGGTGCGGGTGATATAGATCGTTTGGTAAAACCAATTGAAAAATGGATAAAAAATGATAAAGCATAAGGGATGGAAATTTAAAAAGTCCTTCCTAATGATATTGTTAGGGATGACATTACTAGGGTTTATCGCTTTTACAGAGCATAAAACAGAAAATCGTGCGCTTACCAATCTGGATGTGTATGTAGAGGCTGTAAGTGATGTCTATTTTGTTGATGAAAAAGAGGTAGCAGAATTATTGACCAATGCATTTCCCGGGTTACTTGGCCATGCCTCAAAAACGAAGGTCTCTATTCATGAGGTAGAAAAAAGGTAGAAGCCCATCCCTTTGTGAAAAAGGCGGAAGTATATGAAGATTTGAAGGGAACTTTAATGGTAAAAGTAAGTCAGCATGTACCTATGGCTAGAATTGTTCGACCCATGGCAGCAGATGGTTACATCAGTTCCTCAGGAAAAATACTTCCCACCTCATCTAATTACACGACTAGGGTTTTGATCCTTACCGGTAAAAAAGCTGAGACATTACTAAAAGAAGGTGACCTTTCAGTTCAACATACACCGTTGTTGGAATTGATAAGGTATATAAGTTCAGACCCATTTTGGTCAGCCCAAATCAGTGCATTGGATTTACTTGCCAATGGTGATATTAATATGCACCAGCAAGTAGGGAAACAGGTAATTGAATTTGGCAAGCCGGAAGACATTGAATTAAAATTTAGAAAAATCAAAACCTATTATAAGAAAATTCTTCCTGAAAAAGGTTGGAATACTTATTCAAGGGTAAATGTAAAATATAAGGATCAAATTATTTGTGAATAATTGTTAGCGCTATGGAAAACGAAAAACTCATTGTAGGACTGGATATCGGCACCACAAAAATATGTGCCATTATAGGTCGAAAGAACGAATATGGTAAGCTAGAGGTGTTGGGTATGGGTAAAGCAGTTTCTGATGGCGTAATCAGGGGCATCGTTACCAACATAGACAAAACTGTCAATGCCATTACCAAAGCAGTAAATGAAGCTTCTGAAATGTCTAATGTAGACATAGGAGAAGTAATCGTGGGAATTGCAGGCCAACACATTCGCAGCTCAATTCACCATGGTGTAATCATCAGAAGTCCTAATGATGAAGAAATAACAGTTGAGGATGTACGAAGGTTGTCCAATGACATGGAAAACATTGTGGTACCTCCGGGAAATAAAATTATTCATGTAATGCCTCAAGATTACACCATAGATTATGAGGAAGGCATCAGGGATCCTGTGGGTATGTCCGGGGCACGCATGGAAGCTCATTTCCATATTATTACTGCTCAATCTGCTGCAATTAACAATATTGACAGGTGTGTAAAACGCGCCAGCCTACAATCCAAAGCTTTGATCCTTGAACCTTTGGCTAGTTCCTTATCTGTGCTTAGCGACATGGATAAAGAAGCTGGAGTTTGCCTGGTAGACATTGGAGGTGGCACCACTGACGTAGCCATATTTTATGACAATATTATTCGACATACCGCAGTAATACCATTTGGAGGAAATATTATTACCGCAGATATCAAAGAAGGTTGCATGGTAATGCAACATCAGGCAGAATTGCTTAAAACAAAATTTGGCAAAGCCATTGCGGAAGAAGCCAATCCGAATGAAATAGTATCTATTCCGGGTTTGCGCAACAGGCCACCAAAAGAAATCTCGGTCAAAAACCTTGCTTCAATAATCCAAGCAAGAATGGAAGAGATTGTTGAAATGGTTCAATCTGAGATTGCAACGAGCGGAGTATACAAGAAACTAGCCGGCGGAATTGTATTGACCGGAGGAGGCTCTTTATTACATGGTGTAGGTCCACTTTTCGAATACATTACAGGTCTAGACACCAGAATTGGCTATCCAAATGAACACCTAGGTAAATCTAAGGTAGAGGATGTGAAAAGCCCGATGTATGCCACCACGGTTGGCTTGGTATTGGCAGGCTTTAGAGGACTAGATGATCGAGAAGACACCTACCGACAAAAAGAGAGCTTAAAAACTACTACAGAAAAGAAAAGTTTCCGTGTAGACCAAAGTGGTAGTGATATTTTTGGTTCAATAACCAAAAAGTTAAAGAGATTCATTACAGATGATATCGGAGACGACTCCGAAAATTATTAATATCAGAAGTAAAAAACACAGTATTCAAAAGAGGAAAAATGTCAAGCATCATGAAAGATTATAAATTTGATATTCAGAAAAACCATCGATCGATCATTAAGGTCATCGGTGTAGGAGGAGGTGGTTCCAACGCAGTGAATCACATGTTTAATCAGGGGATAAAGGATGTGGAATTTGTGGTAGTCAACACGGATTCCCAAGCACTTAAAAGCAGTCCGGTTCCCTTAAAATTGCAGATAGGGGCTCACCTGACCGAAGGATTAGGTGCAGGAGCCAACCCTGAAAGAGGGAAAAATGCTGCTTTGGAAAGCAAGGATGATATCAGAAAACTACTTGAAGACAATACCAAGATGGTATTTATCACCGCTGGTATGGGTGGAGGTACCGGAACAGGAGCGGCTCCGGTAATTGCAAAAATTGCAAAGGACATGGACATCCTCACAGTAGGTATTGTCACTGCACCTTTTATCTTCGAAGGAAGGAAAAAACATTTTCGGCTCAAGCAGGAATTGAAGCTCTTAAAGAAAGTTGTGATACTGTCTTGGTAATTCTGAATGACAAACTACGAGACATTTATGGGAATCTACCTATTCGTCAAGCATTTGGAAAGGCAGACAATATATTGAGTACTGCCGCAAAATCAATTGCTGAAATCATTACAGAAACACAAGATGTTAACGTGGATTTCGAAGATGTGAAAACGGTGATGAAAGATGCCGGAGCTGCAGTAATGGGCTCAGCCATGGAAGAAGGAGAAGGCAGAGCTATCAAAGCTGCTGAAAAAGCAATTTCTTCTCCATTACTCAACAATGTGGACATCAAAGGAGCAGAAAAAATTCTACTTTCCATCATGTCAGGAGAAGAAGAAGAATTGTCTATGGACGAGCTTGTGGAAATCACTGAGTACATCCAAGAACGTGCTGGAGATATGGCAGATGTGATATTTGGTCAAGGCATTGACCAAGACCTTAAGAAAGGAATTAGGGTTACAGTCATTGCTACGGGTTTCGAAACCAATTCACTAGCCGATAAAGTCAATAGCAATAAAAAAGATGACAGCGAGACCAAAAAGGTAATCGATTTGGAATCCGGTAAAACTTCAAAAGAAGAAGAAAGCACAACACCAGGACAATCCGTAACCTTTACTGTTCAGCAATCTACTGTATCGGCACAGGAGCCACCACAAATAAAAGAACCTGTGGTCAATCAGGTAACAGAAAATCCTGCCAATGAAAAACCAAGAATGGATACCGCAGAAACTGAAGATTCTGAGGAATTTGAATACATAAGTCCTCAGCCAAAAGCTGAGCCAAAGAAAGTATTGTCTTTATTTGACAAGCCCGAACCCAAACAAGAAGAAGCCAAACAACCGGATACACAAACGATTAATCAATCTGACTATTTTGAGCAAATTAAGGCAAAAGCCCTTAAACGAGCGCACGATAGATTTGAAAAATTAAGGCATATGCGGTCTGTAAACCAAACTCCGGAAGAATTTAAGGAAAAAATAGAGGTGCCAGCCTACCTTAGGAAAAAGGTGAAGCTTCAGGAGGTGCAGCACAGTTCTGAAAGAAGTATTTCAAAATTTAACTTGAATGATGACAATGAAATCATCAGCAATAACAGGTTTTTGCATGACAATGTTGATTGACTTTTAAAAGTCAATCAACATTTTTGCTTGCTCATTTAATAAAGTCATATATAACCTGTTGGTTACATGTTCGTTTGACATATTTTCCTCTATCTTGGCCAATTTTATTTTATTGGCCAGTACATGCATACCCAGGTAATTGAAGATATCGGTAAGGTGGCTGAGTGCAATGCCACCCCCTCCGATACCTGAAGAAATACCAACCAAGGCACATTTTTTGAACTAAAGCTATTTGGATAGGTCATTCCATCAATAAATGACTTTAGAATGCCGGGAAATGAACCATTGTATTCCGGCACAATAAAAACAAACTTATCACCACTTTTAATTTGATTGTGGATGTTATTGAAGCCTTTATTTTTACCATTGTGTTCATACAAAGCTGTGAAAACAAAGTCTTCAGGTAGGTCTGCGAGGCTGACAATCTCTCCTTTGGCACCATGCTGATCCAAAAGTTGCTGATAAATTTTGGCAATGATACCGGAAATCGCATTCTTACGATTGGTTCCGACAATAATTTTAATCATACAAGCTAATTTAATACAATACTACAATTGAGTCCCTCATAAAGTTTCTGATTCCCCTGTTTTATTTTGGATGCAAAATCAAGATAAAGCATAGGTTTTGCCTATCCCTTGGAGGCAAAATAAATATAGCAGCCAAAAATCTTTTCTTTTTCTTAATTGGGCTTTAAATCCTAAATATTTCATAGACAATCTACAAAGTGCTAAAACCCTTTTAAAATCAACTACTTCCATAACGCTGCTGTGTTGAAATCTTCAAACAGGCTTAATTTCTCAGAAACTCAAAACTCCTCGAAAAAACTCAGGAAATCCATCTATATAAGTGGGATAAAAGGAACACTATTATTTAAATTTCAATTTTTCAAAATGAAACATTGAAAGCATATGACTATATTTACCTTCGTAGTTTTTCAACTTCACCTCCTCATCATTTACAAATTATGCAGAACAAAGGTATTGAAACCAATTATTCAGACAAAATCAGAGAGTCAGCAACTTTCTTAGAAGGATTTTTAGGTAACAAACCGGATATAGGCATCATATTAGGAACTGGTTTGGGTGGATTACTCAATGACATAGAGATACTCAAAGAAATCCCCTATGTAGAAATCCCGAATTTCCCAACCTCCACTGTAACTTCTCATAAAGGAAAGTTAATTCTTGGTAGATTTGGAGGAAAGCTTGTGCTGGCTATGGAAGGTAGGTTTCATTACTATGAAGGTTATACAATGAAAGAAGTAACCTTTCCAATTAGAGTAATGAAAAGAATAGGTGTCCGGTATTTGTTTGTATCCAATGCTTCAGGTGGATTGAATCCCGAATTTAATATTGGGGATGTGATGGTTTTAGAAGACCACATTGATCTCTTTCCGGAAAACCCACTGAGAGGAAAGCATGAACAAGCGTTTGGAGACCGTTTTCCAGATATGAGCGAGGCCTACAGTAAAGAAATGATTTCACGGGCCTTACAAGTAGATCACAAGACCCATTCAACACTGCGAAGAGGGGTTTATGCAGGAGTACAAGGTCCTAATTTAGAAACTCCCGCTGAATACAGATACCTCAGAACAATCGGTGCTGATGCAGTGGGAATGAGCACTATTCCCGAAGTAATCGTTGCTGTTCAATCAGGCATGAAAATCTTTGCCCTTTCGGCAATTACGGACCTATGCACACCTGGGAACATTAAAAAAATTACCCTTTCGGATATTCTTCAGGCAGCAGCAAAAGCAGAACCTTTAATGCGGAAAATCATTCTGGAATTAGTAAAAAAAATCTAACCGACTTATTATAACCTTTGTAATAATTAACGATTATTTTTGATTCATACCATACCTTATATACAGGAGCTAATTTTTTTAGGGCCCTTTTCGAAGAAATAAATAATAGTTTTTTTTGCATGTCTTGCCCCACTTCCTAAATATTTGGTAGGATTGGAACAGTTATTGGACGGTCTCCAAATAAACTATAAATAACTATGGAAAAAGTATTGATTATTGGAGCAAATGGCAACATTGGCAGGATATTATCCGAAAATCTTGCAAATCATTCAGATTATTCCCCTGTAGCCATGATTCGTGAAAAATCACAAGAGAATTATTTTGAAAGCAAAGGCATATCTACTGTCATTGCTGATCTTGAAGAGAACTTTGAACACGCCCTCCAAAATATTGACAAGGTGATTTTTGCAGCCGGGTCCGGTTCAAAAACAGGAAAAGATAAGACGGATTTAGTAGACAAGCAGGGAGCCATTAAAAGTGTGGATTATTCCATCAAACACGGTATAAGAAAGTTTGTCATGTTAAGTTCAAGAGGAGCAGAAAATGCCGAAAAGGCTGATGAGACCATGCAACATTATCTATTGGCAAAAAAGCAGCGGATGAATACCTTAAAGCCACCAACCTTCCTTATGCCATTGTTAGACCAGGAAGTTTAACCGACGGCCCCTACACTGGCAAAATAAAAGTAGCAGATATTTTCAATGAAAAAGGAAGCATTTCAAGGGCAGATGTTGCAGCGGTCTTGATTCACATGTTGGATCATGGAATTGATGGAAAACAGGTTTTCGAAATCTTGGAAGGAAAAGTAGAAATCGCCGACGCCATCCGTTTATTTCTTAAAACCGGTCAATCAGTGACCTAATATTCTTATTTAATAGATTTTAGCCATTTATCATTTTTTTAATTAAATTTATTGAAACAGTAACCCAAAAAAGATAACTATGATACATTGGCTCACCTATTTGTTTTCAACTGTTTTAATAAACAATTCTCCGGAACCACAATTTGAGTCCCAAACACTGGACAGCAATATAGAGATAGGCTATGGTCTCGCAATAGGTGATGTAGATGGTGATGGAAAACCTGATATTTTACTGGCTGATAAAAAAGAATTTGTTTGGTACAGAAATGGCGATTGGAAAAGGTTTGTCATGGTGGAAAACCTTACTGAATCTGACAATGTTTGCATAGCTGCAAGAGATATAAATGGGGACGGAAAGGTGGAAGTAGCAGTTGGCGCACAATGGAATCCCGGAGAAACAGTGGACAAACAAAAGTCAGGTTCAGTGCATTATCTAATCAGACCAGATGACCCGACTCAGGGGTGGGAACCGGTTAAACTGCACCATGAACCTACCGTTCACCGCATGCGATGGGTAAAGGCTACCGATGATTTATTTCATCTTATAGTTTTACCATTGCATGGTCAAGGAAACAAAGGTGGTGCCGGCAAAGGAGTTAAGGTCATTGCTTATGAACAGGCAGACCAAAAAGGAAGGCAATGGAAAAACTGGGTAATTGACCAAAGCATGCATGTAACACATAATATGGATCCTGTATCCGGAGAGAATGGAGAGACATTGCAAATCGGAGGAAAAGAAGGGGTCAAAACCTTAACCTTTGAAGATGGTAAATGGGTACCTGGTAGCAATAATGGCTGGTTAATTAATGAGTATGGTTTTGGTGAAATACGCATTGGCCATGATACCAAAGGCAAACCATTTCTTGCCGGAATAGAACCTTTTCACGGCTCAACTCTCTCTATTTATACACTCGGAGAGGATAAAGCATTTGCTTTAGGGAATTTAAATCGAACTGTTCTTACGGCAGCCATGAAACAAGGTCATGGTTTAGCCACCGGAGACCTATTGAATATGGGCATGGACCAAATTGTTGTAGGATGGAGAGAACCCAATGACGATGGAGATTTGGGCATAAAAATATTGGTCCCTCAGGAGGATGGATCCTGGAAAAAACATTGGCTGGACAAAAATGGAATGGCTTGTGAAGATTTAAAAATCGCAGATTTAGATGGAGACGGAAAACCTGAAATAATAGCCTCAGGAAGAGCCAGTAAAAATTTAAAAATCTACTGGAATAAAAGTTATTAAAAACGAAATGATAAGTTTCCATTTAGTTTGATCCAAACACTTTAAAATATGAAATCCATCTATTACACCCTTTTAATATTGTTGTCCTTTACGCTCAATAGTCAAGCCCAAGACCTGTCTTCGGTAGCCAATCGGTTTATTGAAAGCCTTGATCCCGAATTAAAAAGCAAGCCTGTTTTCCTTTTGATCACACCGAACGCTTCAATTGGCACTTTGTTCCCAGAGAAAGAAAGGGGCCAACTTTTCATGACTTCAATACCACGCAAACCAAGCATGCACTAGATTTGATGCGCACCTCCTTGGGTTCCGTTGGACAAGAAAAAGCTGAATCCATCATCGAACTTGAAAATGTATTGCGAGAAGTAGAAAACAGACCTGAAAATGATACCTATAGAGATCCTTTGAACTATCATTTCAGCATTTTCGGTAAGCCTTCTTCAGATAAGCCTTGGGGCTGGAGGTTAGAGGGACATCATTTGTCTCTGAATTTCTCCTCTGCCGAAGGAACGATTACCTCTGCCACACCTTCCTTTATGGGATCAAATCCGGGCATCGTTTTGGCCGGACCACAAATGAACAGACAAGTATTGGCAGATGAAACCAATATAGGTTTTGAATTATTGCATTCTTTAAACGACTTGCAAAAGAAACAAGTCATCTTTTCAGACAAAGCGCCTGCTGATATAATCACCTCAAATGCTCGAAAAGCAAAGATTTTAGATCAGCCCGGGATCAAAGGGGATCAATTGCAGCCCAATCAATTGGCCTTACTCAAGAAACTGGTGGCTGTATACCTTTCTCGATACACAGCAGCATATCAATCAAAATTACTTAATAGAATTGAAAAATCAGGTTGGGGAAACATGTCTTTTGCTTGGGCAGGATCTCAAACAAATGAAATTGGAAACCCCCATTATTATAGTGTGCAAGGGGCAGGATTATTGATTGAATACGACAATGTTCAAAACAATGCAAACCATGTACATGCGGTTGTCCGAGATCTTGAAAATGACTTCGGTGGAGACCTACTTTTAAGTCATTATCTTCAAGACCATCTTGACAATAATATGGGCCAGGTTACTGAGTAAAGAATAAACCAACCATAACCATTCGAAAGACCAAAAAACAGGAAAGGTTTTTATAATTTATTCAATAGTCTATACCCATAATTTCAAACACCCTTTCTGTTTTAGGCAATTTTAAAATTGCTTTATCTCCAATTTTTTTATCCATTAATATTTTTGCTATTGGGGAAATAAAGGAGATTTTCCCTTTTGAAACATCAGCTTCATCTACACCTACAATTTGGTATTTATTGGTTGTAATAGCTTGGTCAATTTTAAGCGTCACTATTGCTCCAAACCGCACAACATGAGGTGGCTGCTTTGTTAAATTTACCGTTATGGCATTATTTATTCTCGTATTTAACAATTTCAATTTCGCATTAATATGATTAAATGCAATTCTCCGCTCTTTATCATCATTGACATCCAATTGCTCTCTTTCGATTATTAGCCTATCCTTCTCCGCCAAGAGTTCTTCCATACCCACATGCGTTACATAATTTGTAACTCCTGCAGGTAAGTCAGCTCTAGGGGGAACCAGTGGAATTTCTTCTTGATCATCTTCTTTAACAAATCCTCTACTCATAATTTTTTAAGTTTATTGCATACATTTTACTTCTCTATGGTCTCAATGCTCCATACCCATAAAGACTTTATCCCTACGAAAATTCCTATGGAGGTTTCTGCCACAAGCCCACTTCCTTTCCTGTTCAGAATTATTATTTATTAAGTGTCCATTTTTTACTTGAGTTCAGGTTTTCTCCGTGCATGACAGCCAAACCTGCCAATCTAAGTGATAACAAACAAAAAGAAAGCCTAACCTATTGTCTTAAGAAAAAATATCTGCTTGTTATCCAAAAATCAGGAATGCTTACTATCAATAGACAAAAATCTTATGGATCAAATAAACAGCAGCTGTTTTGAGGGGTTAAATATTAAATTTCCTAATCTATTCCAATTGCAGGTATTCAACCTTATAGATGTTTAAAAGACATTGGGGATTTTTACATTGGAAGTGCTTCCATTTTGAAATAAACCTACTAAATCGTCCAAAAACCCCTTCAAGATCAGCCACTACGATTCTTTTTCCTACTCTAGCTATCGGAAGATTGGTTCACTAAAGCGCCCTTGGGCTAAAACCCTCAAACACCTTAATTTCTATCAAACACAACCCATCCTGAAAAGCAAAAAAACACTATTGCAGAATCGGGTTTTAAGGATTACCCTTCCAATTTATTTTTCTTAAAAGGATAGCTTACTTGTTGCCAAAAAGTTTTTGGAAATTTCTCTACACCATCAAATCCCAGGGGAATATCTCTTCCTTCGTGAGGGATGTAGGCGGTACCAAATAAATAATCCCAAACACTTAATGTAAGCCCATAGTTAACACCATGGCTACCTTTCGGAAGTTCCTTGGCATGGTGCCAAATATGCATGATTGGATTGTTTAGCAAATACTTAAATGGCCCATAAGTTATTCTTAAATTGGCATGATTTAGGTGACCAATTGCAGTAGCAAATATATGAACTATAAAAAAATCCGTCAGCCCGAAACCTATCATGGCAAGAGGAATGTATTGCGCTGTTTTGTATAGGATTGTTTCCATCCAATGAAATCTCAAGTGAGCAGCAAAGCCCATTTGCTCCACCGAGTGGTGAACCTTATGAAACTCCCAAAAGGCTGGCACTCGATGTAAAAGCCTGTGCACATTCCATTGTATAAAATCAGCTACGATGAAGAGGGTTAGAAATTGGGTCCAAGCAGGCCAGGAGCTAATTTCTATGGCCACAACATTTTTACACCAAAAAGACCTAAGAAATCATTGAATGCCTCCACTGCCACATTAGAGATAGCGTTGAAAGCAATCAATGAGAATAAGAAAAAATTAAAAAACATATAAAATCCATCTAGCCAAAAATCCTTCCTGAGGGCAGGCTGACCTTTTCTCCAAGGAAAAATCAACTCCAATAACCAAACGAATAAAGAAAGTCCCACCAACCACCAGAAATAATTTCCCCAAGACGGGTACATGATTTCATTCACTAAGTAATTGAAGTACCCATAATAGGCATCTCCTATAATTTTTAAATATCTATCCATGATTCCACTTCCAATACTCCCCAAATTTTGCTTAACATTGAATAAGCAGCACTTGGGCAATTAAATTGCTCTATGCTAACAACCCATTTGTTTTTATTTTGGTTTACACTGGGATTGAATATTTACAACCCCAATAATTCCTTAAAATTAAGCTATTCAACAGTAAGATTTAGTGACTTTGGTTACAGTTTGAACTTATCTTCTAGATTAAAGCAGAGATTATATTAAAACGACATATAAATTTGTTATTATTAGGTATTAGAAAACAGTAAAATAATTACTCAGGCATGTATTTTAGTACTGACGAAAAGCAAATACCTAAAACAAAAGTTCCACCAGGTGAACTAAAAGACAAATGGTCAAATTTCAAAAACCAGGCAAAGCTCATCAGTCCTAATAACCGAAAGAACTACAATGTGATCATTGTCGGTACCGGTCTTTCAGGAGCCTCTGCTGCGGCCTCTTTAGCGGAGCTAGGTTACAATGTTTCTGTATTTTGTTTTCAGGACTCTCCCCGAAGAGCTCATTCAGTAGCTGCTCAAGGAGGTGTAAATGCCATGAAAAATTACAAAAATGATGGGGACAGCATTTACAGGATGTTTTATGACACCTTGAAAGGTGGTGATTTTAGGGCTCGTGAAGCCAATGTTTACAGGCTCGCAGAATGTTCAGCCAATCTCATTGACCAAGCTGTTGCTCAAGGTGTACCTTTTGCCCGTGAATACAGTGGTTATTTGAGCAACCGCTCCTTTGGTGGGGTTCAGGTGAGCCGGACTTTTTATGCCAGAGGACAAACAGGTCAACAATTACTTTTGGGGGCTTATCAGGCTTTGATGCGTCAAGTAAAAGCTAAGAAAATAACAAGTTATACCAGACATGAGATGCTTGATCTCGTATTGATTAATGGTGTGGCCAAAGGCATTATTGCAAGGAATCTCGATACCGGTGAAATCACTAGACATACAGCCAATGCTGTAGTGTTGGCTACCGGTGGTTTTGGAAAGATCTATTATTTATCAACCTTGGCGATGGGTTGCAATGGATCAGCCATTTGGCGTGCCCTATAAAAAGGAGCTTGGGTCGCCAGTCCAAGCTGGACTCAAATTCACCCTACTTGCTTGCCCCAGTCAGGCGCCTACCAATCCAAACTCACCCTAATGTCAGAATCTTTACGAAATGACGGTAGAATTTGGGTTCCATTGAGCAAAAATGAAAACAGAAAAGCCGGAGACATTCCTGAGGAAGACCGGGATTATTACCTTGAGCGACGGTATCCTTCTTTTGGTAATTTAGCACCTAGGGACATTGCTTCCAGGGCTGCCAAAGAAAGGGTGGATGCCGGCCATGGCGTGGGCACTTTAAAAAATGCGGTATACCTTGATTTTAAAGATGCCATCGCAAAGCAAGGAAAAGAAACCATTGCAAAAAAATACGGGAATTTATTTGACATGTACCAAAAAATTACCGGTATCAATGCCTACAATGAACCGATGAAAATTTCCCCTGCTGCACATTTCTCCATGGGTGGCCTTTGGGTAGATTATGAGCTAAGCACCAATATACCGGGACTATTTGCAATTGGTGAAGCTAATTTTGCTGACCACGGAGCCAATAGACTTGGTGCCAACTCTCTTTTGCAGGCATGTGTAGATGGTTATTATATTTTACCTCAAACCCTACCCCATTATCTTGCCCAATCAGGAAAACCTGACCACATCAATAGTGAAGACCCGGCTTTTGTTGAAAGTGAGCTTGCGGTTAAAAAGCAACTAGAGGAATTTGGCAAAATAAATGGGCACAAAACAGTGGACTTTTATCACAGAGAACTAGGGAAAATTCTCTATGACAAATGTGGACTTAGTCGGTCAGAAAAAGGGTTGACCACAGCTATAGAAGCCATTAAGAATTTAAGAAATTCTTTTTATTCAGAGCTGAAAATACCAAAAATTACTGATGGAATTAACGAAGAGCTAGAGAAGGCAGGACGGGTTGCAGATTACCTTGAAATAGCTGAATTGATGTGTATTGACGCTTTAAGTAGAGAAGAATCATGCGGAGCCCATTTTAGAACAGAACATCAGACCAGTGATGGTGAAGCCATTCGGGATGATAAGGCTTTCAATTTTATTTCTTGTTGGCAACAATCAGACCATGGCCCTGTATTGATCAAAGAAACCCTTGATTTTGAATTTACCAAACCTACAGAAAGGAGTTATAAATAATGGATTTCAAACTTAAAATTTGGAGACAAGAGCAAACATCAGACAAAGGAAAAATGGTAAGCTATGCGGTAAAAGATATTTCACCGGACATGTCATTCTTGGAAATGCTTGATCAGCTCAACGAAAATTTGACCCTTAGTGGGCAAAGTCCTGTTTCATTTGATTCGGATTGCAGGGAAGGTATCTGCGGGCAATGCGGCCTGTTTATTAACGGAAGAGCACATGGGCCCAATGCACACACTAGCACATGTCAACTCCATATGAGGTCGTTTCAAGATGGGGAAACCATCTATATTGAGCCATTTAGAGCTGGAGCATTTCCTATAAAAAAGATTTGAAAATAGACCGAAGTGCCTTAGACCAAATCATTCTATCGGGTGGGTTTATTAGCGTCAACACAGGACAAGCTCCAGAGGCAAACCAAACGCTAATCAGTAGCGACACTGTGGAGGCTGCTTTTGATGCTGCTGCTTGTATCGGCTGCGGGGCATGTGTTGCCTCATGCAAAAACAGCAGCGCATCTCTATTTACCGCGGCAAAAATTAGCCATTTGGCTCAATTACCTCAAGGTAAAATTGAACATAAGAGCAGAACCAATCAAATGGTGCAAAAAATGGATGAATTAGGTTTTGGATCTTGTTCCAATACCGGTGCATGCGAGGTAGAGTGTCCACAAGGAATTTCCATCAGTCACATTGCTTTTATGAACAAATCCTACTTAAAATGAACATAGCTGCGATAGACATCGGTACGAATAGCATCCATATGGTTATTGTTAAGGTGCAAACCAAAACAAGCTTTGACATTCTTATCCAAGAGAAAAGTATGGTAAAACTTGGTGTGGGCGTTTTTGCCAATAAAGAACTCAGTCAGGAAGCCATGGACTTGGGTGTTGCAACCGTACAAAGATACGTACAACTTGCCGATCAATATGGAGTGGACGATATCATCGTCTCCGCAACAAGTGCTACAAGAGAGGCGAAAAATGGCAGAGAATTTTTAGATAGGTTGATCCACGAAGCCGGTGTTTCGCCCCAATTGATTTCAGGGAAGGAGGAGGCCAAATTAATCTTTTTAGCGGTTAAAGAGGCCATCGCAATGAAAAACGAAAACATTCTCGTATTGGATATTGGAGGTGGTAGTACAGAAGCAATTGTTGGGGATCAAAAACAAATACATTACGGCAACTCAATGAAACTTGGAGTCTTACGACTACTCGATTATACAGAAGGGCAAGCCAAAATTGATGCTAAATCTCAAAAAGAATTGAAATCCCACATCAGGCAAGTATCTGATATGGTATTGGAGAAAATTAAAAAAATCGGGTTTGATCGGATAATTGGAACATCAGGAACAATTCGGGCCTTGGCTGAAGCCTGCCTGATAAAGACAGATAACCCTGCACCGGAAATAGTAAATGCTGAAACCATTCCCCTTAAAGAACTTATTAAACTACGTGATCGCTTACTCGAGACAAGTCCAAAAGAAAGGGGAGAAATTCCCGGAATTAGTGAAAATAGAGCTGACGCGATCCATTTGGGAGCGCTTTTGTTGGTGGAAATATTGCAAAAACTTGAGGCTACTTCCATCACAGTATCTGACGCATCCCTAAGGGATGGAATGATTATCAATCATATAGAAAAACATGGTTTAAAAATAGAAGAAGTAAGTCTAGGAAAAAACCTGAAAGAGAAAAGTTGCATCAGGTTGGCAATGAAATATGACACTGACCTTTCAGAAAAACGGCATGTCATGGGAATTGCTTTGCAATTATTTGACCAACTTAAAGACCTTCATAGGGCAGATAATTATGAGAGGGACCTAATTTGCTATTCCTCTATTATATATGATATAGGCTCTTTTGTAGCATTTCAAGATTTTCATAAACATGGAAGATACCTAATCAAAAATAGTCAACTTCGTGGTTTTACCAATGAAGAGGTCTTTTTACTAGGAGATATGGCAAGGTACCATAGAAAAAAAGGGCCTACCAAAAGACATAAAAAATTTAGAAAATTAGAATCTCAACAAAAAAAACGCTTGCGACTTTTAGCAGGTATTTTAAGAATTGCTGTAGGTCTGGATAAAACGAAAAACCAATGGGTTCAAAACGTCTATTGTATTGACCAAAAAGATCAATTAAAAATTAAAGTATTTGGTGTAGAAAATCTGGATCTTGAGATCTGGGAAGCACAACGCTATTCAGATACCTTGGCAAAACATTTGAAAAAAGAAATTTTGATCATTCCCGGCTAAACATTCTTATGGCTAAACCAATTTTGGTAATCTTCAACTAAACCTAAGAGTTTAATTTTTACTTATCAAATCACCAAAAAACATAGGCTTCAAACAAAGTTAGAAGCCTATGCATTTGCGATTATAATTAATCTTAAACCCTACAAAAATTTTTAATTTCTGAAAATATCAAGTATACTTTCTTTGACAGAAAGCTTTGGAAGAAATTTCTTTACCATCCTATTATTACTAGCCTTTTCAACGTCTGATATATCAAGAGATCCACTCAAAATATACACTTCAGATGTGAGCCCAGCTTCTTTTATCTCTTCTAAAAAATCCCAACCTGTCATTTGCGGCATCATTAAATCCAGAAACAAATAGTTTGGATTTAGGTTAGCAATTTGCTGAGAAGCCCCAACTGCTGAGGAGAATTTATGAATTTTGAAAGGAACAGATAAACACCTTCTAATATATTGCTCCGTAACAAAAGTGCTCACCTCATCATCATCTATAATTACAATATTTAGCATCGAAATACAATAACTTTATATTAAAAAACATTTAACTTGATGTAAAAGTAGAAAAAAATAAATCACTCCCAAACTCAGAAGTGATTTATTACTAATTTTTATGCAATTCAAATAATGTTTTTTGCATTTAAATACAAAAACCAGCATTTAAAGCAGAAAACTACCGAAAATTCGCATCGTTTCAATTTTTAATTAATGCTCTCAAATAGGAGCCATATCCACTTTTGCCCAATTTTTCTGAAGCTTTCAATAGTTCATCGGCATTGATAAAACCATTTCGATAAGCAATTTCTTCTATACAGCCTATTTTTAGCCCTTGTCGCTCTTCGATTACTTCCACGAACTGTCCGGCCTGAAGCAATGATTGGTGTGTGCCGGTATCCAGCCATGCCGTACCTCTATTAAGAATACCAACTTTCAACTTTTCTTTATTCAAGTAAGCCACATTGATATCGGTAATTTCAAGTTCACCTCTACTGCTTGGTTTAATATTTTTAGCTATTTCTACCACCTCATTGTCGTAAAAATACAATCCAGGCACCGCATAATTTGATTTTGGGGAGTTTGGCTTCTCTTCGATGCTCAGAACATTATTGTCGTCATCAAATTGAACAACTCCATACCGTTGGGGGTCATTTACATGGTAAGCAAAAACCACTCCACCTTCCGGATCGGTATGTTCTTTTAATGTTTTATGCAGACCTGTTCCATAAAAAATATTATCTCCCAAAATTAGGGCCACTTTATCCTCGCCAATAAACTCCTCTCCAATAATAAATGCCTGAGCCAAACCTTCGGGTTTGGGTTGAATGGCAAAAGTAAATTTACACCCTACTTGGCTACCATCACCTAGCAATTTTTTAAAAGCATCATTGTCCTCTGGTGTTGTAATAATTAAAATTTCATTGATTCCCGCCATCATCAAAACGGACAAAGGATAATAGATCATTGGCTTATCATAAACAGGCATCAATTGCTTACTTACAGCGATAGTCAATGGATACAAACGTGTGCCAGATCCTCCGGCTAAAATTATTCCTTTCATAAAAACTGTTATTTACTGCTATTGTTAGCAAAATTTGACAAGAATATAAAAAAGATTTTTTACTCCTAAACTTCAAAAAACAAATAAAAAAACTAGTTTCAAACTAATAAATTTCTCTTTAAAACAAATATTAAACTTTCTAAGTTAACCAATATTTCGCAAACCATTTGCGAATATTTCAATTTAATCACATCAAAATAATTAGTTATATGTAAGAATTGGTACTTTTGTTCGTTTAATGGTTTACTTGATTATACATTTCTTTGATCAATTCTTAAATAAAAATATGAAAAAGCACCTGATTTCCACTTTAACCATCGTTTTTATTGCAATGGTTATAAATAATAACGTGGCTTATGGGCAGAACTTTTATAAAGAGAAAATTTCGAGAGATAATTTTTTGCAAGCAGGATTAGGACTAGGAACCCTCTATGCTGATAATTTAGGAAGTATTCGAATGCTTGATATTTTATTAAGACCCGGCCTTTCTGCTTCTTATGGTAGAAAAATCCATAAACATTTTGACATCAGGGCAAATATAGGTTACCAAAGGTACCGCAGTCAAGACATCGACTACTATCCTGCCACAGTAACCCAGTCTTGGCTCATCAACAACCAAGCATTTGCAAGCAAAAACGATCTTCTTTTCTTTGATGTAGCACCAAATTTTTACCTATTTGGATCTGATAACCACGCCTTTAGATCAAGAATTAATGCTTATGGAGGCACAGGTCTAGGAATGCTTATTAACTTTAAGAAAACAACAAATGTCACTTTTAATGGCGTTGTCAATAGTAAAGACATACAGGCCGTTGCTTATATCCCTTTTAGAGCAGGTTTAAGTTATAGCTATGATTTGTATACAGATATTGCTTTGGAAGGAACTTTGATGATGACTTTTTCTGACACCTTGGATGGCAATGAAGGATTCAATAGACTAAACGATATCCCAATATTCGGCCAAATAATAATCAAAAGGTATTTACACCCTTTCAAACCATTTAAACGACCTTGACATGACTCCTAAATTCCTCGCTTTACAATAAGCTTTATTTGGCACTAAAAACCACATTTTTTTGAGAGTCGCTGCTAGTGATTTAACCTTTAGCCCCCTTAGACAAATGGCTAGGCCATTATAAAAAAATAATTTTTTTAAGCCATACACCCTTCAAAAACTTTACAAGTCGTATAATTTTTAAAGTTTCCCCAATTGAATATTTATTTTCTATGCCATTTATAAGTTCATGAGACCTCATTAAAAACCTTGTTCTCCTAGCTTGACTTTTGCATTTATTGACAAAAATCCAGACTAAGCCTTTGCTGAAACAATTACCTTAGCTTACTTTTTGCGAAGGAATTAGAATTCCATATATTTTTAGCTAACTTTAATTATTAAAATAAGAAGAATCATATTACAATTAGTTTAAAATTTGACTTAATGGAAATATTAGGATTGGATATTGGTGGCTCTGGGATCAAAGGGGCACCTGTCAACATAGAAACTGGACAACTTACAGCCGAGAGATTCAGAGTCCCAACACCAATACCTAGCAAACCAGAAAGCATCGCAATTGCCGTAAAAGAAATAGTTGATCATTTCAATTGGACAGGACCTATTGGCTGTGGTTTTCCTACAGTGGTAAACAACGGAAAGTGCATGACAAAAAGTAACCTACATAAAAGCTGGGTAGGTGTTCAAATAGATCAATTGTTTTCAGAAAAAGTAAACCTTCCCGTAACAGTGATAAACGATGCAGATGCAGCTGGTTTAGCTGAAATGACTTTTGGTGCAGGGCAAGGAAAAAAGGTTTAGTCGTTACAGTAACCATCGGAACAGGCTTGGGCACAGGGGTATTTCACAATGGTGTATTAATCCCAAACTTTGAATTGGGAAGAATTTATTATAAAACCGGCGAAATAATTGAGTATTTCGCCGCAGATTCGGCCAGAAAAAGGAAAATCTTAGTTACAGTGAGTGGGGCAAACGCTTTAATAAGTTCCTCAAGCATACGGTAAGAATTATATCTCCTGATTTATTTATTTTGGGAGGTGGGGCAAGTAAAAAAATGGAACGTTTTGAAGATGAAATTACAATAGATGTACCGGTCATTGTGGCGGAGAATAAAAATGAAGCCGGAATCATTGGCGCAGCAGTTGCTGCTCAGCTCAAAGGGAAAGAGTAAGATATAATTGATAAATTCTTTTCCTTTCACTATGGTGTTTTGATAGAAGTCAAAGGACTACTTGAGAAAGTTAAGCATTGATCTTCAATTTATTTTAGTCCAATAGCCAATGGTTAACACAAATAACAACTAGCAATGGCCATTATTCAAATCAACACCAATAGGACATATGTTATAATAAAAAGTAATTTTCATTATTAAAGGAAACGATAATAATAGAAAATCATCCATATCTTCCTATACTTAGGGAAGGAAGAACAGAGAATGTCAAAATAAACCATAACCAAACCAAAAAGAAAATGAAAAAATTACTCCCTTTCCTATTTTTAATTTGCCTGATTTCCACCCAAGGAATTGCCCAAGAGGTAAAAATGAAATCCATATTTAATGGAAAAAACCTAAAAGGTTGGGAAGTGACCCCTGAAGAAAATATTTGGTGGGAAGTTAAAGATGGGAAAATCCACACTGAAAACGACCCTACCAATACCGGCTCCACTTTATGGACAAAGAAAGAATATGGAGACTTTATTTTAGAGTTGGATTTTTTAATGGGTAAAGGAACAGTTGATTCAGGCGTATTCTTAAGATCTGATAAAGATCAAATACAAATAGGAATCTCCGGATCATTAAAAAGAGACATGACCGGGTCTCCTTACATTCCGGGAAAATCTTATCCCAAAGAAGCCAGTGGTGTTCAAGATCTTTTAAAGAAAAACGACTGGAATAGCATGAAGATAAAGGCGGTTGGCCAAAGCTACACAGTTTGGCTAAATGGCAAAGAGGTGGTGACTTACCAGTCAGAAAACATGCCGGAAAAGGGCCCCATAGGACTTCAATTGCACCCGGGAAATGATATGAGTATAGATTTCAGAGATATAAAAATTGGAAAGCTATAATTTCATTATATGGCATGAAGTAGATAAACTTCAAGTATTGAGGTGATATTTATCATGTTTTGTCTTAAAATAATTCATTTACTTTGGGTAATAGTTAAGTCTGCAATATTAACAGTAGGATTTAACGACAGCCACAAATTATCTAGGATTTAGAACAAAATAACCATGAAACGTATCATTGTACCCATCGACTTTTCACGCTATTCTGAAAACGCTTTTTATAGTGCTGCCAAAATCGCAAGTAAAGGTGATGCCACTATTACTTGCTTGAATGTAATTCAATCTGATCTTGACTGGGCAAATCTTTCTACTTCTGAGAAGATTAAAAATCAAGAAATTTTAGATTTAGAAGCTGAGGCCAAGGATAAATTAAAAAAATTTGTTGCTACACATAAAATCAAGAATACGCCTATAGAAGCTGTAGTGGAGATAGGTGTCCCCTACCAAGTGCTTACGGATTTAGCTCATAAGCAAAATGCAGATTTAATCGTTATCGGTGCTTATGGTAAAAACAGGGAGCCGGGAAAATTTGTAGGATCTACCACCCAAAAGGTTTTCAGGAATGCCCATTGCCCTGTATTGGCAGTGAAAAATATAGTGGATGGTAGAGCCATGAAAAAACTGGTCTTTGCCTCCCTTTTTAATGAAATCAGTAAACCGGCATTTGTTAGGTTAAAGCCATTTATTAAAAGCATTCGAACAGTTGTTTATTTCCTTTATGTCAATACCCCGGAAAACTTTATAGATACAGGGAAGGCAGAAGAGCGAATGAGTGAGTACGCTTACGGTCAAGAAGAATTATTGATCCATCGACATATCTATAATCATGAGGAGGTGGAAAAAGGCATTATTGCATTTGCCGAAAAAGAAAAGGCCGGAATCATAGCTATCGCTTCCAACCTTCGGAAATCAAATTCTGCTTACCAAATTGGAGTTACAGATACAGTCTTATATAAGTCTGAAATCCCAGTTTTGAGCGTGAAGTTTGAATAATAAAAGCTTTTTTAGAAGAATGTTCAATAGAGATAGTTTATCATTTAGAAAGGCCAACAAAGTAGAACATTTGTCTTCTTTGTTGGCCTTTTTTACAATGTTAGTTAAAACCGAAATCATTATAGGTATTCAATTGCAGGCTTGAATCCCCAAACAGCTTGCTTACTTTCGGTTATAAACTGGCCTTTGATTCATATTTTATCATTCGGGTAATACCAAATCCTTCTCCCCTTCTGTCCATTCTTTTATCTCCTATCAAGATTTTGTTAAATCTATTTTTACCTTTAATATTTATGCCTGCAATCGATTGCCTATAAATTATATTTTTATAAGATATTGTTTATCTTTACATCCCTCAATACTGTCAATAGATTGAGGTAAAATTGAATTTACAATAAAAATAACCTATATCATGAACAAACAAATTTTAAGTTTCTTTGTCTTGTCTATTTTCTTTTTGGTCTCTTGTGGGCAAAAGACGGCAGAAACGGAAGACGGATGGACAAATTTATTTGACGGAGAAACCTTAAATGGCTGGCATCAGCTGGATGGGGTTGCCGAATTTGAAGTAGTAGACGGAGTCATTGTCGGCACTTCTGTCCCAAATACCCCAAATTCCTTCTTAGTTACTGACAAGACTTACGGGGATTTTATTTTAGAATTAGACATCCGAGTGGATGACGAGTCAAGCAATTCAGGAGTGATGGCCAGAGGCCAATACAACCCTGATGCTAATGATGGCGCCGGTAGAGTTTTTGGCTACCAAGTTGAATGCGATCCAAAAGAAAGAGCTTGGTCCGGTGGAGTATATGATGAAGCCAGAAGAGGATGGTTATACCCATTGACCTACAACCCTGAAGCAAGAAGTGCTTTCAAACTAGGTGAGTTCAATACTTATAGAATTGAATTTATCGGAAATACGCTTAAAACTTGGGTAAATGGACAAGAAGTTGCCTACCTCGTAGACGATATGGATGCAACTGGTTTCATTGCTTTACAAGTTCATGGAATAGGTAAAAACCCTGAAAATGCTGGCAAAAAGACCTATTTCAGAAATATCCGAATTCAAACTGAAAACCTAACACCAACGCCTTTCAAAAATGAAGTTTTTGTGGTCAGTACTATTGACAACACTTTGACTTCATATGAAGAGGACAATGGATGGAAATTACTTTTTGACGGTAAAACAAGCAATGGATGGAAAAGTGCCAAAGCTGAAACTTTCCCTGAAAAAGGCTGGACCATCAATGATGGCGTGCTTACAATAGAGTCTTCTGATGGCAGAGAATCTGCAAATGCCGGCGACATTGTTACCGAAAATCAATACAGTGCATTTGACTTGGCTTTTGACTTTAAGATTACAGAAGGTGCAAATAGTGGTGTCAAATATTTTGTTACTTTAAATGAAAACAACACGGGATCTGCAATTGGATTAGAATACCAAATTCTTGACGATGAAAGACATCCAGATGCAAAAAAAGGCAAGGATGGTAACCGGACATTAGCTTCATTGTATGATTTAATCAAAGCAGATAAACAATCTCGATTCGTACGTCCAATAGGTGAATGGAACAAAGGGCGTTTGATCGTATATCCTGACAACAAAGTTGAGCATTACATCAATGGCCTTAAAGTGGTGGAATACACTAGAGGGTCTGATGAGTTCAGAGCTTTGGTTGCTGAAAGTAAATATGCGAAATGGGATAATTTTGGAGAAGCAGAACAAGGTCATATCCTACTTCAAGATCATGGTGATGAAGTTCACTACAAAAACATTAAACTTAAGGAATTGAAATAAGGTAATTCCTAATAAAAAAAGGTAGGCCATTCAGCTTACCTTTTTTATTGCTTCTTTTCATCCTGTTTAAGACCGGATTAGTCGACTCTTTATTTGGGCATTGCTATATTTCTCATAATGGCACTTCAGCCCATCGCTTTCTTTACTGCTTTGAGAAATTTTTTTACTTTTTCAAAAGGATCTCCCGGCCCCAATGTTTCAATGGGCAGATAACCATTGTAATCACTCCTATTGATAATTTTTATCAATCGTTTTAAATCTACAGGTTTTTGCTCACCAAAATGGTTAATGTTTTCCTTGATCTGCCAATTGACAGCATGATGAATATTTTCACTTATTTCTTCATAAGGGTCTTTTAATGAATAACTCCCCACATCTAATACCAAGCCAAACCATTCTTCACCCACATTCTCCATGATATAATTCACTTGATCAGCAGATTTAATAAAATCATTGTGATTTTGCATGGCAACTATCACCCCATGCTGAGCCCCAAAGGAAGCACATTCCTGCATAGCTTCAATCACTCCATCAGCAAGCTCCTTCCATTTGACCCCTTGAGCTTCTGTCTTTCCGGCAAAAACACGAAGTACCGGAGCACCCATTTTCGAGGCTGCAATTATCCAATCTTTCACATGCTTAATTTCCTTATTCCTCTGGGCTGCATTTTCCAAAGTAAAATCATTCCTAACCCCGGTACCACTAATGTCTAATCCGCTATAATGGGCCATTTTTTTGATGTCATAAAGCAACCTATCGTTAGGTACCTCAGGGTAAGTCTCGATATAATAAGCTGTTAAATCAATGGCAGGTATAGCGTTTTCTGCACAAAAATTAAACAAACCATCAAGCGAAAGTGACTTGTCTTTTAAGGGTGAATTGAAAGAATAGGCATTCAAACTAAGCTTAAGGTTTTTATCTTGTCCCTTGGGTAGTTCAGACATGGGTGCAAAACCCATTAACGGTAAAGCTGTCATCCCTAGTCCTTTTTTCAAAAAACTTCTTCTTGGTTTTTGGCTCATATTATTAAATGAATAAATTATAAAATACTGAAATAATCATTTTTAACATTATTTTTTATTGAAAGTAAGTATAAATATAGACTATAGACGCGTTTCCTTACCAAGATAACCAACAAAAAAGGAACCTCATGAATATTCATCCAATTTTTATTTATGCAATCGATTGGCTAAATCCCTCAAAAGGCTGGAATAAGCAAAAATAAATTTTTAATATTACTATTAGATTAAAAGAACAGATAATGCAAGACACAGTAAAACCTTCTAATAACACTTTCCTAACTGAAGATTTTCTTCTAAAAACTGATTTTTCCAAAAGGTTATATCATGATTATGCGAAGAAAATGCCAATCATTGATTACCATTGTCACCTTTCTCCAAAAGACATTGCTTTGGACAGACAGTTCAATAACATGTCTACGATTTGGCTAGAAGGTGACCACTATAAATGGCGTGCCATGAGGACGCTGGGTGTCGATGAAAAACACATTACCGGTGACTCCAGTGATCAGGAGAAATTTGAAAATTGGGCGAAAATTGTTCCGCAAACCATGCGAAACCCATTGTACCACTGGACCCATCTCGAATTAAAAGGCTATTTTGGCATAGACAAATTGTTGAATGAAAGTTCAGCCTCAGAAATCTATAACACCACTACCAACTTACTCCAGCAAAAAGAATACAGCACCAGAGGCTTATTGTCAAAAATGAACGTTGAGGTAGTATGCACAACGGACGATCCCATTGACAGCCTGGAATATCATCAAAAGGCTAAAGCTGATAATATCGCCATAAAATTACTTCCCACATTCAGGCCTGATAAGGCCTATGCGGTAGAAAATCCGAGTGCATACATTTCTTATTTAGAAAAGTTAGCAAATGCAAGCGGACTGACCATTAACACTTTTGATGACCTGTTGGCTGCTTTAGAAAATCGAGTAGCCTACTTCCATGAAAATGGAGGCAGACTTTCAGACCATGGACTTGAGCAATTGTACTTTTATGAAAATGAAAAATACGCTATTGACACCTTGTTTACAAGCATCAAAAAAGGTGAAAGTCTTCAGCCGGATGAGGTGAGGTTTTTTAAATTTAAAACTCTTACCGCCCTCAGCAAAATGTACCATGCCAAAAGTTGGACACAACAATATCATCTGGGGGCCCTGAGAAACACCAATGAAAGGATGCTTAGAATACTGGGACCTGACACCGGATTTGATTCCATTGGAGATTTTTCACAAAGTGTAGCTTTGGCCAAATTCCTTAACAACCTGGACAGCACAGATCAATTGTCTAAAACCATTTTATACAACCTTAATCCTTCAGACAATGAAGTAATGGCCACAATGGTTGGGAATTTCAATGATGGTTCTATTAAAGGTAAAGTTCAGTTTGGCTCCGGATGGTGGTACCTTGACCAAAAAGATGGCATGGAAAAACAAATCAACACCCTTTCTAACATGGGGATTCTAAGTTGCTTTGTAGGTATGCTTACAGACAGCAGAAGCTTCTTATCTTTCCCAAGACATGAATACTTTAGAAGGATCCTTTGTAACCTAATCGGGCAAGATGTCAGCAATGGAGAACTACCTGCCGATGAAAAGTGGTTGGGACAAATGGTGGAAGATATTTGCTACCGAAATGCCAGAAACTATTTTGGCTTCTACTAAACCTCATCACGAGAATTATTCAGCCAGCATTGAGGTGAATATATTCAATAGGTCTTCAATTCCTAAGTCTATTGATTGAATAATTCTTCCAGTACAGAGATTACCGACCCCATAAAAAAGCTCCATGCTAAGTAATTAGTATGGAGCTTTTTTATACTTTTTGTATCTTTTTAAAACACTATCAAAAAGGTCTGGAGTGATACGATATGACCTTACCCATAAGAATTAAGCTGCTGTAGTCTTTTTTCCGGAGTCTTGGAAATAATGGGAAAGTCCAAAATACATTACTACCCCAAAACAAACCATGGGCACATAATAAGAAAGTCCAATACTACCACTGATGTCAGATACCTGACCTTGAACAGCCGTGATTAACGCCCCTCCCAAAATCGCCATGATCAAGCCTGAGCCACCAAGTTTGGTATCATTACCTAATCCTTCAGCGGCCAAACCATATATCGTTGGAAACATGAGTGACATGCAGACAGATATCATAACCAATGCAATCACAGCCATCATTCCACTTCCGTAAATCACCACAAAACTTAATAGTATAGCTAGAAGTGAGGAAAGTGCCAATAATATTGAAGGCTTAAAAAACCTCATTAAAAAGGTGAATAGAAAACGACTAGCGGCAAAAAGCACCAAAGAAATTAAATAATAATCTGAGGCTCCGCTTTCCATAACATTCAGTTCCGCCATAACATACCTGATGGTAAAAGACCAAACGCCAATCTGAGCTCCTACATAAAAAAATTGCGCCATTACCCCTCTCACATAGTTCTTGTTTTTTAGTAATCTTTTAAAGCCACCAATTATCCCATCTTTTTCTGTTTCTTCAGAAGCAGCCGGCATCTTAACAGCCCTAATAATAAACCATACCACTATAAGAAATAAGGCCACACCAACATAAGTACTAACAACCCCTGCCAGTTCGTCAGCCTGAATGGCTTCCAATTCTTCAGGTGCCATATTGGTTCGGTCTGTAGCTTCTGCTGTATTGAGTTTGGAAAGGATAAATACCTTACTTAAAAAAACCCCAATTACGGAACCAATAGGATTAAAGGACTGGGCTAAATTAAGTCTTTGAGTGGCTGTTTCAGGAGGTCCAATCACCAAAATATAAGGATTGGCAGCTGTTTCCAATATAGAAAGTCCGCCGGCAAGTACATATAAAGCAAGCAGGAAAAACCCGTAAGACATCATCATTCCCGCAGGATAAAACAAAAGGGATCCTAAGGCAAAAAGCCCTAAACCTAAAAGAATACCTGATTTATAGGTGTACTTTCTAATAAATATAGCTGCCGGCAATGCCAAGCAAAAATAGGACCCATAGAATGCCAACTGAATCCAAGAGGTTTGAAAATCAGTCATGCTCATGATTCTCTTAAAGGCCGCCAATAGGGTGTCTGTCATATTATGGGCAACTCCCCACAACATAAACAATCCTGTAAGCAAAAGGAAGGGCCAAAAATTCTTCTTGGAGATTAATTCTGCCTTCGCTGGGTTTATAGTTTGACTCATTGGTGATTTAGATTATTTTGTTTCTTAAACATTAGGAAAACCCGAAATTAAGGATTTATCTTTTAATTCCTGCCAAAACCCTTCAGGCAATGAAGATTCTGAGGCAATCAAATTTTTCTTTACCAATGCTGGTTGATTTACACTAAGGGCTATGCTTGTTACACCGGGGATCATTAAAGAGAATTGAATGCAAGCATGAAAGGGATCTACACCATAAGCTTTGCAGACCTCAAAAAACTTTTTTCTCCATTGAATCTTTTTTTGATCTTCAGCATCATCAGGATCTAACCTTTTGTAATCAAAAAAATCTTCCCCTGTTAAAAAGCCGGACTGAAAAATGGCTGCTAGGATTATTCCTACTTCATCTTTTCTTAACAAGTCAACAAATTTCATTAATTCAGGTGGATGGTTTATCAGGGAAAGACTATTGGCAATCATTACATAGTCTAAAGGAACACGCTGATAAATTGCTTTGATAATTTTCCAATCCTTTGCTCCTACTCCAACACCCTTCACTTTGCCTTGATCTTTTAACTCCTTCATTGCGGTGAACGCTCCCAAGACATCTTTCCATAAGGCCTCCCGCTCTTCCTCAGAATTGGCTTTATCTAAATACTCATCCGGATCATGAAGGGATATGAGTTGTGGCACATGCCCTTGCAAAAGGGCATTGTCTTTCTCGAAACATTCAAGAATTCCTTCATAACTAATCTTTTGAACAGCGTCATTTTCTATCCCTTTCCAAATATTAGGCTCAAAGAGGGGCTCCGGTGTGGTAAGGGGTATTCTGGTCCAGCCAAGTTTATTGGTGATTATGACATTCTCCTTAGGTATACCTTCTTCTATCAAAAATTCACCCAACACTTCTAAAGCCAACCCGGCTCCATATTTACCGGCAGTATCAAATACCGTAAATGGGTGGGTTTGTTTAAAAGCTTCTTTTAAAATTTGCTTCTTTTCTGCTTTAGTATAGGATTTAAAGAGGTTCCCTAGAGCACTACTCCCAAAAATGATTGATGGAAACTCTAAGCCTGTTTTACCAAATGGCCTTGTATTCATTTCAAACGAAGATCTAGGAAAAGCATTCTTTTATTTATTTTTCATTGCATAATGCCTGTCTCTGGCAAAAGTTTCTAGGTGTCTGTGTTTTTTGACTCGTATATATCGGATATAGTAATGAGTATTCCTGTTTCTTCCACAGCACCAAACTCATAATTCATGGCAGTTCCAAAGGTTTTCATGGTGGAAGAAAGGTTCATGTACGTATTGATCAACGGAGGGATATTTTCTCCTAAATTTCGCACCTTGGAATTAAGCACTTTATACCCCTCTTTATAAGACAAACCATCAAAGGTACCCTTAAAATTGCTTTCGTCAGTTTTATAATCCAATGAAGTTATTGGCACAATTAATTTATCATTGTCAGGGAAATAATGATTCATAAAGTAAATCAATAAATCTCTGGCCTCAGCGTTGTAATGGGGATACATGGTTACTTTTCCGAATAAGTATTTGACATCCGGGTTAATCATTACAACCGCTCCCAAACCATCCCATAAATTATCCAAAGAAAAATCCCTCTCCTATTGTCCACACTTGGTTGGTATTTAGGCTGAACAAAAGACCTTCCCAGTTCAATGGTAAAAGGAAGGTAATCCTTGATAAATGAATCTGAAAAATTAAAAAGATGGGCTGTAGAAAGATTTACTGAACCTTCTTTGGTATAGCCTGCATCCGAACATTTTATCAACCTATAACCTGCGATGATCTCTTCATCTAAGGGATTCCAAGCGATCAATTGATCATAGCATTTTTCGCAAGTATCATTTTCATCTATATCCAAGGGCAATCCTGTACCACCTCCGGCAGCTCGAAAAGATATCTCACGCAATCGCCCAATTTCTTTCAATACATTTGGCGCATTATGTTGATTAACCAAATATATTTCATTTTCCCCATTATTTACATATCTTAAAAATCGATCGGGTGTCAATTCATTTTTTATGGCATCCCTTTCAATCGGGTTGATAATGTCTTGCATAAATCCTACTTGTTCTGGACAATATTGTATACTATTTTTTTAACCTCCTCTGCCCAATATCTATCCGTTTTAGAAGCATCAAAATACTTGTAAGAAATCGGTTTTCCTATATGGACAACAATTTTTTTGTTTTTTGACCAAACATTTCGTCTGCCAAATAAAACATTTCAACATTGGCCTTAACTCCCAACTTTTTTCTAAGATTGGCCAAATTATAAAAAAAGATGAATTTCTACCTTCTATATAGATTGGAACAACATCTTTTTTATACTTCTTTGCTTTGTTGATGAAGCTTTTTTCCATTCCAAATCTTTGATGCTATCCTCTTGTTTTCTGGAAACCAACCCTGCCGGAAAGATAATGACTCCATTTTCTGCTGCATAAGTAGCTTCTATCTTCTCTACGCCTCTCTTGCCATGACCTCCATGTTTATTTACGGGAACAAACAACTTTCCGAAATTAGGAATGTTCATCAAAACATCATTAACTAAAAACCTCAGATCCTTTCTGAATTTGCCAAGAACATGCATCAGAACAATACCGTCCAAGCCACCTAATGGATGGTTAGAAGCAAAGATAACATTTCCGGTTATGGGAATATTGGATTCATTCTTAACTTCTATTTCCATTCCGAATTCCTCAATCAAGGCATTTACAAAAGCCAATTCCTTCAATTCGGCATGTTTTTCCATTATCTCATTGACTTCTGTCTCATGAGCAATTCTTTTGATATAGGAGAGCAAAAATCCGGGAATCCACTTCAATAAACTTGGATTTTTATTCCCTATTACTTTCTCTATCTCAACGAATTTTTTCTTTGTCACTTCAAATAATTTTAATGAATGGATGCCCCATGCCCTTCTAGGCTGATATTCAACTGATGTACAGACCAGTAAACTTTAAATTTGGTGTAAGCTTTTTGAATCGGTGCTTTTTTGAATATAAGGTACAACAAAAATACAGAAATTAATTTATCAGTTTCAATTGATTCACCATTCTAACCCTTGAATTTTCTATCCCGCACTTTTAATTACCATTAAATTGTCCTTAATTAAACCTTGAACTTTTCAACACTACCAACTTCCCAAATTAGCTAAAAGCATGTCTATGAAAATCGCAATCACAGGAGCCACCTCAGGAATAGGGACAGAAAAAGTGAAAGCCCTAGCACCATTGTGTGAACAAATGTTTCTTTTGGTAAGAGACGAAAAAAAGCAAGAGACCTTATTCAATCACTACCCTCGCATCAAGAAAAATCAGTGTGATTTATTGTGATCTTTCTGACCTTAGCTCCGTGGCAAAAACAGCGACAACTTTATCTCAAAAAACCACTCATTTGGATGTCCTCATCAACAATGCCGGAGGGATTTTTCCTGATAAAACCATTACTACAGAAGGGCACGAGCTTACTTTTTTGTCAACCATCTGGGCCACTTTCTACTAACTTACCTTACCATGCCTCTTCTAACTTCCGACAAGGGTGGGAAGATTATTAGTGTCAGCTCAGAAGCACATAGAGCGGCTAAGGTAAATGAGGAAGACCTAGAACTAAAAAATGATTTTTCTTCCTTTAAGGCTTATGCAAATGTGAAACTATACAATTTGCTCTTTACAAAGTCTCTGGCAGAAAAATTCAATGCTAAAAAAATTGAGGCCTATGCTTTACACCCCGGGGTGGTCAACACCAATTTTGGCACACAAAGCAAGGGGATTTTTAAGTTTTTGCTTTATCTGGCAAAACCTTTTATGATTAGCCCCAAGGAAGGAGCGCAAACCGGAATACACCTAGCTACACACCAATTGGACCCCAAAAGCAATGGAGGGTATTTCAAAAAAAGGAAATTGGCTAAAGCCTCAAAGGATGCTTCTTCAAAAAGCTAAGGGATCTACTTTGGGCGTACAGTTTAAAACAAATAGAACCATATTTGAGTGAAAAGTAAGCTAATAAAGGTCTACTCAGATTTAGAAAAACCAATAAGCACACCTTTAATAAACTACATTAGCCAAGCCTTACTCGGATTCGAGCGCCTCTATCTTTATTGTTTTTGAGATAATTGACCCTGTCATAAAGTATCCCAAAACCTGATCTTCTCCGTTAATTGCTTGAATATTCGATTCAGGATTTTCCGGAGGAGGGCTAAAAAGTCCCCCATCATTAAAGAGTAATGAAACGAATTGATTTAAATAATCATATGCATTTTCATTCAACCGTATCAATTGTAGTTTTACTTTATCGTTTTCCTCAAACGCAAATCCATTGAGCTTAAACCCGTTGTCCAACACATTGGTCCCAAAGGTATCATCAAAAAGAAAATAATCATCTCTACCGTTCAATAGTGTGTCATTTTTAGTAAGTAATAAACGGTAAAAATTACCTTCTTCAAAGGGAATCTTGCCATAAACTGTCAAGTAATATCCTTCATCTGAGAAAAAGCTTTCCTCCTCAAAAACATATGTAATGCTGTCTAAAATGGGAGGCTCTTGGGTAAGGCCTTCACTAGTATATTCATTTTCATCCAAAATTACTTTTAGTGTATAACTGTGTCCTGGAATTGCTGTTTGCCCGTGTAAAGGAGTATAGTATCCCAGTTCATCTTCAAACATGAAATCCACCAAGGTTCCGGAAGCATTGTCTATGATACTTACGGAAGCATTTTCAACCAATTCATTGGCCAAGGTATCGAAATAGTCTCTTGTATAAGAAATTTTCACATAGTTCTCCGTAACTTCATTAGTCCAGACAGCCTCAATTACCGGCTTTTTTGAAACATTCCCTAAATCTAGTTGCACTTCCTCCTGACAGGACAGAAGAGAAATTAGGCCAATTATGATTCCAATTTTTTCATTTCCTAAAAGTTAAAATTGTATGTTACTGAAGGCAATATTCCAAACAAATAAGTCATTACCACACCGGGTCTTTGAGAGGTGACAGCTATTCCCTCACCGGAATCAAAATTAATATCGTTGTTTTCTATATCCCTAAACTCGTAAGAAAATGGATTTTTCCGTCCATAAAGGTTATATATACTGAAATTCCAACTTCCTTTCCACCATCGACCTTTATCCTTATTCTTGAGCGTCAATGATAAGTCCATTCTATGGTAATCCGGGAAACGGCTATTGTTCCTATAAGCATCATACAATGGTATTCTTTGGTTATCAACAACATAAGACCCCACAGGAAAGGTAACTGCAACTCCTGTGGTGTACAGAAAAGTACCGGATAAGGAAAGACGATCTGAAAGCTCATGCGTAAGAACCAAGCTCAAATCGTGAGGTCTATCAAAACGAGGATTATAGGGAAGGCCTTGATTGATTCCTTCAATTTGTCTGTAAACCCTTGACCAAGTATAACTCAGCCAACCTGTCGTTTTTCCAATATTTTTCCTTAACAAAAATTCCAGTCCATATGCCCAACCATCACCAGCCAATATCTCTGTCTCCACATTGTCTTTAAACAGCACATTGGCATCTTGCTTGAGGTCTATGATATTTCTAAAATCCCGGTAATAACCTTCCAAAGAAAGCTCCCACTTATTGTCATATAGGTTTTTAAAAACTCCTACTGAAACTTGATCGCTACGTATAGGATCAATGTATTTGCCAGCAGGAATCCATCGGTCTATGGGCAGGCCGGCAGAAGAATTGGAGGCCACCTGAATGTATTGGAAATTACGGTTAAAACTTCCTTTTAAGGCCAAATCATCAGAAATAAGATACCTAAGGGCAAGTCTTGGCTCAAGGCCCTCATAAAATTTCATCCTTTCTCCAAAACTGTAATTCAAGGTATCGGACACCACTCCGTCTATTGTTGGATCATCATTTTCATAAAGGTAATTTACCCCATCCCCAATTTGCTGATAAGCAGACCACCTAAGGCCTGCCTCTACACTCAGATTATTTGTTAATTCAGCATTTCCGGCAATAAAAAAACTATTTTGAAACCCAACCCTTGTGCTTGATTCAAAAGGCTCTAAGTTTTCTGAATCGGCAAATTCCAGGTCTACACGAGCAAAATAATAAAGCTGACTGTGGAGTCCGAACTTAAGATCAATATTTTCATTGGGAACATAGTTAAAAGTAGCTTTGCCTCCACTTTCTGAAAAATAATTCGACCAATCAAACCCATTGTCTTCATCAGTAACGGTAATTTTATATTTATAAAAACTATAATATGCCGTTACATCCAAAAACATTCGTTCATTAATTTGTCTATCCCAATTGAATGAATTAATCCAATTGTTCCATCCCAAACCAAACTGCTCTGATAATCCTAGGAAATCACTGCCGTAGTAAGTTGAGAAAGTAAATTTATCCTTCTCACCATTGCGCCACATTAATTTGCCGCTTAGGTCATAAAAGTACAATTGATTTTCCCTTATAGATTCGTTAGAGGAAAAACCCAAAAAAACGTCAGCATAGGTTCTTCTGGCTGATACCAGAAATGAGGCATCTTCCGAAAATAAAGGTCCGTCCAAGGTGATCCTAGAACTGATACTCCCTATTCCTCCTTCTCCCTTTAATTTTTGGGTGTTCCCTTCTCTCAAAGAAATATCGACTAGAGAAGATGCTCTTCCACCAAAATTGGCAGGAATATTTCCTTTATACAATGCCACGTCGCTGATAGCATCCGGATTAAAAACAGAGAAGAAACCAAAGAAATGAGAAGGATTGTAAATTGGCGCACCATCTATTTGTATCAAATTTTGATCGGAAGAACCTCCCCTGACAAATAAACCGGTAGTTCCTTCTCCTGCAGTATTAACGCCCGGCAGAAGCTGAATACTTCTTAATAAATCCACCTCTCCAAAAAGCGCGGGAATTCTTTTTAACTCGGCTCCTGAAATTTCGTTTTTCCCAATGGCAGTGCTTTTCACATTATAGTCTTGCTTACGCTCAGAAACTACTACTTCAGACAAATTCATCTCTTCAGGACTGAGGAAAAATTTATTGGACTTGAACTCAGCCTTCTCATTGACTGGCCTGCTAATTGGTTCATAACCTAAAAATCGTATGTTTAGCACATTAGGAAGTGAGTCAATCTCAAGAGAGAAAAAACCATTTTCATCAGTTATCGTACCTCTTGTAGGCTGGCTTGTCCAGAACACAGTGGCACCTAATAATGGCTCTCCTGACCCACTGTCAAATACCTGCCCTTCCACGTTGGCAGGGCCTTGAGCCATTGATTCATAGGCGCTGAATAAATTTACAGTAAAAAAATAACGAATAATTGGCTTAAAGATAGCGTGGAGAAAAGGTTCATTATATACTGGGAGATTAATAAGAGGATAGTCGAGAAATTGAACACTTTATGGATTTGAAAAACTGAAATTTAACAAAATATCAGAAAAGATTAAACGCTAATGTTACTACTGTTTAGGCAGAAAAGATTAGCATTCAAACAACCTGATTTTGCAGGATTATTACCCCAAGCCCAAATTTACCGGGAATTCTATTGCAATAAACATAGGTATAAGAACCATTGAATTAACGGTATCTCCACAAAATTGTTAAGTTTGTGATCGATTAATTAATGTATTACATGAAATTTTAATTGTTTAATAACATTTCAACCTCAAAATCAGCAAGTGAGACCTGATGTTTCTACCCTAGTAAAAAGCCAATGGCACGAAAATTTTGCCAAAAATCAATAATTCATCTTCATTCATTCCGTTTTAAGTTATTATGATTAATTTCAACTTATGATTTGGGCATATCCTGACAATAGTTTAATGATAACTCTGATAGCAATATTCATTTTGCTATATGGGTTATACCTATACCGATTTTGGAAAATCAATCAAAAAATCACTGTTAAAAAGCGGCGATTGGTATGGAAAATGATTTTACGGAGTTTGTATTTTTCCTTATTTCTAATCGCTTTGGCAGGACCTTCCATTGGTAGTGCAATGAAGGAGATTAAACAAGAAGGAAAAGATATATTTCTTGCCATAGACCTTTCCAGATCTATGAATGCGGAGGATATTAACCCCAGCAGACTACAACGGGTAAAATTTGAATTAAAAAATTTGGTGAAAAACTTCAGTTCAGACAGATTGGGAATCATCATATTTTCCTCGGAGGCTTTTATCCAATGCCCCTTAACTTTCGATCAAAATGTGATACAATTGCACCTAGATGGTTTAAACAGCGGGTTGGTTCCAAATTCCGGGACTGATATAGCTGCTCCGCTAAAACTCGCTTTCAGCAAGTTTCAATCAGATGAAAGTCAAGAGCCCAAATCGAAAGCCATAATTTTAATAAGTGATGGTGAAGATTTTGGAGAAGGTCTGGAAGAAACCCTAAACGATTTAAATTCAGACGGAATTAAAGTTTTCAGCATGGGAATAGGAACGGCTAATGGAAGTACGATTCCGCGTGGTAGTGGTGTGGTAATAGACCAATCAACCAATAGACCTGCTATTTCCAAACTAACTTCAGACAATTTAAAAAAAATCGCCAATGATACCGGAGGGGGTATTTTGAATTGAGCAGTGATCAAAATGATATTCCTCAATTGATCGATGCCATCTTAAAATTAGAAGGCACCGTTATGGCAAGTAGAACTGTTGAGGCTTCCTCAAACAAATATTTCTACTTCCTTTTGGCAGCATTATTTCTAGCCATTGTAGATGCCATACTCCCTGTCAGAACATTATCCTTTTAATTTAACAGAAAACAATTAAAACAATGGTTTCCAGATACATACTATGGATTTTACTATTATTGCCGAGTGACTGGAAAAACATAGCGATTACAAATGAGGCAATCACTAGGGCAGCAAATGCTTTTAAAGAGGCAGACTTTGAGAATTCAGTGAGAGAGCACCTTGCATTAATTGATGAGCATGGAATGAACCAACCGGAAATTAAATTCAATCTGGCTTTAAGTTATCAAAGCAATGGGCAGGAAGAAGATGCAAAGAAAACGTATGAGGAGCTATCCAATAATACAATTGGTACAATCTCATCTTTTGCATCCAACCAACAAGGGGTAATGCTAGGAAATGAAAAAATACAAAGAGGCCTTGGCCTTATTCAAAAAAGCTTTATTAAATGATCCCGGAAATGAAAAAGCCCGTTATAATTACGAGTTATTAAGTAGGTGGCTGGAAGGGAATGAAGAAAACCAGGAAAACGAAGAAAATCAAGAGCAGGAAGACAAACCCGAACCATCCAATTATGCGAAAAGGATGAAGGCACAAGCTGATGAGTTGGTAGATAGATTTGAGTTTGAAGAGGCAATGAAAACGATGGAAAGTGCCTTGGAAATCGACGAAACAGTAGCTTCCTACCAAAAGTTTATGGATCACTTAAAGGATATCAATGAAATCAATCAATAAATATCAACTGATCGCCCTTTTTGTAATCGCAATGATCCCTTTCCTCGGAAAGGCCCAGTCTCAAGCCGATTACTTCAATAAAGCTGCGAAACAATATGTCAATGATGACATCCAGGGAACCAGCCAATTACTGGCTGAAGGCCTTGAAAAATACCCTAATGATGCCAAGTTAAATGCGCTGTGGGAAAAACTCAAGAATGACCAAGAAGATCAGGAGAAACAAGATCAAGAAAATCAAGACGAGCAAAACCAAGAGCAGCAGGAACAAGAGCAAGATCAGCAAGAACAACAGGATCAAGAAAGTCAAGACCAAGAAAGTGGAGAAGGTGAAGAACAAACTGAAGAAGATGGTGCTGATGAGTCGGATGAAATGGATGAAAAGCGTGGTGAACAATCGGAAGAGAATGAAAATTCTGACGAGCAAAGCGACATGGAAAGCGACCTAAGTGAGCGAGAAAAAGCCATGGAAGAACTGAAGCAAAGACTAGAACAAATGAATATTACACCGGAACAGGCAGCTCAGATTCTTGACGCCATGAACAGCAATGAACTCCGGTATATTCAGCAAAACAAAAAGAAACCTACTCAACAACCAAAAAGAGGTCTTCCGGATTATTAAACTACTTCAGACAAATGAAAGAGGTATATATCGTAGCAGCTGCAAGAACTCCCATCGGTGGATTTGGGGGAAAGCTATCTTCACTTTCAGCTAGTGAGTTGGGCTGTATTGCGATCAAATCTGTATTGGAGAAGAGTGGATTACAAAATTTCGAAGTGATAGATGAGGTATTGATGGGAAATGTGCTTTCTGCTAACCTAGGTCAAGCCCCGGCAAGGCAAGCTGCAATAAAAGCAGGGCTCCCCTCTTCAATCCCTTGTACCACAATTAACAAAGTATGTGCTTCTGGTATGAAGGCGGTCATGCTAGGTGCCCAAGCAATTATGTGCGGGCAAGCCAATTTGGTGATCGCCGGTGGAATGGAAAGCATGAGCAATGTCCCCTATTACCTACCTAAAGCCCGCTTTGGGTATAAATACGGAGATGCAACCTTGGTGGACGGGCTGCAGAAAGATGGCTTACAGGAAGTTTATCATGACTTCCCTATGGGGAATTGTGCTGAAAACACTGCCAACAAAATGAAATTAAGCCGTGAAGCGCAGGATGAATATGCTATTAGAAGTTATCAATTGGCAGCTCGAGCGTGGGAAAAAGGCTTGTTTAAAAACGAGGTAATCCCCATAACATTACCAAGTAAGGGAAATAGCACATATACTGTATCTGAAGACGAAGATTTAAGCAAGGTGAATTATGAAAAAATCCCTCAATTAAGACCGGTTTTTTGCCTGAAGGAACTGTTACCGCTGCCAATGCATCAAATATAAGTGATGGTGCTTCCGCTTTATTACTTGTTGAGAAGAAAACTGCTTTATCTCTAAACCTTCCTGTTGTTGGAAAAATTACAGCTTTTGCAGATGCTGCAAGGGAGCCTTTGTGGTTTACCACAGCTCCATCACTGGCCATTCCTAAAGCTTTGAAAATTGCGGGTCTCAAATTTAAACGACATTGATTTTTTTGAAATTAATGAAGCTTTTTCAGCGGTTGCATTGGCAAATCAGCAATTGCTACAAATCCCTGAAAATAAATTGAATGTTTACGGAGGAGCCGTGGCATTGGGACACCCTTTGGGCTGCTCAGGAAGTAGAATCATCACTACTCTTTTATCTATTTTGCATCAAGAGGATGGTAATTTAGGTGTTGCAGGGATATGCAACGGTGGTGGTGGAGCTTCAGCTATCGTGATAGAAAAAACACAGGCAATAAATATTTTATAGAGCACAATAAAATTGGAGATAAATGAGACTGCTTATTTTTTACATCCTGCTCCTAATTACTTTTATCTCCGGTAAATCGTACGCTCAAGTTCACACAACCTATTACGATGCAGGAGAAACCATCATTAAGGAAAAGTTTGAAACCACTGAAGGAGTGCCTAATGGCTCTTATATGTTGTATGATCCACAAGGCCATCTAATTCAAGTAGGACAGTATGAAAATGGCAATCTTTCAGGGATATTTTATGATTTGCATCCTATTAGTCAAGATACGCTAAAAACCACCCCCTATAAGAACAACCAACCACACGGCAATGCTAAATCTTACTATCCCAATGGAATGGTATCTCAAATGGCTTCCTACCAAGAGGGTCGAATTGAAGGGGAAATAATAAGTTATTTTCCATCCGGCAAATTAAAGAGCAAGACTTTTTTGAAAAAGGAAAGCCTCATGGACCTAATATTGTTTATTTTGAAAATGGATCCATTCATGAGCACCAAAGATTTAAAAATGGTGTTTTAGATGGAATTCAATCCGAATTCGATTCCACAGGTCAATTGATCCATGAAAAAAATTACCGAAATGGAAGTTTACAAGGACTTTCGATCACCTATTTACCAGAGGGTGTCAAAGAAACGGAAATAAATTATCAAAATGGGATCAAACACGGGCAGTTTGTTAACTACCATCCCAATGGAAAAATTGCTATCGAAGGCAATTATAAGCGTGGTTTAAAGCATGGTAAATTTATTTGGATGGACGAATCCGGAAACATTACCAAAGAAAAAACATATAAGGAGGGTAAGGAGGAAAGTAGATAAGGCTTTTTCATTTAAATTACTATGTTAAGGAAGCCTGTCGTTTACAAATTATTACAGAGATTTTCAGGAACATTGAAAATTTAGAACAAGCATCAGATAATTTTCTATTTTTGTGTTTAAAATCAAAGGCACAATGAACCAAGGAATAAAAAATACACAATTCGAGTTTCCGGGACAGCTAGACTTTTATAAAGGAAAAGTAAGAGATGTCTATATATTTGATCAAGTAATTGCAGTAGTTGCTACTGACAGGATATCAGCCTTTGATGTGGTATTACCAAAACCTATACCCTATAAAGGGCAAGTCCTTAACCAAATTGCCTCATATTTTCTAGCATCTACGGCAGAGATTGTTCCCAACTGGGTCACCTCTACACCTGATCCCAATGTCACCATTGGAAAAAAATGTATTCCGTTTAAAGTTGAAATGGTAATTCGGGGTTACCTGGCAGGTCATGCATGGAGAGAGTATAAAGCCGGAAAAAGAAGTATTTGTGGGGTAGCTCTTCCTGATGGATTAAAGGAAAATGATCAACTACCAACACCGATCATTACCCCAACCACCAAAGCTGATCAAGGCCATGACGAGGATATTTCTAGAGAAAACATTTTAAGTCAAGGAATTGTCAGCGAAAAAGATTACTTGCAACTGGAACAATATACCCGAGAATTGTACCAGTCGGGGAGTGAAATGGCCAGAAGCAAAGGTTTGATACTGGTGGACACAAAATATGAGTTTGGGAAATTTGAAGACAAAATCCTTCTTATCGATGAGATTCACACCCCTGACTCTTCAAGGTATTTTTATCTGGATGGCTATGAAAAACGTCAACAAGAAGGTCTTGAACAGAAGCAATTGTCAAAAGAGTTTGTAAGGCAATGGCTGATCGAAAATGGCTTTCAGGGCAAGGAGGGGCAAACGATCCCTGAAATGACTCCTGAAATCATTGAATCCATTTCCAATAGGTACATTGAATTATATGAGCATATAACAGGCAAAACCTTCCAGGCGGCAAATAGTAAAGACGCCTCAAAAAGAATAAAAGAAGCTATATTAGCAAATATTTAATTGTTTGGATCACTTTGGCTCCATCAGTTTTTGAACTAATTTTAAATCTGTATCTAAAAAATCACATGAGTGGAACATTTTTCTTTCACTTATGTTCAAAATAGGTAAACACATAAAGAATAATGAAATACGCTGTAGATAAAAAAGAACAATTTGTTGTTTTCACCTTATTGGAAGAAAAGCTTGACAGTACACTTTCTCCTCAATTAAAATCTGAATTGCTTACCGTTCATGCTGAAGGGTACAAAAACTTAATTCTGGATATGGAAAGTGTAAAATATGCTGACTCTAGTGGCTTAAGTGCACTTCTGGTTGGGAATAGGGCTTTTAACGAAGTAGGTGGCATTTTTGTATTGTCCTCCCTCCAAGAACATGTCATTAAATTATTGAAAATTTCTATGCTGGATAAAGTTTTTAAAGTAGTGGATGATAATGAGGCAGCTGCAGAAGCTATATTCATTCATGAAATAGAAAGTGGAAGCGAGAAAGACGAGGAAGAAGAATAACCCCTACAAGCCTTTGGATTTTAATATCACCATTCTAGGTTCCAATTCAGCCATTCCAGCACACGGAAGAAACCAAACATCTCAATTGATTTCCTGGGATGGTGAATCTTTTTTGATTGATTGTGGAGAATCAACACAACTTCAACTTCGAAGATTTAAAATAAAATACTCAAAAATCAATCATATTTTCATTTCCCATCTGCATGGTGACCATTATTTGGGATTGATGGGATTGATCAATACTTATAGTCTCAACAACAGAAAGCTGCCCTTGCACCTATATGGACCTAAGGGACTTGATGAAATTATCACAATTCAGCTAAAGTACTCTGCCAGCACGCTGAACTTTCCTTTAATTTTTCATCCAACTGTTCCGCAGGGAAAGAATAAATTAGTGGAAATCCGAGACCTGACCATTTACTCTTTTCCTCTGGAGCACAGAATACCTTGCACAGGATTTAGTTTTGAAGAAAAGAAACAAAGGGTACACCTCAATAAAGAGATGATGGCAAAATTTCGGCCTGAGGTAGAGGAGATCCACACCCTGCAAGCCGGAAAAGATGTTATGGACAAAACAGGCAATGTGCTGTATAAAGCAGATGATTTCTGTGAAGTATCTTCTCCAAGAAAGTACAGTTACTGTTCCGATACCGTATTTAATTTAGACTTGATTCCTCACATCAAAGGATCAGATTTTCTCTACCATGAGTCTACCTCACCTTTATGGAGGATGAAAAAAAACGGGCAAAAGTCACCAAACATAGTACCGCCAAAGAAGCCGCAATTATTGCCAAGGAGGCAGAGGTGAAGCAATTGCTATTGGGGCATTATTCAAGTAGGTATTCCAAATTAGACTTACTGCTGAAAGAAGCCAAAGAAATATTTGATGAAAGCACATTGAGTGTCGAAGGCTGTACTTATTCTATCAAATAAATATGAACATCAACGAGAAAGTTTATCAATCCAAAAAGACGAATTTATTTATAATTCTAGGAGGTGTCTTTCTCACCAATGCAATTTTAGCAGAAATTATAGGGGTTAAAATTTTTTCCGGAGAGCAAACCATAGGTTTAACTCCTGCAAATTGGACCTTCTTTAATGAGTACATATTGGATTTCAACCTCACTGCCGGGGCAGTAATCTGGCCGGTGGTTTTTATTACCACTGACATTATCAATGAATATTTCGGTAAAAAAGGGGTGCGGAAAATCAGTTTTATTACAGCAGGACTTATTGCCTATGTTTTTATAGTCATTTCCCTTGTCACCAAACTTCCACCGGCTAATTTCTGGCTCGAGGTAAATCAAGTGGACAATCAGGGAAATCCTTTTAATATTGATTACGCCTTTAACACTATTTTCAGACAAGGATTAGGGATTATTATTGGTTCCCTTGTAGCCTTTTTAATAGGCCAGTTACTTGATGTCTATATTTTTCAGAAATTAAGACGCATTACAGGTGCAAAAATGATTTGGCTAAGGGCTACAGGTTCTACCTTAGTTTCTCAATTTATCGACTCTTTTGTTGTGCTTGGTATCGCATTTTATGTGTTTGGGAATTGGTCTTTACAGCAAATAATAGCGGTAGGAATAATCAATTACGTTTATAAATTTTCTGTAGCCGTGGTGTTAACACCTGTGCTGTATGCCGGGCATGGATTAATTGATCGATACCTGGGTAAAGAAATTGCTGAAAGATTAACCGCTGAAGCTTCAGGTGATCAATCTTTTACTTAAGGGAAAAAAATTTCATTTCGCTTGTCCTTAACCCTCATCGAACCCTTGAGAATGATTATTCAATAAATAGACTAGCAAATGGGTTTAACAATTCTCAGCATAAATAGCAAACAGATAGCTCTTTTGGATTAATCCTGATCTTTAGGAGGTAGAATCGCCAGCTTCTCTGCCAAAGCGCTGCCTAGAATAAGTTGTAGGGTATGGTACAACATCAACGGCAACAATACTACCCCAAAAATAGTAGGGTCAGGAAATAAAATCTTACCCATGACCGCTCCTTGTACCAATGATTTTTTAGATCCACAAAATAAGACAGTAATCTTGTCAGCCCTATTGAATGAAAGCAACCTCCCCAATAGATACATTCCTAGAGCCATAAAAACAAACAAGAGCAACATCCATAAGCCTAAGCCTAAAATATTTTGTCCTTCAAACATGTTGTTGCCAAATGAATGAGAAAATGCTGAGAACACGATCAATAGGATCACAAATTGATCAAAGTTTTTAAGTAGTTTCCCGTACTTCTGCACTAAAATAAAAAGCCACCCGTGAAACAAAAACCCCAATACCACAGGAATAAAAATTTGTTGCACCAATGTCCAAATGGTATTCATAACTTCAAAATCGGCATTCTCGGCACTAGAAAAAACCCCATCCATAAGGGAGTAATCAATATACCTACAATACTGGATATACTGGCATTAAATATTGCTGCAGGAAGATTCCCTCCTGCAATCGAGACCATTACGACGGATGAAGAGACAGTGGAAGGTAAGGCAGCCAAATAAAAGGTGCCTAGCCAAAACAAATTTTCCTCCATACCGAAAAGCCCATAAAGTATTAATATCAGCAAAGGAAAAATTATAAAAGTTGTGCCTTGAATAAGCAGATGTAACCGCCAATTGGACAAACCCAACTTTAAAGTGGCAGGACTAATCTTCACGCCATAAAAGAAAAAGATCAGAGACACCCCGTAATAGGTCAACTTATCTATACTTAAGGCACCCCTAGCTTCTCCCCAGTCAGGAAATAGGTAAGCCAATAAAATGGTACCTAGCAATAAAAAAGAAAAATTATTAATCCCGGCTTTAGCCAGCTGGGTTTTAAATGAAGTCATGCCTATACAATATTGCAAATTTAAGTCTCCGCAAATTAAGCAAAATGTACCAAGTTTAAATGTACCTGTTCCAAAAGTAAAAATTTAGTAAGGATAATTGTAGATCAAATTCCATTCCTATACTGTTTCTTAAATCCGAAACATCCAATAGACAATTACTTACTGGAATCGCTTCAAAATAAAACAATTCGTTACTGCTTTCGATTTCACCATAATCTCTAAACGACCTGATTTTCTTGCAATTGCAACACTTCCCGTAAGTACAGAATTGGCTTCACCCTTGACTATTGTCAAGGCGGAGAAATCCTATTGTCCAATCCGGATTAAACAATAGAAAATTTAGTAGTAGTAATAGTACATCTCCTACCTACTTGGCGTTTTCCCCATAAATTCTAAATTCAGAAATTAAATAGAAAAGCTTGATGACAAACAGATAGTAAAGAATCCAACAAAATAACCTTATTTGAATACCACAACTGTCTTACCTATAGATTTCCCTGACTCTTGGAGCTGGTGTGCCTTTTTAAAATTATCTACAGTAAACCCATTAAAAATAGTATTCAATGTAGTTTTTATTATCCCCCGATCAATTAACTCAGCCAACTTATTAAGAATTTGCTGTTGTTTTAAAATATCTGAGGTCGTATATAGGGAACGCGTAAACATATATTCCCAAGAGAAGCTTACACTTTTATTTTTAAGCAACATCAGGTTTAGTGGTTTATCACTGCCTGTAATGGTAACAATGTGCCCTTGAGGCTTGACGATATCTACTAGCGTTTCCCAATATCCGTTGATGTCCACACAATCGAGTACATAATCAACTTCCTTGTAACCGGCCTGCAATAAACTTGCTTTTAAGTCATGGTGATTTACCACATGGTCAGCTCCCATAGATTTGCACCAGCGTCCAGTCTCCTCACGCGAAGCAGTAGCAATGACGGTAAGCCCCGCAACCTGTTTTGCAATTTGAATGGCAATTGAGCCTACACCTCCGGCACCTGCAAGTATAAGTATAGACTTCCCTTTATCTGTATTCGGGTCCACTTTCATTCTGTCAAATATGAACTCCCAGGCAGTCAATCCGGTCAATGGTAGTGCCACTGCTTCAGCTGCTGACAAGGTTTTGGGCTTTGTGCCTACAATTCGCTCATCAATCAACTGATACATTGCATTGCTTCCACTCCTACTGATATCTCCTGCGTAAAACACTTCATCTCCAACCTCAAAATGACTTACCTTTTCCCCTACCTCCACCACGGTTCCTACGCCATCATAACCTATGATCTTTGGGCTGTCTAGAATACGGTCTTTTGCGGTATTCTGTCTGACCTTAAAATCAACCGGATTCACAGATACTGCCGCAAGCTCTACCAATATATCAAAACCCGATGGGCTGGGTTTGGTAGCGTCAAATGCAATAAAACTTTCTTCTTCAGTAATGGGGAGAGATCTTCTAAATCCTATGGCCTTCATCTTCTTTCCTCTTTATATTATTAACAGTTCACTTATAATGGAATCAGCTATTAAAAAGCCTAATCATTCCAATGCGCGTCAATTACCTTTTGGATATGAGGGTAATCTTTATCAGTTTCATTTAGATCCTCCCTCAATTTTTTCAACTCTTTTTTCAATTCAGCAATGGTATCGGAATATGCTGGATCGCCGTAAAGATTATTCATTTCACGAGGGTCTTTTTCTAAATCATAAAACTCCCAGGCTACAGGGGTATGGGTGGTAAAATCATTCCCCCAGCTGGCATTATTCCATTCCGCCTTCGGGTCATCAGTATCTACCCAGTATTTACCATAATAAAAAATCAATTTATAACGCTTAGTCCTCACACCAAAATGTGCCGGGTTTCCGTGCCGATGAGCCAAATGCATCCAATACCGGTAATAAGTTGATTTTTGCCAATCTTCAGGTTCTTCATTTGTTTCTAGTATTACCTTGAAACTTTTGCCTTGCATATATTCAGGCTTTTCACCACCTGCCATTTCTATTAGCGTTGGAGCAAAATCTGTATTATTTATTATCGCATTTGTTCTGGTATTTGCTCGAATTTTTTCAGGATAACTAATAAAAAATGGCATCCTTAGGGATTCTTCATACATCCAACGTTTGTCTATATAATCGTGTTCCCCAAGCATAAAACCTTGATCACTGGTATAAACAATAATTGTGTTTTCTAACAAGCCATTTTCTTTTAAATAAGCCATAAAGCGTTTCATATTGTCATCTATTCCCTTGACACAGCGAAGGTATTTTTTCAAATAGCTCTGGTAGACCTTTGAAGTATAATCCTTTTCTTCCTCATCCATTTCCCATTTCACCAATTCACTGGGTAAAATATCCTCTGCATTTCTATAGTTTTTATAATTGGGCCCCGGCCAAATATTCATGGCCTGATTTCTTATCAAATTCCTATGTGAAACCGAAGAGCCTATGTATCTGGTCAAACTATCCCCTTCACCCCTTGTCGCCACCGAACCATGGTTGGCCATGTCATATAAACTTTCCGGTTCAGGAATAAAAATCTCTTCCAAATAATCCTCATACCTAGGGGCATTTTCAAAGTCATCATGAGGTGCTTTGAAATGATACATGAGGAAGAATGGCTTATCCGCTTCTTTTCCTTTTTCTAACCAATCAATTACTTGGTCTGTGATAACGTCGGAAGAATGGCCTTCATATTGAACTTCATTGGAAGGCCATGGTTCCTCTCCTTGTACCCGAAAAGTCGGATCAAAATAAGTCCCTTGCTGATCGAGAACTTTATAATAGTCAAATGATGCAGGCTCTTCCTTCAGGTGCCATTTCCCTATAATGGCTGTTTGGTAGCCAAGTTTTTTTAATTCCATAGGCAAGTATTGTTTTTCAGGGGCAAGACTGCCCTCCAGATCAATCACACCATTAGTTTGGGCCCGTTGACCTGTTAAGACTGCAGCCCTACTAGGTACACAAATGGAATTATTAACGAAACAATTGTCAAATATCATACCCGATTTGGCAAGGCTATCCAAGGTAGGTGTAGGGTTTAAGCTTGCCAATCGACTACCATACACACCAAATGCCTGACTTGTGTGATCATCAGCCATGATGTAAATTATATTCGGCTTGGCACTCTCTTGGGGCAGGCTATTGTTCTTGTTTTCTTTTGCGCAGGATAACAAAAGCAGCATTAGCCATAATGAATTAAGAAAGTAGATAGGCTTGAAAATAGAAAAAGACGACCAATTACATATCATAATCCTCTGCCTTTAAAACCAAAGCATCATTTAATTGTGCTTGTTTTTGCTGAAGTTTAGCAAATAACGTTTTAATTAAATCTTGATGTTCAGGTTGATCTGCCAAATCATTCATTTCTAAAGGATCGTTTTCCATATCAAACAAAAGTATCTTTTTTGCCTTTGGATAAACAGTGAGCTTAAAACCATCTTTTTTTATCATCCTTTGATTGTTCAAATAAGCCCCGTAAACATCTTGATAAATTTGCTCTTCAGTCCCTTGAATTAGTGTTAAAAGACTATTAAACTCTACATAATCCGGTTTTTCTACCCCTGCAATATCTAATATTGTGGCCATGGCATCTTGTATGTAAATGTCTTGGTCTAACCTTTGTCCTTTTGGAATGTTTGGCCCTGAGATGATAAAAGGTGCAGCCATACTATGGTCAAACATGGTCTGTTTCCCCATTAAGCCATGACGCCCCATGGCCAGACCATGATCAGCAGTGAAAATAATATAAGTATTTTCCCTAAGGCCTTTCCTTTCCAGTTCGTTAAATATTTCTCCAATTTGATGGTCCATATGAGAAATAATTGCATAATATTCTTGCAGGTGTTTTTTAATGGAATAGGGTGTCCGAGGATAAGGGGCCAATGCTTCATCCCTTAACGCAGGTCCATTGCCTATCTCATCTTTATAGGGATAAACTGGTAAAAAGTTTTTAGGGATTTTTATATCTTCCACAGCATACAGGTCTAAAAAACTCCCCGGCGATTGTCTGGGATCATGAACAGCATTAAAAGCCAAATACATAAAAAATGGATTATTCGATTTAGAGGCACTGTCTAAAAAGCATGGGCATCATTTCTCAACACCTCGCTCCAGTGAGTTCCTCCTTCCCAGAACCCCCAAAAGCCGGATCGGAAGGAGACCAATTGTCCTCATTTTCACTGAGAGGCCTATTATAACCTATCGGCATGATGGTATGTGGTTCAGCACCAATTTTGCTAATGGAATCAAACTTCGCTCCCATATTATTTCCAGACCAGCCATCCTTAGGCATGCCCGGTCGAATGTTTACAGCATGATTAAATATTTCTGAAGCAGGAACATCCACATGCCATTTACCTGTCATATAAGTTTCATAGCCGGAGGTTTCAAGCAACTTGGGCAAGGTCAAATCTTTTTTATCTCCTTTCTTCCATTCCTCTTTAATCTTAAATGCATTCCATACACTTCTTCCGGAAATCATCATGCTCCTTGATGCTGTACATACTGCACCAGACCAACTTCCCATATTATAGGCTTTTCTAAATGATGTACCCTCCGACATTAACTTATCGAGGTTTGGTGTATATATTTTATTTTGTTCCAACTGATCTAAAACCTCAAAAGTCATATCATCTGCGAAAACTAATAATATGTTTGGCTTCTTTTCTAGGCATTCATGCTGAACCTCATTGGTTCCGCAGCTGAGGACAAATAGACTCAGTAATAAAAGACAGGGTTTAATTATTTTCATTAATTCAATAAGTTTAGTAAGTGCCTTTTTAAATAATAATATGCTATAATTTAATGTTAATTGCTTCTTTATTCTTGATTTCAAATCACGTAATGATTTTACCTTCCAAATTATCAATTAACGCTTTACTTATTCTTTGTTCTTTTCCAATTGTGTTTAATTCTCAGGAAATGGTTTTCCTCAAAAGGTAAAAGGCCTGGATTTAGAGGCCTCTTTTGTTGGAAAATCATTTGGAATAGGAATTGTAACTTCTCCGGTAGCAGCCCATTCCACGCCTCTTGTAAATGAGGTGATAAACCCAACACCCTCAAGCGAACCTTGGTCATGGCCGAGCGTGGTGTGAAACACTTTACCTTTTCCATAATCTATCACCATAAAAACCGGTTCATGCCTACCTTCTCTATTTTTATTGGTAAGATCTTCACCGGTAGCTAAAATAGTCATGTTCTTGGCAGGGCCTCTCAAGCGAGCGTAACACTCGTCTTTAGCCGAGATCCAACTTTTCGGCATACCTGCTGTAATCGGATGGCTTTCCTCCGTCAAATTAATGGTGAAATTGTTTTTGGCTCCATGTGTTCCTGCAGGCCCAGGGCTATTATCCCTTACTAATTTCCCTTCGGAATCGTAGTATACATAAGGCCCATCCTTTTCATTACGGTCTCCCCAGCCTCCTAAACCTATCATTTCATTGTATGCCTCCCATTCCGGAAATGAATTGTCTGCAGCATGTACACTAACAAAACCTCCACCTGAATGGACAAAATGCTCAAATTTCTTCATGGTTTCAACCGGCCAAGGAGCTGCATTCCAACCAAAATTGGAAACTACCACGTCATAAGCTGCAAAATCCGGGTTAAATTCAGGATCTGACTTAGGCTCTTTTAAATCTTCCGTTTTACCTGCTCCGGCTTTTACTAAATACGAACTGTTTTCTGCTCCTTTCCAAGTAAATTTGGTGCGTTCAATGGTAACCTCAAAAAGACCTGTTTCCTCCAACTGACCTTTCATCATTAAACTTGTCTTGGGCCAGGCAGAATGATTATTTTGCCCATCAATGATCAAAACCTTAATCTTATCTTCTTCAGGGTTGGCAAAGGAAAATTGAACCAACAGGGTCAATACTATTAAAAATATAGATTTTAACTGCATAATTATGACTTATTTTTAGATGTAATGTTGGGAATTATCGTCCGAAAGCTTTTTAAATTGACACAATATTTGGAGTTTAATTCGGCAAATAGACCTAAGTCTTTATACTTTAACAACTCCAAATCCTACTTCATTGGTAGAATTTGAAACTTAATTTGTTAAAATGTCTTCTTTTTTTTGCGAAAGACCTCCAACGTACTAATCTAAAAAAATAAATTATAATAACCTTCACTTTGGAGAAAAGGCTTCGTTTATCGGATAAAGTAAAAAGTGGAGCTTTAATTCTTTAAAAATGATAAAATTAAATACGTAAAATAAGTTATTTTATGAAAAGCATTCAAAATTGCCAAACCTGTGTGAAGTAGGAAAAATAGCAGCCTCAAAGGGAATTTATTGGGTGGCCACTGCTTCCTTCAATTGTTCCACTTCTTTTTGCAATTTTAGAAGTTCTTGAATCTGCTCTTCTTGATAAATGACATAAAGGGTAAGCTCCTCTATTTTCTCTAATAATTTGGCGTTAATTTCTCCTAAGTTGAGCCCTTCTTTTTTCACTACTGCCTCTATTGGTATTCCCGGCAAATGCCCATTTTTATCAATAAATGATTTAAGTTCACCCAAGCTCATAAGGCTATAGCCATCAGTAAAAACATAATCTGCCCATCCATCTAAGGAAATATTCACTTCTTCAGCTTGCACTTTTCCATTCACCAAAACTCCGCCCATATTAAATTCCGCTTGCAAATTATTGTTTGCATAACCTCGAATGATCCAACTCAAACTTGTGCCTCCCTTACCATACTGACGCATATAAGGGCCACTATTGTTTGAATTAATCTCTGTATAACTCGACTCTGCCCCCATAAATTTACCCGAGCCATTTATGGAAAGATTATGGGTGATCTCCTTTGTTCCCACACCTACTCCTTTATTTGAAATAGAAAAATTGGAAGTGTGGACCCTCCGAAAAAGAAATCGCTTCCACCCTGATCGTACCATACCTGATTATAGGCCCTAGAGCCCCCACTCCACCTTCTGTACCTAGTTTTAAGGCCAAAATCATTGACACCTATGGAAACACCTCTTTTGTCACTATCCTTTCCTTGTACAAATTGCACAAACTCATCTCCCATTATATATAAATCACCACGCAACGCTGTTCTTCCAACTACCTCTAATTTATTTTTCGGATCAAGGGTACCTATACCAATATTACCTTTTGTTTCAATTTTATTATCTGTGGATTGCCCAATAACACTTTCACTGATCAATAAAAATGTAAAAACGATTGAATACCTCATCTTTAAACAAAATTAAATTCCTACAAAATATTTTATAATCAATAAAAATACATTTAAAATAAAACAGTTTTAACCTTTAAAAAACATCAAAATAAAATTAATACATGATGAATATATAAAATTAAATAAAATAAAGCAAGCACATACCTATGCCCAATGGACCATTAAATGAATAGATCCTCTTAATCGGAGACCCATTAATCCTTTATACCACCCCAACTACAACATTCCATTCTCTCAATTCCCAACTTTCTACAAGTCCATTCGTAACATAAGGATCCGCATTTACAAAATCCTTGGCATCATTTTCTCCTTCAGAATGGAAAATCAAAACCGCTTTATCTGCGGGCCTTGAAAGGGCACCCCCCATCAATAACACACCTTTTCTATAAAACTTATCTGCAAGGGACAAGTGATCTTTTCTAAATCCCCCTCTTTTTTGCATATAGTCTTCTGCTAAGAAATAAGTTAACATATAATATTTCATACCTACCTGTTATAATTTTACAAAATTCACTAAACGATTACCAAAAAAGATGCTACCCCAATATATATATTCCTCCTATATGGAGCTACTCAATAGTATAAATACTAAAGCAGTAATCATACCTAAATATATAACCCCACATTATTCAGCTACAAAGGTCTCACTTGCATTTTTTATTGAAGCAAATCCGACCCTTATCCTAAAAAGGAGAAAGATTAGGAAACGAAATAAATCATTAAAATTCATACTATTCCGTATTTTTTATTAAATTAGAGTAAAGACAACCACATTTTCTACCATTACATTTCTTTAACCAAACACTTCAAGTAATGGAAGAGCAGAACCCCACCACAAGCAATTCCTCGAATAAACCATTGAAAGATTTGATCCCCGATGGACAAGGGAGTTATAAACCCGGAATGTTTCAGGCCTTTGCTGCTATTTTCAATGGATTAGGGATTGGCGCATTTTTAGGCTTGCTATTGGGATTATCAGTCTCCCCTGTAGTGAGTGGCGTAATCGGTACTATTTCTTCTTTATTGGCTATTTTGGTTGGATTGAACGAAAAATTCTTGGATCCAATCAAAAGTCTGCGAATAGGTTCTTTTGGTCTCTTTTCCGTAGTGGGTATTTTATTAGGCCTTTATATTCGCGCTAACAATCCTTTTGCACCCAGTCTAGCGGATAAAATGAATGACTATCTTGAAATTGGTTATTCAGATAGTGAAGCCAGAAATTTTATTACAGGTTATATCAAGGCAGATTCCACCATCACCAAAAGAGAGGCCAATGTGCTTTACTCCACTGAATTTACAATTGAAGCATGCGATTTATTGGAATATGCCAATTCCGAAACTGCCCCTGCAGAAATCCACAATACTTTTCTCTCGGCCGGTGGAATTTGGGAACAATGGGCAATCAATTTTAAAAACGACCTTACTGAACCTCTGGGAACCAAAACCTTATTGATATTAAAAGACAATTTTTGTGGTGACTACCAAAGCCCTTCCACTAGCGTAAAAGTGGGAAAGGATATCACACAAATCAATCAAAATAGTAGCCTAAATGAAATGAGCCTTGCCTTTGAAAAATCCAAGGCTCCTTGGCCTGAAGTATTAAATGGACTAAAAAATCAATTTACACCAAGTGAAGTGGAAATGATTCTTCATTCGCTGATTAAAATTTTCGACCATGAATAAAATAATTTGGTGTCTCGCCCTGTCATCGTTACTCTCCTTTAAAATTGTTGCCAGGCAATTTGATCCGGATAAAGTGAAAAATGCTCTGGTGAAGGTTATCGTCCCGGTACAAAACAATACTTCCAATGCCTTAACGGGTTTTGTTTGGAAAACACCGAATCAAGTGGTTACTTCCCTTCATGGCATGAGTCGAAGCGGTGAAATAAGAATATTGTACCAAGGCCAAGCCTGGCGAAAGGCAAGGATAAAAAAGTACTTCAAAAAGCCGATTTGGTTCTTTTGGAATTAATTGAAGGACAGGCCCCTCCTCCGTCAACAGTGGCCCCCCTTAGCCAATTTAACCCTACAAAGGTGAAATTTGGAACGGATGTCTTTGCAATTGGGTACAATGGCGGTGCCACCGGAAGTTCTTCCAGGCAAATGAAAAAAGGATATGTAAATCCTGAAACACTCAGTCATCTGATACCTAAAAAGGACAAAGAAGCCCTTGCAAAAATAGGATTCCCTGCCCTTGACCTCAATATACTATACCTCGAAGGAAGCCTCTTGCCCGGATTTTCCGGAGCCCCGGTATTTGACTCACAGGGCAAGCTCATTGGAATTGGAGATGGTGGACTTGAAAAAGGCGCCAGCAATGTAAGCTGGATTATCCCTGCAGGATATTTAACCGAATTGGAAAACTCGTCAACAAATACCCTCCCCAATGGTTTTGAAAACTTGCGTCAACTTTTTTCCGCTGAAGCTACTATTGACTTTCCTGAAAATGAGGGAAATCTCACTCAAACCAATAAGACTTTTTTCCTAACTCAGAATTTAATTCAGCAACGATTGCTCCGGTAAAAGCTGCCGGTTTTGAATTTCACCCTACAAAGAACAGGTCCCTCACGGAAATGATCGAATCTACAGATGATCCTGAAAACCTACTCATGCTTTCTGATGAATTTGAGTTGGATATGAATATTCAATTGGATTATGAGGCCATGCGTTTTGATATTTATGAAGACATCAGTACAGGGGTCGTCATTGCTGTACCTGAAGGCATCTCACTTATGTACAATCCTGCAGAAGAAGCCTTTCAGGCCATTAACCCGGATAATAATGACATGCAACTTTACTTTTACGGTGTACAAAATGATTTTTCTCAGACCAACTTTGAAGACCTTATGGTCGCTGTTGGTGAAATTATCAATCAAAACTTTGCGATGCGCTTCGGAGTTAGTGGTTTCACCATTGATACGGACTACTCTCTTTGGAATGAATTTGATGGAGGAAGGAAGATAGCGTGGATATTATCCTTAGGTAACGAATACCTTATGGGGCAAGATGGCCTTCAATACGGCCTCTATGTATACATGACCCTACTGATGACGGAAGAAAAGACTTTTATGTCAATTGCCACCATACCTATTCCGGCAGAGGTAGTTGCATTTGCGATATCAACCGGTATGGACTGCAATAATCCGGGGATGTTTGCTGAATACTGTGATTACTTCAATAAGGTATTTAAAACCTTTTCGGCAGCTCATTTGCTAAATTTCGCATATTAAGCTAATCTACCCACCTAAGCAGCACTTTATCTTCCTAATCTCGTACGGGCTTAGGAAATACAGCAAGGCTTTCTTGACCATTTTCCCCTACTGCTTGAACAGCAAAAAAGTAATTGTCTTTTGAATAAGGCAAATCGATAGCTGTTTCATTGGTGTAAAATTTCCTTTCCCACATTGAGGCGCTGGTTTCCCGAAGTAAAACATAATAACCTGCAACCTTCCCATGTTTTGGTTTCTCCCAAACCAATTGAGTACTATTTGTAAGTTCACTTATGCGTACTCCAACATTTTGAGGTACAGATGGCGCTCCTGCCAGACTTGCCAAAACCGCTAGGTTGGCAGCCGTATTTTTTCGCAGGTATTTAAAATCAACATTTTCCACTTTGTCCCCATAGGCAATTCCATCAGCTACTCTTAGGTCCTGATGCTGCTGTGTATAATTTTCATTCATTTCACAAAGCCGTACAGCGGTAAACCCTTCTCTGGAAAATGGAGTGTGGTCTCCTCCTCTTAAAAACCGATCATTTCTGTAAATCAATTTTATTTCCAGATGATCAACATATCGTTCAGCCACCTCTTTGATATACCGGGCAAGTTGCCTTGACTTACTGTCATTCTCTGCATTGGTGCGCTGCCTAAGGACCGCCATATTCTCCGTTTCATAATGGGGAACTCCTTCACTGAAGACCCTTAATTTTGTATTGTCCCTAATTCCGGTACCACTTGACTGGCTATTGCCAATCATGTCATTGTTGATCATTGCTACCAAATTCCAATGTTTCTCTTTGGCTTTTTTGGCCAAATGACTAGCGCCTATCAAACCTTGTTCTTCTCCGGACACAGCCACAAAAACTATGGTGGCAGGAAAACTTTGTTCAGACATAATCCTTACCATCTCTATTAAAGCCACCACTCCGGATCCATCATCATTCGCACCGGGTGCATCACTCTCATGGTTCATGATATCTGAAACCCTGCTATCAATATGCCCGCTCACCACAAAAACCCTATCATCATCCGGGTCAACCCCTTTGAGCGTAGCCATTACATTGCCCATTTTCACTTCCTTGTTTACCCTTTTTCCGTCGGGATAAACAGTGAAGTAATCGATCTTTGAACTAAGCCTGCCTTTGGATTGACGCTCAAATGACTTGAATTTTGCCAAAACATATTTCCTGGCTGCCTCAATCCCCCTATTCTCTGCATCTTCACTTAACGAGTGACGGGTACCAAATGCAACCAGACCGTTTAGGTATTTCTCCAAACTATCAGAAGAAACCAGCCCTGTCATTTCTTGAATCTCAGGGTTTCGTGTGATAGTCGTAACCTGAGAAAAACCGGTCAAAGCCCAAGACAAAAGAAATACAAAAAAATAACTTTCATTTTAACAAATTTTAATGAATCAGGCCAATAGACCCGATACAGAATTTTTTTCGTTCGGCTCAAAAACCTCCTATATGATTCTCACAAGCCAATTGACTCAAAAATATAGATTTTCAACGCAATTTTTCCCTAAAAAAATCAATGGTTCTTCCCCATGCAAGTTTGGCTGCAGCCTCATCATATCGTGGCGTAGAATGGTTATGAAAACCATGATTCACTTCGGGATACATATAGGCCAGGTAGGATTTATTATTTGCCTTTAAAGCTTCCTCATAGTCCGGCCAACCCATATTTACGCGTTTATCCAATTCCGCAAAGTGCAACATTAAAGGAGCCTGTATTTTTGCAGTTTCTTCGGCAGTTGGTTGACCTCCATAAAATGGAACCGCTGCAGCAAGATCAGGCACCCTCACAGCCATCATATTGGAAACCCAACCTCCAAAACAAAAACCAACTACCCCTACTTTCCCTGTGCAATCCTCGTGGCCTTTCAGTGTCTCAAATCCGGCGATAAAATCCTGAAGCATTTCTTCTCTATCTCTTTTGCCCTGCATCGTTCTTCCCTCATCATCCGTACCTGGGTATCCACCCATAGGTGACAAGGCATCAGGTGCCAAAGCAATAAACCCATCCAAAGCAGCCTGCCTTGCTGTATCTTCGATGTAAGGGTTCAGCCCTCTGTTTTCGTGCACCACCACTATGCCCGGCAATTTACCTTTTACTTCCTTTGGACGGACCAAAAGGGCTTTCATTTTTCCGGCGCCTTTTGGGGAATCATAAGTGATGGTCTCTTCAACAAGCCGAGGATCTACAGCAGAAAACCGACTAGTTTTGGCATAATTTGGCATTAAAAATCCCATTATTGCAGACACTGTTAGCCCCCAACCGCAAATTTGGAAAGCTTGTTTACAAACTCTCTTCGCTCTATCCTACTGTGTGCATAATCGTCATATAGATCAAAAACTTCTTGGTCAAGGTCTTCCTTTTTTAAGTCTTTCATGGCTTGTTTTTATAGGTTTAAAATGGAATATCATCAAAAGTTGTCAATTATTAAGATTCTATGGGTAACCTTAATTGATGCTGTATACCTAAGAGCTACTAGAGGCCAACTCCCGATAATCTTATTCAATATAAAAAATATAATAGATATCTATCTCTTTTCCACGCATTTCATTTCCTTAACAAACTGAAAGTGTCTATTCAACAGATTAAACAAAATTGAAATTATCATAAAGTCCTAAAAATAAAAGATGAAAAAATCCATCGCTTAATTTTCATTTAACCGGTGCAGTGAAAGCGAGGCTTTCGGTAATTCTACTTAACATTTAACGGATATTTTAAAGCCCTACACCGCCAATTTCTAAAGTTCACCTACTAACAAATTGAGGTCCCTAAGCCGAACTAATTATCCTCTGAAATCAAGGTGCAATTCTCAGTATCCAATTCAGTTTCAATAGTAAAATGTTTAAAATGGTATTTTTTCAAAAGGGTCTTCGCTTCATTTTTAACACTTAATATATTATCAAAAGAGTCAATTCTCTCCAGTTTCAAATGAGTAGAGAAAACATGATGTTCGCCCTCCAAAGACCAAATATGGGTATGATGTAGGGATTGCACATGGTCGATAGAAAGTAATTCTTTCTCAATTTTCACCAAATCAATTTCTTTGGGGACCCCTTGGAGAAACACATACAAAGTCTCCTTCAATCTTCCCACTACTCCCCATAAAATATATGCCGTTATAAACAGAGAAAGAGCAGGATCTAAATAGGGTATATCCTTGAAATACAAAACAATTGCTACAATCAAAACTGCTACCCAACCTAAAACATCTTCAAGCAAATGCCAAGAAACCACTTTCTCATTCAGGGTTTTTCCTCCACTCATTTTCCATGCTGCATAACCATTGACAAGTATACCTAATATGGCAAAATAAAACATTCCTTCAGCATCTGATTGCTCCGGGTTTAGCAAGCGACCAACCGCTTCACTAATTACAAACACAGAGCCTCCAATTAATACCAGACTATTGATAAGGGCACCTAACAGCGAAAATCGAGAGTAGCCAAATGAAAATTTCGCATCGGATCTTTGCACTGCCTTTTTATCCAAATACCAAGCTGACCCTAAAGCAAGACTATCTCCAAGGTCATGTACAGCATCTGAAATGATTGAAATACTATTTACATACAATCCACCTACTATTTCCAAAAGGGTAAATCCCAGATTTAAAAAAATGCGATTTTCAGATTTTTCCCTGATTGATGGTGGTGTGCTCCCATATGATAGTTTCAGCCTAAAACATCGATGCAATTTCTGATAAACCCGTAATAGGACTTCTATTACAGACTCTTATTTAAAATCTCAAAAAAGCATGCATTGAAATATACCTGTCTATTTTTACAAAACCATGATTTAAAAGGTTCCTATTAAAATGAATTGACCTGAAGCAAAATTTCATTTTTCCCCGGGGAAAGCCTTATGGAACCGAAACTTTTATTTACCTTTTCTCCATTCAGGGAGATCGCATCACCCGCATTGTACTCCAGTAGCAATTCCGCTGAAACATTTGGTGGTAAATCAAAAATATAGCGTTGCAAACGGTTGTTAACTTTTTTGTAGGAAGCATTCACCTTTCCGGTTATAAAAGGAACGGTAATTTCTGTGGCTGTCAAACTACCCAATTGGGGTTTGATTTCCAGCAATCCTGCTCCCGGAGTTTTAGGCACAATACCCCACATTTTACGTGCAACAATATTACCGGGAACAGCTCCCCAAGCATGGTTCCAATCTGAGTTAGGCTTGTATTTCATGTCCCATGCTTCAAGGGTAACAGTAGACCCAATCGCAATCATGTTATACCAACTACGGTCATGTGTAGCAGTCATTAGCTCCAGCGCATAATCTGCTTCTCCTGCATTATATAGTCCATCCATCAAGTACTGAGACCCATAAACACTACAAGCCATCCCTCTAGATTTAATAAAATTGACTACGGAAGCTACCTTTTCTTCCGGCACCATATTAAAAGCCAAAGGCATCATATTGGCATGAAGAGAGGAATGTCCTGCCCCTTCACCATCAAGATATACACCTTTCTCAAGATCCATCAATTTTTCATTGACAGCCTTTTTCACTTTAATGGCCATCAATTCATACTCTCTGGCTTCATCATTCCTATTCAAAAGGCGGGCAAATTCACCCATAATTTCCAAATTGCGAAAGTACAAGGCATTGATCACCGTGTTAATAGGGGTAAACACAAATCCATCTCGCTCTCCTTCCGGAGTGGCCAGTTTCCAACCGGTATCTTTTTGGGCCGGTGGCCAGTCGACAATGTCCTTTAATTTAACTTTAGGGTCCTTGAATCCCAATTTTTTCATGAACTCGGGACTAGCCTTTTCAGAACTTATCAAACCATCTTCACGCGCCAACTCCATTAGCGTTTTGTGCTTTAGTTCATCATAATATTTTTCTACAAGTTCTAGATTACCGGTATACATATAGTCCTCATAAAACATCAAGGCCACATGCAATTGCCACTCGGTGGGCCAAGTAGGATTTTCCATAAAATACTCGATGGTCTTTCTTGCAATCGGGTATTCCCAATCGACCGCATAGTGGCTCAGTTGGTTGATGTAGGCATCTGCCTCATAGGGGATCCTTTCTCTGTCACCATCCACATATATTCCGGCAAAGGAAGTAGCTTTCATTGAATATTTACAAAGCTCCCAAACCTGATTCAATATGGTATCAGAACTTGTAAATCTACTTTCATCCACATCGAAAAAGCTGAAATAAGCCTGTTGAGTTAGTTTTTCAGGCTTTTTTTCTGCCATAATTTCAGCGTACCTAAAAGGAAGCAGTACCGGGAAACTATCAGGAAGTGCCACAGCCGCAGGGCCCGTATTACGTTTATCTTTAGGCAAATCTAATGTATAATTTAATTTACCCGGACTAACCTGAACGGCTACTTCTTGAAAACGAATATTACCTTGGGGATCAGCATTAAGCCTACCTTCTTTTAATTGCTCACCTATCCATACAGTAATTGTCTCATCCTTTGTTGCTTTATATTCAAAGGACATATTAGCAAAGGCTGCTTTACCAAAATCCACTAGCCAGGTTTGTTTAGCAACTTCCTTTATAGATACAGGAGAAATCTCTTCTACTTCAAAAATATTACCTGTGGTTATATATTGTTCTGCTGTGCCAATAGTAAAGCTTTGACTTTCTGAATATCGACCGGTTCTATTGTCTTCATCCCAAATTCTGACCTTCCAATAATAGGTTTTACCTTCAGTTAACGTAGGCCCCTTGTATTGTATATTGGACACATTTCCATCCATCACTTTCCCGCTATTCCACACATCTCCAATATTCTTTTTGCTCTTTTCAGCAGTGCTACTAACCAATAATTGGTAGGCCGATTGAAAATTGATTCCTTCCGGGACTTGCCAACCAAATTCCGGACTTTTATCAATAATTTTCTTTTCAGAGGATCGCCTAATCATCTCCACGTGGTGGTTAATAGGTGCTGCGGTACTGTTATTGGACATTCTAGAACCCATGGCATCCAATTTTTTATCAAATACAGCAACCTTAGAAGCATACTTGGGATCCTTTGCTAAATTATTAATCTCCATTGGGTCATTAGTCAGGTCATACAACTCCGCAATAGACTGATCATTGATATAGCGAAAATACTTCCATCCTTTGGTTCTCAATCCTTCACTTGGAGGAATGTTCTCAAAATCCCATAAGTGTTCTACCAATACTGTATCTCTATTTAATGGCGCTCCTTTGGTCACAGGAAGCAAACTTTTCCCTTGGTATTCCGATGGAATTTCTACACCTGCCAAATCCAAAATGGTAGAGGGAACATCGACATTTGCAGCCATCTCTTCAGAATCAACTTGTTTCTTTTGTCTAGGATCCATTACAATCAAGGGAACTCTAATGGAATTGTCATACAACAACCATTTACCTGCCATTTGTCTTTCACCCAAGAAATAGCCATTGTCTCCCATCAGGATAATGACTGTATTCTTATCCATACCCTTGGCTTTCAGCTGCTTCCTGATCTTCGCGATTTCCAAGTCAATTCCTGAAATCATCCGGTAATAGCCTTTTACACTGTGTTGGTATTTTTCAGGTGTATCGTATCTCCAAGTCCATCGAAGTCGGTTAAAGCCACTTTTTACAATTTCCGGTTGTGCTTCAAAATACTTATCGTCAGAGATTTTGGCATCAGGAATGGTCACTCCTTCCAACAAGGAAGCGGTTTCATCCTGCCAAAAATATTGTTTCTCCGCGTTATCATGTGCATGAGGTGCACTGAAAGAAAGTGAAAGGCAAAAGGGCTGATCAGCGTCTGCTTCTTCTATAAAGTCCAATGCTTGTTGTCCTGTATACCGAGTTAAATGTACCGTATCAGCTCCGAGGGTTTTGTAAAAGTAACCACGTCTATCCGGAAAACTTCCTTTTCTATCGTAAGATTCAAAAGAATCAAAAAGCCCTTCCAAGTTGCTGTAGTTGACGCCAAATTTCCCAAAAAAACCGGTCTTATAACCTGCCTCTTTTAGCAATTTAGGGTAGGATTTCTCCATATAGGCTGACTTAATTGGACCGGTTTGAAAAGTATAAGCATGGCTACGCTCGTAAAGTCCTGTAAAAATTGTGGCCCTACTGGCTGCACAGATGGGGGTGGTCACCAATGCATTTTTAAAGTAACTCCCTCCTCTGCAAGTTTGTCCATCTCCGGAGTATGGATCAAATCATTGCCTGCATAACCAAGCGCATCATATCTTTGGTCATCAGTAAGGATAAAAATGATATTGGGACGCTGGTCTTGCGCATTACTTCGAAATGAATTGAAAACATTAAGGGCTAACAGAAGTAGCACCAACCTTGTAGAAATGGAATTCATGGGATTAAAATTAATGAAATATAAATGTACTATTATTCGATCAATTGACCGTACTGCACTTACCTGCCTGAAGGCAAATTTACACATTCCCTCCGCCAAGCATTTGCACTAGAATCTATTACTTAGACTATAGTTAACGCAAGGCTATTCGAAGAAAATAATTAAATTTAACACTAACAATATTAACTCCCGCTTTCAATCAAAACAGCTTTGTTCAAACATACAGCGCATATCGGAGAACCATAACTCTCCTTAAAAATTATTTTTTACGAAACAGCGAGTCGACAAACTCCTTGCGATTAAAAACCTGTAAATCTGTCATTTTTTCACCAACCCCTATGTATTTTACAGGGATTTTGAATTGATCTGAAATCCCTATCACCACACCGCCCTTGGCTGTACCGTCCAATTTGGTAATGGCCAATGCACTTATTTCAGTGGCTCTGGTGAACTCTTTGGCTTGGATAAAAGCATTTTGACCTGTAGACCCATCAAGGACCAATAAGATTTCATGAGGAGCATCAGGGATAAATTTCTGCATCACCCTTTTAATCTTGGTCAATTCATTCATTAGGTTTACCTTGGTATGTAGCCTTCCTGCAGTATCTACAATTACCACATCAGCATCCATGTCCACTGCTTTCTTTACAGTATCAAAGGCAACAGATGCAGGGTCTGTATTCATCCCATGAGAAATCACAGGGACGTCCACACGCTCTCCCCAGAGAATGAGCTGATCGACTGCTGCAGCCCTAAAAGTATCTGCAGCACCCAATACTACTGATTTTCCAGCCAGCTTAAATTGATGTGCCAGTTTACCGATCGTGGTGGTTTTGCCTACCCCATTGACACCAACAACCATAATAACATAAGGCTTTTTATCAGTAGGTAAGTCGAAGCTTCCAATATCAAAGGTATTGTTTTCTTCCAAAAGGCCTGCGATTTCCTCTCTCAGCAAAACGTCAAGCTCAGCGGTACTTATGTATTTGTCTTTGGCAACCCTTTCTTCGATTCGTTGGATAATCTTAATCGTAGTATCTACTCCTACATCCGATGTAATGAGTATTTCTTCTAACTCATCTAAGATTTCATCATCCACCTTAGATTTACCTACGATGGCTTTTCCTAACTTAGAAAACAGGTTTTCACTGGATTTTTCCAGTCCTTTGTCTAAACTTTCTTTTTTCTCTTTAGAAAAAAAATCAAATATTCCCATAATTTTTTATATCTGAGCCGAATATACGCAAAAATCCCTTTCGATTGGAATCGAAAGGGATAGTAAAAATCTTAGTAAGCCTTGAAGCCTTATTTTTTAAGCACTTCCTTAACCATCTGGCTTGGCACCATTTCTTCCTTGAAGGTATAAGCTCCGGTTTTCTCAGATCTAACGGCCTTTATCACTTTGGCATAAGTGACGCCACCTTCTTTTTTCAGTGTTGCTACTACTTTCTTAGCCATAATATTATCGTTTTACCCTTGGGGTGTGTGATTATTTTATTTCCTTATGAACGGTCACCTTCTTCAAGATAGGGTTGAATTTTTTAAGTTCCAACCTCTCTGTGGTGTTTTTCCTGTTCTTGGTGGTGATGTACCGAGATGTTCCGGGCATTCCACTTGTTTTATGTTCAGTGCACTCTAAAATCACCTGAACTCTATTACCTTTCTTAGCCATTTCCTGTTAATTTAATATTGGTGTGAGGCAAGTCTTATTTAATAATAATCTCTCCTTTTTTCTGCGCTTCTTTTAACACAGCGCTGATTCCTTTTTTTTATCGTTCTCAAAGCGGAGGACGACACTTTTAAAGTGATCCATGCGTCTTCTTCAGGGATATAAAAGCTCTTCTTATGCAGGTTAGGGTAAAATCTACGCTTCGTTTTATTATTGGCGTGTGATACGTTATTTCCTACCTGAGGCCTTTTTCCAGTAATGTCACAAATTTTTGCCATGATATATGTATCCAGTAATGATTGACTTTTTCAATTGGGTTTGCAAATATCGGAAGATTTCATTAAATAACAAAAGTGTACCCCATAATTATTTAATAAATCCCTGCACTCCAAGTTTTTGGTTTTGATTCATGATTCCAAAACCCTTTTGTTATATTTGTCAAAATGCGACAAATACGCAGCCAACACCTATTTAAAACGCCTAAAAAAGAGATCCAGAATGAAGGATATCAAAACAAGTCAAGAAGCGATTCAATTAGAAAATAAATTTGGAGCACACAACTATCACCCATTACCGGTAGTATTAAGCAAAGGGGAAGGGGTTTACCTCTGGGATGTAGAAGGTAAACGTTATTATGACTTCCTCTCCGCCTATTCAGCCGTTAACCAGGGGCATTGTCATCCTAAAATAAAGGATGCACTGATTGAACAAGCCAACAACCTAACCCTTACCTCCAGGGCTTTTTTAACGATATTTTAGGCCCTTATGAAGAATACATTACTTCCTATTTTGGTTTCGATAAGGTCCTCCCAATGAATACCGGAGCTGAAGCAGTGGAAACAGCGATTAAGATCGCCAGGAAATGGGGCTATGACAAAAAGAAGTTGCTCCTCATCAGGCAAAGATCATCGTGGCAAGTGAAAACTTCCATGGAAGAACCACAACCATCGTCTCATTTTCTACAGATGATGATGCTCGCAATAATTTCGGCCCCTACACCCCGGGTTTTATTCAAATCCCTTACAATGACCTCACTGCCCTTAATGCTGCCTTGGTCAATAATCCTGATGTCGTTGGTTTTTTGATAGAACCCATTCAAGGAGAAGCCGGAGTAATTACTCCGGACAAGGACTATATAAAAGAGGCCAAAAAACTGTGTGAAACTCACAATGTTCTCTTAATGGCAGATGAAATACAAACCGGCATTGCAAGAACCGGCTCTTTATTAGCTGTATGTGGTGACTGTACATGCACGGGGCATTGTGAAAAGCAGGAAAGTTATGTAGCTCCCGATATACTTATTTTAGGCAAAGCGCTTTCAGGAGGCTTTTTCCCTGTTTCAGCCGTCCTTGCCAACAACCCTATTATGGAGGTTATTCACCCCGGACAGCATGGCTCTACCTTCGGAGGCAATCCTTTGGGGGCTAGAGTAGCTATTGCTGCGCTGGAAGTTGTAAAAGATGAAAAGTTAGCTCAAAATGCCAGGCGATTAGGTACGCTTTTCAGAGAAAGGATGGAAAACCTAATCAAAAAACAGACCTAGTAAGTTTGGTAAGAGGACGGGGATTATTGAATGCAATTGTCATTAATGACAAACCGGAAAGCACTACTGCCTGGGATATTTGCGTAGGGCTTAAAGAAAATGGCTTGCTCGCAAAACCTACACATGGAAATATTATTCGATTTGCCCCTCCTCTTGTAATGACTGAAGAAGAATTACATGATTGCTGTGACATCATAGAACATACTATCTTAAATTTTGAAAAACCTGCCAATTAAAAATGAAAAATCAAGCAGTAATCTTTGATATGGATGGAGTAATTTGCCACACCAACCCATTTCACTCTGAAGCTTTTAAGGTGTTTTTTGGAAAAAGAGGGCTCAATCCTACCGAAGAAGAATTCGAAAATCACATGTACGGCAAAAGCAACAAGTACATTTTTAAGCATTTCTTGGGAAGAGAAATAGTTGGGGAGGAGTTTATTAGTCTGGAAAACGAAAAAGAGGGGCTTTTTAGGGAAATTTATGCCGACAAAATCATTACCCTTCCGGAATTTCTCCCCTTTTTGGAAACATTAAAAAATGATGGGTTCAGAACAGGTGTTGCCACTTCTGCACCTAGAGCGAATTTAGACCTTATTATGGGAGCACTTAAATTTGCACCCAAAATGGAATCTATTTTGGCAAGTGAAAATGTTAAAAACCACAAACCTGATCCTGAGGTTTACCTAACCTCAGCAAAATTACTAGATGTAAATCCCGAAAACTGTTTGGTTTTTGAGGACTTTTTCAGGAGTCACCGCCGCAATCAATGCAGGAATGAAAGTAGTAGGTGTGCTTTCTTCGCACAAGCAGGAAGAATTGCCACCATGTCAGTTGTACATCAACGATTACGCTGAAATCAACCTTGAAACTGTTCGAGAACTTATGAGTTGAGAAACGCTTTGCGACATAATACATAATTAACATTATCAAAACAGCACCCCTAAAATTTATTAAGCCATGTTAAGAAGGCCAAGAAGAAATAGAAAATCCCCTGCTATACGTGCCTTGGTGGAAGAAACTAGACTATCTGTCAAAGATTTTATTCTCCCACTATTTTTAATTGAAGGAATCAACCAAAAAGTACCAGTAAAATCCATGCCGGGTATTTTCAGGTATTCCTTGGATCAAATGCTAATTGAAATTGAAAGTTGCTTGAAATTAGGTATTACTACTTTCGATATTTTCCCTGCATACCCCGAAGACAAAAAGGATCGCTGGGCAACTGAAAGCCATAATGAAGATACTTTTTACCTCAAGGCTCTCTTCACTATCAAGCAAACATTTCCTGAGGCATGTATAATGACGGACGTAGCCATGGACCCTTACAGTATAGATGGGCACGACGGACTGGTTGATGATGGAAAAATCTTAAATGACGAAACCCTTGAAATTTTAGGAAAAATGACTCTGGCACAAGCCAGAGCAGGGGCTGATATCATAGGCCCCTCAGACATGATGGATGGGCGAATCGGTTATTTAAGAAGGTTGCTTGACAAAAATGGCTTTCAAGATGTTTCATTAATGTCTTATACAGCAAAATATGCCAGTGCTTTTTACAATCCATTTCGTGATGCACTAGACTCTGCTCCGAAAGCCGGTGATAAAAAAACCTACCAAATGGATCCGGCCAATAGCCAAGAAGCATTAATTGAGGGGCAGTTAGACTTTGAAGAAGGGGCAGATTTCTTAATGGTTAAGCCAGCATTGGCATACTTGGATATTATCAAACTTCTTCATGACAATTACCCCTTACCAATAGCTGCTTACAATGTGAGCGGAGAATATGCGATGATCAAAGCATCTGCAGCGAATGGTTGGCTAGACGGAGAAAGAGCCATGCGGGAGTCATTACTAAGCATAAAAAGAGCAGGAGCTAAAATAATACTTACCTATTTCGCTAAAGAATTCGCCCTTTTGAAAAAGTAATTTCCACTACAAAATCATTAACATCCTTCTGTTTTTATTATAAAACAGGTCAATATTAATTGCATTTGATAATTAACAGTTAATTTTTATATGATTTTTATAAAAAAAATGAAAATAAATTTATTATTGAAATAATACAATTAATCTTCTTTCATTAAAAAATGGTCAAGCCATCTCTTATTTAAAATAAGTGATGGCTTTTTTTATTTCATTTGAATTTTACCCTCAATATTATTTCATTTTACCGAATATAAATTCACTCATTCCTGAAATAGCAAACTAATATAAATAAGATGTAAAGGGTGTATTTTTAACCCTTTTATACATTTTTAAATGCTATAATCCTGTTTTTAGGTGTTATTTAGACCTGATTTTTGTAATTTTTACACTTATCTTCGATTTTTTAGTTGTTTTTTTGACTATTAATTGCCTAAATTTGTTTCAAATAAAATTATAAGTGAAAGTTTAACCTGTAACCCTTTAATTCTAGGTTTCTTATGAAAAACATTTTACCTCCTTTATTACAAGTTGATTCTAGTGGAATTGACTATGCCGATGCAATCACTCAGAATCTCCTTACAACAAATAATGTATGGATGATGCTAGCCACGGCACTTGTATTTATTATGCACCTTGGCTTTGCTGGTGTAGAAGCTGGCTTTGGTCAAGCCAAAAACACGGTGAATATCTTTTTAAAAACACCGTAACTCCTATAATAGGCATTTTGTCTTATGGCTTACTTGGATTTTTTCTTATGTACCCTGGATTTGACGTACCAGGATGGTTTGGATTTGACGTCGCCGGATGGAGCATGTTCTGGTTTAGCCCTGGAAGTGTTGACGTAAGCGCTGAGTACGCTGATGCCGGCTATACTTACTGGACAGATTTCCTTTTCCAGGCAATGTTTGCAGCAACTGCAGCAACAATTGTATCAGGAGCTATTGCTGAGAGAGTTAAGCTTTGGGCTTACCTATTCTTCACAGTTATCTTTGTTGGAATCGTTTACCCAATCATAGGAAGCTGGAAATGGGGCGGAGGCGCCTTAGATGCCATGGGTTTCTATGATTTTGCAGGCTCCACATTGGTTCACTCAGTAGGTGGCTGGGGAGCTTTGGCTGGTGTGATCATGGTAGGACCTCGTATCGGTAAATATGTAAATGGTAAAACCATCGAAAAACCAGGGTCTAGTGTTCCTTTGGCAGTAATTGGTGTATTCTTACTTTGGTTAGGATGGTTTGGTTTTAACGGAGGTTCTGTTCTTTCTGCAGACCCTGGATTAGTGTCATTTGTACTTGTTACCACATCCCTTGCCGCTTGCGCCGGTGGACTAGGCGGCTTTTTTGCAGCTTATATTGCCTTTAAGCGACTTGACCTTGGTATGGTTCTGAATGGAATCCTTGCTGGCCTGGTTGGTATCACTGCCGGAGCAGATGTTATCAATCCAATATTTGCCCTATTAGTAGGATTTATCGCCGGTATATTGGTTGTATTGTCTGCCATCCTATTGGATAAACTGAAACTTGATGATGTAGTAGGTGCTGTATCTGTACACCTTACCTGCGGTGTATGGGGAACGTTAGCTGTTGGTATCTTTTCTACCAACCCTGAACATTCTGTATTGACACAATTAGCAGGTATTGCCATTTGTGGTGTAGTCGCTTTCTTCTCTGCCCTTGCCATCTTCTTCGTATTGAAGAAAACCATTGGTGTAAGAGTGTCTGAAGAACACGAAATATCCGGACTTGATAGCCACGAGCATGGCATTAGAGGTTACACCATTATTTATGACGAATAATTCATAAAATCATAAATAAGAGCATTGAACTTTAGGATCCTGTCAATTTTTTCAAAACATCAATCTGGCAGGATCCTTACAAAACTTTCCCATTTCCCAAATTTAATCAAAAACAAGATGAAAAAATTATTTACAATTTTAACAGTACTTTTTTTAGTTCCTGTAACATTTATTCTTGCTCAGGAGGAACAAGAAACACCATCAAAATTTTCACTTTCAGGATCTGTTGACGCTTATTTCAGAAGCAATCTTAATGCTCCCAACAAGGGAGATGCTGCACAAGCACCTGCTACTTCATTTGCAAACCTTCCGGGCTTTGCACTAGGTATGGCCAATGTAATTGCTACTTATGAGGGTGAAAAAGTAGGGTTTGTAGCCGATTTGGTATTTGGCCCAAGAGGCGAAGATGCCGTTTTTGGTTCTCCGATGTATACCGGAGGTATGGCTGGTAGTTCTCAGATTGTAAACCAACTGTACATGTATTACAATGTAAGTGATGTAGTAACACTTACCATGGGTAACTTTAACACGTATTTGGGTTACGAGGTTATTTCACCAACAGGAAACTTCAATTATTCTACATCTTACATGTTTTCATATGGTCCGTTCTCACACACCGGTCTTAAAGCAGATTTTCAACTCTCAGACAATTGGTCTTTTATGGCTGCTATAATGAACCCAACTGATATGACGGAGTTTAACTTTAATGGATCATATACTTTAGGGGGGCAACTGGCTTACACTACAGACGCAGGAGGAACTTATTTAAACCTATTGTATGGAGACCAAGATGGCAAATTAGACATGAATACTATGTCAGCTTTCGGCCCTAGCTCTATGGGAAACACCTTCCAAATTGACCTTACAGCCGGATATGATGTAACTGAATCTATGTATATAGGACTAAACACCACTTATAATACTACTGCTGCCGGACAAATGTATAACGGTTCTTCTATTCAAGATGCCACAGGAGATGGTTATGGTTTCTATGGTGTTGCCGGATACCTTCAATTCGCTACCTCTGATAAATTTTCTATTGGAGCTAGAGGAGAATACTTCAAAGTATTCAATGACGGACTGGATGGGGTAGTTGGTTTAAATGGTGTTGGTGATGGCAGAGTTGTGGCAGGCACCCTATCCGGAAACATCAAAATCTCTGATAACTTTACTATTATTCCAGAAACTAGACTAGACATGATGTCTGACAACTTCTTTATCAACAATGATTACCAAAGCTCCAAAAATTTAGCTTCATTCTTGGTGGCAGGCGTATTCTCATTCTAAATTCATATCCTAATAATATTAAAAAAGCCATGGTGAAAAATTTCACCATGGCTTTTTTAATGTTTACCATCTCAACCCCACAATATAAAAATAGAACCTATTCTTTCTGTAAAAACACACTAAATGTAGTACCGACACCTTCTTGACTTTCTACCTCAACACTCCCTCCGATACTTTCAATTTGGTTTTTAGTGATAAACAATCCTATCCCCCTTGAGTCTTTATGTCTGTGGAAGGTCTTATACATTCCAAACAAAGACTCTCCATTTTTTTCAAGATCAATCCCCAAACCGTTGTCTTCAAATCGAAGCCCAATAGTGTCGTCCTCATGGGGCTCAACAAGAATCTTCAAATAACTATCTCTCTCAGGTGACTTATATTTAATACCGTTCGTTATAAAGTTTAACACAATACTTTCAACATAAGCAGAAATACCAACCACAAAAGTTTCCGGAGGGACTTCACAGATTAACTCAACCCCCTCTTTCTGTGCAATAGGATAAATACTTTCTATTGTTTTGCTAATAATTTTGGTTAGGTCTACCCGTTCTTTCTTTGCAGACTCATTTAAATTGATATTTACAATTTCGGTCAGGTGTTCAATCGTCCCTGTAAGATTTACTGCACCCTTTTTCAGCAAAGTCATGATTTCCATTTTAAACAAATCAGGGTGTTCAAATTCTAGTAACTCTAGTAACATGTTCATCCCTGAAGAATGAGAACGTAAATTATGAGAAACTATATGTGCAAAATTTCTCAAACGCTCATTCTGTTTTTGAGTCATTTTCAATAATTTAGACACTTGATTTTCTGCGTGCTTAACAGCAGAAATATCAATAAGTTGAGATATAAAGTATAAAATCGTGTTTTTTGAGTCTCTTACCACAGACACTGCCAATATTGCGGAGACCTCATATCCTTGTTTATGGATGTATCTTTTTTCAATTTGATAGGTTTGACGTTTTCCTGCAACGATATCTTTTAGATACTCTAGGTCTGTTGCCAAATCATCCGGATGGGTAAGTTCCTGAAATGTCAATCCTCTAAATTCATCTTTCTCATAACCCAACATTTGACAAATTTTGTCATTTACATTGAGCCATTTCCCTTCCTGAGAAACTATCGCCATACCAATACCTGCATTCTCAAAATTTCTTTGAAAGGCATCAAGCGAAATATTTAATTTCTCTGCTACAAGTTTATGTTCGGTCAAATCTTCAGTGTACATAATGACGCCTCCAATAGCACCTGTCTCCTCATACCAGGGTTTAACTTCCCATTTGAGCCACTGAATCGTACCATCCTTTCTTATAAACTTATCCTCCTTACTTGATCTGGAAGCCCCTCCCAAGCACTCTTTATGGATTTCTTTCCAAAAATTATCTATCTCCGGAAAAATATTGTAATGGTATTTACCTATTACAGATCGATTGCCTAAATTATAATCTAATAACCACTTTGAGGACACAGCAAGATACCTCATTTCCCTGTCGAACATGGCTATGGCCAATGGGGCCTGAGAGATTAAAATTGCCTGCTCCTGAACTTTGGTTTTGGAATGGTTGATATCTTGATGAGTGCCAAACATTAATTTAGGAGCCCCATTTTCTGTCCAAGCTATTACTTTTCCCCTGGCATGGATCCACTTCTTGGAGCCATCCTTATGAGTCATCCTAAACTCGCAGTCATAAAACTCCGACTCCCCTTCAAAACAGCTTTTTAGTTTTGAATTGGCCACTTTTAAATCATCAGGATCCATAAGATCCACCCAAGTTTGAAAATTAATAGGCTCCAATTCGCTCAACTTATAACCGAGGATTTCAGCCCATCTCTCACTAAATATGGTGGCTCCTGATTCTATATCCCACTCCCAAGTCCCAAGATTTGTACCTTGAATGGCATATTTAAATTTGTTTTGTTCTTCTTCCCATTTCAATTGGGCAATTTTTCTACTATGGATATCTTGAAAAGTGCCATATACTCTGACAACCTTTCCGTCGACATATTCAGCTTGCCCTACTGCTCTCACCCATTTTTCTTTTTTGTATGGGTAACAATTATTAAATCAAGCTCAAAGGGTTCTCCTGTCTCAATAGTTTTGTTAAAAGCCTTACTTATGGCCTCCCTACTCCACCCTTCCTTATAAAATTCTATAGCCCCTTCCATGGTAGGTTCAAAGTCCTCAGGGACTTCATGAATCAACCGGGTAACTTCACTCCATTCAGGTTTGTTTTTTTTAAAATTTATACTCCAATACCCTATTCCTGAATTAAGATTGCACTGGTGATGAAAGTTCTCTCTATCAATTCTCTCTGTTTGATCCTCCACAAAAAAGATTAACCTAATTGATTTTTTGTTTTCAGAACTTTTTGCGACAAAGCCACTTAATTTTAAAGTCAATAATCTCCCTTGTGCCGATTGAACTACTAATCTATTACTAAGTATCTCTCCTGCCTTTGCCTGAATTCCTCTTTCCAAGAAATCTATAAAGGCAGATTTATCAGCATTTCTCATCAAATCAAATAGACCGGGAAAAGGTTTACCAAGGGTTGAAAACCCAAGGGTGTCTATCAAGGAATCATCGCATTCACAAGACCACTGCTCTTTTTTTCAAGAACAAGCATGCCATCACTAAAATGGGCTTGCAAAAAATTAAACAACTCAGTACTTTTAATACTTTCCAAAGAAGATGAAATAATCATTTTCTATTTTTAAATTCTGAAAAAAACTATTATTAAAGCCAAAATAAACAATAGCCACCTGAAACTTTGGTGATCAAGATTCGATTTAAATAAAATTGCCACCCCCTGACAACCACCTAATTAAACTACAATAAATCTAGTTTAAAACACAATAAAATTAATTATTTATATGCAAAACTCAAAATAAAAAACAAAATACATAAAAACAATCAATGAACACAACGATGAAACCAGAAAATAATTTCTATTAATATCTCTTTAATTAATAAAACTCAATATTGGCTTCAATTGTTAAAAAAAGTGAACCTACAATAAGCAAGCTCACTTTAATACTTAAAATTTTTGACACCTCCAATCACAGTTCTTCTTCTCGTTCCAACATCAATATTGCACTTTGAGGAACGATATAATACTTTTCTCCTTCGTACATCACCTCATAAGCTCCATTCAATAAGAAAACGGCTAAATCTCCTTCCTTGGCCTGTAAAGGGATATATTTTACTTCCTCACTTGGATCTTTCCATGGCTCATCATTTTCAACAGGCAATGGAATGGGATATCCCGGACCAGCCTTAATGATATACCCTTGTTGGACTTTTTCTTTTTCCTGTACCCCGGGAGGCAGATAAAGTCCACTTGATGTTTTTTGGTTGGGCTTCTTCAATTTAATAAGTAGCCGATCACCAACTATAATCAAATTTTTAAGTTTATTTTCAGATGTTAACTGCATACCGTTTTTAAATTATATTAGGACTTAACCTTTGCTAAGCACAAAACTTTTATAATGCAGATGTACGAAAAAATTAGCCTCACAATATTAAACCAATCTCTTAATGAGAATTTTTGGTCAACTTGAATTAGCCTACATTCCGATTTCATCTTTCACTATTCAATTTAAAAGGATTGATTCATCAACCCCTTTAAAAATAATGGCATCCCTGACATTCAGGGACACCATTACAAGAAATTTAAATAAAGAAATGGAAATTTATTATTTCTTATCTTCTTCGTTTACTTCTTCATAATCCACATCTGAGACGCCATCTCCCGCATCATCTGCAGCAGCATCAGGTCCCGGCTGACCGGCAGCTCCTTCAGCACCTTGAGTTTGACTGTACATTTCTTGAGAAGCGGCGCTCCAAGCAGTATTCAAGGCTTCCATTCCAGAATCAATAGCCGCTAAATCTTGACTTTGGTGAGCGGCTTTCAATTGTTCCAATGCTCCGTTAACAGCTGTTTTATTTCCTTCAGACAATTTATCTCCGAATTCTTTCAGTTGTTTTTCTGTCTGAAAAATTAAACTGTCCGCCTGATTGATTTTATCGATTTTTTCTTTCTCCTCCTTATCTGTAGCAGCATTTGCTTCAGCTTCTTTCTTCATTCTTTCGATTTCTTCTTCAGTCAAGCCGGAAGATGCTTCAATTTTAATTTTTTGCTCCTTACCAGTGCCTTTGTCTTTGGCAGAAACATTAAGGATACCATTGGCATCTATATCAAATGTTACCTCAATTTGAGGTACTCCTCTTGGGGATGGTGGTATATCAGACAACTGGAACCTACCGATAGTCCTGTTATCTTTAGCCATTGACCTTTCCCCCTGAAGTACATGAATATCTACCGCAGGCTGATTGTCTGCAGCTGTTGAAAATACTTCAGATTTTTTGGTAGGTATGGTGGAGTTAGATTCAATTAACTTGGTGAACACTCCTCCCATGGTTTCAATACCCAATGATAGTGGTGTTACATCAAGTAACAATACATCTTTGACTTCACCGGTAAGCACACCTCCTTGGATGGCAGCACCAATAGCAACAACCTCATCAGGGTTTACACCTTTTGAAGGTTTTTTACCAAAATACTTCTCTACTTCCTCTTGAATTTTAGGGATTCTAGTTGACCCTCCAACAAGTATAACTTCATCAATATCAGATGGAGACAAGGAAGCATCGGCCATTGCTTTTCGAACAGGCTCCATAGATCTTTTCACAAGACTATCTGAAAGTTGCTCGAATTTCGCTCTCGAAAGACTTCTAACCAAGTGCTTAGGCCCTGTCTGTGTGGCTGTAATGTAAGGCAAGTTAATTTCTGTAGCAGAAGAACTAGAAAGTTCGATTTTAGCCTTCTCAGCCGCTTCTTTTAATCGCTGAAGGGCCATTGGATCATTTTTAAGATCAATATCTTCTTCAGCTTTAAACTCCGCTGCTAGCCAATCAATGATTACTTGGTCAAAGTCATCGCCCCCAAGGTGAACATCACCGTTAGTAGATTTAACTTCAAATACACCATCACCTAGTTCTAACACAGAGATATCAAAAGTACCTCCACCAAGATCGAACACAGCAATCTTCATGTCGGCATTTTTCTTGTCAAGCCCATAAGCAAGGGCTGCTGCGGTAGGTTCGTTGATGATACGCTTCACATCAAGCCCGGCAATTTGACCCGCCTCTTTGGTTGCTTGCCTCTCAGAATCATTAAAGTAAGCAGGAACAGTAATTACCGCTTCTGAAACCTCCTGACCCAAGAAATCTTCAGCAGTAGATTTCATTTTTTGTAAAATCATTGCCGAAAGCTCCTGTGCAGTGTAGGACCTGTCACCAATTTTAACTGCTACAGTGTCATTAGGTCCTTTTTCTACTTTATAAGAAGCATGTTTTTTATCTTCAGAAATTTCAGAAAATTTCTTTCCCATAAATCTCTTAACAGAAGAAATTGTATTTGCAGGATTGGTAATCGCTTGACGTTTAGCCGGATCTCCAACCTTTCTCTCTCCATTTCCATTGTCCAAAAATGCCACTATTGAAGGTGTAGTCCTTCTTCCTTCACTGTTCTGAATGACAACAGGCTCATTCCCTTCCATTACAGCGACACATGAGTTGGTGGTACCCAAATCAATACCGATAATTTTTCCCATAATTATATATATTTTGTCGTTTTCGTTTTAAACACAAAACTATTCTAACAACCAATGTGCCAAGTGAAATATTCAAAAAATTAATGCCACATTGTCATAAATCGTGACAGGTTAACTCTAAAAATGTCAATATTTCTCATCGTTTTACCGCAAAAGAAGTCGATATTTACAAGATAAGTCAATCAATTATTTAGAATGAAAGTCTCTCAAATCAACATCTTCCCCATCAAATCCCTAGGAGGAATAAATTTAACAGATGCCATTGTAGAAACTTCAGGTTTCCAATTTGACAGAAATTGGATGCTGGTGGATGAAAACGGGAAATTCCTTACCCAACGAACCATGCCCGAAATGGCATTGTTTTATACAGAAATTCGAGAAAACAGCCTATATGTTTACCATCAATCTAATCCGCAAAACGGAATAGAGATTCCTTACAGTCAAAGCTCCGGTAAAATAATTAAAAGCCAAGTCTGGAATGACCCTATTGAGGCTTTACATGTATCATCCGAAGCCGACACTTGGTTTTCCGCACAGCTTAAAATAAGTTGCCAATTATTAAAAATGGACCTGAGTAGTAAGAGGTTTATTGAAAATAAATATAAAGTAAACAATGAATACGTCAGCTTTGCAGACAGTATGCCCTATCTAATCATCGGAGAGGCCTCATTAGAAGATTTAAATGATCGCATGGAGATTCCAGTACCCATGAATAGGTTTCGACCCAATATTGTATTTACAGGAGGCAAACCTTTCCTAGAAGATTCGTGGGATAAAATCCAAATTGGCGAAGTGTTTTTCCAGGTCACCAAACCCTGCGCAAGATGTGTGATGACTACAATCGATCAAGACACCGCCACAAAAGGTAAAGAACCATTGAAGACATTGGCAAAATACAGGAAGGTCGATGAGAAAATCCTTTTTGGACAAAACCTTATCGCATTAAATAACGGAAAAATTTCCGTAGGTGATGAAGTAAAGGCTTTGTAAGTGGTCCCATCGTGCAAATTTCTTGACCATTGCTATGATTTAAGCTTGTCATTGTTTTTATGCCTGTCTATGTCCCGGGTATTCTTTTTTCAAAATTTTTCTCAAAGGCCTTTGTCAGGTCCACACCCGTTTGGTTGGCTAAACAGAGCAAAACCCATAAAACATCGGCCATTTCATCTCCCAAATCTACCTCTTTGTCACTTTCCTTAAATGATTGTTCACCATATTTTCGGGAAATGACCCTTGCCACCTCTCCCACCTCCTCGGTCAAAATGGCCATATTTGTTAATTCACTGAAATAACGAACCCCTGTAGTCTTTATCCATTCATCTACTTTTTGCTGTGCTTCTTCTATGGTCATGATATTTTATTGAATCGTTTTTCCTAAGGCTAGCTCAATTGTTTTATTAATATTTTTTGGAATATCCTCTTCATAATGACTTATAAACAACATGGTCAAGTCTGTTTCATCACAAAAATATTCTATGGTAGCCTTGAACCTATTTCTTTGTTCTTCATCCATTCCTTGAGAAGCTTCATCTAAAACCAGTAGTGTTGGTGACTTGATCATTGCTCTAGCCAAGAGACAGAAACGTTGCTCTTCCAGGCTAATTTGGGTTAACCTAAGCTCACTTAAATGGGAAAGCTGAAAAGCCTCCATCCACCGATTTACCAATATTTCCTGGTCTTTATTTAATTTTTTAAACAAACCCATGGTATCAAATAAACCAGAGGCCACCACTTTTTTACAAGTTTGGTTTACAGGAAAGTACCTTGCCAACTCCGCCGACACAAAACCTATGGGCCGTTTGATATCCCAAATGCTTTCACCGGTACCTCTTTTTTATCAAAAAGCACAATGTCATTGGCATATGCCTGAGGATTTTCTCCAAGCACCAAACTGATAAGCGTTGATTTCCCTGCCCCATTATGCCCTTTTATAAGCCATTTCTCTCCGGGTAAAACTTTCCAAGAAACATTGTCAAGCAATTTTTTATCTCCGTATTTGACAGTGACATCATGCATATTTATGATCACTCGAGTTGAATTAGCAAGGAAATTCCTCTTTAGCAACCCTTGAAAAACTTCAGGTTTAAGATTAAATTGAGAATTGGTCTCGTTTTCTAATGGTATAAGACTATCTCTATCATCAACAATTGATAGCCTTCCTCCACCTATCCAAGCAATTTTGTCAACAGATAAAGGTACCTCGTTGGCAGATGAGGTCATGATGATCTGAATTCCTGATTCTTGTATGGCCATGAGTATCCCCTCAAAACGCTCCCTTGTCTGTACATCTAAACCTACCAATGGCATGTCAATTAACAGGAGCTTCGGGTTTTTCATCAATGCTTCTGCCATCGCCAATTTTCTGGTTTCCCCGTTAGAAAGTTTGATTAGTGATTTATTTCTTAATTTCTCCAGCCCAAATAAATGAACAACTTCAGCTATATCCCAAAGGCCTTTTCTTTTAATTTCAACACTTCTCAAGAACGCATCTACCGTGGCTGTATCTTCAGATTCAGCACTATTGAACCGTTGCTGGTAATAAAAGTTTTGTTGGCTAGATTTATTTCTAAAGGTGTATTTCTGAGACACCAAGGCAATCAAATCTCTATAACTGTTGATCAAACCAAGCTTGCGTTGTCTTTCTTGGTATTCCCTAGCAAAAGGCCAGCTTATGCTACCATCCACTAAACTTGTCCTTCCTAATATAGTCTCTAAAAACAATGTGCGTTCTTTCCCGGACTGCCCAATAATGGCCCAAGACTCTCCATTTTCAACGGTAAAACTTAGCCCTTTAAATACCGTCTTTCCAAACGACTGAATTGTCGCATCATTAATTTTAAAGAAAACCTCTTCTTTTTTCATTGAATAGCCATTAACCCCAATGTGGACAAAAATATCAGAATGGATTTGCTGGTACAAATCTTTACCTCAAATAAGGGGCTGTGAATTAAACTTTATTTTTAGAATCTAAAATAATGGTAACCGGACCATCATTTACTAAGGAAACCTGCATATCTGCTCCAAACTCACCGGTCGGAACAGTTTTACCTAATAGACCGGATATTTCCTTCACAAAATCTTCATATAGTGGAATGGCTATTTCTGGCTTAGCAGCCTTTATATAAGAGGGTCTGTTACCTTTTTTGGTACTTGCATGAAGTGTAAATTGACTTACTACCAATACCTCTCCTTTTGTTTCCAGCACACTTTTGTTCATCACCCCTTCGTCATCGGCAAATATTCTCATATTTACTATTTTCCTGCATAGCCAAGAAATATCTTCAAGATTATCGGCAGATTCAATACCAAGTAAGACCAATATTCCTGATCCAATAGCAGCCTTATCTTTACCTGTTATACTTACTGATGCTTCTTTTACTCTTTGTAAAACTACAATCATTGTGTCATTTTATGCATTTCGGACGAGGGGATGGTCTCATTTCCTGTCATTTTAATATTTAAAGCCTTTTGCACCATGGCTTTAGCAACTTGGTGGTCATAAATAGGCTTATACTTCTTGAATAGCCCAAAAAATGCTACAAATTTCATCAGCACTTTCCCTATTTCTTCACCAGGCCTACTTTCCTTCCTTTCTCCCAATAATAGAGAAGGTTGGAAAATACCCACGTAATCAAAGTCCATTCTTTTAAGGTCATTTTCTACCTCTCCTTTGACTTTATTATAGAAAATGGATGACTGAGCATCTGCACCTAAAGCACTGACATACAAAAATCTTTTGGCGCCATTCTGTAAGGAAAACCTTGCAAATGAAACCACAAAATCATGATCAATACGGTAAAAGCTTTCTTTGGAACCGGCTTTTTTGATGGTAGTCCCCAATGAACTAAAGGCACAGATTGTAGTCGCTTTTTCTGACAAACCTTTGATGAGAGATTGTTTATCTCCTCCCATATTTTGATTCCTTACTTCATTTATCAGGTCCACTTTGTCCAACTGACCGAAATCAACCTTTACCTGAACCAACTTTTGGTGCTTGAATGCCAACTCCCTTCTACCAAAGGAAATCACCCAATCAAAAGACTCATTTTTAAAAAGTTGATGTAACAACTGAATACCTATCAGTCCAGAAGCTCCTGACACGAATGCGATACGACTCATAGGTCTTGATTTTTTTCCCAATCTAGAAACTTCTCAATATCAGATTGAATGCTTTTAAAAATAGCCAGTAATACAGTGATGTCATCTACATAGCCTACAAACGGTATAAAATCCGGCACCAAGTCAGTAGGTAAGGCAAAATAAAATAGCCCTAAGACTATTAGTCCTAAAGACCTATTGGATAAACCTGCATATTTTTTATTCAGATGAGCTTTTATCATTCTAATAAATATCTCTATCTGAAATTTGACCTGCGCAAAAGTAGGGTTTTGAGAAAGCTCTTGCCATTTTTGGTTAACTTTTACTAGTAAGGCTTTTAGTTTTTTCTCTGTTCCTGCAATATGCTCTGCCCTGTTTAAGTAGATGGCTTTGACCTTCTCAAAAAGGTTTTGACCTGAAGAATAACTATCCATAAGTATTCGTTACATTAAATTTTGAATCAATAGTATATGCGTATTTCATCCTTGATTTTCCTTAGAGCAATTCCCAGAGTATCCTGTTCCACTTCCATTGCGAGTTGAAATATTCTTTTTGACAATTCAATACTTCTCGCTTCCCCACCTATTTGTTGGTAGGCATTGTTTATTAAAGAAATGGTTTGTTCCACTGCAGACCTAATGATTTCCCAAGTATCATCAGTGAAATACACTTGTTGGGATAAATTATGATTGAATTCGTTCCTGATTTCCTGAATTAAAAGGCCATGCAATTCGCCTGCAAGCATCTCCGGTCCATTAACTCGCCTCACCAAGTTATTGGGAGAAATCCGCTCCATTAATAGACAGAGACGTTCAGCAGCTTGAATACGCAAAGGGATTATTTGTTCAGCGTTTTTCGATTTAATATCCAACCACTTTATCTCCCTTTCCTTCTTCAAAAATGATACCGTAATAATAAACATGCCATATATTGCCAGGCCGGCAGGAACAATTATTTTTAATAAATCAAAGAGGTAATCCATTGTCAAGGTTTTTAATTAGCAATATCTAAAATAATGTCCTGTTTTACTATGCACCAAATGTTTTTCTGTTTTAATTTTGGAACCATTTATCATTCACCGCCCTTAAGTTCACATGTTAACACCGATAAATATTACACCAAAGGCTCTTGAAGAGATTAAAACCATAATATCCACAAAGAACATCCCCTTGGAATATGCTTTAAGAGTAGGCGTTAAAGGTGGTGGTTGTGGTGGAGTATCTTACGCTTTAGGTTTTGACTTAAAAAAAGATGAAGACCAAAGCTTTGACATAGAAGGTTTGACAGTCTTGATAGAGAAAAAACATGTTATGTTTTTGATGGGAATGCAGGTTGATTTCCATGAAAGTAATGAAGCCAGAGGGTTTGTATTCACCAACCCTGAACTGCCCAAAAGGCACGATGTTGAGTAATGCGCAGCTTTAAGCTAGTAGACTTGACTGATTTTTGCCTAGGTCAAACCCTCAAAGCCGTACTTCATATTGGCCCAAAAAGAATCAATGGCAATTATCCTTGGTTTTAGGAAAGAAATAATTTTTGGCCAATCATCCTGATCCATCACATTTACTCCCTCAAGTTTTTTTCTACTTTACTTAAATTTTCACCCCAATCGTTGGGGAGATCAGCTTTCCATTCCCATTCTTCATTTACTTCTTGCTGAAAAACACCTTTAAAGGTCAGCAATTGATCATACAATAAACTTCGTATCTCACTGTCTGGATGCTGTACTTCTATAGATATAGAAGCAAAATCCCGCTCTGCTTTCATCCTGAAATACATGTGTTTCACCCCTGTTTTGTAATTTTTCCAATTTATTCTTCTCCCTTCAGCATTTGGAACAGGCTTCATATAGTGTCCAAATGTTGTCCAAAACTTTTGTCTTGTTGCACTTAATTCTTGCTTGGTATACATCGGTTTCGATCATTTACTTGTAATCTCTCGGGTAAGCCACTTCTACCACGGAAAAATTAACAACGCCTCCAAGGGCCGGATTGTGCTTCTTGATGATTACTTGAACTTCCTTACTGTCAGGATAAGCTTTCAAAATATCTTCAATCATTAAATGACCTAAGTGTTCGAGCAATTTCACCGGCACCTGCATGTGTGCTTTAGCAATTTGATAAAGCTTAAAATAATCGACAGTATAATTAAGGTCGTCAGAATACATGGCTTGTTGAAAATCAGTATGAACATGCAAGTCAACTGTAAATCGATTACCTAATTTCTTCTCTTCTGAAAAAACGCCATGGAAAGCATGAAATTCAATCCCTTCAAGTGATACTTTTCCCATTATTCAAATTGGTCAAAAAACGAACCATTCTGGTCTTTTTTTCCCCCTTTGTCAGTGGGAGAATTTATTTTGTCAGCTTTCTCATCTCCTTCTGCCTTCTCCTGCTCAGAAATGGTATCGATTTCTAAGGCTCCTTCCTCCTTTTCCTCCTTGGCTTCATTTATCTTATTTTGTTCTGCTAGATCTTGATTTTTCGGTTGTTCCCAAGTATAGGTGTTCGCTGACAGACTAGGCTTAGATTCTTCTTGTTCGGGTACTTCGTAGCTTTTTCTTTTCTTTGAAGCTCTTTGACCAAGCGGGTATGAATTCCGGTATCTATTTCTGTAAATCCATCTTGGGCCGTTTTTACATTTTCCAAGGTTTCTGAAGCCGTGCGTTTCAAGTTTTTAAGTAAATAGTCTCTCTGGTCCAGTAGCTTTTCATAATTTTCAACCAAAACATTGACATCTTCTTTAAGGTCTTCGATGATGTTTTTAGATTGTGACTCTGCCTGATCAATCATATTGCGCGCCTTGCCTCTTGATTCAGCATGTAAGGCATCCGCATTCATTTGCGCCTCTTTGAGAATTAATTCTGCTGTTTTGTTAGCTTGCTCGATAATACTTGCACCGGTATCTTCTGCTGTTTTCAATGTTTTAAAAAGTGACTGCTCCACCTCTCTAAGCTTTGACGCTTCTTTTTCTGCATGCTCATATTTAATCTCAAGAGCATTTTTCTCTTCTACAAGCTTTTCCCATTCTTGAGACAAATAACTCAAAAAGGTTGAAACTTCATCTTTATCATAGCCCCTGAAATTTTTTTCGAAGGTCTTCTGACGGATATCCAATGGTGTAATTTTCATTTTTTCGTCATTTAGCCGATCTATGACCGGAAGTTATTGACCAATATTTATTTCCCAAACAGAAACGGTATGATCATCACTGATCGCCACTACTTGATCCTTATTCTTGGTCCACAAAACTTTATTAATTGAAGTTCCATGCCCCACATACCTCGCTTTATCTATTACTTTCAATAGCTTAAACGCTTCCATATCCCATACCTTAATGGACTTGTCCATGCTGCAAGTCACAAAATACTTGCCATCTTCCCGGAACGAAAGATAATTGATTGCATACATATGTGCAGCTATATTTTGTTGTATTTCAAATTTTTCAGTATCCCAAAATTTAAGTGAGGCATCCCTTCCACCACTTACAATGGTTTTCCCATCCGGACTAAAGGCCAAAGCAAAGACGGAGTTTAAATGCCCTTGCATTCTTGCTAATGGTGACCAATCTTGGGTATCAAAAACCTTAATCAAGTGATCACTGGCACCTACGGCTATTTGCTTTTGGTTCGGCGCAACTGCCAAAACGCGCAAAGATTGATCGCTTATCTTAATGTGCCTCACGGGAGAACGTTCTTCAATATCTATTACTACCAACACCCCATCTCCTGTTGCCACCAAAAGTAGGTTGTCAAGCACTTTGATATCAAAAATCGGATGGGAGGTGATTTTTAGCGACCAAATTTCTTTTTGCTTTTTAAATCAATGGCATGAATCCCCTCATTATTTTGGCCAATAAATAAGACATTTCTCTGTTTGTCTACTTCCAAGGCATATACAGAGCTTGGCAGCTTGGCCAGTAAAAGGCCATCTCCCAATTCTGAAAGGTTCCATTCAACAACCATCCCATCTCCTGATCCGGTGTAAATAAGGTTTGTTTGGCAACCATTGGCAAGGGCAAAAACAGAATGATTGTGCCCTCGTAATGTGTTAAGTTTACTTACTTGAATATTTGACATATATTGCAGAACCTAATTACTATACAGTTGCCTTAAAGTTACTATGTTAACAAAAATAGAAAAAATTAGTCCTTTATCTGCTTTTGCCATCAACAATATTAAATCCTCCGAAAACACGTCCATGGACTTTTTGAGTTTTAGGGAAAAGCTCTCACTTGCAAATATAGGGCATCCTCAAAAAAGAAAAGAATGGAAAGCTGCAAGACTGGCCATCAAGAATACATTAGATAGTCTATCCCTACCCTATCCCGGATTTTATAAAGACAATCATGGAAAGTCCCACGCCATGGATGACTCAGGCCATGTATCTCTCACGCACCATGGAGACTATGCTGCCGCGATATTTCATAGAGAGATGTCTGTAGGCATAGATTTAGAACGAGTTAGAGACAAAACAGTTCCATTAGGCCCAAAATACTTGGATCCTTCCGAAATGGAGTTTTTGGGATCAGACCCTTTCTTATACACTTTGGCTTGGTCTGTTAAGGAAAGTATCTATAAATGTCAAGGAAAAAAAGGCATTAGCCTTCGTCAAAATATAATTTTGGAGCCTTTTACAGCCCATGATAAAATCATAAAAGGCAAAATTTATGGCTCAGATTTTTCAGATCATCATTATCAGGTTATGTCTTATTCTGAAAACGACATGATTCTTACTTATACCGTATGGTGATTTTTTCTATATTTGTTATAAAACAACTAGAGATGAAGATTTTTTGGGGTGTTTTGTAATGAGTATATTTTGGACCACGGCCATTTTTGGCCAAAAGGTTTCCAATGTTAAGATGGTAGACGCGATCACCAATCAGGAATATTCCCTTGATAATAATAAATCAGCTACAGCTCAAGTTTTTATTTTTTATACCCTGAAATGCCCTTATTCCAAACTTTATAATTCCCGGATAAAAGCTTTAAAAGAAAAATATACTGCTTCAAATATTTCCTTTGCCTTGGTAAATCCAAATGCCGGAGAAGACAATGAAATCCCTGAAAAACTTAGCACTCTTCCCTTTGCCAAGAACAATAATATTCCCTTTTTAATGGATACTCAACAAGTATTTACTAAAATGACCAAGGTATCAAAAATACCTGAAGTAGTGATTATCACTTCAGGGCCTACCGGATATAGTATCGCATATAGAGGGGCTATTGACAACAATGCACAAGCAATGGAAAGCGCTACCGTGCATCATCTTTCAGCTGCATTGGATGACATCATTAATAGGGACCGCCCCAGCCCTATGGTAACCCGGGCTGTTGGCTGCAATATAAAACTTAAACCTTAGGCCTGATTCACAATTTTCAGTAGCTGATTGACCTCTTTAGATTTATCTAAATCTCCTATTTTCTCAAAAGAGAATATAAGGTTACGGATTACTCTCCTGATAATTTCAATGTTTTCACACGGCTCATAATATTCAGGTTTGGGATCCAACTTTAGGTGATCAAGATAATTGTTGATATCCTGTTTGGTAAAAATAAGCCCCTTGTTGAAGGCATTGATATAAAAATTAAACTTTCCTGACTGGTAAGTCAACACAAAAAGATTAGGTAAGTTAACCCCATAAACAGGGAGCCCTAGTTTTTTCGCCACCAACAGGTAAACTGAGCAAAGGCTTATGGGGTTGCCTTTCTTGGTCTCCAACACTGTTTTAAGCATGCTATTGGCCGGGCTATGAAAATTTTTAGTATTGGCTGAAAATTTCAAGTCATTAAACAGCACATTGTTGATCAATTTAATTTTATCGTAAACGGACAATTCATTCTTGAAATTTGTCCAAACGTCAAAATAAATTTGCTGCATCAAAGCATTCAATTGATCAAACTCTAAATCCGGATATAAGTAAGTATTGACAATCCATAAACCTTCCAACAATTCTCTTTCTTGAGAATTTTTCCAATTGCTCAACCTTTCTTTCAGCAAGTTCAATTGCATGTCATGGACAATTTCCTCTATCTCTTTTTGCAGTTCAGGATTGAAGGAGCCTTCCCATTTATTTTCAAGAAAAGGTATGATCTGATTACCCAGAGAGAGTATTTTATCCCTAACATGTTCCTTTATTTCCTGATCACCATCATCCAATAAAGATACAAGAGCGTTTAATTCTTTATCTGTCATTTGAATATTCATCTCAACTTTCACTCACAATTTCTACTAACCAAATTTACCAATTTTCGGCAATAAAATACATGTGACCTTCAATTATGGCAGTATATTCAATAAATTTTGCCATAAAATTCCAATCAAATAGCCTCCAATTCCTCCTTATATGCCTTAATCGCCCTAAAAATACCCGAGGCAACATAGGTCTGCCCACTCTTACTATTAAGGTATTTTTCCTCTGATGGATTAGACAAAAATCCTGTTTCAATCAAAACACTTGGCATACTGGTGGTCCATAACACATAGAATGGAGCTTGTTTTACTCCCCGCGAATGCCTGTTTACCCGTGTAGAAAAATCTTTTTCAATTTTCCCTGCCAATGAAAGGCTATTTGCAAAATAGGCTTTCTGCATCAAATTAAACATAATATAGGATTCAGGAGATTTAGGGTCAAAACCTTCATAATTCTCTTGGTAGTCGTCCTCAAGTAAAATTACGGCATTTTCTCTTTTAACAATTTCAAAATTAGCATTGAAATTTTTATTCCCCATCACATAGGTTTCCGTACCAAAGGCTTTGGTCGAATTGATGGCATTACAATGGATGGATACAAAGAGATCCGCCCTGTTTCTATTGGCAATATTTGCTCGTTCTTTAAGCTCAATAAAAACATCCGTTTTTCGGGTATAGATTACTTCTACGTCCGGAAGCAACTCATTTATATAGCCTCCAACCTTTAATGCAATCGCAAGTGCTACGTCTTTTTCTTTGGACATTCTGCCAAGTGTTCCCGGATCCTTACCTCCATGCCCGGCATCAATTACGATCCTCCTTAACTTAAACTCTGTTTTCTTTTCCTCGGAAGGAATAAACCCAACTAAAACAATTGCTACTAAGAGCGATGAAATTAAAAGAATATTTTTCACTTTGGTTCGTTTCATAAACGTTAATAACCTTAACTTTACCGAAAATTTAATGATTTTTATAGCAAACAGAAATTATTGGTGCAGATAATTAAGAACGTTTTTCTTTCCCTCTGTATGCTCTCCTTCTTTGGGCATATTGTGTGGGCCCAAGAATCCGGCAATGAAAGAACTTCTGAACTAGAACTCTCATCTCCTGACACTTTGGGGACCCCTGAAGCCAGGCTTGACACCCTTTTACCTGTTCTTCCAGATAGCATTCTAAACATCCGCCCATCTGATTTAGATACTACGCTAAATAAACCAAAAGGTGACATCCAAACCACAATCAATTATTACGCCGAAGACAGTATCGTTTCAGACTTTGCGCAAAATAAAGTGTTTCTGTACAAAGGTGCATGGTTTGAGTATGGAAATATTCGTTTAGATGCAGATTATATCGCCATAGATTGGAAAAAGAATGAACTCTACGCTTCTGGGCTTAAAGATAGTCTTGGCGTTTTTCAGGGTACACCCATGTTTAAAGAAGGCAATAGTGTGTATGAAATCCGCAAAGAGATGCGCTATAACTTCAAAAGTCAGAAAGCCATTATTACAGATGTGGTAACGCAACAAGATGAAGGACTTCTAAGAGGAGCTGTTGTAAAAAAAGACAATGAAGGTTCCGTTTACCTAAGTAAGGGTTTCTATACTACTTGTGACTTGGTGGAACCTCATTGGCACATCTCCTCCTCCAAAATAAAATCAGTACGTGGCAAACACATAATATCCGGCCCTTTTAACTTGTATTTTAACAATATCCCGACCCCCTAGGGCTTCCGTTTGGAGTGATTCCTGATACTCCTGAAGAAAAAGCATCCGGCATAATCTTTCCTTCCTATGGTGAAGAACAGTTGAGAGGTTTCTTTTTAAGGGATTTTGGGTATTACTTTGCTTTCAATGACTATGTCCATACAAGGGTTACCGGTGAGGTCTATTCCAAAGGAGGATATGGATTAAAAACAGCCTCAGTCTACAACAAAAGATACCGATATAAAGGTGGATTAAATATTGATTATCAAAAATTTAAAAGCCCGGAAACTGCAGAAGTACCCCTAGAGTACAATGCTTTTTGGTTTAGGTGGAACCACACGCCTGAAACCAGAGGCAATTCCAGATTTTCTGCATCTGCTAACTTCGGTACCAAATCTTATAATGACAATATCCTAAATCAGGGTAATTTTATACAAAACCAACAGTCTGATTTTTCTTCAAATATCTCTTACAGTAAGACCTTTACGGGTACACCGTTTAGTATGTCCGCAAACTTAAGGCATTCTCAAAATCAGGTAACTGACGAAGTAAATCTTCTCCTTCCTGACATAGCTGTAAACATGAATCGGCAAAACCCTTTTAAGAACGTCAAATTTGAACCACTTAAAACCTTAAATGTATCGTGGAATTTCAATGCCCAAAACTCTATCAATAATGAAATTACTACGGAATTGGGAGTAGACCCCGGCCTCCAACAGGAGCTCGAAGAACTAGGAGAAACCTCCACTCCGGATGTAATACCTTTTTCATTTGCCAATTTACCTGAACTGTTAAGAAACGCCGACAATGGCTTCAGAAATACGGTACCTATTTCTTCCAACTTTAGTCTTTTTCGGTTCTTTACAGGAACCGCCTCGATGAACTTTACTGAACTTTGGTACTTAGAGAGAATAAATTACTACTACAACCCTCAAGAAGAAAGGCTGGATCAAATTCTAGAAAGTGGATTTAATAGAGTAAATTATTACAACAGCTCTTTTAACCTTTCTACAAATATCTATGGCTTCTATACCTTTAAAAAAGGATCAAAAATTGAAGCCATTAGACATCATATGCAACCTTCATTCGGATTCTCTAGTACACCGGACTTTTCTGACCCCAAATACGGGTATTACCAAGAAGTTCAAACAGATGCCAGTGGCACCTTACGACGCCTCTCTAGGTATTCAGGCTTTATCTATGGAGGTGCTCCTCTGGGAGAATCAAAATCTTTAAACATAAGTATTAGAAATGTTTTAGAGGCAAAGGTGAAAACTGAAAGTGACACAGCAGAAGCTACAACGAAAAAAGTCCCGATACTTCAATCTCTTAATATCTCAACCAATTACAACTTTGCTGCGGACTCTTTTAATCTGGCACCTATTAGTTTCAGCACCAGAACTTCACTTTTTGACAAAAAACTATCTGTAAACTTAAGCACAACACTGGACCCCTATGCCACAGGAACCTATACCAATGGAGAAGAAGTCACCACGGCTAGGGTAAATAATTTTGCTTGGAAAAATGGACAAGGACTTGGTACAATAAGAAGGGCATCTCTTAATATCAATGGAAGTTTTAATCCAAGTAAGACAGAAAAATCCCCCGGGGAAGTTAGGGATGAGCTTACCAATGACTTCTTAAACCAAGGTGGCCAGATGAATGATTTTGTAGAAAATGAAATCAATCGAATTGCGAATGACCCAAGCCAGTATATTGATTGGTCCATTCCTTGGAACATGACTTATAGTTATAATTTAAGTTATAGTAAAGCAGCCACAGGAACTAAAAATGTTACCCAAGCCATTAATATATCCGGAGATATCAGCCTGTCGGATAAATGGAAGATAAATTTCAGCAGTGGGTATGATCTTTCAACTGCCGAAATCACCCAAACCATGATAGGTATGGCCAGAGATTTACACTGCTGGCAAATGAATGTCAATTGGGTTCCCTTTGGAAGGTTTACATCCTATAACATAGACATTCGAGTGAAATCCAACATCTTGCGAGACTTAAAGGTTTCACGAAGACGGTCATTCTTCGATAGCTTCTAATAAACTAAAGGCTTTAAAATCATCTTTAACCCTCAGACCTGGCAATAGGTAAACTCATACACCTAGGTCCTCCAAGACCTCTGGAAAGTTCTGATGAAGGCATTTCAAACACTTCTATTCCATAATCTCTCAAAGCCTGGTTGGTGTGCTTGTTTCGGTTGTAAGAAATGACCCGTCCGGGACCAATTGTAAATACATTAGCCCCATCAAACCATTGTTCTCTTAAGGCATATTCTTGATTTACCTTGTCAGTACCTATTATTTCCAAATTGTCAATTTCCTTTTTGAGCACTTCCCGTAAGGTGCTTTTTAAAACCGTCCGTTTAATATTTACAACCTCACTTTTATCCTCTTTTCTGGTATAAACAGAGATGTGCTGAACTGCCTGAAGTGCATCAGGGTAGGTTAGGACCCTATTTTTATCTAAAATGGTGAAAACCGTATCCAAATGCATGAAATTTCTCTTTTAGGAAGGTGAACTTCATACACCCTTTCGATGGGGCCATCGGCAATTAAGCTTTTGGCCACATGGTAAACCGCCTTTTCATCCGTTCTCTCTGAACAGCCTATGGCTGCTGCCTTGTCTGAAAGAATGATAACATCACCACCCTCTATGGAATGGTTATGATTGTTTGATGTCCCCGGATAAATTTGATGAATTTTGTTTTTGAATAAGGAATGATTCTCAAAAATCTTACGGACCATATTGGCCTCTCTTTGACGCTCCGCCAAACGCATGCTTGAAAAACAATTCCACCGGGTAAAATGGCTGCGGTATCCCGTTGGAAATACAAATTGGGGCATGGCGGAATTAAAAAAGCCAGATCCAATAAGTCTGCCAAAGCATTCGAACTTACACTGCCCCTGACCTCATGAACTTTAATTCCGGCAATCAAGGCTTGTACGCATTGTTCTTGGGTGAGTACACCCAATAATTCATCGGTAAGGTGATCCAGTCTGGAAACAGCCAAAGCCTCCCTTATTAACTCATATCTTAATTTGTTATCGGAAAGGATATCTCCCAATAATTTATCGAAATAGTAAACCTCCGCCCCACACTTTTCACGGATCAGCTTGGTAAAAACATCATGCTCCCTTTGCATTTCTTCCAGATAGGGAACGTCCTCAAACAAAAGCAAGTGTTTGTTATAGGGTGTCAAACGATCAATTTCTCGCCCGGGTCTATGGACAATTACCTCCTTTAATGTCGCGAATTCAGAATTTATGGTCAAATGCATATGCACCAATTTACAACAAAACCACAATTAATAAACAATTAATCCAATTCTTTCGGCTTATTCTGTGAAATTCAGAATATTTCTAATTTTATTGGCCTCTAACATTTCATCCTTCAAACCCTGAATATCACCTGCTTCTATTTTATCTCTGAAGGCTGCAAGATGGTCAATATAGCTATTCAGGGCTTCAAGCACATTGGTTTTATTTTCAATAAAAATAGGGCCCCACATTTCGGGAGAGCTTTTGGCCAGCCTAACTGTGGAAGCAAAGCCACTTCCTGCCATGTCCAGAATATTTCTTTCATCAGCGGTTTTATCAATAACCGTTTTCCCCAAGACGAAGGAGGTTGCGTGAGAAAGGTGTGAAACAAAAGCAAGATGAAGGTCATGATCTTTTGGGTCCATAAAGCGCAACCTGAGGTTGAGCGCATCAAAAATATCATAGGCCATCCCCTTAAGGTGTACATCTGTTTTTTCCATTTCGCAAATGATCATCACATTCCCATCAAAAAGGTCTTCCTTTGCTGCCTTGGGACCTGAATTTTCAGTACCCGCAATTGGATGCACTGCCAAGTATTGAGCTCTTTTAGGGTGCTCAGTGATTTGACGGCAAAGCTGGTCTTTGGTAGACCCAAAATCCATTACAAGGGTATGCTCACCAATTTGATCCAAGGTTTTAACCAAAAGATCAAATAAAGTATCAACTGGTGTTGCTAAAATCACCAAATCCGTATCCTTATCCGGAACGGAAAGAGATTTAGCAATAAGTCCCATTTCCAAAGCAATTGCTATATTTTGCTCGTCGCTATCAAAACCTGTGATCTCCATTTCAGGTTTTGCTTTTTTGTTGCCAGGGCAAAAGAACCTCCCAACAATCCCAATCCTATGATATGTATCTTTTTCATAGCGTTTAGTGTTTTTTTAACCTTGCAATGGCTTCTTTAATTTTACTTTCATCTATGCACAAAGAAAACCGAACATATGAAGCCCCATTGCTTCCAAATATTAAACCTGGGGTAATGAAAATATCATAATCATAAAGCAATTGATCCACAATTTCTGTAGCTTTTTTACCTTCAGGCACTTTCCCCCAAACAAACATGCCTACAGCATCTTCGTTTACTTCCAGACGCAATAATGTTGCCATTTCCAAAACCAAAGCTTTTCTTCGGGCGTATAGGGCATTCATGTTCTTGATCCAAGACTGATTTAGATTAAGGGCAGCAACAGCTCCGGCCTGTAATCCCAAAAACATTCCTGAATCCATATTGCTTTTCACTCTTAAAACCGCCTCCAAATAATCTTTTCGACCGGCAAGCATTCCAACTCTCCATCCCGGGATATTAAAGGTTTTGCTTAAGGAGTTTAACTCTAAAGCATGGTCCTTTGCCTCCGGAATTGCCAATATACTTTTTGGGGTATCATTTAAAATAAAGCTATAGGGATTGTCATGTACCAAAAGAATATTGTGTTTTTTAGCAAATTCAATCAACTTATTAAATAAAGCATCATTCCCATTGGCTCCTGTAGGCATATGAGGGTAATTTACCCACATCAACTTCACTTTAGAAAGATTCATTGCCTCCAATTCCTCCCAATCAGGCGCCCAATTATCCCCTTCGTTCAGCGAATAATAAACAGGAATGGCATTAAGTAATTTGGTCACAGAAGTATAAGTAGGATATCCCGGATTGGGAACGAGAACCTCATCCCCTTCATTTAGGAAAGCCATTGAAACATGCATGATCCCTTCTTTCGACCCCATTAAAGGCAAAACTTCAGAACCAGGATCTAGCGACACCTGATAATTTCTATCATAAAAGGCTGAAATCGCATTTCTTAACTCAGGAGTTCCTTGGTAAGATTGATATCCATGTCCGGATGAAGAATCAGCCGTCTGCTTCAACGCCTCAATAACGCTTTTATCCGGGGAGATCAGGACTCCCTATACCATATTAATAATGGGCTTCCCACTTTCCCTGAGTTTTTGAACTTCTTTGAGCTTTTTGGAGAAATAGTATTCCTGAACCTCTCCGAGTCTGTCCGAAAATCCTTTCATTATTTTCTACTTTGATAAGTACCGAAAATTTTCACAGCCCCATAATTAGTGGCAATTAACTCCATGGCCTTATTAAACTTAGCCTCATCAGCAATAAGTGTATCGATAAAAAATGAATATTCCCACGGCTTACTCATCACCGGTATGGATTGTATTTTTGTTAAATCAAGGTCATTGTCACTCAATACAGTGAGCAGTTTTGCAAGACCACCTTTTTGATTTTTTATGGTGATTTTTAGGCTTGCTTTAGTAGGAGTTGTTTCATGTTGGGGCTTGTCCTTTTGCAGGATGATAAACCTTGTAAAATTATTTTTTATGGTCTGAATGTCTTCAGCCAACATTTCCAAACCATAAAATTCTGCAGCTTTCACGCTTGCCACTGCAGCCAAACCTTTTATTTTTTGTTCGGAAATGATCTTTGCGATATAGGCCGTGTCCACATCATCGATAGGTTGAATCCCCGGATGCTTTGCGAAGAAATTCTTGCATTGCAACAAGGCCATTGGATGTGACCTGGCCTCTTTAATGTCAGCAAGTTGCTGTCCAGGAAGCGCCATTAAATTATGAGAGATGGGTAAATAATATTCATCAGCAACGTAAAGTTCATGGCGATCGATGATGTCATAATTGGGCAATATGGCACCAGCAATTGAATTCTCTATGGCCATTACAGCCACATCCACAGCTCCGGATGCAACACTTTTGGCTACTTCTTCAAAAGTATTGAAACCAAAAACCTCGATATCTTCTCCAAAATATTGCTGGGCAACCTGATGGTGAAAGGAGCCCAAAACGCCCTGTATTGCTATTTTCATTTTTGTTTTCAAAATTTAGATTTAAAAAGGTAGGATCAAAAGTCAAGGCATGGTAGAAACCATCCAACATAACCACAGTATGTTTGCTTTATAACACAACACCTATCCTGTGTTAGTCATTACTGTGCTTTGGCTGAATACCCAGTAAAGCACAATGTTTCCAGAAACTTGGATAGGATTTATTGACCACATCTGGTTCTTCAATTTCCAAGGCAGTTTTGGTAATTAATGGCATAAATGCCATGGCCATCCTATGGTCATCATATGTAGCCACCTTTACCTTTGCAGGTATTTTTGTGGCGGGTACTAGTGTGAAAACACCCTCTTTTCGTTCTTCTAACAAAGCCCCAATTTTTGCCAATTCTTTTTGCAAGGCATCAATACGGTCCGTTTCTTTAATCCTCAAACTTTCCAAGCCTGAAAACTCTGATGTTTGTCCTATTAAGGCACAAGTGACAGCTACTGTCTGCGCCAAGTCCGGGCAATGTGTAAAATCGAAGCTTGGCAAACCACGAACTTCTTTTTTCTTAAGGGATATGCCAGTCTCCTGAAATTCACTTTGAACGCCTAATTGGTCCATTATCCCTACAATCATAGCATCTCCCTGTAAGCTATCTGCCTTAAGTCCTTTAAGGAAAAGCTCACCTTCATCTGCACAGGCCAATAAGCTAAACCAGTAGCTTGCCCCCGACCAATCGCTTTCTACAGCAAAGGTGGTTGGAACATACGCACCGGGCTTTATTTCAATTCTGCTTCCTTCAAAAATATAATCCACACCGAATTCCTTCATTAATTCCAAGGTCATGGTGATATAGGTCCTCGAACCAATTTTACCGGTAAGGTTTAATACCAATCCTTGCGGTAATAAAGGGGCGTTCATTAGCAACGCAGAAATATACTGACTACTTACATCTCCTCTAATTTCTATCTCACTTGTTTTTTGACCTGAAAAACCTTCTATGGATAATGGAGGATAGCCATCCTTTTTGAGGTAATTGATATTAGCACCGAGATCTCTCAAGGCATCTACCAAAATCCCAATGGGTCGCTCACACATTCGTGGAGTACCTGTCATAATCTTTTGCTTGTTATTTAAGGCTGCATAAGCTGTCAAAAACCGCATCGTCGTTCCGGCGTCCAACACATCTAATGTTTCCGGGTCATCTCTTAGGAGCCGGATCATTGTTTGGGTATCCCTTGCTTCAGCAAGGTTAGACAGTTTATTTTCTCCTTTGGTAAGGGCATCAATGATTAAAACCCTGTTGCTTTCACTTTTTGAGGAGGGCAATGGTATTTGGATTTGACCAAATGATTCTTTTTTAGGCAGTACAATAGTATTCATGAACTTTATAAAGCTTGAAATTTAAAGGTTTAGCACAACAGTGGGAAAAAGTCCACCAATCAATTGGACAATTGATTGTAATAATCCAAGGCCTCTGCAACTGCCTCTCTCCCTACTACTATATTGAAATCACATTCTCCAATTCTTTTGAGCAGAGAAAAATTCAACGCATTCCCTTCGTTTTTCTTGTCTTGGAAACACAGGTCTATGATGGTATCAAAGCCTTTTTTATCAATTTGAATTTTTCCAAATACTGCCAAAAGATTCTCCTGTATAATCCCAAGTTCTTCCTTTGGTAATCGTAAAAATTTATGGGAAAGGTAAGCTTCAGCGATCATGCCAATTGCTATGGCCTCCCCATGCAATAAATGGAAAGGGGTGTCAAGATAGTAAGACTCTACAGCATGCCCTATGGTATGGCCGAAATTTAAGATTTTTCTTAAACCATCTTCTTTTGGGTCCTTGTCAACAACATCTCTTTTGATTCCTACAGATACAGAGATAATATCCTTCCAAGATTGAGCCTGCCAATTTTCGGTTTTTAGGCTATTAAAATAGTTTACATTCCTGATCAGCCCATGCTTGATTACTTCAGCATAGCCGGATCGCAGTTCAGGCTCAGGAAGGGTACCCAAGAACTCTTCTCCTATTAAAACCCCTTCAGGCTGATTGAATACACCTATATGGTTTTTGAAACCTTTGAAATCAATTCCTAGCTTCCCTCCAACACTGGCATCCACTTGAGACAATAGGGTAGTTGGCAGATTAATAAAGCGTACCCCTCTTTTATAAGTACTGGCACAAAAGCCCCCCATATCTCCGGTCACTCCACCCCCAATATTGAGTATAAGGGTTTTACGGTCAAAGCTATTCTCCGTCATCCAATCCCAAATTTTCACACATGTATCTAGGGTTTTGTTCACTTCTCCTGCTTCAAATATAAAACTTGAATGTTCCGGAAGATGGGTTGAAACCAAAGGGTAACAGTGTTTGACTGTATTGCTGTCCATGATAACTCCAAGTTTGGAGTATTTTTTGAATCAAGGAATCGTGTCAAATCCTGTGCTATTCGGGAAGAAAATATAATTGTTTCCAAAATCTGTTTTTTTGTAAAGGTAAAAATTAAACCCGTTTTTATCCCTTAAAAATAAACCGAATGAACAAGCTTAATAAACTCTTGACATCCAACCTCTGATAATGTGTACCAATTCTTCCAAAAGGATTAACTCCTTTGTGGGGATTATCCCTTCCTAAGGTCAAGGCAAGGGATGATGTATGGAAACCTTATCAGCTTTTATTATTTAAGAATAAAAACGGGCTTAAGCATCAAACTGATTTCTTCTCAGAAATGTCTTCTCGTAATTTTTTTCTTGACGCTTTACAGATTCTTCATGAATGCAATAAAGTAATTCTTTCATGAATTTTTCGCTAAGGTTTTTGTCCACACCATTCTTGGTTCTGGATTCCATCACTTGCTTCCAGCGATCTGCCTGAAAAACAGTTAGATTATTTTCACGTTTGTGTGCACCAATTTGATCAATAATAGCAAATCTCTCGGCCAAAAGATCTAGCAATTGGTCATCTAGGTGATCAACAGCATTTCTTAAATCTTGAAGTTTTTCTGAAGGATGCTCATTTTCTACAGGATGTTTGAAATCAATTTTGTCCAAAATATCCCTAAGTTGCTGAGGAGTTACTTGTTGTTTGGCATCACTCCATGCATTATCAGGATCATGGTGTGTTTCAATCATTAAACCATCTAAACCGAAATTAATCGCACGTTGAGATGTTTCAAGAATTCCTTTCCTGTTACCTACAATATGACTAGGATCATTGATTACTTGCATTCCTTTCCATAACCTTTTCAAATGAATCGGCATAGACCAGTTAGGCTTGTTACGGAATTTCTTGTCATAAGCATCACTGAACCCTCTGTGGATTGCAGCAAGCTTATTAATTCCTACAGCTTGAAGCCTTTCCAATGCACCTCTCCAAAGTTCAAGATCAGGGTTCATTGGGTTTTTCACCATTACAGGAATATCCACACCTTTAAGAGCGTCTGCAATCTCTTGAACTGCGAAAGGGTTTACAGTAGTTCTAGCTCCTATCCAAAGAATGTCTACATCATGCTTCAAAGCCATTTCTACGTGTGCTGCATTCCCTACCTCTGTGGTGATAGGAATATTAAGTTTTTCACGTACGATTTCCATCCACTTCAATCCATCTTCTCCGATACCTTCGAAACTTCCCGGCCTGGTTCTTGGCTTCCAAATACCTGCTCTGAACACATCAGGGATAACATTGGCGGTGATCATGTCTTGGCAAACCTTCTCGATCTGCTCAGGAGTTTCGGCACTACATGGTCCTGCAATAATCAGGTGCTCATTGTTAAGGCCTAAACCCCAGTCTTTTGTTTGTAAGTGATTTTCCATTTCCTTATTCTTCGGTTTAATATTAAAATAAAAAAGCCCGACTCTTTCGAATCGGGCTTCTATGTGATTTATCTTTTTTTATTTTTTATCAAGACAATACGCAGCTCCGATTCGACCTTGGGGACGAAAGTAAAAGTAAAAGAAGCTAAAATACGTAGCTGCGAAATTTTTCATGCGTCAAATGTAACCCTTCCACCTTTAAAAATCAAATAGTTATTCACTTTTTTAAATTTTAATCTCCTATTCATAGGGTTTAAATAGCCCTTCAATACTCCCCTAAACCACTCAACATGCTGAAAAACAGCAATTTAAACCAAATGGAATTGAAATTAATTCAGCCAACAATTATCTATACCCCCTTACACTCAAGTTCTTATAATTATTAAAACATCACTTTTTAAAAGCATTTTCTACGGTTCTATACCCTCCATCCTTCTGAATGCTACAAGAGGACATGCAACAGATGTGAGGTAAACGGGATTTTGCGTACCCCCTTTTTATCAAAGCATTCATAGGGAGCACCAAAAGATTCTCCTTTTCGAAAATCATTTTCTTTAAGCTCACTTATGTATTCCGTAGCTAGTTCCCGTGCCAATTGAGGGCTACTTAAATTGATGGCAAATGCTACCCAGCCTGTAGGTGTACCCCAAAACGCCCCATTTTGGTAAGTGTTTTTTGCAACAAGGGATTTTTCCCAGACATTCTTTTCATCAAAATCTTGATCTAAGGGCACATGTCTAATATTGCCTCGATAGCTAATGGTTCCTTTTTTATAAGCAGCTGCCAACACTTCGCTAGCACAGACTAGACCTTCACCTTCTAAAGCACCTAAATATACTGCCAAAGAAGTTCCCCAAACATCGGGTTGAGAACTATGCTTGGTGGAAGCTTTTAAAAACCACTTTCATCATTGAATACCACCGGAATCGCTTCTTTTATTTTGGTAGCTATTCGCTCGTATTTTAAGCGCTCTTTTGCATTGCCCATTAAGGAATAGAGTTCAGCAAGCTCTTTTGCTGCCCTGAACTTAAGTAAAGAAGGAAACAATAACTTTCCAGTCATATGAATTGCATCTCTAAAACCAAAATCTACTCCTCTAAATTTTTCAGAAGCAAAGACCAAATGGTCTATCGGCTCTGCCGGAGGAACATGAAAAGCCAAGGCTAATCTGTCAATCAATGAAAAACCATTGATTTTTTCGGAAAGAATAGAAAGCTCACCAACTTCTTTAATATACGTATATGCCATATGAACAAACAAAAATTGATCTCCGTAGGGAGGCAGTGTCCCCCATTTTTCTATCCCCTGCTCAACAACACTATAAGTCCCCGGAAAATATATTGGAAGACTATTGTCTATTCTAATATGGTCTGCAATCGCTCCCAGAGGAACCATACTTCCGCCTTTTGTAATCCAGGTATTCCCAGCTTGAGTTTTTGCTGTAAGCATCAGCATGTGATTTTGTTCAGATGCAGAAATCATCCCCGTTTCTAAGGCCATGGCATAATCTCTGATCCAAAAACTGGGGTAGGCATTCCTTCCTCCGGGCCTAATCAATATACCTCCGGTATTATTTGCTCCAAAATCATCAGAAATGAATTGCTTGGGGTATATTCGGGAGGCTTCCAATACTGAGAGGGTAAGTTCTTCCAGAAAATGAAATTGATCCTTTGTTAAAACTGATTGGTTTTCAAAACTTTGACCATAAATTAAAGATGTGGAAAACCAGGACAATAAAACTATAAATAATCCAAACCTTGAATTCATTTGAGAGTAGTATTTAAGGGTTTAGCAGCAATGGCGGTATTTAAGATTTTTGCAAAGTCCCTATCATTTCCTTGCTTCTGAAGAATAAAATGATGGAGGGGATTTACACGATGCCTTACCCAACGACTCCCTCCTTCAAATCAAATACCAGAACCCCGGGTGCCAATTCTTCAAAAAACTTATCCGGGCCCATAACTGCATAATATACTGTAGCAAGATCCCAACTCGGCCTTTGCTCTATTAAAGTTTTCTTCTCCATATTCCATAGCCAATCCCTGTAGGCGGTTCTTAAAATATTACCTGCACTTAGCGTGTCCAAGGACTTCCCTGTATAAACTTTGGCTCCGGCATCCACGAAGTAAGCAGGTTTTGGAAATTGGTCTATTAAAAAATCTGTATAGATTGCTGAATTATTTTTGTAAAAATTCCAATCTTTTACCGCTCCAACGTTTTCATTCGAAGCTCCCAACGCACCCAAAGCCACCCATCTTTTAATTTTCTTATTCACCAAATCATAACCGTTCAAAGGTGATATGTTGTCAGGAATGGACCTTAACAATTCGTACAAACCCTTGGTATGCCCAATGGTAATATAAGTTATGGAATTATCTTGCGCTTCAGCGAGCAATTTCCTATTCAATTTGGTTTGTTCGAAAGCTTCATGGTTATGAATCAATGTATTTTTATAAGCTGCTGTATCCTTGGCAAGTTTTTCAGCTTGCATTTTATCCTTAGGATCCCCAAAACTCAAGTCATGGCTGGCACCAATAGGAATTTGGTTTCTTCCATAATAGACATTGATCGCCTCAATTATTCCTACCCCAAAAGGGATTTTTCCGGAGCTAAATATGACCCCTAGGATTTCCACCTTACCTTGGTCAGCAAAATGATGCAATAGCGCCATGGCTCCCACATCATCACAGTCAGAACCCATATCTGTATCCAAAATTACTTTCTCAGTTTGGGCCATAGAATATTCTATCAGCAAAAAAAGACAAGAAAAAGTAACCCAAAGACAAACCTGCTTAAAGAAGGATTTCTCAAATTCATTTTACACATAAAGGTCAATTTTAAAGAATGAATGATACACCCTCACATTAAGCTTTCATAAAAGCATGATAAAATTGTATATTTGAGTGTACATCAAATACTTGGAATATTTTTAAAATTAGCCATTCTGAAGCAATAATCTAGGAGGAAAAGTATTAGCTTGATGATAAATCAAACTTTAACCCCTCTCATTAGTTGTTTTTTGATATCTTTGCGCACTGAAAATGGGAATAAAACTTGGATTTTCTTTCGACAATCTAAAAATAGCTTTTGCTCACCTTAGCATCAATGATCTTAAGAGAATGCAAAAGCTTTATCGGTTGATGAGATACCCTTTTATAGTAAGGCTGGGGATTTTCTTTGTCAAAATCTCTTTAAACCTTGGATTACCTATAAAAGCACCTCTAAAAAGAACGATATTCGAGCAGTTTTGTGGTGGAGAAAGTTTTGAAACTTCACAAAAAACTGTAGAAAGTTTAGGCAAGTATGGGGTAAGTTCTGTGTTGGATTATTCAGTTGAAGGGAAAGAAGAAGATCACATCCTAGAGGCGACAATGGAAGAAATTCTAAATTCGATCCATAAGGCCAAGGGCAATGCTTTGATCCCTTTTGCCGTCTTCAAGGTTTCGGGCATAGCCCCTCTTCAATATTAGCCAAAGTTCAAAGCAAACAAGAGCTTTTACCTAAAGAGAGAAAAAGAATTGATGAGGCGAAAGAAAGAGTGTTTAAGCTCTGTGAAGCTGCATCGAAATCCGGAGTGAAGCTAATGGTGGATGGTGAGGAAAGCTGGTTTCAAGCAGTAACAGATCACTGGATACTAGAGGCCATGAAAACATACAATAAGGAAGAAGCAATCATTTATAACACCTTCCAGATGTACAGAAAGGTCATGAGCAGAAGATTAAGAGATGCCCATCATGAAGCAGTAGCCAATAGCTTTTATCTTGGGGTAAAACTTGTAAGAGGGGCATACATGGCAAAAGAAAGAGAGAAGGCAAAAAAGGAAGGCTATCCTGACCCCATCCATGCAACGAAAGAAGCAACAGACAATGCATTTAATAAAGCATTGCAATTTTGCATCAATAATAAACAGAGAATTTACCTTGTTAACGGGACCCACAATGAATTGAGCAATACCATACTTGCAGAGTTAATGGAATTGCATGGTTTGAAAAAGGGGGACAGGAGGTTTTATTTCTCCCAACTCTATGGAATGAGTGACCATATAAGTTTTAATTTGGCCAATGCAGGTTATAATGTGGTCAAATATGTACCCTATGGACCGGTAAAGGAAGTACTCCCTTACCTTGGTAGGAGAATTAAGGAAAATTCAGGAATTTCTGACCAGGTTATAAAAGAAAAAACGATGGTCGAAAATGAAATTTTGAGAAGAAAAATCTAAAAATAGCATAACAAATATTTACCCATGCAATTACTGAACGAACAGGAGATAGAAAGAAGAAAAGACCGGGAGGCATTACTGAATTTGGGAATAGACCCCTATCCGGCACTCTCCTTTCCGATCAATGCCACGGCCGCAGACATCCATCAAAACTACAACAATCGTAAAAACGATTATAAGGGAATTACTATTGCCGGTAGACTAATGACCAGAAGAATCATGGGCTCTGCAAGTTTTGCAGAAATTCAAGACAGCACGGGTCGGCTTCAGATTTACGTAAGGAGAGATGACCTTTGCCCTGATGAAGACAAAACCCTTTACAACAAAGTGTTTAAGAAGCTTTTAGGAATAGGGGATTTTATAGGTCTCAAAGGCTTTATTTTCACTACTCAAACCGGTGAAATTTCTTTACATGTTCAGGAGTTCACTTTATTATCTAAATCAGTAAAGCCTCTCCCGGTGGTAAAAAGAGATGATGAAGGCAATGTATTTGATGGATTTACAGATCCTGAGCTTAGATACAGACAACGGTATGTAGACCTTATTGTTAACCCTGAGGTAAAAGAAACCTTCGTCACAAGGTCCAAAATCATTTCCACCATGAGGAATTATTTTGATGACCATGGCTGGATGGAAGTGGAGACCCCTATTTTACAACAAGTACATGGAGGAGCTGCTGCGAAACCTTTTGAAACTCATCACAATGCCTTGGACACCCCATTATTCCTTAGGATAGCCAATGAGCTTTACCTAAAGCGACTAATTGTAGGTGGTTTTAAAGGGGTCTATGAAATCGGTAAAATGTTCCGTAATGAGGGCATGGACAGAACCCACAATCCGGAATTTACATCCATGGAAATTTATGTGGCCTATAAGGACTACATCTGGATGATGGAAATGGTGGAAGACTTAATTGCTAAAATTGCAAACCGGGTATTGGGTACGACACAAGCAAAAGTTGGGGATAAGGTAATAGAGTTTGAAGGACCTTATAGAAGATTGTCAATGTTTGAATCTATTCAGGAATATACCGGAATAGATGTCAGTCAAATGGACGAAAAAGAACTCAGGGCGCTATGTAGTGAAATGGATATTGAGGTCGATGATAGCATGGGCAAAGGCAAGTTGATTGATGAAATCTTTGGAGAGAAGGTGGAAGAACACCTGATCCAACCAACCTATATCACAGACTATCCAATAGAAATGACTCCCTTGCTAAAAAGCACCGAAGCAAACCGGGACTTGTGGAAAGATTCGAATTATTTGTCAATGGTAAAGAGATTGCAAATGCATATACCGAATTGAACGACCCTATAGACCAAAGAGAGCGATTTGAAGATCAACTCAAGTTGGCGCAAAGAGGAGATGACGAGGCCATGGCCATGGATGAAGATTTTCTTCGTGCCCTCGAATATGGCATGCCACCAACATCCGGCTTAGGTATTGGGATAGACCGACTTTGCATGATGCTTACAGACCAAAGCACCATTCAGGAAGTCTTGTTTTTCCCTCAAATGAAACCAGAGAAAAAGATAAAAATAGCATCTGATGAAGACTTTATTGAATTGGGAATAAACCCAGGTCTTATTCCTGCCATCAGAGAATTAAACATCCATACCATTGAACAGTTGAAGGGGTTAAACCCTAACAAACTTTTCAACGATGTATGCGGAAAAAAGAAAAAACTAAAACTAGATGTACCCAATCCAAGTAAGGAAGAGGTGTCTAACTGGATTAATGGCTAAAATCACCACCAAGCCAAAACAAAATCCCCTAAGTGCATTGTACTTAGGGGATTTTTTTATCTAAAATTGTACTTAATTAAGATGATAAATCATAGGCTTCCTCATGCCTACCCTGACCTTTCTTGTGAAAGGTCACAACCACAATAAGTATAGTTTGCTCGGAGCTTTAAACTGTTAAATGATTGTCTATTGCAAATCGTGTTTAACAAAACACATACATTAATGCTCCCAAAAATAGGGTGGCTCCAACCCCAATGCCCTGAGATAAACGTAACCTTGCCCTCTATGATGTATCTCATTGTCTATAAAATACATTAAGGTGCAATAAATTTTATTTTCATATTGCCCAAAAGCCAACACGGTTTCTTGGAATTCATCCGTTGTAAGCTTTGGAAACCATTCGTCTATTTCAACAGTAGCTTGGTCCCAAAGTTCTAATAACCTTTTTTTGCTATTTTCTACTGCAAATTCTTCTTTAAGCGGTTCCCATTTACGTGTCACCAAACCTTTAATTCCAGGTCCTGCTATTCCTAGTAACTCCTGTACCATCTCACCAAAAGGCCTCATTTCCCCGATTGTAAAATTGAAAAGTTGCTCCTCAGGAAAAGTTTCAATTACCCTGCGGGTGAGCCCACGATGTCCTTGCCAGTGCTTTAGTAACTGTTCTTGTGAAATAATCATTTGCTGTGTTTTCGTTTCCATCTTGATGTATATTTTAAGTGAAAGAATTAATCTTAACACAAACATATCTACCCCAAGTGACAACCCTATGTCAGTAGTTTTATGAAAATTAAGCCCCTGAAGAAAATTTTTTATCCACAGAATTATCATTAGTTTTAATCGACATCGACTCCAATGAACAGATTAAATCGACTTACAGCCATCTTAACCCAACTGCAGAGCAAAAGACACCTCCCTGCAGAAGAAATTGCCAATAGATTTGAAATAAGTCTCCGGACTGTATACCGAGACATACGGGCGCTTGAAGAGGCCGGGGTCCCGATAACAGGTGAAGCAGGTAAAGGATATACCTTGGTAGAAGGTTATCGTTTACCACCGGTGATGTTTGATGAAAAAGAGGCCTTTTCTTTATTACTAGCAGAAAAAGTAATCGAAAAATTTACAGATAAGGAAATTAGTCAACACTTTCAATCCGCACTTATCAAAATTAAATCAGTGTTGAAAGATCAGCAAAAATTAGCCATTGATCACTTAGACGAACAAGTAATTTATTATAAACATGAACTGACTACCCCTTCGAAAAACGAAAAAGCCATTCAGCGCATTATGTCAGCCTTAGCCACCGGTAAGGTTCTACAATTTGATTACATTTCCTTTATTAAAGAAGAAAATACAAGCCGGGCTGTTGAACCTATAGGCATGTACTATTCTCTAGGCAACTGGTACCTTATTGGCTATTGTAAACTTAGAAAAGACTATAGAACATTTAGGATTGATCGCATACAGAAAATTAATATCACTGAGGAATATTTCACTACCAACCACCCCTCTTTGAAATCCTACTTAAAAAAATGGAGGAAGGTAATCATCTTATAAAAATAACCATTCAGATGGATCCTTCTCATGTAAAGTATATTGAAACCCATAAATACAATCAAGGTTTCGTCATGCAAGAAAAAGTAGAGGATAAAGTCCAACTCACTTTTATGGTTGGCTCAATGGAATTTTTTGCCCGCTGGATAATATCCATCGGGGACATTGTCACGATTATTTCCCCAAAAACTCTTTCAGACAGAATGTCTACATTGCTGAATAATATGACAGAAAAACTGAAAGAAGCAAAATATCACTAAATCAAGGGAGACAATCCATGGCTAACCTTCATGTTGGTCAACGAGGATAATGTTACCATCAGGATCTTTAATAACAAAATTATCAGGGCCTTTTCCATTTTCATCGGCTTCCCTTTCAAATTTAAGGCCTTGTTTTTTTAAATTTTGTTGAATTTCTCTAACATCTTGGTAATCTTCAATCTCATTGGCATCAGCATCCCAGCCGGGATTAAAAGTCAAGATATTATCTTCAAACATTCCTTCAAAAAGGCCTATTAATGTATCTCCATTTTTCATGATCAGGTAATGATTCTCTAAAGAACCACCGAATGGAGTAAAGCCCAGTTTCTCATAAAATTCTTTGGAGGCTTTTAAATTTTTAACTGCCAGACTAACTGAAAATGCACCTAGTTTCATAATTAAGGGGTTTTATTTACACCAAACCACAGGCAAAATAATAGGAGAGGATTTACTTACCATCTGTAAACCCCCTCAATAATCTTTAATGTTTAGGCCAACGACCTTCTACAATATTCAAAGCATTTCTGTACTTCTTTCACCGCATCAGAACCTTCCGGAATTTTATATTCAAGTTCAATTGTAGCCGGGAATTTGTATTTTTTACTTTGTATTTCACTTAACAATTCCACGATAGGTGTGTCCCCTTCGCCCCAAGGAAGATTTCCTTTACCATTTGCCGGAGTTTGTCGGTCTTTGGTATGCATGCTTAGAATGCGCTTGTGTTTTTTCTGAAGTAATTCAAAAATATCCGTATATCCGGCAGCAATATAATGGCCGGCATCAAGGTTTAGTGCATTTCTGGGACTTTGTTCCAAGGCCGTGTCCCAAAAAGTAGGAGTTTGCTGTGTATGTCCATGGTAGCCCACTGACATTTTATTCTTTTCTCCCATTTTTCCTAACTTCAGGGTCCGGGCATCATTGGCAGGATGTTCTAATGTAACATGGCTCGCACCTAAAGCTCTTGCTGCTTTCATGCCATATGCAATTTCCGCATCTGTATTGTTCATTCCAAAGGCACCGGGTTTAAATGCATAAATACTGACTCCTGCGTCTTTATACATCTTTTTAAATTTTTCGAATTTCTTGAAATCTGTTTTGGCACGCCATGCGGCTACGTTAGCAGCATGGGCTTCTGCCTCTTTTTGCAGCTCCATAAACTCCTTGTTTTCATCTGCAGATAGCTGACCTCCATCTCTTTTCTTTCGACGCAAGTTGTTATATCTACCATTATCCATTGTAGACTCCGGCATGCCTGCAAAAGATTCAGCAGGCCCACCCATCAACTCTATGGCACTGATTCCGCTGTCGGTAACATATTTTAGGGTTGCTTCGGCACTTTGATCCGGAAGTGATCGAAAAGAATAGGTAATGCATCCGATCTGAACGCCATTTATTTTCGAATCAGGTTTATTATAGTTTTTAATTATTGCAGGAGCACCTTTAATCAAGGATGTTGATGCCAAAGCAATTCCTGCAGTACCAAAAAAGGATTTAATTAAAAACTCTCTTCTATTATTCATGGAATGGAAATTTAGGTTTAAGCTGTAATATAAGAATTGACTGAATAAATATTATTCTTTTTAAGTCAAAAACACTAAATAAGCACCAGATTCTTTGAGAAAGAAGGTTTTTAATGTAAAAACCTTGAAGTTTAACGTAACCATTAGGCTTAATTATTTAATCCATTGGTAAAGCTTAATCCTTTAATTTACTAAACACATAGTATAAATTGAGTTTTAAAAGTATCACTAAAAACCAAAGTTTAAATTATTACCTACTTAAATCTATAATTAGATAAAGTAGATTCAATTACAAAAAAATGAAAATAACCTTTTCTCTTTTATCTCTTATTATTTCATGGCTATTTTTTTCAACCCCCATGCTATCAACGGCCCAGTCAGCTGAACCTGAACATATTGTTTTAACATGGAAAAAAGACCCATCTCATTCACAAAGTGTGACTTGGAGGACAAGCCTAAAGCTTGAGCTACCCATCGCCCAAGTGTCAGTAGCTAGCTCAGTGGGTAGTATAACTGCTCATGATCAAACCTATCAAGCAACCATTCAAGAAATAAAAAGCTTAGTGGGTAAAAGTTATTACTATTATTCGGTAACCTTTGAAGGGCTTAAACCCGGTAGAATTTACAGATATAGGGTTGGAGAAATCGGCAATAAAATGAGTGAATGGAATCAATTCACTACTGCCGATAATACGAATGACCCCTACTCTTTTATTTATTTAGGGGATATACAAAATGAGATTTTAGCTTGGGGAAGTAGAACCATAAGGGCTGCATATGCCAAAGCTCCCAAGGCGGGATTTATGTTGTTTGCCGGAGATTTAATCAATGATGGACATCAGGATAGTCAATGGATAGAATGGTTTGAATCTTTAAGTCATATTCGAACGATGAAATCAATAGTACCGGTAATTGGAAACCATGAATACGACACCTACCCTAACGATCCGAATGAAGAGAAAATATCCATGTTTTGGCGACCTCAATTTGAGCTTCCGCTAAATGGTCCAAAGGGACTTGAAGAAAGTGTTTATTATATGGATTATAAGAACATGAGGCTTGTCGTTTTAAACAGCTTAGCCGCTTTAAAATCACCAGAAGATCTGCAAGTCCAAAGTAATTATCTAGATAAAGTATTGGCTGATAATCCACAAAAATGGACTGTCGTTTCATTCCACCACCCTTTTTTACTGCAAGAGATGGCAGGCATGGAAATTATCCGGAACTACGTGAAGCCTGGCAGCCTATATTAGAAAAATACAAGGTGGATCTTGTTCTTAAAGGTCATGACCATGTATACGCCAGAGGAGCCCATCAAACCAAAACAATCGATGTTCCTGATGGCCAAGTGGGACCAGTATATGTTGTATCTGTGGCTGGCCCTAAAATGTATGGAATTGTTCCTGAAAAACGCTGGATGGACAGGGCAGCTGTAAATACCCAATTGTATCAAGTGATTACGATTGATGGGGATTTGCTTCAATATCGCGCCTATACTGTTTTGGATGAGTTATATGACGCTTTTGATTTACAAAAGCTGAATAGCAGCTTCAATTTATTTACTGAGCATATCTCCACGCCAAAATATCCGGAAAATAGATTTCCTAATGGTTCAACTCTGCGCTAAAAACAATATACAAATCAGAAGCTGGACAGGTTTTTGACCATCCAGGTTCTGTATTGTTTTCCCATCTGCTACTTTTTGACCTTTTCTTTTAAATCACTGATTATTTTCTCTACAACAAAGCGATTACTTTCAAGGTCTATACCAACTTCTGCAGCCAAAGCTTCCAAATTAGGCTCTCTTTCAGAAGTTATGGCCGTCACAGCCAATCTAGCCAACTCATCCAATTTTTTCAATTCTTGATCAGATGCTTCTTCAGCATCTGGTTCGAATAAAAGTTCAAGCGGCATTAATTCTATTTCTTTCTTTAAAATTTCTTGGGCTGTTTGCTGCATGGAAGGTCGCAAATAAATATCTGCAATTTTATCCATACTCAATCCGAACTTATTCAAGGCATCAATGATTGCCTCAAACCCTTTTTCAGTTAAAGCTGTCGCCTGTATGGTCTGTTCTTTTTCATTGTAATAGGCTACTGCAAAGTGTGGCGATGCTTCCCACTCATGCAATCCAAGTCTATATACACCGCCTGTATAGGAAATATTAAAGGCCTGTTCCATCTCTTGCACCTGTGGAATAGAAGCCTTTTCTTCAGAAATTACCATCACCAAGGTTTCTCCCTCATGCACCACCGGCTGTTGGGTAGACCCTGCAAACAACATCATATATGGCACCGGATTTTTTTGCACGTCTTCCATTAGCGCCCCTTCATCTTCAATCATTGGATTGACCTCTGTAGCGAAAAATAAATATCGTCGGGACTAAAGCTTGCATAGCCTGATAGAGGACCGTAAGTTTGCCAGCAAGAACCATTAAAGCCTATCAGGTTAAACCATAATTCTTTATCTCCGTCTCTGTCGATTATGTCTTTTATAGAAGGGGAATACAATAAATAATTCTCACCTGTGAAGACATCTTCCATTTGGTAAAAATCTTTTTCAGGTTGCTCTTTAATTTCAGCAAAACTAAAGCGCCAAGGATTGGCAGATTGAAAAGCCATCCAATCCAACTTTTCTTTCTCAAGATTATTAATGGTAGAATGCTTTAGGTATTTGGTGATGAGTCCACCATCTTTCATCAATCGATGAATTATGTATTGAGATTTAAGCATGTCATACCATTGCCTACCAAATCTATCTGTAATGTGCCGATAGGCCTGTAGCTTTTGATCTGCCTCTTTCCCCAGCTTATCTTTTTCCGTAGCATAGGACAAAAGGAACCTGTCCAAAATGGCAACACTTAAGGCTGTATTATGATCACAAGCCATCTTTATTTTAAGAAAATCTTCCATGGCTAAAAGATAAGAGGAAATTAACTGTTCATCAAATGATTTTATTCCGGTAAGCAAAGAATCTGCTCAACAAATGCAACCATTCCAATACGACTATGTACTGACTTGGCTTATGAAACTCAGGCTTTCTATAACAAGAAATCTATAGGAAATCAGTTCTTTGAAGTTAAATGGATATTTAGCTGTATTAAGAAAAGTATCTCTACCCGAACAAGTCGGAACTTAAATACCTATCACCACGGTCACAAGTGATACAAACAATAAGACCTGAAGTTAAGGTTTTGGATAGTTCAATTGCGGCGTGCAGCGCGCCACCGCTACTCATTCCTCCTAAAATCCCTTCTTCCTTGGCCATTCTTCTTGTCATATGAGTAGCTTGTTCTTGGCTCACGTCAATGACTTGGTCTACCCTTTCCGGCTCAAATATTTTAGGTAAAAATTCAGGTGACCACCTTCTAATACCAGGGATACTGGAACCTTCGGTAGGCTGGGTCCCCACTATTTGAATGTCAGGATTTTGTTCTTTTAAAAATCTGGAGACTCCCATAATTGTCCCTGTCGTCCCCATTGCTGAAACAAAATGGGTTATTTCTCCATTTGTTGCTTCATAAATTTCCGGACCGGTAGTATGGTAGTGTGCCAAATAATTATCAGGATTAGAAAATTGATTGAGCATAAAGTAGCCTTGATCCTTAACCATTTGTTCGGCCAAGGTTCTGGAGTACTCAATGGACTTTTCTGCAGGAGTTAAGATAACTTTGGCCCCATAAGCTTCCATGGAAAGCACGCGTTCTCTCGTTGCGTTATCGGGCATTAACAATGTCATTTCAACCCCCAAAAGGTTGGCTACCATTGCCAAGGCTATCCCGGTATTTCCGGAAGTTGCTTCTACCAATTTGTCTCCTTTTGTAATCTCCCCTCTATCTAAGGCAGACTGAATCATATGGTAGGCTGCACGGTCTTTTACAGAGCCGCCGGGATTTTGCCCTTCTAGCTTGCAATAAATTTTAACCTTAGGATTTACAGGGATATTTTCAAGTTCAATTAAAGGGGTATTCCCTATTAATTCAAATAGCTTCATAGTTGTGATTATCAGGCTTCACTTTTCAACACATAAAAATCTGTGAGATTGGAGGCGTCATCTAGTAATTTTGTTTGATAGTAAATTTTACTTTTTGCCGGAATACTTTTCGTCAGCCAAACATTCCCCCCAACTACACTTCCTTCACCAATTACCGTATCTCCTCCCAAAATAGTAGCTCCGGCATAGATAACTACATCGTTCTCAATGGTTGGATGTCTTTTCTTATCAGCATCTTCTTTTTTCACACTCAAGGCCCCTAGCGTAACACCTTGATAAATTTTGACCCTATCTCCTACAATGGTGGTTTCACCAATTACTATCCCTGTGGCGTGATCAATGCAAAAAAATCTTCCAATACTTGCCCCGGGGTGAATATCCACACCGGTCTTGCTATGTGCATATTCTGTGATCATCCGAGGTATTAAGGCAACCCCCAAGCGATGTAGCAAGTGCGCTACTCTATAGGCAGAAATTGCATAGAATCCCGGATAACAGCGAATAATTTCAGTTTTTGACTTTGCTGCCGGATCCCCCTTATACATGGCATCCAAATCTTCATGTAATTTGTCATAAACTTCCTTCTCCAGTTTATCGAAAAATTCACAAGCCAATGCTTCTCCATCAGCCTTATGAAGCGCAACTTTTTTTGAGAATATCACTGAGTTGCAATCTTAACCCGGAGAATTTAACCTGCAAACTATCTTTATCTTTCAATACTTCATTGGCATGTTCAGGAAACATAAGTCCTAAAACTTCACCAAAAAAACGATTGATGACCTTGGGCGAAGGACAGCCAGGGCATAGGCTGTGGGCCTTTTGTAATCGGCTTAAGAATGGGTCCATACTATATTTACTACTTTAGAATACAAAACCGACACGGAAAACATATGGTTCATTATAATTTGACCTTTTGTTGTCATAACTGAAATTATACAAGGCCATGATATTCATTCCACCCCTATCTCCGAAAGGCACAAAATAACCTGCCCCTCCAAATAATGCAGGCACCCATTCTCTGTAATAAGTCACTTCATTATTAGAATCTAAATAAGGCACTTCCAAATTCAAGGATTCGTATTCGGCATGCAGAAATATTTGACGAAAAATATTGTACCGGTTAAATATCCTACCACCATAAACATGGGACATCCCATCTATATAATTCTTATTGTTGTAATACTGATAAGTAGCACCTACACCAGCAGAATACTTTTCAGTAATCATAGCTCCGGCCAAAGGGGAGATGTCTATATACGTAATTCTGCCTAGCTGCAAACTAAAGTTCCCACCAAAATACAGTCTATCTGACAAGGGAGGGTTATCTTCTTCATAGATAACTCGCTGAGCATGGACCTCATTATTAAGGTAACAAGCAAAAAAACCGCTATAAATGCGGATAAAACTGATTTATTCTTCCATAATGACATATAAGTCTTCCGTTTTTCTTTTCATTAAATAGCGCTCACGGGCAAATTTTTCAAGCAGCTCAAAATTGCTTAATAATTCCTCTCGCTCAATTTGGATTTTCTCCTTTCGTTCTTGATAAAATTCCTTTTGCTTTTCAAGTTCATTTAATTTAGAACGAAGTTTAAATTGACTGATGATATCATTGCTATCAATAAAAACCATCCAAGTAATGAATAAAACGGTAAAAACGAAGTAGAAGTTTTTGGTATACTTTAAATATTTGGCCATAATCTGCTTCAATGTTTGTACAAATATATCAAAAGAAATACAATCCTTTCTTCAAGGTACTCGAAAATAACGAGATTCCATTCTTTAAATTGAACTCTGAAAAGACAAATGACTAATCGAACCCATCATGTAAACGGTTAAAACTGCTTGTAAATTGTTAATTGAGCCAAACCAATTTTCTTAATTCCAAAGACCAAACTGGACAAATTAAAAATTACAGTTATGGTCCTCTGAAATTTACCTGTTGAAATCAATGCAAAAAAACCTTTTCAGGAGGTCCCTGAAAAGGTTAATTATTTATTTCTACTAAGGTTTAAAATTTCAAACCCGGGAAGTAAGCTGAATCGCCCAATTGTTCTTCAATTCTCAACAACTGGTTGTACTTGGCCATTCTGTCAGACCTAGAAGCAGAACCGGTTTTAATTTGTCCTGTATTCAATGCCACGGCAAGGTCTGCAATGGTAGAATCTTCAGTTTCACCGGAACGGTGAGACATAACAGATTTGTATTTATTTCTATGACACAAATCTACTGCATTGATGGTTTCTGTTAAAGAACCGATTTGATTTACTTTAACCAATAGAGCATTTGCGATATTTTCATCAATACCTTTCTGCAATCTATCTACATTGGTAACAAACAAGTCATCACCTACGATCTGAATTTTGTCACCAACATATTCTGTCATTAGTTTCCATCCTTCCCAGTCATCTTCTTGCATTCCATCTTCAATAGATTTGATAGGGTATTTGCTTACCCAATCTTTCCAGTAATCCGCCATTTGAGAAGAAGTCAACTCATCTCCGGTAGATTTTTTGAAAACATAAAGTCCTTTCTCTTCATCGTAAAATTCAGAAGAAGCAGCATCCATGGCAATAAAAACATCTTCACCTGGTCTAAAACCTGCCTTTTCAATGGCTTGAAGTACTACCTCAACAGCTTCAACATTTGAGCGTAAGTTAGGAGCAAATCCACCCTCATCGCCAACGTTTGTACTTAAACCTTTTGCTTTCAAGACAGCTTTTAGGTTATGAAAAATCTGAGTACCCATTCTCAAAGACTCAGAGAAAGAAGAAGCACCTGCAGGCATAACCATAAATTCTTGAAAATCGATGGCATTATCAGCGTGTGAACCTCCATTTAAGATGTTCATCATTGGCACAGGAAGTGTATTTGCATTCACTCCACCAATATACCTGTAAAGAGGCTGTCCGGACTCCATGGCTGCAGCCTTAGCTACTACTAGGGAAACACCCAATATTGCGTTAGCTCCAAGCTTTGACTTATTGTTGGTACCATCTAGGCTCAACATGATTTCGTCAATTTGGTTTTGCTCAAAAATATCAAAGCCGATAAGTTCAGGAGCGATAACATCATTTACATTAGCAACGGCTTTTAGCACACCTTTGCCCATATAAACATCTTTGTCATTGTCTCTTAGCTCAACAGCTTCGTGAACACCGGTTGAAGCGCCACTAGGAACAGCTGCCCTACCAAAGGCACCGGTTTCAGTAAAAACATCTACTTCTACAGTAGGGTTACCACGGGAGTCTAAAATTTGTCTTGCGTGGATCGATTGAATTAATGTCATATCAATATAAAGGTTAATGAATTATTTCTGAATTTGTGAAATAAATTGATCAAATAAATACCTTGAATCATGGGGGCCCGGAGAACTCTCAGGGTGATATTGAACGGAAAATGCGGGTTTATTTTTTAGTTTAATACCTGCAACCGTACCATCATTTAAGTGGTAATGGGTGATTTCCAATTCTTTATTGTTTTCAATATCATCTTTATTCACCACAAATCCATGATTTTGAGAGGTAATTTCGCTTTTCCCGGTCAAAATATTTTTGATTGGATGATTGAGGCCACGGTGGCCATGATGCATTTTATAAGTACCTACACCACAAGCTCTTGCCAGAATTTGATGGCCAAGGCAAATACCGAAAAGTGGTTTGCCCAAAGCTAGAATTTCTTTGGTGGTATCAACAGCGTATTCCATAACTGCAGGATCTCCGGGTCCATTGGAAAGGAAATAAGCATCCGGATTCCATTGTTCCATTTCCTGAAAGCTGGTTTTGGCAGGATAAACCTGACAGTAAATTCCTCTTTCTACTAAGCAACGTAAAATATTACGTTTGATGCCATAATCTACACAAGCGATTTTGATGGAGGAATCAGGATCCCCTACAAAGTAGGGACTTTTGGTAGAAACAGTGGAAGATAGTTCAAGCCCATTCATATCCGGAACCTTTTCCAATTCGGCCTTAAGACTTTCTACATCTTCATATTCAGAGCTAATGATGGCATTCATTGCTCCTTTGGACCGAATATGTCTTACCAATTTTCGTGTATCTACATCGGCAATACCGGTAATGTTATGATTTTCAAGGTATTCCTGAAGAGAAGATTTTGCATCCAACCTACTGTATACATTAGAGAAGTCATTGACAACAATTCCAGCGATCAAAGGTGCATCGGATTCTGCTTCTTCATCAATCACACCGTAATTTCCAATATGGGGTGTGGTATTGACAATAATTTGCCCTGTATAGGATGGGTCAGTATAAATCTCTTGATAGCCGGTCATCCCTGTATTGAAACAGATTTCACCTCCATTGGTGCCATGGCTCCCAACAAGGCTTCCAGTAAATACAGTACCATCAGCTAAAAGAAGTATTGCTTTTTTCTTTTTCATATCAAATTTTGCTATGCAAATTTAAGAATTTTCTAATTTGTAGAAAGCTTTCGGCGAAAAGGATATAAAAAAAGGGACTGAACAAAAAGTCCAATCCCTATTAAATATTAAAGAAAGAATAGCATAGATTAGATTACTCTGCTTTTTTATCTTCATCCTTATTTTCAGTCTTATCATCTGAAACATCCGCAGAAGCATCTGCTTCAGGCGCCTTTTCAGCTTCGGGACTATCCTTAGCTTCAGTTGTAGGAGCAGCTTCTGATGTTCCTTTACCGGAACCTCTTCTACTTCTTCTACTAGCTTTCTTAACAGGTTTGTCTTCTTTCAACATTAATTCGTTGAAATCAACCAATTCGATGATACACATTTCAGCATTATCACCCAATCTAAAACCTGTTTTAATAATCCTTGTATATCCACCAGGACGGTTACCAACTTTTTCTACTACTTCTCCAAAAAGAAGTTTAATAGCTTCCTTATTTCTAAGATAGCTAAATGTTATCCTTCTATTGTGGGTAGTATCTTCTTTGGCTTTAGTAATCAAAGGTTCGATATATTTCCTCAACTCTTTGGCTTTGGCAAGGGTGGTACTGATACGCTTGTGTTCCAAAAGAGACTTGGCCATATTCGAAAGCATGGCCTTTCTATGTGAGGCGGTTCTACCCAAATGGTTAAATTTCTTACCGTGTCTCATTTTTAATTATTCTTCATCAAGTTTATACTTAGACAGATCCATACCGAAGGTCAAGCCTTTTTCCTGGATTAGTTGTTCCAATTCTGCCAAAGATTTCTTACCAAAGTTCCTGAATTTCATCATGTCAGAAATTTCAAGTTTGGCAAGATCTCCCAGACTTTTCACGTCAGCAGCTTTCAAACAATTGTAAGCTCTGACAGAAAGATCCAAATCGCTCAAAGAAGTTTTAAGCAATTTCCTCATGTGAAGGTATTCCTCATCAATTGGTTCGATTGCACCACTTCCCGGAGCATCAATAACCATTGTTTGATCAGAAAACAACATGAAGTGTTGAATCAATATCTTGGCAGATTCTTGTAGGGCTTTTTCAGGATGTATCGATCCATCAGTGCTAACTTCCATGATTAATTGTTCATAGTCAGTCTTTTGCTCTACCCTGGTATTTTCGATTCTGTATTTTACATTCTTAATAGGAGTAAAAACAGCATCAACTGAAATAGTACCATAAATCTGTTCTTTAGGCTTGGACTCTTCTGCGGGAAGATATCCTCTGCCTTTATCGATTGTAAGTTCTATTTCGAGACTCTTTGATTTATCCAAGTGACATATGACCAAATCAGGATTCAAAACTTCAAAAGAGGTTGTGTATTTGGCAATATCACCTGCTGTAAAAACATCCTGATTTTTGACTTCCACTGTAATTTTATTATCAATGGCATCATGGATCTTTTTAAATCTAACCTGCTTAAGGTTAAGGATAATATCTGTAACGTCTTCAACCACTCCCTCAATACTGGAAAATTCATGCACTACACCGGGTAATTTAACGGCTGTAATAGCATATCCTTCCAGTGAAGACAAAAGAATCCTTCTGAGGGCATTTCCGATGGTAACCCCGTACCCTTTTTCAAGTGGCTTAAAGGTAAACAGTCCGTGAAAATCGTCTGCTTTTTCCATTACCACTTTCTCTGGCATTTGAAATGCTAATATGGACATATCTTTTATTCTTTTTATAGGAATGTAAATGATTACTTAGAGTACAATTCAACGATAAGCTGTTCTTTGATGTTCTCAGGAATATCTTCTCTTAAGGGAACACTTACAAACTTACCACTTAGGGACGTATTGTCCCATTCCAACCAACTGAATCTGGTTGTTCCTTTGCCTCTTAAACTTTCGGTTATTGCTTCTAATGATTTAGATTTCTCTCTTACTGCAACAACATCACCTGGCTTCAACTGAAAAGATGGAATATTTACAACGGTACCATTCACAAGAATATGTTTGTGAGATACCAACTGACGTGCTCCTCTTCTAGTTGGAGCAATTCCTAGTCTATAAACCGAGTTATCCAAACGGCCTTCCAACAATTGCAACAAATTTTCACCGGTAACGCCTTTTTTCCTAGAAGCGATATCGAACATTTTAGCAAATTGTCTTTCCAATACACCATAGATGTATTTAGCCTTTTGTTTCTCCATCAATTGGATAGCAAATTCAGACTGTTTTTTACGTCTTCCTCTGCCATGCATTCCCGGAGGATAATTTTTCTTTTGAAGCACTTTGCTTTGCCCTTCAATGGGCTCGCCAAATTTTCTGGCAATTTTTGCTTTTGGACCTCTATATCTAGCCATGCTATATTTTCTTTAAATTAAACTCTTCTGCGTTTTGGAGGACGACAACCGTTGTGAGGTAGTGGGGTAACATCAGTAATGGTAGTTACATCCAATCCTACATTTTGTAGTGTTCTGATAGCAGATTCTCTACCTGCTCCAGGACCTTTTACAAATACTTCGATCTTCCTCAGACCGAGGTCATACGCAACCTGCCCACAGTTTTGAGCAGCCATTTGAGCAGCATAAGGAGTGTTCTTTTTAGAACCCCTGAATCCCATCTTACCAGCAGAAGCCCAAGAAATCACTTGTCCTGAATTGTTGGTGATGGAAATAATGATATTGTTGAAAGAAGCTTTGATATGGGCCTGTCCCACAGCTTCAACTTTAACAACCCGCTTCTTAGCCTTTGTCTTTTCGTTTCTTTTCTGAGCCATAATCTATGTCAGGATTTATTTAGTCGCTTTCTTCTTGTTGGCAACAGTTTTTCTCTTACCTTTTCTGGTTCTAGCGTTGTTTTTGGTTTTTTGACCACGAACAGGAAGTCCTTTTCTGTGTCTCAAACCTCTGTAACAACCAATGTCCATCAACCTCTTGATACTCAACTGTACTTCAGATTTAAGTACACCTTCAGTCTTGAATTCTTCAGAAATGATGTTCCTGATAGCAGTAGATTCATCATCTGTCCACTCTCCGGCTTTCTTGTCTAAAGAAATACCTGCTTTATCTAGTATGGCTTTAGCCGTACTTCTGCCGATACCAAAAATATAGGTAAGGCCTATTACACCACGTTTATTGTCCGGTATATCGACACCTGCAATTCTAGCCATAGTATTTAACCTTGTCTTTGTTTAAACTTCGGATTTTTTTGTTGATGACATAAAGCTTCCCTTTTCGTCGGATCACTTTACAGTCAGCACTTCTTTTCTTAATAGATGCTTTAACTTTCATATCAATACTAATTTTCCTATTTGATACTCCTTAATCGCTCCCTACCTTACTTGTATCGATAGACAATTCTACCTTTTGTAAGATCATAAGGGGACATTTCTAACTTAACTTTATCCCCGGGCAAAATTTTGATGTAGTTCATCCGCATCTTGCCGGAAATATGTGCAATCAATTGGTGACCATTCTCAAGTTCCACCTTAAACATTGCATTAGACAATGCTTCTACGATGGTACCGTCCTGTTCAATAGATGCTTGTTTAGCCATAATTAAAATTTATAATTCTCTTCTATAAAACGATGTGTTGTTAAGATTTCAGTTCTATCTTCTAGGATAGCAACAGTATGTTCATAATGAGCAGAAGGCTTTCTATCAGCAGTTCTGATGGTCCAACCATCTCGTTCTTGAACAACATTACGGGTTCCTAGATTAACCATTGGCTCTATTGCTATAACCATCCCCGCTTTAAGCTTAGCGCCACTACCTCTTTTTCCCCAATTGGGTACTTCAGGTGATTCGTGCAGCTGCTTACCAACTCCATGACCAACTAATTCTCTAACAACAGTATATCCTTTTGCCTCTACAAATTTTTGTATTGCATTACCGATATCACCTACACGGTTACCAAAAACCGCTTTTTCTATCCCTAAATAAAGGGATTCCTTTGTAGCTTTTAAAAGTGCAATCGTTTTGGGAGAAACTTCACCAACAGGGTAAGTATAAGCGGAATCGCTATGAAAACCTTGGTGAAAGACTCCACAATCTATTGAGATTATATCGCCATCTTTCAATTGATATTGACTTGGAAATCCATGAACAACTACTTCATTCACAGAAATACAAAGTGAAGCCGGGAAACCATTGTATCCTTTAAAGGATGGAATGGCTTTATTATCCCGGATATATTCTTCAGCAATTTTATCTAAAAAAGAGGTCTTTACCCCTTCTTTCACATGTTTGGCTACTTCACCGTGCGCTTTTCCTAAAATCAGCGCACTTTCCTTAATTATTTCAATTTCTTCTTCAGACTTAAACTGTATCATATTTAAGCCACTGCATAACTTGAAGGATCATTTTTCATGTTTCCACTTTTCATCATGCCTTCGTAATGTCTCATCAACAGATAACTTTCAATCTGACGAAGTGTATCCAAGATAACTCCAACCATAATCAACAGTGAGGTACCTCCATAAAATTGGGCAAACTCACTACTCACCCCTGCAATGATGGCAAAAGCCGGCATAATTGCAACAAGTGCTAATAAAATGGATCCGGGCAAAGTAATCCTAGAAATAATATTGTCAATGAAGTCAGCAGTAGGTCCCCCGGGTTTGATACCTGGAACAAAGCCGCCATTTCTTTTCATATCCTCAGCAATCTGTTCCGGGTTTACGGTAATTGCAGTATAGAAAAAGGTGAAAAGTATGATCATTACAGCAAAGACAAGATTGTATTGCCAGGAAGTGAAATCACTAAAGGTTGTGCCAATATAAGATGCTATATCACTGTCTTCTGCCCAAATTTGAGCAATCAAGGCAGGTAAAAACATCAGAGACTGGGCAAAGATAATGGGCATAACACCGGAAGCATTGACTTTAATGGGGATATATTGACGTTGACCGCCATACACTTTACCTCCCACTACTTGCTTGGCATATTGCACCGGGATTCTCCTTACTGCTTCTGTAAGTGCTACAACACCTACTACAACAAAGAATAGAATCACAGCTTCTAGAAGTAATAATAAGATACCTCCGCCACCTTTAGACAAACTTTCAGAGATAATGGCTCCGGGTAAGGCCGATATGATACCAATCATAATCAACATAGAGATACCATTTCCAATTCCCTTTTCAGTAATCTTCTCACCTATCCACATACAGAACATCGTTCCTGCAGTTAATAAAATAAGAGCAGATGTCATGAAAAGCGTTTTGTTAATAACAATGGCTTCATCAGGAATAGTAGCAGTAATATAACCAACTCCCTGAGCCAAAGTAATTAGGATGGTTAACACTCTGGTAATCTGATTGATCCGCTTTCTTCCGGATTCACCTTCCTTTTGTAATTTTTGAAAATAGGGTACGCCAACAGTCAACAATTGCAAAACAATTGAAGCAGATATATAGGGCATAATACCCAAGCCAAAGATGGACGCCCTACTGAAAGAACCACCTAAAAAGGTATCAATCAATCCGAATATACCAGTGGCAGCCTCTCCAAGGCGACTTGGATCAACACCTGGTAAGACGACAAAGGATCCAATTCTAAAAACAATTAGCAAACCAATTGTATTTAAGATTCTGATTCTTAAATCCTCAATCGAAAAGATGTTCTTTACTGTTGTAATAAACTTTTTCATGTATTAAATCTTATTTACAGATCCTCCAACTTTTTCAATCGCCGCTATGGCACTAGCAGAGAAACTGTGGGCACTTACATTTATTTTTGAAGTAAGTTCGCCTCTTCCTAGGACTTTTACAAGATCTTTTTGGAAACTAAGCCATTTTCATGTAAAACATCAAAATCTATACTCTCAATATTAAGCTTAGCAGCCAATTCTTGGATAGTATCAAGATTTACGGCTTGATAGGCAACCCTATTGTGATTCGTAAATCCAAATTTTGGTACCCTACGTTGTAAAGGCATTTGACCACCTTCAAAACCTAGTTTGGTTTTGTAACCAGATCTGGATTTCGCACCTTTATGACCTTTAGTGGATGTACCTCCTCTTCCAGAACCCTGACCTCTACCGATCCTTTTTCTGGTTTTTGTGGAGCCTTCCGCTGGTTTTAATGTATGTAATTTCATTTTACTTAGATTTTCGATTGGTTTAAAAATTGAACAACTGTAAAGTCAGTCAATTTTAAACTTCTTGTACCTTAACTAGATGGCTAATTTTTTGGATCATACCTTGTAACTGCGGAGTATTCTCTTTCTCTACAGTTTTGTTGATCTTGCCTAATCCTAAAGCCGTAATGGTAGCTTTTTGGGATTTTGGTCTATTGATTGTACTCCGTATTTGAGTGATTTGTAGTTTTGCCATTTTCCTAACCGTTAAAAACTTTAGAAATTTTTACCCTTCTCTGTTGAGAAACAGCAATAGCATCTCTCAATTTCATAAGCGCTTCTATGGTCGCTTTTACCACATTATGTGGGTTGGAAGAACCTTTAGACTTGGCAAGGATGTCTGTGTAACCAGCACTTTCCAATACGGCACGCATAGAACCACCGGCCAAAACTCCAGTACCAGGGGCTGCAGGTTTAATCAAAACCAATCCGCCGCCATACTTACCCAACTGTTCGTGCGGGATAGTACCTTTAAGCAATGGAACTTTAATCAAATTCTTCTTAGCATCTTCTATACCTTTGGTTATGGCATCTGTTACCTCATTGGCTTTACCTAAGCCATAACCAACTACTCCGTTACCATCACCAACAACAACGATTGCAGAAAAGGAGAATCTACGTCCACCTTTCACAACCTTTGCTACACGATTAATGGCAACAACTTTTTCGGTTAATTCTGTATCTGTAGCCCTGATGGGTCTTTTACTTACTTGGGACATAATGATTAAAATTTAAGGCCTCCTTCTCTGGCACCTTCTGCCAAAGCTTTTACATTTCCATGATAAAGATATCCACTTCTGTCAAAAACAACTTCGTTCAACCCATTGGAAACAGCTTTCTCAGCTAATTTTTTACCAACTTCTTTAGAAACAGATACGTTTACATTCTTTTTAGCACCCAACTCTTTGGATGAAGCTGCTGCAAGAGTTTGACCTTTCAAATCGTCAATCAATTGTGCGTATATTCCTGTATTACTTTTGAACACAGAAAGTCTTGGCCTGGCATCAGTACCTGAAATTTTCCTTCGGATACCTCTCTTAATTCTCAGTCTTCTAGTTTTTTTCTTGAAAGCCATCTTCTAATTATTTTTTAGCGGCAGTTTTACCAGCTTTACGTCTAATAATTTCTCCTACAAACCTTACACCTTTACCTTTGAAAGGCTCAACTTTACGTAGTGATCTTATTTTAGCAGCTACCTGACCTATTAATTCCTTGTCGATACTCTCTAAAGTAACCAAAGGGTTTTTACCTTTAGGGGTTTCTGTTTTGACAGCAACTTCATCAGGGACCATCAAAAAGATGTTATGTGAATATCCCAGAGAAAGCTCAAGAATTTGACCTTGATTTGCGGCTTTATAACCCACACCTACCAGTTCCAATTCTTTTTGTAACCTTCGCTTACACCTATCACCATGTTGTTTAGCAATGAACGATAAAGTCCATGCAATGATTTGTGGCGTTTCGAGTCCGTTGGTCTACTAATGACCAAGTTACCTTCTTTATTTTCTACTTCAAAATCAGGATGAACATCCTGAGTCAGCGTACCTTTGGGACCTTTAACAGTTATCTGATTATGATCAGCAACGTCTACAGTCACACCCGCAGGTAGATTTATCGGTTTTTTACCTATTCTAGACATATCAATTTATTAGTAAACGTAACAAAGCACTTCGCCACCAATTCCTTCAACTCGGGCTTCTTTGTCAGTCATCACTCCTTTTGACGTAGAAAGAATTGCGATTCCCAAACCATTAATTACTCTAGGAAGAGATTCTTTATCTACATATTTTCTTAAACCTGGCTTACTTACTCTTGTAAGATTAACAATAGAATTAACCTTTGTTTGAGGATTGTACTTCAGGGCTATTTTGATAGTTCCCTGTGGTCCATCCTCAACAAATTTATAATTCTGAATGTACCCTTTTTCATGAAGAACTTTAGTAAGTTCTTTTTTCATGTTTGAAGCAGGTATTTCTACTATCCGGTGAGCTGCCTTGATGGCATTCCTCAACCTGGTTAGATAATCAGCTATTGGATCAGTCATATTTGTATTAGTCTAACTACAAAACCCTAACGGGCCTGCAAAGTTACACAATGAAATTAAGAATAAAAACTATTATATAATTTTTACCAGCTAGACTTGGTTACACCCGGAATTTTACCAGCAGAAGCCATTTCTCTAAAAGTAACCCGATTGATGCCAAATTTTCTCATATATCCTTTCGGACGGCCGGTAAGTTTGCAACGATTGTGAAGTCTTACTGGTGAAGCATTTTTTGGAAGTTTATCCAAAGCTTCGTAGTCACCTGCTGCTTTAAGTTCCGCGCGCTTATGGGCATACTTGGCCACCATGCGTTCTCTTTTTCTTTCGCGGGCTTTAATCGATTCTCTTGCCATGATTATTCTTCTTTATTGTTATTAACGAATGGCATTCCAAGAGACTTCAACAATGCATGTGCCTCTTCATCAGTTTTTGCGGTAGTCACCAAAGTGATGTCCATACCAGAAATTCTGTTGACTTTCTCAATACTGATTTCAGGGAAAATAATTTGTTCTGTTACACCCAAAGTATAATTTCCTCTGCCATCAAATCCTTTGTCAGAAATGCCTTTAAAATCCCTCACCCTTGGAAGCGCAATGCTTACCAAACGATCAAGGAATTCATACATTTTATACCCTCTAAGCGTCACTTTTGCACCGATAGGCATTCCATCTCTCAATTTAAAGTTAGAGATAGAATTTTTGGCTTTGGTTGCAACAGCTCTCTGACCGGTAATCAAAGTAAGTTCTTCAACACCTTGATCTACGAGTTTTTTATCTGCTACAGCTGCACCAATACCTTTATTCAATACAATTTTGGTCAACTTAGGAACTTCCATCACACTCTGAAATTGAAATTTTTCTTTCAATTCAGATTTGATTTCGCTATCGAATTTTTCTTTTAATCTAGGTTTAGCCATTGATCACCTCCCCGGTTTTCTTAGAGTACCTTACTAATTTTCCGTCCTCATCCTTTTTTCTGCCAATTCTAGTAGCTTCTCCACTTTTAGGATCAACCAACTTAAGATTACTGATATGGATGGGCGCCTCTTTCTTTTCTATACCGCCTTGAGGAGAGTTGGTGGTTGGTTTAATATGTTTGGTTACCATATTCAAACCTTCTACGATTGCTCTTCTTTTGGCTCGGTCAACAGAAAGGATCTTACCTTTGTTGCCTTTATCATCTCCTGCGATAACCAATACGGTATCTCCGGTTTTGATATGCAATTTTGGTTGTTTATTAAATTTTCTTTCCATGATTACAATACTTCAGGGGCTAACGATACAATTTTCATAAACTGCTTTTCCCTAAGTTCCCTGGCAACTGGGCCAAAAATACGGGTTCCTCTAGGTTCGTCATTGTTGTTTAAAAGCACAGCCGCATTGTCTTCAAATCGAATATACGAACCATCTTTTCTTCGGACTTCTTTTTTGGTCCTTACAATTACCGCTTTAGAAACGGTACCTTTTTTCATATTACTGGATGATAGGGCTGATTTCACAGTGACTACAACCTTGTCTCCAATAGAGGCATACCTTCTTTTGGTTCCTCCCAAAACACGGATGACAAGTACTTCTTTTGCACCTGAATTATCCGCAACACTTAATCTGGATTCTTGCTGTATCATGATTTATAATGCCCTTTCTATTATTTCAACCAATCTCCAACGTTTGTTCTTACTCAGCGGACGAGTCTCACTGATTTTAACCAAGTCTCCTTGCTTACAATCATTGTTTTCGTCATGAGCCATGAATTTGGTAGTTTTACCAACAAATTTACCGTAAATAGGGTGTTTTACTCTACGCTCTACCGCTACGGTTATGGATTTATCCATTTTGTTGCTAACTACCTTTCCTATTCTTTCTTTACGAAGGTTTCTATCTGTAGTAGCCATTTTGTTTCTTATTTAGCTAGTTGTTTGGCTCGTAAAAATGTATTCAACCTAGCAACCAAACGCCTTGATTCTCTTATTCTATTTGGATTCTCTATAGGGGATATAGCATGAGCAAAACGTAATTTTGTCAAGTTCTCCCTCTCCGCTTCAATGCGGGATTTTAATTCGCTCTCATTTAGAGCGTTGATTTCAGAATTTTTCATCAGCTTATGATCCAACGTAATCTCTACGTACGATAAATTTTGTACTTACAGGAAGCTTTTGTTGCGCTAATCTAAGGGCTTCCTGTGCAACTTCCACAGAAACACCGGTAGCTTCAAAAAGGATTGTTCCTGGCTTGATAACTGCCACCCAGTATTCAGGAGCTCCTTTACCTTTACCCATCCTTACCTCTGCAGGCTTTTTAGTGATCGGTTTATCTGGAAATATTCGGATCCAAACTTGTCCTTCCCTTTTCATTGCTCTTGTCATTGCAATACGGGCAGCTTCTATTTGTCTCGAAGTGATCCATCCAGGCTCAAGGGATTTGATGCCAAAATTACCAAAGGCCAAAGTATGACCTCTTTGGGCAATTCCTTTGATCCTCCCTTTATGCATTTTTCTAAATTTCGTTCTTCTTGGCTGTAACATGATTGCTCAGTTAAGGATTTTTAGTTGTTTCTTTTTCTTCTCTTAGCCCACCTTCTCTTCTTCTTCTGTTGCCTGAAGGAGCATTTCCTTTGGAATCATTGCTTAGCCCGGCATTTGGAGACAAGTCTCTTTTACCGTATACTTCACCTTTGAAAATCCAAACTTTGATACCTATTTTACCATAGACTGTTTGTGCTTCGGAAAGCGCATAATCCACGTCTGCACGAATGGTGTGCAATGGAATTCTACCTTCTTTGTACATTTCAGATCTGGCCATTTCAGCACCACCTAATCTTCCGGAAAGTTTAACTTTAATTCCTTCAGCTCCTACTCTCATGGTAGCAGCTATGGATTGCTTCATCGCTCTCCTAAAAGAAATCCTAGCTTCCAATTGCTGTGCAATGGATTCACCAACCAACTTAGCATCTAATTCAGGACGTTTGATTTCAAATATGTTGATTTGAATATCCTTATCTGTAATCTTCTTAAGTTCTTCCTTAAGCTTGTCTACCTCAGATCCTCCTTTACCAATAACTACACCAGGTCGAGCAGTTTGGATGGTAAGGGTAATCCTCTTTAGAGTCCTTTCAATAATTACCTTGGAAATACCTCCTTTGGGTATTCTGGCAAAGACGTACTTTCTGATATTCTGGTCTTCATAAAGCTTATCAGCGAAATCGCGTCCTCCATACCAGTTAGAGTCCCACCCCTTAATGATACCAAGCCTTAAACCAATTGGGTTAACTTTTTGTCCCATATTTTAGTTTACTTTTTCATTTGATTCAACAATATCAGCGGTAACATCTCCTTCTACGGAGTCTACTACTAGCGTTACATGATTTGATCTTTTACGGATTCTATGAGCTCTACCCTGAGGTGCAGGTCTAAGCCTTTTTAACATCCTACCTCCATCTACAGAGATGGTCTTTATATACAAATCGGCATCTTCAAGCTTTTCATCAGGGTTTTTCGCTTGCCAGTTGGCAATAGCGGATAACAATAATTTCTCAAGCCTGATAGATCCATGATTAGGCGTAAATTTCAAGATGCTTAATGCCTGACCAACTTTTTTCCCCTTACTAGATCCGCAACCAGACGCATCTTTCTGGGAGAGGTAGGAACATTGTTTAATTTTGCTATAGCTTCCATGATTATCTCTTTCCTTTATCTTTTTTGGCAATGTGTCCACGGAAATTCCTAGTAGGTGCAAATTCACCTAGTTTGTGTCCAACCATATTGTCAGTCACAAATACCGGGATAAACTTGTTTCCATTATGCACTGCAAAGGTTAGTCCTACAAAATCCGGAGAAATCATTGACCTCCTTGACCAGGTTTTGATCACAGATTTCTTCCCAGATTCGTTCATGACATCCACTTTTTTAACAAATGGTGCTCTATATATGGGCCTTTTTTTAACGAACGTGCCATGTTTACTTAGTTCTTCTGCTAATGATAAATTTATTGGAGTACTTTTTAGGCGAACGGGTTTTCTTGCCCTTAGACAACAAGCCTGTTCTAGATCTTGGATGACCACCTGAAGAACGGCCTTCACCACCACCCATTGGGTGATCTACAGGGTTCATCGCCACACCTCTAGTACGAGGTCTTCTTCCCAGCCATCTCTTACGACCGGCTTTTCCTAGTACTACATTCATGTGGTCACCATTTGAAACAGTACCAATTGTAGCTTTACATGAACCCAAAACTACTCTCATTTCGCCAGAAGGCAATTTTAGGGTAACGTATTTTCCTTCCCTAGCCAAAAGTTGTGCATATCCACCTGCACTTCTGGCCATGGCGCCACCTTTACCAGGCTTAAGCTCAATGTTATGAATGATTGTACCCAAAGGAATATCTTTCAAATACAAAGTATTGCCTACTTCCGGACTTGCGCCTTCACCAGTAATTACTGTCTGGCCAACTTCAAGTCCCTCAGGAGCAATCATATATGCTTTAGAACCATCCTTGTAAAACAACAAGGCTATCCTTGCCGTTCTGTTTGGATCGTATTCTATTGTTTTTACTACTGCAGGAATGCCTTCTTTATTTCTTTTGAAATCGACAATCCTAAGTCTTTTTTTATGTCCTCCTCCAAGATACCTGGAGGTCATTTTACCACTATGGTTCCTGCCACCGCTTTTCTTCAAAGGTGCCAAAAGGCTTTTCTCCGGCTTAGATGTGGTGATTTCATCAAATGAAGGCGCCACTCTAAAACGGGTACCAGGAGTTACAGGTTTTAATTTTTTAACTGCCATTGCTCTGATTCAATTAAATTTCTCCGTAAAAATCAATGATTTCTCCTTCTGCTACCTGTACCATTGCCTTTTTAAAAGTGTTGGTATAACCAGAAACAATCTTTGCTTTGGTGTACCTAGTCTTTTTCTTTGCAGCATAGCGCATGGTGCGTACTTCAACCACCTTGACACCGTACATTTTCTCTACAGCATCTTTTATTTGAGGCTTTTTCGCAGTTTTTTCAACTACAAATCCATATACCCCACGTTCATTCATGGCTGAGATCTTTTCTGTAATTAAAGGTCTTTTTAATATATCCATGATTTTACTTCGATAAAAGGGTTTCTAACTTACTTACTGCACCTTCGCAAAGAACTAAACTATCAGCATCAAGAAGTTCGTAAGTGTTTAACTCACTGAATACCCTTACTTTAGCTTTTTGTACATTCCTGGAAGACAAATAAACATTTGGATTATTTTCACCAACCACTAACAAAGTCTTTTTATCTGATAAAGATAATTTAGCCAATAAGTTGATGTAATCTTTGGTCTTAGGTGCATCAAAAACCAAATCTTCTAAAATTACCAAGCCGTTTTCTTTGGCTTTGTAAGTCAAGGCAGATTTTCTGGCAACCTGCTTCAATTTCTTATTTAACTTGAAAGAATAGTCTCTCGGTTTTGGTCCAAATACTCTTCCTCCTCCTCTGAAAATTGGAGATTTGATAGAACCTGCTCGAGCACTACCTGTACCTTTTTGCTTTTTAATCTTTTTGGTAGAACCAGCAATCTCGGCTCTTTCCTTAGATTTATGCGTTCCTTGTCTTCTATTGGCCAAATACTGTTTTACATCCAAGTATATGGCATGATCATTCGGCTCTATGGCGAAAATATCTTCAGAGAGCGTGATCTTCCTTCCGGTTTCTTCACCGGTTTGTTTTAATATTGCTAATTCCATCTTATTACTTCTCTAGAATCACAAAAGAATTTTTGGCTCCCGGTATAGAACCACTAACTAATAGCAAGTTCTTTTCAGGATATATTTTAAGTACTTTTAAGTTAAGTACTTTGACCCTGTTACCACCGGTTCTTCCTGCCATTCTCATGCCTTTAAAAACCCTTGAGGGCCAAGAGCAAGCACCGATAGAACCTGGATGACGTTGTCTGTTGTGCTGACCATGAGTGGCCCCACCAACACCAGCAAAACCATGACGCTTAACAACACCCTGGAAACCTTTTCCTTTGGATGTTCCTATGGCATCAATAAAATCGCCCTCAACAAAGATCTTGTCAGATACCACGGTTTTACCCATGTCAACCTGACCTTCGAATTCCACTCTGAAATCCCTAAACTCAACAACTTTCTGCTTTGGAGTTGTACCGGCCTTTTTAAAATGGCCGATTAATGGCTTAGGCGTATTTTTTCTTTACGCTCACCATAAGACAACTGTACAGCGTTGTACCCGTCTGTTTCAACATTTTTTACTTGCGTAACTACGCAAGGACCAGCTTCTATTAACGTGCATGCGACATTTCGTCCATCGGCACTAAAAATACTAGTCATTCCGATTTTCTTACCTATTATTCCAGACATCTTTGGATATATGATATACAATGATTCACAAGTGTATACACACCTGTCCCCTTTAAAGGATTGCAAAGTTAGCAATTTAATTTCAGGTAACAAACTGCAACATGAATATTTTCAAACAATTAGCTTAGTAAATCCGAGGGAACAGTTGAAAATTTCAAGTCGAGGAAAAATTAAAACAAAAAATTTGTTCAAAAAAAAACCTATACCGTTTCCGGTATAGGTTTTTTACTCGTATGAAGCAGTTAGATCACACCTTGATTTCTACATCAACTCCACTTGGAAGTTCGATTTTCATCAATGCGTCTACTGTTTTAGAACTATTAGAGTAGATATCAACTAATCTCTTATAAGTACACAACTGAAATTGCTCTCTCGCTTTTTTATTCACGTGTGGAGATTTCAAAACAGTAAATTTCTCTTTTTTCGTTGGAAGTGGAATAGGACCCACAACCACTGCACCTGTAGATTTTACAGCTTTCACGATTTTCTCTGATGACTTGTCCACCAGGCTATGATCGTATGACTTTAATTTTATTCTGATTTTTTGATTCATGTTCGATTATTTTAAGCCTTCTCCCCTTTTACTTTAGCAATAATAGCCTCGGCAATATTGTTAGGAACAGGGTCATAATGTGAGAAAGTAAGTGAGGCAGATGCCCTACCGGATGAAATGGTTCTCAAATCTGTTACATAGCCAAACAATTCTGACAATGGAACGGATGACTTGATCACAGAAGAAACACCCTTAGTATCCATTCCTTTCATCAAACCTCTTCTACGGTTTAAGTCACCTGTAACAGGTCCTGTATACTCTTCAGGAGTAACTACTTCTACAGCCATGATCGGCTCCAATAATTGAGGCTTACATTTTTTGGCTGCTTCTTTGAAACCTAATCTTGCTGCCATTTCAAATGACACTGCATCTGAATCCACATCATGGAAAGAACCATGAAACAACCTTACTTTCATCGCTTCAACAGGATATCCTGCCAATGGTCCATTTTTCATAGACTCCGCAAAGCCCTTCTGAATAGAAGGAATAAATTCTCTAGGAATTACCCCCCAACGATACCATTCACAAAATCCAATCCAGGCTTGATCTCTCCGGTTTCTTCATCTGCTTCTTTTGGTCCGAGTTCAAACACAATGTCTGCAAATTTACCTTTACCACCCGTCTGCTTCTTGTACACTTCTTTGTGTTCAACACTTGCAAAAAGAGCTTCTTTGTAAGCCACCTGAGGAGCACCTTGGTTGATCTCAACTTTAAACTCACGCTTAAGTCTGTCAATGATAATTTCAAGGTGAAGTTCTCCCATACCTCTCAGAATAACCTGACCTGTTTCATGGTCAGTATTTACATGTAGAGTAGGATCTTCCTCAACAAGCTTGGCTATCGCCATACCTAATTTATCAACATCTGCTTGTGTTTTAGGCTCAATTGCATAACCAATAACAGGCTCAGGGAAAGTCATTTCCTCTAGAATAACTTTGCTCTTCTCATCGCAAAGTGTATCTCCTGTTTTAATATCTTTAAAACCAACACCGGCACAAATGTCTCCAGCTTCAACCTTATCAATAGGGTTTTGCTTGTTAGAGTGCATTTGTAGCAATCTTGATATTCTTTCTTTTTTACCTGTTCTTGAGTTGTAAACGTAAGAACCTGAATCCAATTTACCTGAATATACTCGCATAAAAGCCAAACGACCCACAAATGGATCAGTAGCAATTTTAAATGCTAAAGCAGCAAAAGGTTCATCACTGTCCGGGTGTCTTAAAACAGCCTCTTCAGTATCAGGATTTGTTCCTTTTACTGGAGGTAAATCCAATGGTGAAGGCAAATAAGCCATCACAGCGTCCAATAGGGCCTGAACTCCTTTATTTTTAAAGGCAGAACCACAAAGAACAGGAGAGAAATCCATATTGATAACGGCCTTTCTAATGGCCTCCATCATTTCTTCTTTGGTGATGGAATCTTCATCCTCAAAGAATTTCTCCATCAATTCATCATCATAAGAAGCTACCTGCTCGATCAGACTTTGTCTGTATTCAGAAACAGTCTCTTTAAGATCTTCAGGAATATCAATGACCTTGTAAGTCATTCCTTGATCTTCTTCATTCCATACGATGGCCTGATTGGTAATAAGATCAACTACACCCTTGAACGAATCTTCAGCTCCAATAGGAATTTGAAGAGGAACAGGTTTAGCACCCAATTTATCTTTAATTTCAATTACGGCATTAAAAAATCAGCTCCCGCACGATCCATTTTGTTTACAAAGCAGATTCTTGGAACGTGGTATTTGTCAGCTTGTCTCCAAACTGTTTCGGACTGAGGTTCTACACCTGACACTGCACAGAACAAAGCTACAGCACCATCCAAAACACGAAGGGATCTTTCTACCTCTACGGTAAAATCCACGTGACCGGGAGTATCGATCAAATTGACCTGATAGTCCTTGGTGTTAGGTAAAGCCTGGCCCTGAAGGGTTGGATATTTCCACGTAGTGGTAGTGGCAGCAGAAGTAATGGTAATACCCCTTTCCTGCTCTTGCTCCATCCAGTCCATAGTAGCGGCTCCATCGTGTACTTCACCAATTTTGTGAGACAAACCAGTATAATACAAAATACGCTCGGAAGTAGTTGTTTTTCCGGCGTCAATGTGAGCCATTATACCTATATTTCTTAAATATTTTAAGTCTTTCTTAGCCATTGCCTATTAAAATCTAAAATGCGAGAATGCTTTATTGGCTTCCGCCATTCTATGCGTATCGTCTTTTTCTTTACAGCTGCTCCTTCTCCCTTAGAAGCCGAGATGATCTCTCCAGCCAATCGATCCATCATGGTTTTTTCACCTCTTTTTCTAGCAAAAGTGATCATCCACTTTATACCTAAGGAAATTTTCCGATCAGGCCTTACTTCCAAAGGTACCTGGAAAGTTGCACCCCCAACCCTACGACTCTTTACCTCTACAGCAGGAGTAATATTGTTAAGCGCTTTTTCCAAACCTCAAGACCATTCTCACCTACCTTCTCTTCTACTTTGCCTATGGCATCGTAAAAAATTCTGTAAGCAATACTTTTCTTACCATCCACCATTAGACAATTGACAAACCTGGTGACCAAAGTGTCATTGAATTTGGGGTCAGGAAGAATATACCTCTTTTTTGGTTTCGCTTTTCTCATTTTATTCTGTTATTAAATTATGTTATTTTTTAGCGGCCTTTGGTCGCTTAGCCCCATATTTAGAGCGGCCCTGCTTACGGTCTTTTACACCTGCAGTATCCAATGCTCCTCGAATAATGTGGTATCGAACGCCAGGTAAATCTTTCACCCTTCCACCACGGATCAACACAATCGAGTGCTCTTGAAGGTTGTGACCTTCTCCTGGGATGTAAGCGTTGACTTCTTTACCATTGGTCAATCTAACCCTAGCCACTTTTCTCATGGCAGAATTAGGCTTCTTTGGTGTAGTAGTGTACACACGGGTACACACACCTCTCCTTTGAGGACATGCATCCAAAGCCCTTGACTTGGATGTGCTCTCAAGAGTGGTTCTACCTTTTCTAACTAACTGTTGTATAGTAGGCATTAATAGATAAATTAATTAATCTGCTTTAAACTTATAAAATTTGGATTGCAAAGGTAACCAAATCAATAAAACAAACAAAATTAAGGAGTTATAATTTCTATGACTCAAATCAACTATCTCCTAGATTTATTGATTTATGAAAACTTTTTCTTATGCTTCTCCCAAAGTTCCTCCAAAGTTCATCGGAAAATGAGGAGCATCTTTTCCTCCTTCAATTTTCCCAAAGGCCTTTTCATACTTTTCAATATTGTCTTTAAGCGCCTGTAATAGACGTAAAGCATGGTCAGGAGTCATAATAATCCTTGATTTCACCTTTGCCTTAGGTATTCCCGGCATCAAACGAATAAAATCCACCACAAACTCAGAGTTCGAATGGGCTATCATTGCCAAATTAGAATAAATACCTTCAGCAATCTCATCAGTAAGCTCTATATTGATTTGCTGCTTTTGCTGCTGCTCTGTTTTTTTATCATCTTCCATAGCGAATGTCAAATAAGATAAAAAAAGGTCTGCTCCAAAAAGCAGACCTTTTGTATTTAGGAATTATTTTTTATTTAATTGCCTCGCGAACTTTCTTGCTTCCCGCCTCTTTCTCTGCAGTCAACACCTCATATTCTTCTTTTGATCCTACAATCAAATTATTGAATTTTCGCTGTCCTGTTCCTGCAGGTATAAGGTGACCAACAATCACATTCTCTTTAAGTCCAAGCAACTCATCTCGCTTACCTCTGATCGCAGCCTCACTAAGTACTTTAGTGGTTTCCTGGAAAGAAGCAGCAGAAATAAAGCTTTCTGTACCCAAAGATGATGCGGTAATCCCTTGCAAGGTTGGTCGGGAAACTGCTGTTTGTGCATCCCTAACTTGTACCAATTTAAGGTCCTTTCTCTTCAGACTTGAATTCTCATCTCGCAATCTTCTTGCATTGATAATCATTCCCGGCTTCAAAGTATTGGAATCTCCAATTTCAACCACAACCTTCTTGTCAAGAATCATGTCGTTTTCCTCACGGAAAGCCCATTTGTCTACAATCTGATTTTGTAGGAATCCTGTATCACCGGCATCCAGTATCTCTACTTTTTGCATCATTTGGCTTACAATCACTTCAATGTGCTTGTCATTGATCTTCACACCTTGTAAACGATATACCTCTTGGATCTCATTTACCAAATATTCCTGCACCGCAGTTGGTCCTTTGATTGACAATATATCATTTGGAGTGATGGCTCCATCTGAAAGTGGCTCACCTGCTCTGATAAAGTCATTCTCTTGAACCAAGATATGCTTAGAAAGGGATACCATGTATCTTTTCTTAACTCCATCTTTGGACTCAATAAAGATTTCACGGTTACCTCTTTTGATACCTCCGTATTGTACAACACCATCAATCTCAGACACTACAGCCGGATTGGATGGGTTTCTAGCTTCAAAAAGCTCGGTAACTCTAGGTAGACCACCGGTAATATCTCTTGTTTTACCAACAGATCTAGGAATCTTCACAAGAATTTGTCCTGCTTTCACATCTTCGCCTTTTTCTACTGAAAGGTGAGCTCCCACCGGAATGTTATAAGACTTGGACTCATCACCATGCTCTACAACTACAGCAGGGTTTTTCGTTTTGTCCTTCGTATCGATAATTACTTTTTCTCTATAGCCTGTTTGATCATCAGCTACCTCTTTATAAGTAATGCCTTCAAGGATCGCCTCAAAATCTACCTTACCGTCAAACTCAGAAAGAATCACAGCATTGTATGGATCCCAAGTACATAATGAATCTCCTTTAGCAATCTTCTGACCATCTTTAACATTCAAGATGGCTCCATAAGGAACGTGATTTGAAACCAAAGTTTTTCCGGATTTCACATCATTGATCTTGATTTCTCCAGATCTACCCATTACAATGGATACATCATCTCCATCTTTGTTGGTAGTTTTGATCCATCGTAGCTCTTCTTCGAACTCTACAATACCATCAAACTTAGAATTGATGTTGGCTTCTACTGAAATATTGGAAGCCGTACCACCAACGTGGAAGGTTCTTAGGGTCAACTGGGTACCCGGCTCACCGATAGACTGAGCGGCAATCACACCAACTGATTCACCTACTTGAACAATATTTCCTGTGGTAAGGTTACGGCCATAACATTTACAGCATACCCCTCTTCTGGTCTCACAAGTCAATACAGAGCGTATTTCTACTTCCTCTACTGCAGACTCATCAACTTTCTTGGCTATATCATCTGTAATTTCTTCACCTGACTCAATGATCATCTCATCTGTCAAAGGATCAATTACATCGTGAACGGCTATCCTACCAACAATACGCTCAGATAATGGCTCAACAATCTCATCGTTGTCTTTCAAGGCTTGTACTACAAGTCCCCTCAAAGTACCACAATCTTCTTCAGATACGATCATATCCTGAGCTACATCTACCAGCCTCCTTGTTAGGTAACCGGCATCTGCAGTTTTAAGAGCTGTATCAGCAAGACCTTTACGAGCACCGTGGGTGGAGATAAAGTATTCCAATACATCCAATCCTTCCTTAAAGTTAGAAAGAATCGGGTTTTCAATAATCTCACCAACTGAGCCTTGAAGGTTTTTCTGCGGTTTGGCCATTAGCCCACGCATCCCACCAAGCTGCCTGATTTGCTCTCTGGAACCACGAGCTCCTGAGTGCATCATCATGTAAATGGCGTTGAAACCTTGGTTATCCTCTTCCATCTGACGCATTAGAATATTTGTCAGATTAGAGTTCGTTCTTGTCCAAATATCAATTACCTGATTGTATCGCTCATTATCAGTGATCAATCCCATCAAGTAGTTGTTCCAAACCTGATCTACCTCTGTAGTAGCTTTAGATATCAATGGATCTTTTTCATCAGGAATAATCACATCATCAAGTCCCATTGAAAGTCCTCCTTTGAAGGCCGTCTGGAAACCTAGGTGTTTGATATCATCCAAGAATTGCGCTGAACGAGCAATTCCACAAATTTTAACCACTTCAGCAATGATTTGTTGAAGTTTTTTCTTGGTCAATAATTCATTAACGAAACCTACTTCCTCCGGAACAAATTGGTTGAAAATAAGTCGACCGGCTACGGTCTCGATTAACTCTTCAACAAGTGAACCATCTTCTTTTCTAACCTTAACTTTACATTTAATGTAAGCATGTTTAGAAATGGCTTGCTCATTTAGGGCAATCAAAACTTCCTCCAGACCATAAAAGGTCATGCCTTCTCCTTCTACTTTGTTTTCCTCAGTTGACCTCATTCCTTTGGTCACGTAGTATAGTCCCAATACCATATCCTGAGAAGGTACGGTAATTGGTGCACCATTGGCCGGGTTAAGGATGTTATGCGAGGAAAGCATTAAAGTAGAGGCTTCCAGAATGGCTTCATGCCCCAAAGGCACGTGAACAGCCATTTGATCACCATCAAAATCCGCATTAAAGGCAGTACATACCAGTGGATGCAGTTGAATCGCTTTACCTTCAATCAATTTAGGTTGGAAAGCCTGAATACCTAACCTGTGCAAAGTTGGGGCACGGTTTAGCAATACTGGATGGCCTTTAAGCACATTTTCCAAAATATCCCAAACGACAGGATCCTTCCTGTCTACTATTTTCTTAGCCGATTTTACCGTTTTTACAATACCTCTTTCAATCAGTTTTCTGATAATAAAAGGCTTGAAAAGTTCGGCAGCCATATTTTTCGGCAATCCACATTCATGCAGTTTAAGCTCAGGCCCAACCACAATCACAGAACGTCCGGAATAATCAACCCTTTTTCCTAAAAGGTTTTGACGGAACCTACCTTGTTTACCTTTCAACATATCTGAAAGGGATTTCAAAGCCCTGTTCCCGTCAGACCTTACGGCATTGACTTTCCTTGAATTATCAAACAAGGAGTTTACAGCTTCTTGAAGCATTCTTTTTTCATTCCTAAGAATTACTTCCGGAGCTTTGATATCAATCAGTCGCTTAAGCCTGTTATTTCTAATAATAACCCTTCTGTAAAGGTCATTCAAATCAGATGTAGCAAACCTACCTCCATCAAGTGGTACCAAAGGACGTAGTTCAGGTGGAATAACCGGCACCATGCGCACAATCATCCATTCTGGCCTGTTCTCTATTCTTGTCCTGGCATCTCTAAATGCTTCAACTACCTTCAATCGCTTCAATGCTTCAGCTTTTCTTTGCTGAGAAGTATCTGTAGCGGCTTGGTGTCTTAGGCTGTAAGATAGGTCATCCAAATCTAGTCTTGCCAACAACATCTCTAGGGCTTCAGCCCCCATTTTGGCAATAAATTTATTTGGATCTTCATCATCCATCATTTGGTTTTCCTTAGGAAGCTTGTCCATGATGTCGAGGTATTCATCCTCAGTAAGGAAATCCAAGTATTGTAATCCATCATCGGCTTTAATACCGGCGTTGATTACTACATACCTTTCATAATAAACGATTTGATCCAGTTTTTTTGTAGGCAATCCCAATAGGTAACCAATCTTATTGGGAAGGGACTTGAAGTACCATATGTGGGCAACAGGAACAACCAATTCTATATGGCCCATGCGCTCCCTACGTACCTTCTTTTCGGTAACTTCTACTCCACATCGGTCGCAGATAATTCCTTTATACCTAATGCGCTTGTATTTCCCACAATGACATTCCCAGTCTTTTACGGGCCCGAAAATTCGCTCACAAAACAATCCACCCATTTCAGGCTTATAGGTTCTGTAATTGATCGTTTCAGGTTGTGTAACCTCACCATGCGAACTGTCCAAGATGGACTCAGGTGAAGCCAAACTAATGGTGACTCTGGAAAAGTCGTTGTTTAGTTTTTTATTTTTTCTGAACGCCATAGTTTTTATGTGTAATTGAAGGCCTTTTAAGGCCTAATGGTTTCTAAGTTAGTCAAGCGTAATTTCCAATGCAAGGCCTCTAAGCTCATGTACAAGTACGTTAAAGGACTCCGGAATGTTAGCTTTTGGCAAGTTCTCACCTTTTACAATGGATTCGTACGCCTTGGCTCTTCCTATAACATCATCAGACTTAACTGTCAAAATTTCTCTAAGTACATGAGAAGCACCAAATGCTTCCAATGCCCAAACTTCCATCTCTCCAAAACGCTGTCCACCAAACTGAGCTTTACCACCCAAAGGTTGTTGTGTAATTAGTGAGTATGGCCCGATTGACCTGGCGTGCATCTTATCATCTACTAGGTGACCCAGTTTAAGCATATAAGATATACCTACCGTAACAGGTTGGTCAAATTTCTGACCGGTTAGTCCATCATACAAATACGTTCTACCAAAAGAAGGAAGGCCTGCTTTTCCAAGTTCTTCAGCTACTTGTTCGGTAGAAGCACCATCAAATATAGGCGTTGCGTATTTCTTACCTAAGATTCTACCTGCCCATGCTAGAACAGTTTCATAGATTTGACCAATATTCATCCTAGATGGTACACCAAGAGGGTTTAGTACGATGTCCATAGGAGATCCGTCCTCTAGGAAAGGCATGTCTTCATCCCTTACTATCCTAGCAACAATACCCTTGTTACCGTGTCTACCTGCCATCTTATCACCAACTTTCAGCTTTCGCTTCTTGGCAACATAAACTTTGGCCATTTGAACAATACCTGCAGGCAATTCGTCACCTACTTCTAAAGTGAACTTATCTCTTTTGAATACACCGGAAATTTCATTTCTGGTATTGGTATAGTTTTTAACCAATTGTTGAACCAAATAATTGGCGTGCTCATCATCAGTCCAATCATCCAAAATAATGTCTGAAATCAGATTTACTTCCTCAGGTACATTATAGTTACTTTCGTCTCTATATGGATTTTTAGCAGGGAAAAGGTTGTTTTCAATGTTTTGGTAATTGAATTTAACACCTTTACTAATGATCTCATCACCAAATTTATGCTTAACACCTTTAGACACTTTGCCTTCAAGGATAGTAACCAATTTTTGGATCATTCTTGACCTTACGGCTAACAAGTCTTTGGTGTACTGCTGCTTCAGTTTTTCAACATCAGCTTTAGCTTTTGCACGAAGGTCTTTGTCTTTCTTAGGCCTTGAAAACAATTTGGTATTGATAACCACTCCATTTAAGGAAGGAGAAGCTTTCAAAGATGCATCTTTAACATCTCCGGCTTTGTCTCCAAAAATGGCACGAAGTAATTTTTCTTCCGGAGTTGGATCGGTTTCACCTTTTGGTGTAATCTTACCAATAATGATATCTCCTTCTTTAAGTTCTGAACCTACCCTAATGATACCATTTTCATCAAGATTTTTTACAGCATCTTCAGATACGTTTGGTATCTCAGAGGTAAGTTCTTCCTCTCCTCGTTTGGTATCTCTAACTTCAAGTTGGAATTCCTCAATGTGAATAGATGTAAATACATCTTCTCTCACTACCCTTTCGGATATTACAATGGCATCCTCAAAGTTATAACCCTGCCATGGCATATAAGCCACAAGTAAGTTTTTACCAAGCGCAAGTTCACCATCATTGGTAGAATAACCTTCTACCAATACTTGTCCTTTAACCACTTTTTGTCCTTGCAAGACAATTGGGGTAAGGTTAATGGTGGTATCTTGGTTGGTTCTTCTGAATTTAATCAGATCATAGCTTTTGTACTCATCACTGAAGTTAACCAACAATTCATCATCGGATAATTCATACTTTACAGTGATTTTCTCTGCGTCTACATAGTCAATCACACCATCGGCCTCTGCCAAAATTAGTGATCTCGAATCAATGGCTGCTTTTCCCTCTAGACCGGTACCCACAATTGGGGCTTCAGCCTTTAATAAAGGAACCGCTTGACGCTGCATGTTAGATCCCATTAGTGCACGGTTTGCATCATCATGTTCCAAGAATGGAATCAAAGAAGCGGCAACTGACACAATTTGATTAGGTGCTACATCCATATAGGATATTTCCTTTGGTTCTAAAACTGGGAAATCACCTTCAAAACGGGCTTTTACTTTATCGTTAATAAACACACCATTGTCATCAAGTGGTGCATTTGCTTGTGCTATATTATTGTCATCCTCCTCTTCGGCCGTAAGGAATACGACATCTTCGGATTTCATACTTACCCTACCTTCGTTAACTTTTCGGTATGGCGTCTCCAAAAATCCCATGCCATTGACTTTGGCATGCACACAAAGAGAGGAGATCAAACCAATATTTGGTCCCTCAGGCGTTTCAATGGTACAAAGACGTCCGTAGTGTGTATAATGAACATCACGAACCTCAAATCCTGCACGTTCCCTAGATAATCCACCTGGGCCTAAAGCAGAAAGTCTTCTTTTATGTGTCAACTCAGCCAATGGGTTGGTTTGATCCATAAATTGACTTAGCTGGTTGGTACCAAAGAAGGAGTTAATAACTGAAGAAAGGGTTCTGGCGTTGATAAGGTCAACAGGTTTGAAATCTTCATTGTCCCTTACATTCATACGCTCACGGATGGTTCTGGCCATTCTTGCCAAACCTACCCCGAACTGGCTATAAAGTTGTTCTCCAACCGTCCTAACTCTTCTATTACTCAAGTGATCTATATCATCAACTACTGCCTTCGAGTTAATTAAACCAATAAGGTATTTTACGATTGAAATGATATCCTGAGTGGTAAGAACAATCTTCTCAGCATCAATTTCTAATCCTAATTTTTTGTTGATTCTATACCTTCCTACTTCTCCTAAGTCATACCGCTTATCAGAGAAAAACAAACCATGAATTACTTCTCTGGCTGTTGCTTCATCCGGAGCTTCAGTATTCCTAAGCTGCCTATAGATAACCTCTACTGCTTCTTTTTCAGAGTTAGAATTATCTTTTTGAAGGGTATTATATATTATAGAATAGTCAGCGATATTGACATCTTCTCTGTGAAGGATAACACTTTTAGCACCTGACTCTTGGATTAACTCAATGTCCTCATCAGTTAAAATGCTATCTCTTTCCAATAAAACTTCGTTTCTATCAATAGAAACTACCTCACCAGTATCTTCATCTACAAAGTCTTCTACCCAGGTACGAAGCACCCTGGCAGCCAGCTTTCTTCCGATGATCTTTTTTAAATTGGATTTATTGGATTCTACTTCTTCGGAAAGGCCGAATAGATCGAGTATTTGCTTATCAGATCCGTAGCCAATCGCCCTCAAAAGGGTGGTAACAGGAAATTTCTTTTTCCTGTCGATATAAGCATACATCACATTATTGATATCGGTAGCAAATTCTATCCAAGAACCTTTAAAAGGTATAATTCTGGCAGAATATAATTTAGTACCATTTGTATGCTTACTTTGTGCAAAGAATACACCGGGTGAACGGTGCAATTGTGAAACAATTACCCTTTCGGCACCATTGATTACAAAGGAGCCTTTTTCCGTCATATAAGGAAGATTTCCTAGGAATACTTCTTGTTCAATGGTTTCAAAGTCTTCATTGTCCTCATCTGAGCAAAGCAATCTTAATTTTGCTTTTAAGGGGACAGAATAAGTAAGACCACGGTCAATACTTTGTGAGACATTGTATTTTGGAGGATCTACGGTATAGTCGATAAATTCAAGGGTGAAATTTTCCCTGGAGTCACTGATGGGAAAATTTTCTGAAAAAACCTTGAAAAGACCATCCTGCCTTCTTTTCTCTGCAGGAGTATCCAACTGAAAGAAATCTTTAAAAGATTGCAGTTGAATATCTAAGAAATCCGGATAGTCTTTGACTACCTTAATGGATGAGAAACTTTTCCTTCCGGTTTGATTCTGGATAGCCAAGGCAGTATATAGTTTTAGTGAAAATTAATATTGTTATTATTCAATTGTCACTTAAAAAAGTGCAATTGTTTTGATGTCCATAAACAGGAAAAGACCTGACTGTATAGTCAGGTCTAATTCTGCTTAACCAATCCTAAAAGGAGTTGGTTATTCAATTCTATTTAAGCTCAACTTCAGCTCCAGCTTCTTCAAGTTGTTTCTTAAGGGCTTCAGCTTCTTCTTTGCTTACACCTTCTTTAACAGCTTTAGGAGCACTGTCTACTACTTCTTTGGCATCTTTTAGTCCAAGACCTGTCAATTCTTTAACAAGTTTAACTACTGCCAATTTTTGTCCACCTGCAGCTTTCAAGACAACATCAAAAGAAGTTTGCTCTTCTTCAGCAGCACCATCGCCAGCGGCTCCACCAGCAGCTACTACAGTAGCAGCAGCAGCAGCAGGTTCGATACCATATTCATCTTTCAAAATTTCGGCTAACTCATTTACCTCTTTTACAGTTAAGTTAACTAACTGCTCAGCGAATGCTTTAAGATCTGCCATTGTATTAAATATTTAAATTGATTGTTATTTACTAATTTGAATGTATTATTTATGCTTCTTCTTTTTCGGCAAGGGTTTTTACCAGGCCGGCAAGAATATTTTTTCCGCTTTGAAGCGCTGAAACCACATTTGTAGCTGGAGATTGTAGTAGAGAAATAACTTCTCCCAACAATTCCTCTTTGGATTTCAGTTTAGAAAGTGTTTCTAGATGACTTTCTCCTAGAAATTGAGCTCCCTCGATTGAAGCACCTTTGAACAAAGGTTTTTTATCTTTGGTAGCAAGCTTTTTCCTGTAATCTAAAATTACTTTAGCAGGAAGGCTTCCAACTTCTGGTGAGAAAAGGATTCCTGAAAAACCTTTCAATGCATTGTCTGCGAATTCAGAATAATCTGCGTCGAGATTTTCCAAGGCTTTTTGATAAGGGTATTTTTATACACCTTATACTCCAAACCTTTATCGAAGCATAATTTTCTGAAACCATTTACCTGAGCTACACTAAATCCTGATGCATCGGAAATATAAAAATGCGGAGTAGATTTTAGCTTTTCGGTAAGTTCGTCAATTATGCTTTTTTTATTTTCTCTAGTCATAATTTATAAACCTTGAATACTACTCTTATCAATTACGATACCCGAAGACATAGTGCTAGACATATGAATACTTTTAAAATAAGTACCTTTAGCAGCGGTTGGCTTCAATTTGGAAATTGTCTGAATTAATTCTTCAGCATTTTCCTTGATTTTTTCAGCAGAGAAAGAGGCTTTACCTACACTAGCATGGATAATTCCAAACTTGTCTACTTTAAAATCGATTTTACCAGCCTTTACTTCATTTACTGCTTTCCCAACATCCAGGGTTACAGTACCAGACTTAGGGTTAGGCATTAGTCCACGAGGGCCCAATACTCTACCAAGTCTACCTACTTTTGCCATCACATTAGGAGTGGTGATTATGACATCAATATCTGTCCAACCACCCTCAATTTTTGCAATGTACTCATCCAAACCAACAAAATCAGCTCCCGCTTGTTTGGCTTCTTCTTCCTTATCAGGACTACAAAGTACTAATACTTTAACTTCTTTACCAATACCGTGAGGCAAGGCCACTACACCTCTAACCATTTGGTCAGCTTTTCGTGGATCAACACCTAAACGGATGTCTAGGTCTATAGAAGCGTCAAACTTAGTTGTTGTTATGTCCTTAACAATGCTAGAAGCCTCCGCCAAGGAATATTGTTGGCTAGGGTCGTATTTAGAAAGAGCTTCTTTTTTCTTTTTTGTTAACTTAGCCATTTTTTACGTATTATTCCTCCCAAGGAGCTTTTCCTGAAACAGTGATTCCCATACTTCTTGCTGTACCAGCTACCATTCTCATAGCAGATGGAACTTCAAAAGCATTCAAATCGGGCATTTTCACTTCTGCAATTTCTTTAACCTGATCCCAAGATACAGAGCCTACCTTTTTCCTGTTTGGTTCTGAAGAACCACTTTTTAATTTTGCTGCTTCCAAAAGCATTACTGCTGCCGGAGGTGTTTTTACTACAAAATCAAAAGACTTGTCCGAATAAATCGTAACAAGAACGGGAAGAACTTGGCCCATTTTGTCTTGAGTTCTGGCATTAAACTGCTTACAGAACTCCATAATGTTCAGCCCTTTTGAACCAAGAGCCGGACCAACTGGAGGAGATGGGTTAGCCTGGCCACCCTTTACCTGTAGTTTCAGATAACCAGAGATTTCTTTAGCCATTTCCTAATCTAGTTTTTCTACTTGAATAAAGTTTAATTCAACAGGGGTATTACGACCGAATATCTTAACCATAACATTAAGCTTCTTCTTGTCATCAAATACCTCTTCAATCATACCCGAGAATCCACTAAAGGGACCGTCCATTACCTTCACGGTCTCTCCAACTATAAATGGTGTATCCAGTTTTTCTGCAAACTCATCAATCTCTTCAACACGACCTAAAATCCTGTTGATTTCTGACTGACGTAATGGCTCAGGGGTTTTGGAAGCCCCCTTGGTTTGACCCTAAAAACCGATTACTCCCGGTATACTCGTAATGACGTGATTGGCTTCTCCATGACTGAGATCCGCATTGACCAACACATATCCAGGAAAGAAGTTTCTTTCCCTGACACGCTTTTGCCATTGCGCATTTCATATACTTTCTCAGAAGGTATCAAAACTTCAGGAATATAGTCTTCAAGCTTCTGTCGGGCAATTTCATTGTCCAAATAAGTCTTTGCTTTCTTTTCCTGACCTGCTACTACTCTGAGTACGTACCAATTGTGATCTGCCATCCCGTTATTTAATATTCTTAGAATAAATCATAAAACCATGTCATGATATTTTCGAAGGTCAAATCGATGAAACCGATTACCAAAGCGAAAATTAATGAAGCCACTAGCACCAAAACGGCACTATTTTGAAGTGTAGAATACTTAGGCCATGTGACCTTATTCTTCATTTCATCAATGGACTCAATTACAAAATTTTTAACATTCATCCTTGTACAATTAGTTTTTCAAAAGTTTCTTAAGCCTAAAATAGGCCTTTTAAAACTCCTGATTATAACATGGAAAGATTGGGCTTTTACACCTTACTCTTCATGGTTTTATCTTCCTTAGATTGCACGGGCGGAGAGATTCGAACTCCCATCAACGGTTTTGGAGACCGCTATTCTGCCATTGAACTACGCCCGTAAATAATTTGTGCTCCGATTAGGGAACGCAAAATTAGTAAATCTATCCCTAAGAAACAAATGCGATCCCGAAAAATTCAAGATCGCATTTGTAATATGTTCTATGAATAGATTATTAGTCCAAGATTTCAGTAACTTGACCTGCACCCACAGTTCTACCACCTTCTCTGATGGCAAATCTAAGTCCTTTTTCCAAAGCAACAGGGTTGATCAAATTCACCTCAATTGTGATGTTATCACCTGGCATAACCATCTCAACATTTTCAGGAAGAGTGATTTCTCCAGTTACATCAGTTGTTCTTAAGTAAAACTGAGGTCTGTATCTGTTAAAGAAAGGAGTGTGTCTACCACCTTCTTCTTTACTTAACACGTAAACTTCAGCTTTGAAGTGTGCGTGAGGAGTTACAGATCCAGGCTTACAGATGATCATTCCACGTTTGATCTGAGACTTTTCAATACCTCTTAGCAACAAACCAACGTTATCACCAGCTTCACCTCTATCTAGGATCTTACGGAACATCTCTACACCAGTAACGGTAGATTTAAGTCCTTCAGCTCCCATACCAATGATATCTACTGCTTCTCCAGAGTTTACAACTCCTCTTTCAATCCTACCTGTTGCTACTGTACCTCTACCTGTAATAGAGAATACGTCTTCAACCGGCATCAAGAAATCCTTGTCGATAGCTCTTTCAGGAAGTGGAATATAAGAATCCACAGCAGACATAAGTTCCATTACAGTATCTTCCCATTTGGCTTCACCGTTAAGTGCACCAAGAGCAGAACCTGAAATTACAGGAATATTGTCTCCATCAAACTCATAGAATGAAAGAAGTTCTCTTACTTCCATTTCTACCAACTCAAGTAATTCGGGGTCATCCACCAAATCTACTTTGTTCATGAATACTACCAAAGCTGGTACACCTACCTGACGAGCAAGAAGGATGTGCTCTCTAGTTTGTGGCATTGGACCATCAGTGGCCGCAACTACAAGAATTGCACCGTCCATCTGAGCAGCACCAGTTACCATGTTTTTTACGTAGTCAGCGTGACCTGGGCAATCAACGTGGGCATAGTGTCTAGCCTCCGTTTGATATTCTACGTGTGAGGTATTAATTGTGATACCCCTCTCCTTTTCTTCCGGTGCGTTATCGATGGAAGCAAAGTCTCTTAATTCAGAAAGACCCTTTCTGGCCAACACAGTAGTAATGGCAGCAGTCAAAGTAGTCTTACCATGATCGACGTGACCAATCGTACCTATGTTTACGTGTGGTTTGGAACGGTCAAAGGTTGCTTTTGCCATGCGTGAAAATCCTCTGTTTAGTTAAAGATTAAATTTCGTTTAAATTGATAAATGTTCAGAGCCAACGACGGGATTTGAACCCGTGACCTCTTCCTTACCAAGGAAGCACTCTACCCCTGAGCTACGTCGGCTTTTTACATCCAGTTATGCTCCTAAAAGCATAGAGCGGGAGACGAGGCTCGAACCCGCGACCTGCAGCTTGGAAGGCTGCCGCTCTACCAACTGAGCTACTCCCGCTTATAATTATTTGCCAATTTCCTAATTGGCTCCCAAATTCTTTAATTAATTTTTAGAATCCAAAAAATTCCAGCTTTATAACAAAAAAATTGTTCAATACTAGAATATCTTAGTCTCTAATTAACGTTAATTACTCAACTAAAGATTTTGTGGGGGAAACAGGATTCGAACCTGTGAAGACATAAGTCAACGGATTTACAGTCCGTCCCAGTTGGCCGCTTTGGTATTCCCCCAAAACTCTAAATTTGTTACTCCCGAAACCCTCTTTTAAGTTTCTTTGTTGTCGTAACGGATGGCAAAATTATACCCTTTTGTCAAAGATTCAAAATATTATAAAAAAAAATCTTGAGTTTTTTTATAATAAAAAGTATCTCACTAATCATCAGCATTTTAATTCCCTTCTAAATAGGGAGAAAGATAATACTCCTCATACTCACGGACCATTTCATCTGTCTCTCTCTCCTGAATGGACTTCGCTAATTCAAGCACCCCCGCATCATCAATAAATCCAAAAAGGGATTGGTAAGCCGCCAACCTTACGTAATTTAACTTGTGCGTGGAAGCAATCTCCCCTAAACTGGAAACCGCGTCCCCGGTAGTTACTCCCTCCACACTCGCAAAAAAGTCTCCGTAATACCCTAAAAAATAATACAAAGATTCTCCGGTTAAGGCCCCCAACTTCTCATGCATCCAATTTGCCCCTTCTGTTTTTTTCTCTTGTCAAATAATCTGCAAGTGGAGCAATTATTCTTATATTCTCTTCATCTTTTAAACGTTCAAACAACTCCTCTTTATTCGCTGCATTGCCCTCTATATCCAAATAGGCAGTTAAAGCTGCCCCTGAAACCTGATATGAAGGTGCATTGATAAGCCTATAAAACAATTGCTGATACTTGCTGCCCCCTATACCGGCCAATGCTTCCAAGGCTGCTGCTCTCACTGCGTTGTCAGGATCTTCCTCTACCAATTTCAGGACTTTATGCTCCAAATTGTTCTTAATAGCCACAGAAACATCCAATCGATTCATGCGATGTAATGCCAACTCACGCACTACATGGAATGGATCCTCCAAAGCACGCTCTAGGGTGGGTAAATAATCCAATTGTTCGGTATAATTACTCGTCAAACTATCCAAGGCCTCAACCCTTGCCAAACCTGAAGTAGACAAAAGAAATTGCTTCTCTAATTTTTCAAACCCTCTAGATTCAGATCGCAAGCTCAAAAGCTCACTGTATTCATCGAAAATTGCAAGTTGAGTACCTGCTCCATTTTGTAAAGCAAATTCTTGAACAGCCTTATTCAATATATAGGACTTCTCGATTCGCTGTCCTTCTTTGTAAATACTTACCTTAAACGGAAGCTTGAAAAGTGGTGATTGAGAAAAGTCTTGCTCCTGCTCCAATTTTAGTAAAATATTATCAGGGTTTGTTTCATCCCAACTTATTTTTAACTGAGGATGGCCGGAAGAAAGAAACCATTGATTAAAAAACCAATTCAAATCCTGACCTGAGGCTTTTTCTAATGCCAGCCTTAAATCATGTACCTCCACACTACTTAAGGCATTTTGTTTGAGATACGACCGCAACCCATCAAAAAACACCTCATCTCCCAAAAGTTTTCTTAGCATGTGCAAAATCCGGCCTCCTTTGGCATAGGTATGGTTATCAAACATATCCTCGCTGTCTTCATAATAAAACCGGATCAAGTCTAATTGCTTCTCTTCAGACTCAGCTAAGTATTGTTCTATTGCATTAAAATGATGCATATCGGCCTGATCCCTTCCCTCCTTGTATTCAAACCAGAGGTATTCCGAATAATCCGCAAAAGCCTCATTCAATGCCAAATTGGCCCAAGATTCTGTGGTTACATAATTCCCAAACCACTGATGAAAAAGTTCATGTGCGATGATATAATCCCATTCAGTATCCAATGCCTCTCTTTCATTTAAATTTAATGCCTCCATGAAAATTGAAAGTGTCGTGTTTTCCATAGCACCCGACACAAAGTCTCTTACCACCACTTGGTCATATTTTTGCCAAGGAAAGGGCATATCAAGCAATTCGGAGAAAAAGGTTATCATTTCCGGGGTATGGCCAAACACCCCTTTTGCTCCAGCCTCATATTTTGGTTCCACAAAATACCGCAGTCTCACCCCATTTACATTTTCTTCTATAGAGGAAAATTTACCAACCACAATGGCTGACAAATAAGGTGCGTGCGGAATTGCCATCTGCCAATGGTCTGTCCTAGTACCATCAGGATTCTCCTTACTGTCCAGTAACTCACCATTGCTAAGACTTAAGTATCCGTTCGGTACGGTCAAATAAAAATCGTGAGTTTGCCTTTCATTAGGGCTATCAATTGTAGGAAACCACTTCGAACTAAATACCGTTTCTCCCTGAGTCCAAATTTGTACCGGTTTATTTCGGTCCTCGCCATCAGGATTAATAAAATAAAGCCCTTTTGTATCCGTAATTGCCGCAGACCCTTCCTTGTTTCCTTTTTCCGGAAAGGCTGTATAAGTTATGGCTATTTGTAAGGTATCTTCCTTTCTCTTCCTCTCCGGTAATGGCAAGGTTAATTTCTCTTGGTCATAATCAAAACTCAAGGGGTGAATTTTGTCGCCTTGAATTAAACTGACCTTATGTATTTCAAAATCCTTAGCATCCAAAACCAACTCTTCCTGGGGATAAGCATAGGGTTTTAAGATTAAAATTGCATTTCCTTCTACCGTCCGATTCTTATAATCGAAAGCAAGTTCGAGGTTGGTATGCAGTAAGTCAAAATCCCGAGACCGGCTTCCTCTATATTCCCTGAGCCTTAACTCTTGCTCAAAGGCAGCCTCGCTTTCATGAACTTGGCCTCCATCCTTCAATGAATCAGTTGGAATCCTATCCGTAGCCATGGGCTCCGGCTTAATGGTGGAAGCACTCTTGCAAGAAAAAATAAAAGTATCGCAATGATACAATAAGTTGAAGCGCTATAGGTAGACCGCATTTTAAGCATAGGTATTTTATATTCAATTATTAAACAATGTCTATTTCAATTTAGCAGCAATTGGTATTAAATCGATGATAGCCATCTGATTTTCAAAAATAAGTAAACCCCTGAAGCTAAACCAAACAATTCGTTTTATTATCTATCCTTTTTCCCTTATATTTTATGATATTTTATGGCAAACGGTTCTACCCATCAAGTAGTTTTTATTCGTAAATAGGCTTAAGTAGGCCTATAGCCATTTAACCGTAAAAGCCTATTAAAACACAACCGCCTATTTATTCTTTTAACCTGATCAGCATCCTTTACCGTTCAAAATGAAATGCCTACCCTTTAGAATAATCTAGCGCTGCGGTTTTTGGAATAATTCCAAACTATACCTTAACTTGTCAAAGTTTAAGATTGACAATATTCTTATTATCCCTGTTTTAATTACAATAAAGCACTTTTCAAAAATTGGGTAAAGAAAAAATCAGATCGCATGAATGGTAGGCTTTCAAAATTTAATAAATAAAATTCAAAAGTATTCCTCCATTTTTAGCTTTAAGATTTAGTATTCTAAAAACAAGGATTTATATTTGTCGGGCTTATTGAGATCAAGAAATTTTTAATAGTCCTAATCAAGGCCTTTCACTAGTAAAACTGAAAACAATTCGGAAGATGAAATACAAACGAATACTCCTTAAGCTTAGCGGAGAAGCCCTGATGGGAGACAATAGCTATGGCATTGATTCCAAAAGACTTCAAGAATATGCCACTCAAATTAAGAATGTTCATGATCTTGGTGTAGAGATTGCCATTGTCATTGGCGGAGGTAATATCTTTAGAGGTGTACAAGCAGGTAAAGTTGGAATAGATCGGGTTCAAGGAGATTACATGGGTATGTTAGCTACCCTAATTAATGCAATGGCACTTCAAAGTTCTCTTGAACAAAACGGCATGTATACACGCCTCATGTCCGGTATCAAGGTAGAAAGTGTTTGTGAACCTTTTATTAGAAGAAGGGCCATTCGTCATTTAGAAAAAGGTAGAATTGTGATTTTTGGTGCCGGTATTGGTAATCCATACTTCACTACCGACTCCACCGCCAGCCTTCGGGCCATTGAAATTGAAGCTGAGGTTGTACTTAAAGGCACGAGAGTGGATGGGGTATATACAGCAGACCCTGAAAAAACCCTACGGCCACAAGGTATTCTAACATCACGTTTCAGGAGGTTTACGAGAAAAACCTTAATGTAATGGACATGACAGCTTTTACATTATGTCAGGAAAACAATCTTCCAATCATTGTTTTTGATATGAACAAAACGGATAACCTTTTGGACCTAATCAATGGCAAGGAAGTTGGTACGTTGATAACATCTAAATAACTTAACGCATGGAAGAGATTCAGCTTTACTTAGAAGAGGCAAAGTCTTTGATGGACAAAGCAGTCCAACATACAATTGCCGAATTAATAAAAATAAGAGCAGGCAAGGCAATGCCTAATTTCTTAGACGGAATAATGGTAGTCTATTATGGTAACCCTACTCCTATACAGCAAGTAGCTTCTATAACTACCCCTGATGCTAGAACATTGGCAATCAAACCTTGGGAACAAAAATTAATTCCGGAAGTAGAAAAAGCAATCATTAACTCAGACCTAGGTTTAAATCCTCAAAACAATGGCGAAATGGTGTTATTGACCGTTCCACCATTAACCGAGGAACGTAGAAAAAACTTAGTAAAACAGGTTAAAAATGAGTGTGAAAACGGAAAAATAAGTATTCGAAACGTTAGAAAAGACACCAATGACGGCCTTAGAAAGCTTCAAAAAGAAGGTGTAGCTGAAGACGATGTTAAAAGAGCGGAAGATACTGTTCAAAAAATGACTGATCAACATTCAGCTAAAATTGATGAACTATTCACCAAAAAAGAAGCTGAAATAATGACGATATAAGTCAAAATCATCTTTTACAATACCACAAGCCCTGCATTTACAAATGCCAGGGCTTTTTTATTCACCTAAAGTTCTACCTAAGCCTTAACACAAAGAAATAAAAGATTGAAATTCGTATTTTTTAAATGGGCTTCTTGAGCTTCCTTAGGAAGTACTGTAACTACAGGGATATCAAGCCATTTGGCTATTTTAGCCTTATCTTATTATTTATAAATAGAAGAACCAAGCTGTGGCTGATTTTGAAATAATTTGACCACTTAAAAGATTTTCTATTGCAAATTTATGGTTAAACAAAGGGTCCTAATACAATAAGCACTTAGGGTATGCTACCAACGCTATCCCCTTGTATGTGTACATAAAAAATAAAGAACAGACAGCCATGAGCTGACCATTCTTTTCTGTATTAAACCTTATCCTACAAATATAGGTAAATACAGATAGATAAAAAATTCCATATTTATTCTAAGGTACTTTCCCTGCACCTCAATCCGCTTGGGACCTCATACTTTTTTAAATCCTTATGTCCCAATAATTAATATCTTAATTAACCGCTCAGGTTAATTGAAAAAATCGAATCTCAATATTAATAATTAAATACAACTAGTCCTAGACAAAAACATCCTCAATAGATACCATTTTTTCTTCAAATTTCATTTTTTTCTTGATTTTCATTATAACAAAAAAATCATATATTTTTTATATAAACATCAAAATATAAAATGTTTTTTTAACACTTTTATTGATTAACTGAACAAATTTAAGAAGTGAAACAATACGCTAATTATATGTAATAATTCCCTTATTGTTTATTATAAAAATTACCAGCAACTTTAAGTGTTATTTTAACAATAACGCCTAAACAATTATTAACCTAATTCAATAAAGAATGCAAAACTATTTACCCAGAACAAAATTGTTTTTGTTGGGACTCGCCTTGCTTTTGTCAAGCAGCCTAACATTACATGCCCAATCCAGGGAAGTTACCGGGACAGTCATTTCCGGAGAGGATGATTTGCCATTACCGGGTGTTTCGGTATTGGTCAAGGGCACCACAAGAGGTGCAGTCACTGACATCGATGGTAATTATACCATCAACTTACAGGAATCCGATCAAACCATCGTTTTTTCCTTCGTAGGTTTTGTTAGTCAAGAAGTTACGGTTGGCAACCAAAGCACGATCGACATCACATTGAACCCTGACATGCAATCCTTAGGAGAGGTGGTAGTCGTAGGATATGGTGAACAAAAGAAGGAAACCATCACAGGTTCCGTAGCCACGGTAAAAGGTGGAGATTTGGTAAAATCTCCGGCGATGAATTTATCCAATTCCATCGCAGGTAGAATGTCAGGTGTGATCGCTGTTAACAGAAGCGGTGAGCCCGGATATGACGGTGCAGGCATTAGGATTCGTGGTTCCAACACACTTGGAAACAATGATGCCTTGATTGTAATTGATGGTATCCCTGCGAGAGCAGGAGGTATTGACCGATTAAACCCTAATGATATTGAAAACATATCCGTACTAAAGGATGCATCTGCTGCCATATACGGAGCAAGAGCTGCCAACGGTGTGATTTTGGTTACCACTAAAAGAGGGAAAGAAGGAAAACCTGAACTAACTTATCAATTTAATCAAGGTTTCGCCCAACCAACAACCATCCCCAAGCTTGCTGATGCTGCCCAATATGGGGAAATGCTGAATGACCTAAACGTCTATGAGCTACCTACCAATGAGTGGCGTGCTGCAACTGATGCCTATCGATCTACCGGTACCTACATCACTCAGGCAGGTCAAGAGAGAACAGCTCCATTTAGCCCGGAAGCTTTGGCTTTGCACCGGGCAGGTACAGATCCTTGGAATTACCCAAATACCGATTGGTATGGGGAAACCTTAAAAACTTGGTCACCACAGTCTAGACATAATTTACAACTGAATGGTGGTTCTGAAAGTTTAAGGTACATGGCATCAATAGGATACCAAAACCAAGATGCCTATTATAAAAACTCTGCTACCGGGTTCAAACAATACGATATGCGAATCAACCTTGATGCTAAGATCAATGAGTACATTGACCTTCAGCTGGGTGTTTTGGCCCGTCAGGAATACCGTTTTTTCCCTACTAGAGGTGCCGGAGCAATTTTCAGGATGCAAATGAGAGGAAAACCACATGAGCCGGCTTATTGGCCTGACGGTAGACCAGGTCCGGATATTGAAAATGGAGAAAATCCAGTGGTGATCACCACGAATGCAACCGGGTACGACAGAGATACCAGAAATTATTTCCAAACCAATGGTGCTCTAAACATCAAAATACCTGGAGTGGAAGGTTTGAAATTTCAAGGTACTGCTGCCATTGATAACCTAAGCAGGTTACAAAAAAGATGGGAAACCCCATGGACCCTTTACCAAAGAGGTAGTGGATTTGAGGCAGACGGAGTAACACCTATTTTGGTAGCAAGCCAAAGGGGACCAGCCGAGCCTAGATTAAGGCAAGAAAATATCAACCAATTAAATATCTTATTGGGTGGTGTATTTACCTATGAAAGGCAAATTGGTGACCATGGATTCAATGCCTTGGCCGGTGTCAACAAAGAAACCGTAGAAGGCAATGACTTCTTTGCCTACCGAAGGTATTTCATTTCTCCAGCCATTGATCAAATGTTTGCCGGTGGAGATGCAGAAAAAAACAATGGTGGCGGAGCTTTCACCAGAGGAAGATTAAACTACTTCGGAAGGGTTGCATATAACTATCAGGAAAAATATTTGTTCGAATTCCTATGGAGATATGATGGATCCTATATTTTCCCTGAAGCTTCTAGGTTTGGTTTCTTCCCGGGCGTAATGGCCGGTTGGGTGATTTCGGAAGAGAACTTCTGGAAAAACAACATTACCGCCATGGACTTCTTCAAAATCAGAGGGTCTTGGGGACAAATGGGGAATGATCAGATCTATTATGATGACGAACTTCAAGAATATCAATTCCTGGCCACTTATGGTTTCAGTAGCCAAATCTTACAAAACACTGAAGCCAAAACCTTGTATGAAACCAGGGTGCCGAACAACGCCATTACTTGGGAAGTAGCAAACAATTCAAATATTGGTATAGAAGGACAATTGCTTCAAGGAAAAATCTTTTTGAATTTGATTACTTCTATAACAAACGTACCAATATCCTTTGGAGGAAAAATGCTTCTGTTCCTCAATCAAGCGGTTTGGCTTCCTTGCTTCCGGCAGAGAATATCGGAGAAGTGGAAAACAAGGGTTTTGATATCAATATTGGCTACAGGGGACAAACAGGTGACATCTCTTATAGTGTAAGTGCCAATGGAGGTTATGCCAAAAACAAGATTCTATTTTGGGACGAACCCCCGGGAGCACCTTCCTGGCAACTGTCTACAGGCAGCCCCATGAATACACCTGACCCTGTATATTTATACGATGGTGTTTTCCCAAATCAGGCGGCCATTGATGCAGAAACACTGGATTATTCTGACATCACCAATAACTTACGTCCGGGTGACATGAAGTTTAAAGATTATGATGGTGATGGAGCCATTACCCCCTTGATAGGGTAAGACTGGACAGGAACAATATCCCAAGATTTCAGGGAGGTGTTAATCTAAATGCTTCTTTCAGAAATTGGGATTTGGCTATTTTATTCCAAGGTGCTGCGGGAGCTATCGCTCAGGTCAGTCTTGGAGAGTCCGGTAACATCGGTAATTACCTTTTAGAATTTTATGAAAACAGATGGACTGTAGACAACGAAAGTTCAGTTTATCCTAGAATTGCCAACAGAAGTGACCAGTACTATTCCAATGGAAATGATTTCTGGTATAGAAGTTCAGATTACATTCGATTGAAAAACTTCGAGGTAGGCTATACTGTTCCACAGCAATTTGGCGAAAGATTTGGCATTAGCAACTTGAGGTTTTATGCCAATGGGCTAAATCTCCTTACCTGGGATAAATTAAAAGTATATGATCCTGAATCAGACAATGCAACAGGACAATATTATCCACAAGCCAGGGTACTCAATGCTGGTCTATCTGTAACATTCTAAATCCTAAAACATTGAATATGATGAAAAATATAAAATATCTAGGGTTGGCATTGACGATCTCTTTTCTCAATTTTTCTTGCGATGAAGAGTTTTTGAATGCACCACCCCAAGGAGAAGTCTCTGAATCTGCCGTTTGGACAGATCCAGGACTTGCAGAAGCTTTTGTGACTGACTTATACAAAGGTTTGGGACAAGGCGGTTTTAGTGAGCAGGCTTTGGCATCTTTAACGGATGAAGCCATTTTCACTCACCCCGGTAGAAATATTACTACCGTAACAGAAGCCAGATCCAATCCTCAAGAACCGGGATGGATGGATTACACAAGAAACTGGCCTGATCTATACAGTAATTTAAGGGCAACCAATATCGCCATTGATAACTTGACAGATCCTTCTTTCGCAAATGAAGGAGGAATAGCAGACAGATTGCTTGGTGAGGCTACATTCATGAGAGCCTACTTTCACCACCAATTGTTAAGGAATTTTGGAGGGATACCTATTGCAAATAAAACCTTTACTTTAGATGAAGAAACCTATGAACTTCCCAGAAATACTTATGAAGAAGTGGTTGATTTTATCATCGAAGACCTAGATCAAGCAGCTACCTTGTTGGCAGGCAAAGACCTTACCGGTGGAAGAGCAACTGAGCTTGCCGCTTTGGCTTTGAAGTCACGTGTATTGATTTACGCAGCATCTGATTTGCACGATATGCCAACGGCATCTGCAAAATCTTCTGTAATATCAGGTTACCAACATAAGGAATTGATAGGCTACACCAGTGGCAGCCAAGCTGACCGTTATCAACAAGCAGCTGCTGCTGCCAAGGCTGTTTTGGATAAAGCCAGTGGAAACATGCTGGATCTATCTGAACCTCTTTCACAAGAAGAAGCGATCCAGACTTATATAAATAACTCACTTTCAAGAAATGGTGGGGAGAATGAAATGATCTTCGGAAGGTATTTCTTGTCTCAAAAGCCTGAAACCGGTGGCCGTCACGGCTTGCATAACGGTCCCAATGGCTACAATAACTGGGCAGGAAATACGCCTGTACAATTGCTTATCGATGATTATCAAATGATGGATGGTACTGACTTTGATTGGGATGAAGAGGAGCATGCAAGCGCCCCTTACGAAGATCGTGAACCAAGATTCTATGCTACTTTCCTTTATGAGGGGGCTCCATGGAAACCGAGGTCTTCTGCCAATCAGGCCCGAGACCCACTTGGTCAAATTCAAACCGGAACTTATGAGGTAATCAATAGCGAAGGTCAAAAAGTTACTCATTTTGGATTGGATACAAGAAACAGCCCCATTGAGGACTGGAATGGTAGCTATACCGGATATTATATTCGAAAATTCATTGAACCGGATCCAAATTTTGTGGATCAAAACACCTGGCAGGAAATTCCTTGGCCACATTTAAGGTTTACTGAGGCTGTCTTTAATTATGCAGAAGCGAATATTGCCTTGGGTAATGATGAAGAAGCAAGAACCTGGTTAAATAAAATCAGATACAGGGCAGGCTTACCAGCAATTACTGCTTCAGGAGAAGAGCTAATGGAAGCCTTGATCAATGAAAAACGCAAGGAGATGGTTCACGAAGAACAACGCTTCTACGATGCCAGGCGCTGGATGATTGCCCCAGAAACTTTGGGTAGACAGCCCAATGGAATCAATATCGTGGGAACCCTAAAGGAAGGAAAAGACGTGACCATTTACAGTTACAATACTGAAAATTACGACTATTCCTATGAGGTGATCGACATAGACCCGGGTAAGGAAAACCGCCTGTGGCTCGATAAAATGTATTTTATGCCAATTAACTTTGACGAGATGCAACGAAACAGAGAACTTATCCAGAATCCGGGATATGAAGATTAATTAATCTTTATACAAGCATTAAAAAGAGCGATCATTTGGTCGCTCTTTTTTTGTTACTACCGAGCCTTAAATTCCTCAACAGGTAAATGGTATTTTGAAATAAGTAAACAAAGGTGAAAACATCCTTAGCCTGATAAAAGAAAAGTTAAGTTATCTGGCCATCAGCCCAATTCTAAGATAAGCCCAAGGAATACAAGGAGAAACTGTTAAATCTCATTATATTTACCCTTTCATATTTTCCTCTCTATGTCCAATAATTTACTCAATAAAATCCAGTTTATTCTTCCTCTATTGATCTTAATAGGTTGCCAGAAAGAATCCGTCAAAAAGGATGAATTAAAGCAATTTACCCTTCTAAGGCCCGAAGAAACTGGAATAAAGTTTGAAAATTCGCTTACAGAGGGATTGAACACAAACATACTGATGTATGAATATTTTTACAATGGTGGCGGAGTGGCCATTGGAGACCTCAATGGAGATGGCTTGGAAGACCTGTATTTTACAGGAAATATGGTCGAAAATCGCTTGTATCTCAATAAAGGCAATTTTAAATTTGAAGACATCACAGCTCAAGCCGGTGTAGCCACAAGAGCGGCTCCCTGGAAAACAGGAACTTCAATGGCGGATGTGAATGGAGATGGTCTATTGGATATCTATGTTTGCTACTCAGGTAGTCTCCCTCCTGATAAAAGAAAAAACCAACTTTACATCAATCAAGGAAACGACGAAAAAAACATCCCTCAATTTAAGGAGATGGCTGCTCAATACGGAATTGACAGTGAGTCAACCAGTACACAAGCAAGTTTTTTTGATTTTGACAATGATGGTGACTTGGACCTCTTCTTACTTAACCACAACCCAAAATCCATTCCCGTATTGGATGAGGCGAGTACCCGGGTTATTTTAAATAAGTCTGACCCTGCAGGACCACAACTTTTCAGGAATGATGGGGAGACTTTTACTGAAATAACCCAAGAAGCAGGTATTTTGAAAGTTGCCTTATCTTATGGGTTGGGAGCAGGAATAGCAGACATTAACAACGACGGATGGCTAGACATCTACATAAGCAATGACTATACTGCTCCTGATTATCTTTACATGAACAATGGAAATGGGACGTTTACTAACCGCATCAATGAAATGCTTGACCATACCTCCCACTTTTCAATGGGAAATGACATTGCAGACATCAACAATGATGGACATCCGGACATTTTCACCTTAGACATGTTACCTGAAGACAATAAAAGGCAAAAGCTTTTAATGGCTCCAGACAACTACGAAAAATTTGAGTATGGGCTAACAATGGGATTCCACCATCAATACATGCGGAATATGCTCCACCTCAATCATGGCAATGGAAGTTTTAGCGAAACAGGTCAAATGTCCGGTGTATCCAATACCGACTGGAGCTGGGCAGCTTTATTGGCTGACTTTGACAACGATGGGTTTAAAGATTTGTTTATCACCAATGGTTATGCAAGAGATTATACCAATCGGGATTTTTTGAAATACATGGCTGATTACCTTAAAAACAATAAAAATGGCCTCAGGAGAGACAACATATTAGATTTAGTTCACCAAATGCCTTCTACAGACCTGAACAATTACATTTATAAAAACAAAAATGGGTGGATATTTGAGGAGAAAATAAAGGCCTGGGGATTGGAACAGAAGGTCAATTCAAACGGGGCGGCTTATGCAGATTTAGACAATGATGGAGACTTAGACTTGGTGACCAACAATGTAAACCATGCAGCATCGATCTACGAAAACCATTCAGACAGTCTTTCGATCAACAATAATTTCTTAAAAATTAACCTGAAAGGGAGTGCGCGAAACCGGTTTGGCATAGGAGCCAAAATAAAATGTTATACCGGTGCGGAATTGCAACAAATCGAACAAATGCCCACCAGAGGTTATCAATCCAGTGTTTCCCCGGTTTTACATTTGGGGCTTGGAGAACATACAATGATTGATTCATTGGAAGTGTTATGGCCGGGAGGTAAAGTTGAGCGCAAATACAATATCAAGAGTAATCAATCCATTGTATGTTCTCAGATAGAAGCAGTGGACACCATCCATGACCAGAAACAAAAAAGCCCTCTATTAAAGGAGTCCCCATCTCCAATTGCCTACAAACCTTTAAAAAATTCAACCAATGATTTTAAAAGGCAACCGCTTTTGGTCAATCCACTGTCCTTTTCAGGACCGGTCATGACAAAATCAGACGTCAATGGGGACGGACTGGAAGACATTTACATAGGAGGGGAAGCAGGACAAGCTGCGGTTTTATGGGTACAAAATAAAGCCGGTGCGTTTACTAAAAAGAATACACCGGATTTTGAAAAGGACAAAGACTATCAAGACACAGATGTAGCATGGGCAGACTTTAATGGAGACGGCTCACTTGATCTCTATGTAGCGAGTGGCGGTTATGGTGAATTCCTGCCCAAAGACGAAAGATTACAAGACAGGATTTACTTCAATGACGGCATGGGAAACTTAACCCGAGCCACCCATTCTTTGCCTGAAATGCTTATTAGTACGGGGGCTATAGCCATTCATGATGTCAACAAGGATGGTTTCCCTGATATTTTTGTTGGTGCCCGTGTGATACCCGGAAGGTATCCTGAAATCCCCGGAAGCCTTTTACTTATCAATGATGGACAGGGCAAATTTCAGGACATGAGCACAAAATGGGCGCCTGAACTCAAAAAACTGGGGCTAATTACCGATGCAGAATGGGCCGACCTAGACTTGGATGGTCAGGCTGAACTAATCGTCATTGGAGAATGGCTACCAATTACTATTTTCAGAACTGAAGGCCAAAAATTTAAAAATGTAAGTCAGGAATTTTTTGCTGAAAACTTTAGTGGCTGGTGGAACACTCTTCATATTTCCGATCTAAATGCTGATGGAAGACCGGATTTAGTTGTTGGCAATAATGGATTAAACAGCCAGGTAAAAGTTAGCCCAGACCAACCAGCAGAATTGCATTTCAAAGACTTTGACAACAATGGGGCGGTGGACCCAATTTTAAGTTTTTATATTCAAGGGAAAAGTCATCCCTACCTTACTCGTGATGAGCTTTTGCATCAAATCTCGAGCATGCGAACAAGGTTTACTGACTATGAAACTTTTGCTGAAGCAGGATTGGAGAATATGTTTTCTAAAGAAGATATCGCCAGTGCCGGCCATTTAATAGCCAACCACTTGGAGACAAGCCTATTCATCAACGATAAAAAGGGAATGAAACAAATCACTTTACCGCTTGAAGCTCAAATATCACCTGTATTTGCCATAGAAAGTTTGGACATCAATCTTGATGGCCATCCAGATTTAATCTTAACAGGGAACATTAACAATGCCAGACTTCGTTTTGGTAAATATGATGCCAATCACGGCGTTGTTTTATTGGGAGATGGCCAGGGTAATTTTATTTACCTACCTCAAATAAAATCAGGTTTAAATGTGAAAGGAGATGTGAGAAGTATTTTGCAAATTGGGAACCAACTTTTATTTGGCATCAATCAAGACACTTTGAAAACATACAAGCTGGCAAAAGGTACAAATTAATAAAATGACAACTTTAAAAAACAATAGGTTGGCTGGATATAGAATAGCGATTTTAATCTTCTCTGTCTTGGCATTACTTAACCTGGCCTGCGAAGCCCCTATGGAAAAGCGTGCGGTTCCGGCTGGCAGCATTGGCTGGGCGACTGAGAAAATGACAGAACTGATGGTTCACGACATCACCAATCCGCCTTTAGCTGCCAGATTTTATGCATATGCATGTCTTTCGGCTTATGAAACCATTGCCATATCCAATCAGGAATACCCCTCTTTTGCCGGCTTCTTAAACAAGTTCCCTTCTATTTCGAAACCCAACTTGGAAACTCCGTCTCCTGAAATAAGTGCTCTTTTCGCTTTGGTGCATACCGCTTCTTCCATGCAGCCTTCCGGTGCTGAATTAGAAAAATTCAAGTTAACCTTAGCCGATTCATGTAAATCTTGGGGGTATACTGCACAAGAAATCACGGATGCAAGCAGGTATGCAGAAGAGATAAGCGCACAGGTATTAAATTATGCCCAAAATGATCAATACAGAGAGATTAGTAATTACCCCATGTATCAACCCTCTGAAGGTTCCGGAAAATGGTACCCTACTCCACCCGGCTATTTTGCACCGGTAGAACCTTATTTTAATACTGTTAGGCCCTTTACCTTGAAAGCAGCCGACCAATTCAAACCCCTTCCTCCTGTGGCATATTCTACCGATCCGGAATCGGAATTTTATGCTTTAATGAATGAAGTTTACAGCCTTGAAATGAATAAAGAACAACGTGAAATTGCAGCATTTTGGGACTGTAATCCATTTGCCTTGGAAGAGACTGGCCATCTAATGGTAGGAATCAAGCAAATATCCCCTGGAGGCCACTGGATGGGAATCACTGCAATTGCTTGCGAGCAATCCAATTTGAGTTTTGAAGAAACGATTAAAATTAACTGCTTGGTAAGTATTGGGCTTATGGATGGATTTATAAGTTGCTGGGATGAAAAATACAGAAGTGACAGAATTCGACCTGAAACGGCCATACGGAAAATTATAGATCCCTCTTACCAGCCCTTATTACAAACACCACCTTTTCCGGAATATCTTAGCGGACACTCCACCATTTCTACCACTGCAGCTGTAATCCTCACCCACTTTTTGGAGAAGATTACCAATATACAGACACTGTAGAAGAACAATATGGCTTAGGAAGTAGGGAATTCACTTCTTTCATGCAGGCATCGGAAGAAGCAAGCATCTCAAGATTATATGGAGGCATTCATTACATGGATGCCATAACCAGAGGACAAGACCAAGGCGAAGAGGTAGGAAATTGGATACTTAAATCCTACCAAGACCACCTCAACAAAACCAAACTTCACTAATAACTACTATTAATCACCTTTTATCTTTTCAAATCATGTTATCAAAAAAATTAAAACTCCTTTTCAACCCCTATTTACTAGGCATAGGACTGCTTTTATCCCTAGGTTCTTGCGGTGAAAATAATCAGTACAAGCAACTTTTAGCCGACAACTATTACCTAATAGAAGCCAACGAGAGCCTCACGGAAACTCTTGTCCATGACATCTTTTCCCCTCCCGTGGCAAGTAGGATTTATGCCTATCCTTCCATTGCCTCCTATGAAATAGTTGCACTATCCGCTCCAGATAAATATGTCTCACTAATGGGGCAATTGAATAAGTCCAAACCACTATCGGTAGATCCATCAGCCTACCCAAAAGCAAATTACCAGTTGGCCAGCCTTGCTGCTTATTATAAAGTTGCGCTTCAATTGATTTTTACCGAGCAATTTCTAATTGAAAACCGGGATAATTTATTTGAAAAAATCCAAAGTGCGGGTATGCCGGATGAGGAATTTGAGGCGTCAATTGCCTTGGGAGATGCTGTAGCTGAGGAGATCCTAGCATACGCCTCAGAGGACAATTACCATCAGAGCAGGTCTTTTGGTAAATATACACCAACAGAAGATTTGGGTTCTTGGAAGCCTACCCCTCCCGCATACATTGAGGCAATTGAACCACATTGGAATAAAATACGACCTTTCTTCTTAGACTCTGCCAGTCAGTTTGCGCCGGAACCTCCTCCTGCATTTGACACTATTCCGGAAAGCACCTTTTATCAAGATGCCAAAGCAGTCATGGATGCCAGGATTAATATTGATGATGAACAAGAAGAAATTTTTTTCTGGGACTGTAATCCTTATAAAATGAATGTAAAAGGTCATGTCATGTATGCTGAAAAGAAAATCACCCCCGGAGGTCACTGGATGGGTATTGCAGGAATAGCAGCAAAAACCAAAAAACTTGATTGGAAAGCGACTTCAGAGACCATGGCCACTACCGCAATTTATCTTTTCGATGGATTCATTTCATGTTGGGATGAAAAATACCGAAGTGTATTGATTAGACCGGAAACCTATATCAATATATACATGGATAAAAACTGGCTGCCCTTGTTACAAACACCCCCATTCCCTGAATACACCAGTGGACACAGTGTAGTATCAACAGCTGCAGCGGAAGCTTTAACAAAGTTATTGGGTGAACCTTTCCACTTTGTTGATTCAACTGAAGTTAAATTTGGCTTAGGAGTAAGAGAATTTGACTCCTTCCGTATTGCATCCTCTGAGGCTGCCATTAGTCGCTTTTTTGGAGGTATCCATTACCTTCCGGCCATTGATAATGGCGTGGAGCAAGGAAAAGGAATTGCAAACCTTATCAATCAGAAAATAAAAACCAGGATAGAGTAATTCAAAAAAAGACAGAATGGTGATTTTCTACTGCCTAAAGAAACTGTAGCAGAAAATCACTGTTCTTTCCCCCTTAAAAAAGGCTACCATCATCAAGCCTCTCCTCTTAAAAATTGTAAAATCAAGCGATCAACGATTGCCGAAAGTTTTGAGAGAGAAAATTCATGCAAGGAATTTGAGATAAATCCGCAAATGTAGGCCACAACTTTTAACTAGATGAAGAATTTTTTGTCTCGAATATAATCCATCACATGAGGATGCAATAAGTACCTTACCGAACCTCCTTTATGAATCATTTTCCGGATAAAAGTCGCAGAGATATCAAGGAGTGGGGCATCTACAAATTGAATATTTTCGTGGGTCACCTTTTTATTTTTCCCGGGACGAGGATATACATAAAGCTTGTATTGTTTTAATAATTCTTCACTATTTTTCCATTTATGAAAATGGTTAAGATTGTCACTTCCTAGGATTAAGGAAAACTCATAGGAAGGATATTGGGCTGTAAGGTAAGTAAGGGTATCAATGGTGTAACTGGGTCTTGGCATATGAAACTCAACATCCTTTACTTTAAAACTAAAATGGTCTGCTGTGGCCAGTTCCACCATTTTGAGAGTCATCAAATTCATGTAATAAAGATTTACTTGACTTCATTGGGTTCTGTGGGGAAACGATAAACCAGACCTCATCCAACTCCGTTTGATCTTGCATGGTATCGGCAATAATTAAGTGCCCCACATGAATAGGGTTAAATGACCCAAAATAAAGCCCTACTTTCAAATCAATTATTTTTTAATAAAGTCTGCAACCAATTTCTCTGCTTCCTTGAAAGAACGATCTAAATCTTCGTTGACCAAAACCACGTCAAATTCTTTCTCAAAGCCCATTTCAAACTTAGCCTTGTAGATTCTTCTCGACAGGCTTTCTTCTGTCTCTGTACCTCTATCTCTTAGCCTTTGGGCCAAATCCTCCATTGAAGGTACTTTTACAAAAATGGAAAGGGCCTTGTCACCAAAATATTCTTTTAGGTTAATGCCTCCTTTTACATCTACGTCAAATATAACATGCCTTCCTTGATCCCAAATTCTTTTGATTTCTTCCTTAAGGGTACCATAAAAGTTGCCGGCATAAACTTCCTCCCATTCAATAAAAGCATCTTGATTTATTTTTTCCCGAAACTCCTCAGGAGTCAAAAAATAATAATCTTTTCCGTTTTCTTCTTCTCTACCCCTCTTGTCTCTGGTGCATGCAGAAATAGAAAAGCCTAATAAAGGCTCGTGTGCTAGTAGGTGTTTAACAATAGTGGTTTTACCAGATCCGGAAGGAGCTGAAAAAATAATTACTTTTCCTTGAGACATAATCCTTACTTTAAATCTTGGATTTTTTGCCTAATGGTGGCAGCTAATTCGGATGGCACCATGTGCTTGGTACATTTGTTTTGCAAGATCTCTTTGATTACTTTTTCCAAATGATAATGCTCAAAACAAGGCTGACACTTAGCAATTTTTTCATTTAAGATCTCCTTTGAATCAGCCGTGCCTTCTCCATCCAAAATGCTTTCCAAAAGTTCAAAGCATTTATTTTCATCACTACAGTTTTCCTTTCGTTTGTTGGATGTATTTTGATTCTTGTCCATTTTAAGTATTTTCGATGCTATTATTATTCTTCTTCAGTATCATACCCCATGTTTCCAGCATAGGAACGAAGTTTATCCTTTAAAAGGTTCCTTGCACGATGAAGTCTTGACCTGACAGTACCTATAGGGATATCCAAAATCTTTGCCATTTCCTCATAAGTAAAACCTTCTAAGTCACAAAGAATAATCACGGTCCTGAAGTCCACAGCAAGGCTATTCAATGCATTTGAAATCTCATCACCCAACATATCTTTGACCGCATCTACTCTCAAATCTGAGGTCATACTATAATCAACATTTTCAGAGTTATAATAAGTTTCAACCTCTTGATAATCTACCTTGGCGGGTTGTTTGCTTTTCTTTCGGTATTCATTGATAAAACTGTTTTTTAATATCCTGAATAACCAAGCTTTGGCATTGGTTCCTTTCTCAAATGAATTAATAAATCTGTAGGCCTTGAGATAAGTATCCTGCACCAAGTCTTTGGCATCATCCTCATCGAAAGTCAACCTGTACGCAAAATTGTACATTGAATCTATATGAGGCATAAATTCATGATCAAAAATGTTATTTTTATCTTTATCTGAATATTTTTTTCTTTGAGCTTCGGACATAGACCATAAAATTACTAATTGGGTTTATTTATAACTAATTTTCCTCAAGAAAGTCACTATTATTTCATTATTTTGACCCCGGATGATTTCTTATTAAACCTCGCAGAAAGTAATATGCTCTTATTTCGGCTGTTTTCCAAACTACCACTGAAAGTCTTGTTTATTTTTTCGGACCTCTTTTATCTCCTCGCCTATTATGTCATTGGGTATAGAAAAAATAGTCTTGAGTAATATCAAACATGCCTTTCCTGAAAAAAGTGATGCTGAAGTTAAAGGCATAGCCAAGGATTTTTATAGAAACTTTACTGACTCAATGGCAGAAACAATCAAACTGCTGACTATGAGCAAAAAAGAACTACAACGGAGATTTGTTACCAAAAATTCAAACTTGGTCAACGACGCAGTTGACAATGGGGAAATCGTAATTGGGATGTGTGGTCATTTTTTTAATTGGGAGGGGCATCTGGTAACTGTTTCGTCAAAGGTTGGAGACAAGTGCGAAACAGTATATACCAAATTAAGTGCTCCATTTTTTGAAAAGCTGATGAAATCCATTCGCTGTCGTTACGGTGCTATTCTTACGGAAAGAAAATCCTTTCAACGCACCTTTTTAAGAAACCGCAATAATCCCAGACTAATTGTTTTGGCAGCCGATCAACGCCCCAACTTGTCTGACATCAGGTATTGGACTCCATTTATGAATAGGGAAACTGCTTTTTTTGAAGGAGGTGAAAAGCTTGCAAAAAATTCAACACCAGAGTTATTTATGCACATACCACAAAGCCTAAGAGAGGGCATTATGTTTTTGAATACCAAGTATTAAGTGCACCGCCCTACCAAAACCATGAACCTCATTCCATTACTGATCAATTTATCAAACTACTGGAAAATAACATAAGAGTCGAACCATCTCTTTATTTATGGTCTCACAATAGGTGGAAACAAAAAAACCATAATTTAATCATAGCTAGTCCCAAACCTTTGAAACCGATCTTTAACCTTAAATAAAAGGCTTAAAAAAAGATAATAGGGCTATTTAAATCCCCTTTACAATTTTTAAAATCACCGACAATTAAATTGTATCCGGGAATAAGCAAAAAGAATTGATAACTTTGAACCGGCTACAATCACTTAGCTGACAAAAGTAAATTGAATAGTATATGGAATATTTAGCCACCCTTAATCCTCCTCAACTTGAAGCTGTTAAAAAAACAGAGGGTCCGGTAATGATTATTGCAGGGGCAGGTTCAGGAAAAACCAGAGTGCTTACTTATAGGATTGCCCATTTAATTCACGAAAAAAGGTAGATGCTTTTCAAATCCTTTCACTAACCTTTACCAATAAGGCCGCTAGTGAAATGAAGCAGCGCATAGAAAAACTAATTGGTTTAGAAGCAAGGAATACTTGGATGGGTACTTTTCACTCTGTTTTTGCTAAAATCCTGCGAGTAGAGGCACAGAAATTAGGTTACCCAAGCAATTTCACGATCTATGACAGTGATGATAGCAAATCGCTTATCAGGTCCATCGTAAAAGAGATGAAATTGGATGATAAAGTTTATAAGGCCAATACAGTACTTTCTAGAATTTCCGGAGCTAAAAACAGGCTGATCGGCTGGCAAGCTTACCTTAATGATCCCTATATTACTGCAGATGATGAGGCTGCCATGAAGCCTAAGATGGGAGAAATCTATAAAGCCTATCAAAGCAGACTATTTAGGTCTTCTGCCATGGATTTTGATGACTTGCTTTTCAATACCAATATTCTGTTTCGGGACCATCCCGATGTGCTTAACAAGTACCAGCAAAGGTTTAGATATGTGATGGTGGATGAGTTTCAAGACACCAATCTTTCCCAATACCTGATTACTAAAAAGCTTGCAGCTGTTCACCAAAATATATGTGTAGTGGGGGATGACGCGCAAAGTATTTATGCTTTTAGGGGTGCAGATATCCAAAACATTCTGAATTTTGAAAAAGATTATCCTGATCTATTGGTTGTTAAGCTGGAACAAAACTACAGATCTACCAAGAATATTGTAGAAACCGCCAATTCTATCATCGCCAAAAACAAATCACAGCTCAAAAAAATGTATGGACTCAAAATGATTCCGGAGATTTAATTGAATTGATGAAAGCCTCATCAGACAATGAAGAAGGCAGAATGGTAGCAGCGACTATATTTGAAGAGAAAAACAACAAGCAGCTAAGCAATAGTGATTTCGCCATTTTGTACCGGACAAACTCTCAGTCCAGATCAATGGAGGAGGCCTTAAGGAAATCAGGAATCGCTTACCGGATTATCGGAGGCCTCTCGTTTTATCAAAGAAAAGAAATCAAAGACCTGATGGGGTACTTTAGGTTTGTAGTTAATCATGAAGATGAGGAAGCTTTCAAAAGAATTATAAATTACCCAAAGAGAGGAATAGGAAATACCAGTGTGGAAAAACTCATGGTAGGAGCCTATGAGCATGATATTTCATTGTGGAAAGTGCTCAACAATAGCCAGAGTTTTATATCCGGAAGAGGGGCAAATGCAGTAACGGATTTTTGCACCATGATCAATAGCTTCAAGATGGAGGTGGAAAGAAAAGACGCTTTTGAAGCAGCCACCTTTATCGCCAAACAATCCGGACTATTAAGGGATCTGTATGAAGACAAAACTATTGAAGGACTCAATCGGTATGAAAACGTTCAGGAATTGCTCAACGCCATCAAAGAGTATGTGGACAACCCGGAAAATGAAGACAAATCCTTGGGTGCTTTTCTTCAGGAAATCGCCTTGCTGACCGATGAAGACCAAAACAAAAACAACCAGGATACCGTTACTATGATGACCATTCACTCCTCCAAGGGGCTTGAATTTAAGTATGTGTTTGTGGTAGGAATGGAAGAAGATCTTTTCCCTTCTCAGATGATGATGCAAAGCAGAGAAGATCTGGAAGAGGAAAGGCGATTGTTTTATGTGGCAACAACCAGGGCCATGGAGAAATTGTACTTTAGCTATGCCCTGACAAGGTACCGTTACGGAAGGTTGCTAAATTGTGAGCCCAGTAGGTTTCTAGAAGAAATTGACCCGACTTTTATAAAAGTCAATAAAAAATTAAGCAGTAAGCTCTCCAGTAGTTTTAGGGAAAGCGAAGGAAAACAAGGCTTTGTAGGGCTTAAGAAAAAACCGGCAATTAGAAATACTACTACAAAATTACATGACCCGGGGCCAAACTTTAAACCTTCCAACACCAATAATTTGAAAGAAGGGATGAAGGTGGAACATCCCAAGTTTGGTTTTGGTAAAGTTCATGGAATTGAGACGGAAGGCACCAATAGAAAAGCACATATTCATTTCGACCATTTTGGAGATAAAACATTATTACTTAGCTTTGCAAAGCTTCGCATAGTAGAATAACAAAAGATCATAGATACCGGAAGCACCTGAAACTTAACTAATGCGTATTTTTTTAGTATATTGAAAAAGTTCAGGAAACTTAAAAGCAGGTGTCATGGTAAATAGTGAAAAGCCTAAAAACAAAGTTATTTTGAAAGAATACGGAAAAAACATCCAAAAATTAGTGGATTATGTAAAAACTGTTCCAGATCAAGAAAAGCGAACAGAATATGCATATGCCTTGGTGGAGTTGATGAAGCAACTCAATCCATTATTAAAAACCGAAAGTGATCAAAAGCTTTGGGACGACATGTACATAATGTCTGATTTCTCACTCGAGGTGGATTCACCTTTTCCAATGCCGGAAAAGGAACTACTGGGTAAAAAACCGCTACCGATCGGTTATCCAGAAGGGGAAGTTCGATACAAGCATTATGGAAGAAACATTGAAAAGTTAATCGCCAAAGCTATAGAAATAGAAGACGATAAGGAGCAAGAAACAGCTTTGATTTATATCGGACAATTGATGCGAAGCTTTCACTCTACTTGGAACCGTGAAAACTTTGATGATGCCATCATTATTGATGACATTAAATCCCTCTCCAAAGGAAAACTTCACATTGACCTAGAAAAAGTCAAAGAAAACGGACTTTTTGAAACCAGTATGAGAAGGGATTTCAAAAGCAATGTCCCAAGTAATTCCGGCAATAATTCAAACGGTGGAAGAAGAAATTACTCAGGTGGCAAAAGAAGAAATAACGGTTCTAATAGCAAAAAAAGAAGGAATTAATGGCATCATTTCGGGTAAATGGAGGGACGAAACTTAAAGGTGAAATCACTCCCCAAGGCGCTAAAAATGAAGCCTTGCAAATCCTCTGTGCCGTATTACTTACATCTGAGGAAGTTATCATCAACAAGATCCCTAACATCAGGGATGTTAATAAACTAATAGAGCTCCTCTCAGACATGGGAGTGGTCGTGAAAAAACAAGGACCGGAAAGCTATTCCTTTACAGCCAAAAACATCAAGCTTGACTACCTGGAAACAGAAGCCTACCTTGAAAAAGCCTCAAGCCTTAGGGGGTCCGTCATGCTTCTTGGTCCTTTGCTTTCCAGATTTGGTGGCGGTAAAATTTCCAAACCGGGGAGAGACAAAATTGGCAGAAGACGAATGGACACCCATTTTACTGGTTTCCAAAAACTAGGGGCAAAATTCCATTATGATGCCAAAAAAGAACTGTATAAAATCGATGGCAGCCAATTGAAAGGCACCTATATGCTACTTGATGAGGCTTCTGTAACCGGAACTGCCAATATTATCATGGCAGCAACCCTGGCTGAAGGAAAAACCACCATATACAATGCAGCGTGTGAACCGTATATTCAGCAGCTATGCCAAATGATAAACAGCATGGGCGGGAAAATAACAGGAGTGGGCTCAAATCTTTTAGAAATTACAGGGGTAAAAAGCCTTAAAGGTACGGAACACACCCTATTGCCTGATATGATTGAGATCGGATCTTTTATAGGTTTGGCAGCCATGACCCAATCGGAGATTACAATCAAAGATGCCAAAGTAGACAAACTAGGAATCATACCCGACACCTTTAGAAGATTAGGCATAAAGCTAGAAATCAAAGGAGATGATATTTACATACCTGCAAGAAAGCATTATGAAATCGAAACCTTTATTGACGGATCTATTTTAACCGTTTCGGATGCCATATGGCCGGGATTTACCCCGGATTTACTGAGTATTGTCTTGGTTGTGGCCACACAAGCGAAAGGAACGGTACTGGTCCATCAGAAAATGTTTGAAAGCAGGTTGTTTTTTGTAGACAAGTTGATAGATATGGGGGCTCAAATCATCCTTTGTGATCCTCATAGAGCTACGGTCATCGGTTTGGATCGAAAGTACCCGCTTAAGGGTATCAGAATGACTTCTCCTGATATTCGCGCAGGGGTTTCTCTCTTAATAGCAGCCCTCTCTGCTGAGGGCGTATCCATTATTGACAATGTCGAACAAATAGACAGAGGCTATCAGTACATTGACCAACGCCTCAATGCATTGGGAGCAGATATTGTAAGGTTTAACTAAATTACTTTTGGCTCATTAATTTGGTGATCCTTTGGTAATAGAAAACTATTATTACTAGTAAAGCCTATATCAAATTCAAGCATTTGAATTTGATATAGGCTTTACTTTTTATAGAAATCATTTCAATTTTCTATACCAACCTTCCATACATTAAATATTAAAGCAGTAGCGTATATCATTACACGATCACAACTTACTCCTTTACTCCGATTTCATCTAAGAGTGCTTCATACCATTTATCTCCGTACTTCCTGACAAGAGCCCCTTTCAAAAATCGATACAAAGGAACCCCTAGGGAACTACCCAAAGAACAAGCAGGGTCACATATTTCCCAGCGGTCGTAATTCAGTGCCTCATATTCATCATATTTGGTAATCCTAATTGGGTACAAATGACAGCTAATAGGTTTTTTAAAAGTAGTTTCACCTTGGTTATAAGCCTCTTCAATACCACATTTTAAGATCCCTTTCTCATCTGTAATGGCAAATGCACAGGCTCCATTTTCTCCAATTGTTGTGGTGCCTTTTTCATTTTCCTGATCAATCACCCAAGTTCCCTTTTCAGCAATGGCGTTTCTCCCCTCATCTGTAAGAAAAGGAGCAATTGAAGGGTAATCTTTTTCAAGGATTTTAATTTCATCATCTTGCAAAGGGGCACCTGCATCTCCCTCAACACAGCATGCTCCTTTACATTTTTCAAGGTCACAAACAAAAAATTGTTCTTTTATATCATCGCTGATAACCGCATTCTCAACTAATATCATATGCTCCTAATTTTTTACAAAGGTATTGTTTTCCTAAATAGGTTAAAAATAAATATTGACCAATGCTTTTAACATGAAATAGGCAATAAACCTTCTAACCCTTGATAAAATCACTTCAAAACCAGTCACTTAGTTTCTTTTTCCAATTTCATTCATAGTAAGGCTATGCTAAAATTTTCAAACTACCCGATATTCTTGCGATTTTACCCCTCCCTAAGAAAGCTTAGGACAAGCATATCAAAACCTCTTGCTTAACCCGGTTTAAGAAGCTTAAACCTTTTATTGGGTATTTATTAGTCAGGTACACTGACCCAATAAAAACCAGATCAAAATAAAAATCAAGATGGTACTAAAACAGCCTCCGCCTAATTTATAAGCACCATATCCGGCAATTAATCCTTTAAATAAATTTCTCATAATACTCTTAGTCAGCTAAATGATTGTGTCTCTCTTAGAAAGATAAACAATAAATTTGAAGAGGGAAATAGAATACCTAGATATGATCCTTGTAAACAATCAATTAAAAACCAATAACATTGTGAATTATGGGTTTATTTGATTTATTTTTGTGGGGTGCAGGCTGGTTTGTCGCTGTTCTTGATGTTCGCATCAGGAAAAGAGGAAAGTCCGGGCAACATAGAGTACCATACTTCCTAACGGGAAGGTGTTTTGGTAGGAATACCAAAATAACAGACAGTGCCACAGAAAATAAACCGCCCCTGCAGGTCTAACCAAATGGGGTAAGGGTGAAAAGGTAGGGTAAGAGCCTACCGGGTACCGGGCGACCGGTATTGCAGGGTAAACCTTATGGGTTGAAAGACCAAATAGGCTCCGGTCATTGGGCTACTCGTCCAAATCTTTCAAGATAGCCGGAGTGGGTAGGTCGTTGGACCTTTTCTGTGAAGAAAAGGCTAGATAAATGGCAAACACTTTGTGAGAAGTTACAGAACCCGGCTTATAAGCCTGCACTTTTTATTTTACAAAAAAAACGGATAGCTTTAAACATGCCGAAAATCTTAATAATTGATGACGAAAAAGTCATCAGGTCTACACTTAAAGAAATTCTTGAGTACGAAAAGTATGAAATATTTGAAGCCGAGGATGGTGTAAAAGGTCTAGAAATGCTAAAAAACGAGGATTTTGACTTGGTCCTTTGCGACATCAAAATGCCCAAAATGGATGGTATGGAAGTTCTTTCCAAAGCAGCTGAGCTAAGCAAGCAACCTCAGTTTATCATGATATCTGCCCATGGCTCAATAGAAACTGCTGTAGAGGCTACTAAAAAAGGTGCCTTTGACTTCATTCCCAAACCTCCGGACTTAAACCGCCTTTTGCTTACAGTGAGGAATGCCTTGGACAAAAAAGAATTGGTGCAAGAAACTAAGGTGCTTAAGAAAAAGCTTTCCAAGAAGCTAGACATGGTGGGTGAATCCAAAGCGATTTCTATAGTAAAGGAAACCATAGAAAAGGTAGCTCCTACCGATGCCCGAGTTTTGATTACAGGCCCTAATGGGACGGGAAAAGAATTGGTTTCTCATTGGATCCACCAAAAAAGTAACCGAGAAAAAGCACCATTTATTGCCGTCAACTGTGCTGCAATTCCGGCAGAGTTAATTGAAAGTGAACTGTTTGGCCATGAAAAAGGAGCCTTTACTTCTGCAAACAAACAGAGGCAAGGCAAGTTCGAACAAGCCAATGGAGGGACACTTTTCTTGGATGAAATTGGCGACATGAGTCTTTCCGCTCAGGCAAAAGTGCTTAGGGCCTTACAGGAACACAAAATCACTCGAGTGGGCGGAGACAAAGACATTAAAGTAAATGTCAGGGTGTTGGCCGCCACCAATAAAAACCTAAAGAAAGAAATATCTGAAGGCAATTTCAGAGAGGATCTTTACCATAGGATTAGCGTCATACTTATCCAAGTTCCTCCATTAAAGGACAGAAGTGATGACATACCATTGCTAGTAGACAAATTCTTAGGCGATATTGCCGCTGAATATGGAACTACTAAAAAAGAAATAGATAAAGAAGCCATTCAAAAACTACAAGAATTTCCTTGGACAGGAAATATCCGAGAGCTTAGAAACGTAATCGAAAGATTGGTAATTCTCGGCGGCAAAAGTATCTCTGCAGATGACATTAAAAAGTATGCAGATTATTAAACAACCGCTTAATCCTTAACCATTTGCTTCTACACTCCCTGTCTTCGCATATGCAGGACAGGGTTTGCTTGAAGCACATGAAGACAATACCAAAATCGCACAAGCCACCAAAATCGTCAATAAAGTTTTCATAATTTTTTAAAAGATTTAAGTCAAATATGTACAAATACTAAATAAATACAAAATTAATTGATCATTAAATTACAGCCTCTGGTTTCACTGTTGTCCATTCTCCCTAAAACAGTGAAGCTACCATCCTTATTTTTTACCCCCAAATCTTCTGTTTCAATAAAGGAACAGGAGTGGAAATTGGCTAAATCTATAACATTTATGGCACCCGTAGTACCGGAGGTATAAACAAAAGGATCGTAAACATCCCTTATCAAAACCTTCATAAATGGGGAACACCAAAATTTACCTCCTCCAGGAGAATAGGCCTGAGACATAAGCTCAGTCATTCCATATTCGGAATGGATTTGATTTACATTAAAAGCACTTCGAAGAACCTTATGTACTTCTTCTCTAATCATTTCTTTTCTTCTACCTTTCATACCCCCAGTTTCCATAACGATCAAATCACCATAATCAACATGACCATTTATCTTTTCGGCCAAATCCAGTAGAGCAAAAGTCACACCAAGCAATAAGGTTTTTCTTCCATCCTTTTTTAGCGCTTTCATTTTACCCAACAAAGCCTCATGATCGTACAAATAAAAACCGGAATGTATGGATTGGCTTTTTTCAATAAAATGCGCGGCCATGTCTACCAAAGAACTGCCCTCTCTTTCCAAATAAGACGGGAGCAAGGCCAATACATGAAAATTTTCTAATGAACCATAGACTGATTCAAAATTATTGACGCAATGTTCCAAATAAAAATCCTTAGAATAAATGTAATGGCGGCTGTTTTCCTGCCCTGTTGTCCCACTGCTGGAATACCATCCGCTAAATAAAGCTTCAGGTCCTGAAATCACTTGTGTTGTCTTGAACATCCCGATGGGTAGAAAGGGAATAGCCTTGATCTCGGTGATGTCCCGGGGAATCCCCCTAACTTCCAGATATCTTTGGTAAATTTTATTGTGGGTCGATTGAAACAAAAATGAATCCATCGCCAGGGCATCAAAATCATCAATTTTCCCTGTTTTAATTTTTTCACTAAAACTTTTAAAAGAATTCATCGTTATTTTATGGTAAAACCCAAAATTTGATCATTTTTACATTCAAAGAGGCGGAAGTGTAAAATTACGGATTACCTATGAAGTTAAAAAATCACACCATCATTACCCTACTCCTACTTTCAGTTTGGGTTGGATGCATTTCCCCACCGGAAGATTTCCCTACGGTGCCACAAATTGATTTCAATAATCTGGAATTTGTCCAGACATCCGGATCTGATTCCTTAATTGTCACGCTAGATTTTCGCGATGCAGAAGGAGATTTGGGATTAAATGCCACCGACATTTTTCCTCCGTTTAATGAACTCACCTACATTACTGATGATGCCGGTCAATTCATTACCTACAGTGAACGTCCCGACGACGCCCCGGATTTCAACAACAGAGATTGGGTAATTTTTCCTCTAATCAATAATCAAGAAATAAAAGACACCTTATGGGTCTCTGAAAACGAGGACTATTATAATATTTTAGTAAAATTTTTTATAAAAAGAGGAGGTAATTATACCGAATTCAATTGGTCGGACCCCCCTTATTTTACCACTTTCAACGGGCGCTTTCCTCGCATGCTTGAAGAAGAGCAACAAAGAGCCATTGAAGGAGAAATCAGGTATTCCATGTTATCTTTAGGCTGGAATAGTGTTTTCAGAAATGACACTTTAAAATTGGAAATTAAAGTCAAAGACAGGGCATTGAATGAAAGTAATGTTGTCACTACCCCAGATTTTACATTATCTCAAATAGAGCGTTAACAACCATTCCCTTTACAACAATTACATGTAAAAGCTTTTATTTGATATAGAATTATTACTTTCAGTAATCAAGAGCAATTACCCTTATGAGATAAAGATAATTTCACCCTATATAAGATTATTTAATAGATCTCCGGAAATTTTTTAGGATCTGCTTCATTCATAACCGAATAAACCTTTTCCACAACATCATCAACACTTGGTTTAGAGAAATAGTCTCCATCGGATGAATAAGCCGGACGATGTTCTTTTGCGGAAAGGGTAATCGGTTGAGCATCCAGATAATAGTACGCATTCTGTTTTTCCAAAACCTGTTGCATCATATATGCTGAAGCTCCTCCTGGTACATCTTCATCTGCAAAAATAACCCGATTGGTTTTCTTAATCGAGTTTAAAATCACCTCATCCAAATCGAATGGAACCAAGGTCTGAACATCGATCACCTCCACATGTATTCCGATATTAAAAAGTTGTTTGGCTGCATCCATTACAATCCTACACATGGAACCATAGGTTACTACAGTAATATCCTTTCCTTCCTGTAAAACCTCAGCCTTACCTAAAGCCACTTTAAATGTCCCAATATTCGAAGGCATCTTTTCTTTTAGCCGGTATCCATTAAGAGATTCAATCACTATGGCAGGCTGATCTGCCTCCAACAAGGTGTTGTACATTCCGGCTGCTTGGGTCATATTTCTTGGGACGCACAACAATATACCTCTAAGGCTCCCTAAAATCATACTAATAGGAGACCCGGAATGCCATACCCCTTCCAGTCTATGTCCTCTGGTCCGAATAATTAGAGGGGCTTTTTGTCCACCTTTGGTTCTATAATGTAAACAAGCCAAATCATCGGATAAAGTCATCAATGCATAGATTAGATAATCTAAATATTGAACCTCCGTGATTGGCCTTAAGCCTCGCAGGGCAGCACCGATTCCCTGACCTATAATGGTCACTTCCCGAATACCCGTATCAGTTACTCGAAGGGGCCCATGTTTGGCTTGCAAACCAGCAAATGCTTGGTTCACATCTCCAATCTGTCCTACATCTTCCCCAATTACGAAAACCCTCGGATCCCTGCTTAGGATTGCATCAAAACATGCTTTTAAAACTTCACGACCATCCAAAAGCTCAGGTTTTTCGGGGTAGCTTACCTCCACAGGAGCAATAGCCTCTACTCTGAAAGCTGACTCGCTGTATTGGTGGCTTGAATACCTATCTTCATTTAACTCCTGCTGAGTCCTGTACCAACTCTGGAGCCTAAGCTTAACCTCCAAAGGTTCATTCCTAACCAATAAAAGGGCTTTTCTAACGGTACTAATAACATCCATTCTTACTGGATTTAAGGTCCGTTTAAGCTCCCCTGCCATTCTAATTAGCTCACTACTATTTTTTATTTTTTTCGCCAAATCATTTAGCAGGACAACCGCTTCCTCCAATTCGGTACGGATAGTGGCGGTAAAGGCCTTCCATGCCTTGTCTTTACTTTCTTTGACCAGCTTCTTGGCCTCACTATCTATTTGATCCAACTCTTCCTCAGAAGCAATCTTATTTTCTAATATATACTCCTTAAACTTAACGACACAATCATGTTCCGCTTCCCAAGCTAACCTTTCCTTGCTCTTGTACCGTTCATGTGATCCTGAAGTAGAGTGACCTTGGGGTTGGGTCATTCCTTGGACATGCACCAATACAGGAATATGCTTTTCTCTTGCCAGTTTATTAGCCCTTCCGTAGGCATTCACTAACCCTTTATAATCCCAGCCATTTACGACTAAAATCTCATAACCTTTTTCTTGATTATCTCTTTTAAATCCTTCTAAAACTGCTGAAATACTTGATTTCGTTATTTGCAAATCATTGGTTACAGAAATTCCGTATTCATCGTCCCATACAGAAATCACCATAGGTACCTGCAGTACTCCTCCTGCATTAAATGTTTCGAAAAACATTCCTTCAGCAGTAGATGCATTTCCTATCGTACCCCAAGCCACTTCATTCCCCTTATTCGAAAAAGTGGTCATGTCATGAAGGGCCGTATTTTCTCTATAAAGCTTAGATGCATAAGCAAGGCCCAATAATTTAGGCATTTGGGCTGCTGTAGGTGAAATATCGGCTGTGGAATTTTTCATCTTCATCAGATTCTTCCATGACCCATCTTCATTCAATGACCTGGTGGCAAAATGAGCATTCATCAAACGACCTCCACTTGCAGGCTCAGCATTGATGTCAGTGTGTGCGTATAACTGGGCAAAATATTCTTGAATACTCAACTCTTCCATGGCAAATAGCAAGGTTTGGTCTCTGTAATACCCTGACCTGAAATCTCCCATCCTAAAAAACTTAGCCATAGCTACTTGGGCCAACTCTTTCCCATCACCATAAACCCCAAACTTGGCTTTCCCCATAAACACCTCTTTTCTTACCGTCAATGAAGCATGCCTACTAATCATGACCATTCTATAGTCATTCAAGACACTTTGCACATCCAAAATAGATGCGTTTTCTTTTGTAAGAGTTGGTAGATATTCAGTGTTCATCAATTACGCCATTTTCTTCATATGAAAATCCAAGGATTTCAAAAATACACAATTTTTGGTGTTATCCCAATTTATAAGAGGAGCTAAAATGAATTAAAAACAATAATATTTTGAATAGTATTATAAATAACGGGTTAAAAAGAATATTATTTTGATTTAGTAATAAAAATACCTTCATTTAATAGCTCATCGACTAAATTTTAATTACACAATCCTCAATCAGAGGCAATAAAGCCATTTTCAATTATTAAAATAGGAAGAAAACATTATTTAATTTATTCCATCAATCATTTCCCTTCAAGGTAATCCATGATTATATTTGATTAATTCGTTCACTTTAAAGCTACTACTATGCGCATCGCTGTTCCTAAAGAAATAAAAAACAATGAAAACAGAGTGGCACTAACTCCTGCAGGTGCTCAAGAATTCACAAAAAATGGGCATCAAGTATTTATTCAGCAATCAGCAGGGCTTGGCAGCGGATTTCCTGATCTGGCCTACCAAAACGCCGGTGCAATCATTACCCCTACCATTGAAGAAACTTATAGCAAAGGGGAAATGATCATGAAAGTCAAAGAACCCATCGAACCGGAATATTCCCTTATCAAGGAAAATCAGTTGCTCTTTACGTATTTCCATTTTGCTTCAAATAAACCACTCACCGAAGCAATGATTAAAAGCAAAGCCATTTGCTTGGCTTATGAAACAGTAGAAAAGGATGACAAAACGCTTCCCTTACTCGTTCCAATGTCTGAGGTTGCAGGAAGGATGTCGGTCCAAAAAGGTGCCAATTATCTGGAAAAACCACTAGGGGGCAGAGGGATTTTGTTGGGAGGCGTCCCCGGAACTTTACCTGCCAAAGTATTGATATTGGGAGGAGGAATTGTGGGCACTCAAGCCGCTTGGATGGCATCCGGTCTTGGAGCTGATGTGATCATATTAGACGTCTCCTTCCTAGGATGCGACACCTGTCTACGGTCATGCCAAAAAATGTAAAAACAATGATGTCCAATGAATTTAACATTAGACATCTAATCAAAAATGCTGACTTAATTATTGGTGCAGTATTGATACCAGGGGCTAAAGCACCACATTTAATCACTAGAGACATGCTCAAGGAAATGCTTCCGGGAACCGTTCTTGTTGACGTGGCTGTTGACCAAGGCGGTTGTATTGAAACTTGCAAACCCACCACCCATGAAGACCCTACTTATACAATTGATGGAGTATTGCATTACTGTGTAGCCAATATGCCAGGAGCCGTCCCCTACACCTCCACCTTGGCACTCACCAATGCCACCTTACCCTATGCCATGGAATTGGCACAGAAAGGTTGGCAAGAAGCCTGCGACAAATATCCTGAACTCCATCACGGCTTCAATATTATAAAAGGTGATATCGTCTATCAAGCTGTAGCAGATACTTTTCACCTTCCTTACGTTCCGGTGAGTTACTACCTGAATCACCATTAACAATGGCAGGAACAAAAGCTTTAGGAAAAACATGACTTTAATCAGTATTTCTACTTTTTGTCATCATGTAATCTTGACTGAAGTATGAGGAATTTTGCACCACAAATCAACTTACTGTGGCAATGACGAATCCCTCCCTTATACAAAAATACAATGTACCTGCTCCCAGATACACTTCTTATCCAACCGTTCCTCATTGGGAAAATGATGTTCACGCATCAAATTGGGCAAAATTATTTATTGATGCTTATAAAAGCTTCGGGCCCGACGAAGGCATAAGTTTATATATCCATCTTCCTTACTGTGAAAGCCTATGCACTTATTGTGGTTGCAATAAAAGAATTACAAAAAACCACAATGTAGAACTCCCTTATATTACCGCAATAATGAAAGAATGGGACATGTATGTTGACCTACTAGATGAAAAACCAAAACTGGCAGGAATTCATTTAGGTGGTGGTACTCCTACCTTCTTTTCTCCTTCTTCTCTTTGGGTTCTAATCAATCATATCATCCAAAATTCAACACTGATGAGTGAATATGAATTCAGCTTTGAAGGGCATCCTAACAATACCAGCAAAGACCATTTAGTGACTTTAGCAGGATTTGGTTTCAACAGGGTAAGCTATGGGATACAAGACTTTGACAGTAAAGTACAAATGGCCATCCACAGGTATCAACCCTATGAAAAGGTAAAACAAGTAACCGAAGAAAGCAGGAAATCCGGTTACAATTCCATAAATTTTGACCTTATTTATGGCCTCCCTTACCAGACATTAGAAACCTTAGAAGACACCTTCGAAAAAACGAAAGCACTTATGCCGGAGCGAATAGCTTTTTACAGCTATGCCCACTTACCTGCTGCCTTTCCTGCCCAAAAATCCTTTGAAAAGCACCTTCCGAAAGAAGAAAAAAAGAGCGCTATATGAGCAAGGGAAAATTTGGCTCAATGATATGGGCTATGAAGAAATTGGTATGGATCATTTTGCATTAAAAGGAGATCCGCTTCTTCAAGCCAAATCAAACCGAACTTTGCACAGAAATTTCATGGGCTACACCACGTCTCCATCCAAAATACTCTTGGGATTAGGCAGTAGCGCTATTAGCGACGTCCACTATGCCTATGGGCAAAATGAAAAAAATATAGAGGCTTACACCAAAAAATATGGGAAAATGAATTCCCCATCATAAAAGGACACATTCAAAAAGAAAGCGATTTGGATGCTAAAACTTTTATTATGAATTTGATTTGCAACCATACTGCACCTTGGAAGCTAGGTAGCAAAATCCCTGACAATTTATTACCCTTTCTAAATGAAGGTTTAATTTCTTTTGCCAATGGAAACATTAGCATCACCGAAGAAGGAAAACCATTCGTGAGGAACATCTGCATGGCATTGGATCCTTACAGTCATAAAGCAGAAAAATCGAGCCCTGTTTTCAGTAAAGCCATTTGATTGTTTATCTTCGTGTCAAACATTCAATCAATGAAGATAAGCGCTATTTGCACCGATATTGACGGCACACTTTTAGATAAGAACCGACAACTTTCAGAGAGAACCTTAAGGGCTTTCGCAGGATTACCTGCAGATTTCCCCGTTATATTGGCATCCTCGAGAATGGCCGGTGCAATGACACATTTGCTGGACGAGTTTGAAAGAGCCGACAACCCTTTGATTTGCTATAATGGGGGTTATGTCATTCGCTCCCCACATAATGGGGCCGAAATGGTTGATTCTACTTATATCAACCCGGAAATATGTCGCAAGATCATGCAAGTTGCCAAACAAACACAGGCTCACATCAGCCTGTATGCCGAAGATAATTGGTATGCTCCCTCCATGGATAAATGGACTGAAAAGGAAGAGATGGTGACCAAAGTTAAAGCAACTTTAGGTAACCAACATGGAATAATTGAAAATTGGGAAAGAGGCAAAATGGGTGCTCATAAGGTCATGTGCATGGGACATGCAGCTGAAATTCAATGGTTATACGATCAATTGTTCAATAGCCATGGTTCCTCATTACATCTTTACCGTTCTAAAGATACTTATATTGAAATCGCACCGAAGGCTATCTCCAAGGCCTCAGGTCTGCGACGGATTTTGGCTGATTACAATATTCCAATGGAGGAGGTTTTGGCCTTCGGGGATAATTACAATGACATCCCTCTTTTGGATGAAGTAGGCTATGGGGTGGCTGTTGCCAATGCGCGTGAAGAAGTAAAAGCTGTAGCAAAAGAAGTCACAAGCTCAAATATTGAAGATGGTGTAGCCAAAATCATTGAAAAACTTCTACTTTAGAGCAATAAATCCTCTTCATCTGTGGAGTTAATTGCTCGGGAGAGAAAAGAATGAAAAGGCTCCATCTTTTCATAGGCTTCTATTGCTATTGCCACAAAAGCACCTGATCGTATATCGGTATCTGCAATAGGCTGAGAAAGCACAAAACTCTTGTGTCTTAAATATTCAATATATGGGTGGTCTTTTTCAAATCCTTTGGGAGAGGTCTTAAGCTTTTCCCCCTGCATTTCGCCAAAAGTATCTTTTATTTCTCCTGCTAATAGGATTTGCGCTAATTCTTGGCCTGAATAGTCTATTTCCTGCCTGATTTTCTTTAAAATGGGAGCCGGTGGCATCCATACTCCTCCTCCTACTATAGAAGCTCCGGGTTGTATGTGAAGATAATATCCGGGACCCTCTGCTTTTTTACCTCCGATTGAAAAATAAGCAGCCATATTGGTTTTATAGGGTGCTTTATTGGCGCTAAAACGAATATCTCTATTCTGTCTAAACATACAATCTTTCGGCCGCAATTCTGCAAAGCGGGGCTCAACTTTGCTTAAAGCAGCCAAAATTTCAGCAACCAGTTCAAGAAAAGAAGCCCTCTCATGTACATACCATGTTCGGTTTTCGTCCATCCACTCTTTGCTATTATTGGCAGACAACTCAGTAAGAAAAGTCAGAAGATCTTTATTTGACATGATATTTAAGAGTAAATTGACAAATGATTTCCTATGGGTAAATTGCTTATACTTTTATCAAATTCAAAAATCAATAGACAATAATTTTCAAAAATAAAGCAACAAAGAGCTCGGCTCATTAATACATACCACTTTCATCCCTACAAGTAAGATGTAACTTTTGTTTTTGGTTTACATAAGAATAATTAGCTAATTTTAAAATGGCCTATATACCTAGTAATATTGCCTAAAGTTCGGTTCAAGTTGGTCTGGATTTATTATCACCCGCACACTTCAATCATTGATTTATGAAAATTCGCATTCACAACAACACCATCCGTCTCCGACTCTCGATGTCTGAAGTTGAGCAGTTGTCTGAGAAAAATGAAATCAAAGAGGAATTGAAATTTCCTAGCCCTTATCCTTCATTCATCTATAATTTAAAAGCCTCCGCAAAAGAAAAATTCCTAAGCATAACTTTTGAGCAGGGAGAAATCAGCATAAGCCTTCCATTATCGGAGGTTAAAGACTGGGCAAATACAGAACAAATTGGTATAGCCAAAACTCAATCACTAGAGGATGGCATTAACCTTCAGTTGTTGGTCGAAAAAGATTTTCAATGTCTACACAAAAGACCTGGGGAAAACGAAACAGACAATTTCCCTAATCCTCAAGCATAAGGCTTATTCTTTTGAAAAAGTAAATACCACTTTTATCTGGTCACTTAAAGTTTGTTCGTCTGGCTGAATGGTTGGTGCTGTCCTTTGGTTGTCAGCACTTACCATCATGGCTTCATTTCTATAAACTTTAGGCTGATATATATTCCCTCCAGAACCGTAGATTACTTCTTGAACAGTTATTGCTCCTAAATCAAGTGTATTGGCTATGGTCATGGCTTTACTTTTAGCATCCAATAAGGCCATTTGCAACAACTCATCTTGGTATTCTTTCCTTTTGCTATCTGAAAGCTGAAAACTCAATTGGAAGCCCATATCTATATTGGCATGCAAAGCTTCCATGATTTTGACCAAGTCTTCTTCTGTATTTTTTACCAATATTTTTAAATTTTGACTGGCCACATATCCACTGTCCTTAGAAGTCCCTTTTGTATAGACCCTGTTAACATGGATATAATAATTATCTGCTTTTAGCTCGTAATTTTCCACACCGCTTTTCTTAAGTGCCTTGGTCACTTCAGCAGCTTTTGATTCAGCCCTTCAGTAGCCTCCGCCGTTTTCAAAGCCTTCTCTTTTAATGATACATTGATCAAAGCTTCATCAGGCAATATTTTAAGCTCACTGTTACCCTCTACGCTAATTTTCGTGGTTTCCTGTGCATAAGAAAACATTTGAAAGCCTATCATTAAGCACACTATCGCCAATATATTTTTCATAATTTTAGCTACTCTTGATAATAATTTAAACCTCTAACTTTTCACATCCCTACACAAAACACAGGCCAAAAATTCAAAAGACAGCTTCAGACCTTTCGACAACATACAGGAGTTACTGAAAATTAAAAATGTAAGGGATTTTATAATAAAATGATTAGTCCCATAAGCTACAAAATTTAATATAGCTTCAAAAATAGGCCAATCTTCAAAACCCACTTATTAAAATCAACCCCTAAGCTTATCCAATAAGTGATTTAATTGTTCTACCTCACCCTCATCGAGATGAATCGTATCCATATTAAATTGCTTTACTTCTTTGTCAAGTAGCGCTAAAAGATCCAACCCCTTTTCAGTAATCACTACATCCACTTGCCTCCGGTCTTTGGGACATTCGGTACGCTTCACCATTTCTTTCTGCTTGAGCTTTTCCACCAGTCTTGAGGCATTACTCATTTTATTGAGCATTCTCTCTTGAATCGATGAAACAGTGATTGGTTTGGGAGACCTCCCTCTCAAAATTCTAAGGACATTGTACTGTTCTGCAGAGATATCATGAGGCTTAAAAATCCTACTTTGACGGCTCACCAAATAGCTTTGTGTGAACAATAAATTCACTACTGCTTTGGTATATCCGTCTTTAAATAGACTTTGTTTTATTTCCTCTTCAATTTTCATTTGCTTTACTTGTATCTAATGTAGAGACACAGAATTTAATCAAAAGGTTCCTTTTCCGTCTTCCCTGACTTAAATCACTCCATATTAAGTCCTTAAAATATCCATTGTCTTTGCTTTCAAAATATTCAAACTGTTTACATAACCTAAGAACACCGTGAGGGCTGTTATCAATCCAAACACCAAAACCAAGGGTTGCCACGCCAAGCTAAAAGCAATTTCAAAGACAAAATAACTTAACAAAAATGAAGCGAGGATAGACAAAATCAAACCGCCACCTGCAGCCAAACTTCCTAGAAAAAGATACTCAAGGATATTAATTTTTATCAATACTTTTCTTTCAGCACCAATGGTTCTTAACAAAATATTTTCCCTTACCCGCTGGAATTTACTGATGAGCAAGGAACTAATCAGCACTAAAATACCAGTTATAATACTAAAGAAAGCCATGAACTGAATAACAAACCCAATCTTCCCCAATAAGTCCTCCAAGGTTTCCACAATCATACTTAAATTCACAACCGATACATTGGGAAACTGTCTCACTATGGTGTTTTGGATGGCGGCGGAAGCTTTATCGTCTTTTGTTTTTGTGATCAGCACGTGAAATTTCGGAGCATTGTCTAACACTTTATCAGGAAAAACAACCAGGAAATTTGTGGAAACTCTTCTAAAGTTAACTTTTCGTATACTTCCAACATAAGTAGTCAGAGGTCTACCTTGTACATTAAAGACTATCTCATCCCCTATCTTCATGTGATTACGTTCTGCATAACCTTCTTCCATGGATACAAAGATGCTATCTGAGTTAGTTGTATAAGGGATAAGTTCCCCTCCACCAGCTCTTCAGTATTTATAAGACTATCTCTATAAGTAACTCTAAACTCCCGATTGTAAAAAGATCTTGACCTTCTATCTTCATCCTTAAGTGCTTCATTTTCTCTTTTGGTGAGCCCATTGACCTCAGATACGCCCATAGTGATGATGGGAACATGTTGCAAGATAGGTAAACCTTCGGCATCCAATACGGCTTTCATACTGTCTACTTGGTTGGTTTGAATATCAAAGAACAACATATTGGGCTGGTCCTCTTTGTCTGCAAACCTTACCTCATCCAACAGTTGATCTTGGATAAAAAACAAGGTCCCAATCATGGCCGTACCTAATCCAATGGTAGCCAAAAGGGAAACTGTTTGGTTGTTGGGTCGGTATAAATTTGACAGGGCCTGCCTCACGGGATAGTTTAAGGAAATGGGTAAAAAGTCCTTATGGCCTTCATTACGCCCATGGCCAAAAGCCATAAGGCACCAAAGGACAATACCACAAAACCGGTAAACCACAGGGTTTGATCCCATTTACCCAACAAAAAGAAACTAAACAAAAGTATAAACACCACAATACCTATCAACACAAATAATCGTAAAGGATCTTTTCCTATATTGGTTGATTGATCGTCTGGTCTTAAAGTCATCATAGGAGAAACTTTCCGAATCTTTAGCAATGGAATTAAGGCAAAAAGGATGGATATCAATACCCCGGTAACTATTCCCATACCAATGGCTCCCCAAGCCAATTGAACCGTCACTTCCACCGGTAAGAAATCACTAAAAACGATGGGTAACAGAAATTGAAGTAAGGCTCCGGCTGTTGCACCAATAATGGAACCCAGTAAACCCATAAAAAAAATCTGTACCAAATACACGATAATGATATCCAAGGCTTTTACCCCTAAGCACCTTAACACGGCTACAGAAGGAAGCTTTTCTTTTACAAAGACATTGACTGCACTTCCCACTCCCACACAACCCAACAAAACAGCGATAAAGGCAACCAATGTAAGGAAGTTGGAAAGGTTTTCGAAAGACCTTCCTGTTGACTCTTTTTGCGATTGAACGGTATCAAAGTTAACCCGATCTTCACCCCATAACTCTTTGTTCTCATCAATTAATGTTTGCAGGGCATAAGATTCCGGAAACAGGAAATAATGATTGTAATTGACCCTGCTTCCATATTGCACCAAACCTGAGGCCTCAAGCTGATCCATGGGAATATAGACAGCTGGGGCAACGGTTGCAGTAATACCGGTTTGCCCCGGCACTTTTTGTAAGGCTCCGATAATTTCAAGGTTGGCATTGCCCACCTTAATAAAATCCCCGACCACTGCATCAAACTGAGCCATTAATGTTTTTTCTACCAGAGCCTTTTTACCACCGGATCTAAAATCGCTTTCAGCGTTTTCCGGTATAGTTTCTAATGTTCCATAAAAAGGGAAATCCCCTTCCAAGGCCCTTACCTGAGTCAATCTACTGTCACCGGCTTTAGGAAAATAGACCATGGAAGCAAAGTTTATTTCCAAGGCATGCTTGCTGGCTATTTCCTCAATCTCGGGAAACTCTATGGGCTGATTTTTCTTGAGTAGTAAGTCGGCTCCCAACAGTTCCTTGGCTTGCTCATCAATGTCTTTACTTAAATTATCTCCGAAGGAAGTGACCGCTACTAATGCTGCGATACCTGTAACAATCGCTGAAACAAACAGAACTAATTTGACGCCAGTTTTTCTAAATTCTCTTCTGGCCATTTTAATAGACCAAGCCCAATCAACCATGTGTAGCCTCCTGTATTTTACCGCCTTTAATATGTAATGACTGGTGTGTTTTTGCTGCTAATTCCAAGTCGTGGGTAACCAAAATTAATGTGGTCCCTTGCTCCTCGTTTAGCTTAAAGATTAGATTTTCAACCATTTCTCCGGTTTCAGTATCTAAGTTGCCGGTAGGTTCGTCTGCAAATAATATTTTTGGCTCATTTGCAAAAGCCCTGGCAATGGAAACCCTTTGTTGTTCCCCACCGGATAATTGATTAGGGTAATGGGTTAGCCTGTCCCCAAGCCCTACTTTTACCAAAAGCTCTTTTGCCTTATCTTTGGCATCTTTTCGTTTCTTTAACTCCAAAGGAACCATTACATTTTCCAATGCTGTTAAAGTTTGTAAAAGTTGAAAATTTTGGAAAATAAAACCCACCAATTGATTCCTAATGCCGGCCCTTTGATCTTCGTTCATGTTTTCAAGTGCTTTACCATCCATGCGAACGCTTCCGGAACTGGCCACATCCAAACCGGCGCATAAGCCCAACAAGGTGGTTTTACCGCTCCCGGAAGGGCCGACTATTGAAAGGGTTTTACCTTGTTCCACTTCAAAACTTACCTGATCTAATACAGTGAGTTCCCTGTTTCCACTACGGTAGGTTTTGCTCAGATTTTCAACGCTTAGTATGTTCATATCTTTCAAAGAAAAAAACTTATCCCTTTTGAACAAAAACAATAGTGGATTAAGTTTAGTATTTTTGATAATTGATTGTAAAAATATTTCAAATGTTAAAATTGATAAAAACAATATTTCCGGTAATGCTACTTCTTGTAGCCATTTCCTTTTTACTGTCTCCTGTAATCAAAAACAGGAATCAGAGAAAAAGGTTACACCTACAGCAGATAAAAAGCCTGAGAAGCAAAAGAAAAAAATATTTTATTTTATGGCAATAGTTTGACAGCAGGATATGGTTTGGATGAGGATGAATCTTTTCCTTCCTTGATTCAAAATAAAATAGATAGTCTTAACTTAAATTATCGAGTGATAAATGGTGGTTTAAGTGGAGAAACTACTGCCAGTGGCTTGAGTAGGCTTGATTGGTTTCTGGAGGATCAACCCGAAGTTTTCATACTTGAACTCGGAGGAAACGATGGGTTGAGAGGAATCCCTTTAGCAGAAACCAGAAAAAACCTTAATGCAATCATTTCATCTGTTTCAAACAGATTTCCTGACACCAAAATCTTGTTGGCCGGAATGCAGATTCCTCCCAATATGGGGCAAGAATATTCGGAAGAGTTTAGGGAAATGTATGCTGAGATTGCAAGGAAGCAAGAGGTGGAAATGATCCCTTTTTTGCTCGAGGGAGTAGCGGGGAATCCTGATTTAAATTTGCCGGATGGTATTCACCCGACTAGTGAAGGTCAAGAGATTGTCGCCCAAACAGTTTGGAAACATTTACGACCGCTACTATAAAAAATAGCCTATTTTTAACAGTAGGGGTATCGTAGTTTAAAAATGTTTCTTTTTATTATCAGAAAATTATCTTAATTTTTCAAAGTAATTAATAAAAAACAAAGAATGAGTATTCAAATACAGACCGCCGGAGATGCTTACGACGTAATCATCGTAGGATCTGGAGCAGGTGGTGGAATGTCTTCCAAAATCTTGGCAGAGGCCGGATTGAAGGTAGCAGTAGTAGAAGCTGGGGCTGATTTCGACCCGGCTATAGAAGAACACAGGACTCAATTAAGGCCACCATGGGAATCCCCTCGAAGAGGTGCCGGTACTGTGCGTCCATTCGGAGATTTTGATGCTGCCATAGGCGGGTGGGAAATTGACGGAGAGCCATACACCCGTGGTGAAGGAAGTGAATTTGATTGGTTTAGATCTAGAATGCTTGGTGGGAGAACGAACCACTGGGGTAGAATTTCTTTGAGATTTGGTCCTTTGGATTTTAAGAGAAAGGATTTTGATGGCTTGGGTGAAAACTGGCCCATCAGTTATGATGACATTGCTCCTTATTATGACAAGGTGGACAAACTAATTGGTGTATTTGGTTCAAAAGAAGGAATCAACAATGAACCTGATGGAAATTTCCTTCCACCCCCAAACCTCGATTACATGAGTTGTTTATCAAAAAAGGGGCTGACAAAGTCAATGTTCCTGTCATACCTTCCAGGCTTTCCATCCTTACAAGACCTGTAAACAATGATAGAGGAACCTGTTTTTTCTGTAGCCAATGTAACAGAGCTTGTCAGGTTTATGCGGATTTTTCTGCCGGAACATGCTTGGTAAAACCGGCCATGAAAAAAGGACAAGTGGATCTTTTTACCATGGCCATGGTAAGGAAAGTAATCACAAATGATAAAGGTGAAGCTACAGGGGTTACTTATATTAGTAAGCTCGATATGAAAGAATACAAACTTTCTGCAAGGGTTGTTGTATTAGGAGCCTCTGCTTGTGAATCCGCAAGAATAATGTTGAACTCCAAATCAGCACAACATCCTGATGGGCTGGGTAACAGTTCCGGACACGTAGGTCATTACTTGCATGACTCCACTGGAGCAGATAGAATGGGAATCCTACCTGATTTGATGGACAGAGAGAGATACAATGAAGACGGAGTAGGTGGAATGCACGTCTATACTCCTTGGTGGCTTAATGAGAAAAATCTGGATTTTGCCAGAGGATACCACATAGAATATTGGGGTGGCATGGGCATGCCTTCCTATGGTTTTGGTGGTGGCATGGACACCATGAGACAATACGTCAAAGATGAATTTGGTAATCCTGGAGTAAACGGCGGTTATGGTGCTGGATTGAAAAAAGACATTAGAAGATTTTTCGGTAGTACTGTAGGGATGTCAGGTAGAGGAGAGAGTATACCACGGTATGAAAACTACTGTGAAATCGACGATCAGGTAGTGGATAAATATGGTATACCGGTTTTGAAATTCCACTACAAATGGAGTGATCAAGAACTCAACCAAGCCAAGCACATGCACGATACGTTTGAGGAAATTTTGACCAGCATGGGAGCAGTGATTCTAGGTGAAAAACCGGGAAGAGACAAAGAATATGGACTGCATAAACCGGGAAGAATTATACATGAAGTTGGCACCACACGAATGGGTAATGATCCCAAAACATCTGTTTTGAACAAATATTCGCAGGCACATGATTGCAAAAACTTGTTTGTAGTAGATGGTGGAGCTTTTGTTTCCCAAGCGGACAAAAATCCTACCTGGACCATCTTGGCTAATTCTTGGAGAACCTCCGAATACATTATCGATCAACTGAACAAGAAAAATATCTAAAAGCAATGAACAGAAGAGAAAACCTAAAACTTTTATTTACCGGTTCCCTGGCTTCGGGTATGCTGTTTACAGGATGCGGGCCGGAATCACCGGAAACAGTAGAAATTCCTCACAATCCTAAAATAGGAGAGTTCGGTAGTTATGGTAGAACTCCGGAAGAGATTATTCATAACGAAAACCTAAAATCTGCGACCTTTTTCACCGAAGAAGAGCGTAAAAAGCTAGACATCCTTGTGGACATGATTATCCCTGCAGATGAAACTTCAGGGAGTGCAACAGAGGCCGGTGTGCCTGACTTCATTGAATTCATGGTGAAGGATATTCCTAGCTACCAAACACCCCTAAGAGGTGGTATGTTATGGCTTGACCACAAATCAGACGAACTATTTGGCAGCAAATTCCTTGAAATTTCCGAAGATCAACGCACTCAAATTATAGATTTGATTGCTTACCCTGATACTGCAAAACCTGAAAACCTAAGTGGTGTTAAGTTTTTTAACAATCTCAGAAATTTAACTGCAACAGGGTTTTTCACCAGTGAAGAAGGCTTCAAAGATTTGGGATATGTAGGTAACCGCCCTAATGCATGGGATGGAGTACCTGAAGAAGTTTTGGCCAAACATGGCCTTGAAAACGACCCTAAATACAAAGACGTTTATCTTGACATCAGTACAAGGGGAACCATTGCCCAATGGGATGACAATGGTAATTTGATCGGATAAGCTTATCCCGTCAGCCCATCATTCCAAACAGGGGAACGTCTACTTAGGTGTTCCCCTGTTTGCTTTATAACCATAACCAATAAAACCCTATACCATGAAGCCAAAAGCTTTGCTACTCTCTTTGCTATCCCTGTTGTTGCTAAGTCCTTTGATGGCACAGAAATTACCTATTTTTAATGGGAAGGATTTGTCCGGCTGGCATGTGGACGTGCCGGATCAAGATGAAAACCCAAATATCAGCCCTTCGTTTGTAGTGAAAGATGGGCTATTGATAAGCATGGGGACACCTCAAGGTCATTTGATCACCGATGATGAATATGAAAATTACAGGATTACTGCAGAATACCGATTTCCGGAAGCCACGGGTAATTGCGGAATACTTGTCCATGCCTCTACCCCCAGATCTCTGTACAAAATGTTCCCCAAATCTATTGAGGTACAGATGTATCATGAAAATGCAGGCGATTTTTGGTGCATAGTGGAAAATATAGAGGTGGACAATATGGTGGAAAGAAGAGGGCCGAAAGAAGAATGGGGAGTGACTGAAGGTAAAAAAAGAAGAATCCTTAACCTTACTGATGGCTCAGAAAATACTCCCGGCTTGTGGAACAGGATGGTAATTGAGTGCCTAGGAGATAAAGTAATGGTTTGGGTGAATGGTGACTTGGTAAATGAAGGATACAATGCTACCGCCACTAAAGGGCAAGTGGCTGTTCAGGCAGAAGGAGCCAAAGTAGAGTTTAGAAAACTAGACTTAGAACCAATCACGGAACTTTCAAAATAGATCCAAAAAAAAAGCCCTACGATGGGCTTTTTAATTTTGGTTTATCAACCATAAAAATCTGAAAGCCTTGCTAAACCTTTTCGATTCAATAGAATAATTTTTTTCCCTTGTAAATCTATAAGTTTATCTTTCTTAAACTCAGATAGCAACCTAATTACGGTCTCCGTAGCAGTACCTACAAGCCCAGCAATTTCCTCCCTTGTGAGGGTTATGTCAAGTCGCTGTCTATCCCCTCCATCCACACCATAACTGTCGCCCAGTTTTAATAAAGTCAAGGCCAAACGCTCCCTGATGGATTTTTGAGTAGCATCAGTCAATTGGCTTTCCATTAAACCCATGTCATGACAAAGGGCCTGAGTGAGACTTCGGTGAAAATTATTGTCCTCTTTCATTACCTTTAAAAATACCTCTTTGGGCACAAAACAAATACCTGCATCCTCCACAATTGTGGCAGTGGTGGTATAGGCCTCTTCTCCAATCAAAGAAGCATAACCCACAAGGTCTCCTTTCTGAGCCAGTCGTATGATTTGATCTTTACCATTAGATGCGGTTTTAAAAATTTTGACGACCCCACTATTCACACAGAAAACTCCTAAAGGCTTCGTGTTTTCATAATAAAGGATTTGCCCTTTCTTGTGAGAAATAAAATTCTTTCCTTCAGAAATATTGCACAAATGCTCTTCTCCTAGACCTGCAAATAGGGATAACTTTCTGCTCAAGCACAGTTCACAAGGCGTACTTTTAACTTTATTCATCATAATCAGCCCATATTTTTTGAAAGATACTTGACAAATTTAGCAAATAACATGACTAAGGTCACATTAATTGTCATAAATCAGTTGTTTAAATCTATTGATTCTGTTCAAATTCCGGGAAATGGCTAATTTGGGAGTATTTACCCGTTTGTAAGTCCTTTTTGAGACAAAAATGCATCCTGCCATTGCTGATACAGATATAAGGGGCATTGAATTTATTGTTGTAAACACAAACTTGCTCGACAGTTCTTTGACTCAATTTTACGTCCGGTGCTTTGCATTCAATTAGAAAAAAAGAGGCTCCCGACCTGTCAAGTACTAAAATATCAAACCGCTTTTGAAGGGCATTGTATTTAAGGCCTTTCTCCAATGAAATCAAACTTCCTGGATACTTCATGTGCTCAACCAAGTAATGAGTAATGTGTTGCCTTACCCATTCCTCTGGAGTTAATAATAATTTTTTTCCTTATCGGGTCAAATACAAAATATTTACCCTGATCGCCCTTTTCGATATTCATCGTGTAGGAAGGTAAATTCAGAGTCACCTCAGACAATTGCGCAACCAAATCTTTCATGACATAAATTTCCCACAAAAAACTAGAAGGCAAAACACAATTACAATAATAAAATCAGAAACTAAGGTAAGGGGAAACTCTATCCACCCAAGGCTGGTTAAAAATCTTGATCTTCAGTAGATCTTCAGCCGACCCAAATGCTCCATGCTGGTTCCTATACGCCAAAATCACTTTGGTGGCTCCATAATCTATATACGGATGTTTGATCAATTGTTTGAAATCGGCTTGATTGATATTAATTTTGCTGGTTATTTCCGGCTTAAAGGTAAAAGTAGCATAAATCTTTTCAGCCAACGCTGCATCTACTCCATACACTTCTAAAAGTTGCTCCGGTTTATGAAAGCCCCCTAAATTATCTCGATATTCACTAATCCGTGCAGACAATACAGGACCTACACCCTGCACCATTTGTAATTCTATCGCTGATACATCAGCAAAGCTTAATTGATTGAATACCGGTTTAGAAGGTTTTATAAGTTTCGAGGAAGAAATTTTAGCACTTTCTTTTTCTTTACTCCTTTTAGATTGCTTGGACTTTTCGTCCTGCGAAACTTTAGTAAAAGAAGGTTCAGAAGAAAAGAAGGCTTTGTTCTTGGCAATGTATTCCAGGTAAAGGGCTTGTGAAACAGAACGGTTATACCTTTCAATAAAATAGGGAACAGCATACAACAGTGCGAGCAATGGGATCACAAATACGAAGCCACGCATTTCTCTTCGACTGAATCCCAAATAAGATTTGAGTCTATAAAACCATTGTTCTAGCATACTTTTCCTCCTTTCCCAACATAAATTAACAATTATGGAATGTTATTCCAAAAAATAGCATTGTTGTATTGGGAAAGAAAAAAGGCCTATTTTATTTAGAAGCATTATAAATTGAATTCCCTTTGATGAATTAATTCATTTCGTCCCAATTCTATAATAAATTTGTAGCTGAAAGTTGTTGCTATGCAGTCAAAGTTTAAAGCATTAAGTCTCTCATTTAAGAATGCACCTGTAGCAATCCGGGAGTTAGTATCTTTGGATGAAGGAGCGGTACGCTCTTTATTGGGTAAATTGAGAGATTTTTTTAGTTTGACAGACACCTTAATCTTGTCTACCTGCAATCGAACGGAGATCTATTACAGCCACGAGCTAGACCTATCTACTGAGATCATCAAACTCGTAGGTCTTGAAAAAGGCTTGGTGGACACCATTTCATATCTGGAGTATTTTGACATCTACCATGATGACAAAGCTGCTATTTCCCACCTATTCAGGGTGGCCATGGGCTTGGAAGCTCAGGTAATCGGAGATATGCAAATCTCAAATCAAGTAAAGCGTTCTTACCAAACGGCGGTAGATATGGACATGGCAGGGCCTTTCCTGCATAGGCTGATGCACACTATTTTCTTTACCAATAAAAAGGTTGTTCAAGAAACGGCTTTTAGGGATGGGGCTGCTTCTGTTTCTTATGCGGCAGTAGAATTAATCGAAGAACTTACTTCCAATACCCATCAACCCAGAGTGCTATTGGTTGGTTTAGGAGAAATTGGTGAGGATGTTGCCAAAAACTTGGTTTACTTAGGAGATGCGCAAATTAAAATTGCCAATCGTACTTTTTCTAAGGCCCAAGAATTGGCTGCTGAGTACAATTTTGAAGCCATCCCTTTCGAGAAATGCTATGAAGCTATGGAAGATGCTGATGTGATTATTTCATCAGTAGCCATGCCGGAACCCTTAATCAGCAAAGAGTTAATCAGTAAATTTAATATAAAAAGTTATAAATTACTTGTGGACCTTTCTGTCCCAAGGAGCATAGAAACAGCTGTAGAAGATCTTCCCGAGTCCTATTATACAATGTGGACAATATTCGAAGCAAAGCAACTGAAACGTTAAGTAAAAGAAAGGCAGCCATTCCTCAGGTGGAAAACATCATCGTAGACAACATCAAAGAGTTTTACGACTGGAAAAAAGAAATGATGGTTTCACCTACCATCAATAAGCTTAAAAATAGCTTGGAGCAAATCCGAAAAGAAGAGCTTGAAAGATACCTCAAAAAGGCTGACGCTGATGGTCAACAATTTGAGATTATTGACAAAATCACCAAAAGCATGATGCAGAAAATCCTAAAAGTACCTGTGGTACAACTTAGAGCTGCCTGCAAACGCGATCAAGCGGAAGAAATGATTGATATCATCAATGATCTTTTTGACTTGGAAAAAGAGGAAGCCAAAAAAGCCAATCACTAAATTAATCCCTTTTCATAGAATCATTTCTTTTTAACAGGCAATTTAAATGCCTCATTTCTTTTATTGTGAAAGCTGTAATTTCTTTTTACTTTCACCCCTAAATTGAGTTAAAATGCGCAAATTACACCTATTGAAATTTTTTATTCCTCTATTATTCACCTTTTTATCTACAGGCTTTGCTTATCCTCAAACTTGGGAGGTATTTGACAACAACTTTCATCTAGAAAAAAAGCTTGCAGAGGGAGAAATATTCTTGCTTGGCAACAGCCTTAGAATCAATGTCGCTGACAATGATTTGGCTTTTTTAGATGCCAATTATGAACCCTTTACAAATATTGAAGGTGCCTCCCTTTACCAATTTCTAGAACCTTGGATTATCATTAAGAACAATGAGAAATTTGGTGCCTTACATGAATATGGTGAACAGGTTCTTCCCGCCACATACGATGAAATCCAATCTTATTATACCCTTTTACTTGGAAGAAAGGGGAGGAATATTTTGTTTATGATAGGGGCAAAAGAGCTACCAGTTCCATTGGTAATTTCAGTTCAGCAAGGATCGCTAGAAATGGACAAGTAATCGCAAAAAATAGTGATGGAAGCTATAGCTTACCACTTTCAGAAGATCCTGATCACAAATTTATTTCCCTTACAGACCCCTCTACTGATGTAATTGTAGCCAAGGAAGCCTCAGGGTTTGGGTTAATCAATACTGAAGGGAAATACATTCTTAAGCCGGTAATTGATGAATTAACCCACTTAGAAGAAAATTATTTCTACGCCAAAAACAGCAATGAGTACCTACTGATCAACGCCTTGTCGACGAGTGCTGATATTAGGTACAATAGCTTTCACCGAATCAGTATAGAAAACGAAGTGATGGTGGAGTACATTCATGGCAAGTTAAGGCGTATAATGAAAAATGATGGCATTTTATTAGATATTGTCGGCATGGATTCAGTGAGGAAATCGGGAGATTTCTTCAATGTACATTTCAGGGATGGGACTACCGGTCTTTTAAATAAAGAAGGGCAGTGGGAAGTAAAGCCAAATAAAACTGCCAATGGAATATTCCCCGGAAATGAAGGTGCCTATGGCGCCCAAATAGGAGATGGATTTGGCTTTATCAATGCCAGTGGAGACACACTTATAGCACCCAACTTTGACCAAGTTTCAGTTTTCTCTGAGGGCATGGCAAGTGTAAAGTTGGGGACTAAATGGGGTTATATTAACCACCATCAAGCTTTGGTCATCCCCTATGAATACAGCTCAGCAGGAGCCTTCAAAGAAGGGGTAGCTATAGTCCAAGCAGAGGGGAAATATGATTTAATCAATAAAAGTGGAGCTTCTATGATTGATGGCCCCTTGCAAAGAATTAGCCGAACCTCGGATGGCTATTATCTATTGGAGAACAATGGTCTCTTTGGACTAGCTAAACCTGACGGAACAATCATTAGCCATCCTGTTTATGAAGAAATTAGAAGAGAAGCCAAAGACAAAATCCTAGTAAGAAAAGGAGATAAGTATGGCGTTATAAAAGAAAATGGGGATTTTGAATTACCTCTTTTTTATACCTCCATTCTATTTGACGAGAAAAACGAAAAAGTATTGGCAAAAAGTAAGACAGAAAAAGTCCCTGAAGTTTTAAGTAAAAAGGAATTGAAGAAAAGAAAAAAGCAAAAAAAGGGGCTTAACGCCCTTTTTTTATTTATTTTTATCGTTTCCCCGAGACCTGTCCGAAGACTTGTTTTCATCGGATTTAGCAATTGAATCCCTCATACTGGTATCAGATTTTACATTTTCCATTTTATAATAATCCATCACACCAAGATTCCCTGTTCTGAAGGCATCGGCAATAGCTTTTGGAACTTCAGATTCAGCTTCAGTAACTTTGGCTCTCATTTCCACGTTTTTGGCCTTCATCTCCTGCTCCAAGGCCACAGCCATTGCTCTTCTTTCTTCTGCCCTTGCTTCCGCTACTTTGAGGTCTGCTGTAGCCTGGTCAATTTGTAGTTTGGCACCAATATTTGACCCTACATCAATATCTGCAATATCGATAGATAAAATCTCAAAAGCAGTTCCTGCATCCAACCCTCTCTCCAATACTAGCTTAGAAATCTTGTCTGGATTTTCCAACACACTTTTATGATTCTGAGCAGAACCGATAGAGGTAACGATTCCTTCACCTACCCTTGCCAAGATGGTCTCTTCACCTGCACCACCAACAAGCTGGGCAATGTTTGCCCGTACCGTTACTCTCGCTTTGGCGATAAGCTGGATTCCATCTGCAGCAACAGCTGCTACATTCGGCGTGTTAATTACTTTTGGATTAACAGAAATCTGTACTGCTTCAAAAACATCTCTTCCTGCCAAGTCTATGGCGGTAGCTTGTTTAAAGGAAAGGCTGATATTGGCCTTATCTGCAGAAATCAAAGCCCTTATCACATTGGGCACATTACCTCCTGCAAGGAAGTGCGTTTCCAGATCATTGGTGGTAAGGTTTAAGCCTGCTTTGGTGGCTGTAATCAAAGAATTGACAATGACTCCCGGTGGCACTTTTCGAATCCGCATACCTACCAATTCCAATAGACCAACTTTCACGTTTGAAAAGATGGCTGTAATCCAAAGATTTACAGGAACGAAGTAGAGGAAAACGAAAAATATTATCAGTCCGCCAAAAGCTGCAACCAATATTAATACTGAATTTGAAATATCCATAATTTAAGGTTTTATGATGATTTTATTGTTTTCAATTTTAGTAATCGTGATGTTTGTCTTGGAAGAAATAAAGCCTCCTTGCGATTTGGCCTCATAAATTTTATCTCCTATTATTATCTTCCCATAAGGTTTACAGTCTGAAATCGTTTCTCCTTTTTGCCCCACTTCAAGACCTATTAAACGGTCATCATAGGTCCTCCCCTCAACCGTGCTCTTTAGTGCAAACCTATCCCAAACGCCGGATTTAAACCCATATATGATAAACCCAATATTTATTGCTCCAGAGGCCAAAAGAACTCCGTATGCAATGGTCGCCGAAAAATTACTGAATGCGTGAAAGATACCAAGTGCAGTAAAAACCAGGCCTAATATCCCAATGATTGTCGTTCCTGGAACAAAAATAACCTCGAGCATTATCAAAAGTGCACCGAAAACGATTAAACTTAATAGTATCAACCAATCCATGAATTACATTTTAAAAAGCCAATCCATACTCGTTTCGATAAGCTTTCTGTAAAATTACAAGATTTCATAACAATAGAAAGCTTAATGAAATGAATCATTTGTCATTCTATTACTTATACCTAAAAAGTTCATGAGTAATGATAATGATAAATTGTTAATGACCAAATATTAATTTCTTTTAATCTTCCATTTATCTATCGTGGCTACCCATTTTAAAATCAACAATAAAAAAACGGGTTTTGACAAAAAGCACAATGTGTGACTATTGTCAAAACCCGGGAAGTTTCAGCCTACCTAATTTGAAATCAGCTAAAACATCATTTCAATTCAATAACTTAATAAGCTTTGGCAAATAAAACCCTGCCTTTAGATGGTTTTCCGGTGAGTATACACACACCATCTTCTTCTTCCTGATCCAGAGGAATGCACCGAATGGTAGCTTTTGTTTTTTCTTTAATTTTATCCTCAGTTTCGGCTGTCCCATCCCAATGCGCAGCCACAAAACCTCCTTTATTGTTTAATGTTTCAACAAATTCTTCCCAACTGTCCACAGCTGTAGTTTTTTCCTCGGTAAAAGATTTGGCTTTCTGATAAATGCTGGATTGAATTTCATCAAGTGTTTCTTTGATTTTACCAATCAAATCCTCTTCCTCAAAATTCACCAGTGTTTTAGAAAAATCATCCCTACGGGCCATTTCAACAGTATTATTTTTGAGATCCCTTGGCCCAATACCTAGTCTTAAAGGCACTCCTTTAAGTTCGTATTCTGCAAACTTCCATCCGGGCTTGTAGGTATCCCTGTCGTCAAACTTCACAGAAATCCCTATTTCATCCAATTGATCTACTATTTCCAGTGCTTTTACCCTAATCTGCGCAAGTTCTTCCTCACTCTTAAAAATTGGAACAATGACTACTTGGATGGGTGCCAATTTTGGAGGCAATACCAAACCTTTATCATCAGAGTGCGCCATAATTAAGGCTCCCATCAATCGAGTACTTACCCCCCAACTGGTACCCCATACATGGTCTAAGCCACCTTCTTTGGTAGCGAACTTCACATCAAAAGCCTTGGCAAAATTTTGCCCCAAAAATGGGAAGTACCGGCCTGAAGTGCTTTTCCATCCTGCATCATGGCTTCAATACAGTAGGTAAACTCAGCCCCGGCAAATTTTTCGCTTTCGGTTTTCACCCCTTTTATAACAGGCATGGCCATAAAACGCTCTGCAAAATCAGCATAAACATTCATCATCTGCAATGTTTCTTCTTCAGCTTCTTTCCTAGTAGCGTGGGCAGTATGGCCTTCTTGCCATAAAAACTCTGCAGTCCTCAAGAAAAGTCGAGTTCGCATCTCCCAACGGACCACATTGGCCCATTGATTAATAAGTAAAGGTAAATCCCTATAAGATTGAATCCAGTTTTTATAGGTACTCCAAATTACCGTTTCAGAAGTAGGCCTAACGATTAATTCTTCTTCAAGTTTGGCCTCCGGGTCAACAATGACTCCTTTTCCTGAATCATCTGTTTTCAAGCGATAATGAGTCACTACTGCGCACTCTTTGGCAAAGCCTTCCACATGACTCGCTTCTTTGGATAGAAAGGATTTCGGTATAAATAATGGGAAGTAAGCATTGGTATGTCCTGTTTTTTTAAACATTCGATCTAACTCTGCCTGCATTTTTTCCCATATACTAAAACCATATGGTTTAATCACCATACAGCCCCTCACGGCACTATTTTCAGCCAAGTCCGCTCTTTTAACCAATTCATTGTACCACAGGGAATAATCCTCACTACGTTTCGGTAAACCTTTACTCATTATTATTTCTTTGTTGTAATAAAAAAACTCTTTATCTTAGAATCGTGATTTGTGACAAATATAAATTAAAAAATGATAACCCTCTTGCTAAATCCTCGTATATAGTAGGTGAGGAATAAACTAAATATCAATATGATTAATTTCAATCCAATTCGGACAATGGGTGCATTTGCGATTTTAGGCCTTGCGGCCTGTAGCACCAGCTACCAAGCCAGCAACATGGGCGGGGAAGTCGACAATTTGTACTTTATGGCTTCAGATGCAAGAATTGCAACTGAATACGCCGTAAGTAATAATAATCCGGAAAACTTTAAGGAAATTGAACAAATCCGCGATATTGACGGAGAGGTAGAAAACTTTTCCGCCAAGAACGTCAACCCGGAATATATAGCTAAATACCAAAGTTCAGCAGTACCAGCTGCAGAAGAATCAACCGTTTATTTTGATGACTCGGAAGGTCAAACAGAATTTGGGACGGATGATCCAAATATAAACGCCTACGACAATTACTCAAATTTTAATGGAAGTGGTTCTGTAACCAATAATTATTTCATGAACCCAATGATGGGATTTGGAATGTCTTCCATGATGATGAGAAGCATGTACAATCCTTATTACGGTTTTGGAGGCTTGGGTTATTATGACCCTTTCTTTAGCCCTGGATTTGGATTTACCTCAGGCTTTGGGTTAATGCCAAGATTTGGTTTGTCTTTAGGTTTTGGCTTTGGAAACCCTTATTACGGCGGTGGTTTTGGCTATTATGATCCTTACATGGCTTATGGTTTAAGATCCGGATTTGGCTATTATGGACGTGGCTTCGGTTATTATCCTACAGTAGTAGTTCTACCTGGTGGATCTGAAGCCAACAGGAGAAACATTGTACAAGGAGCAAGACCTTACAGATCATCTTCATTAGCCAATGCTGCAACATCTACCAGAAGTAGAAGTATTGCAAGCCCTACTGCTTCCAGAGCATCAGCAAGAAGAGATGCCATGTCAAATAGTGCAAGTGCAGTTTCTAGAAATCGATCTACTGCTACAAGCAACTCGTTTAGCAGGTCTCAAAATGACTATTACAACTCTGCTTCCGCAGCTCCTTCAAGAAGAAACATTAATAGTCCGGCCATGAACAGGTCCGGAAACACTTCAACAAGAAGCAGCTATGGTACTAGCAGAAACACCAATAGTACTTATAGAACAACAGCACCTTCTAGCAGCAGATCAAGAACCTACAGTGGTTCATCTAGCAATAGCAGGTCTCAATACGGAACATCTAGATCTACAAGAAGTTCTTCACCTTCTTACAACAGAAGCACAAGAACCAATACATCAACATACCAAAGATCTACTACCCCTAGCAGATCAAGCACTTATTCTTCACCTTCACGTTCTTCATCTTCCTATAGTGCTCCAAGGAGCTCAGGAGGATCATCTAGAAGTGTAGGTAGTAGCAGTAGTAGAAGAGGGAATTAATTCCCTCTTTTTTTACATTTATTCCTCCCCATTGTCATTCAATTACTTTTTATACTTTGAATTCCACCTTATGATTCAAGGTAACCTTCATATATACCCAATCACCTAAATACCCGCACTTGAAATAACGTTTTACCTAACCTAATTGTGGCAATTTCCGTTTGGATAGTATCGCTACATTAATCAATACCTACTTGGAGATTTGGAAGCCTTAATTCATGCTGCCTTATCGAATTAGGTTTAAAACAAAAAACAAGGATTTAATATAATTGACATGAAAGGATTTAAATTAATTTTATCTTTATCTGCTTTGATTGCATTACATTTTAGTGAAGCAAAAGCCCAAAGCGGATATGCTGAAGACGCTTTACGATTTAGCCAGTTCGGATCCACCGGAACAGCAAGAATTAATGCGCTTGGAGGAACAGGTAATTCCCTTGGAGGTGATATAAGCAATATACATAATAATCCTGCAGGATTGGGATTTTATCAAAATTCAGAATTTAGTTTTACTGCTGCTTATAGTGATTGGAATGCAGGTACAACATTATTAAATCAGACAGAGAATTTTAATGCAACCAATTTTTCTATACCAAACCTAGGGGTGGTCATCAGCAAAGCAAAAACTCCCCTTGAAGTAGGTGATTGGCGAGGAGGTTCATTTGGTATCAGTATCAATAGACAAGCTACCTATAATAATGATTTCGGCTATTTCTCCAACCAATTAGATCAAGGATCTATTCTTGACTTCTACGTTGAGGACTACAACAATTATGGTGTTCCCGGAGGAACTGATGGTTTGTTTTTTGATGCATTCCTTATTAACCCAGTTGATGACGGATATGATTATGTCCCCAATGCTACTCTGGCCTTAGAGAAAATGGAAAAGGTGGAAAATGAAGGATCCATGTCCGAAATTAATTTTTCCTACGGTGGCAATTACAAAAACAAGTTGTTTCTCGGCGCTTCACTTGGAATCAACTCCGTCTCATTCAGATCTACCAAAACATATAATGAGGAATTCTTTGACGATAACAACCAGACCACCCTTTTCAGCTCATTGCAAGAAAACTTATATTTAAGTGGTACAGGAGTCAATGTTGGTCTTGGGGTTATTTACAAGCCTGTAGATCAGCTAAACGTAGGGCTGAACTTCAAATCCCCAACTTGGTACCAAATCAATGAAGAGTATGATGCCGATATTTTTGCGGATTTTTTCCCTGCATACCAAGACCCTGAATTTGGAAGCATCTCAGAATCCGACGCACAAACAGACCTTTACGTAAGTAGCTATAACCTAAGAAGCCCTATGCGATTGGGTGGTGGCCTCACTTACTTCTTTGGTAAAAACGGCTTTATTACTGCAGATGTTAATTACTTAGACTACAGCTCAGCCAATATCCGTTCCAATGCATTTAACCCGGAAACGGACAACCAGGATATTAATAATTTGTATGGACAAACAATCAACTATAGCTTGGGTGGAGAGTTTAGATTTGATATGTTCAGGCTAAGAGCTGGTTATGCTTATTATGGCGACCCCATAGCTAACCCGGGAAATACAGACCGAAGCACCAACCAAATCTCAGGTGGTGTGGGTGTGAAATTGTCCGGTTTTAGTATAGATTTTGGTTTGGTAAATAGCAAGTTCAACGGTTATTATTCGTCTTATCCGGGATCTGACCTTGCAGTCATTGATAACAACAGAACTACAGGTATGCTTACCCTAGGATTTAGTTTCTAATAACGGCAACCAATTAGCTATCAATAACTCAGGGGAACTGTCTTCTCCCCTGAGTTTTATTTTTGCCTTTTCGTAAAAAGCATTTCTTTGGGAATGCATGTCCTTGAGCTTAAGAATAATTTCAGGGGTATCAAGACTAGAAAACAAAGGCCTTATGGCCACTTGGGTATTGGTTAACCGCTCCAGAATATTATTTAAAGGGACATCCAAATAAACTGAAACTCCCTTTTTATTGATCAAAACCATGTTTTCATTATAGCAAGGAGCACCTCCCCTGTTGCCAAAACAAATGTCTCCTTTTTATCAAGGATTTCCTCCAAGACTGAAGTCTCTAGTTTCCTGAAGTACCCTTCACCTGCTGAGGAAAAAATTTCAGAAATTGCTTTCTCTGCCTTGGCTTCTATTAAATCATCTAAATCGTAAAAGGGCCAATTTAACTTGGCTGCGAGGGACCTCCCTAAAGTAGACTTCCCACTCCCGGGCATTCCTACAAGTACAATCTTCTTTGCATCCATTATTTGAAAAATATAGTTTTAGCTATTTCAGGGGTGGGTGAATTTCGGTAATGAAACTTCTTAAGCACCGTTCCTTCTTCCATAAAAACCAACCCGGGATTAGACCTAATAATGGTTTTTACTACAGTAGCATCTGCCATATAGGAACTTACCCGAAGACCCTTTTCTCGCAAAAATTCATTCATTCTTTCTTCTGATGAAGCCGCTACCCAATGAACCTTTACGTCTGTCCCCTGAAAAGCGTTAATTAGTGCACTAATTCTATCCAGTTCACTGACTGAAAGTGTTATTTTATCGATATTACTAGACAAGATCAACAGTTGCTTTCCTTGAAGCATTTCTTCTGTATGATCACCGGCTTCATTCCATATAGCAAAATCTGAAATTTTAGGCAAGACTTCAGGATTTTTCAAAGTCATTTCTACAAAAGTATAACTTTCATCACTTGGGTATTCATCCAATACAAATTGTTCACCATCCTTCTCCATTAAGTAAGAATACTCCAAAGGTGCGGAGGGTTGCATGGCTTTGGTGATATTTACTCCTTCTTTGAAGGCCCTAAAATCGATAAAAGGGAGATTTCTTATGGAATAAATAGCCAAAATCAAAGACAGTACAAAAGAACCTATGGTAAGCCATTTACCGAAAACATTGTATTTCATTGGCAAATGCTTTCTAAATACGAGCATAAACACAATCATCACCAGCAACACAATGTCCTTGTAAAAGGATTCCCAAGGCGTCAGTTTAATTGCATCACCAAAGCAACCACAATCTGTTACTTTATTAAAATACGCAGAATAGAAGGTGAGAAAAGTAAAGAAGAGAATCATAGCCAGTAAAAGAAAAATGGCACGCTTTAATCTCCACCCAACTAAAAGCATTACACCCAAAGCCACTTCTACTACTACTAAAAACACAGATATCGGTAAAGAAATTGCTTTTAGGTGTTCAAAAATTGGAGCTATATCCGTAGCAAACACGTCGAAGTATTCCTCCATTTTGATGGAAGTACCTACGGGATCATTTACTTTGATAAGCCCTGAAAAAATAAAAAGCCCTCCTACAAGTATCCTGGAGATTAAGACTAATGTTTTAATTATCATTGTGATTCAATTTAATCATACAGAAAACAGCATAATTGAGCATGTCTTGATAATTGGCAACTACCCCCTCTGAAACAATTGTCTGCCCCTGATTATCCTCAATCTGTTTTACCCTGTACAGTTTCATTAATATGATATCTGTAATAGAAGAAACCCGCATAACTCTCCAAGCTTCTCCGTAGTCATGGTTTTTATTGGCCAAAAGATCTTTAGTTTCTTCCACCCATTTGTCATAAATAGGCTCTAATTCTTCAAAAGACAATTCCATTCTTGGATCAGCATGCAAATCATTTTGCATTAGTGCAATGAGGCAATAATTGATGATTCCAATAAATTCGTCCTTTATTGGGTCCATCACCTTTTGTGTACCTTTTTCCTGAATAGATCTTATGCGTTGTGCTTTTATGAAAATCTGGTCAGTCAGGGAAGGAAGTCTAAGTATCCTCCATGCAGTACCATAATCTTGGGTTTTCTTCTTAAAAAGTTCTTTACAAAGGCCAATAACTTCATTATATTCGCTTGCGGTTTGCGTTTCCAAAGCACCGATGTTTTATGTTAGAAAATTCACATTCAATATATAAATTCGAAGATACTTTATTTCCCCCAAAAATAACACTTCAAATCAAAGGAAAGCTTTTACTTTGGACAAGCCGTGGATTATGGGGATAATCAACAGTACTCCTGATTCTTTTTACGATAAAAGCAGAACTACGGGTGAATCTCGCGAGGTTTTAGTGAAAGCTACAAAGATGGTTAACGAAGGGGCAGACATACTTGACATTGGTGGCTATAGTTCCAGACCTGGAGCTGCTATGGTTACAGAAAAAGAGGAACTTAATAGAGTAATTCACGTTATTAAGAATATAAAAGATAGGTTTCCTGACATTTTAATTTCTATTGACACCTTTAGATCCAAAGTGGCAAAAGAAGCTGTCAATGCAGGTGCTGACATGGTAAATGACATCTCTGGTGGCGGATTAGATCCCAAGATGTTTGAAACAGTAGGTAGTTTAGGTGTTCCTTACATTTGCATGCATATGTTAGGAGACCCACAAACAATGCAAAATTTTTCCGAATATGTTGACATAGAAAAGGAAATTGGATATTTTTTTTCGGAAAAAATTGAAAAGTGCTATAAAGCTGGCATAAAAGATGTAATACTTGATATAGGACTGGGTTTTTCCAAGACATTGGAACAAAACTACAGACTTTTAAAGCATTTTTCTTATTTTAATACATTGAAACTACCCCTTTTAATTGGAGCATCGAGAAAGTCGATGATATATAAATTGTTAAATAATAGCCCTGAAGAGGCGTTAAACGGGACTACAGCCATACATATGGCTGCCCTTATTAACGGCGCCAAAATCATTAGGGTACACGATGTAAAAGAAGCAAACGAAACATTAAAAATATATAAACAAATCTATACTTGAATTTACTCTTTAAAATAGGTTTTCTAGACATTTCTCTGGTCAATCTTATAGACATCACACTGGTAAGTATTCTGATTTATCAGGTTTATAAATTGATGAGGGGAAGTGTGGCCATTAAGATTTTTTTAGGCTTTCTTTCCATTTATTTGATTTATTTGGTTGTTAGTGCAGCTCAAATGGAGCTTCTTACAATTATTTTGGGACAATTTATGGGGGTTGGTGTTTTGGCTGCAATCATTCTGTTCCAGCAGGAAATCAGGAAGTTTCTCCTCATTGTGGGTAAATCTTCCATATTTTCTAATGAAAATCTATGGCAGGAATTATTGTTTTGGCGAAAAAGAGAAAGTCAAGCCTTCAATGTAACTCCTATTATAGAAGCTTCTAAAACCTTATCGGGTAGTAGTACAGGAGCCCTGATAGTACTTTCCAAAAATTCAGAATTGAAATTTTACGCAGAAAGCGGTGACTTGATAGATGCCGTAGTTTCTAAGCGGCTATTGGTCTCTATCTTCAACAAGTACAGCCCATTACACGATGGCGGGGTAATTATTTTTAATGGTAGAGTAAAAGCAGCAAGGTGTATCCTCCCTGTTACAGAAAGAGAAGTGCCTGCGCAATTTGGTCTCCGCCACCGGGCAGCCATAGGCATGTCCGAAGCCACAGATTCATTGATCCTAATTGTCTCTGAAGAAACCGGACAGGTTTCCTTGGCAAAAAACGGAAAAATCTTGCACAATCTTTCTTTCCAGGAAGTCAGAGAAATGATCAATAATTACCTGACCGGAGAAGAAATTGATGACAAGTTTGAACCATTAACACAATCGGAAAAAATGGCTGAATTAAAGCGTATCTCCGAACTTTAAAACTTCTATTCTATAACCCCAAGGGATTTTCCTACTTCACTAAATGCTTTAATGGCCCTGTCTAGGTCTGCTCTCTCGTGTGCAGCTGATAATTGGACCCTAATTCTTGCTTGCCCCTTCGGTACTACAGGGTAGTAAAAACCTATGACATAAATCCCCTTTTCCAGCAATTGACTAGCCATTTTCTGGGCTAATGGGGCATCATATAGCATTATAGGCACTATTGGATGGGTTCCTTCTTTGATGGCAAAACCTGCCTTCTGAATACCTTCTCTAAAATACATGGTGTTTTCTTCCAACTTATCCCTTAAAGCAGTAGTTTCCGACAAAAGGTCAAAAATAACTATGGAAGCACCGGTAATTGCAGGTGCCAAGGTATTGGAAAATAAATAAGGTCTTGATTTTTGACGAAGGGTAGCAATGATTTCCTTTCTGCCTGAGGTAAAGCCTCCGGAAGCCCCCTAAAGCCTTGCCCAAAGTTCCTGTAATGATATCTACTTTGCCCATTACTTCTTTGAGTTCATGAACACCCCTACCCGATTGTCCAATGAAGCCAGTTGAATGACACTCATCAGACATTACCAAAGCCTTATATTTTTCTGCAAGGTTTACAATTTTATCCAGCTGAGCGATTGTCCCATCCATGGAAAAAGCCCCATCAGTAACAATTATTTTATTCTTGGCCCCTTTCTGATCTGCCACTTTGAGTTGCTCTTCCAAATCTTCCATATCATTGTGCTTGTACCTAAAGCGCATGGCCTTGCACAATCTTACCCCATCAATAATTGAGGCATGATTTAATGCATCTGAAATGATTGCATCTTCAGCGCCCAAAATAGGCTCAAATACTCCCCCATTGGCATCAAAAGCCGCCGCGTAAAGAATGGTGTCTTCTGTACCTAAAAATTTTGAAATTTTATCCTCCAAAGTTTTGTGGATATCCTGCGTTCCACAAATAAATCGAACGGAAGACATCCCGAAACCATGACTATCTATGGCTGCCTTGGCAGCTTCGATCACCTTGGGATGACTTGAAAGCCCCAAGTAATTATTGGCACAAAAATTCAATACTTCACTTCCATCTTCGAGGGAAATCTTAGCCCCTTGTGGAGACTTTATGATTCTTTCACTTTTGTATAAACCTTCATTTTTGAGGTTATTTAGGTCTTTTTGAAGTTTTTCTCTTAAGGTGTCAAACATAAGCCAAAAATCAGTTAGATAAGGTTGTTAAGTTATGGGTTTAATTTATTCTTAAACTTACGATTTTCAGGGAATAATGACACATTTTTGTAATAAAATTCTGAAATTGACATTTGAGACACCGCAAATCAAAATAAACCCTATGAATAAAATACTGGTAACCGGGGCTGCAGGCCAATTAGGAACTGAATTGACACAAAAACTTTGTGAGATCCACGGACCTGAGGCTGTCATAGCATCTGATATTAATCAAAATTCCTCAGAAAAATTTTCATTTTGCCAATTCATGATGCTCGATGTTATGGACAAAGACAGTCTAAGAAAGGCCATTGCCAATGAAAATATAAGTCAGGTATATCACCTTGCCGCTATTTTGTCCGCCACAGCAGAACAAAAACCACTATTGGCCTGGAAATTGAATATTGACAGTTTATTGATTTTACTGGAATTGGCCAAGGAACTTAAATTAGAGAAAGTATTTTGGCCATCGTCTATTGCTGTTTTTGGCAAAGAAAGCCCAAAAGAAAACACCCCTCAAGATGCTGTCCAGACAGCCGGCACCGTTTACGGGATTTCAAAGATGGCAGGTGAAAGATGGTGTGAATATTATTACAGCCACCACAAAGTGGATGTGCGAAGCCTTAGGTTTCCCGGACTCATTGGTTACAAAGCAAGACCTGGAGGTGGAACTACCGATTATGCTGTAGACATATTTCACAAAGCTTTGACAGGACAAGTTTTCCGGTCATACTTAGAAAAAGATACCCGTTTACCGATGATGTACATGCCTGATGCCATAAAAGCCACGCTAGATTTAATGCAAGCCCCTAGAGATAATATCACCGTTAGGTCTAGTTACAACCTGACGGCAATGAGCTTTACACCGGAAGAAATTTTTCTGGAATTAAAAAACATTTTCCGGATTTTAAAATAGATTATACACCTGATTATCGACAAGAAATCGCTTCCAATTGGCCGAAATCCATCGATGATCAACAAGCCAGGAATGACTGGAACTGGCATCAGGAATATGACCTGCATACAATGACCACAGACATAATTAAAAACCTACCTTCGTGGATAGACAAAATTTAACCCTATGAAAAACCAAATTATATTTATATTCGCCCTTCTTTCCTTTGCATGTGACAGCCCTTCGGAAGAGAAGAAATATGAAGGAGAAGTAACCGAATCAAGCACCAAAGAAATTGTTCTTGAAAGCACAGGGTCCACGTGGGTAAACTACTCAGGGGTGTTACCCTGTGCCGATTGTGCCGGTATTCAAACAGAATTAAAACTTGAAAACAGCCCGGAAAAAATAGAACGGTCCTTTGAACTATCAGAAACCTACCTTGAAACCAAAGATGGTGACAGAAACTACAAAACCACCGGAATATACGAGGTAATTTACGGCCTTGAAGACAATCCCGGCGCCATGGCAATTAGGCTTCTTGATGAGAATAACGCACCTTTCAAAAGCTTTCAGCAAGAAAAAAGTGGTCAATTGACACTCCTGAATCAAGAAGAAAAACCGATTCAATCCAAACTCAATTATTCTTTAGAAATGGTCGATTCAAAAGGCAAATAAGATCTGATTTATAAAAAAACGTTTTACCCTTTAATAAAATTTTTCCATTATGTTCTACCGGTTTATAGTTTCCATTTCAGTGGCATTGATTTTAACCTCCTGTGCACAATCTGTGCTCACAAGCCTATCCTTTCCCTTTAGTGAACCAGAGATCAATATAGACGCCGCTCTAGGAAGAGACGAATGGGCTAAAGCTGTAACCTTAAATGGTCTGATTGCCCCATGGGAAAATGACAATCCCGATCAGACTAAGTTTAAGGCCTTTATTTCTGAGAACTATTTTAACTTTATTTTTCAAGTAGAGGACAATACATTGATCACCCAACCCTTCGAGAAGGAATTGTCTGTTGCCGGTGGTGATCGGGTAGAATTGTTTTTTGCAAGTGACAGGAGCCTTAACAATTATTACTGCGTGGAGATGGATCCCAATGGTAACATCTTGGATTATTCGGCGGAGAATTATCGTAAATTCAATGAACAATGGGATTTCAGTAGCATTGAAGTATCTACCAAAACAACAGAATCAGGTTATGTGGTGGAAGGAAAAATAGCTTTACTTGAGTTAGAAAATTTAGGAATTGGAAATTCTTTTTACTTAGGTGTTTTTCGAGCAGATTTTAAAAATAGCAAAAGCAAAGAGGTCAGCTGGTATTCTTGGGTAAAACCCCAAAAATCAAGCCCAGACTTTCATATCCCCTCTGCTTTTGGCAAAGTAAGCTTTGCCAAATAAACCGGCAATAATCCTCCACCAAAATGTTCTAAAAAGACCTATAACTCTCAAATGCAAGATCGGTACAAACTTTCCATCTGAACTGATTTTATGAGTAAAATCAGTTCAGAAATTGATATAAAATACCTTTTCCCCCTTGATTTACAATTAAAATCTATAGGCAGCCTTCCCTTTGTTATTCAGCCTATCATACCGTTGCAACGGTTATTTTTTTAAATTATATTGAAAGCCAATGGGAGTAGCATCCCAAAATAAGGGCGATTAGCATAAAAAATTTGTTAATGGCCCTTTTAGATTTGGTTGATTGCCAGCTCTAAATTCATTTTTATGTAAATAAATCCTGCCTATACAGATATTATTCCCTAAGGTCTTAAAGAAAAAACGAAGATGAATTACCACAATTTATCCACTTCAGACATTTACCAAAAACTGAATACCGGCGAAAATGGCTTGGATTCAGCAGAGGTAAAAAAGAGGCAATTAAAATACGGAAAAAACGAGCTGACTCAAAAAAGAAGGTTTCGATTATTAGCCTGATACTTCATCAGTTTAAAGATATAATGATCTTCATTTTATTTTTAGCTGCAGCTATCTCCTATTTCGTGGGAGACATTAAGGATACCGTTGTAATATTAATTATCGTTTTACTGAATGCCCTAATTGGCTTTGTGCAAGAATATCGAGCAGAAAAAGCCATGGAAGCCTTGAACAAGATGTCTTCCTTACATGCCACTATACGACGAGCAGGACACATTATTCAAGTAGCCGCAACTGAAATAATTCCCGGAGACATCGTAATACTTGAAGCGGGTATGCTTGTTCCGGCAGACCTAAGGCTGACAACAACACATACACTGAAAATTGAAGAGGCCTCCCTCACAGGGGAATCTCATCCGATCAACAAATCTTCTGACACACTATCTACTGAAAACACTTCTTTGGGAGATAGGGTAAATATGGCCTATAAAAGTACCATAATCACCAATGGTAGAGGGGAAGGAGTTGTGGTGGCCACGGGCATGAATACTGAAATAGGGCGAATTGCTCAACTCTTGCAAGAAGACAAGGTTAAGACTCCACTGCAAAAGCGTTTGGCCGATTTTGCCAAAAAGTTATCCTTCGCTGTTATCGGCATATGCATTGCCCTTTTTATTGCCGGGTGGTTACGTGGGGAAGAACCTGTACAAATGTTACTTACTGCCATTTCTGTAGCTGTTGCCGCCATCCCCGAAGCTTTACCAGCCGTTATCACCATTGCTTTGGCTTTGGGAGCCAAGCGCATGGTTCGCAAAAATGCGTTGATTAGAAAGTTACCTGCGGCAGAAACCTTGGGTTCTGTTAGTTACATCTGTACGGACAAAACCGGAACCATTACACAAAATAAAATGACTGTGTCTGATTGCTGGATCTCCCCGGAAGTCGATAAAATAGAAAACCTAGATCCAATGCAAATTATGCTTCTGGGAATGGAACTTAATCACGATGTGGTTACCACAGCTCAAAAAACTTAAGGGAGATCCTACAGAAATAGCCTTGGTGGCCTTCACCAGAAACAATCAGGAGTATAAGGCATCATGGCAGAACGAATTTAAACGCGCTTATGAATTTCCATTTGATTCTGAAAGGAAAAAAATGACCACCGTCTACCCTATGAATGGGAAGTGGATCGTGGTAACGAAAGGAGCTGTCGAGAAAATTTTAGAGATAAGTGAAGCTGAAAATATTGATAAAATCAATACCATTACCAAGGAATTTGCTGAGCAAGGCAAACGGGTATTAGCTTATGCTGTTAAGGTAATGGAGGAATTACCCGAGGAGAAATCAGTAGATAAATTTGAAAGCCATTTGCAATTTATAGGTTTGGTGGCCATGATTGACCCTCCAAGAGCAGAAGCCATTGAAGCCATTGCCAATTGCCATACCGCAGGGATAAGGCTTGTAATGCTCACAGGGGATCATCCTGTCACTGCAAAAGCCATAGCTACAGCTACAGGGATTTTACAAGATCCATCAGACAAAATCATCACCGGCACAGCACTTTCAGCACTTTCTGAGCAAGAATTTGAGGCCAATCTTGAATCTATCAAGGTTTTTGCCCGAGTATCCCCTGAGCAAAAACTAAAAATTGTAAAAAGCCTGCAAGGCAGAGGTCATTTTGTAGCCGTTACTGGGGATGGGGTTAATGATGCTCCCGCACTAAAACGTGCTGACATAGGGATTGCCATGGGGATTACAGGCACAGATGTCTCAAAAGAGGCAGCAGATATGATTCTATTAGATGATAATTTTGCCACCATTGTCCACGCTGTCCGTGAAGGTCGTCGCATTTTTGATAACATTCGAAAGTTTATAAAATACATACTTACCGGGAATAGTGGAGAAATTTGGACAATATTTTTAGCCCCTCTTTTAGGTCTACCCATTCCTCTCATTCCTATTCAGATTCTTTGGATTAATTTAATTTCCGATGGACTTCCGGCATTGGCATTTGCTTCAGAGCCTGCGGAGGAAGACATCCTAAAAAGACCTCCCAGAAAAACAGATGAAAGCATCTTTTCAGGAGGAATTGTAATTCATGTACTATGGGTAGGGCTACTTATGGGAGCAGTCTGTCTTGGTACTCAGGCCTGGGCCATTCATACTGAAAACCCAAAATGGGCAACCATGGTTTTTACTGTCCTAAGCATTTCACAAATGGGGCATGCCTTGGCAATCCGTAGTGATATTAAGTCTCTTTTCACCATGGGCATTTTTGGTAATAGGCATTTAATTATTGCAGTCCTGATTACAATTGGGCTACAGTTGATTGTGGTCTATTTGCCATTTTTTCAAAATATCTTCAACACCCAAGCACTAACTTTCTCGGAACTAGTCATTTGCCTGACCCTTTCAAGCCTAGTTTTTTTGTTTGTCGAACTGGAAAAATGGACCAAAAGAAGAAGGTACAATGCTACTAATTTAAAAGGGTATCCAGTTTAATATTGACCTGCCAGGCCTTTTTTTATATTTCTTGAAAGATAGTTGTTATTTGACAAAGAGATGAAAAAACAAATTGATAAATTCGACACAGAAGCAAAGCCATCTCCTTCACTAAATATTTGAAAAAATAGGTAAGTACAACAATCAATAGGCAACTAACTAGCATGGACAATAAAGCACTACTTAATAAATTTTACACCTCTTTTATAAAAGGGGACAGTCAAGCAATGGGAGAATGTTACCATACTGATGTTGTTTTCAAAGACCCTGTCTTCGGTACTTTAAAGGGAGCCCGAGCGTGTAAGATGTGGGAAATGTTACTTACCTCAAAAAAGGGTGAGCTTAAAGTCAGTTATAAGATTGCACGAGTTTCAGATAAAAAAGGAAAGGTAAACTGGGTTGCCGAATATCATTTTGGTAAAAATAACCGAAAGGTAATTAATAATGTTAGTGGTGAATTTAAATTCGAAGATGGTAAAATCATCGAGCATATTGATACTTTTAACCTGTGGAAATGGAGCAAACAGGCCATGGGTACTTTAGGTTACTTGATTGGATGGACTCCATTGATGAAAAAGAAAATTCAAAAATCCACCAATAAAAAACTAAATAATTTTATCGCCGGCCAAGGGAACAAAGCCAATTAAGATTTATACCCCAGCATAGTCCAAAACAAGCCAAAAGTGCCACAAACATATCCCTATGAAAAACCTACTCTTATTTGGTCTCCTATTTTCCTTAGTAGGCTGTAACAACACCCCTTCATCCACTATTGGCTCCTCCCGTCCCAATATTATTTTGATCATGGTGGACGATTTGGGTAAAGAGTGGATCAGTCATTACGGAGCAGAAGAAATTTCCACACCCAATATTGATGCTCTAGCAACTAGTGGCATGACCTTCAACAATGTATACTCCATGCCTCAATGTACTCCAACTAGGGTAACCTTACTTACGGGTCAATACCCTTTCAGGCATGGGTGGGTAAATCATTGGGATGTCCCACGTTGGGGAGGTGGGGCGCATTTCGATGAGAATATGAACCCAAGTATAGGCATGGAAATGAAAAAAGCCGGTTACACCACTTGTATAGCCGGCAAGTGGCAAATCGATGATTTCAGGATTGAACCTGATGCATTGACCAAAAATGGTTTTGACGAATATTGTATGTGGACGGGCTATGAAACGGGAATTGAAGCCAGTATCAATAGGTATCAAGACCCCTATCTATTCACCAAAAATGGTAGTAAAACCTATAAAGGTGAATTTGGGCCGGATGTATTTAAAAATTTCATTATAGATTTTATCGATAATAATAAAGACAAACCAATGTTTATCTATTATCCTATGGTCCTTACCCACACCCCATTTGTCAATACACCTTTGGAAACGGCTACTGACAATTTAGGAAAGCATAAAGCCATGGTGAATTACACAGACAAAATTACAGGAGAGATAATTCAGGCACTGGAAAATGCCGGAATCAGGGAAAACACCCTAGTAATTTGGACTACAGACAATGGTACGTCCGGAGCAATTACGGGAAAAATAAACGGCCGGATGGTAAAAGGAGGAAAAGCAAAGACAATTGAATCCGGCATCAACGCACCATTTATTGCCAGTTGGCCAAGTAAAATTAAGCCTCGGCAAGTATCTGATGCGCTCATTGACTTTACTGATTTTTACCCTACTTTTCTTGATTTAGCTGGAGTTGACTTCAAAAAAACAATCAAGCCTTTACCATTGATGGGCAGTCTTTTAAAGGTGTTTTGTTAGAGGGAGATAATGCCTCAAACCGGGCATGGATCTTGGGAATGGGCGGAGGAAATCATGCCGCACTAACCCAAAATGGGGTTGAGAACCAATATATTTTCCGAGACAGAGTATTACGAAACAAAAAATACAAGCTCTATATCAATTCAGAAAGGGAAGCCGAATCATTTTTTGATTTGCAGCTGGATCCGGAAGAAAAGGTCAATCTTTTAGATAGCTTAAATTCTGAGGAGAGAAAAAACAACTTCCAGCAACTGTACGAGGTATTACAATCATTTCCTCTTAAGGACAATGACCCTATCTATCAAGCTAACCCTGCCCAATCATGGGATGTTGACGTAAGCGAGGAAAGTCAAAACTGGAAAAAATAGAATAAATTTGTTACACAAGATCATGAAATAAGCCGCATAAGCACAGGTATGGGACACAAGTAAAAAAACAGCCAACCTGAAAACAGATTGGCTGTCCAACTAATAAACCCAATAAACCGAACTTTAACCCGAAATCTGCAGTAGGGAATCTATTACTTTTTAAAATCGCTTCAAACGGACTAATTTTCTTGCGATTGCAACACGCATCGCGCATATTATTACTTAATCCGGATTTAACTTATCTCTACATGGTCCACATTTTTGAAATAGACTTGCTTTTCGGCATCCAAGTCCACCAAAACAGCACTATCATTTTTGATGTATCCACTCAAAATTTGTTTGGACAACTCATTCAATACCAAGCGTTGCATGGTTCTCTTTAATGGTCTGGCACCAAATTGAGGATCAAACCCAACTTCCCCTAAATAATCCAACACATCTTGGGTTGCATCTATTTCGATACCCGATTCCGCTAAGCGTTGTTGGATTTCTCTCCATTGGATATCCACAATTTTTCGAAGAATCTTTCTGTTAAGTGGCTCGAACATGATGGTTTCATCAATTCTATTCAAGAACTCAGGACGCACAGATTTTTTCAATAAATTGAAAACCTCTTCTTTTGTACTTTCCAGCACTGCTTCCTTATTGCTCTCGTTGAGGCTCTCAAACCGTTCCTGAATTAAATGAGATCCAATATTTGTGGTCATGATAATAATTGTGTTCTTGAAATTCGCTATCCTTCCTTTATTGTCGGTAAGTCTACCATCATCTAAAACTTGAAGGAGAATATTGAACACATCCGGGTGAGCCTTTTCAATTTCATCAAGCAATACCACGGAGTAAGGCTTCCTTCTTACTGCTTCTGTTAGTTGACCACCTTCATCATAGCCTACATACCCTGGAGGTGCTCCAACCAATCTGCTTACTGCATGCCTTTCTTGATATTCAGACATGTCGATCCTTACCATTGCATTCTCATCACTAAACAGGTATTCTGCCAGTGCTTTGGCTAATTCTGTTTTACCAACTCCTGTAGTGCCTAAGAATATAAATGAACCTATAGGTCGCTTCGGATCCTGCAAACCTGCCCTGCTTCTCCTTACTGCATCCGAAAGCGCAGTAATAGCTTCCTTCTGACCAGCCACGCGCTTGCCTAATTCCTCTTCCAAATGAAGCAATTTCTCTCTTTCACTTTGGATCATTTTGGACAAAGGGATACCGGTCCACTTACTGACCACAGCCGCAATGTCTTCACTATCTACCTCCTCTTTAAGCAAGGTGGAATTTTCTTGCATGACCTTCAGCTGTTCTTTAAAAGATTCCAGCTTTTGCTCACTATCCACAATTTTCCCATAACGGATCTCAGCAACCTTTCCAAAGTCACCACTTCGTTCCGCCTGTTCAGCTTCTATTTTAAATTTGTCAATGTTCTCTTTTTCCCTTTGAATGCCCTGAATTACGGCTTTTTCACCTTCCCATTTCGCCTTCAGTTCTTGCCTCTTTTCAGATAGGTCTGCAAGTTCTTTACTTAGAACACTCTCCTTGTCCTTATTTTTTTCACGCCTAATGGCCTCCCTTTCTATTTCCAGCTGCATTATACGTCTGTTCAGCTCATCCAATTCTTGAGGAAGAGAGTCAATCTCCATCCTTAATTTGGCCGCTGCTTCATCCATTAAATCGATGGCCTTATCGGGCAAATAACGATCCGATATATAGCGTTGTGAAAGCTCTACTGCGGCAATAACTGCATCATCTTTGATCCTTACACCATGGTGCAATTCATACTTGTCCTTTATACCTCTTAAAATGGAAATGGCATCTGCAGCATCCGGCTCATCTACCACCACTTGCTGGAAACGACGCTCAAGTGCTTTATCCTTTTCAATGTACTTTTGGTATTCTTTCAAAGTTGTTGCACCAATGGCATGTAGCTCTCCTCTAGCCAAGGCCGGTTTCAATAAATTAGCCGCATCCATTGCACCTTCTCCGCCACCTCCGGCCCCTATCAAGGTATGGATCTCATCAATAAATAAGATAATTTCACCGTCAGAGTCCGTTACTTCCTTAATGACTGCTTTTAGACGCTCTTCAAATTCTCCTTTGTATTTAGCCCCTGCCACTAAAAGCCCCATATCTAATGAAATAAGGGTTTTGCTTTTAAGGTTTTCAGGAACATCTCCACTTACAATTCTTTGCGCCAAACCTTCTACAATGGCAGTTTTTCCTACCCCCGGTTCTCCCAATAAAATAGGATTATTTTTGGTCCTTCTTGCCAAAATTTGTAAGACCCTCCTGATTTCTTCATCCCTACCGATGACAGGATCAATTTTTCCTTTTTTGGCCAGGTCATTTAAATTCTTAGAATATTTTTCTAAAGACCTGTATTTAGATTCTGCATTTTGATCTGTCACTTTATTTCCTTTTCTAAGTTCCTTTATTACTTCTATTAATTTCTTTTCATTCAAGCCTTGTCCTTTTAATAGCTGGGCTACTTTCTCGGAACCGGCCAAAACACCTAATAACAAATGCTCTACTGCTACAAATTCATCCCCAAAAGTCTTCAGGTACTTTTTAGCTTGTGTTAGCACCTCATTGGTTGCGTTGGATAAATAGGGTTGCTGGCCACTTACCTTTGGATATTGGTTAATGATTTCATCTAACTTCTGTAAGATCAACCCTGAATTGATCCCTAATTTCTGAAATATAAAATCCGTAACATTGGCATCTACTTGGACAATTCCTTTCAGCAAGTGAGCAGGCTCTATTAGCTGCTGTTGCTCAGCGGTACAAAGCTCCAAGGCTTTCTGAATCACCTCTTGTGATTTAATTGTAAATTGCTTGAAATCCATTTTTGCTCCGGTTTATTTAATTATTAATTGCTTTTCTTACTTTGTACAAATATGAAACCAAACAAGAATTAAGCAAACACCCTGAAATTATGTCCGATTTCGAACATAGAACACTTAAAAAGCAGACCTTTTGGCAGTTAATAATCCTATAAATGCTGCAAACGCATCTATATTCAACCTCCCTCCATTAAAATTTCATTGTATTACCTACCTTTGTGAACCAAACAGCTTTTACTTGCATGAAAAATATATTCTATTTTCTTATTATTATTTCCCTCTTTACCGCTTGCCAAGGAGAGGTAAATCAAAAACCTAATTTTGTCATTATTCTCGTAGATGATTTGGGCTGGGCAGACGTAAGAGCCAATTACCCCGAGAGTTTTTACGAAACCCCCAACTTGGATCAAATGGCAAGTGAAGGCTTGCGTTTTACCCAAGCCTATGCGGCTCATCCGGTATGTAGCCCAACCCGTGCGGCTTTAATGACCGGCCAGCACCCAAATAGATTAGGCATTACTGATTGGATACCGGGGTATGATAAATTTGAAGAGAGGCGGCCTATCATTACACCTTCGATAAATAATGAACTCGCCTTAGAAGAAACAACCCTTGCCGAGAAATTTAAGGATAATGGATATCAAACCTTTTTTATTGGTAAGTGGCACCTAGGAGAAGAGGAAAAGTATTGGCCCGAAAATCAAGGTTTTGATGTGAACATTGGAGGGTGGCGTGTAGGCGCACCTCAGTTAAAAAAAGGAATAAGTAATGGTTATTACTCTCCCTATGGTAACCCCAAACTTGCTGATGGACCGGAAGGAGAATACCTTACCGATAGGTTAACCAATGAAAGTTTACAATTGATTAAAGAAAATAACAAAGAACCGTTTTTATTGTATCTTTCTTTTTATAGTGTGCATACACCTATCCAACCTGCCCCGAAACGGTACGATTATTTCCTAGATAAAAAGGAGAACATGATTGTGTCTGGAGAACAGGCCAAATACAAACCTGAAGGAGAGGGTCAAACCAAGTTAATTCAAGACAACGCCGCCTATGCATCTATGGTAGCAGCTATGGACGAAAATGTGGGGAGAATACTTCAGGAACTTAAGGCACAAGGTTTGGATGACAACACTTGGGTAATACTGACTAGTGACAATGGAGGCCTATCTACCTTATACGGCGAAGGAGCTCCTACTTCAAATGGCCCTTTGAGGGCCGGCAAGGGCTGGTGCTATGAAGGAGGGATAAGGGTCCCTATGCTAATAAAAGGTCCTGGCATCAAAAATCCGGGGACTGCCCCAGACCTTCCTGTCATAAGCATGGATATTTTCCCTACCTTGCTTAGTATTGCAGGGGCAGAATATGAGGAAAAAGACGGAAAGGATCTTTCGTCTTTTTTAATGGGCGGAAATGCACCGGAAAGGGAGCTGCTGTTCTGGCATTACCCCCAATATCACGGAAGTGCATGGAAGCCGGGTTCTGCAATCAGGCAAGGCAATTGGAAGCTAATTCATGATTATGAAAGCGGAAGTAACCAATTGTTCAATCTAGAAACGGACCCCGGTGAAGAGCTAGACATTAGCCATGATTTTCCTGAAAAGACAATTGCGCTTGAAGAAAGGTTGATGGAAGAATTGAATAAAACAGGGGCTAAATTCCCTATCTTTAAATAAGGGCAATTGAACAATAGATCAAAACCACAGCACAAAGACCTTGGCACTTTCTGAGGTTCTTATGCAAACAAAATTGTATCATTTGAACCTTTCATGAATAAAGGGCTGTTAATGACAGGTTCCAAGTAAAATAATACCATGCTGGCAGAAAAAAAACAAGACATAAGAAAACTATCACTTCAAGAACTTGAAGCCTATTTTCTTTCTGTAGGAGAAAAAAGTTCAGGGCAAAGCAAGTATATGAGTGGTTGTGGAACAAGTCTTTGAAAAATTTTGATGAAATGAGTAATATTTCCAAATCAACCAGGGAAATATTAAAAGAGAATTTCACCATTAACCACATTCTTGTAGACCAATTTCAGCGGAGCACTGATGGCACCATTAAGAATGCGGTCAAACTATATGATAACAATATTGTGGAATCTGTGCTCATTCCGACATCCAAAAGAATCACAGCCTGTGTTTCTTCTCAAGTAGGATGTAGCTTGGATTGTAATTTCTGTGCTACTGCAAGGTTAAAAAGGATGCGGAACCTTAATCCGGATGAAATTTATGACCAAGTGGTAGCCATTCAGGAAGAAGCCAGTTTGTATTTTGACCGGCCCCTTACCAATATTGTATTCATGGGGATGGGTGAACCTCTTCTCAACTACCAGAACGTTCTTTCGGCTATTGAAAAAATATGTTCTCCGGAGGGACTTGGCATCTCTCCTAAGCGGATAACATTGTCCACAGTAGGTATTGGCAAAATGATTCGTAAACTGGCCGATGATGAAGTCAAATTCAATTTGGCCCTTTCTTTACACTCTGCCATCAATGAAACCCGAACAAGGCTAATGCCAATCAATGAAACCAACACTGTGGAAGATTTGGCCATGGCATTGAAATATTGGTATAGCAAAACCAAAAGGAAAGTCACCTATGAATATGTTATATGGGATGGTATCAATGATGACGAGAAACATGCCCGGGCATTGGCTAAATTCTGCAAACACATTCCTTCAAAGGTAAATATTATCCAGTACAACCCTATTGATGAAGGTGAATTTAGACAAGCTTCACAGGATAAAATTGATTTATACCTATCCATTTTGGAAGGGTCGGGTATCATCGCAAATGTCAGAAAATCAAGGGGACAAGATATAGATGCAGCTTGTGGTCAGCTGGCAAATAAAAATGAATTGTAAAGAAAATCTCAGAATTAATAAAAACACTCAGCCTCCTGCATTATAGGAACCAATCACGTTTGATGAAATTTAACTTTCATCGATTAAAAATTAACAAAAAACGGAATAATTTTTGTTTAAACCCATAAATTAGAGCAGTTGAAAAGGGTAGAATGAAAATTTCAAACTTCTTAATTTAAAGTAAAGTGATGCAACCCAATGAAATCATTGAGAAAGCTTTTCCAATAATAAATGAACAAGACTGCAGTAAATTGCAGTTGGAGGCTTTACTGGAAAAAGCTGAGATTTCTTTAGAAGAATTTTATCAATCTTTTGCTGACCTTGATGATTTTTTCGTCAAAGCTTTTTACAACTTTGTGAACATGCGAACGCATTGACTGAAGAAATAGATAAGCCCTCTTTTACCTTAGAAAAACTTTTTACTACAATAGTCAACATTTTCAAGTTGCAAATGAAGTACCGTTACTTGATGCTGAATTTATCCGCTCTGATCCAAAGCAATGAAACAATTAAAGACAAGTACCTGGAATTGACAGCTTTAAGAAAAGCACAGCTTATTCATCTATTTAGCACGTTGGAGAAGGAAGGTTATTTCTACAAAGAGAAATTCCCCGGTAATTTTGAAAATCTTTCGGTCCAAATCTTAATGTTATCGGATTATTGGCTCAGCCACAATTCAGCAGTCTTTGGACCCAATGACATTCAATTTTCCTATTACAGTAAATTGATTTTTTCTGCAGTACTCCCTTATTTGACAGATAAAGGATTGAAAGCTTTTAAGGGTACTTTAGGGTATGGCTAAATTCACCAATCTTTGTTAGCTGTCCTTATTGCTGAAATCAAAAAGCTTTCGTTTTTCCTCCTTGGTGAGGTTATCATAGCCTTTATCAGCAATCTTGTCTAAAATTCTGTCAATTTCTTCTTGCGTACTACTGCTAGATGACGCGCTTGATGAGGAATTTCCTCTTGTAGCTTTTTCTTGGTCGCGTCTGGGTCGCGTCTATAAGTAACCTTAACCTTCGGTTTTTGGGAAAATAATTTTTCAAAAATACCCCCACTGTCTGGACAGGTTTTCCGATATCAATGCCTTTATTCAATTGCAATATATAGACAAAACCCAAGGCTGCTCCTCCCAGATGCGCCAATTCTCCTCCCGCATTGGCTCCTGCTGAATTTGCAAAGGCTACCAACACATAAAAAATGGCTATATATTTGATTTTAACCGGGCCTAATAATAGCAAATGAAACTCTGTATCCGGACGTAACGTGGCCGCAGCCACAACTATGGCATATACTCCGGCACTCGCACCTAGCATTAAGGCTCCATCCACACGATCACTAAAATAAGGGGCGATATTATAAAGAACCATATAAAGTAATCCTCCGGCAATTCCACCTAGAATATACAAATTGACTAGCTTTCTGCTTCCCAAATACTCCTGAACCAACAAGCCAAACCAATACAGAAATAGCATATTGAAGATAATATGCAAAAACCCTTCATGCAAAAACATATAGCTGATGATGGTCCAGGGTTGCATAAGAAATTGAGGAATCGCTGCCGGCATCATAAAAAAAGATATAATGGAACGATAGGTAGTTTCGGAACCTCCTATGGTTAGAAATACCCGAAGCACCATCAATACCAAGAAAGCCAGTAAATTTATTGCTATAATCTTATACAGACCATTGTTTTTATGGTCAAATGCATGTCTGATATGGTACCAAAACCCTCCGTACATTTTTTCTCTTTTAATAAAAACTTTGCCTATCCTTTTTCCAAAAAGTAACCAAAACAGCTCCTATCAATAATCCTGATAGGTGGGCGAAATGGGCTACGTTGTCAGTGGGATTAGATACAAATATATTATAAACTGTGTATAGTCCATAGAACAATACAAGGTATTTTGCCCTTATAGGCATTGGGGGAAAAAGCAAAAACAACTGAGTGTTTGGGAAGAGCATTCCAAATGCGATCAGAACACCAAACAAGGCCCCGGAAGCTCCCACCATAGGGATATTTGCCTGCACATCTCTCACTCCCAGCATGCTTCTTTTTGCTCTGTCTACCAACTCAGGATTATCTGCATCACGGCTGTAATCATCGATAAAATCATAAATTACTGGATTAAAATAATGGCTATAGGCAGAGACGAATCTATTGAATTCCTCGGGATCGGGATCCTCACTAAAGGCTTCAATTCTATCATTTAATTGCCCCATATTATAAGCTACGTAACCCGAATACAATACCCCGGAACCTACCCCACAAACCATCCATAATATTAGCAGCTTTTTGGGACCAAGGAATTGTTCCAATAAGGGACCGAATATGAATAGACCAAACATATTGCTGAACAAATGCCAGAAATCTGCATGCATAAACATATAAGTCACAAACTGAAAAGGCATGAAATTTTTGCTCTCAATATAATATAAGGCAAAAAGCCCACTCAGTTGCGGAAGAAAAAAGGAAGCAATTACATGCATACCCACCGTAATTAACAATAGGTTTTTCACAATGGGTGTAAGGGCTCTAAACATAAATTCTTGTTTTAATTCAGGAATAAAAAAAGCGATCAATTTTATTTAAGTCCAACTTAATGAAGGTTTTGCTCCCTTCAGGACTATAATTTGGATTTTGACAAGCAAACAATTGGCCGGCGAGATTTTCCATCTCTTGGCTTTGTAGCTTGTCTCCTCTTTTATAGAGGTCTTTTTTGCCAGAGACCTGGCAAGGTTTTCTTTTTATTTAACGAAAGTTCATTTTTGAAATGCTTGAACTGCTCCAATAATTCTTCAAATAATATTTTTTCGCTAGTAATGTGAATATCAGCAGGCACCCCATTAATCAATATGGCATGCTGACCAAATTCTGACAGCTGAAAACCCAAGTCACTCAGCTCTTCTTTCAGATCCATCACCAGAGCAAAATCTGCAGGGCTAAGTCTGATGTTCTGAGGGAAGAGGCATTGCTGAGATGCTCCCTTGGACTGGTCCAATTGACTGGCGTACCGTTCATATAGGATGCGCTGATGCGTGGCCTGTTGGTCAAAGATCAGTAAACCGGAGGAGGTTTGAGTTACGATATAAGTTTGTTCCACCTGGAAGGTATTCCCACTTCCCAGGGTAGGTTTATTGATTTCACTTACAAGCGGTTCATCCTTGCTATTTACTTTGCTAGGAAACGTTTTAAGTTCCTGTTGCCCTGTATTGTTTTTTTCTGGATCAAAATTTATGGCTCGTTCCTCATGATCTTTTTGAAACAATTGCTCCCAACCTTTGGAATCTTTATTGGCCATCCCAGGCCCTCTATAAGTCCTGTAATTATTTTCTAAGCCTACCTCTTTTCTTTTTTCTGTATCTCTGCTCCAGGTATCCGTAAAGTTTACATCCAAACTAAAATCTATGGTGGGAACCACATGGTGCGCGCCTAAGGCTTGTTTTACCGCAGCCCTGACTACTCCATAGATGGTTCTTTCATCATCGAATTTAATTTCGGTTTTTGTGGGATGTACATTAATGTCAATATGCTTTGGGTCAATGTCTAAAAACAATACATAGAAAGGATGTTGATCCTGCCCTATTAACGATTCGAAAGCAGTACTGACCGCATGCCCTAAATAATTGCTCTTAATAAAACGGTTATTTACAAAGAAATACTGCTCTCCTCGAGATTTTTTTGCTTGTTCAGGTTTTCCTATATAGCCATGAATATTTATATGAGGGGACTCTTCCTGACAAACGATTAGTTTATCACGGTATTGTTTACCAAAAATCCCCACGATTCTTTTACTCAATTTCCCACCGGCCAATTTAAAAGCTCCATATCATTTTGATAAAATGAAAATGAAATCTTAGGATAAGCCAATGCCACCCGCTGAAATTCCTCTACCAGGTGTTTGGTTTCCACTGCGTTGGATTTGAGGAAATTTCTACGTGCCGGAACATTGCAAAACAGGTTTTTGACTGAAACAGATGTTCCTCTTTGGTAAACTATTGGCTCTTGTTTTTTAACCGTTGAGCTTTCCACCTGAATAAGTGTTCCCAACTCGTCTCCATCCCGTTTGGTTTTAAGTTCTACTTGTGCTACAGCTGCAATTGAAGCCATCGCTTCCCCTCTAAAGCCATGTGTCCGAATATTGAAAAGGTCATCTGACTTCCTGATTTTAGAAGTAGCATGTCTTTCAAAACACATCCGGGCATCTGTAATTGACATTCCAAGTCCATCATCGATTACCTGAATCAAAGACTTTCCGGCATCCTGTATCACCACCTGAATGGATTGGGCTTGGGCATCTATGGCATTCTCCAAAAGCTCTTTCAAGGCTGAAGCCGGTCTTTGCACCACTTCACCAGCAGCTATCTGGTTTGCAATGGCATCCGGCAACAACTGGATCATATCATTCATCTTTCTTTCTCCCTTTTAGCTTAAAAAAGCCAAACAATAAAGCTCCTCCGGTTGCAAAATAAAGTAGGTAATATAAAATTACAGGACCTAAATATATGTATCCGCCAAAGCCTCCCACCAGCAATACAATGATTATCATGCGGATCAATCCGGTATTGTCCATAATATTTGAAGGCTGCTTTTTTATCGGGCTTCCTCCGGTAAAAGCTCCCCTGATTCTTGAGGATCCTCCCGAAACTTGTCTTTCCAGTATTTGTTGTTCTTTAGGATTTAGCACACCTTCTATCTCCAAATCCTTCTTGATCATTTCCGTCCTGTTTTTTATTTCTTCCTTTACCGGATCGTAATGTCTAGGGTTGATATTAAACCTACTCGGCCGATTTATTCTGAATATGGATGGGAAATTCATAGTATTACATTTTAATTGTCAACTGCCTTTATGGCGCAAAACTTATCAACTGGGTTTCTATTGTTTTCAACAAAAGTCAAAAAAACAACTGAAACCTTCCTTATCTAACTATTGTTTTAAATAAAATTTCTCCTGTTCATCACTTTTACATAGGTAGAAGTAGGATATTTATGTAAGTTTGAATTAAACGTTGTGTGTTAACACAAAGTTATTCTTAAATTATTACCAATAAAATTTTAACACCCCCATGTGGCAAAAAGTTTACGTAATGTTTTTCTGCTGCCTCCTATTGATAGGTTTGGTATCCGGGCACGATGCTACAGAGCCCAGGGATCCTTTGATTAGTGATAACACTGTTGCACAGGAACACTGGGTAGACAGTGTTTTTAATAGCCTTAGCTTTGAAGAGCGCTTAGGACAACTTTTTATGGTTGCGGCCTATTCCAATAAAGGCGCAGCCCATGTAAACAGTATTTCAAAATTAATTGAGGAAGAAAACCTTGGAGGAATTATTTTTTTCAAGGAGGGCCTGTTCGCCAAGCAAACCTGACCAATCATTATCAATCCATTGCCAAAACGCCCTTGTTCATAGCAATGGATGCTGAATGGGGAATAGGCATGCGATTGGATAGCGTATTGAATTTCCCTAAGCAAATGACACTAGGCGCAGCTAAAAACGATGCTTTGGTTTACCAAATGGGAAAAGAAATTGCCCGACAGTTTAAGGAAATTGGAATGCATATAAATTTTGCACCAGTGGTGGATGTTAATTCCAACCCTCAGAATCCTGTGATTGGCTATCGCTCTTTTGGTGAAGACAAGCAATTGGTAAGTAATAAATCCCTAGCCTATATGCGAGGCATGCAAGACAATGGCATCCTTGCCAATGCCAAGCACTTTCCGGGTCATGGGGATACCAATTCAGACTCACACTACACTACCCCTGTCATCAATAACAGCAAGGCCAGAATAATGGATATAGACTTGCATCCATACAGAGAAATGATCGATGAGGGGCTGATGAGCATCATGGTTGCACACCTTCACATTCCAAGCTTGGGAAGCGAACCAAAACTTCCGACCACTTTATCCCCCAAGGTAGTAACCAATTTACTCAAGGAAGAAATGAAATTTAAGGGGCTTATTTTTACAGATGCGCTCAACATGAAAGGCGTCAGCAGCCTATACAAGCCCGGAGAAGTAGAACTCATGGCTTTGCTAGCGGGAAATGACGTATTGCTTTATGCTGAGGATGTCCCCAAGTCCAAGGCCTTGATAATGCAAGCCGTTCAGGACGGTAGGATAAGCCAAGAAGAAATCGACCAAAGAATAAAGAAGATTCTGAATGCCAAATACTGGGCCGGTCTCCACCAAAAGCAGGAGGTAAACACTCATAAACTTGTGGAGCGGCTTTCAAATTTCGGAACCAAAGCACTTATTGAACAAATGTATGCGGCTTCTCTTACAGTAGTAAGCAATGAAGATGAGGTAATCCCTGTAAAGCATTTGGATTTGGAAAACATGGCTTCGCTTACCATAGGCAGAAAAGGTGAAACCTTTAAAAAATACCTCAGTAAATACACTCAATTCAAACATTTCACTTTACGACCGAATAGCAACCAAAATAATTTTGCTGCCATGGAAAAAAACCTGGAAGGGTTCAGTACCATAGTGGTGGGTGTCATGGGCATGAGCAATAATTCCAGGCGAAATTTTGGATTAAAAGCTGACGAAATAGCTTTTATCAATCGCTTGCAAGAAAAGCATAAGGTAATAACAGTTGTATTCGGCAACGCCTATTCATCCAAAAATTTTAAGGATCAAAACAACCTGATTCTTGCCTATGAAGAAAATGATTTTACCGAAAGCATTGCCCCTCAAGTTATTTTTGGTGGTAGGGAAGGATCAGGAAAACTTCCCATAAGTCAAAAAGACGCTTGGCCTAAAGGGCATGGCATCGAAACTAACACGCTACATCGGCTCGCATATTCAACCCCTGAAGCTCAGGGCATGAGCAGTAGGGAATTAATGAAAATTGACACCATTATGGAAAAAGCCATTTCAGGTAAGGCTACTCCAGGTGGATCCATTTTGGTAGCAAAAAATGGGAAAGTGGTTTTCGAAAAAAATTACGGTTATTTTGATTATAACAAAGCGCAAGCAGTAGATGAGAAGACCCTGTATGACCTTGCCTCGCTAACCAAGGTAATGGCTACCACCCAAGCGATCATGTTTTTAAATAGTAGAGGAATAATAAATTTGGATGATCCACTAGAAAAACATCTCCCTGAACTAGAGGGAAGCAATAAGGGGAGCATCACCATACGAAATATTCTAACTCATGAGGCAGGATTGATACCATATATTCCCCATTTCACCAAGACTTTGGAAGGAAACCAATGGAAGACGGAATACTATAGTCCCCAAAAATCTGACAACTTCCCCATTGAGATTGCCGAGGGAATATATGGCAACAAAGCCCTTCCGGATAGTGTATGGAAATGGACCGTAGCTTCAAACCTTAGATACAGTGGCACCAAAAGCACCAAATACAGTTACCGTTATTCTGATGTTGGAATGTATCTCTTGCATCGATTGATCGAAAAAATGGTCAATCAGCCCATGGAAGATTTTTTGGAGCAACAATTTTATGCCCCTTTAGGAATGAATCGCTTTGGTTACCTGCCATTGAAAAAATTTAGTCCGGACCAAATTGCACCTACTGAGCAGGACAACTTTTTAGAAAAACCCTGGTGCAAGGGTATGTTCATGACCCGGGAGCAGCATTATATGGTGGAGTTGCAGGACATGCAGGACTTTTTGGCAATGCCAATGACCTGGCTAAAATGATGCAGATGATGCTTCAAAACGGGAAATATGGTACAGAAGAAATATTAGACCAAGCTACAATAGAGAAGTTTACCAACAAACAATCTTTCCGAAGCAGAAGAGGATTGGGTTGGGACAAACCCGACCCCAAAAAAGACAAAGGCCCAACAGGAAATCTTGCTTCTCCCGGTACTTTTGGACATACCGGCTTCACCGGAACGGCTGCCTGGGCTGACCCGGAACATCAGTTAATTTATATTTTTCTTTCCAATAGGGTCTATCCCAATGCCGGAAACAACAAACTTTTGAGGGACAATGTGCGTTCAGATATTCAAGACATCATCTACGAAGCGATAGAAAATAGATTTCTTTTGGCCAATAAATGAACAAAAAAGGGTAGATATCGTGTTTAAGGTTGAAATATTTAACCCACATCAAATATAATTAAAATGAAAATTGGGATTGTTTGTTACCCCACCTTTGGTGGCAGTGGAGTAGTCGCTACCGAATTGGGCAAAGCCCTGGCTGCTAAAGGTCATCAAATTCATTTTATCACTTACAAACAGCCCACTCGACTTGATTTTTTTAGTGAAAACCTTTACTACCATGAGGTAGACATAAAAAGCTACCCTCTATTTGATCATGCACCTTATGAGTTGGCCTTAGCCAGCAAAATGGTGAATGTAGTCAAGTACGAAGAATTGGACTTATTGCATGTCCATTATGCCATTCCACATGCTTCTGCTGCCTACATGGCAAAACAGATACTCAAAAAACAAGGAGTCATCATTCCTGTTGTCACCACACTTCATGGCACGGATATTACTTTGGTAGGCAAAGACCCAAGTTATGAGCCGGTAGTAACCTTTAGCATTAATGAATCGGATGGTGTAACAGCTGTTTCTGAAGATTTGAAAAAGAGCACATTGCTTCATTTTGATGTAAACACACATATTGAGGTCATTCCAAATTTTATTGACCTAAACCGGTTTAAACGACAAAAAAAGGAACACTTCAAAAAAGCCATCTGCCCTAATGACGAAAAACTAATGGTACATACCTCGAACTTCCGAAAGGTAAAACGAGTGCAGGATGTTATAAAGGTATTCTATGAAGTTAGAAAAACAATTCCTTCAAAATTATTGCTCGTTGGAGATGGTCCCGAAAGAGACAAAATGGAAAGGCTTTGCCGGGAGTTGGGCACCTGCGAAGATGTTCGATTTTTGGGTAAATTAGAAGCCGTTGAGGAAGTACTGTCTGTGGCAGACTTATTTATCATGCCTTCAGAGAAAGAAAGTTTTGGGTTGGCTGCCTTGGAGGCCATGGCCTGCCAAGTCCCAATTTTAACCAGTAATGTTGGCGGCATACCGGAGTTAAATATCGATGGAGAAACCGGATTTTTATGCGAGGTAGGAGACATTGACACCATGACAGAAAAGGCCAAATTTATTTTAGCTGACGAAAATTTAGCAAATTTTAAAAATAATGCTTTGGCCCGAGCAAAAACTTTCGATGTCACGGCCATACTTCCTTTATATGAAGATTTCTATCAAAAGACAATAAATAAAACTTATTCATCATTAAAAAACTGATATAAATCAGTGATAATTTTGATGCGAAAATGAAACTACTTGACGCATGAGAAACGTTAATTGAATAAATTATTACAAGTAGCCTTTCTTTTCCTTAAATTAGGCATCACATTTGAAAAAGATCTTTGGATAAAACCGCAGTCAAGAAATGAAAAAAATTGGAAGATTGGACCGGCCCGATAATAGCGGAACAGCTAAAATGTTCGCCAACCCAGTTTTGGAACGATTGAGTAGGACGCATATTAGTATCCCTATTGCTCTATTTTTAGGTGTAGGTATATACTCATTCTATGTCGGAATTTCCTCAACAAATATTCCTTTTGTTGAAGCACTTGGATTGTTTCTTGGAGGGTATTTTGTTTTTACATTGGTAGAATATCTTCTACACAGATACTTTTACCATATGATTCCAGACACCAAATTTAAGGACAAATTGCAATACAATGTCCATGGAGTTCATCACGATTATCCCAAAGACAAGGACAGGTTGGCCATGCCACCCTTTATTTCCGGATTGTATGCGGTGATATTACACTTTCTATTTAATTTTTTAATGGGGGAACTGTCTTGGTATTTTCTTCCCGGTTTCTTGGTTGGATATGCCTCTTATTTAGGAGTTCATTATATTGTTCATGCCTTCCAGCCTCCCAAAAATTTCTTAAAGGTGTTGTGGGTAAACCATGCCATTCACCACTATAAAGATCCAGATGTTGCTTTTGGGGTCAGTACACCTATTTGGGATTATGTTTTTGGAACAGCACCAAAGAATTAAACTAAAGAAAGTTTATTCCGGCATGCGGAATACCTAATTCCATAAAGCACCATAAAACCACCACATTTTGGTGGTTTTTGCATATTAAACTATGGACACTTAACTGTACTTTTATAATCTGATGATAAGAAGCCCTGAATAGCTCTTTTAAAACGATAAGGTTGTAAATTCTTAGTTTTAGAAATCATTGGGGATAAAAGCATTCGGTATTGTAAACAATATAAAAAGATGAAATGAAAGTTAGTATCATAGGAATGGGGTGGCTCGGGGTCCCATTGGCCGAGGCTTTAATAAAAGAAGGCATCACTGTAAAAGGAACAACCACCAATCCAGAAAAAAAGCATGCTTTAAGGAAACAAGGTTTTGATTGTGAGCAATTGCTGCTAAACCCTGAATTGGCAGATCCTGTTCCTAAGGGTGTTTTTGATACGGATATTTTATTTATAAACATCCCTCCTTCCACACGGAGTAAACCCATTACCTATCATCCAAGGCAAATTGAAATAGTCAAAGGGCTGGCCCAAGCGCAGGGGATAAAAAGAATAATATACACCAGTTCCACCTCAGTTTATCCCAACAAAAACCAAGTGGCCACAGAAGCAGAGCCAATCACATCAAGCAACACCGGAAATCCTGCCCTGCTAAATGCCGAAAATCTATTATGGGAAAACAAAACCTATGACCTGACCGTAATTCGCTTTGGAGGTTTATTGGGTGATGACAGAATCCCCTGCAAATATTTTAGTGGTAAAAAAAATGTTCCCGGACATCCTCCTGTCAACTACATTCATAGAAAAGATGCTGTTCGCGCTGTGCTATGGATTATAGAAAGGAATCTTTGGAATGAAACCTATAATATTGTATGTCCGAAACATCCGGCAAAAAAACTGTTATAGAAAAAAATGCTTTAGACTTAGGCTTTGCCCCACCTGTTAATTATGAAAATCCTGAAATGCAGCAATGGAAAGAAATTGCTGCTGACAAATGGTGCCAAACAAAATTTCAATTTATTTATGACAATCCCCTTGATTTCACCTATACTTCTAATGAATAGTTGATTCAAGCTTTTAGCGAACTATAAACTCCCTTTAGCTCCAAAAAAAGGCTGTTAAACTAAATTTTGAGCAAAAAAGAATAAAAAAATGGATGAATTTGCCCAATATCCTGAAAACAAGGGCCAATTAACCCGAAGCAACTTTCATAAATCGTAATGGATAAAAATTTTATTTTACTAGGTGTGATTTCACCATTCATTCTATGGTGGACGTTTATTATAAGTACTGATTATCAGCCTTATTCGCTTATCCGCATATACGGTTTTTATTAAATAACTTAATCAGCTAATTTTGCCCCCCAATAGAAAAATAACCCCATGGATAAATACTCTTATATTTCCAATGCCCATGTAGCTTATATCGATGAGCTGTATGAGGATTATAAAAAAGATCCGGAAGCTATAGATAGCAGCTGGAAAGCTTTTTGATGGATTCGATTTTGCCATAAATAAATTTGGTGAAGAAGAAAACGGAGGAGCCTCAGCAGTGGCACAAACTCCGGCAAACGGTAACTTGGCAACCAAAGGCACCATCATGGACATGGAGCAATTGCCAAAAGAGATTAAAGTAAGGGCATTGATTCATGCTTACAGGTCAAGGGGTCACCTCAGATCCAAGACCAATCCTGTAAGAGAGAGAAGAGATCGAAAAGCCTTATTGGATCTTGAAGATTTTGGCTTAGAAAAAGCTGATTTGGACACTGTATTTCAAGCAGGTAGCGAGATTGGTATTGGAGAAGCAAAACTTTCAAAAATAATTGACTCTCTTAAGATTATTTATGAAGGGTCTATGGGTTTTGAATACATGTATATCCGTGACCCGGAGATGCTAGATTGGTTCAGACTAATTATAGAGAAGGAGTCTTTAGAGTTCAACCCTCCACTGGAAGAGAAAAAAGAATTCTATTTAAATTAAATGAAGCAGTAGTATTTGAAAACTTTTTACATACCAAGTATTTGGGACAAAAAAGGTTTTCATTGGAAGGTGGCGAAAGCACCATTCCATTTTTAGATGCCTTGATCAACAAAGCCTCAGATTTAGGGGTAGAAGAAATGATGATCGGCATGGCCCATAGGGGAAGATTAAATGTCTTGGCTAACGTCATGGGCAAAACCTATGAGCAGATATTTTCCGAATTTGAAGGCACCGCTAAACCTGACCTTACCATGGGTGACGGGGATGTGAAATACCATATGGGCTTCTCATCTGAAGTCCCTACCACCAATGGGAAATTAATGATCTTGAAACTAGCACCTAACCCTTCTCATTTGGAGGCGGTAAATCCTGTGGTAGAAGGATTTGTAAGGGCTAAAATAGATGATCATTACAAAGGTGATGAGGACAAAGCTATTCCGGTACTTATTCATGGAGATGCCGCTGTGGCCGGACAAGGAATCGTGTATGAAGTAACACAGATGGCCAACCTCAAAGGGTACAATACTGGAGGAACCATCCATTTTGTAATCAATAACCAGGTAGGTTTCACTACAGATTTTGATGACGCCAGGAGCTCAATTTACAGTACTGATGTCGCTAAAATTATAGATGCTCCTGTCATTCATGTTAACGGAGATGACCCTGAAGCTGTAGTATTTGCTGCAAAAATTGCTGTTGAATTCCGTCAAAAATTCAACAGAGATATATTTATAGATATGGTCTGCTACAGACGACATGGCCACAATGAGTCTGACGAACCTAAGTTCACCCAGCCTGAACTATACAATTTGATCTCGAAACATCCTAATCCGAGAGAGATTTACAATAAGGCATTATTAGAAAGAGGCCAAGTGGATGCTAAACTTGCCAAACAAATGGATAAGGAGTTTCGTCAGCTTTTGCAAGACAGGCTAGCCATGGTAAAGGTAAAGCCACTCCCTTACACCATCTCTCCATTCGAAAAAGCATGGAAGGCTTTGAATTGGTCAAAACCTGAAGATTTCGAGAAATCACCTAATACTTCTATAAGTGAAGACGCCATAAAAAAGTGGCTGAGGCACTAACTGTACTACCTAAAGGATTCAAGCCGATCAAACAAATAGAAGCACAACTCAAACAAAGAAAGGAGATGTTCTTCCAAAACAAATCGCTCAACTGGGCTGCTGCTGAACTTTTGGCTTATGGTTCTTTATTGCTTGATGGGAAAACGGTAAGAATGACCGGACAGGATTGCGAGAGAGGCACTTTCTCTCATCGACATGCTGTCGTGCATGATGCAAGCACAAACAAACCGTATAACTCCTTAAAAGAATTAAAAGACAGCAAAGGACAATTCTATATTTACAATTCCCTTTTATCTGAATATGCAGTATTAGGTTTTGAATATGGTTATTCTATGGCCAATCCTAATGCCTTAAATATTTGGGAAGCTCAATTTGGTGATTTTGCAAATGGTGCCCAAACCATGATTGACCAGTTCATTACTTCAGGAGAATCGAAATGGCAAAAGATGAATGGTTTGGTAATGCTATTACCTCATGGATATGAAGGTCAAGGCCCAGAACACTCCAACGCTAGACCCGAAAGGTTTCTTCAACTGGCGGCTGAATACAATGTTATTGTGGCCAATATCACTGAACCATCTAATTTCTTCCATTTATTGCGTAGGCAACTGGCTTGGAATTTTAGGAAGCCTTGTATTGTCATGTCTCCTAAATCACTGCTTCGTCACCCTAAGGTATTTTCACCATTAGAGGAGTTTACAAGCGGTAATTTTAGAGAAATACTTTTGGATGAAACTGTTAGCCCTAAAAAGGCCAACAGGGTAGTACTTTGTTCAGGAAAAGTTTACTATGAATTAATTGAAATGAGGGAGAAAGAGAAAGTGGAAGACGTGGCCATCATCCGTGTCGAGCAGCTTCATCCACTTCCTAAGAACCAAATCCTTAAAGCCTTACAGTCTTACAAAAAAGGTATAGAAACTGTATGGGTACAAGAGGAGCCAGAGAACATGGGTTATTGGGCTTTTATCGTCAGGAATCTTTACAAAGATTTAGTGATGGATGTAATTGCAAGAAAGCCTAGTGCTTCACCGGCAACAGGTTACCATAAGGTACACTTGGAAGAACAAAAGCAAATTTTGGAAAAAGCTTTAAAAATAAATTCTTAATTTCCCATTTCTTTTATCATTTACACATAAAATATTGAAATTCTGACCTGGAAGCATTTTAACAACCGGGAAAAAATCAAATAACCGATGAGTATAGTAATCAAAGTCCCAGCAGTAGGAGAGTCCATCACCGAAGTAACCATTGGCCAATGGTTTAAAAATGATGGTGAATTTGTTGAAATGGATGAAGTCATTTGCGAACTGGAATCCGACAAGGCTACTTTTGAACTAACAGCAGAATCTTCAGGAGTGCTACACACAAAAGCAGAAGAAGGCGATACCTTAGAAATTGGCGCAGTAATTTGTGAAATCGATCCGGAAGGAAAAGAGGGAGACAGTCCTCAGCCTGCTGCAGCGATAGAAACTGAAAAGGCACCTGAAGAAAAAACTGCAAGTACATCTGAAGCCAAAAGCACCGGAGAAACAAAAGAAATGCATGTTCCTACTGTAGGTGAATCCATCACAGAAGTGACTTTGGCTTCTTGGATAAAAGAAGATGGAGACTATGTAGAGTTGGATGAAATAATTGCTGAAGTTGATTCCGACAAAGCTACTTTTGAGTTACCTGCTGAAGCAGCCGGAATCCTCAGACATGTAGCCGGAGAAGGGGACACCCTTGAAATCGGAGGCTTAATTTGCAAAATCGAAGTAATGGAAGGCGGGGCTCCCGAAGCTACTGAAGCAACAGAAAATACTACTGCTCAAGAAAGCAAATCAACTACTTCCTCCAACGAAACTTACGCAACGGGTCATGCCTCTCCTGCAGCAAGCAAGATATTGTCTGAAAAAGGCATTGATCCTGCCACTGTAAAAGGCACAGGAAAAGACGGCAGAATTACTAAAGAGGATGCTGAGAAAGCTGAAAAAACCAAGCCGGCGGCATCTGCACCAGCTAAACCCGCAGCAAAATCTAGCTCTGCAGAGACAAAAGACAGTCCTGCGAAGGGAGACCGTTCTGAGCGTAGAGAAAAATGACATCTCTAAGAAGAACCATTTCTCGCAGATTGGTGGCAGTAAAAAATGAAACAGCCATGTTGACTACCTTCAATGAAGTCAATATGAAGCCTATCATGGACCTCAGAAAGCAATACAAAGACAAGTTTAAAGAGCGATATGAAGTAAATCTTGGTTTCATGTCCTTTTTCACAAAGGCTGCTTGTATAGCTTTACAAGAATGGCCCGCGGTGAATGCTCAAATCGATGGAAATGAAATTATTTTCCATGATTATTGCGACATTTCCATAGCAGTATCTTCTCCAAAAGGATTGGTTGTTCCTGTCATAAGAAATGCAGAAAACTTATCTTTCTCAGGTATTGAGAAAGAGGTGGTTCGCCTAGCAGTAAAAGCCCGTGATGGCAAACTAACCATTGATGAAATGACAGGAGGTACCTTTACCCTTACCAATGGAGGGATTTTTGGATCCATGATGTCTACACCAATTATCAATGCTCCCCAGGCTGCAATCCTTGGCATGCACAATATAGTACAAAGACCAATGGCCGTGAACGGTGAAGTTAAAATCCTTCCCATGATGTATTTGGCATTGTCATATGATCATAGGATCATTGATGGAAGAGAATCTGTGAGCTTTCTCGTTCGCATGAAAGAGCTTCTTGAAGATCCCGCAAGATTAATGCTGGGAATTTAAACTTATTTGAAATAATTCCTTCCTATAATTTGAAACAGGAAAGGTTCTAAAATATGACAAACAATGTATGACCTAATTGTAATCGGATCTGGACCAGGAGGCTACGTTGCAGCTATTAGAGCAGCTCAACTGGGAATGAAAACCGCAATAATTGAAAAATATTCTACACTTGGTGGCACTTGCCTTAATGTTGGATGTATCCCTTCTAAGGCACTATTGGATTCTTCCGAACATTATCACAACGCTGCCCATACTTTTGAAAACCACGGGATAAACCTTAGTTCCTTGAAGGTCAATTTCAAGCAAATGGTAAGCAGAAAGCGTGATGTTGTAAAGCAAAACGTGGAAGGCATCCAATACCTGATGAAGAAAAATAAAATTGATGTCCATCAGGGTATCGGTTCATTCAAAGATAAAAACACAATAATCGTCACTAAAGAGGATGGAAAAACGGAAGAACTAACCGCCAAAAAGACGATCATTGCCACCGGTTCTAAACCGGCAAACTTACCCTTTATCAATCTTGACAAAGAACGAATAATCACTTCCACAGAAGCTCTTGAATTAAAAGAAGTCCCTAAACACCTGGTAATTATCGGTGGTGGAGTTATTGGGCTTGAGCTAGGTTCAGTCTATGCAAGACTGGGAGCGAAAGTATCTGTAGTAGAGTTTATGAATGGCATTATTCCAACCATGGATAAAACCATGGGCAAAGAACTACAGAAGTCCCTCAAGAAACTTGGTTTTGAATTCTATTTGCAGCATAAAGTAACTGGAGTAGAAAGAAAAGGTAAAGAAGTTACTGTAACTGCAGAAAACAGCAAAAACGAAACAATCAGCATTAAAGGCGATTATGTATTGGTTTCCATAGGAAGAAAACCATATACTGACGGATTAAATGCGGCTGCAGCCGGTGTTAAGATCAATGACAAAGGCCAAGTAGAAGTAGATGAAAACCTTAAGACTTCTGCGGACAATATCTACGCTATAGGTGATGTGGTAAAGGGGGCTATGTTGGCACACAAAGCTGAGGAAGAAGGCGTATTTGTAGCCGAAACTTTGGCCGGACAAAAACCCCATGTCAACTATTTATTGATCCCGGGGTAGTTTACACCTGGCCAGAAGTGGCAAGTGTAGGCTATACAGAAGAGCAACTCAAGGAAAAGGGGGTTAAAGTCAAAACCGGTAAATTCCCTTTTATGGCCTCCGGGAGAGCAAGAGCCAGCGGAGATGTTGATGGCTTGGTAAAGGTTTTAGCTGATGCTGAAACAGATGAAATTCTAGGTGTTCATATGATTGGACCACGTGCCGCAGACATGATTGCTGAGGCTGTAGTAGCCATGGAATACAGGGCATCTGCTGAAGATATCGCAAGAATGTCCCATGCACACCCCACCTATACAGAAGCTTTTAAAGAAGCATGTTTGGGAGCAACGGATAATAGAGCATTGCATTTATAATTGCATTGCATTCCATTTAATTTCACCCGAAATATTCAATAGATTATCAAATTAGCCTATTGTATATTACGGTCTTAAAGCCCTTTGATAGACATCAAGGGGCTTTTTTATTGGTAGTTTTTTGTCTTTTAATCTAAAGGAACGATTAGAACAGGTATTTTTGACTTTTTGATGATTTCTCCAGACACACTTCCCACAAAAGCCTTGTATAAAAACCCATGATCATGGTGACCTGCAATGATCAAATCAACATTCAGCTTTTTCGACTCTTCAATAATCATCTCTATAGTAGCTCCTTGAACCAGTAAACCCTCGGTATCCACTCCTCTGTTCTTGAGCGCCTCACTGTATTTTTGAATAAGTCTGTGCTCCTTTCTTAACTCAGAAGCCCTACTCTCCCTTATGTATTCGGGTCCAACATCATACCCTACAAAATCCGGATCAGGAGAAGCAATATGCATTAACCATAATTTAGAACCAAAAGCATTTGCCATTTGATATGCCTTCTCTATAATTAGCTCCTCACCTTTATCAAAATCTACTGTAACTAAAATATTTTTCATCTTATGTAAATTTAAAGTGCAATAAAGCTCACTTTGACCAAATTCCATGCTATAGTAGTGCTGCAAGGATTTAATCTCGGTATATTCACAGTTGGGTACGGCGTAAAGTTGGACCTAAGACCATAAGATAATAAGTAAAATCCATGAAAAGCACTAATGGATAACCAAGGGTGATTGCTAAACTCACCCCTGATTAAGCAATTGAATTTCTTTTACATAATCTGGATTTATAAAAAATTGAGCTACAATTAACCGAAAATTACATCGACTTATTGTAGCTCATTTTATAGGACGCTATTTATTTGAAGCAAGAGCGTTAACACAAATTAAAACAGATTGCCTGAGAATCTTTGGCCAACCTTACTTCTGAAGTTTTGTTGGGTTTGGAATTAAGGAACCAATACCAAATTGTTCAGATGTTTGTCAATAATTCCTACTTCTTCTTTGGTTAAACTTGCATCAGTAGATTTGGCATTCTGAATGGCTTGTTCGGCATTTCTAGCCCCAACCAAGGTTACTGAAATTCCGGGTTGTTCTAGGGTCCACAATATCACCAACTGAGCCAAGGTGATACTTTTTTCATCCGCTATAGGTTTAATTTTATCCAAAAACTCATTGGTACGTTTGAGGTTTTCATCTTTATAAAAAGCCCTGGTTGCCCGCTGATCTCCTTCACCAAATTTATACCCTGGCTTCATTTTGCCGGTAAGCAATCCTCTTTCCAAGGGACTATATGCCAAAATTCCTTTGCCATTTTCAAGACTATATGGCACAATTTCTTTTTCTATATCACGCAGAACCATGCTATATGGCACTTGATTAGATGCCAAATCAATGTATTTTTCAGCCTCACTCATTTGGGCAACATTGTAATTACAAACTCCTGCGTAACGCACTTTCCCTTGTTTGATTAGCTCAGCAACGGCTTCCATTGTTTCTTCTATGGGTGTGGTTACATCAGGCCAATGCAGTTGATAAAGGTCTATATAGTCTGTACCCAGTCTTTTCAAGCTATCTTCACACTCCTTAATTATGCTCTCTTTCCCGGCATACTTGTAAATGCCGATATCATTTCCATTTCCATCTTGGCTATTGAAAACCAATGTGCCCTTTTCCAAATCCCATCGCATTCCGAACTTTGTAAGAATCTGCACCTTGTCTCGGGGTAGATCTTTAATGGCATGTCCAACAATATCTTCACTTAAACCTTGACCGTAAATTGGGGCCGTATCAATGGAAGTCACACCCAAATCATAAGAGGCTTTGATGGCATCAACAGCAGCATTTTGCTCTGTACCTCCCCATAACCAACCGCCAATGGCAAAAGAACCAAAGGTTACAGCTGAAAGATTAAGATCCGTGTTTCCAAGTTTTCTGTATTTCATAAAGCTTTTAAAGTATAATAGTTGTTAATGATTACTCCATTTCAAATCCCATTGAAGAAATATGAAATGAACTTATGGTAAAAATGGGCTATTTGGGAGGTCTTGTGGGCTTAACTATTGCAAAAAATCATCAACCATAAGTGAAACACCTTTTGGGCTGTAATCATTCCTTATCTATCAATTAATTCCGGTGCAAAAAACAAAATAACTTTAACCTTGCTACTGAAATATATGTTGACGAATGCTATTCATTCAAAATGAAGCTTTTACAGCAATTCAGTATTTTAATGCTGTTTTTTCAAATTTATAATCTTTATTATCCTATCATAAAGAATTTCGGATAGACCTAAGGATAACCTTCAAAATCTGTAGGATTCACAACTTGTACCACAACCGAATCAATCTTCGGGAGGTATTTGGCAATACTTTGGTAGCCGGGAATCGGGCCGGTATGCTCCTACTTCCAAAGGGTTGAAGATCTCTTTTTGTATACATTGAAAATTATAGATTGCAAGTACCTTTTCCTTAATTTTAGTAACAAGTAGGTAGTTGGCATTTGAATATTCATAACTCTCCCCGGCTCAAAGTTAGCCGAGTGGTCAAAAATCAGATTCAAAGCTTCTTAACTATTTTTTGGTGGCTTCATCCAAAAATCTGGTGTATTGGTGTAATTGGGTATCCCACTCCTAAGCTCCACAAGCATCCGTAAGGTGGTTTTGCCTGCATTTTCAATTCTTACTAGCTCCGGCAAATAAATAGCCAACGACCCACCCAACGTTAAACGATTGGAATTAAACAGTTTAACTATAGTGACCGCATCATACAACTTATCTTTACTAGCGATTTTAAACAATGTCTTGGGATGGACTGGAATTCTCTTTTCCCTGTCCTGCCAACCTGCAGCACAAAACCCCGGTCCTTTACCTGCTTCATCCACCTAAACATTGATTCTTACAAGAGCATTATCTACCTCATCTTGAACTGTACCCTGTGATGGTGCCAAGCAAGAAATAAAGTCCAAGGCCTAAACCATAAAGAAATTAAGGTAACAACCGCCAATCCGATTCTCAGGATTGATTGAATGCTATTATTTTTCATGAAAGCTGTTATTCAAAGATTAGGTATTCCAAATATTTGAGCCCTGTCATTAGCAGGTTTTCTCTCTTCATGGCTTTATTTTTAAAGCTGTTAAGAACTTCATTGGACAGATATCTACCTTTAATTATCACGCTCTTTGGCTTACTTAATTCATCAAGGTCTATCAATGGGTTATTTTCTACCATAATCAAATTAGCTATTTTCCCCACCTCAAGGGTACCCACATTATTTAAAAAATCATGCGTTTGTGATGCATTTACTGTAGCTGTTTTCAAAACTTCAAAATTTGACATCCCTGCTTGCTTGTATAGATTAAGCTCTTCATGAATAGAAAACCCGGCAGGAGTAATGCCAATTCCGGCATCCGTGCCTGCTACAATATTCACCCCGGCCTTATGTAGTTTATTAATAGCCAATAAGTGAAAATTATGTTGGGCTTTAATTCTATTTACAATAGTGGCATCAGTCGATTTTGTTTGACTCCACCGATCAAACTGAGCTTTACTATCCACTTTCCTTATTAGTGGGTTCATAAAAGTTAGCTGCTTGGAATTTAATATTGAATCATCCATCAGCATTCGATAAATATTATGAAAGACAACCAAAGTAGGACAAAATGAAACATTCGGACCTGATTTAAACAGTGCAACTACCTCATTTAGTTTATTGGTATCTAAGCGATAATGCAATGGTTGTTGCACAATATCTTCCGCATGTTCTATCGTAACTACCTCATTCTCTATATGATAAAAATAAGGGACTTCTGAGCTGGGATGGGCCGCAATCTCTAGCCCTTGCTTCCTACTCTCTTTGATTACAGCATCATAAATATCTCTTGTTAGCCCATTGTAGGTTTTAATAAAATCATACCCTTTTAACTTATACTCCTTGACCTTATCAATGGCTTCTTGGGGGCTATTCATTTGGAGATTATCATCCCCAATATAAACAGGACCTGTTAATTTAGGACTAGAGGTAAAAAATAATGGGCCAATTATTTTTCTTCATTAATGGCTTGTTTCATCCTTAGATGCATGGGCTGTCCCCAAAGATTTCTAACTGCTGTCACTCCATTGGCCAAGTATACACCCAGTTCATATTCATCCCAAACATGGACATGCATATCAATTAATCCAGGCAAAATATAAGCCCCATCCCCATCGATAACCTTCCAATCACTTTCCGGGATATTTTGTGAAATATCTGAAATCTCCCCTCTTTAATCAATATCATTTGATTTCTTAGCAGGGTATCCGAGGACATTGGAATAACATTAACGTTTTTTATTAAATAAGTATTTTGATGAAAAAGGGCATTGTTTTCAATGTTTAGGTACATAAGATTATGTCTATCCCGTAAAAAGGTAAAAATCAAAATAGAAAGCAGAAGCAAAACCGCTACTCCAATCAATTGAAAAAATCTTTTAGTAAATTCATACCAATAACTCTTTTCTAAGTGACTCGGGAGTGCTACCTCCTTTAATAATTAACCAAAACCCTAGCCCAATTTCAGCCATTGCCATAGGTAAACTCAATATCAGCTCCACCATCATTATCCGCTCTCCCAATAATGGTAGGCTTATTTTCAGTAGATTGAGCAGCACGTAACATAAACCGGAAAAAATAATTAGATATCCAAATTTATTAAAATTACTTTTTAATTTAACCACAACAACACCTAATCCTATTAGATGAAATCCAAATATTATCAATGATTTTACCCACGTCAATTCAAAAGCCTTTAATTTCAACAAAACGGCTTCATGGTTATCTATATTGCCATTAAGGAGGGGAACAATATCCAATAAATGTAGGCTGGCATATGCCAGCCCAAAAGAGTACAATATTCTCAAGATTGATGAAAATAGGGATATCTTATAATTTAAATCTTTAAAAAAAACATATAGGGAACAGGCGACCAAAACATCCAAAAAAAATATGATCCCCCAACCAAAAATTCCTGCTACAAAAACACCATAAGCAGATTTCAGGTTGTTAAAAGTTTCAATTCCATTATTTTTAACAATCAATTTTTCAAATATATACCCATAACTAAACATGGCAATTACGGCCATCACCAAGACCGATGTGCCTGTAATCAATCCACAAGTTCTTTTACTTAAGTACATGACAATCTTTTTTAATGAATGAATAACTTTAAGCTTTTCTTAAATAATTAACCTCAGTTTTATTTACTCTTACAAAATTAAGATCAAGTCTTGTCTTAAATGTCCCGAAAAACTTATGATATATTCGGATTTATAAAATAGAACTTATTGCTACTTAATAGTGGTGATCCCTCAGTAGCTCGATTCCTCTTAAAGCAAAAAAAGGTTCAGGTAAAAAACCCGAACCTTTTTTCTGATTTACGGTAGACACTGACTACTAAAGGATCATTGTCTATGAGTGATTATTTTTAGTTTAATACCACATCATAATCGAAATGCATTTGGTTGTCCTTGTGATGCTCAGCCAAAGCATAATGTTCAAAAAGTGTTTTCGGTCCATCCTGATTTATCATCATGGCGAAAATACCATAATCTCCTCCATTGTCTGTTGTTGGATTGTTGGGTATTCTTGTAATGGTATGAACATGGTTGTAATCCGCTATGCTTCCCGAATTTGCCCCCGTTGATCCTTCAGTATTAAATTCAGCCCATAAATAGGGATTGTAAATTCTATAATAAAATTCTGAACTTGCTGTGGGACTGCTTCCTGAATCATTTATCCAGACAAAATAAGTATCATCAATATTGTCCATGATATCTTGCCACCATTCATCAGCAAAATTGTCAGATAAATTATATACATATTCTTTCATCACCAATAGCAAGTTGGCTTGCGCAGTGGCTGACATGTCAGAGTATTTCAAACCTGTCTCAAAACCCGAATAATCGTAAGCTCCAATATAGGGGTCTGGGTCTCCATTCCTATCTGCAGGACCAACCTCCAAAGATCTGGAAGTAGAAATTGAAGATGCCACTGTAAGCTCGGATTCGTCAAGGCTATTGTATAATGACAGCGCCAAATCTCTTTCATCGGAGAAAATATCAAAACGCTCTCCATTCCAAGTATCTGCTGCAGGCTCTCCGCCTAGAAATGCGGGGACGATGGAAACATTATCTCCATGAACCAAAAAATTTACCACACAATGGTGTCCATCAAGCTGAAATCCCCAAGAACCACTTGTCTCCGGATCCCCAAACATATCTATGGAGTAGAAATCAGGATCCCATACAGAACTCATTACATTGTGCAACCATCCTTCAGACAATTCTGTAATTTCATAAACTTTTTGATATCCGCCGGAACTTAAGAATTGTTGAAGAATATTCTTAAAAGCAATCAACTGGGCATCACTTAAATCCCCATAAGTTATCCCATCTCTATTTCCATCGTTGGCTGGTGTATTGTGCCAGAGATAAAATCTTTCATCGTCAAGGCAGTTTGAAGCTTCACTTAATAGAGAAGCTGAAAGGGTACTTCTAAAAGAAACCATTGCCTCCCTCATAGCTTCAATTTCAGAATTGGATGACTGATCTAAAGTACCTGAAGTAATACAGGTTTCATCAGTACTTACTGTATCAGGTTCGTCTTCCTCTTGCGTGCAAGAGGAAAAAGTCAATAAACTTACGGACGATACTGCCAGTAAAAAGTAATTTAATGATGACATTTTATTTTTGGTTTGGTTCAGTTTATTTAGACGATAAAAACCAAAACCATCCCTCGTCAACTAGGGTGATTTTTATTAATTATAATCGGATTATATAACAATATTCCTAGCGAAAGAAAACCTAAATATTATAAGGTTTTAACACAGCACGACAATCGTTACCCCTACAAATAGCATCGAGGTAAAAGATTCTACCAGGTAGTAGATGGTCTTCATATTCCGGATTAAACTAGTCCCCTGAAAGCAATACCGCTACTTTTGTGTTTTGCCCTTCAACTGTCCAAGCGGGAATTCGAATTTCCAATCTTTTCAAGTTGTCTTTTTTGAGATCTAAGTAAAAAGGAGGAGGGTTCAGTGAAATAACTGTAAAGCTAAACTCCGGATGCGAAAGATTTTTAATATTTAAACGCTTGCCTTCTTGAGTCAATATCGCTCCACCATCCACAATTTCTACATTGGCCTGCGTAATAAGTTGCCATGTTATCATCTCGGTTTCTTCGGACAATTTAACTTCATCTTCAATTAACAGGGATCTGGGGCCACTTTTTTTAAATCTTCTTTTAGCACTTTTCAATTGACCCTCAAAAACCGGAGACATATCAAATGTGGCTTCAGGGAAGCTTCCATTTTTGAAATCAATTATGCTTGCCTTCCCGTCTACAACATGAAGTTGATCATTTACGGAAAGAGTACTGTGTCCAAAATTATTTTTATTGATCAGTTTCCATCGGTCACAACCTTGGCACCTATCCCAGAGGTTAAAACCTGTCCTTTCAATAACTCCATAATGCTTGTTTTTCCCCAGGTCTATACTCCACCGCACACCATCTAATTCAAAAACAAAGGATCCGGCGTCCATATTCCCGTGACTGATATTTCCAAGACCTCCTTTTCCTCCAAAATAAAATTTATTGGGGTCATCTTCCTCGCCGGTAAAAAACACTACGGGGTTTGGTCCCCTGCCGGCCCATGCAGCAGGCACTGTTGACTCTCTCTTTTCCTCATACTGGGCTATCCAGACCAAGGCTGGGGCTAATAAACGTGAGAAATTACTATTTTCATCAATTGTCCGCAAAAATTTTCCCTCCTCAAAAAAGGTCTTATTCCCTGTCTTAGAGGCAAACCATGCCAACACTATATCCCCATTTTCACCACTGCTTTCACCACAGTCCCCAAAATTATAAAACAAACCCATGGGACTATCTGACAGCACTCTAAACATGGCACTCTCTTTAAATCCGGGATACTCAAGGATTCCAAAGTCTCTTCCAAACGCACTTTCAAACATTGCAGCGGTAAGTACGGAAAAAGAAGTACCATACCGCCAGTAGGTAGCTCCTTCAGGATATACCCCATCCGGTCCATATTGGCTTAAGGCATATCGCATACCATCAATGGCTCTGTAGATGGTTTTCGAGGCTAATTCTGGTTCCTCCTCAGCCACTACTATGGCAGCTGCAACCATTCCCCCATTGCATACCTGATTCCAATTATTACCTCCATAGACCCAGTTAAGAACCTTGCCATTTTCCGGCCAACTCGGTTTTAAGCCCTTTTCAATTAAGGCTGTTTTGCCCAATTTCACAGTAGAAGGTGGCAAATACTCCCCTACCCAATCGATGGCCAAAGCAACACCAAGTGACATTTCTCCTACATCAAGAAAATGTTTAGGGTTCCAAGATGGAAAATTGCAAGCTGCGATCAACTCTTCATTGATCCGATTTAAGACCTTAGCATCCTTCTCTATCCGATATACCATCGCTAGTATGCCCATTCTATGCAAAAGGTCTCTTGAAATGTCAAGCTGGTTATTCTGTGATCGTTCCTCTAATGGAATATCTAAATTTATGATAGGTTTATCAAAAATAGTTTCTACCCCAGCCTTTAAGCGCTTATAGACATGCTGCACTACCGGATCGGACCTAAGTTTTTGCTTCAAATTCTCCTCTATCTCCTTGTTTAGCACTAGCCTAGGTGAGTCCTTTCTTAAATTTTTCTTGAGATAAGTCTTAGAAATTGGATTATCTAATTTTGGAGGTAAATGCTGGGCATTTACTCTTAAGCCTAAAAGGATAAAAAGAAAATGGATGCTATGCAGCATAATTTATTGCAATCATATATTTTCATAAAAGGTTAGATTTGGGTTTAGGGTAATCGTTTTAATAGGCAAAATAATCATTGAAAAACAAAAGCTGATATTTGATTGAGTTGGCCCAATAATCCCAGCTATGACCTCCCGGACGTTCAGTATAATCATGCGGAATATTCCTTTCCAGCAATTTGGTATGCAATCGTTTATTGGCATCGAAAAAGAAATCATCTACTCCACAGTCAAAAATAAGTTTTAGATCGTCTCCCTTTAAAAGGTGGACCATATTGATCACTGTATTATTTTCCCAGTTCTCCTTATAAATAGCATAATCTCCCAGTCGCTTACTTAAATCCCAATTCTTTGGAAATGGACGTATATCTACCCCTCCACTCATACTTCCGGCCGCTCCCCACACCTCTTGGTGTCTAAAAGCAAGATAAAAGGCACCATGACCTCCCATACTAAGCCCTGTAATGGCCCTGCCTGATTTTTCGGCAATCGTATTGTAAGTATTGTCTATACTTTCTACCAACTCTTTAGAAAGATAGGTTTCATACCTCATTTTTTTATCGATAGGACTGTCAAAATACCAACTGGTGACATCACCATCAGGGCATACAATGATCATATCATATTGGTCAGCATATTCTTGGATGGCCGGCACTTTGGATAGCCAGTTCGTATGATCTCCACCTGCCCCATGAAGTAAATACAAGACAGGAAAACTTTCCTGGTGTCTAGAATAATTGTCCGGAACAATGACAATGTTAGCAATTGATTTGTTCATGGATGCACTGTTTACCATCACAGTATCGATCTGCGAGGCCTCAGCGAGTATACTTTGGCAGCAGATTAAAAGTAGAATTAATTTTAATTTCATTGTTTTCATTTAAAAGCTATCAGTAAGGTAAATCCTTTTGGTTTACCGTCTAAAACTACTTTTAAAAGTAACAATAAAAAAACAAAGAATCTGTCGCTCAAAATAAATCCAGGCCATTCAACCTAAGGGTAGCTAAAAACTTGAAACAGGGTTTACAATAATTGAAGAGCAATGTTTAACCAAGATCAGATCGGCTATCCTTAGCTTAGCATTGATCAAGTTCCGGTCCTTTTATTTGAGCCCCATAAAGCAAGCGTTGCCCACAAGACTCAATTGAGCCAACTCCCCTTTTAAAACAACTTGAGAGCAGTTTCAAATCGTTTGTATATCCCATTGCCTTTCGCAACAATCGTTTCTCATCTCTACTCCAAGGTTCATATGCTCTAGGATGTTTTTCTCGGGCAAGCTTTACATTTTCGGAAAGGTTTTCTATCTTATGTAGCCCTAAGGCATTTATTTTTTGCCTCAATTGGTCAATGGCCTTTTCAGATAAATTGCAAAAGGTAGGTTTTCGAAAAAAATCAATCTTTCTATAGGGATTGCTATCCTTATAATCTTTTTTGCCTAAAGGGTTCTCACTCAAATATTGAGTGAAAAAATCAAAAAGCTCTCCTTCTTATAGCGGTTTTGGTATTTTCCGTAATGCCTACTTGCATGGATTGTGTCATTTTTAAATTTTCTAATCCCGAGAAAAAAGCCAAGTAATTTGTTGGCAGTGACCAATTCTCCCTCTTTTTCAAACAGGTGAATTGCATCATCTAGGTCTTGTTTCTTAATGCTTATGTTTGAATTTCCCTGATGGATCTCCTTCTTAAGGTTATCTATAGCTATCTGTAGTGCACGGATTACCTTTCTCTCGTTTAGTACACTGTCATGGTCTATGATTTCTCCCGTTTCTGGAGATAATCCTGAAGCAAGGGTTTCTAAAATTTCTATCGTTTTATTTATATCCATCTTACTATCAAGCTAATACTAAGATAAAGAAAAAACTTAAAAAGGTCCAAAAAATGAATTGAAGGTGCGTGGCGCGGATTGCCAAACAGTACAAATTTCTATACCAAGTATAGCATAGAGAGCAAAAAAGTTATCCAAAAAAAGGCTGAATTCTGAATGCACTCCTATACTAGGAATGGCTTCAAAACTCAGCCTTTAAATTTATTCCTGAGGCAATGCTACTACTTTAGTAATTCATTACCAAACACTCTTTAAATTACTGACTTCCAACAGTTACACTTTTTCTTTTCGTATCAATACGAAAGAAGGTGGTTTGGTTTAGAAGTCATCTTTTTAAGCGGAGGCGCAAAATGAGTTAGTTTGATCCCCTTAACCGCAATCTTATACTCTTCAAGGGTAGGTGTTCTACCTAGAATAGCTGAAAGAATTACTACCGGAGTAGAACCAAGCAATGATTCTCCTTTTTTACGATCAGAATCCTTCACTACTCTTCCTTGGAACAAACGCGTAGAAGTGGCCATCACCGTATCACCTTTTTCAGCCTTCTCTTGGTTACCCATACATAAGTTACAACCTGGACGCTCAAGGTACAGAATATTGTCATACTCTGTTCTTGCACTACTTTTTGGAGCTGCATCATCAAATTCAAAACCGGAGTATTTTTGCAGAATTTCCCAGTCGCCTTCTTCTTTCAATTCATCAATGATATTGTAAGTTGGGGCAGTTACTACCAATGGTGCTTTGAACTCAACTTTTCCATAGTGATCTTCCATGTTTTTCAACATTTTGGCCACTATCTTGATATCTCCCTTGTGCACCATACACGAACCTACAAAGCCCAAGTCAATCTGTTTTTCTCCTTGGTAATAGGACAGCTCACGGATGGTATCATGAGTATAACGTTTAGAAACATCCTCATTGTGAACATCAGGATCCGCGATCATTGGCTCATCAATGATATCCAAATCAACTACAAATTCCGCATGGTATTTTGCATTCTCATCAGGAGTTAATGGAGGTTTTTTACCTGTTCTTATCTCCTCTATTCTTTTATTAGCTTTATCAATTAAACCTTGGAGTACTTGATTGTCATTGTCCATACCCTTGTCGATCATTATCTGAATACGACCTTTGGCTATTTCCAAGGATTCTATCAGCGTTTCATCCTCAGAGATACAGATTGAAGCTTTCGCTTTCATTTCTGCTGTCCAATCAGTGAATGTAAAAGCTTGGTCAGAAGGAAGCGTACCAATATGCACCTCAATCACTCTTCCTTGGAAAACATTCTCTCCTTTAAAAGCTTTTAGCATCTGAGACTGTGTAGCATGTACAACATCTCTGAAATCCATATGGTCTTTCATTTTACCTTTAAAGGTAACTTTTACTGACTCCGGGATTGGCATAGAAGCCTCGCCTGTGGCCAGTGCTAGCGCAACCGTACCTGAATCTGCTCCAAAAGCAACACCTTTAGACATTCTTGTGTGAGAATCTCCTCCAATGATAATGGCCCAATCATCAACAGTAAGGTCATTTAACACCTTATGGATCACATCCGTTAGGGGTGCATATTTATGTTTAGGGTCACGGGCAGTTATCAAACCAAAATCATTCATGAATTTCATCAATTTTGGTATGTTTTGTTGAGATTTTAAATCCCAAACAGAAGCGGTATGGCAGCCCGACTGATAACCGGCATCAACAATAGGAGAAATGACTGTGGCAGCCATCATTTCCAACTCTTGAGAAGTCATCAAGCCTGTAGTATCCTGAGATCCTACGATATTAACCTCCGCACGAACATAAGAACCTGCATGTAGAACAGCGCCAGTGGTACCAACAGCATTTGCATTGAAAATTTTCTCAACTGCTGTTAGACCTTGTCCTTTATGTGATATTTCTTTAGAAGGAGCATAAACTAATGGCAATTCTATGCCAAGAATTTTCGCGGAAATGGTTTGAAGTTTTTTACCAAATACTATGGCATATGAGCCTCCTGCTTTCATAAACTCCATCTTTTGTGGAGTAAAAGCAGATGAAATATCCATCAGTTCTTTATCTCCATCATAGAGTTTTTTGGTTTTAGTATTGATGGTCAATACAGTTCCTGTATCTACAGAATATACTTGCTCTAATACAGGCTCTCCATTTTCATCTACAATTAGATTACCTTCCGCATCGTATTTCTTTTTCCAATTTTTTAAGTCTAAGCCAATACCACCGGTAACACCAACAGTGGTAAGGAATATTGGAGAAATACCATTTGTTCCAGCCACTACAGGGGCAATATTGATGAAGGGGATATAAGGGCTGGCTTTTTCCCTATCCAAAGAGCAACATTGTTCACTCCGGACATTCTTGAAGAACCAACGCCCATGGTACCTTTCTCAGCTACCAACATCACCCTCTTGTCAGGGTGTTTGGCCTGTAGTTCTAGCAACTCTTTTTGTTGTTCTTTATTATGTTCGAACATGCATTGGCCATGCAATTGTCGATCAGATCTTGAATGAGCATCTCCTCCTGGAGACAATAAATCTGTTGAAATATCTCCGACACCTGCAACAAAAGTGACCAGTTTGATTTCCTCAGGAAGTTCAGGCAATTTCGTGAAAAACTCTGCTTTAGCGTAGCTTTCTAAAATATCCTTCGCAACAGGATTTCCCTCTTTAAAAGCTTTTTCTAAACGATCTGTATCTGCTTCATAAAGAAAAACCTGTGTCTTCAAGACTTTTGCAGCTTCTTCTGCTATGGAAATATTATCACCAAGTGCCAAATCCAGTAATACTTTTACTGAAGGACCACCTTTCATATGTGACAATTGTTCAAAAGCAAAGGCAGGTGAAATTTCCTCTAATACAGATTCACCAAGAATAATCTCTTTTAAAAACTTAGCTTTAACAATGGCTGCAGAAGTAGTACCCGGCAAAACATTGTAAATAAAGAAATTCAAAGAATCTTTCCTGTGCTCATGATGAAGATCTTTGATTTGTGCGATTATTTCAATTAATAAATCTGCACTATCAATTGGTTTCGGATCAAGATTATCCTTTTTCCTATCTTCTATCTCTTCTAGGTACTTACTATATTCACTCATAAATTTTTTTATCTCTGTTCACAAAGTTAAAAATTGAACGCTTTTTATCATAGGATTGCCCCTGTTATTTTTAATATGCTTAACATGCTTTTACTGTGTTAAATTCGTATTTGCTACATTTTTTTCAATAAACCCTTTTCAAGTAACCATTAGAAAATTATTTTGAGCAACATTTTACAACAGAGTGCTTGTTCGGGTCATGGGTGAAAGCTGCCCTTGCCATTCTTAAGTTCATGGCTTACACCCCATTCCTGCCCTTCATTTTTGGCGAACCCTAAATCGGGTCTTTTAAGCTCCCAAACATGAAAATTCGCCTTGATCAAACGGGCCATTTATTATTCTTTCTCCTTTGTACCCTCTTGTTGTTTTTTCCACTGCTCAAATGCTTCTCTATTTTCTTCCTTGGTAAGGGGATATAAACCTACAATGGTGTGTCCTGCCAATACCCTTTCTGTAACAAAATCTTCATAAAGAGTCATGTTTATGGCCTCCTCGGCTATTTCATCAGCCAAGTGGGCAGGAATAACCATTACCCCATCATCATCTCCGACAATCACATCTCCCGGAAAAACTGCCACATCCCCACACCCGATTGGCACATTGATGTCCATTGCCTGGTGTAATGTTAAGTTGGTGGGCGCACTCGCCCTATGATGATAGGAAGGCATATTCAACTTGGCAATTTCTGCGGAATCCCGAAACCCTCCATCTGTAACAATACCGGCAGCTCCCCTAACCATAAGGCGAGAAGCCAATATAGAACCGGCAGAAGCTGCCCTACTGTTTTTACGACTATCGATTACCAAAACCGCTCCTTTAGGGCAGGTTTCTACAGCCACCCTTTGAGGATGTTTGGGGTCTTGAAATACACTGATAGGGTTAAGGTCTTCTCTTGCCGGTATGTATCGCAAGGTAAAAGCTTCCCCAACCATGGTAGGTTTTCCCTTTGATAAAGGCTTAACCCCTTGAATGAATTGGTTTTTCAAACCTCGTTTGAATAAGGCTGTGGCAAGTGTGGCAGTACTAACAGTTTGTAATTTTTCACGTGTAGTGGCTAACATTGTCTATTTTTAATAAGGTTCAAATAATACTTTGGATTTTGGGCTGGTATCACCTATTTCTGTCATCCTTCTACCTTAAATTTCTGAGAGGGTAAGAGTCCTAGGCGAAAACAAAGTTTATGTCATTCCTTACTCTTTGTGATTCAATAAAAGTACTACAGAAAGCTAAACCTCAATAATGACTTTAAAAGTAATGATAAAGAAAGGAAACTATCTGCTTTCACACAAATTTTAAGGATTTCAGTTAAAATTTGGTTTACAACTGTAGCGCCTTCGGGTAGTAAAACAATCCCAAAATATGGAATTATTTTTTTTATCGGGGCATTGATTGACCAAAAGGATTTTTATAAAACTAAGCTTGTAATAAGAATATTTCTGTAAATTGCTTTCATAAATCTGACTGGATAAGCCTGATATTTAGCTCATGAATAAAAAACCATATCCCACTTTCACCTGAAATGAAAATCAGGCTTGGATTGACAGAGACTCAAGGGTTGCGTTGCTGTCTGTTTGTTTTGTCATGCTTTTTTCTTCGCCAATGGTTGTAAGCAAGAACTTGAACTAAAGGGCCCTACCAATCCCTTGGCGGAATTTGATCCCCAAGAAAGCACTTTCATCTGCTGGACACCTACCTTTCAGGAGATATCCCTCAAGCTTATCCAAGAGATAGCCAAAGTTGATCATGTCACACTTTTCTACAATCAACGTAACCAACAACCTGAAAAGCTGGAAGAATTATTAAAACAAAGAAAGATCAATTTAAAAAACGTCACTCTTACACCTTTTAAATTAGAAAACGACAATATCTGGATCAGGGATTATGGACCAATAATCATGCAGAACGATGAGGGCTACCATGAAATGGTATCTTTTAATTATCACCATGAAGAAAACCAAGAATACAACCTTTTCACTGAGCAGTATGCAACAAAAATGAGAATTCCGTTCATGAGAAGCCGCCTATTCAGCGCAGGAGGAGGTAGGGAGATCAATGGCAGGGGGACCATTATTTTAATTGAAGGACATGAAAAATACATTAACCCAAGCCTAAGTCTCAAAGAAATTGAAGAGGAATACAAACAAAAGCTGAATCAGAAAAATGTTATTTGGCTAAAAAAGGAATTCCGCAGGACGATCTTTTTGACAATGGGCCGGTGATTGACAATATTTATGGCAATGGCGTACATTGGCATGTGGACGAATTCTGTCGATTTGCTGACGCCCAAACCATACTTTTGGCCCAGGTAGATCCTGCAGATCTTGCTTTGGACCCATTTTACCAAGTAGTGCATGAAAGGTTGGAAGAAAGCTATCAGATTCTTAAAAATGCCAGAGACCAAAATGGTAAACCTTTTAAGATTATCAGGGTTCCTCAGGCTCCTATTATTTTTGATCAGGGCAACTACAAAGGCCAAGCAATTTTTTACACTCCAGTCACCAGTTATTTAAACTTTGTCTTAACCAATAACTTGGTAGTGATACCCTCTTATTATAATCCAGGTGACCCTGATTTTATACGCCAGAAAGACGATCAAGCCAGAAAAGCATTCCAGCAGGTTTTTGGTAGCAGAAAAGTGGTGATGATAAATGCCACTGAACTCAATTATAGCGGGGGTGGGCTACACTGTATCACCATGCACAAACCCAAAAAAAAAAACCTTCCAAGCTTAAGCTTAAATTGAATAATGCCCTCAAAAGATGGAAAGGTTAAACCCGCAATCAAAAAGTTTTCCAATAACGGGCCATTTAGAGGCAAAATGAAACCCAATCCCTAATAAGTAGAAAATAGACGTCAATAAAATTGGAGACTAATCTTCTAGCCAGCCAGGGGTTAAAGTTTAAGGAATATAAATTGTCCAAATAATCCACGAAAAAATTACCCGTGCGAAGGATTCTCTCTCACTCAGTCTAACCCGATTTACATTCCACCTGAGGAATTGGAATTAAATATAACTTTCCCGATTAGGCAGTTCTACCTTCAATTCAAAAAAAATAAGCAATTACCCTGTCACGAATCTTTCTTTGAATAAATGTAGGATAAAGGGAATGACTATTTCTACTTTTCATTTATTTCCAAGATTTAGCCATCAATCCCTCCCCTTTCCTGATTCTCTAATAGCATGGCAAAACAGCCTCCTGTCTTTACCTGTTTATTTTTCGAAAAATATTTAACTTAACTATTGACCTAATATTTTGAAAAACTCATTTCTATATTTTTCCTCTTCAAAACAGCCACCATATTCTATCGTTGTGGTAAAACTGTTTTTATCCTTAATCCCCCTTGATGAGACACAGAGGTGTTTGGCTGAAATCACCACAATTACATCTTCTGTCTCTAAAGCATATTGCAGGTCCTTTAAGATTTGCAAAGAAAGCCTTTCTTGAACTTGAGGTCGATGGGAATAATAATCCACCAGCCTGTTTATTTTCGATAAGCCGATTACTTTCTCTTTAGGAACATAAGCAATATTGGCTTCACCTGTAATTGGTAAAAAATGATGTTCACAGGAAGAGTCAATGGTTATGTTTTGCTCTACAAGCATTTTTTATAACCAAACTTATTCTCAAAAACAGATAGCTTTGGTTTTTTATCAGGATTTAAGCCGTAAAACAACTCTTTTACATACATTTTAGCAAACCTATAAGGTGTACCTGATAAACTGTCATCATTCAAATCAAGTCCAAGCTCTTCCATTATCTTTGAGAAATATTGCTGAATATTTTGAATTTTTCTTCATCAGATTTCTCAAATGCATCTGGGCGTAAAGGCGTTTGGACATTTGTTGAAAGATGATTATCACCTATATTTTCAATCTCATTTTTATCCATTCTGAGCACAACATGAGTTGGTTTTACATTGACAAAATTTTAAATTATATATATGGATTACTGCAAGTGAAATAGCTACTATATAGGTTATTATTTCTGGTAATGATAAAAAATGAAACTTTTCATTGATTATTAAAAAAACAAAACAGCCCAATTGATCCAAAGTAGGTATTTCAAAATCTGGTTTGCAGAATATTTAGCTGAGCGTGCAACAGCTAAAAATGAGATTATAATAAATAAATAATCTAAGTTTACCCACCAAAAAAAAGCCTCTTTAAACCCATTTTCTGGATAAGCTTGAGCTATAAAAATTAATGGTGTTGCCATGCAATGAATTAAACATAATGTACTTGCAAAGGCACCAAGAATGTCGGGTTTGTCTAAAATCATTCTCATAAAAACAAAACTATTAATGCAACCATGTTGCAAATTTAGTTTTTTAAATCATTAATGCAACAATGTTGTAGAAATATTGTTTTATGCAATTTTTAAATCAGCAGAGGCTCCTCTCATATTCACATGTATAATTCTTGAGACCTAAATATGCAATAGACAATTTATTTCGTGTTGAAATTTCGTAAACCTCAGTAGGAGAAAGTTTTAAAACAAAAATCTTTTATAGCTGAGATTGGGCGTCTACGTATCCATTCTTTTTTGAGAAAATGGCATGCTGTCGGTCTTCAAAAATCTTGTATACTATTTAGACTGCTTTCAGTTCAATTGACGAACTTTTAAATCAATAAAAATAGCTCCTAAAACTAGCTTAATAGCATTCAATGGGATTCCAAAAAGAATAAAGCATCAGCAGTTCTGCCAAATAATCGCTAGCTGGCAGAAAGAACAATACGCCTGTAGGAAGTAAGTGCCGGACTTCCTGAATCTGTCACTTGCAAGATTAAATGGATTTCTCCTGCTTTTATGTCTGAGGGAATTTCAAAAGTTAACTTAGCATCTTCCGGCTTATCTAAGGTGAGATTACCTGTATAACTACTGGCCTCCGGGTAATAAAACCATGAAAAATTTAGCTCTTGTCCTTCCGGGTCGTAAGATTTGGAGGCGTCAAACGCAACAAGCTGTCCTGCTCTTACTGAAGTGAGCATAATGAAGGTAGCGGATTAACGAATTCCCATCATCATGAGTCATGTCTGTCATGATTACAACTCGATACTTTTCAATTGTTTGCCCCCAAACCCAAGATTGACTTTTGAATAGAAAAAATAGAAAGGCAATCACCAATACGTATTTATTTAATTTCATATTACCTACTAAATATTAATTTTACCTTGGGCTGATGAATTTTCTAATTTACAAAATACACTAAAATTAATTCAAATATTCATAGAGAATAGATCATAAGATAGATTGTTACATTTTACTAAACGATCTTATATATAAATAGCTTTTGATTTCAACGCCCCTATTTAAACCATGTTAAAGTTTAATTTGTACCATAAAGTAGAAATAATATTGATACTGATAAGCCAATAAAAATCAGACACTTAAAAAATTTTAAGCGCTAATAGAATGTCGATAGCGTATTTCGAGCTTCATCACCCTACATCATTAAATAATGTTTTTTTTTACTCCACTAATCGTATTTATTGGGCAAAAAATCGTTTTTCTCCTCTTGCCAATTCGCTAGGACCTCTTTCAACTTGGATATTTCTTGGGAATATTCGGGGTTTTGAATTTGGTTGATAATTTCTAAAGGATCATTTTTAAGGTCATAAAATAGATATTCATCTGTACCATGCATCTCATTTTTTGAATAGTAGTGACGAATTAATTTAAATTGCTTGGTAGTAACGGATCGCTTTAAATCTGCCAAAGCTCCGAACATGTATTGATGTACAGCTGTTGAATCTCCTTTCAATATCGATAAAAAACTACTGGACTCAACTGTTTGTGGCACCTCTATTCCTACTATTTCACAAATCGTTGGGTAGAGGTCATATAGGTATACAAAGGCATCTGTTTTGGTGTTTTTAGGAATTCCTGACCCTTTAATAATCAAAGGAACATTTAAACTATGGCGATAAAAACTCATCTTACCAAGAAGTCCATGATGTCCCACTGCCAGTCCATTATCAGATGCATAAATAACAATTGTATTATCCGCTAACCCGCTATTGTCTAAAGCCTCCAAAATGCGGCCTATCTGTGTATCCATATGAGAAATCATCCCGTAATACAGCGCAATTTCATTCCTAACAGAATCTACATTTCTTGGGAAAGGCAGTAGTTTCTCATCTCGAATGTTTTTATACCCATCCTCATAAGGATATTCAGAATAAAAGTTTGCAGGCAAAGGCACTTCATTGGGCTTATACATATCCTTATATTCCTGAGGAGGAGTTCTAGGATCATGAGGAGCCGTAAAGGCAACTGTTAAGAAGAATGGTTTCGTTTGTTCTTCGTTTAAAAACCGGATGGCAGCATCTGCAAACAATTCAGAACTAAAGCCGGTAATGGATTCTCCATTTTCTTCAAAACTCATCATGTGAGGCCCCATTCCTCCCATATAAACCCTCGATTGCATATCGATTCCCCATCTTTCAGGACCACCATGAGCATTCCATTTTCCGGTCCAAAAGGTTGTGTACCCTGCGTCCTTCATTGTCTTGGGCCACTTTTCTAAACTTTCATTACCTGTACCTGAATACCTTGGATAGAAACTATTGTGCGTCAAAGAACTACAACCGGTCAATAAAGACGCTCTACTCGGAACACAAGTCGGAGTTTCTGTAAATGCCTGGGTAAAAGTTGTGCCTTCTTTTACTAATTTGTCTAAATGAGGTGTTTTAATGTATGGATTTCCCAACGCATTTATCAAATCCGATTGATGGTCATCAGAAAAGAGCAATAAAATATTAGGCTTTGTTTCAATATCTTTTGAGTCTCTTACCTCTTTGTTATTACAGCTAGCAGTAATAATTGCCAATAAAAATATAATTACATTAAAATGTCCCAACTTCATGATTTTTCGGTTATAAATAATTACCAATATAGCTATAATGAGGCTTATTTAAACCAGAAATTTGTTAAAGGCATTCTATTGGATGGTGTAATCAAAAGAAAAATAATACATTATTATGAATACTTTGGGAATCTATCCCTGAAAATATCCAAGTAGTAATTGCTTTCCTAACTGTAAACACACTTAGGCATGGTGCCCATTAATTCTTCAAAAATATTGGGGTTTTCCGATATGATGGCAACATTTTATTTTCTTTTGTATTATCATCATTTCAGTCCCATATCTCCGGGCGATCAATTTTCATTGCTCTTAAATACGAAAGGAAATGTCCAGCATGGACTGATTCGTGATACCCAATTCGCAACAAATATTTGGCAAGGATTTTCTTTTCTCCATTTCCTGGGTGAACAATTTCGGTTTCATTAAATTCCGTATCTGAAAAATGCCGAACACTTTCTAAAAACTGCCTCCTATAGGGCTTCGCAAATTCTAGCTCATCATCAACACTAATGAAAGGGCGATTTTTCCAAGGTGTTTTGTAATTTGACATATCTCCCTGATTAATAATAATATTCCAGCCATAATCAGCTTCCAAAACGTGCCTTATCATTGCTGACGCACTCATTGCTTTTCCGTCAGGTTTCCAATTATAATATTTCTCAGGTAGCCCTTTCCAAAGCTTAATGCTTCTTGTTCTTATTTCTTTGAAATTTAAAATAATAAGTTCAGATAGATTCATTTTATTTTTCTCGAGAATACAGTATTACATTACAAACATCGGTGTCTATTTAAAGCGCAACAGCTTTAGGTATGATTGATTATTCCTTGTTAATAGCAAGTTTCTTCTTCATTTGCAGTTTCTCTGTCAACAATTAATTAATTCATTGAAGCTCTAAAATTCACCCAAGTGAGAGATTCAAGGGGTTGAGCAATGTTCTTTGACTCTAATATTTATCTTACATTACAAGACACGGAAATACCACTAGCAGATACAGGCAAATCTATTAAGCCAGTTACTTCACTTTACACTGAGTTGGGATCGGAGGGCTTTTCAGCCCAAATTCCCACTCGGTGTACGGAACGCTCTCTAAACTCTTGCTTAAACGAAAGTAAGCAAGCCTTCCAACTTCATCCCCCTGCTTCCTTTGATTAGTATTTGGTAGTCTTCCAAATTGGAATCTCGGAGCCAGTTCCTTAGGGAAAAAGGATCAGGGAAATATAGGGCTTTAGGAGCCTTAGACAAGGCATATTGGGTATCCTTTCCTGTAAAACAGATTTTATCCAAACGCATTTGATTGACCAACTCTCCCACTTTCTCATGTTCAGCTTTGCTGTACTCGCCCAACTCATACATATCGCCAAGAATTACCATTTTATGTTTCCGTTTATCCAACTTATCGAAAGCCCTTAAAGCGGCTTCCATGCTGGAAGGGTTGGCATTGTAAGCATCCAATAAAATTATGTTGCTTCTTTTTCAATGACCTGAGATCGCATATTTTCAGGAACATAAGCAGCAATGGTCATTGCTGCCTCCTTTAATGACACTTCAAAATATTGGGCTACGCACAATGCTGCTGCAATATTGTCAAAATTATAGTGTCCTATCAGGTTGGACACATATATGGTCTGATCCGGAGGCAAGCTAAAAGTAACATGGGGGTTTGCTCCTTCAAAAGTTACTTGGCAAAAATCAGATGGTCCTGGAAATAGGACCGGCTGATCAAACCTTCTAATCATATTGGTAAAGATCTTCTGGGAGGAGTTAATAAATACTTGCCCTCCTGTTTCCAGCAAATATTGAAATAGCTCCGTCTTGGTCTTCAATACCCCCTCTGTTCCACCCATACCCTCCAAATGTGCTCTACCTATATTGGTAATCAGTCCATGAGTAGGCAATGCTATTCGACACAATTCATCAATATCCCCTTGCTTACTGGCACCCATTTCAATTATTGCCATTGAAGTCCCCGGTTTCAAACTCAATAAAGTCAAAGGAACACCGATGTGGTTATTGAGGTTACCATAAGTTGCTTGTACCACATATTTCCCGGACAGGGCCCTAACCAAAAGCTCTTTTGTAGTGGTTTTGCCATTGGAACCGGTCAATCCAATAACCGGTATATCCAATTGTTTCCGATGATGGTTCGCCAATTGTTGAAGAGCCACTAAAACATCTGCAACCAAAAAATAACGCTCGTCCACAACCACTTTCGGATCATCTACGACCACTGCCTTGGCCCCAGAGAGCAAGGCTTTTTCCGCATATTGGTTCCCATCAAAGGAAGGACCTTTTAAAGCAAAAAACAAGTCTCCTTTTTCAATAGTTCGGGTATCTGTAGACACACGTTTCGAAGACAGGTAAAGGTCATACAATTGCGCTATTTTATCCATTTTGCCTAATCATTTTTTTTGCAAAAAACAAACAAGTCCTTCTTTTACATTGAATACAAATTAAAGTAATGTATCTGTTTTCTACTAAATCTCGTTAAAGTTCAAAAATACCTTTCTTAATGGAAAGCAAAAAATTAATTTTAAGCCCTAAGAAGATTTAGCAGCCAAACCGCAATTATCCCCTATGTTGACAAAATCAATTCACCTGCTCTTGATGTTTATTTTCGTCACTCCTATGGTAAAGGCTCAATATGAATTTAAGTTTCAAACAAACCTTACGTTTCTGGATGAAAATGGGGAACCGCTACCCTTGGCTTTTACAGGGGGATAAACTCAGCTCAACTTCAGGAATTTGATAGCAATAATAATGGGGAAGAAGAATTGATAATCTGGGACATTAATTCTGAAACCATAAAAGTGTTTGAAAAAAGTGGTGCTTCCTACCGGTATCTTCCGGGAGGTAATTATATGTTCCCCGAAGATGTAAACGCTTTTTTGATCTTAGTGGACTTTGATGGGGATGGAAAAAAGATTTGTTTACAGGTTCTCCTTTTGGCATCAAAGCTTACAGGAATGTAAGTAATCAGGGCAGTACTATACCTACATGGGAAGTTGCCCAAAATTTTCTTCGATTGGAAAACGGCTCTAATCTAACAACCAATATATTAGATATCCCACTCATCGAAGACCTAGACAATGATGGCGATTTGGATGTACTTACCTTTAATTTTGCTTCAGGAGATTTTTTGGAATACTACCAAAATACCAGCATGGAAAGGAAGGGTACAGCGGATATTGACCAATTCAAAGCTTCTCAAAACCATTGGGGGAATTTTGAGTTTTGTGATTGTGGAGACATTAGCTTTGGTTTTAGTTGCGATGGAACACCGATCAAGAATGCTCGGATTTCTACTGACAACCTAAAAACCCTGCATTCGGGAGGACACAGTCTACTATATAAGGACCTTGATCGAGATGGGATAAAGGATCTTTTGATGGGAAGAGATGAATGCAATAGTCTTTATTTTTTATCCAATAAAGGGACAAATACTGAACCAATATTCAATACAATTAGTACCCACATACCTGAATTTGGCCCATTGCCTCAATTCCCCATTTTTCATGCCGGGTATGTATTGGATGAGGCATTGATCGTTTCTTCCCATTCTTCAGCCACTGCTTATACTTATACCATTGATTTTGCAAAAGCTTTGTATAGACTATCCCCTGAGCAAGAATCGGATGCTAGCCTATTTTTAAAAGAAGAAATGCTAGATTTTGGAGAAAATTCACGCCCTTTTTTTGTAGGCAATCAATACACCGGTGAGCTCTATATTGCGGCCAACACCAAGGTCGGAGATGAAATACAAGGTCGCATTTGGGCTTATGAACTAAGGGACAACCAGGCCCGATTGATCTCCAGCAACTACTTGAATATTGGGGAGCTTAACCTGACGGAACCAAGCTACCAAAGGTATACAACCAAAGACAATCAAACTTACCATATTGTTACAGGGGATTACTATGAAAACAATGTTCCTGAAAAGAAAATTTATCTGTCCACCATCTCTAACCCCGAGAACCGAACTGAATTAATCCTACCCTCGCTAATATTGAGAGGATTGGATCAGGTCCACTTTTTCCATGATGAGAGAGATGACTATTTACTTCTGGCAAGGCAGACGGGAGAACTTCTGCTTTTTTCATTTAACCCAAACAATGGTTATGGACTGGAATTGTTGAATAACGATTTCTTAGATTTCATCGACAATCCTGTGGCAAGAAATTTATCTGTTGCGGTACAATCAGGTGCATCTCCTTTTTTAATGGCCATCAACCAACAAGGTATTTTGTATGCCCTTGAGGATTTTATGAAAGAAACTGAGCGAGTTCAAGTATCTATTAATATGGGAGAGACCAGTTTTGAAGCTAGCAGGTTCGGTCGCAATACATCCATCACCTTTATACCAAACCTATTAGGTGAAGGTTTTGATCTGATACTTGGAAACAGGGCAGGTGGTTTGGAGTACCTGAGCCAGTTGGATGATGGAGGTACCGAACCCGGGGCTACTACTGAAATAGTACTGTTCCCCAACCCAACACATGGTCAGGAATTCAAAATTGTGATCAATCGAGCTGCTAAGCTGAATATCTACAGTACATCCGGAGCACTTATTATGGAAGGCATAGACTTGGTGAAAAATCAGGAAAATTTAATTAACGGCCATAACTTACCTTCAGGCTTGTACATGCTAGAAATTATAAATGACGCGAATGAAAGGCATTACAAAAAGCTGATTGTTAGCCCTTAACCGTACCTGTAACATTCCCTCCCTACTATGGCCGGGACATGCTTTGCTCTCTTTCCAAGGAGGAGTTGCGAATATTAGCAGAGAAGACAGAATCGGTATTAATGAATAGAAATGATCCAATTAAAATCCAGAAACATAGCTGCAATCTGAAAAGCACGAACTCCACCTTTTTTTAAAGGGGGATCAAGGGGGATTTTTACGAAATCTATTTTTTCACCAAATCAACCCAAAGAAAGCTTATCAGCATCCTTCCAAGCCGGAAACTTGGTTCTGTAATCTAATAGTGCTTTTCCATCAAGGGTAACAGTGGAAATCTTAGCTATTTCACCGCATTGAATCAATTCATCACCCTTGAATCCATAAGCCGCAGAATGTCCACAATAATTTACACCGTTTCCATCTTCACCTACACGATTCACCCCTACACAATAGCAAAGATTTTCTACAGCCCTTGCACGGAGTAAAGCATCCCATGCAGTCACTCTTGACGCCGGCCAGGATGCGATATAAAAAATCAAATCATAGTCCATCTCTCCCTCGGGGGTAGAGGCATTTCGGGACCATAAAGGGAATCTCAAATCATAACAGATTTGAGGTCTTATTTTCCATCCTTTACAAGTAAAGGTTTTATTTTCCATTCCCATGGAAAAGTAGTTGTCTTCACCGGCCATGCGAAAGAGGTGTCTTTTATCATAGTGGAGGAGCTCTCCTTCAGGAGTAGCCCAAAGTAGTCGATTATAATGCTTTCCACCTTCCTTAATGATCACACTCCCGGTAATGATCGATTTCAGTTGTGAGGCCATTTGGAGCAACCATTTGCTGGCATGAAGATTCATGGGCTCTGATTGATCCTCTGAATTCATGGTAAAGCCGGTGGTAAACATTTCCGGCAAGACAATGATATCCGCCTTTTCTTTTATCCCCCACAGCTTTTCCTCAAACATGGCAAGGTTAGCCGCACTATTTTCCCAATATATATCTGTTTGAACTAATGCTAAAGTAAGGTTTTGCATGTTAAAAATTAAGGGTGAGTAATCATTAAGGAAAAATCAAGGGTACATCATACGGTAGTCTGTAGGCACCTTCCCTTTGCTTATATCTATTAATTTACCCTTTACCATTCTTCTTTTAAGCCCTTTTAAATAATCAACAAAAAGTATGCCTTCTATGTGATCGTATTCATGTTGAATCACCCTTGCGGTCATTCCGGAAAATTCTTCCTCCTTGAGGTTCCAGTTTTCGTCAAAATATTCAATGGTCAATTTTTCTGGCCTTGTAATCTCTGCCCTCACTTCAGGAATGCTCAAACAACCTTCCTCGAAAACATACTTGTCACCATACTCATCTAGAATGATGGGGTTGATAAAAGCTTTCCTTATGCCTTTTTCTTCATCTTCCTCATCCAGCATAAGGTTACTATCAATCACAAAAAGTCGTATTCCTTTATTGATTTGCGGGGCTGCCAAGCCTACGCCGTTGGCTTTACCCATAGTTTCAAACATGTCATGAATTAACCCGCTCACCTCTTCTCCTTCATGAATTTCTTCTGCTTCTTTTTTAAGTACCGGGTGACCAAAAGCTACTATAGGGTATATCATTTTCTATCTAAATATGTTTGTAAAATTATAGCGGCACTAATTTTATCCAGATTGCCCGCTTTTTCTTTTCTATCTTTTTTCTTGCTTCCCATATTGATCATGGATTGCATGGCCATTTTGGAGGTAAAACGCTCATCTACCAGTTCCACAGGTATTGCAGGAAAAGTTTTCTTTAGTTTTTTTCCAATGCCAAGACCGGCTGGGTCATATTGGTAGCTGTCCCATCCAGAGATTTAGGCCATCCCAATACAATTGTTGATACCTCCTCGCTATTTGTATAGCGCTTCAAATATTCTAACAATTGATGCGTAGGTATAGTTTCTAATGGACTTGCCACAATCATCAATGGATCAGTGACGGCTAAGCCTGTACGCTTAGTCCCTAGGTCGATGGCCAAAACTCTACCCATCAATTGTTTTTTATTTGCAAACGAAGTCTTCTTAAAACTTCCCGCTCAAGTTCTACCGCCTTAGGGAACAGCAGGTCATTTTCAATTTTTGCGTGAATCATTAATTCCTTTTCCAGCTTTTGAAGTTCGATGAAAAGCACACGCATAGAAACACTTGCCTCACCTGATATTTCATAATCATTGGTGAGTTTTCGAATACCTATCATTTCATCGTCATGGGCATCATGTTCTTCTGCCATTTTCTGAATGGAGGGTAATTCAAACACTTTTATGGCTTCAACCAAGGGGATGGCACCGCCTTCTATTTCATGCAAGTAGGCGATCCTTTCAAACAAGGTATCTTCCTCTTCATGAATATGATGAATAAAATCATCAACAAACAGTGGAAACATCAGCCGAAGATCTGTAATCAAGCTTTTTTGGCTTTTTTCCATCTCTATGCCTTCCACCATACTGGTAAGAAAAGGCAAAGCTTGCCTAATAAAATGCCTATGCTTCTTCTTTAGGTAACCCACCAAAACCCCTATTGGGTGTAGAAAGAGCTCATCTTTGGTAGGCTCTACTCTACCGGCCCATTCTTCCAACTCAGCGATTACCTGAAAAGGACTCACTTTGTACTGTGCACATACTTCTTCTAAAGAGTGGTGCTCATGTTGAAAAAAACTTATTCCAAAATAGTGCAGCACTTCTGCTAAAACATGGTTTTCTGTAACCAATTCTGCAATGGATTTTCTATGTTTGTTTTTTGAAGAGTGCATTATCACAAAATTAAAAGAAATAAACGTAAAAAAGTAAGTTACAGCACCGATTTTAAAAATATTACGTTTATCTAAACGAAACGCCTTCAATACATGTTTAATTGTAATATTGGTAAAAAACAATTAAATTAAACGATGCTTTTCTTTGCATTAAAAATATAAATAGGAATAACGTGAGCATAAAGAAGAATACAAAATCACAGATACGACTACCCATTTTTTTGGCTTTGGGTATATCAGCAGGGATTTGGATAGGAGCTACCTTTGCGGCCCCCTCTTCAGACAGAAACGATCTAAAATCTGCAATTTATAAATTGCAGGAGATCATTACTTATATCAACAGGGATTATGTAGACAGTGTTGACACCAATGAGTTGGTAGAATTTGGGATAGAGCAAATGCTGGGAAAACTAGACCCACACTCAAGTTACATACCTGCAAAAGATGCGGCCTTAGCTAAATCTCAGTTAGAGGGTGAATTTGATGGTATAGGTATAGAGTTTGGTATTTTGAGAGACACCATTTACGTTGTATCACCGCTTACCGGAGGCCCCTCAGAAAAAATAGGATTACTGCCCGGCGACCAAATCATTAAAGTAGACGGCGAAACTGTAGCCGGTACAGGGGTTACCAACAGGGATGTATTTGATTTACTACGTGGTCCTAAAGGGAGTCAGGTAGAAATTGCCATAAAAAGGAAGCATGAATCGGAATTCCTTGATTTTAATATTACTCGGGACAAGATTCCACAATACAGTGTAAATGCTTCTTACATGATAGATGGACAAACAGGCTATATAAAAATCACTAGGTTTGCTGCCAATACTCATGAAGAATTTCGCAATGCATTGCAAGAATTAAAAGGCGAGGGCATGGAGCGTTTGATCATTGACCTTCAAGGAAATCCGGGAGGTTATATGGGTGCTGCCATAAACATAGCTGACGAGATGTTGAAAGACAAAGCGGTAATTGTTTCACAGATAGGAAAGCTTGACAGGTACAGCCAAGAGGCATTTGCCGTGCGGCCCGGAGCATTTGAAGAAGGCTCTGTAATAGTATTGGTCAATGAGGGAAGTGCTTCAGCCTCTGAAATTGTGGCAGGGGCAATTCAAGACAATGACAGGGGACTGATTGTCGGCAGAAGGTCTTTTGGAAAAGGGCTTGTTCAAATGCCTATTGACCTATCTGATGGTGCAGAACTGCGCCTTACCATCGCGAGGTATTACACTCCGTCAGGCAGATCCATTCAAAAACCTTATGGGGAGAATGATGAAGATTATGCCATGGATTACTTCAATAGATTGGAGCATGGAGAATTTTACAGTGCAGACAGCATTAATTTTAATGACAGTTTAAAGTACGAAACCCTTAAAGGAAGAACTGTTTACGGCGGAGGAGGAATCATGCCGGATTATTTTGTCCCAATGGATACCAGCATGTCAAGTTCCTATGTCAATAGGTTGTTCAGGTCCGAATCATGGAGAGAATACATTCTGGATTATTTGGACACCAACAAAAAGAAGTTTGATAAAATGCCTTTTGAGGAATACAATAAAAACTTTGAAATCTCTGACGCCATGTTGAACGACTTGGTGAAAATGGGAGAAAAATACAAGGTTGAATTCAATGAAAAAGATTTTAAAAAATCTAAACATTATTTACAGGTGCTCTTAAAGGCTCATATGGCAAGAAATATTTACGATGATGATGCCTTCTATAAAGTTATAAATGAAGTCAATGAAATCTATCAGCAAGCAATCAAGCTACTGGAAAATGCGGAATCATTGGCCTTCTTTGAAGAATAAGCTGTATTTCACTTAAAAGCCGGAGGAATAGAACCTCCGGCTTTTTTTATATTTTTGTTCGTTAAAAGGGTAATTTTCCCTTCGAAAACCGTTTATACTTAACTCAAATCATCCATTTTCCATGAGTGAATTTGCCCATTTAAAAGTCAATCACGTTGCGATCTATGCCAAAGACCTTGAGAAGACCAATCAGTTTTACGAGGAAATTATAGGACTACCTAAAATTGAAGACCCATTTAAAGACCACCTACATACGTGGTTTGGGATAGGATACGGGTTATCCATTCACGTAATCGCACGGGAGGTTCCTTGGAAGGAACAAAACATTGACAGAACCAACCACCTATGCTTTTGTGTCAAGGATATGGATGCATTTATCAAAAAGCTTCAAGAGAAAAATATACCGTTCGGGAACTCAGAAGGCCTCAATGGAAAAGTAAACCTGCGTCCTGATGGAATTCATCAAATCTTTTTCAAGATCCAAACGGCTACTGGATAGAAATCAATGATGATTTTATTTAAAAAAACGATAAATATAGGAACCCATTAATAAAGAAAAAAGGAGGAGCCTTGTAGCTCCTCCTTTTTCTTATTTATAAATTTCACTTGGCCATTTGTCATTGGCTATGTTGATATCCGGAAGGATTTTTCCGGATCAATCTCAACACCTACAAGCTGCTTATTAGATTTGTGTTGGTAATTCCAACTGTCTCCTCTTTGCCATATCTCTACAGGCAACACTATACTCTCTTTACTTCCATCTGCATAAGTAAGCCCTAACTTAACTGGCATTGGCACACCTCCTTTATTGCTAAGGATGACCACTTGATCATTGCCATAAGGCACCACATTTTCAATAGCCAAATCAATATTGTCAGTACCATAAAACCAAGATTTCCAGAACCATGAGAGGTTTTCTCCACCTACATTTTCCACAATATTGAAAAAATCATTGGGTTGTGGATGCTTGTAGGCCCATGCTTCTATATAGGCTTTAAAGGCGTTATCAAAACGCTCTTCACCCAAAATATATTCTCTCAACAACAATAAACCTATGGCAGGTTTCATGTAAGCAATCATCCCCAGATTAGATGTATTGGCTACATCAGGATAGGTGTCTATCCCTTCTCTGTCCTCACTGTTAAACCACTTGAGGTACTTTCTGGTTTGTTGCATAGTAGATCCATATTCTCCATCATTGAATGCTTCTGAACTGTAATGGTTGATAAAAGAATTAAAACCTTCGTCCATCCATGCATAACGTCTTTCATTAGAGCCAACAATCATAGGAAACCAATTGTGCCCAAACTCATGATCTGTAACGCCCCATAGCGACCCTTCCTTGCTTTTATAGCTACAAAAATTTAATCCCGGATATTCCATTCCATTAATATCTGCCGCCACATTTACAGCCGATGGATATGGGTAAGGATACCATTTATGGGAATAATGCTCTATGGATGCTTTACTGTATTCAGTAGACCTCGACCACGCATCTTGCCCATCACTCTCTTTAGGATATGCAGATTGTGCAATCGCTTTTTTACCTTCAGGCAAATTGATCCTTGCTGCATCCCAAATAAATGCACTAGATGAAGCAAAAGCCACATCCCTGGCATTCTCGATTTTAAAACGCCAAGTCAATGTTCCCTCTTGCTTGGGCCTGGTTAATTCCGGCTTGGTGACTTCATCAGGCTTTATCAATAAAACCGTTTCATCACTATTCTCAGCTTTTTCTAGGCGATCTAATACGGTTTTACTCAGCACTTCTTTGGGGTTTTGCAAGGCTCCCGAACCTACCACAATATGGTCATAAGGAACAGTAACTTGGTAATCAAAGTCCCCATACTCTAGGTAAAACTCACCTGCTCCGAGGTAAGGTTCTATGTTCCACCCCTCCACATCGTCAAATACAGCTACTTTAGGATACCATTGGGCTAAGGCATAAATGGTGCCGTCAGCTACATCCAATCTACCCATTCTATCCATTCCTTTAACAGGAATTTTAAACTCAAAATTCATAGAAATTGTGGCTTGCCCACCCTTTGCCGGAATGGGTTCGTCAAAAAAGACCTGCATTCTGGTATCCGAAATGATGTGCTTGGAAGAAACAGAACTTCCACGCTTGCTTAATTTTGCCTCTACATTATTGATAGCAAAACCTCCATCAACATCTCCTGAATACCTGTTCCCCTGTATTGGAGTAGTAAGCGTACCTCTTGAATCTGCTTTAAACCTGTTTTGCTCCAAATGCAACCAAACAAATGGAAGGCTTTCAGGGCTATTGTTCGTATAGGTAATATCTACTTTACCTGCAATAATATGTTCTACTTCATTCAGGGTTACTGCAATTTTATAGTCTGCTTTATTTTGCCAGTATTCTGGCCCCGGCTTTCCTGAAGCTGCCCTATAAGCTGAACCTTGCCTATAAGTAAATTCGTTGAAGTCACTTTGGTTATTTTCAGTCACCTGGGCAGAGACCCAATTGGCGGAAAACATCAAGGCTACAATCAGCCATTTGCTTAGATGATTATATTTCATAGTTCTTTTTTTGCTAAATTAAAAGAATCGCCCCACATAAATGGGTTTCAATCAAATAAATCCTTCTTCCCTCTACTTGAATTCACCCATAAACTGCTTTGATTCTCCCACATTATTGAAAGTTTATTTTGACAAAAAGTAGTCGTCTTCATCAAATTTTTACTTGACCTCCATAAACTCCTACAATCTTCGGATTTGTATTTGTGAATTTTTGAGGAGTAATTTGAAGCGCAAATAATTAATTTATGAAATACTTACTGTTTATCGCCTTTATATTCATTGCCACTTCGGCATCCTTTGCCCAAAATGACAGCACCATTCAAACCCTCAATGAGGTAATCATAAAAGAAAATCGGATGGAAATTCCATTTTCCAAAAGTTCAAGGAACATTAGCATTATCCATCGAAAGGATATTGAAACCGCCCCTGCCCGCAGTCTCCAAGAGATATTATCTTTCACACCGGGCTTGGATGTAAGACAAAGAGGAGTAAGTGGTGTGCAAGCAGATATCGGTATCAGGGGAGGCTCCTTTGAGCAAACCCTGATGTTGGTAAATGGCATTAAACTTTCAGATCCTCAAACCGGACACCATATGGTGAATATTCCTGTACCACTAGCAAGTGTACAGAGAATTGATATCCTTAAGGGACCTGCTTCTAGAATTTATGGGCAGAATGCCTATGCAGGAGCAATTAATATTATTACAGAGCTCCCTGAAAGTTTTAACCTACAGGCTGGACTTTACGGTGGTGACTTTGGCATGAGAGGTGGCTCTTTCCAAGTTTCCTTACCTATTGGGAAATTCAAGCAGAGCCTGGCTGTATCTCATAATGCCAGTGATGGGCACTGGCACAACAGTGATTATTCTATCAACACCATATTCTATGAAGCAGGCTTTGATGTGAATGCATTTCAGGAGATAAAAACCATACTTTCCTTCGCCAACAGAGATTTTGGTGCCAATGGTTTTTATTCAAGTTCATTCCCAGATCAATGGGAAAGCATACAGACCGGCTTGGCAGCCATCAGCCATACCCTCGAAAAGGGTAACACCTACGTTCAATCCAGAGCCTATTGGAGAAGCAATAAAGATGAGTTTCTATTGAAAAGAAACGACCCTTCTTTTTCCAAAATCAACACACTACGAATGTTTATGCACTTGAAATCAACGGGCGCCAAGAAACTAATTTCGGCACCTTGGGCTTTGGCGTGGAAGGAAGACAGGAAAAAATTGACAGCAATAATTTAGGGCTGAGAGAAAGGACCATTATGGGCGCCTTTTTGGAACACCGAACAAACTTCTCCAAGCATGGGGATATTAGAGCCGGACTATATTCCAACTATTACTCAGAATATGGATGGAAGCATTTTCCCGGTGCTGAGTTGGGCTATCAGCTCAATCCTTGGCTTAGGTCTTATGCCAATTTTGGGGTAAGCTTTAGAATTCCAACTTACACTGACTTGTATTATGTAGGGCCAACGAATATTGGCAACGACATGCTAGAACCAGAAAAAGCCGTTAATTATGAAGCTGGGTTTAAATTATCAAAAAATGGGTTCATAGCAGAATTGGTGTATTTCAACAGGCATACTGATAATCTGATAGAATGGACCAGAGAAGATTCCGAAGGCCCCTGGAAACCTCAAAATTTTAATGAAGTAACTTTTCAAGGTGTGGAAGCAGGTTTTCAGTACCGATTTGAAGGGACCCAAAATGATCTCCAGTTGCGAGAAGTAAGCTTAAGTTATAATTTCATTGATGCCAATCTCATTGAAAAGGAAGGTATTGAAACGAGGTACTCTTTAACAGCTCTTAGACACCAGCTAATATCCGGTTTTCAACTGGCCTTCAAAAACAATATTGAGTTGACAGCTAAAATGCGGTACATCGAAAGGATGAGCTTGGATCCATATTTTCTCTTAGATGCCCGATTGGATTTCAATCGTCTTAAGAAATTCAGCTTTTTTACCGAAGTTTCCAACATTAGCAATACCGATTATATTGAGGCAGGCACGGTACAAATGCCCGGAAGATGGGCAAGGGCTGGGATGAATTTCAGACTAAAATAAAATGCTATAGGCAAAACGAAGTTAAAGAATAGGATGGGTCAACCTGCCAAAAAGGGCCAATCGTTGACCTGAAATGTTTCCGGGACCGCAATCTTTGAGAGAGCGAAGCATTTCAGGATCCTTGTAATAATTATAAGCCATATACAATGCATTGATTCGGTTTGAGGTAAAACAGTGGGCCCCTTTGGGATTATTTATTACGAAATGGTAAGCTTTTCGCAGGGAACCGGAACCGTCTTTTTCAATATTGTCATAAATAGAATGATCCCCTAATCTTCTTAAAAATTCGGCGTGCGCTGTAAGGTGCTCGATATAGGTCATGGTATAATGTGTACCACTTCCTTCGGAAGGCAGATAATCACCATCTATGGGGTCATCCCCCTTCGGATTTCCTCTGGGATTGCTCCATTAGGTAAAATCCCCCAAAGATTCACTTTAGCATCTAACTTCCAATCGTCAGTCGTTTTCTGCCTGCCAATTTGTAACGCATTGTGTGCTGCAAAAGCCTCTTTGGGACTTAAACTTCGGTATTTGGGGCTAATTTCTTCAAGCTTCCAATCAGGATGATCCATCAGGTAATAAGCAATCAGAGCAGCAGAAAAAGAGCCTGCCACTCCCCAGTTGTTTTTCCTATAACGACTTGCCCAGGCCACTTTACTGTACATGACATCTCTTAACCAAACTTGGTAGGTTAATTTGTCTTTCACCGTCCATTGCTCCCAACCTTCAAGCAGGTCCGCTGCATAAATATAGGGTGTACCACCTCTGGCAAGATTAAGTATGCCCTGCGCTCCCCAGTCAAACCTCTTTTCTTCTGCATTTTGGTAATTGTAAGTAGAACTTAGATCTAAAATTAAGTCTCTGGCTTTTTGGGCATAAGATTCATCCCCTGTAAGGTGCCAAGCAATGGCCAAACCATAAACTAGCTTACCTCCGGTTGAACTTAGCTGGATAGGATGAGAGGAACTTCTCCCCACCACCTTCACTTCCTCCGGAAGTGGCTCCCATTGTTCTGACTCTTTGATCAGATCATCGATAAACATTAGAAATTCATCTAGGTTGGTGTGATAAGGTTCAATTCCTTTATTGGCTTTTTCTTTTATTTCCAATAGCTCTTTGGGAGAAACCAACACGCCAATCGGCTTATTGGGCAAAAGATTGGATTTAGGTCTCGATTTTATTCCTAAACACAAGGAAGCGGCAATCAATATCGCTAATAAAGAAATTCGTTTGGTGGCCATTTTAATTGAATTTAACTTTTAATCGACTAAAGATGATACAATATCGGTTTAAAAAAGAAAAACTATAAATCGAACAAAGCAAAAATCTCGAATGCATAGGTTTTAATGACAGGATAAAACCAAAAGCCCCAATCAACAGTATTCAACTATAGATTGGGGCTTTCTCAGTTCCAAAAGATGCTAATACTATTGCCTCATTTTATTTTTTTCGAGCTTCCAGGTACGCATCCAAGTATTTTTTATCATTGGCATCACTATCTCCATATTTTTCTCTTAGCTCTACCAGCCTTTCATGCATCATAGCCCTTACCTCTGCATATTCCGGATCATCGTAAATATTGTTCATTTCCGAAGGATCTTCTTTCAAATCATACATTTCCCATTCATCAATGTCATAGTAAAAATGAATCAACTTGTACCGGTCGGTAGCCACCCCATAATGACGTTTTACCATATGTACAGAAGGGTATTCATAATAAGTATAATAAACGGCATCACGCCAGTCTCCTGATTCCCCACTAACCAACTTACGGAAGGATTCTCCTTGCATTTCTTGTGGAGCATCAATTCCGGCATAATCAAGAAAAGTAGGCGCAAAATCTAAATTTTGAACCAGCTTGTCAATTTCAGTTCCGGGTTTAATTTCCTTAGGGTAACGCACCAACAAAGGTGTTCTAAAAGATTGTTCGTACATAAAACGTTTATCAAACCAACCATGTTCACCCAGATAAAACCCTTGGTCTGAAGTATAAACAACTATGGTGTTCTCTGCTAGGCCATTGGCTTCTAAATAATCCAAAACCTCTCCTACACCATCATCTACCGATTTGATAGTTCTTAAGTAATCTTTAATGTACCTGTTAAATTTCCAATGGGCGATTTGTTTCTTTTTGGCATCGCTAAAAGTGGACTCATCACCTTGACCAAAGGCCTTTAAAAAGGCTTCATTTTTAGGATCATAGGCAGCTTTCCATTTAGCCAACTGATCTGGATTGAGTCGTTTCAATTGATTGCTAAAACCGGTGCTGTCTCCATAGGGATCTATTTCCAATTTAAAATCATGGCCCCATTGCGCATGTCCGTCAATTTCCATTTCCTGGGTTTTGGCCGCAGTACCTCTATTTGCATAATTGGTTTCTTGGTCATAAAAATTTGCCGGTGGAGTGAAATCTCGATCATCATACAAAGTCAGGTATTCCTCCGCAGGTTTCCAGTTTCTGTGAGGGGCTTTTTGATGATACATTAAAGCAAAAGGTTTATCCTGATCCCTACCACTTTTTAGCCATTTCAAGGCTTCATCCGTCGTAATATCTGTTACATATCCTTCAAACCGTTTTTTTCGCCATTGACGAGAAAATCGGGATTGTAATAATGCCCTTGGCCCGGCAGCACCATGGAATAATCAAAACCCTGAGGCAAACCATTTAGATGTATTTTCCCGATCAATGCTGTTTGGTAACCATTGGCCTGTAAGATTTTAGGGAAACTCTCTTGATCCCAGTTAAAAGGCTGGACATTGTCTACCTTACCATTGATGAAACTGTGCTTACCGGTAAGCAATACGGCTCTACTAGGAGCACAGATAGAGTTGGTTACCGTGGCTCTGGTGAAGATCGCACCTTCATTGGCTATTCTGTCAATATTGGGTGTTTCATTCAATCCATGCCCGTATGCGCTAATGGCCTGATACGCATGATCATCAGACATGATAAACAAGATATTGGGTGGCTTTTCGTCTTCAATTTGCTTTTCTTTCGTTTGACATCCCATGGCAAAATAAGTAAGAGCCACTATGTAAAAGACTATTTTAAGTTTACAAAAATTCATTTTGTTTATTGTTTAATTTGATTTAATTCTTCCAGGTTCTCTTCTGTTTTCTCCGGTAATTCCCAATAAGTCATCACCAAGGTCTTTGCGTACCTCATTTGCTAATGCTGATAATTCCGCAACAATTTCTGGATTCTCTTCCTGAACATCATAACGTTCACCGGGATCTCTCCGCAGGTCATACAATGCCAGGTCGGTTTTGGCTTGTTTTGTGGGCCCATTCACGCCTTCCTTTCCGGGGGCAGACCCTTTATAGGTCCTGTGGACATGCGGAAACACCAGTTTCCAGTTGTCTCTCCTAATGGCTTCCAATGCATTTTTTGATAATAGTAGTTAAAAGTTTCTCTTGGTCTGGCTCCGGGTTTATTTTCCCAAAGTTCCAAAATACTTACCCCATCAATTTTTCTCTCAGGTAAAGGTACTTGCAAAATTTCCGCAAAAGTCGGGAAAAAATCAATTGTTGAGGCCAAATTATTATTTATTGTTCCTGACGGAATCTTTGCAGGCCATTTTACAATACATGGAACCCTTTGTCCACCTTCAAAACTAGTCCCTTTACCTTCTCTCAGTCCCCCAGCAGACCCAGCATGATCGCCAAAGTTTAACCAAGGGCCATTATCTGAAGTAAAAATCACAATGGTATTTTCTGACAATTCATTATCATCCAAGGCTTTGATTATTTCCCCTACCGACCAATCAATTTCCATGATCACATCACCATACAGCCCTTGATTACTTTTTCCTTTAAATTTTTCCGAAACCGCCAAAGGAACATGGGGCATAGAGTGAGGGACAACCAATAAAAAAGGACCGGATTGATTTTCTTTAATAAACCGAGTAGCTTCCTCTGTATATAGGGTAGTTAATTTTGCCTGATCCTCAAGGTTTTTGATATAAGCTCTTGTGGTATTCCCTTGCAAAAGGGGTAGTTCCGGATAACTTGCTTTTCTTGCATGGGTTTCAGGAGTTGCTAAATGCATGTCATAGGTCCATTTCCACATGTCGTTGGAATAAGGAAGACCAACAAATTCATCAAAGCCCTGTTGCAGTGGAAGAAAAGGCCTATGATGCCCCAAATGCCACTTACCAAATAAGGCTGTCTTATAATTACCGGCTTTTTTCACCAACTCTGCAAGAGTTTCTTCCGAAGGATTAAGTCCGATGATAGCGTGAGGATTCAATGCACCACTTAACCCTATTCGGTTAGGATAGGTGCCTGTCATGATACCGGCTCTTGATGCACTACAAACAGCCTGAGCTACTTCAAAGTTTGTGAAACGCATGCCTTCATTGGCTAACTTATCCAAGTTAGGGGTTTCAATATCAAGAGCTCCATAACTCCCTAAATCTCCATATCCTAAATCATCTGCATAAATCAATACTATGTTAGGAAGTCCAATCTCTTGGCCCCAAACATAAGAATGTAAAAACAGGCCGATAAATACAATTGTACACAAAAACTTATTATACATAATTTCGATTGGTAAAAGAAAAGAGAGTGCAAACCAATGCACTCTCCTATTCAGATAGGGTTAATACCCGGGGTTTTGGGTAAGTTCCGGATTTAAATCTATTTCCCTCTGAGGAATCGGCATCAATACCATATGGTCTTTAATATTTTGTGCCAATTCTACTTTGTTTGATTCGGCTACACTTGCTTCATATGCAGCATGGTCCTTCATTCGTTGGACAAACCTGCCTGTTCTAACCAAGTCAAACCAACGGTGTCCTTCCATAGCCAATTCCTTGTGTCGTTCCTCGTAAATAAGCGTCCTCATATCATCAGTGCTTAACCCAGAAACATTGTGTAAGGTTGAATTATAGGCTCTTTCCATGACTCTATTGAGAGGAATTGCAGCGGCCTCGGTCTGCCCTATTTCGTTCAATGCCTCGGCATACATTAACAATGCATCTGCGTATCGAATCACATTCATATTGGCATCGCTATTACTCGGATTGCTTTCATTTTCTTCCCAATATTTTGTGAAAATTGGAATGGTAGAGGTATGAATAGACCCATCAAGGAGACTTACAAAATCAGTCCTGAATGTCCCGGCTTTTCTCTCATCATCGTCAGTAAATCTATCATAAAGATCTCTTGTGGGGATATCTGCCTCATTTGAATTAACCAAACCTAGCACTGCAAAACCTCCGGGTAAAGAATACTTTGGTCCCTGTAACACCATCGCGGAATTCCCATTTCCCGGGGGATCCATAAACTCTATCCCAAATACCATTTCTTTTCCAGTCTCGGTGGCCGGACGCCAATTGTCTCTATAGTCTTCATGCAAACCATATCCATAATCTCCTTCATTATTGATTACCTCTGCCAATTTTTCAACTGATTTATTAAATTCTTTCATGGTCAGGTACACCTTTCCTAAAAGAATTTTGGCAGCTCCCTTTGTGGCTCTTCCTATATCATTTTCAGCATAAATTTCAGGTAAGCTACTCTCTGCATCCATCAGGTCATTGATAATTTGCTGATAAACCTCAGCACTCGCAACTCTGGGGCCTAAAGCATCTTCTACAGATTCAAGTTTTAAAATTAGCGGAACATCTCCGTAAAAACGTACCAAATTGAAATAATACAATGCTCTTAAAAATTTAGCCTCTCCAATTAGTCTGGCTTTTACGGTTTCATCCATCTCAATGGCAGGAATATTAAGAATGGCTGTATTTGCTCTAGCAATCCCATCATAGTTTTGTTGCCACATGGTACTCGTAAATTGATTTTCTGAGGTATGTCTCAAATATTCGAGGTTTTGAAGGTATTGATTTGGCATTCCCAAACCATTCTTTTCGGTATCTGCAGGGAGATCATTTAAGATGAACATATTTCGTTCATAGATGTCATATAATTTTCTGTAAACTGCTGTTACCGCCGCTTCAGCGTCTGACTGACTACTGTAGAAATTACCAATTACAAATCTATCTTCCGGAGCCTCTTTCAAGAACTCATCCATACAAGAAGTTGAACTTAGAAGTAGAAATAAAAATGCAATATGTTTTATATTTTTCATGTTTGTCTGCGATTTATTGGAAGTTAATTTTGGCCCCTATCATAAACGTTCTGGACTGTGGATAGCCTCCAAAATCTTCTCCTAACTGAAGGTTGGTTGCACCACGATAACTTACTTCCGGATCATAACCGGAGTAGTTGGTGAAAGTAAATAGGTTTTGACCTGTTATGTATAACTTTAATCCACTAAGTGCCTTGATTTCTGAAGCAGGGAAGGTATATCCTAAGGTTAAGGTTTTGATTTTTAGATAGGATCCATCTTCCATAAATACATCACTAAATACTGCCGACCTGTTGGTAGTGGCCTTGGGGTACTCATCACTAGGGTTGTTTGGGGTCCACCGGTTTACTAAATCACTGTAAACATTCTGCCCTCCGGAAGGTAACTCTAACTCCATGGCATTGTAATTAAAAATATCTGCTCCATATGAAAACTGTGTGAATGCATTCAATTCAAATCCTTTATAGGATATGGTATTGGTAAATCCTCCAAAAAATCAGGATTTGGATCTCCAATAATGGCTCTATCATAAGTGGCATTGACTACTCCATCAGGAACACCATTTGGCCCACTGATATCCAAGTACCTTCTTCCACCAATCCAATTGGTAGGACCTACAGGTCCGGCAGCCAATTCTTCAGCATTTTGGATAATCCCATCTGAAACATATCCATAAAACAAACCTATAGGCTGCCCAACTATTAAACGGTGAACGGATCCTGTTTTCAAGTGGCCGTCTCCACCTCCAACATCCTTGTAACTTTCACCACCCAATTCTAATACTTTGTTACGGTTAAAAGAAATGTTGAATGAGGAAGTCCATTTCAATTCAGTTTGTGCCAAGATATCTGCGCCAATCATTAATTCAACCCCTTGGTTTTGAATACTTCCTATATTTTGTAAAGAAGAACCAAATCCGGATACAAAAGGTACAGCTACATTATAAATCAAATCAATGGTTTTTTTGAAGTAGTAATCGGTTGTAAACCTTAACCTCTCATCAAAAAATCCAAAATCTAATCCGAAGTCAAATTGGGAGGTTTTCTCCCATCTCAAATTGGGGTTAGGAATTGAATTGGGGTAAAACCCTGTCGCCAATGCTCCTCCGATTGTATAAGTCGTATTCGTTAAGGTAGGCAAAGAGTTGTATAAACCTATCTCTTGGTTACCTGTTACACCATAACTTATCCTAGCTTTGAGGTTAGAGAAGACATTCATGTTTTGAATAAAATCTTCCTCAATTGCTCTCCAAGCCAATGCTCCGGAAGGGAAAAATGCATACTTGTTATTGTCACCAAACCTAGAGGAACCGTCTATTCGTCCATTTAGGGAAAGTAAATATTTTTCATTAAAGTTATAATTGACTCTACCTAAGTAGGATACCAAGCTCCATTCGGTTTTAGAAGATCCCGGCTGGTTGTAAACTGAACCTGAACCTAAGGCGTTTTCTTCCAGTGAATTATTTACGAAATCTTGCGAAGACGCCATTAAACTTTCATAGAAATTCTTCTGGAAAGTAATTCCCCCAAAAGAGACACACTGTGCAAATCACTAATTTTTTTATTCCAACTTAAAGTATTTTCATTCAACCAATTTGTTGTATACCCACCATTGACTGTAGCCTTTGCGATACCATTAGACTCAAAAATACTGGTAGGAATAAACGTATCAAATTTTGTATTTACTAGATCAGTACCGAAAGACACTTTTCCCACTAAGTTTGGCACAAATTCGTACTCCCCAAAAATATTACCTAAAACACGTAACATGGCACTTTCTCTAACTTGCTCGAGGGCAGAAGCAACCGGATTAGGGTAAATAATTCCCGGGCTGTTAACTTGGGTATAAATACCTAGTTCTTGGTTGGAGTATACAGGTAGAATAGGGTTAAATTTCATGGCTCCTGTTACCACGCCTCCAGATCCTCCGGCATCCGTTGGTACTGCATTCGACATGGTCTTACTTACATTAAAGTTGGTGCCTACCTTGAACTTATTGCTAATATTTCTTGCGATATTAACTCTACCGGAATAGCGTTTAAAACCCGAATTGATAATGACGCCTTCTTGGTTAAAATAATTTCCTGAAACCGCATAATTCGTCTTTTTATCCCCTCCTGAAAACGACAATTGGTAATTCTGCACAGGAGCAGCTCTAAATATTTCTTCTTGCCAATCTGTACCTTTAGGGTTGGCCTGAAGTTCAGCCATCTTATCTGCACCATATACGGGGCTTAAGCCATCGTTGGTATAAGCTTCATTGACCAAAGTGGCATAATCATAAGCGTTCATCACATCAATTTTCTGAACAACTTTTTGTACGCCATAATAAGCATCAAAAGTAACCTGATCACGCCCCTCTTTACCGCTCTTAGTCGTTATTAGTACAACTCCATTGGCAGCTCTTGCCCCATAAATAGCAGTCGCGGATGCATCTTTAAGTATTTCAATAGACTCAATATCTGCAGGATTGATGGTAGACAATCCACTCATCCGAGCATTACCTCCTGTTTCTCCAAAACCTGCCCCACTATAGACGGGGAATCCATCAATTACATACAATGGTTCATTTCCACCTTGAAGAGAACTTGAACCACGGATACGAATAGAGGCTACTGCTCCTGGCATTCCTGATGTTTGGGTCACCATTACTCCAGAGGCTCGACCGACAAGCCCTTGATCTATAGAAGTAATAGGTGTTTGTTGAATTTCACTGGCTTTAACAGAGGATACAGCACCTGTAAGATCACTTTTCTTGACGGCACCATAACCAATAACTACCACTTCATTCAGTGAAGCAAGGTTATCGGATAAAGTCACATTAATTTCTGTTTGTGTCCCAACGACTACTTCTTGGGGACTGAAACCTATAAAAGAAAATTCTAATACCGGGTTCTCTATATTGTCCGGAATAGTGATAGTATATGCTCCATCTAGATCAGTTACAGTTCCAATATTTGTCCCTTTCACCATTATTGTGGCTCCGGGTAATGGCTCACCACTCTCTTCAGTAATCACCCCTTTGATTACTGAATCAAAGCGCAGCTGGGAATGATCAATTTTATCTTCTTCATTCCCATTTTTTCTTCCCTTGAAAAAATAACGATATAATCTTTGCGGAGTTCTTTATAGCTCACACCTAAAGGTGCAAGCATCTCTTCTAGTCCTTTACCTTTATCTCCGGATAAACTAGGAGGGCTTACCAATTGGTGATCCAATAAGTCTTTGCGATACAAAAATGAAACCCCATAATGGTTTCCAAATTGCTCCATGGCCTTTTTGAAAGTCATGGTTTTTGCAGCTTCATTCGACTGCATATGATTGTCGAATTTGTTAAAAGAAAGCAACTCCTGCCCTAAGGAATATTGGTTGTTTCCTAAATTAAACAAGCACAGCAGTAATGCTATGGTGTAATAATAATTTCTCATAAATTGGGTTTTTATTGTTAATATTAATTGAGTAGTGCACGATTTGAGTTTGTCTCAATTGACAAATACAGTATCTCCTTCCATATGTATTTTAAGGTTTGTTGCCAATTTTAAGGCATGGATTAAAACATTGATTTCATTGGAAGGGACTTTCCCTTCAAGAATTATATCTTTGTCTGCATTATTTTTGAATACTACTTTCTTTCCGTAAACTGTATTGATGATCCGAGCAAGGTCTCCTAAGGTTTTGTTGTCAAGAATAATATAATTGTCCTTCCAAGAGGTATAGCCTTCTGTTACAACTGAGCCATGTTCCAGCTTATTATCAATTTTATTATAGCTCATGTACTCTCCCGGCAATAAAGGCAGCGTGGTCTCATTGGATAAAACCTTAACTTGCACACTCCCTCTTCCAATACTACTACTTCTTGATTAGACCTGTCTATAACATTAAATGCTGTCCCCAAAACTTCTACCTTCAAGTGCTCAGTAAATACTTGAAATTTCATATCCCCTTCCTTTGTCTTTCGTTTGACCACATCAAAAAAGGCTTCTCCTTTGAGGGCCACCTTTCTTTCCTCCATAAACCACCAATACAACCTTGAATACTTTAATTGGGAATTTCCATTGAGCGTTACTAAAGTTCCATCCGGTAATTGAACACTCGCAACCTCTCCGTAAGCTGTTTGATGCCTTACCTTATCTATGCTAAGGGCAGCCATCATACTTACAACCAATACGACAGCTGCCGCCGCATACCTAAAAATAGTGGTTCTCCAACTCTTCAATCCCACAGATTTTTTTCAAGGAGTGCATTATCGTTGGTTACCCTCTTTAGTAATTTATTTTTCTCTTGAGCAAGAACAGTTTTAGACAGTGTGCGTTTGGCAAAAACCATCTTGACAGGATTTTCGCCTTCTTTGGTCAGGTCCTCAAATATTGGTTTGGAATTCTTCAATTTTTTTGAATAATCAGTCTATCAATTACTTTAGCCAAAATCGTAGGCTTTTATATAAAGAGACTCATATCGTGCTCAGATACTCAAAAAATCAGAAAAAATTATGATAAATCTTATGCCAAACAAATAAATGCGAATATAGCCCATTCAAAAAGATTGACAATTAATGGGTTAGAACGTAGTGTATGTAGTGCCCTTTGTAAATTATTAAGGACTGACTGATAGGCAATTCCTTGGATTTGACTGATTTCCTCAAGATTTAACTTTTCATAATAACGCAAATAAATTGCTTCTTTTTGACGAGATGGAAGTCTATTAATCGCTGTTAAAAGCCTATCTTTTCTTTCCTCATTGGTTTCTATTTCAACTAAAAAATCTTCTTGTGAATATTGAAATAACATTCCATCTACCACTGTGGGAAAAGCCAAGTCAACAATTTGTTTTTTTTTATTGGACTTAATAAGATGATATAACTTCCTCTTGCCTGAAACAAATAGATACCCTTTGAGTGAATTGATTTCACCCAGCTTTGATCTTGACGCCCATAGGTCAACAAATAAATCCTGCACAGCATTCTGCACCAAATCTTTTTGAGAAGTGAACTTTAATAAATAAAAATATAGACCTTCATAGTATTGATCATATATCATAGATAGGGCTTCACTATCACCTTTCTTTAGGCCAAGAACAAGATCCTTTTCAGCTTTCATTGATTGAAGTAATGATTTGCATACAGCATGGGAATCAACAATTCTGGAAAAATTTCCGAAAAAATACATCCCTATTTAGTTGACCAGTCCTTTAGTTGAATGCCTTTAGCTATCTAACCCTAATTTAAACTTAGTTCCTTTTTTCCTAAAGATATTCAGGCAGACACTATTTGGACCTTCTCCTCGCGGATAAGTTACATACATTTTTTAAAAGGAAAAAAGGCCATTATTAAATGGCTTACCCTTCCAATGTTAAAAAAAGAAATTCCGGTGTTAATAAACCTTTCTTGTGGTTGGAATTATGCCTGCGAACTCTTTCTTTAAGTTCATCACAGGTCGCTCCGATATAATATCGATTTTTGCATCTGGAAAACAGTATATAAAAGTGACAGTGCATAAATGAAAAAGCCTTCTAAAAAGGCTTGTGGTGGGAGTTGAGGGATTCGAACCCCCGACCCTTCCGATGTAAATCGGAATGCTCTGAATCAAATGTCATGTTGAGCTTATTAGCGTCTCAATTTTCTTACGGCTTTTCCATTTTTTAACTTCCCGCTCTCTGGAGAAGGCTTCCTCCTTTGATTTAAAGTCTTCAGAATAAACCAACTCCCAGTCATTCACTGTTACCGTAAAGCCTTTCTTGTGGTTGGAATTATGCCTGCGAACTCTTTCTTTAAGTTCATCACAGGTCGCTCCGATATAATATCGATTTTTGCATCTGGAAAACAGTATATAAAAGTGACAGTGCATAAATGAAAAAAGCCTTCTAAAAAGGCTTGTGGTGGGAGTTGAGGGATTCGAACCCCCGACCCTTCCGATGTAAATCGGAATGCTCTGAATCAAATGTCATGTTGAGCTTATTAGCGTCTCAATTTTCTTACGGCTTTTCCATTTTTTAACTTCCCGCTCTCTGGAGAAGGCTTCCTCCTTTGATTTAAAGTCTTCAGAATAAACCAACTCCCAGTCATTCACTGTTCCCGTAAAGCCTTTCTTGTGGTTGGAATTATGCCTGCGAACTCTTTCTTTAAGTTCATCACAGGTCGCTCCGATATAATATCGATTTTTGCACCTGGAAAACAAAATATAAAAGTGACAGTCCATAAATAAAAAAAGCCTTCTAAAAAGGCTTGTGGTGGGAGTTGAGGGATTCGAACCCCCGACCCTTCCGATGTAAATCGGAATGCTCTGAATCAAATGTCATGTTGAGCTTATTAGCGTCTCAATTTTCTTACGGCTTTTCCATTTTTTAACTTCCCGCTCTCTGGAGAAGGCTTCCTCCTTTGATTTAAAGTCTTCAGAATAAACCAACTCCCAGTCATTCACTGTTCCCGTAAACCCTTTCTTATGGTTGGAATTATGCCTGCGAACTCTTTCTTTAAGTTCATCACAGGTCGCTCCGATATAATATCGATTTTTGCATCTGGAAAACAGTATATAAAAGTGACAGTGCATAAATGAAAAAAGCCTTCTAAAAAGGCTTGTGGTGGGAGTTGAGGGATTCGAACCCCCGACCCTCTGCTTGTAAGGCAGATGCTCTGAACCAACTGAGCTAAACTCCCAATATTTAAAACTTTTGACTATTATTCAGCCTTTCGCTTTCAAAGGCTTGTGGTGGGAGTTGAGGGATTCGAACCCCCGACCCTCTGCTTGTAAGGCAGATGCTCTGAACCAACTGAGCTAAACTCCCAATACTTTATTTCTTATTCTGAAATCACTTTAAATTTCAAACATTCCCATTTCGACTAATTTATACCGGATGAACAAGGTGCTCGATAAGCAATTGACAGCGGTAAATTCCCCGATTTGGATTGCAAATGTAGGGTTAAATTTTAATGTTGCAAAAATTAAACTGGGTTTTTTCTAATAAAAAATTCAACAAAAATGCTCCAGAACTACAAATCAATAGAAACTTCGCCACCAACTATCTGACTGGCTGATTTTTACCTATGGATTTATACTAAAAATACAACAACCCAAACCACATTAAATAAAAAGGCTACCAATCGGTAGCCTTTTTATCAATTATTGACTTACATTTTAAGAGATTATAGATCCAACTCGTAATAAGAGCGTTGACCATTTGGATAAACACCTAAAACAATTACTTCCTCGCCTTCATAGCTTTTAAGTGCTTTGACTACATCTTCACCATTAAGAATCTTTGTCCTACCTATTTTGGTGATAATAAAGCCTTCTTGCACTCCTGCTTCTCTCCACGCTTTGTTATCAATGGAGGTTATGGTTGCTCCACCTTCCAACTCAAGTCTTTCTTGGTATTCTACTTTCAGGTCTTCAAAAACCACACCTTCAAACTCAGTAATTTTTGGAATGACTTTAACCACTACCTTAGTGTCGCCTGAGGTATTCTTCAGCGTAGCAGTCGTTTCCATTTCCTTACCATCTCTAAGAAACTTAACAACAACTTTATCCCCGGGTCGCTTTCTGGCTACTCTTTCTTGCAAAGAAGAAGTAGTATAGGTGTCAACGCCATCAACACCTATGATAACATCCCCTCTCTTAAGACCAGCCTCTTCGCCACCACTACCTTCTCTAACCTCAACAACAAACACTCCTCTATCAGCTTTGATGTCTTCACCTAGCGTTTCTTCAAGGTCTGCGTTGACATCTTGGATGGTCACTCCTAAAAGCCCTCTTTGTACTGCGCCAAACTCTAACAAATCATCCATTACCTTCTTGGCAATGCTACTTGGTACTGCGAAGGAATAACCACTAAAACCACCCGTTCTGGAAGCGATAGCAGTATTTATACCAATAATCTCGCCATTAAGATTTACCAACGGCCCTCCGGAATTTCCGGGATTTACAGCTGCATCTGTTTGAATAAAAGATTCTACTTGTAAATTATTCTCATCTCTTAGAATACCAATATTTCGAGATTTAGCACTAATTATCCCGGCTGTCACCGTAGAATTCAACTCATACGGATTTCCAACTGCAAGTACCCATTCACCAATCTGTGCTTGGTCTGAATCCCCAAAAGGAATAAAAGGTAAGTTATTAGCTTCAATTTTTAATAATGCTAAATCCGTGGTTGGATCTGCTCCTATAACCCTTGCTGTATACCTACGGTTATCTTCCAAGGTAATTTCCACCTTAGATGCATTTTCTATCACATGATTATTGGTAACTATATAACCATCCTCAGAAATCACAGCTCCAGATCCTGAACTCCTTCCTTCTCTTGGAGTAGATTCACCTCTTGGAGACCTAAAACCAAATAACTCCTCCATTGGGTCTAAACCCTGTTGACTTCTACTCACCGAAACTGTACTTCTTACATGTACTACAGCAGGCGTAACCTGAGCCGCAGAGGCTACGAAATTTATCCCTTCAGGAACCACAAAACTTTCATCATTTAGCCATTTTACCAAACTAGCATTTTGCTTTTCTGTAAAATTGGTAGATGTATCTTGGTTGGTTTGCAATAACCCAACTCCAAGTACAGCCACCAAGCCCCCAATTAAAGAAGCAAGCACGATTCCAAGGAAAAATTGTTTTCTATTCATTGTATACCTTTCTTTTAATTTACATCAATTAATACCTAGTATTATTACTAAAATCACTTCTAAAACGATGCCACTTGGTCTTTAGGTTTAATATTTAACAGCATTTAACATAAAAACAGAAATTTCTTCTAACATATTCTATATTAAATAAAAGAAACCAAATAAAAACCTCATTCATTCAACCGTTAACCTCTTGTATATTATTAACATGATGTCATGTCAAAAGGTTGAAGCTTTGCATTACCTTTTGGTATTTTTTTCTAAAGCGTTCAATTAAACCTAATATATTAACAAAAACCCATAAAAATCAATTAAATCATTGAATGGAAAAACTAATCGATACCAAACCCCTCATTCAATTATAGACCTAGCTCATCATTGTAAAGGTTTCAATCCAAAACCATTCCAAATTTAATTATGAAAATGACTTATACGCGCAAAATGACAGATAGAACTGTCATTTTGGCAACATTTTAAGATCTACGGTATTTTAAGGAAGCATACGCATTAACTACTTCTTAATTATTGATTTGTAAGTAAGCCCTTTGGTCTGGCTTTTACTATCGGGAAAAATTAAACTAAAAATAAAACCTATTGCGACACAGCTTAACACACCTATTGCTCCATAGAGATAACCATTTACATCAGTAAATTTACTGACAAGAAAGGTTATACCTGCCCCTGAAAGCGTCCCAATCACCACACCTGTGGAATTGGCTCTTTGACTAAAAATAGCCAAAATAAAAACCCCGGCAAGGCAGCCACCAATCATCCCTAATAACTTTTGGAAAAAGTCAAAAATAAAACCTACTTCAGTAGCAGCTATCCAAATTGCTGTTAGGGTTCCAAAAACCCCCATGATGACGGTAATAGTTTTAGCCAATTTCAGGTATGCTCCATCTTTAAGCCCCGGCTTTAGGTACCGATGGATATCTGTTATGTATGCGGTTGCAATACTATTCATACTACTATCGAGCGAAGACATACTGGCGGCAAAAATTCCCGCAATTACCAATCCTGCTATCCCTAAAGGAAGCTCAGCTACAATATAATAGGGTAAAAGCTCTTCGGGATTGGCACTTCCTATTTTCTCCGGATTGGTAAGGTAATACACGAACAGCACCGTCCCCAACCCAAAAAATAAAAATATTCCGGGTATGGTAATTAACCCATTGGTCCAAAGACTTTTGGCTGCCTCCTTTTCATCTTTGACAGTAAGATAACGCTGTATCACCACTTGATCTGAGGAGTATGGGATTAAGTTTAAGAAAAAGAATCCAATAATTGCCACCCAAAACACCAGTTGGGTATAATCCCAAGACCAGTCTATAAGCTTGAATTTATCTAACCGCATCCCGACTTCAATAACAGTAGAAAATCCTCCATCAATATTGGCTATTGCAATAAATATGGAAAGCAGCGCACCTCCAAGTAAAACAACCACTTGAATTACATCCGTCCAAATAACTGCTTCCATGCCACCCAGTACGGTATAAATGGTACTAAATACACCCATTATAGCGATGCACAAGAAAATATCCATATTGGTTACGGAAGAGATGGCAATGGCCGGAAGATAAAGTACAACCCCCATCCGGGCAAGTTGTAGCAATATAAATGTCAAACTACCCAACAATCTTACACGAATATCAAACCTCAATTCCAAGTATTGATAGGCTGTTGTTATATTTAATCTTCTAAAAAAAGGCAGATAATATTTTACAATTAAAGGTACAATGGCAAGGATCATAAAGGAACCTACTGCCAAACGCCAATTGGTGGCATAAACGATGACAGGTATGGCCATAAAAGTAATCGCACTTAATTGTGTCCCGTAGATACTTAACCCGGCAGCCCACCAGGGTATCCTTTTCCCGGCCAGAAAATATTCAGTTGTGGTATTTTCTCTTTTTGAAAAGTAAAAGCCTATTCCCAACATGCAAGCCAAATAGGCTCCCAGTGTCAACCAGTTAGCCATTCCAAAGGGATTTTGTGTAGCCAAACCCATGACTTTAGGGGACCTTACTCCCGGACCTTTTTCCCCATTAGGAACAACCCAAAAACCTTTCCAAAAAGCAGATGGTGCTGTTACCCTTGAACTCCCTTCAGGCATATCTCCCATTTCTACCCATTTTTCAGCATTGGTATTGTAAGCTAACATTTTATCTAAAAAACCAGGATGACTTGCGGGGTCTGTGTGCTTTAAGGTTTCTTCATCTAAACCTCCGGCAATTAGAATATGGTCTCCACCTAGACTAAATGCGGGTGAAGGGGCGGCTGCAACTCCTCTAGGTAAATTATTTATTTGCTGCCATATACCCTCCTTTGGTTGCTCAGATGGAATAAACCTGTAGGCATCTTTTAGCAATTTCCTTCCCAAACTACCATCTGTATTATGATGAAGTGTAAAACCACTAAAAACATAAAAAACATCTTTGTGCGAAGCAGCTACAGCCTGTATTCTGGCCTTTCCCGGAAAAATAGGACCTTCAACCCATTTCATATCCTCTTTATTTCTATTTAAATCCAGGATATAAAATTTTGTTTCTGCCAAACCTGTAGGAGTCTGCTGTCCCCCAAAACGTATAAAATTCCGTTCACAATGGCTCCGGTCATATTGGCCAATGGGACCGGCAATTGAGGATAATCATTCTCAATTACGACTTCTCCGTTTTGGTAAGCCAAGCTGATCACCAAATCTGTATGCGCTTTAGCATCATTCCCACCAATCACCCATACCTTATTTTTATAGGTTCCGGAAACCATATAGCCCAACTTTTGAGGAAGTTTTTGCTTTGAAAGCTTCCAGCCGGTTTCAATGTCTTCCATAAAATAGATTTCATCATACCAAAACTTCTCTCCTCCTTCCCAAGGTCTCTTTTCAGGAAAATTAGCTCCTCCACCAACCAATAGCACTCCATTACTAGTTCCAGCAAACATCCCTGCAAATCCTTCTTTATCGGGAATAGCAGGTAACACCTCCCATACCACCTCCTTACCTACTGCTTGAAAAACGAAAAGAATTAAAAAAAAGCTGAGGAAAAAGGGTTTCTCTAAAGTTGAATACATTTTATTCTTTTGTTTTCTATTTTTTGATTTTAATTAAGCTTTATCGTCTTTCCGGAAGAAGCTGATTCAAAAGCTGCAAATAACACTTCCATCACTTTTAATGTTCGATTCCCGGAAGCCATTGGTTCTCTACCATTTAATATGGCCTCAGAAAATTCTTTCCATTGATTAACCAATCCTTCGTTCATCCAATCCCTTGAAAAAGAACCTGGTAGAAGTTGGTATTTTTGGTCTCTACCTAGAAATGCCCCCTGTGTATTGTCAAGCCTCAGACTCCCTTTGCTCCCATTGATATCAATGCTTATTTCATTTACTCCGTCTTTAAAACCGGTGTAGTGAAGTGAAGCCTTTTGACCATTCTTGAACCCCAAAAATATCAGTCCCCCATCGTCCACTTCATCTCCATGAAAAGCATTGGTCATGGAAGCGAATACAGAAGTAACCTCAGCAGGCACCAATGCGCATAGTGCATCTAATTGGTGAATGGCTACGGTGAGTAAATATCCTCCTCCTGATATTTTTTTTAAATGCCAGTCCTTCCTATCTCCATGTTTCCAAAAGGAGATTGAAGTAGCCTTTACCATTTGAATCTCTCCAATTTCCCCAGAGTCGATACATTTTTTTGCAACTTTGAACCCGGGAGAGAATTGCGCAACCTGCCCAATCATCAGAACTACTCCCGATTGATTACAGGCATCATTAATAGCTTTGCAATCAGCATACGTGGAAGCCATTGGTTTTTCCAGCAGCACATGCTTTCCAGCACCTGCTGCCTCTATAGCTATTTGGGTATGCAAGTGGTGAGGAGTAGCGATTAGCACTGCATCAATATCCCGATTGTTTATCAATTGACGATAATCTGTCTTCCCAACTAGCTTGTATTTATCCGTAAACATGGCCAATGCAAGTGGATCTCTTCTGCAAACTGCCTTGATTTCAATTGTCGGTATTTGATGAATTGCTTCAATATGCCTCGAGCTGAAATTCCTTGCGCCAATAATCCCAATTCTTATCATTCTTTCTCAGTTCCAATCTTTATATAGGCATCCCTTCGATGCCAACATGTATTCTACTAATTCTTCCCGGACCGGGCTCCCCAAACCACCTGTTATCCAAAGGCATCCATCTGAAAAGCACAGGTTACTGGTTAGAGGGATTCCTGAATCATAAGTAGCAAGCAGGTCTCCAGTTTCTGAAAGAACCTGAATGGCTTGCATTCCATAATGGGCTACCCACAACCTTCCATCAGCATCTATAGCCATACCATCAGGTAAATTTCCGGTAGCTCTGTTTTGATCATTGTAAGGGAGGTTGGCCAGCACTCTCAAGTAATTGGGGCTGGAAATAGGAAGTTCCAGATTAATGGCTAACACCCTATTTTTATAACTCTCTGCCACATACAAGCATTTTTTTCTTTATGGTAAACTATACCATTGGGAAAATCTATATCAGTAGCAACTGCATAAGCTTCCCCCATCCGACAAAATAAACCGCCCCTTTGTGTCGAATAGAGTCTGTAAAGTAAAATCCTTTATCTGTATGAACAGCAATATCATTGGGGCAATTGACCTTTACTCCATTTATAAATTCAGGGGAAACTTCTCCCAAAAATTCACCTTTAGCACTGTACCTTACCACTCTAGATGCTAGGCTGTCACAAAGCAAATGATCGCCATTTGCCATGATTGCTTGTCCGTTTGGCCTTTTTCCTTTTCCCCACACAATATAGCCCTTATCTTCATAGCGGCAGATCCCTTCTCCGGCTAGGGATGTAAAATAAAGGAAACCATCACCCCCTATAACAGGTCCTTCTGTATAATAATCCAAAGACAACATGATTTGAGGCTGGATGGTTTTTGGGTCAGGGAGTTGGTGGGGTTGGTGGTTTCCTATATTCATTTTACTTCAATTTTATCAAGCGGAAACAACGGTTTTCTTCTGTGTTTATAGTTCAAGCTTGCCATGTCTGCACGAGTCACGCCTGGAGTATTGGCTCTGATTATGGAATTGCATACAGGTTGGTAAGCCGCCAAAGGTGCATTTACTCCCTTTGCCACCAACACCCCATAGGTGGTAGGGTCTATATCAAAATGGATCAATTGCTGTAAGCTAAAAGGCACCATCCGTAAAGAGGTCAACATGATTGTATTGCCTGCTTTGCTGGTAACAATTGCCGTTTCCCCATATTGAAATTGACTTGCCCTCCATGTCGAGGTTCTTTTTCAGTAAACTTCCCATCTACTACCCTCTCAAGTTTCACCTCCACAACCATGGTTTCCCCATGTAAATCATCAGATTTCGCTCCTATTTTCACAGGGTAATAACCTTCAAAATCCTTGTTCTTTACTTCTGCTACAGCTTCCGGGTCATAGATACACATGAAACTTTTCACACCGGAACAAGTCTCCAAAACCTCCAATAAGAAAGTACTGTCTGCAGGTGATCCCCCACCTACATTGTCTCCCATATCCAATATCAATAAAGGTTTTTCAGCCTTGCTTATATGTTCTGGTAATTCTTCGAGTCCAATTTTATTTCCGGAAAAATCTTGATGATTTTTAAGCAGGTATTCATTTAATACATCAGCTTTATCATTTGCCAATTTTTCATCATTATTGGTAATCACAATGAAACTGGTACCCATTTCAGGTACATCCGCATATGGAAACCCCAAAACAACATTGGTAGACAATACTTCCGGTTCTTCTTGCATACTTTTCGCTAAAGCAAATAAACTCTGGCAAGGATCTGAACCTGTATGTTGCATCTCTATGCTAATGGCAACATTGGTTTGCAAAAGGACCATTTTAGGTTTCACCTTAGCATGGAGAGTATCTGCCATTATCCTAGCTGCCGACCTCCCTGCATCTCTTTGGTCAATATGTGGGTTGGTTTTATAAGCCACTAGCCCATCCAAAGCATCCACCATCTGATTACTCAAGTTACAATGCGGATCAATTGTCCCTATAATAGGAAGATCCGTTCCCATGATTTCTCTTACCGTGCGCAACCAATGTCCATCAAAATCTAAATAAGATACACTTACTGCCGCACCATGTGGCACCACCATCAAGCCATCTAAAGGAAGGCTTTCCTTTAACGTTCGGTTCAACTCATTTAGCAAATGTTCAGCAGTCTCTCTGGCAATTATCCCACCGGGAGTGGCCTCTGCATAGAAAATAGGAACAAGCTCAATGTCTTTTTCTGCACTCAAGACTTCTACTATTCCACCGATCTCATGGAAAGCAGTTTGGTATTCATCAATGATAGCCTGTCCATATAGCACATGCCCATTCTCAAAGTCTTCCCAGGTGGTTTCTTGGTCCAAAAAGTATTGGACTCATGGTATACACCAATAATCCCTATGCGTTTTTTTGGATCACCTTGCATGGGCCAATAAGTCTACTTCAAACTTCAGCAGTGTACCTAAACACCCAATTAAGGTTGTTCTTGCAGGATAAGGCTCTTGGAAATAATCTTTATAAATGACGTTAAATTCGGCCAAATCATCTTGATTAGCCACGTAATTCCTCACTTGGACCACATCACTAAAGTCCAAACCTGCTGCAGCCAATATCTTTCTGGCATTTTCAAATGATCTCCTTACTTCTCCTTCAAAAGTATCGTTAACTATTTTTCCATTTTCATCTACTGATGCTTGTCCTGAGACAAATACCAAATCATTCACTTTAAGCGCCGGAGAAAAAGGCAAGGCACTTTGTGGCACACCTTCACCGGAAACGATTTCTTTTTTTACCATAATATTAATGAATAGTTTTAAAATAATTTTTCACCTTTAAGAAAGGTGGTCGGTTTTCAAATTCAATTTACCAATCTAAAATGTCAAATAATGATTTTAAGCCATTTTATGTAAAAGAATCCCTTCGAAATTTTTACCAATGATTGATCTTAGCTTCCTAATTTGGAAGCTTTCACCACACGATCAATTAATTCTTCCACCTTCTTATCATCCCAAACTTTATTGGTATTTCCAACCGGGGCGATAGATGGACCAATATCCACACTGTACCTCATTTGAATAGCTTGCCTGAAAAAGGTCCATATATTGGGTAGAGATTCTGCGATAACCTCTTGGAACACCAACATAAAATCTGTTGCAAGTTTAACATTCCCCTTCACAAACTCATTCCGAACATGCTTACACTCACGTTCAAAAACATTGTAGTAAGACCCTATTGCACCTGTAGTGCCACACAAAGCAGCCTGACACATCAACTCATCTGCTCCACTAAAAAGCACCAACTTACCTTTTGAACTGTAAGAAACGGTACTAATTTCTAATAAATTATTGGTGGTTAATTTCATCCCCACCATATTAGGCATCTTTAGTAGTTTATTTATAAATTCTACCAAAGAAAAACTCGTTGACCCCAATTGGTAAGGGAAGAAAGGCAAGTCGGAGGCAGTGGCAATGGCTTCATAATGCGCTAAAGCCATTCCTGATGTTCCGTCTGTTGGTCCGTAATAGACAGGTGCCACAGAGGATATACCATCAACTTTGCATTTGGAAGCATGTTGGGCCAACCGTACTGATTCTGCAGTGGTCATGGATCCAACTTGAACCATGATTGGCACCTTACCTGCATTAACGCTTGCGGTAATTTCCGTTACCTTTTTCCTATCCTCTTCACTCAAGAGAAAGCCTTGCCCTGTAGAACCAAGTAGATACAAGCCATCTACCCCTTCGGATAATAATACTTCTACCCATTTCTCCAATTGCTTAAATGCCGGACGACCATTTCCGTCCATAGGCGTAAGCATTGCAGGCCACACCCCTTTCAAATTTTCATACATAATCTACTTGATTTATCTTTTACTTTCTAAAATATTGATCCATTTCATAATAATTCTCTAAATAACGTACCGGGTTTTTGTCAATCAAATTCTCTGTGGCTTCAGGGTCTTTAAAACCACTCCCCGATACAATACATACTGCATTGGAATTTTTATCCAGCTCTCCTGAAGTCACCGATTTCATAAAACCAGCCAAGGCCACTGCCCCTGCTGGCTCAGCATAAATGCCTTCCTTTATCGCCAATAATCGTTGGCAAGCAAATGTATCTTCATCCTTTACTAGGAAACCATTTCCTCCTGTATTTTTACAGGCCTGTAATGTTTCATTACCATCAATTACCACAGCTACCTGAAGACCACTCACTTTGGTGGTCGCATCATCAACCGCTTTTGCTTCAGTTAAACCTTTTCTCAGGTTTCCTGCTATGGTGTCATTACCATCCGGTTGCACACAATGCACCTTAGGCAGGCTGAAATCTGAATGCTTTTGCTTCCATGTCTGAAAACCTCTTGCAACAGCTAAAGTTAAGCCACCTCCACCAGTAGGGACAAACACATTGTCAACCTTACCCAAGTCTTCTGCCAATTCAAAACTGAGGGTTTGCACCCCTTCCATCCCTACCGGACTGTACTTGAAAGCACTCACTTGTAATTGGGTCTGATTTTCAGCAGCCACTTCTCCGAGCTTAGCAAACACCTTCTCTGTCACCTCTTTGTTTTTTCCAAAACCCTTGATAACATACAATGAGGCTCCATAGGCTCGCATTTGTTTTAATTTCCCTTCAGGGGCTCCATCCACTATGGCTATTTTACAAGGAATTCCTGCAGCCGCAGCATAAGCAGCAAGTGCCGCACCGGTATTGCCACTCGAGGTTGCCAAACAAAGTTTGCCATTATTTGCTTGGATATCTGCAAGGGCAAATGCTGCGAAGCGATCTTTATAGGAGCCCGATGGATTTGCTGATTCCAGTTTGAAATATAGGTTTGGAAACCCCAATTCAGGTCCAATTTTCCTTGATTTAATCAGTGGAGTATTCCCCTCCCTAAAGAAAAGGGCTCTATTCCATTTGGAAGATTTAATAGTTCTATGTATTTGTTGATACCTTTCAAAACTCGTTTGGAAATTGTTTCTTTTACTTTTATAACTATTGAAATTGTGGGCAAATCCCCCATCTATATCCAAGGAAGTACCATTGATAAATGAAGCTTTGTTGGAACTGAGCCAAAATACTCCCTCGGCTATTTCCTCAGGTGAGGCACTCCGCTGTAAAGGTGTCATATCCTCCATTTCTTCAACCAATAGTTGACTTATATTGCTTCCTTTGGAATCTTTAAAATCACTACTCATTGCGGTCGTTACATTTCCCGGGCAAACGGCCAATACCCTTATACCCGAAGGGCCGTATAATGCAGCCATTTCATAGGTTAAGCTTAGCAAAGCTCCTTTTGCGGCTATATAAGCCGGACTTGTTCCTCCTGCTCTGTTTGCCATTACACTACTTAAATGAATAATCACACCTCCCCTATTTCCGGATTTCATTTTTTTGCCGCCATTTTTGAAAGAAAAACGGGTGAGGTAAGACAAACCTTGAGGGTTTTCTCCCAATTTTCTCTAGAAATGGTATTTAAAGTCTCAATGGTTCGCCAGGCTGCGTTGTTGATCAAAACATCTATTTTCCCCCACTTACTGTAGGTTGCCTCTACAATTTCATCGACAAAATCATCGATAGCCAAATCTCCATCTAAAACCAATACATTATTCGGGTTAGAGACTGAAGCTGCTGTTTTTAGCAACTCATTCTTGTTTTCTGAAACCATTGCAACCAAATCGCCATTGTCCACAAAAGTTTCAGTGATTGCCTTGCCTATACCTCTGCATGCCCCTGTTACAATTATTACCCTTTGTCTATTATCTGCTTCACTTTTCATCATTTATTTTTTTATAGGTAAAATTCCGGCCAAAGCATCACCGGCTTTAGCCATAGGAACTGCCCTTTTTAAGAAAACCATTCCTGATTGTTGTGCTAAGACTTGTGTGCTTTTTTCACCCTTATCGTTTACAATATATCCTAATCCATCTCCCTCTTTAACAAAATCACCTAAGCTGACTTTTGCGATAAAAAAACCCCCTCATCAGGAGATGGATGCATCACTTGTAAATGCCCGCTTCCTGGCTTATCGTCTTCTATATTTACCATTGCTTTTTTTCTTTTTTTGTTGGGGCAACAACCCAAAAAGTTCCAAAACATTTTCACAACCATCCACCAACTCCTCCACCCCCTCTGTACGGTAAGCCCCTCCACCATTTTCAGTATAAATTGCAGGAATATTGCCATCTCTAGCCACGGATAAGGTCCTTCCTTCCAATTCAGGACTTGTCCCCCACACAATTGGCAAATTAAATGCTGCAGCCATCTCCCTTTGCTTTTGCAATACTGAAGGGTCATTGTGTAGCATATACCCTGATAAGGGAGAAATTTCAAACAAATTACCTCCGGTATGCATGTCAATAAAGAAATCTGCCTTTTTAATCAATTCACTAATTTTTGCAGCTACCCTTTCTGTGATGCTACCATTGGAATTACCGGGACAAGTTCTGGCGAGATCTAATCCGTCTTCTCCTACCCTACTTCCGGAAAAATACGCGTTTCTATTGGTTACAGGTACGAGGGTTATAGATCCTGAAATCAACCTCCCTTCCAATTTTTTTATTAATCGCATAACAGCCAATACAGGTTCGTATTCATCACCGTGAATCCCTGCTATAATAAGCCCATTGGGACCCTCTTTAGAGGATTTGATAATTTGGGAAGAAAATAATTCAGCCATTTTTTTTTAATATTTTACCCTTGTGATTTTCACTATTTCCTGGGTGATTTCACCTGCCATTAAAGCATGCCCCTTATCATTGGGATGCACCCCATCCAATAACAGCTCTTCTCCGGACTCATCCGTTTCATAATAGTCTGAAAAGAATTTAAAATTATCCACCAGCCCTGTTTTATATTTTTTCGATAATTTTTTCACTACTTCTACATATTGGTACAATCTCACATTTTGGAATTCCGGATATTCTCCTCGCAATCCATTAGGTGCTATTAAAAGCACGTCAATCCTTCTGCCCTGGAGCTCTTTTATCATAAATTTAAGGTTGCGTTGATACTCCTTTAATGGAATTCTTGATTTACCGTCAGGAATATCCTCATCGATATGTGCATCATTGGTCCCAAAACCTATGATGACCAAATCAGGGTTATGGGTCAATACATCGGTCTCGAACCGATCCATCCCATGTTTTATTTTAAATAAATTATGGTCTTTAATACTCCCCGTATGGCTGCCGGGAAGCCCGGAATTAATCACTTTTGCTTCGATACCTTCCGCTAGTAGAAGTGATGGCAATCTTTGGGCAAAAACCTGATCAATGGTATTTCTTGTTGCAGTTATGGAATTACCAAAGGCTACAATTGTTAGAATTTTTTCACCCAAAATAATCTTCCCATCTTCACCTGACTTCCCTGAATTGACCGGAAGTCCAGCCAAAAGCCTAAAGGAAATTATACATTGTAAAACCAAGACTATACATGTAATCTTTTGCATGGCAAGCTTAATGGACAAAATCATATTTCAAGACTTCTTCCCTTAATACATTCATTAATCCTCATAAACCCAGCCCAAATTTAATAGCTTTAGCCTAGTCACAGAAAGCCCAGTCCCAGCCGGTCTATTTCCGGCACAATAAGATAAGAGCATTTGATCCTCATTGACAAAATGAATAGCTGTATAACAATACCAGCCGTCAGGGTCATCCTCAAGTACTTTTTCTTTCTCCCAGGTTTTTCCTTCATCCTTGGAAATAGCAACGTTTAATGGGGTCCTTTTCCCTTTGTACAATCCTTCTTTCACCCCATTATTATTCCAAACCATAATTAGATCTCCGGTAGATGGTATCCTTGCGATAGTGGCAGGGGAGAGTGGTGATGCGATTTTTGTGGGTTTGGCGGGGGTCCATTTTTCTCCCAAATCTTTTGAGAAAGCGGCATATTGTACGCCATCATCTGTACGGATAATCATCATTAGTTTTCCATTTTTCAGTGCTATAAGGCCGGGTTCCTGGAAGATGACCTTTTTAGGATTCTTCACTTCTCTTCCCGACTTCCATGTTGCTCCATTGTCATCTGAAAAATAGGTAAATAATCGACCATTATTATTGAAATCCTCACCTTCGGATGTTCTATGTAAGGCAACAGGCATAATGAGTCTGCCATTATCCAATTGAAGCACCCTATTGTTGTTAAGCACAAAGTAACCTTCCCTATCAGTGATACAAGGGCTCGGTTCTGACCAAGTTTCTCCTTCATCTTTGGATATTCGCATTAAAGGAATGCAGTCACTTAAGCTATTTTTCCTGGCATAAAACAAGGCAATATCACCGTTTTGCAGCCTAAGTAAGGAAACCGACATAACATTCATTTTACCATCATTGGGTACGATGACCTTGTCCTGATCAGTCCAAGTTTGACCATTATCCCGAGAAAACCTTGCAGCCAAATGGGCAGAGCCAAAATCACTGCTTGAACTACCAGTGAAATGGGTGTAGATAAACATTATTCTCCCATCCTTCAAACGAATAAAATCTCCTTCACTGTTTCTAGGGTTGTTTTCTCCAGGATCCAATTGTAATACAGTTTTTATATTTTGCCCTGATACTTCTTCCAATAAATGAAAGCCAATGAATAGAAAAAGTAATAAAATTTTATAGCTAGTCTTCATATTAATTTTGTTCAGCATTTAATACATAATCCCCAAAATATTCCGGATAGCTCCAATGAAAAGCGGTGTCTTTTTGATAGGAGTGATTGGGATACAGCGTATTAATGGAGTCCACCTCTGCCTTGATCCTTTTAAACATTATTGGATCAATAAGTGGATCTCTAGTATTCATTCTCCAATTAGTAAGCACTAGCTTAAACCTCTCCATCTCCTCCTGATAATCGGGGATATCTGCTAAATTATTGAACTCCCAAGGATCAGTTTCGAGGTCGTAGAATTCATAAGCAGGAGGACTTTCCCATCTTTCATAAACTGCTTTAATTTCATCAGTGGATGAGGCAATTTCTGCCCTAGAAGATCCCGACAAGACTGTTGCATAAACATGATCTGTATATACTGTGAAATAAGGATCCCTCTCTCCACTATACAAATTGTGAATCAACTTATATTGTTTGTCTCGTACGCTTCTTTTAGGGTAAAAATATTTTGCCGTCCCTATCATTCCGCCAGCATAAATATAGTCATGCCCGGGCAGTTGATCCTTAGCAATTTTTATTAAAGACTTACCGGGAAGCTCTGCTTTTTCTTGAGATGAAACAGCGTCTACAATGGTAGGAAACAAGTCTACTACTGAAACCAATTCTTCACTTTTCAACTTTTTACTTTTTAAGCCCTTCGGCCAATTCATGATTAAAGGTATTTTCAGACCTGCTTCATAACTTGTGGTTTTACCCCTTGAAAACTGTGCTCCGTGATCACTGAGAAAAATCACTAAAGTATTTTCAGCCTTTCCTGAAGATTTTAGAGAATCCATAAGCATTCCAATTGATTCGTCGAGTCTATTAATTTGACTGTAGTAATCAGCAGTCTGTGCTCTCAATCGCTCTGAATCTACCCCCACAAATGGTAATGTGCCGGAGATCTGATTTTCATTAACTTCAATCGTAGGTAAACCGTCAACTTTCCTTAATAATGGAAAGTGCGCATCAGGAAAATTTACCATAAGAAAAAAAGGTTCCCCCCCGAAGAATTAATAAATTCAGCCGCTTTTATGGCATAATCCCCCATTTTTTCTTAGCAAAATTGGAGCTTTCAATTTCATGAAAGTCAAATGGAAATGAAGCTTCAGGGTTGACATGTAGCTTTCCTAAACAGCCTGTTTTATAGCCTTGATTTTTCAAATAAGAAGGGATATTCTCAAAGGACTTATACATTTCAAAGTCATGTGTAGCCAAACCAATTTGACCATTTTGATGCGGGTAAAGTCCTGTCAGAATTGAACTTCTCGAAGGGCTACAGACAGAATAGGTGGTATAGGCATTGAGAAACATTACGCCATTTTCAGCCAATAAGTCAATGTTGGGAGTTATCACAATCTCATTGCCATAAGCTCCTATATCTTGTCCGTGATCTTCCGAAACAATCAGAAGGATATTTGGTTTTACATCATCTGAGCTTTTAATCGCAGGTTGACATGAGAATCCTGCCATTAAAAGCAAAATGCCCAAACATAATATCCTTATTCTATTGTCTACCCCTTCTTCATCGCTTAATCCTCATAAAACCAGTCCGTTCCAAGCTTGGTAACCTTGGTAACCGAGAGTCCGGTACCTGCCGGTCTATTGCCTGCACAGTAGCCAAGTAAAACATCATCACCAATAAATTCCATAGCTATGTAGCAATACCAACCGTCAGGGTCGTTTTCTAAAGTCTTGTAGTTCGTCCACGTTTTACCTTCATCCTTTGAAATGGCCGAACTCAATGGTGTTCTTAACTTAGCTATATCTGGATCTTCAGACACATTATTGTTCCATACTGCCAACAAATCTCCTGTTCCTGGGATTCTTTCAATTGTGGCAGGAGAAACCGGTGAAACTAGAGTGCTTTCTTCTACTGCAGACCATGTTTTCCCATTGTCTTTGGAGTATGAATAGCACTGCACCCCTGCGTCGGTTCTAATAACCATTAATATTGATCCATCTGCTAACTCAACCAAGCCAGGTTCTTGTAAAACAATTTCTTTTGGATTGGGCACCATCTCACTTCTATCCCAAGTCTGTCCATTGTCGGTAGAGGAATAGGCATACAAATCAGCTCTACCTCTCCATTCCATGCCCGGACCGGCGTGTTTGGCAACCGCAAGCATTAATGTACCGTCCTCAAGCTGGACCACTCTGTCATTGTTTAAAACAAAATAACCTTCATCATCGGTAATACAGGCTATTGGGTCAGACCATGTTTGTGCCTCATCTTTAGAAATCCTCATGTAAGGAATGCAATCGTCAGTATTGTTTTTCCTTAAATAAAACATGGCAATATCCCCATTTTGCAGTCTAAGCAAGGATACAGACATCACATTCATACCTCCTTCATTGGGCAGAATTTCTACATCCTCATTTGTCCAGCTTTTGCCTTTATCTTCCGAATACCTTCCTGCCAAATAAGCAGTGGCATGATCACTGGATGATTCTCCGTAATAATGAGAATAAACAAAGAGGATTTTACCGTCTTTCAACTCAATAAAATCACCTTCGCTGTTTCTTGGATTGTTTTTTCCTGGATTGAGCACCAAATTTTTTGGGGCACTTACCCTTTCTTTATCAGGTAAGGTAGTTGTTTCATTCTGTTCCTCTACCGGCTTACCTCCACAGCCATAGCTTACGAATGCTATTAATAGAAGTATTTTGATTAGTCCGCTTATTTTGTTCATTGCCATATTCATATCATTTAGTCATAAAATTCATCCAAGCTTAATTTCCTAAGTACCAGAGGGATTTTCTCTTTTAATTTTTCACGTTCTGCAGCCATATAAGCAAGTAATACTTCACTGCCAATAAATGAAATTGCTGTATAGCAGAAGAAACCATCCGGATCATCTTCGAGTACTTTTAAATGGGTCCAACTTTTCCCTTCATCCTTTGAAATAGCCGCTGTAAGTGGAGTTCTATAAGCAGCTGTTTCTTTTACCAAACCTTTGTTATTGTTCCAAATCAACATAAGATCTCCGGTTTCAGGAATTCTCTTTAGGGAAGCTGGTGCCCTAGGTGAGGCAATATCTGAAGGATATACTTCTTCCCAAGTCAAGCCTTGGTCCTCCGATTTACTTAAGTATTGCACCCCTCTGTCTGTACGCAACCACATCAAAATCTTACCATTTTCTAATAAAACTACCCCCGGTTCCTGAACCACTACCCTATTTTTATTAGGCATTTCCATCCCCGAATGCCATGTTTTACCATTGTCATCAGAATAATAACAAAAAATTGATCCACGCATGCTAAAATCAACTCCTGCAGTTTTATGTAAGGATACAGGAGCCAATAATCTTCCTCCCGAAAGTTGTATTACTCGATCATTGTTCAGTACAAAGTACCCTTTCTTATCTGTGATTACGGGAACTGGATCAGACCAAGTTTTGGCCTCATCAGTAGAAAAACGCATATAGGGAATGCAGTCATCCAATGAATTTTTTCGCGCATAAAATAAAGCAATCGACCCGTCAATTAACCTCAGAAAGGAAACAGACATGACATTCATGCCTCCTTCATTGGATATGATTACCTCGTCTTTGCCGGTCCATGTATTCCCCCATCTTTAGAATAGCGGCCTGCAATCACCCCACTGGCGTGATCCCCTGAGCCTCCTTCAAATTTTGAATATGCAAACAATATCCTTCCATCCTTCAATTGGATAAAACTTCCTTCACTATTCCTCGGGGGATTACCGTCTTCTCCAATTTGAAGAACAATTTCTGATGTGTTTAACAATGCCTGGGCTTTGGAAAAACTCCCTAAACTCAGAAGAAATACACCTACTAATACTAATAACTTTGATTGTTTCATGATAATTGGTTGGTAGCTTGTCGTTTAATGTTCTCCTTCATAATAGGCACCTCCGCAGGTCGGAGCTGTAGGGTCAAAAATCCCTAAGGATTTAAACATTAATCTCGCTATTTCTGAATGGCCTCCACCATTCGGATGCAGAGGATCATTGAGCCATTCCTTAAAAACTTTTGCTCCATTTGGGGTTTCTAACTCTTCACTCCAACGACCATAATTATCAACTAATATCACCTGCTCTTTTTCAGCAATTGATTTTATAACCTTTACATATTCCTCTAGACTTTCTTTATTAGGATCTAAGGCTTCAATAATAGGATTAGGTGTATGTAGGATTGGAATGGCCCCTAGGCTTCTAAACTTCTCCACTAAACTGATAATATTTTTCTCATAATCTTCTAGGGTAACCCGCCCATTGGCACAGTCATTTGTCCCTATCATGATTGACACCACATTGGGCTTAAACTGCTTCACCCTCCATTCAAAATCGTCAAGGATATTCCTGCTTGTATTTCCACTGATTCCCGTATTGATGACAAGGTCTCTTACCCTACCTAATTCCCACCTTATCCGCTCCGAAAATATTTCAGGATAGGAGCGATACCCATGGGTATGTTTTGCGCCGTGAGTAATACTATCTCCTGTAAAAACCCAAATCAATGATGTTTTCCCCTTGAGCAATAGAGCAATTTTCTCTTTGTCGTTCTTTCCAGAATGAGTAAAAACAGAAACTGCCTTTTTCCTATAGAGCTTAGGTGAAAAAGATAAAATGGCCGGTATTGGCAGTAGACAAAGGCACCTTATAAAAAATCTTCTTCCTGAAAGTCTATTCATTCCTTCTATTATTACTGATTGATATCAAGCTATTAATTTCCAAGCCTATTTCTTTTTTATAAAATCCTTTTCATATAACCTGACCCGGAGCCCTCCTTGCATGGTAGTGACCCACAATTCACCGGGACTACGTTCAAAAACATAGGGATAGGAAATCCTTCTCAAAGGGGGATCCATTTTTTTACTGCTGTCAATTTTAGCAATTACTGAAGGAGCAGACCATGTTCTTCCCTCGTCTTCTGAAAAGGCTATTGACAGCTCATCTCTGTGGTTACTAGCGGCCACTTCTGACCATTGTTTATCCCCTCCAGTTAACGGGTAATAATCCGTGCCTTCCGGGAATCTCCTATTCCACACCAAAACCAACCTGCCACTTTCAAGCCTTTTAAGCAAACCGGGAGCAGAACTTGCAGGTATATCTGTTGGCCGGATACCATTCCATGTTTTTCCATCATCAGTGGAGAAGGCCTCCCAGAAAGTCCCCCAGTTGGTTCTCATTAACAGCCATAATTTCCCTTGAGGAAGTGATTCGAGCGTTGCTTCTGTCACCCCACTGTGATGCCCAATTCCTCCGAGATCGATAATATTAGACCTTTCCCAAGTCTTACCTTCATTACCCGACTTATAAGTCAACACCGTATGGTGTCCCGGGTGATGCCGCATCATCATGGAAGTAAAAACAATGTTTCCATTCTCCGTTTCTATCATGTCACGAATAGCACCGGTCCATTCATTATGGAGCTTTTGAACGTCTTGCCAAGTTTTACCCCCATCTAAACTCCTCACTGTATAAGTTGGCAATCTGGCACCGGGTGAATCGGAAATCTCTTCTTGCCAGTCCCAGTTTGCCCTTTCCTTTAAGTTCATAAATGCCAAAACGATTACACCATTACTGGTTGAAAGAATAGCACGCTCATCCGAAATCAAAAAACTTTCCGGGTTATCAAATACAGGAAATCTTTCCCAAGTCATCCCTTCATCCCTACTGATAATACAATCTGTTCCATCGACAGTTAGAATACCACCGTCAAACAATTTAACAAATGGCCCCATCATCATGCCTTTCAATTCATCAACCTCGGGGTAAACCAGTGCTCCAATTGAGATTGATTTACCATTGTTTGAATTTAAATAAGCATGCTGCGCCTTTCCGGAGTTGGAAAGGGCAGCCATGATCATGGTTAAAGCTAATACTCGGTGAATTATTAACATAGGCAAAAGGTTATTTATGGGTTTTTCACTGTCTTCTAATTACTGTTCGTAACCTGCATTTTGGCTTATTTTTGAATTCAAACTAATGGTTTCTAAGGTAATTGGCCAAACCAAAAGATAATCTTGCCCTTCTTTACCGTGTAAGGAAGGTACTTTCTCAAAGGCCTTGTCGAAACGAATCAGATCCCACCATCTTTTTCCCTCAAAAGCCAATTCAAACAACCTCTCCTGTAAAATAGCCTCGTCGTTTTCTTCTTGGGAGGAACTTACAAATTCAAAGCTAGAGAAATTCTCTCCATAAGCTCTTGTTCTTATCTCATTCATTTCAGCGGAAGGATCCTGACCCAGTGCATTTTTGGCTTCGGCGATAAGTAGTAATAATTCCGCATACCTATAAATAACAATATCATCCAAAAACCAACGGGTCCCTGATTCTGTATAACCATCCCCTTTCTTCACAATTGAAGTAATAAAGGTATTGTCCTCATCCGTGTCATAAATCTCGAAAAAGCTTCCATCTTTCCTACTGTCCTCATTACTAAATTGATTGCGCATGGTTGCTGATGGTGCCCACCAATTGAAACCTCCCGGAGTGCCAACAGTGGCAAGTGTTTCTTCACCATAAGACTCTTTTAAATCAAGAGAATTTATATACATGTCTGAATACATGTTATTGGAAACCTCAAAATCATTGAAATGTACTGAGAAAATTATCTCATTATTTCCCTTATTATCAAAATCAAAAATCCTGGAAAAATCATCCAAAAGAGTCAGGTCAGCAGATCTTACTTCGTTTAGCGCATTTAAAGCAACAGTTATATCAGATTCTCCACCCCCATGGTTTTGCCGGTCCACAAATAAACGTCTCCTTTAAGAGTATTAACAGCTGGTTTTGACCACATCGAACGGCCATTACCAAATACATTGTTTGGAAAAAGATCAATGGCCTTTTCCAAATCCGCTTTTATTAATTCAAATACGGAAGAAACAGCAGCCCTTTCCTGAAATGTAGTTTCTGCATCAAAACCTTCAACAGGTGTCGTAATTAAAGGAACACCCCCCAAGTCTTGGCAAGAATAAAATACATAAAGGCCCTCATGCTATAAGCCTGTGCCAGTAGATCATTTTTATTTTCTTCATTAGGGAAGGTAATATTGGGAACATTTTTTATTACCAAATTGGCATAATTAATCACTTTGTAAGACTGCAACCAATCGAGATCGGCATTACTTTCATTCATGTCATTTTCAAAATACTTTCTTCTATAATCCGCATTCTGAAGCCCCTCACTCATGATCTCGCTCCTTGATTCTCCCATAAAATAGAGTGTTCTACTTGACAGATCTCTAAACTGGTTGTACATCCCAATCAGTCCTCCGGTAGCATCTTGTTCAGATTGCCAAAAAGAGTTGGCACCTATCGAACTAATGGGGGCTAATTCCAAAGGCTCTGTACAGGAATAATTAAGCAGAAAAACAGTGATTCCTAGAAGGCATGTCTTTATATTAACTAATATTTTCATGATTTTTTATGTTTGATCAGGACTTAATTAAAGAGAAAGGTTGATACCTAACATGATATTGCGAGGAACAGGAAAACGCCCTCTATTCATTCCTCCTTCTTCAGGAGAAAGACCACTAAAATCAGTAAAATAAATCAAGTTGTTTCCTGTAAGATTGAGACGGATTCCTTCAATTCCAATCTTTCTATACCAGCCGGCTGAATAATCGTAACTTAAGGTAAGTTCCCTTAAAGCTAAAAAATCACCTTTCTCATAGTTCACAGAGCTTCCGGCACCATTGTCTAGGTTTCTTGGATCCCCTCTCCAATAGTTACTTTGGGCCACTTGATCTGCCCAGTAAAACTTAGGAACGTCGGTTACATCCCCTTGATTTTCCCAAGACCTCGCAATATTTGAGCTCATATTGGTATTTCCTACAAACTCACCATCCAAATTAGCCCTCACATAGTTATAAATAGTATGTCCGGTGGTATAGTCCATTCTCATATAAAGGTTAATCCCTTTATAATTTACATTATTCGAAAAGCCTCCGGTCCATTTAGGGAAAATATTGCCCATATAAACCCTATCTCTGGTATCGATCACATCATTACCATCCACATCCAACCAATTCACATCTCCACCATATCTGGTTCGGTCAGGACCGGCCATGATCAAATCCTGAGGTGCAGCAGCAGCTTCATCATCAGTGGCAAAAACCGACAAGTACTGATAGCCATACATTTCTCCAATCTGACCTCCTTCTTGTAAACCACCTTTCCAAACATAATCACCGACAGAAGGATCATAGACATTAAAACCTCCAATTCTATTGTTTTCATTGTCATTTTCCGGAAGCTCCAATATCTTATTTTTCACATACGAAGCATTGAATCCCAAATTCCACATCCAATCCTTTGTCTCTAGGATGTTAAAACTGACCTCTAGCTCTACACCTTTATTTTCTAAACTACCAAGGTTTGTCAACACACTGGTAAACCCGGTCAGTTTAGGCATGGCCAGAGTAGTGATTAAATTAGAAGTTTCTCTTTGATAATAATCAAACAATAAGCTGACGCGGTTATTGAACAAACTTGCATCAAAACCAATATCAAATGTTCTGGATTGCTCCCATTTTAGGTCAGGATTCGCAATGGTAGTATATTCCACAGCAGCGTTTCCTTGGTAAATGGCTCCCACACTATAACCGCCCTGGGCTTGAAAATCGCTAAGGTTACCCAGATTACCATTAAGGCCATAACTTGCTCTCAATTTGAACTTATCAATTGCTGCAGGAGCACTCCAGAAAGTTTCATTGTGTAAATTCCATCCCGCAGACACTCCAGGGAAGAAACCCCATTTGTAAGCAGAACCTAAGTTAGATGCACCATCATATCTGGCACTAACTGATAATAAGTATTTGTTGTCAAAATCATAATTTGCTCTGCCGAAATAACCCAGAATCAATTGCTTTCCTTTGGAACTGGAAACCTGTACTGGTTCTCCTGAAGCGTTTAATGTAGGTATAAGATCAGTAGCGGCTCCACGACCCTGAGCAAAAAGACTATAATTGTCTCTTTGATACATAGAATAACCGAGAGTAGCATTGAAGTTATGTAAGTCCGTAAAACTTTTCTCATAATTCAAAACTGCATCAAATTGTAATTGTTCCCAGTTGGTTTGACTTCCGGTAGCATTTCTATCTTCCACCAATTGAGTGGGTGAATTAAGATAGGACATCAAAAAGGTATTGGCCGTATTGGCTCGGGTAAACAACGAAGCAGAAGGCTCAAAACTCAGACCGGGGGCAAGTTCCCAATTTGCACCACCACTCAAGGTCATTAAGGTCAATGTATTGTCATTGGTACTGCGGTTTAAATGATAGGCAGGATTACCTAAAGAACGACTCACCCCCGGAGACAAGGTTCCATCTTCAAAGGTATACTTTGCAGTGGGAGGTGTGGCAATGGATCTTTCAAACAAGTTGTTTTCACTGTAAACCAAATTATCCGTGGACCGAGTAAAATTTAACCCTGCAAAAACAAATAATTTGTCACTTACTTGCAACCTACCGTTCATATTGGCAGTAAATCTTTTATAATTGGTAGTAATTGCTATCCCATCCATATCTGAGTAACCAACCCCTAAATTAAAGGTGGCTTTCTCCGTTCCTCCAGATAAGTTCAAATAATGATCTTGTGTCATGGCGGTTCTAAACAGCACATCTTGCCAATCTACCTCATCAAAAATAATGGTTTTGCTGGGGTCTACCGGATCAGGCATGCTTTGCCAGCCTTCACTTAGTTTGTATTCATTTTCAGGGGTTAAATATTGAGTAGTATAAGCCGTATTATTGGTAAGGTCATTCCCAATACCATAACCGAATGCTCCATCCAATTGAGCAAGCCTTGATGGAGATTTAATCCCTGTAGCAGCTACACCCAACCTTGAGTAATAGATATAATCCCTGGCAGATAATAAATCATATTTCTCACGTAGTTGTGAGGCTCCAATTGTATACCTATAGGTCACCTTTGTATCTCCTGCCTTTCCCGACTTAGTGGTCAAAATCACCACCCCATTGGAAGCTCTTGCACCATAAATGGCTGTGGATGCAGCATCTTTTAACACCTGCATGGATTCGATATCCATTGGATTGATCCCCTGTATATCGTCTCTAATTACACCATCTACAACGTATAAAGGTTCCGCTCCATTAGGATTGTTGATGGAAGTCCCCCTCTTACAATTATTCTTGGAGAGGCGCCGGGCTGTCCGCTCAAGGTTTGAACCCTTACTCCGGATACTGTTCCTTGTAATGCGGAAGCAGCATTTCCTAAAGGAATGTTTTCAAGTACCTTGGTATCTAATGTACTTACAGCAGATGTAAGTTTTTCTCTGGATTGTTCACCATATCCCACCACAATTATCTCATCTAAAGCCCCCAAGGCAGTTTCTAGTGTCACCTCAATATTGGTTTGATTGCCTACGGTGATTTCTTGTGTTTGGTAGCCTATGGCTGAAAATCTTAAAACGGTATTGTTACCGGAAATGCTAATGGAAAATTTACCATCCATGTCGGTTACAGTCCCCAATGCAGTGCCAACATTTATTATATTGACCCCGGGAATTGTCGTGCCATCTTCCTGGGAATAAACTGTTCCGGTTACAATCTCGCTTTGCGCCAACACAGTTTCGGTTTTGAAGGATAGGATCAGCAACATTATAAAAACAAATTGCCACCATTGTGTGTAGAGTTTCTTGATCATATTTGTCCTATTTTATTTTTATTTTGAAATTCATCAGCTATAAACAACTTATTTACAGCATTTAAAACACAATACAATATGTATTATTTATTCAAATATAATAAAAATTTATTCTCATCAAAATCCAATCATCCAAATCTTTGGCGATCCCCATCCATTTTCATTGATTCAAAACATTATTCTGCAAAAAATTAAATTATAAATGTAAAAAAACAGGTCAAAAAAATTATTATATGATAAAAACCTGAACAAACGAGATAATCCAATACGCAAAAATCACACACTAAACGCTGAAATATAAATACACCAATGGGTGCACCTATTTTTTATCAGACTTATCTTTATTTGATTTTACAATGACAATAACCATAAACTAGTAAACGGTTGGTCACTTTTTAAATACTTAAACAAAAGCATTTTATAGGATCAAACACATAGCTCCCTTTAAAATAAACCAGAAATGATTAATACATGAAAGCAACCAATCCACTATAAAAATATTTTATGTATTATTTATAGCTATTAAAACTATTATTTTTTGTAAATTTATCTTGACAGCGCTCGACAAGTCGTTTAAACCAAATGAATTAAGAGACATTTACCGTAATTCCATCCTTGTCTTTTTAGTGTTAACCGCCTTTTAAATGATCGGTTTAATATTACTTATTATATTTGTAACATTCGAAAATCAAAAACACACCAGTGAATACTTTCAATGTCAAGCCCAAACCTGTTCTAGACACATCTCTTTCTTTGGTAGATAGGGTAGAACAAAACCTTCGTGAATACTTTGCAGAAGCAAACCTTCAACCCGGAGATGCCATTCCAAAGGAATCAGAATTGGCCTTATCCATGGGAGTGAGCAGAACCGCCTTAAGAGAAGCTTTATCAAGACTTAGAACTCTAGGCTTAATAGAATCCAAGAGAAACAGGGGAATAATATTAACTCAGCCTGATATTTTAGGAAGTTTTGAACGTGTACTGAATCCAATGCTATTGGACAGTGCCACCCTTCAGGACATTTTTGAATTGAGGTTGGTTTTAGAAATGGGCATTACGGACCTCTTATTTATTCGAAAGTCCAAAGAAAACATTGAAAAGCTTGAATTACTTGTAGCAAAAGAAGAAGAAACCAAGGATAAGTTTCTAAAAAACAGGTATGATGCCGAGTTTCACTCCATGCTCTATGAGATTTCGGGCAACCAAACGCTTTTGAGGTTCCAGAAAATGTTACTCCCTATATTTAATTTGGTGCATAGCGGCCAGATCATAGGCAAAACAGAAGTTAAAAATGCTGTCACTCATCGTGATTTATTGACTGAACTACAAAAAGGGTCTCCTGCCTCTTTTAGAGAAAAAATGAGCGTCCATCTAAAAGTCTATCTTGACAAAGTTGATGAATAAAACACGGACAGAAATTTAATTCTACCCGTGTTTTTTTACTTATAATTTAAATTATCCTTGATAGTCTTCCGCAACTTGCTTAGATACACCTAAGCCATCAATTCCCAATTCCACAACATCTCCTGCTTTCAAATATCTTGGCGGCTTCAATCCCATTCCCACACCGGCAGGTGTTCCTGTACTGATGATATCACCCGGCAGCAAACTCATGTATTGACTGATATGGCTAACCAATTGAGGGATATTAAAAACCAAGTCAGAGGTATTACTGTCCTGCAACATTTCCCCATTCACCTTTAACCATAATCTTAAATTGTGCGGGTCAGCGATCTCATCTTTACTCACTAAGTTTGGCCCTAGAGGAGCGAAAGAATCTGCGCTTTTACCTTTTAACCATTGGCCACCGTGCCTTAATTGAAAGTCTCTTTCACTGACATCGTTGTGTACCACATAACCAAAAACATGGTCCATAGCATCTTCTTCAGAAACATAATTGGCTTTTTTACCAATTACTATTGCCAATTCAACTTCCCAGTCGGTAGCTTTAGAATTTTTCGGAATAACAATAGGATCAAAGGGACCGGAAAGCGCAAAGTGGCCTTCATAAACAAAACAGGTTGTTCAGGAACAGCCATACCACTTTCCTTGGCATGCAAGGAGTAATTTAAGCCTACACAAATGATCTTTGAAGGAAAAGGAACGGGGGACCCTAATCTGGCATCCGCAGAAATCTCAGGACAATCTGCAGCATTTGCTTCCAGCCATTCTTCCAATTCTTTTAGCTTACTGTCATCTCCTAAGAAATCAGCCGTCCAGTCTGAACCAAATGCTGAACAATCAATTTTTTTCCTTCTGAGGTTATTACTCCGGGCTTCTCCTGACCCACATTTCCAAATCTTATTAATTTCATCTTTTTATAATAGTTTTAAGTAATTACATTTTTAAGTTAGAGAACCCTCCATCTACCAAATAATCTGCACCAGTCAAAAACTTAGCCTCATCAGAGGCTAGAAAATAAGCCATACTGGCTACTTCTTCAGGTGTTGCCATTCTTCCGATTGGCTGAGTAGCTGCTAGCTGTTCAAACATCTCCTTCTCATTGCCGGGATATGTTTTTGAAATATAATTGTCTACAAAAGGTGTATGCACTCTTGCCGGAGAGATGGCATTGCAACGAATATTATCTTTTACATAATCCCTTGCAATGGTAAGTGTCATATTAAGTACTGCTCCTTTACTCATTGAATATGCGAAACGGTCTGGAATACCCACTGTTGCCGCTATTGATGCCATATTAATTATTACACCTCCACCGTTGGCTTTCATTCTACCAATCACCGCCTTGGAACAGTGGAAAACACCTTTAATATTTACAGCATATAAACGATCCAGATCTGCTCCCTCCGTAGACTCAAGATCCCCTATATGGGAAACCCCCGCATTGTTGATCAACACATCAATCTCGCCTGAAACTGAATCAATAACTTCTGTTACCTGAGATTGATTGGATACATCTGTCTGCTTAAAATAGACATCATAGCCCTTCTCTTTCAATTTTCCGGCTACTTCTTCTCCATTTTCTTTATTAAAATCCAATACATAGACACTGGCACCTGATGCAGCAAACTTCTCTACTATTGCCAAACCTATTCCACTGGCCCCGCCTGTGACCAAAACATTTTTTCCCTTCATTTATAGTAAAATATTATATCTTTTAATTGATCAATAGCCTAAATGGTCTATTTTCCTAACATTGGAAATAGTCGTTTTAATTCTTCTTCTGAAGGCTGAGTACCATATTCACAAACTTCAAAGGCCTCTGCATACTTTACCTGGGCTGCTTTGTTAGCCCCATACCATTTCACCAAACTTTCCCTTACAGAAGCATTGATCCTTCCACCTCTTTTTCCTTCAACCAAGCAATTCTTTCTTCTTTGCCTTCGGGAACTTCATCAGCATACCCTCCTATCCATGGCAACCACTCATAAAATTGCGATTCATGTGCGTCCAGTCCATGGATTTTTTTATCAATTACAGGTGTGATATCAATGGCAATATGTGGTTCGAAAGGGTTTGGTTTTTGGAAATGATCTTGGAAATACAAAAATACCGGATTTTTGTTAAGCGGGGGCGTATCGGCAGCCACATTGGGCACACCTACCATATAGGCCGCATCCTGCACCAACACCCCTGTATAACGATGGTCTGGGTGGTAGTCGTTAGGCCGTGGAGCAATGACTACATCGGCATCCCATTCTCTAATTTTACGAATAAGCTGAAGCCTGATTTCTAGCGTTGGCAACAATTCACCGTCGTGATTGTCCAGAACATCATAAGTTACTCCCAATCTTTTTGCCACTTCTTGGGTTTCTGCAATACGCCTTTTGGCTAGCATACCTCCTCCTTCTTCCATATGACCTGCATCACCATTGGTAACAGAAACGAACTTTACCTGATGCCCCATCTCCACAAAAAGAGACGCTGTGCCGCCACTTTTTATATCACAATCATCAGGATGGGCACCTATCATGATGATTTTTAAAGGTCTTTCTTGCGCCTCTACTATAGATACCGCAAATAGACAAAATAAAATTGCAATAAAACTTGATTTCATAATCAATATTTCTGTGGTTAAAATTTCAAGGTTGAAGATAGGCATTTAGGGCTGTTTTGCCAATCCACCCATCCAAATTATCAGTCATTCGCCCCCTTAACTCAGAACTTATTCCTTATCTTTGCATCCTAAAATCAAAACTTGCAAATCAAAGTATCAATATATGCTTCAGGTAAATGAAATAAGAGCAAACTTTGCGCATGCTTGCGAAAGGCTTAGCGCCAGGAATATTGAAAATCCTGAAGAATTGCTCGGGAATGTATTAAAGTTAGAAGACCTAAGAAAACAAATCCAACTCGACAGAGACAATCTTCAGGCTGAATCCAATACTATCTCAAAGCAAATTGGCCAATTAATGAAGGCCGGAAATAAAGCGGAAGCAAATAAGATAAAGGAGAGAACTTCTGAGATTAAGCAACAGGTAAAAACGCTTGAAGACCGTTATTCTCAGACAGAAAAAGAACTTACCCAATTACTCTATACCATTCCCAATATCCCTCATGCATCTGTCCCTGCCGGCAACTCAGAAACAGATAATGAAGTGGTGCTGGAAAATGGAACAATCCCCATTCTTGAAGACAGTAATAAAAGCCCACATTGGGATTTGATAAAAAAGTACGACATCGTAGATTTTGAATTGGGGGTCAAGATAACCGGTGCAGGGTTTCCTGTTTATAAAGGAAAAGGCGCTAAATTACAAAGAGCTTTGGTCAATTTTTTCTTGGATGAGGCAGAAAAAGCCGGTTATGCGGAGGTACAACCACCAATTTTAATCAATGAAGAAAGTGGCTACGCCACCGGCCAGCTTCTGACAAGGAGGGGCAAATGTACTTTGCCCAAGAAGATGGGCTTTACTTAATCCCTACTGCAGAAGTTCCCATTACAAATATGTACCGTGGGTCCATCTTGCAAGAGGAGGAATTGCCTATCAAAAACACAGGCTATACACCTTGCTTTAGAAGAGAGGCAGGTAGCTGGGGAGCCCATGTAAGGGGCTTGAATAGGCTACACCAATTCGATAAAGTAGAAATAGTACAGATAACTCATCCGGACAACTCTTACAAGACCCTTGACGAGATGAGCCTTCATGTACAAGGTTTGCTTCAAAAACTCGAATTACCATACAGGGTATTAAGGTTATGTGGGGGTGATTTGGGTTTTACTTCCGCCTTGACTTTTGACATGGAGGTTTTTTCTGCAGCGCAGGAAAGGTGGTTAGAGGTTAGTTCTGTTAGTAACTTCGAAACCTATCAATCCAATCGCTTGAAGTTGCGATTTAAAAATCAAGACAAAAAAAGTGTATTGGCGCATACGCTCAATGGTAGTGCCCTAGCTCTCCCAAGAATTATGGCAGCTATTCTGGAAAACAATCAAGGTGAAGAAGGAATCAAAATGCCTAAAGCTTTGGTACCTTATTTAGGATTTGACATCCTAAAATAAACCTTGTAGCTATCATGAAAATTTGGCCTGAATTTTCTAATTAGATTTGAAACGAGTGTTGTTATTAAAAGTAAATAAAGTGGTTTACCTCAGGTGATAGATTGTCTAAAACCTATTTCAGCATTAAGATTTAGATTAAAAAAAGGGCTTTCTCACAACAAGAAAGCCCTTTCCATTGGTTAATAGAGGGTTTGCTATATCGATAATTTTTGTTTCCAATCTTGAACTTCAGCATAACACTGATCAACAACGGCTTTTTGATCAGCGGTAAGAGGGTTTTTGGCACGCCTGCTAATCAACTCCAAATCTAAACCTTCCTTATTGAGGTAATACCGAGAAGAAATCATGTAATTTTTTGTTATCCTTGATTCCATGTCACGCAATTTTTCTTGCAACCAATCTACTTGCTCTTTTTTCCCTGAATTTTCAGCATATTTACATAGCCACGCTATAACCTCAGGGTAATAGTTTCCTGCAATAGGAGACAAACCTGCTCCTCCATTGCGAAGAGAAGCTGCAGCACTCCCCATATGGGCATTGTACAATCCAAGCTTACTTCCTTTGGCGGTTTCAAGTTTCGCTTTGATATTATCGATGTCCTCAGAAGTATCTTTATGGTATACAAACCTACCGGATTCCAATAAAAAGTTAAGAACCGGCTGTGATAGAATTCGCTTGTATGGCGAGGGACACTCATATGTTCCCAATGGAATATTTCCGGTCAAAGCCAGGTAGTCTTCCAGATTTTTGATTACCACATCATCAGATTCTCCTTTTTCTGCAAAGTGGGAAGTAATCATAATCACGGCATCTACGCCTGTATCTGCAATTTTTTTGTAAATTCAGCTTTCTCTGCTGCGGTATTACCAAAGGAACCTGTTGCTACTACAGGGAATTTCCCATTGACTTTTTTTACTACCGTTTTTGTCACCTTCAACCTTTCCTCCGGGCTAAGATCATACATTTCACTGCTCAGGCAATTGGCAAATAATCCTCGAGCACCTGATTCAAGATAATAATCTGTCAGTTTTTTCAACCCTTTATAGTCAACAGTCATATCTGGTTTATAAGGGGTTAGCATTACAGGAATAAAAGCTTTTTCTACTGCTTTTGCCTTAATTGGTGAGTTGGCCAATAAACTATTCCAAGGAGCCAGCCCTACCATCGTACCTAATGCCATTTTTCCTAAAAATTTTCTCCTGTCATTGTCAAAATTCATGGTTTTTTTAATTGAATTGAACCTAATAATCGGGATTCAAAAGGTTTACATATTAATTTCAGTGATAAATATACTTTTTAATAATAACCGTGAAAAGCCAAAAATAGACCAGTGGCAATTCATAAATTATCCTTATTGGGAGAAATTTTTATTCTTAGGTACCTATATTTGCTTTTACTATGTGGAAAGAAGTAGTATTACTGGTAAAAAAAGAAGCCCTATTGGAGTGGAGGCAAAAGTATGCCCTCAATGGAATACTTCTATACGTGACCAGTGCAGTATTCATCGCCTATTTAAGCATGGGAGCAGGCCAAGGCAAATTACAAGTTCCTATTTGGAATTCTTTGTATTGGATTATTATTTTATTTTCTGCAGTAAATGCAGTGGCAAAAAGCTTTGTTCAAGAACAACAAGGAAGGCAGTTTTACTATTTTATGATTGCTTCTCCGGAAGCAATTATTTTATCTAAAACCATTTACAATACCGGGCTCACCTTGGTATTAGCACTATTAGGCTACATTGTATTTGGAATTGTTTTTGGCAATCCGGTAGCCGACCAACCTTTTTTTCTATTAAACCTTTTGTTAGGAGCTATAGGGTTCTCAGCAGCATTGACAATGGTTTCGGCCATTGCCTCGAAGGCAGGCAATAATGGCACCTTAATGGCCATTTTGAGTTTCCCGGTGATGATACCCATTCTTTTAATGACCATTCAAGTTTCCAAAAGTGCAATCGATGGGTTAGACAGGGGTATAAGCGCAGAAAAGATACTAACATTGATGGCGATAAATGCCATCGTTACAGCTACCTCATACATCCTTTTTCCATATTTGTGGAGGAGTTAAAATTGCCAACCGCCGGCTGAGCTTGTCGAAGTCAGATGTGGTTTTTAATCGTCCATTTCCCCTCCAAATTTTGGTTAAAGCCTGATGAATTTACATTGCCCTTATAAATGGGCTACACCTAAACCTATTGAAGTAGTTTTTTTTTTAATCAATTGGTGAGGAAGGAAAGCTGGACTATTAAATGAATTTGAAAACATTCAGTTTTTTAGAACTAAGTTACGCTTCGCTAAATTTAGATCAGTACATCCCAATGCAGCACTGCAGACAAAAGTATTTCCTTTAGAGGACAGACAGGTCAAACTATCTGAAAGAAAACCAATCAATTCCACTTTTTAAAGAAATTTCCGCAACCAAATAAAATATCAGTATCCAGCACATTAACTAAAAAAGCAACCTTCCAAATGCTTCAAAAAGCAGTTTATATGCTTTCTCAAAGCCGCACTAAAAACGGCCCTATCATTTACATTTACCGGTAAGCAAATAAACGGGATAAAAGTAAATAAATCGCTTAATATGCCCTATTTTTGCGTGTTGATTCAATGAGGTCATAACTGATCCTCCAACCTGTACCCACTATTATTGTAAGGCAGGCATTCAATGTTTTAACTGAATGAAAGGAAGGGGAAAAACATGGCTCACTAAAAACACGTTTGCATATGAAGGCTTATTGGTGGAAAATACTAGCCATTGTACTACTGGCATATACCATTACCGCAGGTTTATTGATTGATGTTCCCAGACTTCCCATTCTGAATGAAACAATTAGAGGATTGTTCTTCCATGTAACCATGTGGTTTGGGATGTTATTAATGCTGATTGTAGCTGTTGTGTATGGGGTAAAACACTTGCGCTCCGGAAAACTAGAAGATGATGACATGGCAGTGGAATTTACCAATGCAGCCATATTATTTGGGGTAATAGGCATTACTACAGGTATGGTGTGGGCCAAATTCACTTGGGGAGATTTTTGGACAAACGACCCGAAACTGAATGCTTCTGCCATCGGCCTTTTGATGTATTTTGCCTATTTGGTTCTAAGAAACTCATTGACTGACGTTTATCAGCGAGCAAAGATTAGTGCTGTTTACAGTATTTTTGCATTCGCAGTATTTATCCCCTTGATATTTATCCTTCCTCGGTTAACTGATAGCCTTCACCCAGGTAATGGTGGCAACCCGGGATTCAATGCCTATGATATGGACAGCAACCTCAGAAAGGTTTTCTACCCTGCCATTATCGGTTGGACCCTACTAGGCGCTTGGATCAGCACGATCAGGGTAAGAATCAGGCGCTTGGAAAGAAATTTAGAAGACAAATTGATCAATCAGTAATATGAAAAAGTTCATTATCATTTTCCTGTTTTTTATCAGCTTTCTCGTAAAGGCACAGGACAAAATAGGGATTACAGAAGAGGATTACCAAAATTCGGATGTGCAGATGGCAGATAAAATGCGCGCTGAAGGAAAAATTTACGTATTAGTCAGCATAATTGGAATTGTTTTGGGCGGTATTCTGGTTTATGTGATACAAACTGACCGTAAAATCAGTGGTTTGGAGAAAAAATATAACGATTAAATCATGAAAAGAGGACATATTTTAGGCCTAGGCATTATCGCTGTTGCGATTGTTATTATTATCACTTCAATAGGTGATGCCAGCACATATGAAAGTTTTTCTACAGCCAAAACAATGGCTTTGAATGGAAAAACTGAAGCAATTCATGTGGTGGGTCAACTTAAGAAAGGTCAAAACGGTGAAGTAGAGGGTATTGAAGTTGGGGAAGACAAAACTTCTTTTACTTTCATTATGGTTGACAATGACGGAACAGAACAACAGGTCTATTACAATGAACCTGTTCCCGCAGACTTTAAAAGATCAGAACAAGTAGTGGTGATAGGCACTTACAAAACCAAAGAAATGTTTGTAGCGGAAAAAATCTTAATGAAGTGCCCTTCAAAATACCAGGAAACAGATGTAAAACCTAGTGCATCTTGATTACTTCCTGCACTATTATCCACTCAAAAAGAATCTTATAATGATAAATACCTTTATAGGTAACCTGGGGCATTTTATGGTAATTCTGGCTTTTGTCAGTGCCTTGGTCTCAGCTGTTTCCTACTATTATTACACCCATGCGAGTGAGTTGGATAAACCATCATGGAAAAATTTCAGTAGAATCACCTTTTACATTCACGGATTTGCTGCAGTTTCCATTGCTTTTTGTTTATTCGAAATAATTTACAACCATCGCTTTGAATATTTTTATGCCTACTCACATTCTTCAAAAGGCCTGCCAGTACACTATATGATTTCCAGTTTCTGGGAGGGACAGGAAGGGGCATTTATCCTTTGGATTTTCTGGGATGTAGTATTAGGACTGATTATAATCCATACCAATAAATTTTGGGAGGGGCCCGTAATGTTGGTATTTGCTTTAGTACAAGCATTTTTGGTATCCATGATATTGGGAATTGTAATTGGCGACCTGAAAATAGGCAGTTCTCCTTTTATGCTATTGCGGGATGTTTCGGAAGCTCCAATATTTCAAATCAATCCGGATTATATTCCTGAAGATGGTACAGGCTTAAATCCTTTGTTACAAAATATCTGGATGGTCATTCATCCTCCAACATTGTTTTTAGGCTATGCTTCCACCTTGGTTCCTTTTGCCTTTTTGATCGCTGGCTTGACACTCAAGCGATATTCTGAATGGATCAGACCCGCATTGCCCTGGGCAATTTTCTCTGCCATGATTCTAGGTATGGGTATCATCATGGGTGCCTATTGGGCCTATGTAACCTTAAATTTTGGAGGGTACTGGAATTGGGATCCGGTAGAAAATGCAGTCTATGTACCGTGGCTTATCATGGTAGCTGCCATACACACCATGATTACTTTCAAGAAAAGTAGTACAGCTTTGAAAACATCAATGGTGTTGGTAATTGCATCATTTATATTGGTTTTGTATGCCACCTTCTTGGTAAGAAGTGGCGTATTGGGAGATTCTTCCGTACACTCCTTTACTGACTTAGGGCTGTCCGGACAATTACTTATTTATATGTTGTTTTTCTTGGCCATTGCCATCTTTCTTACCGTTAAAGAGTGGAAAAACATTCCAACATCTGAGAAAGAGGCCTCGGTTTATTCAAGAGAGTTTTGGATTTTCATTGGAGCAACTACACTAGCCTTGATGGCCTTTCAGGTAATTGTCCCAACCTCTATCCCCGCATACAATGCATTGGTAGAAATATTTGGAGGGCTTTCAAACTTGGCACCACCGGCTGATCAAATAGGCTTTTACACGAAGTTTCAACTTTGGTTTGCGGTCGCGTTGGCTTTATTAACAGGGGTTGGACAGTTTTTCTGGTGGAATAAAATGTCGAAAGACGACCTAAAAAATGCTTTGGTCACCCCCTATATTATCTCTATGGTTTTTGCAGCCATTATTATTACCCTAGGAAAGGTTTACGACATTACTTATATCGTAATTGTTATTACGGGGGCTTTCACAATTGTAGCCAATGGGACCATTCTACTCAAATTGTTAAAGGGGAAAACATTCAAGTTGGCAGGGGGATCCCTTGCCCATATTGGCTTGGGTATGATTCTGATAGGCATTATGTTTTCTTCAGGGTATTCGGATACCATTTCTATTAATATGTCAGGATTGACATATAAAAAAGATTGGGAAGATGAATTGAATAAAGAAAACGTCCTACTATGGATCAATAAGCCCCTTCAAATGAAAGATTATGAAGTTATTTATAGAGGACGCTATAAGAAAGTAGTTGGCGTTCCGGGCTACGTAAAAGCCGATGCCATGGAATCCTTGGAAGGCATCAATGAAGCTTTGGCGCTTGAAAACATTGAAGTGGATGGAAAAACCTATTTTCAGAAAGGAGATACCTTGGATTTGGTCCTAGAGGAAAACTCTTACTTTAAAGTAGAGTATTACCAAGGTGAAGAATTAAAATTCACGCTTTTCCCAATGTCACAGCCCAATCCAACCATGGGCTTGATTTCTTCTCCAGATTCAAAAAGTATCTGACCAAAGACCTTTACACCCATGTATCTGCCATCAACGATTATGAAGAGCCGGAATGGAATGATGATCAATTCATTAATGCAGCTCCGGGTGAGCAGTTCTTTATCAATGACTTTGTAACCCAATTTGAAAGTGCAGATGTGGTCAATGAAATTGATGGAGTTGCTTTAGAGGAGGGAGACATTGCTGTAAAAGCGGTGCTTAGCATAATGGATTACGATGTTAGGAAGGAGCTTTCACCGGTGTTTTTGATTCGTGGAAATCAAGTCGGTAAAATTGATTATATCGACCATGACTTAGGTATCAAAGTGGAAGTGGATAATATTGTTCCAGAAGAAAATAAATTTGTATTTAAGGTCAATACCTATCAAAAAGACTACGTGGTAATGAAAGCAGCAGTAAAACCAATGATAAATGTGTTATGGCTGGGTACTGTCATTATGCTAATCGGTTTTTCGGTTGCTATCTACAGAAGGTTTGATGAATTTCAAAAAATGAAAGCAAAAGGCTTAGAGTAACCGCTTTTAAATAAAAAGTCTAAATTTTAACCCCTAACTAACATTAGGGGTTATTTTTTTATAAATTTATACACATGAAGCTTACGGTATCGGTCATTGGAACGGGAAATGTTGCTTGGCATCTGTCTTCTGCATTAGAAAATGCCGGGCATGAGATTTTGGAAATTTATGGCAGAAATATCCATAAAGCCAACCAGCTTGCCTCAAGGCTTTATGCCACAGAAGCACAAGATCATCTTGATTTTACAGAAAGCCATGCCAAGCTTTTTGTTATTGCGGTAAGCGACCAAGCCGTTCCTTCTATTGCAGAAGCTGTCCTGCTTCCTGAGGGGAGTATCTTGGTGCATACCAGTGGCACATTAGCTTTGGATATTTTATCCTATAGCTCTGCAGATTTCACCGGAATCTTATACCCTTTACAAGGATTTACAAAATCCAGAGAATTATCATTTGAAGACGTTCCATTTCTATTGGAGTCAGGAGATAAAGAGACTTTAAAAACATTAAAAAAGCTTTGCAAAAGCCTTAAATCTCCGGCATATGAAATCCGATCTAAAGAGCGCAAATCAATTCATGTAGCGGCTGTTTTTGCAGCCAACTTTACCAACCATATGGTCTATTTGGCTGAGTCAATAATGAAACGCCAAGATTTGGATTTCGAAATTTTAAGGCCGCTTATTGTTGAGCAAATGAATAAAACACTTCAATTAGGTGCAGCTGATGCCCAAACAGGACCGGCCATTAGAGATGATATCAATACGTTGGAAAACCATTATGACTTCTTGACCTATAATGAGCAGCTTGCAGAAATATACCGAAGTATCTCTCAAAGCATCATCGACAGGGGAGAAATTTAATTACTGATTATCAATTATTTACACCCATCAATAACCAATATAAAATTTGATCATAATTGCTAGATTAAACGTAATCTCATTAGTTTTGTAGCATGAAAAATCCAAAGGCGTCACCTGTATTTACTTTTGGTGGATTTATAAAAATTATCCGTCTAGAGAACCTCCTTATGGTTGCCTTTGCACAATTGATGACGGCATTCTTTTTAGTGGGTAAAACCAAAGCAGGACTACCTGTTTTAGAGGATTACCATCTCTATATGCTAATAATTTCTACCGTAATTCTTACCGCATCAGGTTATATGATCAATGATTATTATGATGTGAAAATTGATTATGTAAACAGGCCTAAAGCTGTGGTGATTGGCAAGGGCATGAAAAGGAGAATGGTGATGATTCTTCATACTGTAATGAATTTTATTGGTATATTGATAGGAACAGTGGTCCATCCTAAAATCGGGGCCATCACCTTTGTGGCTGCATTTCTATTATGGCTCTATAGTAATACTCTTAAACGCTTACCCTTTATTGGTAACTTAACTGTTGCATTCTTAACCGGCCTTGCAATTTGGATTGTTGGTATTTATTACCAAAAGTCTGAATTATTGATCCTCACTTATGCAATATTCGCCTTTTTCATTAATTTAATGCGTGAGATTCTAAAGGACATTGAGGACCGTAATGGAGATAGGAAGCATGGATGTAAAACCTTGCCAATAGTCTTGGGGTTTAGAAAAACCAAAACCGTAATATTTGTTATTGCTTTCTTTTTGTAGTATCAATTTTATTTGTCACTTTCAAAATTAATGAACCACTACTGTTTTTATATTTCGGTGGCTTAAGTTTATTTTTCACGTATTTTATGGTGAAAATATACAAGGCAGATCGTAAATCTCATTTTACTGAATTGAGTACCATTTCAAAAATACTTATGCTTACAGGTATTCTCAGCATGGGTTTCCTATAATCACTAATTCAAATTTTATTAACCATGAAAAACAACCTTCTACCTCTTTTTCTAATCTCCATCCCACTGCTCTTTTTTTCTTGTTCAGGAAAAGACAATCAATCAAACACCAATACACCTACCGAAGAAAAACCACAACTCTTCCCTGACGAGATCACTAAGTTTACCCCATTACAGGAGAACCCTATTTTTACAGCCGCAAAGGAGGGGGCCTGGGATAGTGGCATCAGAGAAAGGGGTTTTATCATGAAAGAAGAAGATGGCTACCATATGTGGTACACCGGTTTCGATAAATATGACGAAAATAGAATGCTTAAATTAGGCTATGCCTTCTCGGAAGACGGCATTGAATGGACTCGGTATAAAGACAATCCTATCTTTAGTGAAAGCTGGGTGGAAGACATGATGGTATGGAAAGAGGATGGAGTTTATTATATGTTTGCAGAAGGAAGAGGAGACATAGCCAAAATGCTAACCTCTACGGACCGAATCCACTGGGAAAATCAGGGTAATATTGATATAAGAAAAGTAGATGGAAGCCCAATAAGTGAAGGACCTTATGGTACACCCACAGTATGGGTAGAAGATGAAGTATGGTATCTTTTTTATGAAAGAGGAGATCTGGGAATTTGGCTAGCCACTTCTAATGATCGAAAGGTTTGGACAAATGTTCAGGATGACCCTATCATTAAAATTGGCCCCGAATCTTATGACAAATATGGTGTAGCCGTCAATAAAATCATTAAATATCAAGGAAATTATTATGCTTATTACCACGCCACTTCATTGGAGGACTGGAGTGACTGGACCATGAATATGGCGGTTTCGCCTGACTTAAAGACTTGGACTAAATACTCAGGAAATCCTATCATGGGTGAGAATAAATCCAGCGGTTTCCTGTACATGATGGTGAAAAATTCAGGTTTTACACCATGCATCCTGAAGTTGTCATCCATTATCCAAGTAAATAATATTTGTTTAAGTTCGCCTATTTAGAATTGAGATTAAACATTACTTTGTAATTTTAGAAAAAGGAATAAAACCAATTGAACATTGAAAAACATTGCCATCCTCGCTTCCGGTAGCGGTTCAAATGCGGAAAAAATAATCAATCATTTTCAGGGCTCTTCAAAAGCTAGGGTTACATTAATTGCTTCTAACAAAAAGACTGCCTACGTGCTTGAAAGGGCGAAAAAGTATGGCGTCCCCACACATACTTTCAACAAAGCGGAGTTGCAAAGCGGCCAACTTACTGAACTCCTAATCAACCAGAACATTGACTTTGTAGTTCTTGCAGGCTTCTTGCTTCAAATTCCCCAAGGCTTGATCAAAGCATTCCCCAATCGAATGGTAAATATCCATCCAGCCTTATTGCCAAAATACGGGGGTCGGGGCATGTATGGAGACAATGTTCACAAGGCAGTTAAAGCAGCTGAAGAAAAGGAAACAGGAATTACCATCCACCTCGTCAATGAACACTATGATGAGGGGAAAATAATCTTTCAAACAGCGGTTAAAATAGACAAAACAGATAGCCCGGACCAAATTGCTGAAAAAGTCCATGTTCTCGAACATAAATACTATCCAAAAATCATTGAAAGTCTGATTTAATGCCTTGATTTTCCTAACTTTGTCACTTCATAAAGTTAAGTTCAAAAGTAAACACCAAACAATCCCCTTTTCTATCGATTTATTTAAAATAAAAATTTAGAGATAGAACTGATTATAAAAAATTACTATAGTAATGGCTGAAAAAAAAATACAATCTGCGCTTATCTCGGTATATTATAAAGACAACCTGGAACCGATCATTGAACAGTTAAAAAACCAGGGTGTAACCATCTATTCTACCGGTGGTACCCAGAAATTTATCGAAGACCAAGGTGCTGATGTAATCCCTGTAGAGGAGTTGACAGGCTACCCTTCCATATTTGGAGGAAGAGTAAAAACACTTCATCCGAAAGTTTTTGGAGGCATATTGCATAGAAGAGACAATGAAGGAGATATAGGCCAAGCGGGAGAATATGGTATTCCCGCAATTGACTTGGTAATTGTAGACCTTTATCCTTTTGAAGAGACTGTAGCCTCAGGAGCATCTGAAGCTGAGATCATTGAAAAGATCGACATTGGAGGAATAGCCTTAATCAGGGCTGCTGCGAAAAACTTCAAGGATGTAACTATCATTGCTTCAAAAGCTCAATATGGTGAGCTAGAGGAAAAGCTCAAAAATCAAGACGGAGCACTTTCATTAGCTGATCGAAAATATTTTGCTGCGCAAGCTTTTAAAGTTTCTTCCAATTATGACACCCATATATTCAATTATTTTAATCAGGAAGAAAATATTCCGGCATTAAAAATTAGTGAGGAATCTGCCAAAGATTTAAGGTATGGAGAAAACCCACACCAAGAAGCGCGTTTCTATGGAGACATCAATGCATTGTTTGATCAATTAAATGGAAAAGAATTGTCCTTCAATAATTTGGTGGATGTGGACGCTGCTGTTTCCTTAATTGCTGAATTTCAAGAAGAAACTGCTTTTGCTATCCTTAAGCACACCAATGCCTGTGGCGTTGCCCTTGGAGAGAGTGTAAAGGAAGCCTATGACAAAGCCTTTGCTGCTGACACTATTTCTGCTTTTGGAGGAGTATTGATCACTAATAAAACGGTTGACTTGGCAGCTGCAGAAGCCATGCATGGGTTGTTTTTCGAGGTATTAATAGCACCGGATTTTGACCAAGATGCTTTGGATTTGCTTAAAGGGAAAAAAATAGAATCCTTCTGAAGCAAAAGATGAATATTACAGGAACCAAGCAAGTCAAAACATTATTGAATGGCTTTGTTGAGCAGGACAAGGATCTAAAAACAGAAACCAAAGATCAATTTAAGGTAGTGACCAAGATCTCTCCCACCGAAGCAGAAAAAGACGCTTTAGCCTTTGCTTTAAAGATCTGTAAACATACCAAATCAAACACCATTATTCTTAGCAACCACGACCAGCTATTTTCTAGTGGCGTAGGCCAAACAAGTAGAGTAGATGCATTGAAACAAGCCATAGAAAAAGCAAAAGCTTTTGGCTTTGACCTTAAAGGGGCAGTAATGGCTTCCGATGCATTTTTTCCTTTCCCTGATTGTGTAGAAATCGCAGGAAATGAAGGAATCTCAGCCGTGGTCCAACCAGGTGGTTCTATCAAGGACAAGGACAGCATTGCTTATTGTGATGCCCATGGAATGAGTATGGTGATGACGGGAGTCAGACATTTTAAACATTAATAGACCATACTACTCTTGGTATTGAATGCCAAGAGTAGTATTTATTGGATTCAATTGGAAAATACAATTTTCCAGTATTTTTCCTTTTAGATTGCCGGTAAATTTAGACTGGTATTTACAATTGGAAAAACGAATTTAAAATAAGGCTTGAAAGCTTCTGAAATTAGCCTATATTAAGGTTGAGTGATGAAAAAATAAGGAGGGGTAGAAAATAGCAGTTTTCCCAGTTAATCATAGCATAACTATTGCTTAATTCGTGATAAATCTGAAAACAACGCCTCGCCGGATCTTGGAACTTAAGCCGGCTTCGGATATTTATTCGGATTATATTGCGTTAGATTTAAAGTAACAATAAACATTTAATTTAGAACAGATCAAAATGGGATTATTCGACTTTTTCTCAAGTGACATCGCCATTGACTTAGGAACAGCCAATACGCTGATCAACATAAAGAAAAAATTATTGTGGATGAACCATCCATAATCGCTATAGATAAAACTACCAATAAAGTATTGGCAGTAGGTCGTGAGGCCATGAACATGCATGAAAAAACCCATGAAAATATCAAGACCATTCGCCCATTAAAAGACGGAGTGATTGCAGATTTTTATGCGGCTGAGCAAATGATCCGAGGATTAATTAAAATGATTCCGGGTCACAACAAAGGCATGTTCCCTCAGTCCCATAGAATGGTGATTTGCATCCCATCGGGCATCACTGAGGTGGAAAAACGAGCGGTAAGAGACTCGGCAGAACACGCCGGTGGTAAAGAGGTTTATATGATATATGAGCCTATTGCGGCTGCCATAGGTATAGGTATAGACATAGAAAAACCAATGGGTTCCATGATAGTGGATATCGGAGGAGGTACTACCGAAATTGCACTTATTGCCCTTTCCGGAATAGTTGCAGACCAATCCATTAGGGTTGCCGGTGACACTTTCACCAAAGACATATTGGATTATATGCGTAGACAACACAACTTGCTTATTGGAGAGCGATCCGCAGAAAAAGTAAAAATTGCAATAGGCTCTGCCCTAACAGAACTTGATGATCCGCCGGAGGATTATGAAATCAGAGGTAGAGACTTGATGACAGGTATTCCTAAGGTGATTAAAGTTTCTTATTCAGAGATCGCGTTTGCCTTAGACAAATCTGTATCTAAAATCGAAGAAGCTGTACTTAAAGCCTTGGAAATAGCACCGCCTGAGCTTTCAGCAGACATTTATGACAATGGTATCCACCTAACAGGAGGAGGGGCTTTGTTGAAAGGTTTAGACCGAAGGTTACATCAGAAAACCAAGTTACCTATACACATAGCAGAAGATCCATTAAGAGCTGTGGTAAGGGGTACAGGAAATGCCTTGAAAAACATCAACCAATTCAGAACTGTTCTCATGACTTAAAAAGAAAATGCAACAAATCTTTCTATTTTTATATAGACTAAGGGCATTTATTCTTTTTCTGATCCTGGAATTACTGGCATTGGGGATTATTTTCACGCATAATTCTCCACAGGGAGCAGTTTATTTTAATAGTAGCAATAAATTTACGGGACGATTATTGTCTTCAAAAAACAATTTTGTCTCTTATTTTACCCTAAATTCTACCAATAAAGCTTTGGCTGAAAAAAATGCCTCCTTGCTTAATCGGTTGGATAGGATGACTACTATTAGAGATTCTGCTCATTTCACATTAGACAGTTCCTTTAGTAATAATTTCAACTTCTGGTCGGCCAGAGTGATCAATAACTCTATCAACCTTAGTCAAAATTACATCACACTAAATAAAGGCAGTTTAGACGGTGTGGAAGAAGGTATGGGTGTTTTCAACGAGCAAGGAATTGTAGGTAGGGTAAAAGGTACGAGCAGTCATTTTTCCTCTGTTATATCTGTATTGCACACAGACCTTCTAATTTCATCCAAAATAAAAAATTTGGAAGTTTTTGGTTCTACTAAATGGGATGGATTAAACTCCAATGAAGCAAAACTACTCTACGTCCCTCGGCATGTAATGGTGGAGCCGGGGCAAGAAATTGTAACTTCCGGATACAATGCAGTTTTTCCCGAAGGCTTGCCCATAGGAAAAGTGAAGGAAGTTTCCCAAGGAAGCGAGACCAATTATTTAGACATTACGATAAGTTTGGGAGCAGACTTTAGTAAGCTTAACTTCGTATATCTGGTAAAAAATGATCTCCGGGAAGAAATAGATAGTTTGGAAATGGAAATGGTGACCCCTAATCAATGACAACAGTAAAAATACTCAGGTATAGCTTAAGCTTTTTTATTTACTTCCTTATTCAGGTATTTATCTTGAAGGATTTGGTGTTATTCGGTTATGCATTTAGCTTTTTATATGTGTTTTTCCTTCTAAACCTACCTCATGAAGTACCCACCATCCCTTTGTTACTGATTGGGTTTTTCTTAGGTTTTTTTATTGATTTATTTTACGACAGTATGGGCATTCATGCTGCTAGCACTGTTTTTCTGGCCTTTATTCGCAATACCTGGATTAAAATGATTATGCCCACTGGGGGATATGATGACAATGTTCCTCCTACTTTATTAAATATGGGAATAGGTTGGTACATTTTTTACAGCCTTCCATTAATCCTTATTCATCATTTTATATTTTTTTATATAGATAGTTTAGGAACACATTTGTACTTACCTCTCGTTATAAGAGTATTGAGCAGCATGGTTTTCACATTTCTATTGGGATCCATCGTTCAGGCTATATTTTACAAAAAAGAAAGGGTAGTATAAATGTACACAGGTAGGTCTTTAGTCGTTGCCATCACCATTGGGGTAATTGCTTTAATTTTATTGGGCAAATTATTTTTGATACAAGTAACGGATGATAGCTATCTAAGAAAAGCAGAGAGAAATGCCATTCAGAGAGTGGTAGACCATCCATACCGAGGCTTGGTGTATGACAGGAACAATTCTTTGATGGTATTCAATGATCCTGTATTTGACCTTATGGTGATACCGAAAGACTTCAGTCTAAAAGATACCACTAGGTTTTGTGAGTTATTTGAAATAGAGAAAGAAAGCTTAATAGAGAATTTCACCGCTGCTAAAAAATATTCTTGGGTCAAGCCTTATCCTCTAATTAAGCAAATTTCCAAGGAGGATTTTGCCAAGGTGCAGGATTTCCTCATTGATTACAAAGGCCTGTTTGTAATGACTAGGTCTGTGCGTTCCTATCCGAGATCTTCGGCAGCCAATGTGTTGGGGTATATTGGAGAAATAAGCGGTTCTCAACTTTCTCGAGACAGTAGTAACTACTATGTCCAAGGTGATTATGTAGGTCATAGTGGAATCGAAGCCTATTATGAACCCGAGCTACGGGGCAAAAAGGGAGTAAAATACAAATTGGTCAACGTAAGAGGAATAGAAAAAGGTGCATTTAAAAATGGTGACTTAGACACCCTTTCTATGCCCGGTGAAAACCTTCAATCTACCATAGACTTAAACTTGCAACTATATGGTGAATACTTAATGGAAGGCAAGCGTGGATCTGTTGTGGCGATAGAGCCAAAGACCGGAGAAATTCTCTCCATCATATCAGCACCCTCTTATGATCCAAATGTACTTACCGGAGCAAAGTTTGGGGAAAACTATGAGGTCCTGAACAAAGATCCCGACAAACCTTTATTCAATCGGCCAATTATGGCGATGTATCCTCCAGGTTCCATTTTTAAAATTGTACAGTCTTTGATCGGCCTTCAAGAGGGAATCATTACCCCAAACACAACCTTTGCCTGTAATAAAGCATTGGTTAATTGCCATAACCACCCTTCTCCTGTAAACCTATTTGGAGCCATCAGAAATTCATGCAACCCCTATTACCATCAAGCATTCAGGCAAGTAATCAATCAGGAAATTTCTTCCAACACCTATACGGATACTCAAATAGGATTAGACAAGTGGAGAGAGTCTGTACTTAAATTTGGGTTGAGTAATCGGCTTGGAATAGACACGCATGGTGAAAAGTCAGGCTCAATCCCTTCAAGTGCACTTTATGATAAAATATATGGCAAAGGCCGTTGGAAATATTCCACTATCTACTCCTTGTCTATCGGCCAAGGCGAAATGCTGGTAACACCTCTTCAAATGGCAAATCTTGCAGCTATATTTGCCAACAAGGGTTATTATTATACGCCTCACCTTATCAAATCCATCAACGATGATCCTTCCAGAATCCCGGATAAATTTAAAGAAAAAGAGATTCCGGAATTGATGCCAAACATTTCGATTTAATTCAGGATGCAATGGCCGAAGCATTGTATGGTACTGCAACAAGAGCCATTATGAAGGACATTGAAATCGCCGGAAAGACAGGAACAGCCCAAAATCCGGCAGGAGAAGACCATTCGGTGTTTATTGCTTTTGCTCCTAAAGATGATCCAAAAATAGCCATTTCAGTCTATGTGGAAAATGCAGGATGGGGAGGAAGAGCAGCTGCTAGTACTGCAAGTCTTTTGATCGAAAAGTACCTAACAGGGGAAATCAATAGACCGGAATTGGAGGAATATGTGCTAAAAGGAGATTTTATTTACTAAGTGAGACAGAAAGATACCAATTTACATAAAATAGACTGGGTAACCATAGGGCTATATTTTGCACTTGTTTTCATCGGCTGGCTAAACATCTATGCAGCCGTTTATGACGAACAAAATGCTACCTCCATATTCGACTTTTCCATTAATTCAGGAAAACAATTGATTTGGATTGGAACAGCAGTTTTATTGATCATTATCATTATGGTAGCAGATTACCGGCTATTCCATAATCTTAGTTTGGTCTTGTATGCCATATTTATCCTTATACTTTTGCTCACCCCTTTTATAGGAAAGGAAATCAATGGCCAAAGGGCTTGGTTTGAACTGGGGATTTTCAGGTTACAGCCTGCTGAATTCACCAAATTTGCCACAGCATTGGTTTTGGCCAAGTTAATGGAAAACCCAAGCTTTGATTTAAGTAAGCTTAAAGATCAAATGAAGGCTGTAGGACTGATCTTTTTACCCATCGCGCTTATCTTACTTCAACCGGATACAGGTACAGCCATGGTCTATAGTGCTTTTTTTATCATGCTATACAGAGAAGGCATGCCACAGAAGTACTATGTTATCGGGCTGGCTTTAGTGGGGCTGACAATCCTTACCCTCGCCATTGAAAACAATCTTTACCTGTTTGGTAGTATTGCTGCACTAATTCTTTTGCTGATAATATTGAGTAAAAAGTCTTGGAAAAATGCATTGGGATTTCTCCTTTTAGGCTGCATAATGACCGCCTATGCTTTAAGTCTGGACTATGTAGTAGAAAAACTCCCCGATCACCAACAAAACAGAATCATGGTATTGTTTGATCCGGGGGTAGACCCTTTGGGTGTAGGTTGGAATGTTACTCAATCTAAAATCGCCATTGGCTCCGGTGGACTATTTGGGAAGGGTTACCTTGAAGGTACCCAGACAAAGTTTGACTTCGTTCCTGAACAACATACGGATTTTATTTTCTGCACATTAGGAGAGGAATTTGGATGGATCGGCAGTTTGGTTATGATTTCATTATTTGTGGCTTTATTGCTTCGGCTGGTGTTTTTGGCAGAAAGACAAAAAACACGCTTTTCAAGGATATATGGGTATTGTGTTGTAAGCTTATTGTTTTTCCATTTCACCATAAATATAGCCATGACCATCGGCCTGTTTCCTGTGGTGGGTATTCCCCTTCCATTTTTTAGTTATGGAGGATCTTCCCTTTGGTCTTTTACCATTTTGCTATTTATCTTTATTAAACTGGACTCCAATAGAATTCAAATCTTAGGAAGGAGTTACTAGTTGAAAAACTAAACCTTGACACCCCAACTCTTAAATTAAACCTGAATGTCTTAGGTTCGCTAAGGGTGTATTACTCGCTAAAATATCAGCCTGTTTAAAATTTATATTACAACACCATCGTTTGGGTGAAATTGAATCGGCAACGAAGTGGCAGATTTTGAAGTAATCTCAGCAAATAACAGAATGTCTATTGTTAATTTTGGGCTAAAGACGCTTACTACCTCGGATTACTCTCTGACCTACAAATGATTTACAATTTGACGGTATTGTTGAAGAAGCAATACCGTCAAAATTAATCCAAACCTAGGGTTAGCTATTCCACCCATTGACCTTAAAATCCTTTATTTAGGTTGCTGGGGTGTTACCCAGAAGTAAAAATAGTCCTCCGGCTAAAGCAGCCCCTACGAGCGGTCCAACAATAGGCACCCAACTATAACTCCAATCGGAGCTACCTTTCCCCTTGATAGGAAGTAACTGATGCATAAACCTTGGACCCAAATCTCTGGCCGGATTGATGGCATAACCAGTAGTACCGCCTAAGGAAAGGCCAATAACCCAAACTAAAAAGCAACTGGCAATGCACCTATGGAACCCAAGCCAATAGGTGTTGCATTTCCATCATCTATCACCGGACCTGTAGAATAAAGGATAACAATAATAAGTACAAAAGTACCAACTACTTCAGATATAAAGTTTGAAGACAAGTTTCTAATGGCAGGCGCTGTACCAAAAGGGGCAAATTTTAACCCCGGATCATCTGTTATGTCAAAATGGTCTTTGTAGATCAAATAAGCTACTCCGGCTCCGAGCATAGCGCCCAAAACCTGGGATATAATATAACCTGGCACCAACTCCCATCCAAAATCTCCCACGACTGCCAAAGCCAGACTAACTGCGGGATTCAAGTGAGCCCCACTATGAGGTCCGGCAACTACCACTCCTATAAATACGCCTAAAGCCCATGCAGTGGTGATAACTATCCACCCTGAATTTTGACCTTTGGTTTTATTCAAAACTACATTAGCTACTACTCCTGACCCCATAGCCAAAAGCAAGGCTGTTCCAATAAATTCAGCTATATAAACGTTCATATTTAATCATTTAGCCAATTTAATGAACGCTCTACTGCTTTGTGCCAGTAGTTTAAAGTAGGAAGCATGCTTGTAGCATCCTGTTTGGGTTCAAAAGATTCATCCGCCTTCCATAAACTTCTTATTTCATCCAAATCATCCCAATAGCCTACCGCAAGTCCGGCTAAATAGGCTGCACCCAACGCTGTAGTTTCGATGATTTCAGGCCTCTTAATCGAACATTGATTTAGATCTGCTTGAAATTGCATTAAGAAATTATTAGCAGTGGCCCCACCATCTACACGCATTTCTTTGGTTTCTTCGCCTGCATCTTTTTCCATTGCCTTTAATACATCATGCACTTGAAATGCTATGGCTTCTAATCCGGCCCTGGCCATATGTGCTTTAGTGGTCCCTCTGGTGATACCAAAAAATGCTCCTCTGGCTTCTTGATCCCAATAGGGTGCTCCCATCCCAGTTAAAGCGGGAACAAAATACACACCGCCATTGTCCTCCAAACCTGATGCCATTGCTTCACTGTCTTTGGCATCTTGAAATAAGGAAAGCCCGTCTCTGAGCCATTGAATCCCTGCCCCTCCAATAAATACGCTTCCTTCTAAAGCATAATTGACCTTATCTCCTATTTGCCAAGCCACAGTGGTCAAAAGTTTATTATTGGATTTCACAGGCTTTTCCCCCGTATTCATTACCAAAAAACAGCCGGTCCCATAGGTGGTCTTGGCCATTCCCGGATCTGTACACAGTTGGCCAAACAGCGCTGCTTGCTGGTCACCTGCAATGCCTGCAATAGGTATTTTTGCAGACAATAAATTCCCAGAAGTATGCCCATATACTTCACTACTTGATTTAACTTCAGGCAAAATAGCAATCGGTATATCCAAAAGTTCTAGCAATTCCTCATCCCATTGTCTTTCATGAATATTGAAAAGCATGGTTCTGCTGGCATTGGTAATGTCTGTAATGTGCTCTTTCCCGGCGGTCATTTTCCATACAAGCCAGCTGTCCACAGTACCGAAACACAGCTCTCCTTTTTGAGCTTTCTCCCTAGCGCCGTCTACATTGTCAAGTATCCATTTAATCTTTGTCCCTGAAAAATAAGCATCGATTATCAAACCTGTCTTGCTTTGAACCAAGTCCGAATGACCTTCCTCTTTTAGCTTATTACAAAAAGCAGCCGTTCTCCGATCCTGCCATACAATGGCATTGAAAACAGGCTCTCCAGTCTCTCTGTCCCAAATAATGGTCGTTTCTCTTTGGTTGGTGATACCTATGGCTGCAACTTGACTCGAAGTTATATTGGCTTTGGTGATGGCTTCGGTGGCCACTGAGGCTTGCGAAGTCCATATTTCCTTTGGATCATGTTCAACCCAGCCTGTTTTAGGAAAAAATTGTTCGAAATCTTTTTGAGCAGAGGCCACAATCTGGCCTTCTTTGTTGAAAATTATGGCCCTTGAACTGGTGGTTCCCTGGTCCATCGCCATTAAATATTGATTATTTGGGTTCATTGAATTTTAGCTATTTTATTAAGTACTTCTTGGCTAATTTATTAAATTCTTCCAACTCTTCAGTTATCCAAACCTCATCTTTCTCAAGTTCTTTTGCCATAATTTCGGCAACTTTGGGCGCCATTTGCATGGAAGCTTTGGCGTCGAGTAATAATATCCTACAACGTCGCGAGAGGAAATCCTCGATTTTGAAAGCCATTTCTTTCCTAACAGCCCACACCACTTCCGCACCGGTATAAGGATAACCTTCATGCAATCGTTCGGCCAATTCAGGCCTTTGCTTTTGCAAATCTAAAACCAATGCGGCATCTGTTCCATATAACTGTAAATGACCCTTAATTCTCTCTTCGCTATAGCCGTGAAGATGCTGGTCTGCAGATGTGCTTTCTAATTTTTGTAAACCATGATTTTTAAAATGGATATCTACCGTGTCTTCACCCATTTTCCTAAAGGTGGTCCACTTGCCACCTGTAATGGTAATTAAATTGCTTTTTGAAACAATAACTTTATGGCTTCTGGAAATTTCTTTGGTTTTTGTGCTTCCCTCTTTTGGGGCAGCAAGTGGTCTCAAGCCTGCAAAAACTGAAAGTACATCCGATCTTTTTGGTGGTCTTACCAAATAATTTTTGGCTGTTTCCAATATAAAAGTTATTTCAGAAGCCAAAGGTTTTGGTTCCATCTTAGGCTTTTTCACCAAGGTATCGGTAGTACCCACAACCAACTTCCCTTCCCAAGGCACTGCAAACAATACCCTTCCATCAGAGGTCTCCGGAATCATTAAAGCATCCACTCCACCCAAAAATGAGCTGTCCATGACCAGGTGGATTCCCTGACTTGGTTGGATCATTTTTCTGGCATCAGGGTTATCCATTTGCAGGATTTTGTCAGCAAACACCCCGGTTGCATTGACAACAGATTTGGCAGAAATCCTATAATTGGTTTTACCAATTAAATCCCTAAAGACCAAACCATTAATTTTTCCATCTTCACCTTTGGTCAATTTATTAACCCTGGCATAATTAAGAATACAACCCCCATTTCAATACAGGTCTGTGCAATGGCCAAGGCTAACCTTGCGTCATCGAACTGACCATCATGGTACAAAATCCCCCTTTTAAGCCTTTCTGTTTGATTTGAGGCAGCCTTTTTATTGTCTCTTCCTTAGAAACGAACTTGGATTTCCCCAAGCGTAAACTACCTGCCATCCAGTCGTAAATTTTAAGACCTACCCCGTACTTTAGGCGGTCAAAATAGGTGTAAAGTGGGATTACAAAGGGCTGATTAATGGTTAGATGCGGCGCATTTTTCAATAACCTCCCACGCTCTTTTAAGGCTTCTAACACTAACCCCACTTCTCCCTGAGCCAAATAGCGAACACCGCCGTGCACCAATTTTGTACTTCTGCTGGAAGTCCCTTTAGCAAAATCTGATTTTTCTAGCAATAAGACTTTTAATCCTCTGGACAAAGCATCCAAAGCGACCCCTAACCCGGAGGCTCCCCTCCAATAATTACCAGGTCCCAACTCCCCTTTTCCTCTTTGATTCTCGATAAACTGTTTTCTCTATACATTGCCGGCTATTTACCCCACTAAAGTAACACAAAGAGAAATAAAAAGAAACAAAAGGAAATCATTTTCGTATATTTGAACCTCATTATTTCTCGAATTATGATTATTGCTAAAAGACACAAATACATATTAGACAAGCTTAAGGAAGCAGGTTATGTAAGTGTAGCTGCTTTGAGTAGAGAAATGGATGTCACAATGGTCACGGTGAGGAAAGACCTTAGAATTTTGGAAGAAAAGGGCTTGCTATTCAGGACACATGGAAGTGCCACTCCTGTATCTCCCTATGTCAATGATAAACCTGTCACCGAAAAGCGGCTGGTCCAAGTCAGCCAAAAGAATGCCATAGCTAAAAAGGCATCCGAATTGCTAGTTCAAGATGATGTCATAATTATTGGCTCCGGCACAACGGTTTTGGCCTTTGCCCAATCCATACCAAGGACACTTTCTCTTACCGTTTTAACTGCGGCGATGAATGTTAGCATGGCATTAATGGATGTTCCTAAGGCTGAGGTTGTACAGTTGGGCGGTGTGGTGCGTAAGAGTAGCAGCTCAGTCGTTGGTCATTTTGCCGAAAACATGATAAAGGATTTTGCCTGCAGCAAATTATTTATCAGTGTAGACGGTATTGATCCAGAATTTGGGCTGACTACTTCCAATTTATTGGAAGCGCACCTAAACAGCATTATGATTGCTTCTGCCCAAAAAACCATAGTTTTAGCAGACAGCAGCAAATTTGGTAAAAAAGTTTTGGTAAGATTGCCAAGATTGAAGACATAGACACATTAATTGTAGACAAAAATTTATCCGCACATTATGTAGAAATGCTTGAAGAAAAAGGAGTTGAAGTGATTCTGGTATAGATGATTCGCTTACAAGTGAAATAAAATTCGGTATTTTTTAGTTACTCACCTCAAAAACATCTGTTCTTATTACCATCTCACTTAAATCAGAAAATTTAATATCAAAGGTGAAGGTTTGATTGATGGTACTATCAGGTTGCTCTAATAGTTGGAAATTAATAGTTGAGCCTATATTTCCAAAAAGCTCAATATCATTTTTTTGCTTGGTGATATGCTCAGCTATCGTTTGGTTTCCATTTATTTTAAATAGCTCATTCAGTTGTTCCCCAGGCAAGAATTCATGCCCTTGAGCATACACAGTTGATTGAGAGGTGATGACCATTGATTCAATTGCCTGTGTAGGTTCAGGTAAGCGGGGACTGCAAGCTATGGCTGCATTAATAAAGGAAAATCGAGGCCGAGCAATGGATGCCATGACTTCGGTATAATCCAGGTCAGCAATCCCAATTTGAATGGCCGCTAGTCCAAAGTCAGTCGATTTTGTTCCTCTAAAACCAGAAGAAGTTAAGCTACCTACTAAGACATACAATTCGGTGATTTTGGACTCCAAGGGATTAAAAGGCCCACAATCATCAACACATGAAAACGGAATATTTGTTAGAATAACAAGGCTGAGTAAAACTAAAAATCTTTTCATATCGTAAGAGGCCAAATCGACTAATACCTAACAAAAGATGGCTTATCACAAGTTAATTAAACCCGAAGTATCAATTTCCATAATTGGCATCACATGCATTTTCTTTAGGAATATGGGTAGGTAAGAAATAAAGTGATTTTATTTCCCCCAATCAATCAAGTGAATCATAGGATTTGGTTCTTCACCTTTTATTTCAGAAACTCCCTCCGTCATTAAATAAGAAATTCCATTTGACTTTGGGAGATAATAGCCTTCCAGGTTCTTTACCCTCAATCCATCCTTTACCAGCCAAGAATTACCCTTTTTCCTATCGTAACCAAAGAGATAATAATTTCCTTCATAATGATAGGTCACCAAGTAGTAGGCTTCATTGACTTCCATCTTTTCAATGAAAAACACCCTCTTCCCTTCTTCATTGATTACATTTTCTGAGAATTGGAATTTTAAATGGGGAATAAAATCACCGTTTTGGTTTATCTGAAACAGTGTATCTCTTTCTATCTGTTCATTGAACGGGCCAATAGGGAAAAATAGAAAATTTATGGAATCTGACCGTGTAATAAAGGAAGGATGACGCCAAATGGATCCACCAAAACTTTCTACCTTTGACATTATAGGTTTTAAACTATCTAATTTTACAAATTCCCTGTCTTGAATAAAAAAATTATTAATTGAAAGAATGCTCGAATTTTCATCTTTAATAATGTCATCTGTTATTATCACATAACCCTCAGGTATTGATGCAATAAAAATGGGTGGAGATGACAAACTTTCAGATTCAGCCAATAACTTACCATTCTCATTGAATTTCAAGCTCTTTCTCAATACATAATCTGTAACAACAATTGACTGATCCGCCGGATCTATAATCATGGACCTTACCTGTCTGTAGTTTCCAGGAGCTTCCCCATTTTCTCCTATGTTTTTGATATACTTCCCTGCATGGTTAAATTGAAGTATACCTTTTGCATGATTGACATAAATGAAATTTTCAGAGACTGCAATATTGTCTATATAACCTATTAAACTTTCTTCAGTCATCTCTAAAGGAATGCTGGTGTAATTTGCTGCAACATCCTCTAGAAACAGCTCTGTTTGATTGTCATGTTCAATCCGGATGATTTGCAAACCACCCGCTTGTTCAATCCCTTCTTTGTCCTGACAGGCATTGAATAAGCCTAATGCAAAAAAGACAATTACCATTACCTTCCTACTTACCATTGTTTATTTGGTTTTAGAGTCGTTATACAATATACTTTCTATACGTGCTGAAATCACTTAAAAATCAGGCCGCTTTAACCTAGAAGTAGTCCGGGCGATAAACCCACTACCAATGTAGTGATAACCAGTAGTTATAAAAAATAATTGGGGTTTTATGCAGAGCTTTATATGTTTTTGAAACTTGTTTATAAAATCTGGCTCGACTTATATAAAAGCAGAATGCATGAAATTCAGGAAATAAATTATCCTCTCAAAAGCTTACCATCACCCAGTTCAATGATGCGTGATGTTTTATTTGCAAAATCCATATCATGAGTCACCACCAAAAGTGTTTTGTTATAAGCCTCGGTAAGTTCTTTAAATATGTTAAACACAATGTCAGCATTTTTGCTGTCCAAATTACCTGTGGGCTCATCACACATGATAATCAGCGGATCATTGATCATGGCTCTGGCTATGGCCACCCGCTGTTTTTCTCCACCAGACAATTGATAAGCCATTTTATGCGCCAATTTCTCTATGCCTAAATCTTTCAGGTATCCATAGGCATTGTGTTCTAATTCTTCTTCACTTAATTTATCCAACTTAAAGCCCGGTAACATCACGTTCTTCAAGGTCGAAAACTCATTTAACAAGTAATGAAATTGAAACACAAAGCCGATCTTCTCATTTCTTATAGCAGCCAACTGTCTTTCAGATTTGCCTTTGACACTTATTCCATCTATTATAAGGTCCCCTTTAAAATCCGAATCCATGGTGGAAAGAATATAGAGGAGAGTGGATTTTCCACTGCCTGATTTACCAATAATAGAAGCATACTCCCCTCTGGAAAGGCTGAATGAAACATCTTTCAATACATCAACCTTTACGGGGTTTAAAAAGGATTTGCTGATGGTCTTGGCCTCTAAAATAATATTGTTTTCCATTTATTTTCCTCTAATAATGACCACAGGGTCAACCTTACTTGCTTTTTTGGCAGGGAACCAGCCAGCAAAAAAGTAGTCACCAAGGCGAATATTGCGGCTATGGAATAATATTGAATACCATAGTCAATCGGATAAGTAGTTACCATCGGCATCGTTGGAGAGTCAAAGGGGATGGCATCTATGGTTAAGGAAAGCAAGAAACCAAAAAGCACACCTACAAATCCGCCAACAACACCAATACTCAGAGAAATTGAAATGAAAATCTTCTTCACATCATTACCGGCAAATCCTGTAGCCTTAAGTATGGCAATGGTATCCATTTTTTCATATATAAGCATATTAAGAATATTATAGATACCAAATCCCGATACTATCAATAAGGTAACCCCTACAGCGTAGGAAATAATAGACCGCACTCCGCTTCCAGTTTCAAACTGAGCATTGGCCGTTTGAATATCCTCTGCATCAATTTTAAAGAAGTGCTCATATTCTTTGGCAATTGCCGGCGCCCGGTTTAAGTCCTTTAGTTTTACTTGAATGTCACTGATGTAATTATTATTTTCACCAAGTATTTTCTGAGTAGTTGACAAGCTGGCAAAACTCTGTACTTTGTCTATCTCAGAGATACCGGACTGAAAAAACCCAATGACTTTTAAGGAAAACTGCTCTCCTTCTGTGCTTGTGACCGTGACAATATCACCAACCTTAGCCCGCATGGTATTGGCAGCTCCTTGACCCAAAATTATGCTATTGTTTACATGATTGAGATCCAAAGAATTTCCAGCAAAGACATAATCATTGAAGGAAAAATAAGCTGCTTCCTTCGCGGGATCTATCCCATTTATTATCCCATTCAAATCTATATTGCCTAAGTTATAGAAAACTTGAGCAGTTACTTTGGGGGCCACTCCCAATACCCTGTTATCCATAGAAAGCTTATTGATTATTTGGGGAGCATTGTATATTTCTTTTCGCGAATTGGTAGGTTTTACTGAGCTTATAAAGTTATAATGGCCTTTGAAATCTTCACTCAACTCAATAGGCTGTATTTTGGAAGGAAGGATATCGTTGTAAAGTCTTACATGTGGGGTTCTATTCAACACTATCCCATCCAATAATTGGTTTAAACCCTCCATAAAACCCAATAAGGAAATAAACAAAGCTATGCTGAAAGTCACACCCACAGCAGCAACAAATGTCTGCTTCCATCTGGCTCTCATCAAGGCTCCGGAAATCTCTGTGATGTGTTTGACCTTCATTATTCCGGCAATTCTATCCTTGTATTTCCATCAATACCATTTTTAATTTCTACCAAATCATAATCCATTAGGCCTGTTGAAACCGTCCGGACTCCCCCCTTCCAGTATCACAGAAGAGTCATTGAATAAATAATTTCTTGGGATGGTTAAAACCTTTTCTTTGGTTTGGATTATAATACTGGCCTCTACTGTCAGGTTGGGGAAAAGTTGGGCAGGCCTTTTGATAAACTTCGCCTCTGCCTGAAAAGACCTTGTACGTGAATTCATCATTGGATCAATGGAAATTATCTCAGCTTCGAAAACTTGAGACTGGTAGCTATCCATTCTAATAAAAACCCGCTGACCTTTATTCACTTTTACTCTATCAAATTCATCAATATTCAGTTCAATTAAAAAATCAGCACCCCCAATCACAGCCGCTGCCTCTGAACCATTGATTAGGTCCCCCTCTTCTCTATTTACCTTATAAACCCGTCCATCTACCTCACTTTTAATGACATAATCATTTTCCAATAATTTCGCGATCTCTAAATTATTTTTGCTTTGTTCGGACTGTAGTTCAAGTTGTCTCTTGACCTCCTCATAATTGGTGCGGGCAGTAGCTAGGTTCAATTTTGCATTTTCATAGTCCAATTGCCTTTTTTCTAAAGTCACTTTAGTCCCAATACTTTTGCTCCACAGCTTTTTTGTCGCAGATACAATAAGGAGTCATTGGTCAATTTCTTTTTTGCAAGAGCTATGGCATTTTCTGCATCAAGCAATTTATTTTCGTTAACCGAAAAATCAGCGGCCACCGATGCAAGCCTCGCATTTTCAGTAGCAATTTTTGTGTTTTCATTATCCAATTGAAAAATAGGATCCCCTTTTTTTACCAAAGAGCCTTCCTCTACAAATACCTTTTCAATAAGACCATTTATCTTTCCCTGAACTTCATATTGATGTTCACTCTTTATAAAGCCTGAGGCATAGACACTTTCCGTTATGTTTTTTAATTCAGGACTAATGACATCGCTCTTATTGCTGCAGGAGAACAATGAGGAAACAAACAACAGCAATACAACTAGAGTACAATTATTCATTCATTTGTTTTTTTGTTCTATTCAATTCTCATTTCACCCCTTATATTATGCCAAATATGAAATTTTGAATGGAGGTCGATAACATGCTTTATACCCTAGCAACAGATAATATCTTACCTAATCCTGGTAAAAAATATTTATTAAAGCAATTATCTGAACCTCCCTATTGATTTAGTAAGTATAGGTAAAAGAAATATTAATATCAAACCGTTTTAGCAATTATAAAACAATCTAAATATAGTCCGTAGAAATAAAAAAGTGGCAACCATAACTAAATAGCATTCTAAAAATTGTGGCGAGAGCTATTCAGCTGGTTACAAAAAATTCGAATAACTATAAATGAGAAAACTAGGCTTTCCCGGTAGGTTTGATCAATAATTCATTAACATTGACTGTGACTGGCTGATTTAAGACATATAAAACAGCCTGAGCAATGTCTTCCGGTTGAAGCTTGGCCTCATCTCCCCCATAATCTTTGTCCTCCAGCAATTCTTTGTCGGTTATATCATCTCTTAGATTCGTGGCTACAGTTCCCGGCTCAATAGAGGCTACCCGAATATTAAATTCCGGAGACAACTCCATTCGCATGGCTCTTGACAGGGCAATAAGCGCAGCTTTTGACGCCCCATAAATGGCTCCTCCCTGATACAACTCTTTGCCATCCACGGATGTAATGTTTACAATATGTCCGGACTTTTGGCGCTTCATTTCCGGCAATACTTCATAGATACAGCGAAGCACTCCCTTTACATTTACATCTATGGTCTGCAACCATTCCTCAAGGTGCCTGTTCTTCATATAGCTCAAAGGCATTACACCGGCAGCATTTACCAAGATATCAATACGACTGTATTTGTCCTTGATTTTCTTAAAACCCTGGGACACGCTTTGACTATTACTTACATCCATTTCCACCGCCATGCTTTTATGAGGCAATTTTGCTTGGATATTTTTTAACTTTTCAATGCTTCTACTTGCCAAAATGACCGTACATTCATTTTCGGAAAGCGTGGTAGCTATTGCTTTGCCAATACCACTACTGGCTCCAGTAATTACTGCAACTTTATTTTCAAATTCCATAATTCTTCGATTTAGCTAAAAATTTATTTGGAATAACAGGTTCAAAAATCAAACCATTCTATTTAGAAATTAACTAAATCCACAGTCTTTGAGGTTATTATTCCTTGTCGGACAGTTAAGGGCATTTCATATTAGGAAGAAAATAAAGTAAGCTATCAGCTCAGTGAGTTTTAATTTTTATCCTCTCTTTTTTCTGTATTGATAAATGCATCCAGACGCTTCTGATAGGCAGCCTTATCATCTTCATAAACAGGCATCAGCCCCTTTTTCTCAGGAAAGGTTTCCATATGTAATGTTTGCGTTGGAAAAGCAAACCTAACCCCTAATTCATTGGCAAGTCGAATTGCCGATAGAATCAAATCCTCTCTTGCCTTTAGTTCTTCCGGCCAAGTAGGCACCTTAAAAAAGACATAGAACATAATATCCAAACTATAAGCTGAAAGATTGTTCAAATAAATATTGTAATAGTCTTTTCTAGTCTTAGGGTGATTTTGAACAATCTTACGTAAGCCACTTAAGTAAACCTCTATCAACTCTGGAGGAGTATCATAGGTGATGGTAATATTGGTATAAAACCTCCGATATTTTCTCAGTCCATGGTTATCTACGGTGGCATCAGCAATTTTACCATTAGGTATATAAACCAATGAGTTTCTAAAAGTCCTGACCCTGGTTGAACGAAAGCCTACTTCTTCTACTGTCCCATCTACTTCCCCACTAGTAATCCAATCACCTACCTGAAATGGTTTGTCTATAAAAATCATAACGGAACCAAAGAAATTTTTAATGGTATCCTGTGCGGCCAAAGCAAAGGCAAGACCACCAATTGACAACCCGGTTAGGAATGGTACAATATCAATCCGTAAACCATATTTCAATATAAATAACGAACCAATTACAATGACAAAGGTCTTAAGGGTCTTTCGCACCAAAGGCACCAACTGGTCATCAAGGGTAGAAGTTGTCTTATCAGCCATCCTAGCCATATAAGCTGATAGTACATTGACCAACTTATAAAAGATGACCGTAACGATAAAAGGTTCTGCAGCATTCAGGAGTATGGTAACCCAAGAGGCCACACTAATCGGAAGTTGTAAAACCCGAATAAAAATAGCCAGGAGCAAAATTATTATGTAAATACTTATTATTCTCGCTACTGGCAATAAGTACTGTTTAGCAATTTGCCCATAACCGGATTTAATAAGAAAGTAATAAAAGAGTCGATCGATCAGCAGCGTGAAAAGCTTATGGCTTGTAAAAACCATCAAGACTAAAAAGAAAATACCTGTTAACTGCCATAAGTAAAGACCAAAATAACTTTGGCTACCTATTCTAGGCAATATATCAAGCAATTTAGCTGTCCCCAAGGGATAGGTTTCTTGGTGTAATGCTTTTATATTTTTAACAGTGGCCGAAGAAAACTTCCAACGATCTCCGACTTTCTCTAAATAAACTGAAGGGAGTATTAACTCATCAAATACAAATACATGCTGTCCATTTCTCAGGGTATCTCTATATTCAGCTGTATTTGGTACGGTATTCATTCGAACATAAACACCTTTACCATCAAAAACCTGCTTTAGTTTGACTGCCAAAGCTGCGGCATCTTGCCCTTCACTCCCCTCCATATTCAATGCCTTGGCAGCGATTTCCGGATTATAATTGGGTTCATTCAGGTTATAAAAAAAGTATAGGTTGTGTGGTAAGGAGAACTGAAATTATTGTGATCGGTGGTATCTTCCAATATAAGAGAACCGGAATCGAATACTTGTGCTTGCAAGGATGAAACAAAGCCTAAAAAATAAAAAATAAATTCCTATAGTATTTCGCATGCAATTATTCATTGTTAAAATTCTCTCTTTATTAAAACCAATCATTGGTCAGGTATTATAATGGTATTTTGTATTCGTAAAGTTTATCTCCAAAAAGGGTCACCAGCGTATAGGCATTATCACTTCCGGAAAAATGGATCCAAAGGCTCTGACTAACACTTATTGGTTTCTGATTAATCAATTGGCCTTTGGCATTATAAAGATAGGCGAATTCCTGAACCTTATCTAAAACCGCAAAAATCTCATTCCCTTCCCCAAAAGAAAAATATTTATATTCCATATCATTTGAGGGAATGCTCATTTCAAATAATTGCTGTTCATTTGGCCGAAGCACCTTGAGTTTGTTATACTCCTCTACCACCCATACATATTCGTTCTTGCTCTGGTCATTCACTAGGCTAAACCGAGTATCCGTATCAGGACGAAGCAGTTGGTTCCTATAAGTAATTTCCCCTTTGAAGTTTAGCTTAATCACTTCCCCCTCCTCATTAATGGTTACAAGTTTAGAAGGCTCATTATTAATTCCTTCCTCAATGGCGAATCCTGTATTTACACCATTACCGAGGAGCACGCCTCCTCCAATTCTCAATTCTCCTCTGCGATTGTACAAGTTTAGCTTTCCATTCGAATGAATACTTATCATAAAATCGCCCAAACCGGCTTCCCTATGGTGGCTAGGTAAATAACTTAATGGCCCACTATTGTTGTCATTGGGGTTCCAACCTTCCAAAAGATTGCCTTTCTGATCAAATAATAACAAGTCCCCGTCTTTAGTGCCTACAAAAAATCTGTAATTCCTATTATTGTCATAATCCAAAACGTTTAAATACGCAATTTCTTTACCGGCTTCCACAGGAATAGGATATCCTGGTAACAAATTCCCATACCTGTCCAAGGCATAAATAAAGTCTTGGGTAGCAAAAACCAACTGAAGCTTACCATTTTTATAATAGTCTATTTGATGTACTTCGCCTACAATCGCTCCCGGAATTTGTTGAGCGAATACCTTCTCTCCTTCCTCACTAACCAAATGAATATAATGATCCTCATCCTGAACCAAGAAATCAGTACTTTTATCATTAAAATTCCGAATACCGGAAGGCCCATATATCAGCGGTTTACCGAAGTCAGTACTATTGGATTCTGTAAGCACCAATTGCTTGTTAGCATCTGCTTTTCCCAAGTTAATATTTAACTTGATCTCAGCATTACCCTCTTTAAATATAGAAATATTAAGCCAGTCGAAAGAACGAAATACAGGTTCATATTTTTGAAACACAGGGCTCCAAGAAGGATCGCTATTTCTTATTAAAATAGGGTAAAAACGGTCATTGTTTACAATTATCCGGACAGGTGCCCCGTTATTTTGATCTTTTAAAATATCTTTATATGATAGAGACTTACCCCAAGTATTGTCATTGTAATGGTCTTCCAAAAGGTTTTTTACAGTCTTAAGACTATTGCCAATAATTAGGTGCCCTCCTGCCATGGAAATATAACTTTTAGAAAACCCGGTGAAGTTCCCTTTAAAAATATGGGCAGGGAATTCTTCTATGTCAAGCATAAATATTTCCTTGCCCATAAAAAACTCTTTGAAGAGTTTAGTACTATCATCCTGACTAACTTCCAAAGCAAATTTTTCTAAATTCTTGTACCTGCGCTCAGTATTTTCAGGGTTAAGCAACAGGATTTGATTGGGATTTTTATCAAATAGATTTTCCTCAAGAACCATGGTTGCCTCTCCTCCAAGTCCATTGATAAAGGCTTTTATTTCTTCACTTTCTTCTAGGGTTGTGGCAATAAGAGGTCTAGGCGAAAAAGCCCTATTTGGCACTTGGTTGAACCCACTGAAATTTGGAAACAGATACTGGGTAATCCAGGCTGCCCTATTGCTAATGACCGGCGCAAAGGACATGCCATTAGGGGTGTCTCCAATGGTCTGCATGACACCGGATTTGCCATCTGTGAAAAATTGGCCACTAAATGACAGGGATGAATCCCTAAAGGAAGGAATTAAATTAGCAGACAATTTATTTTCCCTTAATTTTCGCAACAATAATTCTGCATTGTTAGCAGTCAATTCATTTACTAACGCGGCAAATCCTTCTCCGGATAGTCTCAATACTCCTTGGGAATTCAATGGTTTGGAGGGCTGAAACAAATGAGGATAGGATTGCTTGAAGTTTTTTAACTCAAGGGATTTGGCATATCTAATACCATCTTCTACCAAAAACGAAGTATGGCTTCCCATCAATACATTCTCATAAAGGGCGAATGTAAAAGCCTGAGATTCTGCCTCAGATTGTATTTCGTAAAGCTCTACTCCACTGTAAAGTCTCTTTCTCAATCCTTTACCTTCTTGGTTTGGGCTAGACTTTAGCTTTTCAATAAATTCTAAAAACTGCTCATTGTTAAATGCAACGGCAATTAGAAAACCAAAAGCTCCTTTGCCTGTGGGGTGCATAGATAACCTAAACCGTTGTCCTTTGAGGTATTTGTCCAGATTTCCATTTTTACCTGTAACACTGTCTAATAAAATCAATTGAGACTCCACCGTCGCCAGAGCAGGGATATTGTGAAGTTTCTCCCACACAGGCTGGTTGACCAAATTGTTCCAATAGCCTACCGGGTCATTTGTCTCAAAAACAAAAATGGCGTTTGGAGGAATTACTTCCATCCCATTTAATTTTGAGTTAAAAAAATCGCTTTTTACCAGCAAAAAGCCAATAAATCCAAACACCAAAACTAATAAAATTACCAGCAGATTTTTCAATAGGCTATTGTCTTTTAATATGTATCAACTACTCTCAAAACAACAAAAAAATCCCAACTAATCAAAGTTGGGATTTCCATAAAAAGCTCAATTACTTAATTATTTGTTGCCGATTTTATCCAAAACCGACATCACTTCTTTTACATGATTTCTCGAAACTTCTAACAATGCTTTTTCATCATCATTCAAATCCAATTCAATCACTTTCTCAATACCATTCTTACCAAGTATTACCGGCACACCTAGGTAACAGTCGTCAATTCCATATTCTCCTTCAAGCTTAACACAAACAGGGAATACTCTTTTTGATTTTTAACAATTGCTTCTACCATTTGGGCAGCTGCAGATCCCGGTGCATACCATGCGGAAGTCCCCATCAACTTAACAAGTTCTCCTCCTCCTGATTTTGTTCTTGCGATGATCGCGTCTAAAGTATCCTTATCGATCAATTCAGTAACAGGGATACCTGCAACCGTCGTGTATCGAGGCAATGGCACCATGGTATCACCATGTCCACCCATTAATATCGCTTGGATTTCTTTAGGGAGATGTTAAGTGCTTCCGCCAAGAAAGCTCTGTATCTTGCTGTATCAAGGATACCGGCCATACCAATCACTCTTGTTCTTGGTAATTTAGATACAATATGTGCTTGGTAAGTCATTACGTCCAATGGATTTGAAACGATAATGATAATGGCATCCGGAGAATGTTTGATTACATTTTCTGTAACCATTTTCACAATACCTGCATTGGTTTCGATCAAATCATCTCTGGTCATCCCCGGCTTACGTGGTAAACCTGATGTTATCACAACCACATCTGATCCGGCAGTTTTAGAATAATCATTGGTACTCCCTACAGTCCTACTATCATATGCATTGATAGGGGCTTTTTGCCAGATGTCTAGAGCTTTGCCTTCAGCCACACCTTCTTTGATGTCTACTAAGACAATTTCCTCTGCTATTTCTCGGTAAGCCAATACATCAGCACATGTGGCACCAACATTTCCGGCTCCGACTACGGTTACTTTTGTCATCTTTTATAATCGATTTAGATTAATGTTTTATCAAAATTTGCGCTAAGATATTAAAGAATGTGCTTTATATGAAGGAATCCTCATAATTATTCAAACATCTGTCCAAGGTTAAAAAACCCATAGGACTTCTTGTAAGAAGAAAAAGCTGTTGGTTTCTGCGGTCATAGAAAGTGGCAAGAGAACTCATCATTTTTGCCTTTACCTTTTGATTGCTGTGAAAGATATCCAAAATGGCATAATTTGGAATCACCCATAACACAGCCTCCTCAGTGCTTACTATAGCTGTATATATTCTTTTGGAGTTCTCGAGCAGAGAATTCTCCCAAAAGGCTCCCCTTCATTGATTTTAATAATTGTTTCAAAATCTGTCCGAATATCGATATTCAGTGTCACTTCCCCTTTTTCAAGGATATACAGTGCTTGGCTCGGATCATTTCTAAAAAACACCACCTCATCTTGCACATACTTTCTTTGATGAATAGCCGGTAAGAATTGTGACATTTCATCAAAAGTTAAATCCTCGAAAAAATTAACTTTTCCTAAAAAGGTAAATTTTTTCTGCTCTGACGGACTATAGGTTTTCTTAAAAGGATTTATCATGGTTTAATTTTTTTACATAAAACACCTTCTTGGTTCGATTGCTGATTTTGAACCTGTCATCAATTCTAAAGCCCACTAGCCAAACGATGCTGTCACCAGAACACATAACTTTCACCTCATTTTTTTGATTAGTGGTACTTTTCTATCAATCAAAAAATCACTTACTTTTTAAAATTTCGCATCCCTAGTGGCATGAACTTATCCCCCTTTTCCCAGTTTCTTATGATCAAAGGAAAGTTAAGCAAATCAAAATCCAATAAGGCATTTTGAGCTGAGCGATCCAGTGCTACTGAATGGTCAAGTCGGGTACAATTGTAGCTGTACTTATTATCCAAGACAAACCCTTCATCAGTCAGGTCAATTTTGATAAGTTTTCTCTCTTCATATTGTTTTCCTAAAATCAAACCCTCCCTATCGATATTTAATAGCCAACCTTCTGAGAGAAATTGTCTACCTGATTCTTGACGTTCTACAGCATACAAGATATCCTCAATCTGTGCATATACAAAACCTTTTCTTCTTAACCAATAAAAAAGCAGTGATGATTTCCCCGGCAGACCTGCTATACTTGAAAATGACAATACCTCAAACCCATCATTTAAAACAACATTTTCATCCACCCACCGGTCAAAAAGGTAAAAAAATGCCTTTCCTGTATCTTTCAGTCTGTCAAAACTATATTGGATTAACTCGGCCCCTTTAGGATCAAACTCAAGAAGCAAAGGCAAAAATTTGTGCCTAATAAAATTTCTTTTGTAAATGGTTTTGGCATTGCTCTGGTCTTCCGTCCAATGCAGGTTATTCCTTTCCAAAAATGTCTTTATTTCCTTTCTAGAAAAGGGAAGCAAAGGCCTTCGGATAAAATCCCTTTTACTGCTCATGCCATACACACCCTCTATCCCTGTTCCACGCAATAGGTTGAGCATTACTGTCTCTATTTGATCATCAGCATGATGGGCAACTATCACCCCACCAGTACCCATACAGGAATTAAGCTCTTCAAACCAATTGTACCTTAAATCTCTGGCCCCCATCTGTAGCGAAACCCCATGTTTATCCATATAGGCATGGGTATCAAAAGTTTTGGTGTGCACAGGCACTCCCAATTGTATGCCAAGCTCAATTACAAAAAGCTCATCCGCATCACTAGCTGCTCCACGCAATTGAAAATTGCAATGAACTATTGAGATTTTAAACCCTGCCAAAGTAAGCAAGTGGGCCAAAACGACACTATCTACCCCTCCACTTACAGCAACAAGATAGGGTAATTGCACATCTAAAATTTTATTTTTGCGTACATGATTGATAAATCGTTCCAGCATAAACCAAAAGTACTATTTTATATTAATTTTGCCTCGGAAATAAATTCGAATGACAAATATCAGAATTATTTTATTTTGCTTACTAACTAGCTTGAGTCTTTCAAAGACAATGGCTCAGGAGAATAATAGTCGTGTGGAAATCCTACAAGCCGACTCACTTTTGGGAGGCAAAGGTTTTGAAAGGTTAATCACAGATGTAATTATGAAACACAAGTCTTCCTTGATTTATTGTGATTCGGCGCATTTCTATTCTGAGGAAAATATTGCCAAACTTTTCGGCAATGTAAAAATCGATGATAAACAAGATTCAGTTACCGTCACTAGTCGTTATGCAGAATATGATGGTGATACTCAGCTTGCGCTGTTAAGAAACAATGTGGTTTTAGTCAATGAGGGCACAACGCTTTATACAGACTTCTTGGATTACAACAGAGCTACAGGAGAAGCAATTTATTTCAATTCAGGGATGGTTAAAGACAGCACCAATGTTCTAACCAGTGAAAAAGGGTTGTATGAAACAAAAATTGAAAAAATTACTTTCAATAAAAAGGTGGTCTTGGAAAATCCTGACTACACCATGAAATCAAATACACTCTATTACTACACTACTACCAAAATTGCAGAAACAGAAAAGCTTACCAACATCCTATCCAAGGATGGCAATAAGCTAAATGCACAAAAAGGAAGTTTTTATGACACTGAAAATAAAATTTTTCGCTTTTATGATGGGGATGTAGAGTCCGATAACAGCGTTGTGTATGGAGAGACACTTTTCTTTGATGAAAAGGCTCAATATTATGAAGCCAAAAAGAATGTAAGCATTCTAAACAAGGAAAGGAATGTAGAAGTTTTCGGTGATGAAGGTAAGTATTGGGAGGACAGACAGTATTCTGAGGTTTATGGGAATGCCCTGGTAAGAAAGTATTTTGAGACGGATACTTTGCTTATGATTGCCGACACACTTATCACCCAAGATGGGGAAAATGCAGAAGAAAAGTATACCCTAGCCTATCCTAACATGCGTTTGATTAAATCTGAGCTGGCTGGAAGGTCAGATTCTATGGCTTATATTTATGCCGACTCAACTGTTCATCTGTATTCTGACCCTGTACTTTGGAGCAATAAAAGCCAAATAACAGCTGACAGTATTAATTTTTTGATTGCAAATCAGGAAATAGATAGGGCTTTTTTAAGGAATAATGCCTTTGCCATCACTCGAGACACCATAGGCAACTTTAACCAAATTAAGGGAAGAAAGATGACCGGGTATTTTATAGAAAGCGAAATGGATAAGTTGGATGTGGAAGGAAATGGGGAGTCCTTGTATTTTGCAGTAGAGAACGACACTACAATTAAAGGTTTAAATAAGCTGTTGTGTGGAAGGATAATCATGGAATTTAAAGAGGGAACCGTTTCAAGGATTAGCCATACTATAAAACCTGAAGCATCTTTTACACCGCCACATTTATTTGAAGAAGGAGATCAAAGTTTAGAAGGGTTTACATGGAGAGCTGACGAAAGACCCAGTCGAAAAACTATAAATGACTGGAGAACGCCAAAAATCAGGGACAAAAACCGGTATAGCTTTTTTGATGAACCCGATGTAAAGCTCCCCTACCCTGAAAATGATGAAATACAAATTATTACCGATAATTAATTCGATTTACTGTACATCTTACATTTTTTTGAAGTTTGAGTTTTCGGGAAAATTTTTTCAACGGTGATTTGTAAAAAAATTTTATGATTGTTAACATTTTTTAACCCAAACCTACCGATAAAGTGGAACCAATTTGGTATTTTTATACGTATATACTTCTAAACGAGGGAGAAAATCTTTGTTAACGAAACAAAAAACTTATTGAACTAGACTTTACATGAAATTATTTTTATCACTTTTTATCACCTTACAGTTGTTTGCGCTACAGTTTGTAGCTGCAAATCAAGTACGTGTGTTGAGCGATAAAATTGAATTTAATGGTAAGGTAAATACTACCCAAAGAAAAACGCTCATCCTTCAGAATGATGCTAAAGAAAGTGCCACTTACTACCTTCGCTACTTGCAAGGGAATGTTGGTTCTTCACAGAACATTCTTATTTGTATCGGAGATAACTGCTTTGACCCGAGAAAGGATCTTTCGCAAATTAGGTTTACACTAGAGCCGGGGGAAGTAACAACAAATATTTATATAGAATTTGAATTAGGAATCACAGCCACAAAAGGAACCTTTGATTTACATTTCTTCAATACTTCTAACAACAGAGATGCATTTATAGTTGAAAATGTTTACAATGTAGTTTCTGATCAACCTTCAGATAATTTCAGTCATAAAGATGTGGATTTGGATGAAATCTACCCTAATCCAAGTGTAAGAACTGCACAATTGGATTATAAAATAAAAAATTCAAGCGCAAATGTTCGCGTAGTAATCAATAGTTTCATAGGGAATCCCATTTATGATTTTAGGCTCGATCCTTCACAAGAATCTTTAATAATCCCCGTTACAGACCTGAACCCAGGTACTTATTTCTATACTTTGATCGTTGACAATAAAAATATTGTCACAAAAAAACTCTACGTCAAAAGATAAGTATAGGCATTCGCGTAGAAACCTCCTTGATAACCAATTATTAATCCATTATATTTGCAGGTCAAATGATAAAAGCACACCATTACATATTAATATTCTTTGCTTCACTGCTAACTTTTAGCTGTGGCGAATTTTACAAATTAGAGAAAAGTACCAATTGGGACGAACTCTATGAAGCCGCCAATCGCTATTATGATGAAGGGGAGCACAACAAAGCCATTATCCTATATGACAGAGTTTTACCTGTAATAAAAGGAAGTGGAAAAGCAGAATTGGCTGAGTTCAATTATGCATATGCTCATTTTAGGACCAAGAGATACATTGAAGCAGCAGAATATTTTAAAACATTTTTCGACACCTATAACCGTTCACCTTTGGCTGAAGAGGCACTGTTCATGAATGCTTATTCGTTGTATTTGGATGCCCCTGATTATAATTTGGATCAAAGGAGTTCGAAAGAGGCTGTCAATGCGATTCAGTTGTTTATGAACAGATTTCCTGAATCTGATTCTTATGAGCGCGCAATTTCCATGATCGATGTTCTCCAGAAAAGATTTGAAGAGAAGGCTTATACCGAATCAAAAATGTATTACCGTCTTACTGAAGGCTTATTTCCAGGTGAATTTTTCAGGGCTTGCATAGTCAATTTTCAAAATTTCGCTAAATCCTATCCGGATAGTGACTACAATGAGGAACTTGCATTCAAATTGGTAGAAGTGAGTGCGGCATATGCTGAAAGAAGCGTATTCGATAAAAGAGAAGAAAGATTTGAACAATCACTTGGCTTTGCAGATGATTTTAAGAAAAAATATCCCGAAAGCGAATACTTAGAAGAAGTGATAGAAATTCAATCCGAAGCCAAGGAAAAGCTGGACGACCACTATGCTTTAAAAGCACAGTATGAAGCCAGAACAGCGGAGGCACTTAAAAGGAGAGAAGAAGAACAAAAAAACCAAGAAGCTACTGAAGCTTTAAAAAATGTAGGCAATTAAAAACCGATTAAATATGGCAATCAATCCGTCAATTATTACAAGAGATTTGGACAAAGTAGCTGAGAAATCAGGAAACCTTTACCAATCTATTTTCACAATTTCACAAAGAGCAAAGCAAATTTCATCCACAATGAAGGAAGAGTTGAACAACAAACTTTCTGAGTTTGCTTCAACTGTTGATAATCTTGAGGAAGTATTTGAAAATAAAGAGCAAATTGAAATATCAAAATTCTATGAAAGAATGCCTAAGCCTAGTACTTTGGCTATGGAGGAATTCATGGAAGACAAAGTAATGTTTAGGTTCCCGGAAGAAGAGGAAAGCAAATCATAACATGCCGCTAACAGGCAAACGTATTCTATTAGGTGTAACCGGGGGAATTGCTGCTTACAAAGCCGCACACCTTGTTCGCTTATTGGTAAAGTCAGGGGCAGAAGTTAAAGTTATAATGACAACTTCTGCTTCTGACTTTATTACACCACTTACCTTGGCCACCTTATCCAAAAACCCGGTTTCTATTGATTTTTTTAATCAAAAAACGGGGGAATGGACCAACCACGTAGCTTTAGGGGCTTGGGCTGACTTATTGGTGATCGCTCCATTGTCAGCAAATACCCTTTCCAAATTGGCTAGTGGGCAGAGTGACAGTTTATTGTCCTGTACCTATCTTTCATGTACCCACCCGGTGCTTCTAGCCCCGGCAATGGATTTGGATATGTACCAACACCCTTCTGTAAAACAAAACCTTGCCACCCTTGAGAGCTATGGCAACCATATCATGGAAGCTACAAGCGGGGAATTGGCCAGTGGATTAATTGGTCAAGGACGGATGCCTGAACCAGAAGCGATCTTCGCCGCAATTCATGATATCTTAAATCCTGACCTTAGTTTTCAAGGTAAAAATATACTTATTACTGCAGGCCCTACGCAAGAGGCCATAGATCCTGTGAGGTATATCAGTAATCATTCAAGCGGTAAGATGGGCATTGCACTGGCAGAGAAAGCCGCAGAGAGAGGAGCTAAAGTAACCTTGATTTTAGGACCAACGGCCTTAAAGCCCAAACCCCATCCTAACATAAAAATCATTCCGGTGACGAGTGCCTTGGATATGTTTGAGTCCAGCCAAAACCATCATAATGAAGCAAAGGTGGTCATATTTTGTGCTGCAGTAGCTGATTATAGATCAGAAAAACCTTCTGTTGAAAAAATAAAGAAAAAGGATAGTGCCCTTCAAATCAAATTGGTTAAAAATCCTGACATTGCTAAAACACTGGGTGCCAATAAAAAACAGGGACAGTTGCATATCGGTTTCGCCTTAGAAACAGATGAAGGTGTATTGAGTGCAGAGAATAAACTTAAAGAAAAAACTTTGATTTTGTGGTCTTAAATTCACTTCTTGACTCCGAAGCAGGATTTCAAAAAGACACTAACCAGGTAACTATACTGTCAAAAAATAAAGAAAATATTAAAACTCCGGTAATGTCTAAGGAATTGCTGGCCATTCAGCTTCTGGATCGGATTGGTTCGCTTCTAGAAAACAAGTTTGACAATACTGACGTTTAAAATGGTATGATGCAAACCTTTGGGTTAATCATTAAAGGTTTTTGAGAAAATAAATATTAACAGAAGCAGTTGATAGTTAGGTTAATATTTCAGCAGGTAACGAAAGGATTAGAACCTTTCGGGTTTTAAGAGTTTCCATTCAGCTTACAAAAGGATCAAATGGTACGCCCCACAGTTTTCATATTGCTTTTTGGGCTTTTTTTAAGTCCCATAAAGTTGCTTTCTCAGCAACTTAATTTCACTGTAACAATAAATAGTGAACGTGCAAGAACCCAGGATACAGATATTTTCGATCAGATGAAATCTGCTTTTGAGCAATTCCTTAATGGGCGTAACTGGACGGATGCAGAACTCAAGCCTCAGGAAAGAATAAAAGGCAACCTATTGATCACAATCAATGACATGCCTCAAGTAGGCATATTCAATGCCACAGTCCAAGTCCAAACGGTTAGGCCCATATATGGATCCAATTATGAAAGCTTGATCCTGAACTTTGCAGACCGGAATTGGACCTTTGAATATACAGAATCCCAGCCATTGGAATTCAATCAGTTCTCTTATTTAAACAATATTACTTCACTCTTGGCCTATTATGCCTATATAGCCATAGGGATAGACCATGACTCATTTTCACCAAGAGGAGGAGATCCCTATTTTGAAGTTGCCAACAATATTGTAGCCAATGCACAACAATCGTCAAGTTCGGGATGGAATCAAAACCCTTCAGATAAGAGAAATCGGTATTGGCTGGCCAATGACCTTTACAACTCCCAAGTGATGGTGCCTGTTAGGGATGCCTATTATTTGTACCACAGAATGGGGCTTGATTTGTTAACTACGAAACCATCTGAAAGTTATCAAAACATAGTAGAGGCAATAAAAATGGTGCAGGAAGCCAACAAGGTTCAACCAAATAGTATTCTAACGATTAGTTTTATGGATGCTAAATCGGATGAAATTAGCAAGATACTTAAGGCTGCTCCTATGGAATTGAAGGAAGAAGCCGTAGAAGTATTGCTCAAGGTAGACCCTAACAATGCCAGAAAATACAATGATATTTTGAAAGGATAATCCTCAATTTTGGTTAATTTTGACACCTTAAACGAAACCAAAGCAACATGTTAACCAACCTTAGCATTACCAACTATGCTTTGATAGAAAAATTAGAAATGGAGCCCTGTGCCGGTCTCAATATGATCACCGGTGAAACAGGAGCCGGAAAATCCATTATGCTTGGGGCAGTGGGCTTACTATTGGGAAATAGGGCTGATTCCAAAGCATTATTTGATGAGCAAAAAAAATGCATTATTGAAGGCGTATTCAATATTCAAAATTATGGTTTAGAAAGATTCTTTGAGAAGGAAGAGTTGGACTATGAACCTGCATGCATTATTCGGCGGGAAATTTCTCCATCAGGAAAATCTCGTGCTTTCATTAATGACACACCAGTAAGGCTGGAAAACCTGAAGGTCTTGGGGAAAATTCTGATGGATGTTCATTCCCAAAATGAGACCTTATTGTTGGGAGCTTCCTCCTACCAGCTCTCCCTGATAGATGCTTTTGCTAAGGTTAGCAAAGAGAAAGAAGCTTATTCTATACAGTATCATGACTATATAAAAACGCAAAGAAAGGTGCGTTTGCTAGAACAAGAAAAGCAGCAATACCAACAGGAAGCAGATTACAATCAGTTTCAGTTGGAAGAGTTGTCAAGTTTAAACTTAGAAGAAGGGGAACAAGCCTCTTTGGAAGCAAAGGAAGAATTATTAAACCATGCAGAAGAAATAAAATCAAGAGCATCCCAAGCACTGGACCACCTTGAAAACGAGGAATTGGGTGCAATGCAACAGTTGGCTGCAGCCAAGCAACACTTTCAATACCTACAGAAATTCGGAAAGAATTTTGAAGATTTAAATCAAAGGTTTGAAAGTTTGCTAATAGAGCTAAATGATATTTTAGAAAGTCTTTCTTTGGAAGAGCAGGAAATCGAAGTAGATTTTGAAAAGTCTGAGTGGGTAAGGGAAAGATTAAGTAAAATCTACCAGCTTCAGAAGAAACATGGCGTACAAAGTGATAAAGAGCTCTTGGAGCTGGCCTCAGCTCTTGCAGACAAGGTTTTTAAAGGCGATCACTTAGAGGAGGAGTTGGCCAATCAACAAATTTTACTGAATGAAACCAAAGAGAAACTTAGTGCAATGGGCCAGAAGTTGTCAAAAAAGAGACAGGCAATCTTTAATGGTTTTAGCAGAGAAATACAATCCTTATTGGCACAGTTGGGAATGGAAAATGCCAGGGTGGAAATCCTTCGAAAAGAAGTCACAGCAAATGAATCAGGTATCGATGATATTGATATCCTATTTTCTGCCAACAAGGGCATTCAGCCTCAACCCATTGGACAAGTAGCCTCAGGGGGTGAATTTTCACGACTAATGTTTGCCATCAAATATGTCATGGCAGATAAAATGGCCTTGCCTACTCTTATTTTTGACGAGATAGATACAGGGATATCCGGAGAAATAGCCCTACAAATGGTCCGGATGATGCAAGAAATTGCTACCAAACATCAGGTTATCTGCATAAGCCATTTGCCGCAGGTAGCCGCAAAAGGAGAAAAACACTATTTTGTTTTCAAAGACAATAGCTCTAAGAAAACAATTAGTAAAATTAAATTATTAAACCCAGAAGAAAGATTACTTGAAATTGCTAAAATGATTTCCGGGTCAAACCCCTCCACTACGGCCTTTGAAAATGCAAAAGAATTGCTCACGAAATAGACAATCGCATCTCTTTTCTAGAAGCCACGTGGAAAATGTTTCACCCATAATTAGTTAATTTTATAGAATATTATTTAATTGAAGTTGTAAAATCAAAATAATACAATGCCTGAAAATTTATTAAAAGGAAAAAAAGGAATTATTACCGGTGCACTTGATGAAAATTCTATTGCCTGGCATACGGCCTTAAAAGCAAAAGAACAAGGGGCAAAATTTGTCCTTACCAATGCCCCAATTGCGATGCGTATGGGCGCCATTCAGGATTTAGCTGATGAATGTGGAACCATAGTTATTCCTGCAGATGCTACCTCTGTCGAAGATATCGAAAAATTATACGATGAAGCAAAGGAATATTTGGGTGGGAATTTTGATTTCTTACTCCACTCAATAGGTATGTCTCCCAATGTACGGAAGGGAAGATCTTATGGAGACTTGAATTATGATTGGGTACAAAAGTCATACGATGTGTCAGCAGTTTCTTTTCACAAAATGCTCCAAGTGGCAGAAAAGAAAGACGTCCTAAATGAATGGGCTTCTGTGATTGCATTAAGTTATATTGCCGCAGAAAGAGCATTCCCTTTTTATAGTGACATGTCTGAAGCCAAAGCCATACTAGAAAGTATAGCTAGAAACTATGGCCTAAGGTATGGAAAAAACAAAAATGTAAGAGTAAATACCATTTCTCAATCCCCTACAAAAACTGTAGCAGGTTCAGGAATTGGAGGCTTTGATGATTTCTTTGATTTCGCAGCCCTAGCTTCTCCTTTGGGTAATGCTTCAGCAGAATCCTGTGCAGAGTACATTGTCACCATGTTTTCCGATTTCACCAGAATGGTAACCATGCAAAACCTGTTTCATGATGGAGGCTATTCTACTACAGGCATTACGCAAGAATTAATTGATGCCTACGTAGCAAGTAAAAAATAAATTGTATACCAACTAAAAAAGCCCCTAAAGCTATTAACTAGCAGTAGGGGCTTTCTTTTGTATGTAATATAATTTTTACATTTTTTCAATTTGTTCGGCCAACCAATCTCCTACTTCAGAAGTCTTATAGGATTTCTCCCCTTCTGAAAGATCTTCGGTTACCACGCCTTTTTCCAAAGACAGATTTACCACGTCTGAAATAGCTTTAGCTTCATCCATTAAATCAAAAGCGTATTCAAACATCATAGACGCTGACAAAACCGCTGCCAATGGATTAGCAATGTCTTTACCTGCTGCTTGTGGGTATGAACCGTGGATAGGCTCAAAAGCTTGGTTTTAAGCCCAATGGAAGCAGACGGCATCAATCCCATTGAACCACTAATTACAGACGCTTCATCTGTAAGAATATCTCCAAACAGGTTTTCTGTGATCAAGACATCATAGGCTTTAGGCCATTGAACCAATCTCATGGCTACAGCATCCACAAATTCATATTCAACTTTGACATCAGGGTATTCAGGGGCCAGACGTTGTACAGTTTCTCTCCAAAGACGAGAAGTGGCCAAAACGTTAGCCTTATCCACGCAGGTCAATAGTTTCCTTCTTTTCCTTGCAAATTCAAAGCCCATTCTAGCCAGTCTTTCAATTTCCTCTACGGAATAAACACAAGAATCAAAAGCCTTTGTTCCTTGTTCATTTCTACCTCTTGGTTCTCCAAAATAGATGCCCCCTGTAAGTTCCTTAAAAAAACCAAATCTGTACCTTCAATTCTTTCTTTTTTCAAAGGGGACTTGTGGAGCAAGGAAGGAAAAGTAAAGGTAGGACGAACATTTGAAAATAGCCCTAATTTTTTCTCATTTCCAATAACCCTTGCTCAGGCCTTACTTTTGCACTTGGGTCGTTGTCAAACTTAGGATGACCAATAGCACCAAAAAGTACTGCATCTGCTGCAACACAGGCTTCGTGTGTGGAGTCTGGGTAAGGGTTACCTACTGCATCAATAGCGGCAGCACCTGTGATGGCTTCATTGTAAGTGATTTTATGTCCAAATTTCTTAGCGACAGCATCTACAACTTTTACTGCCTGAGCGATTACTTCAGGGCCAATTCCATCACCAGGTAATAGGGCTATATTCATTTCCATAAGGATTCTTTTTTTCAGTTTTGTTACTATTTTTGATTTGTTCTATGATATTAAGCATTTTTTCGGTGGCCATCATGGCCGCAATGGTTTGGTCACTATCCAAACCTTTGGTCTTGAAGATCCTTCCATTCAAATCCCAAGTAATCACACATTCTACAAAAGCATCGGTCTTCCCCCGGGGGATACTTATATGAAAATCCGTCAGCTTTGGTAGCTGCATGTCCAGACCCTTGTAGATTTTCTTTAGGGCTTTCATAAATGAATCATACTGCCCATCACCGGAGGCATTCTGTTCATAATAGTTATCGAATATTTTGACTCGCAACTGAACAGAAGGTTTTAAGCCTTTGGAATGCACCATATGGTATCCATCAATAACAATGTCTTTATTAATGGAATTATTTTGAAGTACATCTGAGATTATATAGGGAAGATCTTCAGTTGTAACCCGCTCCTTTTTGTCTCCTAGCTCAATGATTTTTTGTGTCACCCTTGTCAATTCTTCGGGCTCAAGGGAAATACCCAGCTCTTCCAGATTTTTGGAAATATTGGCTTTGCCTGAGGTTTTTCCCAAGGCATATTTTCGCGTTCTCCCAAATCGCTCAGGAAGCAAATCGCTAAAATACAGGTTCTTTTTATTGTCCCCATCAGCATGAACACCAGCTGTTTGGGTAAATACATTTTCCCCAACCACCGGTTTATTCGCAGGAATTCTCAAGCCTGAAAATTGCTCTACCAGCTTACTTATTCTGTAGATTTTACTCTCGTTAACATTGAGATGACAAGGTGTAAAATCCTTTATTACTGCTACGATGGACTCAAGAGGTGCATTACCGGCCCTCTCACCCAAACCATTTACTGTGGTATGTATGCCTTTGGCGCCGGTATTTACCGCATGAAGGACATTGGCAACAGACAGGTCATAATCATTGTGCGCATGGAAGTCAAAATGCACTTCCGGAAACTTATCACAAATAAGTTCCAGAAACTCCTTTACTTCATCAGGACAGAGCAGCCCCAAGGTATCCGGAAGCATAATTCTTTTGACCGGCTGCTGGGAGAGAAATTCGATCATTGAGAGGGCGTAATCCCTAGAATTTCGCATACCATTGCTCCAATCCTCAAGATAAACATTCACTTCAATGCCATGAGTTCTTGCATAGGAAATGCACTTTTCTATCTCTGCAAAATGAACTTCAGGTGTTTTTTTAAGTTGATGGGTTAGATGATTTAGGGAACCTTTTGTAAGCAAATTCATTACTTTGGCACCGGCTTCCACCATCCAATCTACAGATTTTGGAGTATCTACAAACCCTAAAACCTCAATGCTCCCTAAAAAGCCTCTCTCCTCTGCCCAATTTGTGATCCTTTTGACTCCTTCCATCTCTCCTTCTGAAACCCTGGCAGAAGCAACCTCAATTCGGTCCACTCTAAGCTCTTCCAGTAAAAGCTTCGCAATCTGGAGTTTTTCTGAAGGAAGAAATGACACCCCAGAGGTTTGCTCTCCATCCCTCAGGGTGGTGTCCATGATTTCTATATTCTTTTCTCTACGCATTCCCTTACCATTAACCTGACACAATTGAAACTTCGAAACTCAGAGCAAAGTTTACCTTTTGGCTTCGAATGCCACTATTTCTTCTTTAAGGTTCAGCAAATAATCGATATCATCAAACCCATTTTTCATGTTTTGCTTTTTGTAAGAATTGATATCAAAAGATTCTGAATTTCCTGTAGAAAGTAAAGTAATGGTTTGTTTATTGATATCTACCTCTACTTCTGCTTCAGGATTCGCTTCCACAGCTGCAAATAATTCTTCTGCAAATTTCGGAGATACGGTAACTGGAAGCACGCCAATATTCAAGCAATTATTCTTGAAAATATCAGCAAAGAAACTTGAAACCACACATCTAAATCCATAATCATAAATGGCCCATACCGCATGCTCACGACTTGAACCTGATCCGAAATTTTTACCTGCTAAAAGTATTTTACCACTATATGTCGAGTCATTTAAAACGAAATCCGGTTTAGGATTTCCTTCTTTATCATATCGCCAGTCTCTAAAGAGATTGTCTCCAAATCCCTTTCGTTCTGTAGCTTTTAAAAACCTAGCCGGAATAATTTGGTCAGTATCTACATTTTCTGAGGAAAGCGGAACCACCCTACTGGTCAAAACATCAAATTTATCGTATGCCATGATATTATTTTTCTTGTACTAATTCTTCTATTATATCCCTTGGGTCTGTAATCACGCCTGTAATGGCTACAGCCGCTACAGTAAGTGGAGAAGCAAGTAGCGTTCGGCTTCCTGGTCCTTGACGTCCTTCAAAGTTTCTGTTTGAAGTTGAAACAGCATATTTTCCGGAAGGGATTTTATCATCATTCATTGCCAAACAAGCAGAACAACCCGGTTGTCTTAATTTAAAACCGGCCTCTTCAAGGGTCTGAACAATTCCTTCTTCGATTGCTTTTTTCTCTACTTCTCTAGAACCTGGAACAATCCAAGCAGTGATATTGTCTGCTTTCTTTTTGCCTTTTACAAATTGAGCGACAGACCTCAAATCTTCTATACGTCCATTGGTACAACTACCCACGAATACATAGTCAATTTTTTTGCCTTCCATAGCCTCTCCAGGCTGGAAGCCCATATAATCCAAGGATTTGATATAAGATTTATTTTCACTCTCATTCATCCCGTCTGTTGTTGGGATATTTCCTCTCACCTTCACTCCCATACCCGGATTGGTACCATAGGTAATCATCGGCTCAATGTCTGCAGCATCATATTGGTATTCTACATCAAATGTAGCACCCTCATCAGTTTGAAGTGTTTTCCAATGTGCAACAGCCTTGTCCCATTCTTCTCCTTTAGGGGAATATTGTTTCCCTTTAAGGTACTCAAAAGTAGTTTCGTCAGGAGCTATCAAGCCACCTCTTGCCCCCATCTCTATGCTCATATTACAGATGGTCATTCTTGCTTCCATGCTCAAAGACCTGATGGCACTTCCTGCATATTCAATGAAATACCCCGTACCACCACTGGCGGAAATCTGAGCAATGATGTACAATATAATATCCTTAGAGGTAACCCCTTTGCCTAATTCACCATCAATGGTTATACGCATTTTTTAGGTTTTGCTTGCATGATGCATTGAGTAGCAAAAACCATTTCAACTTCTGAAGTACCTATACCAAAAGCAATGGTACCAAAAGCTCCATGTGTAGAAGTATGACTATCTCCACAAACTATGGTCATTCCCGGCTGGGTAATGCCAAGCTCGGGGCCAATTACATGGACTATACCATGATGGTCCGTACCTAGATCGTGAAGATCTATTCCGTGCTTCTTACAATTTTCCCTTAATTTTTCAACTTGCATACGGGAAAGTTGATCCTTGATCGTTTTGTCCTGATCAACAGTGGGTACATTATGATCGGGAGTAGCAATGGTCCTTTCAGGAAACATAACCTTGTTTCCTCTTTTTTCAAGATTAAGGAATGCAACCGGGCTGGTTACTTCGTGGATAAAATGCTTATCTATGAAAAACACATCCGGACCACTTGGGATAGACTGGATCACATGCGCATCCCAAATCTTATCAAATAATGATTTCTTCTCCATTATATTTAGATTTTTGCCAAATTTATTTGACAGGTAATTTATTTAAAGCATCAATAAATGCCTTGGCCGAGGCCAATACTATGTCTGTTTCGGATCCGAACCCATGATAGGGACGTTCATTATGCATCAATCTCATATGTACTTTACATACATCGTCACTCCCCTTTGTGATTGCTTGGATCAAGAACTCATCCAATATAACCTGCTGAGGAATTAATTTCTTGATGGATTTAATGACTGCATCTACAGGGCCATTTCCGTCGGATTCACTTCTCTTTTCTTCTTCACCAATGGCAAGAACAACTTTTGCATGACCTCCTGCTCCTTCACTGCCTTCGTAGAAAACCTCTTTCATTTCAATGAAGGGAGCGTTTTCCAAATGTTCACCTAATAAAGACAATAGGTCTTTTCTTCCTATATCTCTTTTTGAGTCTGCAAGGGTCAAGAAATCAGCGTAAATTTCATCCAATTTTTCTTTGTCAAATTCAAACCCCAATAATTTCAGGTGATGCTTTAACGCTGCCCTTCCGCTTCTTGCTGTAAGGACAATGGATGATTCTTCTACACCTACATCTTTGGGATCTATAATTTCATAATTCTCCCTGTTTTTTAAGACACCGTCTTGGTGTATTCCGGATGAGTGTGCAAATGCATTTCTACCTACAATAGCCTTATTTGGTTGTATAGGCATGTTCATGAGTTTGGAAATAATCCTACTCGTTTCGTAAATTTTCTTGGTATTGATTCCGGTATATACCGGTACCTCTTTGTGACTTTTTATGGCCATCACCACTTCTTCCAATGAGGTGTTGCCGGCACGTTCACCTATGCCATTCATGGTCACTTCTACTTGTCTGGCCCCATTTAGTACGCCCGAAAGGCTATTGGCTGTGGCCAAACCAAGGTCATTGTGACAGTGGGTAGACAAAATGGCCTTGTCTATATTTGAGACATTTTCTTTGAGAAAACGAATGATATTTCCGTACTGCTCTGGAAGACAATAGCCTGTAGTGTCCGGAATATTGATGACTGTAGCTCCTGCTTTGATCACTGCTTCAACAATTTTCGCAAGGAATTCAGGATCTGCCCTTCCGGCATCCTCAGCATAAAACTCCACTTCTCCTACAAGGTTCCTTGCAAACTTCACTGCCTTGACAGCTTTTTCAAGCACGGCATCGGGAGTACTCCTAAACTTATGCTCAATGTGGTAACCGGAGACACCTATACCGGTGTGGATCCTGCTTTTTTTGGCATACTTTAATGCCTCAGCTGCCACTTCTATGTCTTTCTCCACCGCTCTGGAGAGGGCACAGATGATAGGGTCTTCTACTGCCTTTGATATTTCCACAACAGAATTGAATCCCCGGGGCTGGATACAGGAAATCCAGCCTCAAGGATATCAACTCCCAATGCTTCCAAAGCCTTGGCTACTACAATTTTTTCCCTGGTATCGAGTTGGCAACCCGGTACCTGTTCTCCATCCCTAAGGGTGGTATCAAATATCCAAAGCTTTTCTGACATCGTTATTTTTTAATTGTTTTCTGGTCTTAATTTACGGACAGTTGCTCCCGCTTGCCACATTTCAGAATCTCTCAATTCTTTCAATTCTTCTTCCAATTTCACCCTATAGTCAGGCTTACTATTGGCTTCAATAGACTTGGCTGCTTCTTTTCCTGTCTTTACACTATTGTATAAGTCTTCGAATACAGGTTTGGTTGCATCTCTGAAAGGTTTCCACCAATCCAATGCACCTCTTTGAGCTGTAGTTGAACAGTTGGCATACATCCAATCCATTCCGTTTTCAGCTACTAAAGGCATCAAACTTTGTGTCAATTCTTCAACAGTTTCGTTGAATGCTTCTGAAGGAGTATGACCATTGGCTCTTAATACTTCGTACTGAGCTGCGAAAATACCCTGAATAGCACCCATCAAAGAACCTCTTTCTCCTGTAAGGTCAGACGTTACTTCTTTGTAGAAATCAGTTTCGAATAAATATCCTGAACCTACACCAATACCTAAAGCAACTACTCTCTCTTTTGCTCTTCCTGTCGCATCTTGGAAAATAGCGAAAGATGAGTTCAAACCTCTACCTTCAACAAACATTCTCCTCAATGAAGTTCCTGAACCTTTAGGGGCAACCAAAATCACGTCCACATCCGCTGGTGGAACGATACCTGTTTGCTCTTTGTAAGTAACACCAAAGCCATGAGAAAAGTAAAGTGCTTTTCCTGGAGTCAAATGTTTCTTAACTGTTGGCCATAAGGCAATTTGTCCGGCATCAGACAACAAGAACTGAAGAATTGTTCCTTTTTCACAGGCTTCTTCCAACTCAAAAAGTGTTTCACCGGGAACCCATCCGTCAGCGACAGCTTTGTCCCAAGTTTTGGAATCTTTTCGTTGTCCAACAATGACATTGAAACCATTGTCTTTAAGGTTTAGCGCCTGTCCTGGGCCTTGAACCCCATATCCTAATACGGCGATAACTTCGTCTTTTAGGACTTCCTTGGCTTTTTCAAGAGGAAATTCTTCTCTTGTCACTACGTTTTCTTCAACTGTACCGAACTTCAGTTTCATAACTATAAATTAAAATTGATTTTAAATTGGTATTATAAATATTTATCAATACTCACCATTGGCTTGGCCACAGCTACCCTGCCGGACCTAACAAATTCCAGAACATTGAATTCTTTTAAAACTTCCAGCAAATCCTGGGTGTCTTCTTTATGGCCTGTCATCTCTACGACCACAAAATCCTTCTCGGCTGAAATAATCTTCGCGTTGTACTGGCGAATTACTTTCTCCAAACCTGGATCTATACTGTCAATTGGAATTTTGTACAAAGCAATTTCTTGAAAAACCATTTCATCATCCAAGTAATAAAAAGCTTTGATTACGTCAATGATTTTTTCGATTTGCCTTGACAACTGAATCACTTGCTCTTCAGTTGTATTCACCTCAATGGTGATCCTGTAAATCCCCTCTTCTCTACTTTCTGAGGCAGTAAAACCATCAATATTGATTCCCCTTCGGGTAAATATTAGGGTAATTCTACTGAGTATTCCTATGAAATTTTCTGTAAATACAGAAATTGTGTATCTTCTTTTCATCTGAGTTATTTAAGTCTAACTTCTTCTACAGAACTGCCGGTGGCAATCATTGGAAAAACATTGTCCTCTTTTTCTACTTTCACCTCAAGGAAATAAGGTCCATCATGTACAAACATCTCAGCTACAGCCTGACGTAATTCAGCTCTTTCATCTACTTTTTGAACCTTAAAATTATAAGCCTCTGCAATTTTTATAAAGTCAGGGTTATCAAGTTCCGTAAAAGAGTAGCGCTTGTCAAAGAACAACTGCTGCCACTGTCTTACCATGCCCAAGAAATTATTGTTCAGCAAAACAACTTTCACTGGAGCCTTGGTTTGCATAATGGCCCCTAGCTCTTGAATGGTCATCTGAATTCCGCCATCTCCTACTACACAGATTACTTCTTTGCTGTAATCATGGAGCTGAGCTCCTAAGGCGGCAGGAAGAGAAAAGCCCATGGTACCCAAGCCCCCGGAGGTAACCTGTGTTCTGGAGTTTTTGTATTCAAAATACCTCCAAGCGACCATTTGATGCTGACCTACGTCAGTAACCAGAATCGCATCGTCTGCTTTAAACTCATTGATATGTCGAATCACTTCACCCATGGTCAGGCCATTCTTGGTCGGTGACAAATCATTGCCCACAACCACTCTTTTTTCCTCTGCTTCAAGCTCTCTGAATTGCTTGAACCATTCCGGATGTTCTTTCTTGTCTACTTTCTCAACAAGCTTTTCCAAACTGACCTTACAATCACCTAAAATAGGTACTTCAGCTTTTACAATCTTGTTAATTTCCGCAGGATCCAATTCAAGATGAATCACCTTGGCCTGTTTGGCATAACGCTTTACATCTCCCGTTACTCGGTCATCAAACCGCATCCCCACACTGATCAAAACATCGCACTTGTTGGTAAGCATATTCGGCGCATAATTGCCATGCATACCCAATTTCCCTACATAATTTGGATGTTCCTCTGACAAGGCACCTGTTCCCAATAAGGTACAAGCTGCAGGAATTCCTGTCTTATCTAAAAATGCCTTTAACTGACTTTCAGCTTTACCCAATATTACACCCTGTCCATATAAAAGATAAGGCCTTTTTGCATTATTGATTAGCTTAGCTGCCGCATCAATCACACTGTCTTCCACCTTTGGATAAGGTCGGTAAGAGCGAATATTTAGACAAGGCACATAGTTATAGTCCCCTAGGGCTACCTGAGCATCCTTTGTAATGTCTATCAATACAGGCCCAGGTCTTCCGGATCTGGCAATATGAAAACCTTTAGCAATAGCTGGTGCGATATCCTCCACCCTTCTTACTTGAATATTCCATTTAGTGGCAGGCATAGAAATCCCTACCACATCGGTCTCTTGAAAAGCATCTGTTCCCAGAAGCGGTGACAATACCTGTCCTGTGATACAGACCAGAGGTGTACTGTCAATTAAGGCATCAGCCATGCCTGTTATTAAATTGGTTGCTCCCGGGCCGGAGGTGGCCATACAAACCCCTACTTTTCCGGAAACTCTGGCATATCCTTGGGCAGCATGAATTGCCCCTTGTTCGTGTCGGGTGAGGATATGCTGGATTTGATCCATATAATCATAGAGTGCATCATACACCGGCATGATAGCCCCTCCCGGGTAGCCAAAAATAAATTTGGCATTTTCTGCTACCAGGGATTTGATTACAATTTCTGCCCCTCTTATCTGTGAATCATTCATAGTCGTTAATCTTTATCCGTAACGCATCCTTCAGATGCCGTAGAAACTAACTGAGAATATTTTTTTAACGTTCCATTTAAATGGCTCAAGTCTTTATTTACCCAAGTTTTCTTTCGCTCTGCAAAAGTTTCTTCAGATACATCACAAGAGATTTCAAGTGTTTCTCCATTGATGGTAACCATATCGCCATTTTGTAAAAGTCCTATTGGACCACCTGTATATGCTTCCGGCGTAACATGACCTACGACAAAGCCATGGGTGCCTCCTGAAAATCTTCCGTCTGTAATGAGCGCTACATCAGCTCCCAATCCTGCTCCAATAATTATTGAGGTAGGTTTAAGCATCTCAGGCATTCCGGGTCCACCCTTTGGACCTACAAACCTGATGACGACCACATCACCTTTTTGAACTTCCATGTTTTTCATGGCATCATTGGCCTCTTGTTCTGAGTTATAAACCTTTGCAGGTCCGGTAAAAGAGACACCTTCTTTTCCTGATATCTTGGCCACTGAACCTTCAGGTGCTAAGTTTCCTGTCAATATACAAAGGTGTCCTGTTTCTTTTACAGGAGAATCAATAGGGTTGATTACACTTCCTTTAGCAACTTTAATTGGCGCAACGTTAGCCAAATTTTCAGCAATAGTTTTGCCAGTAACCGTCATGCAATCACCATGTAGGAGTCCATTGTCTAGAAGGTACCGCATAAATGCCGGCAATCCTCCTTGATCATGCAAGTCTTCCATCATGTATTTACCACTAGGTTTGAAATCACCTAATACAGGAGTGGTGGCATTAATCTTCTTGAAATCTTCCAAACCAAAGTCAATTTCAGCAGTTCGGGCAATGGCCAACAAGTGCAATACCGCATTGGTACTTCCTGCAAGTGCCACAACCACCCTTACAGCATTCTCTAAACTTTTCTTGGTGACAATATCTTTCGGCTTCAAATCCATTGCCAATAAGTTGGCTATAAACTCCCCAGCGGCCTCACATTCAGCTGCTTTTTCCTGAGAATTGGCAGGGTTGGATGCACTGTAGGGAAGTGAAAGCCCCATGGCTTCTATGGCAGAAGACATGGTATTGGCGGTATACATCCCACCACAAGCACCTGCTCCGGGACATGCATTTTTGATTACGCCCGTGTAATCCTCATCAGAAATTTCATTTTTGATTTTCTTTCCATAGGCTTCAAAAGCCGAAACAATATTCAGCTTTTCTCCTTTATATTTACCGGACCTAATGGTGCCTCCATACACCATGATGGAAGGCCTATTGACCCTTAGCATACCCATGACTGCACCCGGCATGTTTTTATCACAACCAGCTACGGTAATTATCCCGTCAAACGAATGACCTAGAATAAATGACTCTACGGAATCAGCGATGATCTCTCGGGAAGGAAGACTATATCGCATTCCTGAAGTCCCCATTGAAATCCCATCACTAATACCTATTGTATTGAATACCAATCCAGTCAGTTTTGACTTTCTAGTAGATGCCTTTATGGCTCTTGCAAAGTCATTAAGGTGCATGTTACAAGGATTACTTTCATACCCGCAACTAGCTACCCCCACAAAAGGTTGCTTCATCTGCTCATCCGTCAGCCCTGTTGCATACAACATGGCCATTGACGCCGGATTCTCTTGATTATCGCTTACCTCCCAACTATTCTTTTTGAATTGCTCATTATAACTGAATTATTTTTAACAACTGGCTTATAAAAAAAGTGCTTCACTCGAATGAAGCACTTTGATTGATTTTTTCTATTGGCAATAGATCAGCGCTTCATCACTTACTAAATGATAATGACAATTAGGACGACAAGGCTGACAACTACTAACATATCTCTTTTGAGCGTATTATTTCTGACTTTATTTTATATTATTATAATGCAATATTAAAACCCTTAATCCACACTTACAATATTTTAATTCTTTTTTTAATTTCTCAAAAATAAGAAAATAATGTAAATGAAATTAAATAAAAAATTAAAGCCTTAAATAGTAGATTATCAAAAATTTTATTTTAAAAAAATTAATTAAGGTAAAAAAATTCAAAATTTTATTCTGATGCAAACTTTTGTTAAATTTTCCTCAAAAAAACCGACTTTCAAGTGATCCTTATCAACTTTAAACAGAAGTAAGCCAATATCTAAAAAAATGAATTAAAATGCTTCATAGAAAATCCACAGCTTTGTTTTAATTTTAGAACCTAAAGCTATACAAATATGATCATTTTTCCCAATGCCAAAATTAACCTTGGCCTACATGTTCTCAGGAAAAGAAACGATGGATTTCATGATATCGAAACCTGCATGTACCCCATTCCTTTAAAAGAAGCTTTGGAAATAATCCCTTCCAAATCCTTCTCTTTCAGTCATAGTGGCATCTCTATTCCAGGTGATTCAGACAACAACTTGATCGTAAAAGCTTACCAACTATTAGCCGAAGATTTTCCTGAATTACCCACCGTAGCAATCCATTTACATAAAAGCATTCCTATCGGTGCAGGCCTGGGAGGAGGCTCTGCAGATGCAGCCTTTACCTTAAGTCTTTTAAACCAACTATTTTCATTAGGGCTAACTACAAAACAATTGGAAAACTACGCCTCACAATTGGGTAGTGATTGTCCATTTTTTATCCAAAACAATCCACAGATGGCAGAAGGAAGAGGTGAAAAATTAGCCCCCTTGCACCTCGATCTGTCCGGGAATTGGCTATGCCTGATTCACCCGGGAATCCATATCGGCACAAAAGAAGCCTATGGAGGCATACAACCCAAGCTTAGTGGCAAGAATTTGAGAGCCATTCTTTCGGATCAATCAACTTGGAAATCTCAGCTAATCAACGACTTTGAGAAGGGAATTTTCGACAGCCACCCGGAAATTGCCACGATCAAAGAAAAACTATATGAAGCAGGTGCGTGGTATGCGGCTATGTCCGGTTCCGGTTCTGCTGTTTTTGGATTATTCAAAGACTGCCCAACAGCCATGGATTTGCCGGAAAATTATTTCGTATTTACTGAAAAATTACCTTAAAGCATCAACGAACTTGTTGTGTAAGGATTCGGCCCAAAGACCATTATCCTACTTTTATTCCTAGTGGATTTTCCTCATCATGCCCCCTAGTTTTCTTTTTTGAACATAGCGAATCAAAGGATAAATACAAACCGAAGCCATAATAATCAGGGTTCCCAAGTAAAATTCCGGAGTCATTTTCTCTTTTTCGCCAAAGATGATAAAAGCCAAAAGAATCCCATACACAGGTTCCATATTCACTGTCAAATTCACTGCAAAAGCTGTTAATCTTTTCATTAAATTCACCGACAGAGTAAAAGCAATCACTGTACAAACTTGAGACAAAACCAGCAGCCAAAACCAATCTAAACCTTGTGGAACCCAAGAAAATCCATCTTCTGTAAACCAATGGATATAAAATGGGATAAAAGCTGTGGTTAGGATAAAGGCACCAATCATTTCATACAAAGTAATAATAAAAGGACTGTGATTTTTAGTCAACCTTCCATTAATCACTGTGAAACAGGCACTTAATAACGCAGAAAGGACTGCCAAGAAGAGCCCTAAAGCATAACCCGATTCAAACTTAAAAATCACTATTAACCCAAGAATTACAACCAAGCCCAATAATACCTCATACCATTTTATCGCCTGTTTATTTACTAGGGGTTCAATAATAGCGGTCCACAAAGTACAGGTAGCCATACCGGCCAAACAAACAGATGCTGTAGACACTTGCGCTGCCCAAAAAACAATATCCAATGTGCTCCGATTAGGCCTCCGGTAACCAAAAATTTAAGCAAAGCATTCCACTTAACCTTTATATTTCTCCTCTTAATCTTTAGCAAGAAATACAGGCCGATACTAGCCAGCAAGGTTCGATAAAAAACGATCTCAACAGCAGGAAGACTTATCAGTAAGCCCAAAATCGCCGTAAATCCCCAGATTAAAACCACAAGATGAAGCCATAAGTAATCTTTTACCATAAGCCATTTTTATCTTGGAACCGTTTTGTATAGCACAAGACCGGTAATTCCAAATACAATATTTGGCATCCACACGGCTAGGACCGGATAGGCAGTGCCTGCTTCCGCAAATGTTCTTGAAAGTAAAAAAGTATGATATACACAAAAGCAAGCATAAAGCCCAAAGCAATTTTAAAACCTGATCCTCCTCTGGTTTTACGGGCTGAAACAATGACCCCTATAAAGGTCAGTAAAATCGCTGCAAACGGAGACATGAAACGCACATATTTTTCTATTTTATAAAAACTTACATTGTCCGCTCCCCTATCTTCAAGAATCAAAATTTGTTTGGATAGATCAGGTAGGGTTAGGGTTTCATGATGGTTGAGGGGAAGGTCAAAATCATTGGGAGTAATTGACAGGGTGGTATCCATGGCATCTCCAGTAGTCCAGGTCTCCCCATTTCGTTAAACTCTCTCAACCTCCAGTTTCGTGCATTCCAGACATGTTTGGCTGTATCCCAAACAATCCTTTCTGCTGAAAATTTGGAGATAAGTTCCCCGTCTTTAATATTTTCTAAAGTGAAATCGTGCCCTGAATTTACAGAGGTAAAATACCTCCTCATATAGGCAAATAAATTCGGTGCCACCTTAATATGAATATTTTGTTGGTTGACATCTTGACCTTTGTCCAAGTATTCAACCCTAAATTTTGAAACCCCTCTGTGGCAACCGGCAACACCCAGCCATTGAGAAAGAAACTTACTACAGCGATCAAGAAAGCGGAAAAGAGGAAAGGTACAAGCATTCGTAAAAAACTTACCCCACTACTGAGAATTGCTATAATCTCAGTTCTCCCAGCCATTTTAGAAGTAATGAAGATTACAGAGATAAAGACAGTAATTGGTGTAAGTAAATTATTAAGATAAAGCCCATAATTAAGCATGTATTGTAAAATCTCAGAAGCGGGCACATCATTTCGAATATAGGTATCATTCTTTTCGGTAAAATCTAGTACCAAAACGACCAAAATCAACATCAAAACCACAAACAAATAGGTTTTGAGAAAATCTTTAATGATTAACTTATCCAATAACTTCATACCAATTGGTCTTTCTCTAGTCTTTCAAATGAAACGGCTACTTTAAAAGAAATCTTATAATCTACGGCTTACTTTTTCAACCATCGCATTTTTCCAAGAAGTAAAATCCCCTGCTTGGATTCGTTCTCTAGCTTGTGTCACCAACCAAAGATAGAAGGATAAATTGTGAATGCTTGCGATTTGAGCAGCAAGCATTTCTTTACTTATGGTCAGGTGCCTTAGATAAGCTTTCGAGTAAAAATTACTCACATGAGAATGAAAGCCACTATCAATGGGTGAGAAATCCATTTTCCACCTTTCATTCCGAATATTGATAATACCTTCCGTGGTGAAAAGCATGCCATTCCTGGCATTTCTGGTAGGCATCACACAGTCAAACATATCTATCCCAAGCGCTATGGATTCCAAAATATTTGCTGGTGTTCCTACACCCATCAGGTACCTGGGCTTCTCTTCAGGCAATATATCAGTTACCAAATCTGTCATCTCATACATCATCTCGGCCGGCTCCCCTACAGACAATCCTCCAATGGCATTTCCCTCCCTATCCTGATCACTTACAAACCGGGCAGCATCCTGACGCAGGTCTTTAAAAGTACTTCCCTGAACAATAGGAAACAAAGATTGACTATAGCCATATTTCCCTTCTGTACTATCAAACCGCTCAATACATCTTTTCAGCCACCTATGAGTAAGATGCATGGAGTTTTTGGCATAACTCCATTCACAAGGATAAGGCGTACATTCATCAAAAGCCATGATGATATCGGCTCCAATGGTACGCTGAATATCCATCACAGATTCCGGGGTAAAATGATGTTTAGATCCATCAATATGTGATTTGAAAACCACCCCTTCTTCTTTTATTTTTCTATTCCCTTCTAAGGAGAAAACCTGATACCCTCCACTGTCAGTTAGGATAGGGCTAGACCAACCAATAAATTTATGCAGACCTCCGGCTTTTTCAAGCACTTCCAAACCCGGTCTTAAATAAAGGTGATAAGTATTGCCTAAAATAATTTGAGCTTTCACATCATAGGTCAATTCTCTTTGGTGCACAGCCTTTACAGAACCTGCAGTCCCTACCGGCATAAAAATTGGTGTTTGAATGGTACCGTGATCCGTTTGAATTTCTCCGGCTCTGGCTTTTGACTTTTTATCCTTACTTACAAGTTTAAATTTCATTCCTCCCTTTCATTGAAATATCCCTCATTTACTTATTATATTTGAATCCGAATTAGGCAGTAGTGAAATTCTTAGGCATTGAAAATATTCAGAATAAGATAATATTTAAAATTTTGCCATAATTTGGCCTTGCTATATTTCGATCTTCAGCTATTCAGTTCTCTTTTTAATTGAGACAAGCATCAAGAAAGTTAATGCTTGCCCCAAATGGAACACAAAAATAACTGCAATAAAACAAAAATTTGAGCTTTTTGAATTAATCTTATAGAACTGACAGTAAGCATAAATATGGAAAACACATTATGGTGGATATTTTTTTTGGCTTCGGGGCTACAATTTACTTACTTGATGGTAGTCTTTGGCAGGTTTGCTTTTTTTCATAAAAGACAAGAAGAAATCGGTGAAGATTTAAATTTGAGTGGTGTAAGCGTAATTATTGCTGCAAAAAATGAAGCTGCACATTTGAATGACCTTATCCCATTACTAATGGAGCAAGACTACCCCATCTTCGAGGTATTGGTAGTTAATGATTGCTCCACTGATGAATCTGAGGATTTATTAAGGTCACTTTCCGGCAAATATGACAAGCTAAAAATCGTAAATATTAGGTACACCCCCAACATGTAACAGCCAAAAAATACGCACTTACCCTAGGAATAAAAGTTTCTAAATACGAGACAATCCTATTGACAGATGCAGATTGCAGACCCGTTTCCTCACAATGGATTAGAAGGATGTCTGCACCTATCCGGAATGAAGGTAAAACTTTTGCACTGGGGCATGGATCTTACCTGACATTACCCGGTTTATTGAACAAAATCATTCAATATGAAACATTACTGACAGCTATTTACTATTTTTCTTTTGGCTATTGGAAATCACCCTTTATGGGTGTAGGCAGAAATCTTTGTTATCGTAAGGATTTTTTCATGGAAAAGAAAGCTTTTAAATCACTCTGGCACATAGAAGGTGGCGATGATGATCTGTTCGTAAATAAATATGCAACTGCAACCAACACTGCTATTGTTGCACAGCCAGATAGCATTACAATTTCTCAACCAAAGACCAATTTCAAGGACTATTTTACCCAAAAGAAAAGGCATTTTCATGCCGGCAAATATTATCGTAACCGCGATAAACTAAAATTGGGTTTATACTCGTTAAGTCATTTAGTATTCTGGGCTTCTGCTATAGGAATTGTAATTCTTGAAAGCACTTGGGAACCAATTGCCCTAGTATTGGGGTTAGTTTTCTCTAGAGCAATGCTCCAGTATTTAATTATTCACCGGGTTAGAAAAAATTAGAGGGGACTGGGAAGGTAATATGGACCATATTTTTTGATTTGATGTACATGATTTATTTTTGGACCTTAGGAACAAAAGGTTATCTGTCAAAAACAGTTAAATGGAAATAAACGAAAGAAGTTTTTCAGATAAAGCGTTAGAAGATTTCGAATTGATCGACAAAGCGGTCAATGACAAAGACCAGCAAGCGTACGCTTCGCTCATGAAGCGGTACAAGAAGGCCGTGTACTTTATGATCTTAAAAATGATCAGAGGTGCCGACGATGCCGAAGACCTCACCATGGAAGCTTTTGCCAAGGCTTTTAAGAATCTTCATAAATTCAAAAAGATTATACATTTAGTACGTGGCTCTTTAGAATAGCGACCAACAACACCATTGATTTTATACGGAAGAAAAAACTCAAAACCATGAGTTTGAACAACACCATGACTGATGATGGTGGCAATGCTGTAAATATCGATGTGGAAGATGATGACAACAATCCTCAGGATGAGTTTATCAAAACCCAAAGAAAAGAAATGGTGCGAATCTTTGTGGACAAGCTACCTGCAAAATACCGAAAACTAGTAAAGCTCAGGTATTTTGATGAGTTGTCCTATGATGAAATTGCTGCCGAACTAGACAAACCCCTTGGAACAGTAAAAGCGCAACTTCACCGCTCAAGGGAATTGCTCTTAGAGATCGCTGAAGGAAAAAACAAACATATCTAATTTCAATGAATCCAGACCACAAGCTGATCCAGCAATATTTCCCTGATTTGAACGCCCTACAAATGGGACAGTTTGAACGAATGGGAGAACTATACCTTGATTGGAACAGTAAAATCAATGTTATCAGCAGAAAAGATATGGACAGCTTTTATGTGCACCATGTCCTGCATTCACTTGGTATCGCAAAGACGGTTTCCTTCAAGCCCGGAACCAAAATTCTTGACATCGGTACCGGAGGAGGTTTTCCTGGAATTCCTTTGGCTATTCTTTTTCCAGAAGTACAGTTTCATTTGGTGGACTCAATAGGAAAAAAATATCTGTAGTAAAAGATGTGGTCAAGCAGCTGGGTTTAAAAATGTAGAGCCTCAACAAGTTCGTGCAGAAAACTTAATGAGTAGAAAATACCATTTTATTGTGAGCCGTGCTGTAACTCAAATGGAGAAATTTTATCCTTGGGTAAAGGGTCGCTTCAGGAAAGAAGATGTACACGATGAGTTTCAGAATGGAATACTGTACCTAAAGGGTGGCGATGTCGATGAAGAACTGGAGGCCTTACATTTAAATTATGTTTGCTACCATCTTGAAGACTACTTTAGAGAGCCGTTTTTTGAGACCAAAAAGGTAGTCTATATTCCTTTTGAAGGTAAAAGGTGAAAATTAAAACCTGGGTATCCAATTAATTAAAAACCCGAAAAAGAGGTCGGTAATCACTCCTTTTCGGGTTTTAAATTTCTAATACTAACTAGATTTACTTTACCAAAACAATTTCTATACTGGATTCACTAACAGTAAGTCCCTCTTCTTGAAAGCTTTCAAAATCGGATGCATCAATAGCTCCATTTAGTTTGAGCATGGTTTCAGAATTGTCAACAATATCCAGTCTTACCACCTCTTCATTATCAGTAATCACCAACTCATCACCAAGTAATTCCCAGTTTCCTGAAAAGATTTCCACGCCTTGCACAGGTATCCTCTCACTTTGAAGAGGCACACCCAATGCACTTACTGAGACATCGAATACAAATCTTCCGGTGGCAGCAACCAGCTGATCACCATCACTAAAGGTCAAACTCATGTCATAATCTTGACCAACTCCATCTATATTTACAGGTACTCTAGTAGAAGAGCCGGGCACCTCAACAGTTCCTCTTCCGATTAGGGTGGCCTCAAGAAGCTCCCATTCGGTATTCGCCAATACTAGCACAGGTTTTTCACTGTCTGCGTCGCTCGTGCAACTCCCAGTCAATAGAAGCGCCAATAAAAAGATAGAATATAGAGAAGTTTTCATGAGTATAGTTATTTCTTTTTGTAGGTAATTTTAACTGGCACCCCAGTAAAATCAAAGTTCTCCCTCAACCTATTTTCCAAAAATCTGGTATAGGGTGATTTAATATATTGAGGCAAATTACAGAAAAAGGCAAATACCGGATTTTTGGTAGGCAATTGAGTTATGTATTTAATTTTTATATACTTCCCTTTATTTGCCGGTGGTGGGTATTTTTCTATTTCCGGTAATAATAATTCATTCAATTTCGAAGTAGGTACTTTTCGATGTTTATTATCATAAACATTCATCGCAAGTTCCATGGCCTGGTATATCCTTTGCTTGGTGAGTGCGGAAATAAAAATGATGGGTATCCATTTATTTTCACCTAGCTTTTCGGTCATATTGTCTTTAAACTTCTGCATGGTTTTGTGGTCTTTCTCCACCAAATCCCATTTGTTTACCATGATCATCAGCCCTTTATTATTTTTGATTGACAAAGAGATAAGATTGACATCTTGAGCTTCCAGTCCTCTTGTAGCATCCACCATGATTATGATCACATCTGAATCTTCAAGGGTTCTTAAAGATCGCATGACAGAATAAAACTCAATGTCTTCTTTTACTTTGGCTTTTTTCTAATGCCTGCAGTATCCGTAAGTATATAATCCTTCCCATACAATTGGTAACGGGTATGAATCGCATCTCTTGTTGTCCCGGCCTCATCTGTGACAATGGACCTTTCTTTTCCTATTAAGGCATTTAAAAAAGAGGATTTCCCTACATTAGGCCTACCCAAAATCGCCAATTTAGGGATTCCCTCATCCGGATCTCTTTCACCTTCATCGGGAAATTTCTGTATTACTTCGTCCAATAAATCTCCTAAACCGCTTCCACTGGTTCCGGTGGTAGGATAAATTATTTCCTCTCCTATCCCCAGTGCATAAAATTCATTGGCCATAAGCATACTTTCCAGATTATCTGCCTTATTGGCAACGATAAAAATAGGCTTATCCGTACCCCTTAGCTCTTTGGCAAACTCTGCATCCAGATCAGTTAGCCCAACCATACAGTCAACTACAAATAAAATCACCGATGCCTCTTCTATGGCCAATTTTACTTGTTTACGAATTTCCTTTTCAAAAACATCCTCAGAGCCTTTAACATATCCTCCGGTGTCAATGACGGAGAAAAACTTACCTCCCCACTGAGCATGCCCATAATGCCTATCCCTTGTAACACCACTTAGGTTGTCCTCAATGGCCTTCCTTTCTTCTACAAGTCTATTAAAAAGTGTGGACTTGCCCACATTAGGTCTCCCTACAATTGCTACTATATTAGCCATAATTTTATTTATTATTGGTCGTAACCAAATTTCCTCAATTTATTTTTATTTTTTCGCCAGTTGTCCTCCACCTTTACAAAGGTTTCAAGAAAAACTTTCTTTCCAAAAAATTTCTCCATCTCAATCCTAGCTTGAGTTCCCACTCTTTTCAGTGCTTTCCCTTTGTCTCCTATGATTATTCCTTTTTGGCTATCTCTTTCCACAAATATCACAGCACGCATGCGGATCAAGTTTTCAGTTTCTTCAAAATCTTCTATGCGGACTTCTGTGCTGTAAGGGATTTCTTTTTTATACTGAATAAATATTTTCTCACGAACAATTTCAGAAGCAAAGAAACGCTCCGGACGGTCACTTAGTTCTTCTTTATCATAAAATGGTGGATGCACAGGCAACCGATCCAAGATTTCCTGCAAAATCTTTTGAAGGTTAAATCCTTCTAAGGCCGAAATAGGAATAACAATATCTGCATTTATTTTTTCTGTCCAGTATTGGGTTACTTCCGCAAGCTTTTCTTCTTTGTTCAGATCAATTTTATTGATGATCAGTAAAACAGGAACATCTGCGGCATTTATTTTTTATAATATCTTCAATTTCTTCGTCATTCTCAAAAAGGTCGGTTACAAAAACAATTACATCTGCATCTTCAAGGGATAGGTTTACAAAGCCCATCATGCTTTTGTGTAATTCATATTTCGGTTTTAGCATACCGGGGGTATCAGAGAAGACGATCTGATACTCAGGCTCATTCATTATCCCCAAGATCCTATGACGTGTAGTCTGGGCTTTGGATGAAATGATAGAAAGCTTTTCTCCGAGCAGGGCATTCATAAGTGTAGATTTGCCCACATTGGGTTTACCTATAATATTTACAAAGCCTGCTTTATGTGTGTTTTCCGACATGGTCTCAGATTTTTTTACAAAGGTACTTGATTTTTCATAATATGTCCTTACCTTTGTACCACAATAAAGGAAAGGGCAACAAAAAACGTTTGTAGTCGTAAACTTTAACAGAGCGATAATAATAAAATTCAAAGATATATCGCGGGATGGATTCGCCAAGCCGAAATCGTTGGACTCATATCCGCCGCGGCGGACTCAGGTTCGAGTCCTTAAAATTGAAATGTTGAATTGAAAATATATCGCGGGATGGATTCGCCAAGGCGTAATCGTTGGGCTCATATCCGCCGCGGCGGACTCAGATTCGAGTCCTCAAAATTGAAATGTAGAATTAAAAATATATCGCGGGATGGAGCAGTTGGTAGCTCGTTGGGCTCATAACCCAAAGGTCACAGGTTCGAGTCCTGTTCCCGCTACTAGAAACCCCTTATACTTCACGTATTTGGGGTTTTTCTTTTTCAGTAGGCCGTACAGTAGGCTGTTTGCATGTATTTAGTTACTTATTAGGAACGGATGTTTATTGATAAACGCCAATCCTAAGTTTTTCGAAAAAAGGTAATTCAACCTCTAAAAGTTTGTATTGGTGTTTTATTTTAAGTTTTTAACGATTTTTTCACGTATTTTTTTTCAATTTAGTAATTAATTATCCCCTAAAAAAACTCGTTTTTACTTTATTTTATCTTGTACTAGTAATTTTAGTGCTCTCTGATCCTGTGGGCTTAGGTTTAGCCTCTGTTTTAGAACCTCCACTACCTCCTGTGGGCTGTTTCTTATCGCTAGAACCCTGGCCATCTGTCTTAAAATCTCCTGATCCTTGCTATCCTGGAACCTCTTTTCCATTGCCTTCAATAGCATCTCCATTGACGGGAGAATCTTTAAATCCTTCATTTTTGCTTCCTTCAACTCTTTGATTAGATTGATTCGAAACATTTTTCTTGCTTTCTCTAGCTTATTCATTTTGCTCTACATTATAGTTTTGGTATTCTTCTGAATTTACAAATTCATCGTAACTCTTGTCTAATTGCCCTACATCCTAATCTTCTAAGAAGTCAAGAATAGCGTTTGTCTCTCTTCTTTATAAGAATATGTTAGCGTATCACAGGGGTTCATTTTAATTTAATAATATTGTTCTAAGCTAATGGATTATATAAATTTACTGGACTAAACTCTTATTATTTTCTGATTCTAATAAACCTAATATTATTTTTAATGCAGTTACTTTATCGAACAAGTTAATACTGAAGCCTGTATCTGTAACATGTAAAGATTTAATGGCACCGGATTTTTTTGCTCTATAGAATCCAAGTCTTTAATTTCAAAATCCTTATCCAAGTAATCAAATACGTTCCCAAAAGCAATAGTAGCCAGCTCCCTTAAAGCCATTTTTTGGCTAATACCCATATCTTCCAGAATTGGCCTAGATTTATATTGTATGTACTTTTTTATATCAGGTTTTTTCAGGTTTTCATACCCTTGCTGATATGCTGATCTTTCACTATACCCTGCAAATTTAGCTGCATCTGTGGCGTTGAATTTGGCTTTTCCAAGGTAGTATTCTACAAAAAGACACTCCTTGTTGGTGAGACTAATTTGTTGATTCCCAATATTTAAATACCGCTTCATAGTCAAATTTAAGAAATACATAAATATTAACTTCTATACTCGCTAAAAAATGCAATGTAGAAGAAGGGAAGAAAAATAACCTAATTATGGAAATAATCGAAGCAAGAGGTGTAAATGTGAAAATCCACCAATCTATTGATTGGATTTTGGCACTATACTTTCATAATGAGGTTTTCAAATATCTTACTTACATAATCTTTATTAACCTCAATAAATAGCACCTTGTTTTCAGAAAATTCATCTCTAGTGGTTCCTAAGCCGTCTCCCCAACTCTTTCTAACTTTTTCAAAGGGTGTGACTGATAAAATAAAGCCTGAGATAGAAACTTCTACTTCCCTATTATCTCTATCTAAATCTTTTTGAACTTTGGCTTCGAGGGTTTTTACATCTTCCTTGCACCATAGTATTTTAGGATTGTTGAAGTGATTGTCACCTAATAATATTCCTTTCGGATCAAGGAAGTAGATGTATTGCTTTTTACCATCAATAACCCAAAGTATGAAGTCTGGGTAAAATGATGAGCTTTCCATGAAAAAACCAATGCCCTTTACTGACAGGTTTCTGAGAACAAAAAGCTGTTTACCTTCAAATTGCTTTGATTCTTTCACATATTCTCGCAGGTGGTTTATGAAGTCTCTTTCGCCTTCATTTAACCTTACTGGCACAGTCTTTATTTCTTTAAACTTCTTGCCATCTGCAATCGATGCTATCGGAGAATACAAGTGCTTATCAAAATGAATGGATGGCAAAGTTTTATCGTCCTTCTCATAGATGTCTTTGATTTTGGCTTCTAGTTCTTTAATAAATGTTTCGTGCTTTTTAGGCACTTTTACAATCATGGTATGCGAAGCGGGGAACATGGTTGAATGCGAAGCGTGATCCAGCATATCGTACGTTAAATACTTTGAGAGAAAAGCCTTTTCTTTATCAGCATAAAACTTGTTGATATAGTCTTTCACCAAGCTAACAGCTACATTCTGAATTTTACCTGAGATAGCTTCATTGATACTAAATTGACCTTTATGGCTGTACAGGTTGAAATTACCACCTTCTATGAGTTGTGAAATCGTATCGGCTTTAATAATGAGATTTTGGTAGCCTTTTATGAGCTTGTATCTGTTTGCTTCTAGTACTAGACCATTATAGTCCAGAAAGTCCCCAAATCCCTTCAAAAAGTTTTCTTGGTATTCTTCTGCATCTTTGGCCACCTGGCTATTGAAACCACCTGCTGCAATGCTGATTTTATTACGCATGTCAATAGTGACCCTTTTCGCCACGTCTGCGCTATATTTCAATTCAATCAGTTCATCCTTAAAGGATTTTCCTTCTTGTTTTTTGAAGGTCATAATTTGCCCATCCCACAGCTCTTCATGGTTGAGTTTGATTTCTATTGGGATATTGGTGTAATCAGGTACTTCCTTTTCTATTTCCGTTAAGAAACGATTCATGTAAGAAGCGTTCAAGCCCATTATTGAAATGGTCTGTAATGCCCGGATATGGTAAGGCGCATTGGCTTCTTCCCGTTTTAGGGATAGGTTTTTACCCTTTAGACGAACACCACGACCAAAGAGCTGAATGATCTGGGCACCTTCACTTTTTCCCATGTTCATCAGTCCCATACTTGAAACTCTCCATGAGTTCCAACCTTCGATGAACTTCTTAGATCCAATGAGAATATTGATGGTAGAGTTAGTCTCTGAAATGGCTTGAAATAATGAGTTGGAAAAATTATCATCTTGAATGGTCAATTCTCCTTCGGTATCTGCTTCAAGTGTTTTGGCATACTTCGGTACATCACCAATATTAATGACGGCAAAGTACTGATCACTGGTTTTTGTCTTTAACGCAATTTCACCTTCTGCCTGTTTTACTTGAAATGCTTCTATGTTTCCGATACCATTGAATACTTTGCTAAGGATAGATTCAGCTATGGGTTTAGATGTTCGAAGGTGTTCAAAGTGTCCTTTGAAAATGTCATTTCCATCTGCATCTCTTAGCCCTGTACTGTCATTAAGTATTTTATCAATATCCACTTGTAAAGAAGCAGGTGATGAAAGTGCATACTTAAAGAACTTTATAATCCTAGATACATCAGAAACACTTTCCTTGTCTCCTTTGGTTAAGCTGCTTGAATTGGAGCTAATAACACGGCTTCCAACAAATACCCAAAGGGGCTTCTCGATGTTGTATTGGCGCAGCTCTTTTTCATATTTCTCAAACAGTTCAAGCTGCTCGTAATAACCTAACAAACTGGCTGTAAGAAGTAGCTTATTTTGTTCTTCACTGTATTCGTTTTTGGTGTCAAGATTGAATACACTAAAGTCTTTGCCATAACCATCTGTATAGAAATGGCGATAGGAGTAGTCAAAAATGATGGACTTGCCGTATTCCTGCAATAAGTCCTTAGTGCTGTTGGTGATGATCTGACCAAAGGTTGCTGAATACTCGAAGGTGAAAGAACCTTCGCCACGAGTCAAATGCTCTCTCAGATTCTTCCATGCTCTTTCTTCTGACTTTTGCCCCTTGTGTCCTTCATCTATGAATACTAAGTTCTTTGACTCTGAGAAGTAATCTACATCAACACTTACACCTTCTCCTTCCTTGTCTTTAACCAATTTTGTAATCTCCAATATGAGTATTTCACCTTCTTTGGTTTTTAGGCTTTCTTCACTACCTGAATAGAGCTTTACTGGAATACCACTTTCAACACAACTTTCATAATGTTGCCTGCTTAAACCTTCATTTGGGGTTATGAGAATGATGTTCTCCCATTCTTTGAAGTACTTGGTGATTTGCCAATAGTTGCAATGCATCAAAAGGGTTTTACCGCTTCCGGTAGCCATCCAATACGCCAATTTCTTCAAGTCATTTTCTGTGTAGGCTTCTATTTGCTTAAAGTCGTTACTCTTTTCAGCATAGTCATTCAGCTTGGCAATTAGTTGATTTGCATTGTTGCTGTATTGGTCAAAAAAGTACTCGGTAAATAGCAAGGCAAACCATTGGTAGTATTTGAAGGTGAGAAACGGTTCAGCTCGGTTTTCACGGAGTTTTTTCTCATAGCCTTGGATGGCTTCATCGTATTGCTGTATCGCTCGATCTTCAATGCGTTTGTCTGAGTTAGACATTAAAGCACTGGCAAAATAGGTGTAACCCGTTGAGCTGGTGCCTGACTCTTTGTTGTTAAACTCATCTCGCAAGTCTTCAAAGGCTTCATAACCCAACTGATGCAAGATGTACCTGAAAAGGACAAGTTGTTTTTCTAGTTGCATGGTTATGAGAGCATTTTGTTTTTGAATACTTCTTCAATGGGTTGATAGCCTTCTATATGCGCTTGGTCATTGATATAGAGCAGGTCATACTCAAAGGCTTTGAGTTCTGTTTTTAATGTAGCTGCATCTGCTTTGAAATCATCTACAGTCCAATCTTTTACGGAACGCCATACCACCAAAATGTTTTTATTGGCATTGTTATGCCCGTAAATGAATTGGTACTTTTTACCATTGAGTTCTTTGGTGATGCATTTCTGCATGTGTAGCCCTATGAGGTAGCTGAAGGTTTCTACCAGATCAACGGCTTGCTCGGTATCATAAGTAAAGCCATCCCATACCTTGAGTTTGTAATCCCAAGGGTCTTGCATGGCGCCTGTGTTTACTAGAGTCTGGCTGCCTTTGGTTTCAAACTCCAAGAAGTACTTAGGGATGTACTGCTCAAATTCCAAAGCCTTTTGTACTGCATCTTCTGAGGCGTTGAAGGCAATGTTTTCTAAGGCTTCTTCATACTGCTCTAGGCGTTGGTACTTGAAGAATACCCCAAGCCCATTCATGCTGCCATCTTTTGGTTTGCCATCCTTCCAATCGAAGGTGTAGGCGATTTTTTTGATGCGGGGAATAATTACAGAGTAAGTATATGCACCCTGTTCAGTTAATATACACTTCCTAAGTCCTTTATCATTTCTATTTAGTTCCTGTACGGCATGGAATGTAGTCCCGGAACCTGGAAAAAAGTCAAGTACTATATCGTCTCTCGTGGCTGATATATGAATTGCATCTAAAACTGTTCCCATTGCTTTAGGATAACTGAAAGGGACTTGACGACCAAATAATGATTTTAGAACCATGATTCCGTTGGCCGAAGCATCGTACCTTGGGTCATGCCAAATAGTTTTTGGCTTTTTCCCTGTGTCCACAAGCCTTCTCTTTTATATAATCGGAGTTCACCACCAACTTCTTTCACGAATAATTCTGTATCCTTTTTCTCTAGGAATGTGCTTTTCCCCCAACGCCATGTCTTTTCTTCATTCGATGAATTGATAGGTAGAAGTTCTACAAAATCTTCTGATTCCTTTTCAAGGCTGAGAGATTTGGTTTTTGGATTAAAGAAAATACTGTAGAAGAGGTTAGGACGTGTTACTCGATCTGAATTGTTTCCTGTACGCATAAATGAAGTTTCGGCATATTTTGAAATATCATCTTCTTTATTATACTGCTTTAAATCATCTTCAGAATAGGAGAAATTATTGAATGTGGTAAATTCCCGTTCTTTCCCAAAAACTAGCATATATTCATGTGCTGTTCCATAGAATTTATCATCATTACGACCCCTTGGATTATGGATTACTGGAATATTAGCAATGAAGTTTTCACCACCATAAATAGATTCAACTAACGGGTGTAAATTCTTATATTCATAATCGTCAATTGCTATGTTGAATGAGCCTGATTGTGATAAAAAGTCTTTTGATAAAGGGATTGTATTATTCATTAAACTGAGCCAAGAAGAATGCTTGAAAGTATTCTTATAAATAATTTCGCTACTCTTGGCATTATAAGGAGGGTCGGTGTATACTGAGCCAACCTGACCTAAATACAAATCTCTAAGAGTAATAAGCCCGTGGTAATTGTCAGTATTTATTACTAAACCATCACTCATTGCTTTTAAGTCAATCTTTGAAGAAAGTGTATTCAGTAATTCATATTTAAAATCATTACTGAAATGCTGTGTGTCGATTGGGTGCTTTTTCCAATCAGGGGTTTTACCTATATCAGTTACTCCAAATAAATCTTTCCACTCAGCTACCTGCCTTTCATTTTTAACTACTTCTTCCAAAATGGATTTGGCAGCTTCTTCTCCCACATAATTCACCAAGCGGTCAATGGTAATCACCCATTCAGTACTCAGCACAAACTTCTTTTTCTCCCAAAGCTTTTTTTGGAAATCTTCAATCTGGCTAACAAAGGCAATGATGGTATCGGCAATAGATTTGAATACCTTAATGGTTTTCAGGTTATGCTTTAGTCGGTCAAAATGTGAATCTGTGTCGGTTACATAGAGGTCGTCTACATTCACCAATTCACTCTTGATGTAATAATCCAACTCACGCTCTAAGAAACCTTTCAGGTTTTTATGAATAAAGAAATCGTGCTTGTTCTTTCGGGTGTAGTGCTGGAGCTTCTTTAAGAGTAGGGGTTTGCCTTCTTGTTCTTTCCATAGATTGGCAAATGTTGGATTGGTGCCAAATTCTTTTTCAAGAAATCAAACGCAATTTCATCTAAGGTGTCTTGCTTGCTATTGCCTTTAACTTTCTTCTTCTCATCATCACCTAATGGTCTGTACTCAAAATAGATGGTGATTTCTTTTTCGTTTACATCTGGCTGCTTGTTGGCCAACACAAATTGCAGGTCGCTATCATCCTTCTCCTTGATTTCAGGTGACTTATCAGATAGCATAAAGAAGTTGGTTTCTTCGGCTTTTACATTGCCTTGCTCCAATTGTGCATTTTGCAATTTGAAGTTCACCACCAAGTTGCAATCTGCTGTTTGCACCTTGAAGGCATAATGGTTGAATGTCTCAGATGACTTGATGTAGTATTGACCCTGATTAGCCCAATGAAAGTGGGTTTCTTCTCCGTTGTACGGCACTACGTATTTTTCATTCTTTCCAAACCTTCGTTTGCTGATAAAGTCGCCCTTATCATAGTAGCGGGAGAAAAACAAGGTTAGGTGGTTGTAAATCTGATTCTCCGTTTCAACGGACACGGAAGATTCAGTGGCTTTGGCCTTTAGCTCTTGATATTGGTTGATTTTGTCTTTACCAAACTTCTCAAGAGTTTTCTTTTCACTTTCGTCTGCTTCCAACCATCCTTTGATGATATCGTCCTTTTCGAACTCTGAGATTTGTTCTTGTATCTGCTTGGCTTCATCGGCAGATAAAGTCTGCAATTCTGCCTTTACCTTGTCTACCAATAGTTGGTCAATGAAGGTGGCAATCTCTTTCTTTTTGTAATGGAGAATTTTATAAACACCAAAATCCAAGTCCTGAGAATCAAACTGAAATAGTTGATTGAGGAAGGATTTTAGTTGTTCAAGCGATGTATTATTATTTGCCATAGTGCGGACATTATTTGAGCTATTTCATTATTCTATTGCTAAATTTAATGCAAATTGTTCTACATCTTCGTTTTTTCAAGGTCATTTGTGTAATATGAATACCAATCGTTGCCAAGTCTTTGACTTCCAATAGTTCTACCAGATGTATTTGTTTCAATTGTTTTATATTCGATAACCTTAATCAATCTACTTTAGGTCGGTAAATTTTACCTGCTTTTTATGCTATATTACAAGTTCTAAATCCCTGAATTCACGCATATAAGCATGACCTGAACTCCTATTAAATACTGTGCTAAGTATATATATGGGACTTTGCTAAATTTGTGGTAAATTTTACCCTGTATTTTGGCCTGCCAAATATATCATTTTGTCTTCAACCATTTGAGATAGGCACTCTCCAATGTTTTCTTGTTGACATTCCTTCAAAAATCCCTCATATATTTTTGCTCTTTTCCTATAAGTCTTAGGAGTTGCTTTGGCTTTTATGACTTCCCTAAACCTGGAAGTTCCCATTAATAATTTAATTTCTGCCTCAGCCAATGAATCTGAAGACTCAATTGGCAATTCTGAGCTGTACACAATTCTTTCAGTTTGTACGACAAGTTCGAAAATCACTTCAGTAAGCCATCCTTTTTGAAGCAGATCACCGGGAGTATTAACCCTAATTGATGTTCCTTTTCTATTCCTGATATAATTCATCTTCATTTCCTGTTCTACCCTCAAAGTAGGAGGAATAATAATCCGTTTATGAACCTTGGCTTCATGCTGCTTGTCATAAAGTTTGAGTTTTAGGTTGGTCTGTTTTGCATACTGACCATAAGCTTTGTGGATATTTCCCATTCTCATTTCCTGGAAAAAGGTAGCTCCTAAAGAAATACATCTGGAATAAAACTTTTCAGCGTTACAGGACAAATTGCAGCCTATAGTCATTTTATTAATAGAAGCACCTAAGAAATTCTGACCAAATTTCTCTACAAATAGTTGTATGGTTTGCAATATATCCTCATAGCTGTAATCCCCATAATTATTACCATGATAGAACTTGTGCCAAGAATTTTTAATTTTCAATTTGTCATACCATATTTCTAGTCTAAGGTTTTTCCAAGATGCAACGTATTTAAGCACCCTATCTTGTCTGTATTCTGGTGCAAAAATTAAATCCTTCCAAATAAATGGCTCCCTTATTTCATTAATTACATTGTCAGGAGGATTAATTTTCATGGTTAGTTCAACATCATCCAGCATATGAACCCCCTTTCAATTTGCTATACTCTTTTTGCTCATCAGGAATTACTTTAAAGCAAAGTAAAAATCCTCCACATTCATCATTGAAATGGATATTTCCATCATGTTTTAAACCAACTAAAGACTTGAAAAGATTCTGGCAAAAGAAGTAAACATAAACATGCTTTAATGATGACAGTAAAAAGAAAAACGGCCTGCTTTCTGATCTTACACGTACACTTTGAAGTAAATGTTTACCTTTAAATCTACTTGTTGTGAACTTAATCTTCTTATTAAAAAGGTATATTAATTGATAGGCACCCAAGGTATTAAAACCATAATAGCTGCATCCTTTAAATTCAAAAGATGTACCTCCTTTACTGTATATTACCATTACATAGGAATTGTGGCAGCCATTGCATGTTAATTGCATAACTCTAAGGCCCCCAACCCAATTAAAATAAACAATTCAGAATGTGGGTGCAATATGTAAAGCAAAAAATAGGTAAATTTGATTACTGCTTTTGATTGGATACCATAAGTGGTATTGGTGCCAGGTGAAGCTACTTCTCTTGGCACCATGATTTTTATACCTCTCATGCCTTTAGTATTTTACCGTTCGCACTTCATGTAAAGAGGTCTCTATCTCACTTTCTTTATAAAGCACTCTGCCACCTATAACATAGGATGTAATAAGCCCAGCTTTAGTCCAAGAATTTAAAGTTACAAGGGAAACTTTTAGTTTTTTTGATGCTTCTTTTCTTGTTAGGAAATGTTCTGAAATAGGAATAGGTTCAGGCAAAGCCCTGAATTTTAAAAGTGCTTTATTCAAAGATTCCTGAATAATACCAGTAAGTTCTTCTTGTGTAATTAAAATTATTTTGCTCATAACTTAACTTATTTTGTTTAAGATTGAGCAATTTTAATAGGGGATTAGCTAGGGGATTAAAGATAATCCCCCTTTTTAACTTTATTTATCAATTCAGTTGCTTTGTTTGTACTTTCTGCTTTGACGTATTTTTTTCTCCATTTTTATATCCTTTTGTAGTCCGACTATCTTTTTCAAGAATTATTGACAGTAATTTGATTATCCTATTTTGACTGAGATCTTTAAACTCTTTTTTTAGTTCAAAGAACTCGTCAAGCACCAAATATCGGGTTGAACCAGTATATTTCTCCTCCTTAATTAGAATGTTCTCTATTTGTTTTTCATTCTCACTCTCAATTTTCTTTTTAACCTGTTTAATTTTTTTATCTACCCATGTAGCAAAAAAGTCCTCGACTTTCTCTGAACTTTTTCCACTCTTTAATTTTGAAGCCTTACCCATCAAACTTTTGATGGCATATTCCTCCAAGTGTTCATACCCTGTGCCTGAAGGCACTCTGCCCTCAATTTTCGCCTTAAACCATACGTATTCTACCTCTTCTAAAATCCTCAATGCCTCTTGGTAATTTCCTTTATATAGAAAAAAATTCACCTCTTTATCTATTAGGTCAACATTAAAATTAAAAGGGTAATTATTCAAATTTAATTCTCTGTTCATATTAACTAACTTTTAATTCCGACTTTTTCCAATGCTCCAAAAGCTTATAGGCATTCTCCTCAGGAGTTACTTTGATGTAAAGCAAAAGGCTTTTTCAGTCTTATGACCTGTCATTTTCATTAAACTGATTGCGGGAAAACCACTTTTGTAAACGTTGGTGGCAAAAGACCTGCGGGCGGTGTGGGTCGTTACCAGTTCCCATTTCTGTTTATTAGTGTTTATTTTCAAACCTCCTTTTATTCCTTCAACCTCCACACTTACTTTTAGGCTGTCCACTTGGATTGCAATTTCTTTTAGGTAAGCATTCATTTTTTGATTGGCTATGGCCGGGGGTAAACTATTGGGGTACCTGTCTTTGTATTTTGCCATTATTTCTTTTAAAGTCCAATGGATTGGAATAATCACCTTTTCCCCTGTTTTAAAAGTGGTGATTTTTAAAAGGTCCCCTTCAATGTTTTGGGGCTGTATATTGGTGAAATCTGAGAATCTGAGACCAGTCCAACAACCAACTATAAAAAGGTCTCTTACCCGCTCCAAATGTGGCTTACTGCTTAAATCTAGTTCGTAAAGGTCATTTACTTCCTTTTCATTTAGGTAAATGGAAAAGCCGGGTACTTTATGGGCTTTAAATTGCTTAGATTGAAAAAACATGTTGGTATTGTAACCGTTTTCAGTAGCATAGGTTAAAAAGGTTTTGACTACCTGGATATACTTTCCAACATTGTTTAATGAATACCTTTCCTTATTAAGGAAGTTGACAAACTTGGTATAAAAATTTTTGTCTATGGTATCAAAAGTTAGATGATACTTTTTACCAAACAATTCCAACTTGTCATATACTGTATTGTATTTTTGGATTGATCGTTTATCAAACCTTTTTCCGCTTGCTGTAAGCCTTAAACCCTGTTCTGATTCATTTATAAACCTTTTGAATAAACCCATGAATGTGGGCTTATTTTCGGCACCTGTGGAGGTGTCACAGTGGAGGTCTTTTAATTCTTTGTCAAGTTCTGATTTGATTTCCCCGGGTATGGGGCTTCTTTCAAGTCTAAAGGTCAAATCCTCAAAGATCTTATAGGCCGTATCAACAATAAATTTTAGGTTACTGTTAAAAACCTTAGCATTAGGAAAGTCTTTTACTTGCTTTGCAAATTGGGTTTTCTCATTCCAAAAGCTGGATGAATAAATTTCCCGGTTGAATAGATTAGCCGTTTCCCCCATGCCTAATGTACAGGTGAATGGGGGTTTCCTTTTTGCAGATTTATCTTTAAGGTAAAGATTGAATTTCGCCATGAGTACTCACTTTTGATTGGATACTTAAAGTTAGTAAAATATATTTCAGTAGGCTGTACAGTAGGCTATTTTCCTTTATCTAATTGTATTTATTTTAATCTTACTTAATTCGTTGTAAACATATTTACCTGATTTACAGTTATTTTAAATAAAATGAAGCAAAACCAAATCAAGGGGTAATTAGCCCTGTTCCCGCTACTAGAAACCCCTTATACGTCAATTATTTGGGGTTTTCTTTTTTGGGGGACAGTATAATATATCCTCACAAAGTAATTAAAAAATCCTTCTTAGGAACTCCGAGGCCCTGCGTGCAATTTTTAAATTTTAATTAGCTCAAAATCCTCGCTAAGACGCTAAGGCGCAAAGATTTTAAAGATCCTTCTTGGCGGCTCCGCGACTTTGCGTGCAATTTTTACCACCATTTCATTAATAATTCTCGCTAAGGCACTAAGGCGCAAAGGTTGTTTTTTACACACCCTCCTGGGGACTCCGCGACTCTGTGTGCAATTCCTTACCAATATTTTATTAATAAACCTTCTAAGGCGCTAAAGCGCAATGATTTTAAAGATCCTTCTTGGCGACTCTGCGTGCAATTTTTTACCACCATTTCATTAATAATTCTCGCTAAGGCACTAAGCCGCAAAGGTTGTATTTCACACACCCTCTTAGGGACTCCGCGACTCTGTGTGCAATTTTAACGATTATAAATTATTTACCACTCTTGTTACTCCTTCTTTTATTAAGGACTCATTGAAATTAATTAGCAATCCAAGCTTAAGCCCAGTGAGCTTTAAGTAGGTCAACACTTGTTTAAAATGAACTGGTGCAATTGCACTTATGGATTTTATTTCTATCAAAACTAAGTTCTCAACAATCAAGTCCGATCGAAAACCTGGCCCCATTTGGACACCTTTCCAAATTACGGGAATGGTTTGTTGCCGTGAAACAAGTAAGCCTTTCTGACTTAGTTCATAGTACAAAATCTCCTCATAAACTGACTCGAATAAACCCGGGCCAAGCGTCACATGAATCTGATAACAAGTATCTACTATTATTTTGGAAAGTTCGTTTTCGGTCATCTTTTTACGGGTTTGATCCTCGCCATTGCGTCAAGGTTTTGCCCCCCTCTTACAGGCTCCATGTTTCTGCATGCAATTGTTAAAGTTAAATTAACTCAAAATCCTCGCTAAGGCGTTAAGGTTTTTACCCCCTTCTTAGCGACTCTGCGGCTCTGCGTGCAATTTTAAAATTTTAATTAGCTCAAAATCCTCGCTAAGACGCTAAGGCGCAAAGGATTAATACACCCTTCTTTGCGACTCCGCAGCTCTGCCCACAATTTTTATTGTTTATTTATATCTAATTCTTCGCTAAGGCGCAAAGATTTTAAAGATCTTTCTTGGCGGCTCCGCGACTCTGCGTGCAATTTTTAAATTTTAATTAGCTCAAAATCCTCGCTAAGACGCTAAGGCGCAAAGATTTTAAAGATCTTTCTTGGCGGCTCTGCGACTCTGCGTGCAATTTTTTACCACCATTTCATTAATAATTCTCGCTAAGGTGCTAAGCCTCAAAGGTTGTTTTTTACACACCTTCTTGGCGGCTTTGCATGCAATTTTTAATGTTTACCCTTTAAGTTAGCATTTTTTCGAGCTCATTCAAAAAACTTGAGAGGCACCATACCTAGGTTTAAATTAATTCGATCTCCCCCGAGTTATCCAAAGCATATTTTGCTGATTTTTAAATCTTAGCGCATACGAGCCCTATACGCGACTTTATTTTTGGCATGGTATTGGAAAATACATGTTTTTTAACCAAAACTTTATACCCACATTGAATAAAGGATTAGTGAAGATCAATTGAACCAAATAAAGAACTCAACATGGAAACTACTACCAAAGAACAGAAATACAGATTAAAAGACACTTGGTCTTTATTGAAGGCTACTTATAAAGAATGGTCGGATGATGACGCTTTTGGAAATGCCGCTTCTGTAGCCTATTATGCAGTATTTTCATTGCCGGGACTGTTGCTGATAATCGTATCTATTATAGGCCTTTTTATGGATAGGACTGACACTGTCGCTGAAATCACTTCAGGTTTAACAAGTATGATAGGCGCTCAATCTGCAGAAAGTATCGCTGAAATCTTAGTCAACGCAAATATTGCCGATCAATCAGTCTTTATGAGCATAGTGGGTGTAGGTACTATGTTATTTGGAGCTACCGGGCTTTTCGTCCAATTACAAAAATCTTTAAATTCTATTTGGGAAGTCAAAAAAAACGAAAATGCCGGTTTCATAACCTTATTGAAAGACAGGGCAACTTCTCTTGGAATAATCATTGTAATCGGTTTCCTCTTGCTTCTTTCATTGGTGCTGAGTACAGTAATTGCCTCACTGGGAAATTGGCTTACGCGAAATTTCAGTGAAAGCCTATATTTATTGGCATATATAGCCAACATCATATTATCAATAGTTATTATTGCTTTGCTATTTGCTGCGATATTCAAGATTTTGCCTGATGTAAAAATTAAATGGCGAATGGTATGGATAGGTGCTATTTTAACCTCTATTTTATTTACCATAGGTAAAGCCCTTATTGCACTTTATTTAAGTGAGTCGAATCCGGGTGCTACATTTGGTGCCGCAGGAGCCATTATTCTTTTTCTACTGTGGATTTCCTATTCCTGTCTAATTCTCTTTTTCGGTGCGGAATTTACTCAGGTTTTTGGCCGAAGATATGGTTATCAGTTTGAACCATCCAGCCATGCAGTTAGAACTTCTGATTTTGAACAGAAGAAAGATAAACTAAGCAAAAGGGAAAAAGGAGATAAAGAAGTGCTTTGAAAGCAAGGTTATCCGAAAGGAATTTTCACAGATTATTTACAATTCTTGTTAGGTTATTGGTTCTCGCTGAGTCGCTAAGACGCAAAGGTTCTAAAAATACTCCTTTTCTATTTTGTAACATTCTAAAATTCATAATAATATTAACCCTTTTTAAAGAAACCAAATTCATTGCTTTGCGACTCTACGTGAAGTATTTTAATGATATTACTCAGATCTCATTTCTTTGCCGCTCTCCATGTAGTTAATCCTTTAAGTTGACAACTTTTCAAATCAGTCCAAAAGAATAAAACCCGCCCACTTTTCATATATTTACCTGGTAGTCACAAATGACCCAAAGCTGTATAACTTATACCATGAAGTATCTGAGAAGCATTGTCTGTATTGCCCTACTTTTTATTACGCAACACTTAATGGCGCAAGAGCCATGGAAAAACCCAATCCAGAAAGAAGAAAGACTAGGGTCACCCTTAGTGGAAACTTCTCCTTTTGTTTTTCAGGAGAAGTTGTACTTATTGGAAAATAACCAACGGTTTTGGGATATTCCGGGGGCAAAACCTGGGGACAATTTCCATGAGGACGAGGTAAGAATCCGTGACCTGCAAACAAATCAGATCATTTCCACTCCGCTGAAAAACCATGGATTCGGTACAGTATTGGTCTGGGAAGGCAAAGTATATGTTTTTGCAGGGGATTATGGAGAAGGAAAACCCTGGCGAAAAATGACAGAAATCACAATGACCAGCTCTGAGGATCTTGTTAATTGGAGCAAGCCAAAGACCATCCTTCAGGCAAATGACAATGAGTATTTTTTTAACACCGCGGTTACTAGAGGAAAAGATGGCTTTGTACTGCTGTATGAAACCAGTGACAAGCAGTGGAAACCTTTTACCTTTAGGTACATGAACTCTTCGGACCTGGTGCACTGGAAAGAGATTCCGGGTGCGGTTTACGGAGTGGACAAATATGTTGGCGGACCTGCCCTTTATTATGAAGGAGGTTGGTACTATACACTTTATTTGGAATCACTCAATCCGGGCTATGAAACACGTATTACCCGTTCCAAAGACCTTGTCCATTGGGAAGATGCACCAGAAGACAGGCCTTTTGTCACCTTTAATCCGGAACATAAAAACATCCCTTTAATTAATCCTAACATCTCCGAGAACAATGCTTCTGATGTGGAACTCTGCTATTTTCAAGGCAAAACCATCCTTTATTTCACCGGAAGCGATCAAACTACAGCAGGAGATTTACAGCGGGCTACTTACGACGGCACCCCAAGAGAATTGTTCGAGCATTTCTTCAAAGCCGAAGGGCAATCAGATGTGGCACCAAAACACCAAGGAGACTGGTTACCGGTATTGGAAGCAGGCACAGAAGGCAATGGAACAGCCATTTTCTCTACTGAACCATTACGGACTCGCCCCACAGAAAGCCAATTGGCTTATCAGGAAAGACAGTTGGGAGCCTTTATCCATTTTGGGCCTGCCACTTATATAGGCGCTGACATGATGAGTGTCCCCGCTGCGGAAATATTTAATCCCCGCAGACTTGATGCGGATCAATGGGCCCAAACAGCCAAATCTTTTGGCGCCAAACACATCGTATTAACGGCAAAGCACCACAATGGCTTTTGTCTCTGGCCAACGGAAACCACGGATTATTCGGTGAAGAATGCTACCTGGAAAAAGGGTAAAGGAGATGTTGTCAGGGAGTTTGTAGATGCTTGTAGAAAGTATGACCTGAAAATTGGCCTCTATGTCTCCGGTGGAGACAAGCATTTTGGATGTACCAGCACACCCGACCCACAAGGGGAACGGAAAATTGTAGGAGATGTACACAAGTACTTTCCTGTTTTTTTGAGCAGCTCAGAGAGTTGCTGACCAACTATGGGGAGATCTCCTACCTTTGGTTTGATGGTGCTTATGATCCGTTTGGATGGGATGTCATGGATCCAGAAACCCAGCAACCATTGGGTACTGCCTATGGCGACGCGATACACAATATGGTGCGGCTTCTACAACCTAATGCAATTGTAATGGGAGGAACCAAACCGGATGTCCGCTGGTCGGGCAGTGAGCAGGGATGGGCAGCTTATCCCTTGTCAAATACCGTTCAGCCGGGTGAAGGATTTGATAAGTGGGTGGGCCCTCAAAGTGCAGGATGGATTCCTGCCGAAGCCAACCTCCACACCAGATCAACCTGGTTTTGGAAGCCCGATTCAGACAAAACCTTACGTGACCTCCCTTTTATGATGAACGTGTATTCCGAATCCATAGGTCGGGGAGCAAATTTACTGGTAAACATGACACCCGATACCTGCGGTCTGATTCCAGCGGCTGAAGTAAAGCGACTTGAAGAATTTGGAGAAGCCATTGCGCAAACTTTTTCAAATCCCGTGGCCAATTATGACAAACCGGAGAACAATGGCAATCCTATTTTCACCCTGTCAATTCCTGAAAACCAGGCAACCAACCTTATGGTTTTAGAAGAAAACATCGCCAATGGACAACATATCAAGCAGTACAATCTTGAAAGCTTTGACGGGACCAATTGGCAAACAATAGCTGAAGGATTGACCATAGGAAGAAAGCGGATTCACTATTTTGACAAGGTGAAAACTGATAAACTCCGCCTTACTTTAAAAGGCGATAACAGCAAATTAGAATTGAAATCATTTACAGTGTATCAAGCGAATTAACTAAATTTATTTTGTTAAGTCATTAATTTCCAGACAGTAAAATTCTGAAAGGAGCCATTGGTAAGCCTTTTTGATTAAATATGCTAATCGCTGGGTAATCGCCCCAAGCATACCTTAACCATTTGGCTTGTATATTTTCGGGTATTTGAAGGTGAATTTCATTGTCCCTTAGACTAACTGGTACCGGGTAATAATTACCTGAATCGTCCGATATTTCGAAACCCGATTTCGACGCACTTCTATTCAGCACTAACTGTTGACTTTGGTCTTTCACCTTAATTTTCAATTGCTTGCCCTTAATTTCATAACTTTTGAAAAGGGGGCCATCAGCTACAACATCTTTACCATAAACCTTCTTTAATGCCTGAAGCGCGAGGCGATTTCCGAAATCTTGTTTGTTTTTTGGGTGTACATCAAATGGGTCACCGATATCCACTGACACTACCATTCCGGTTGCCGGAAGCTCTAGTGCCTTTTCCTGAGCTTCTCTAAGATGGCTTCTGGTAAAAGTTCTTTCTGTAAAATGATGATTGGCATAAGTTCCGGTATTCTGAACAAACAAAAAAGGCAGTTGATTATTTTGCCATAGGCCCCTCCAATCGCTGATTAACCGTTTGAACATCGCCTCATAGAGTAATGGCCTAGCGGCATCTGCACCCCCTTGATCCCAAATAAAACCTTTGATACCATAAGGTATTATAGGGGCCACCATTCCATTAAACAAGTAGGCAGGTCTATTCACAAAGGTAGGCAAGGCTTCAGGAATAACTTCAGTATTCTCAAGAACCCTCCATTCTCCAACTAAGGACAATACTACTTCTTCACGTTCATTGTTAAGAGAAAATGGTTCTTCAGGATTGTCATAAACGCCCCCATTTCCCCAGGGGCTGGCCACTCTTATTGTGATCGTATTCTTTCCTGCATTCACCAAACTATCGGGCACTAAAGCTTTTACTGGGGAAGGATACTGAAAATAGCCGAGAGATGCTCCGTTCCAATAGACATGACTCTGTCGATTAAGAAATCCCAAATGCAAAATCAAATAACTATTTAATGAAGTTTTATCAAGAAAAACCTCTTTTTGAAACCAAGTGACATGGTCAAGCTTCAAATTCTCATCAGGTAGGTTAATTTTCTTCCATTCAAGTGCCGGCCCCTTCCCTGATAAAACGTTTGACATTACCTCAACATTGGGGTAACTTATGGTATTGCGCCTGAGTTTATGGTTGGCAATAGAGGTAGAGATTTTTCTTCCCAGGTTGAAGTCTCATAATTGTCCGGCGTGGGCATTAATTGCAGAGAATCCTTGAAATCCTCAAGTGCTGCCTGATTGGTCCAGGTACGAATGGATGTTCCTCCCCAGGAGCTATGAATGACACCTATCGGGACCCTCAATTCATCGTGCAATTGCTTAGCAAAAAACCATGCAGATGCTGAAAATCCTGCCAGTGAGGTTGCATTGGCTTTCTCCCATTTACCTTCAGACAAATCATTTAGAGGTACCGGTGACGGAAAAATGGGGACAGAAAATAAACGTATGCCATCAACCTCAGCTTCTTCCAATACTTGCTCTGCATTCAGTATTGAGGACTGAGGAATCCATTCCCATCCCGAAACAGCATGTTCCATATTGGATTGCCCGGAGGCAAACCAAACATCACCAATCAGAACATCAGTGAATTGGAGTTTTTTTTTGAATCCTGCACCAAAAGCTTGAAGGGTCCTCCGGCAGTCAATGGTGACAAAACTACATTCCAACGACCATTTTGACCTATTTCAGTTTTTACGATTTCGTCCTTCAATTGAACACTTACCTTCTCGCCTGGTATCCCCGTTCCCCATACTGGAATGGGTTGATTGCGCTGTAAAACCATATGATCTGAAAACATCTTAGCAGCACTTAATTCCTGAGAGGCGGCTACAGGCAAAACAGTCGTAATGGTAACAGGTCCTAAAATTCCCGAAGGAATCAGTGGCGCATTTTCCCAGGTAACCCTAAAATTAGGCATACCCTTAATAACCGTATTATTAACATGGGTTTGAGTATAATCTTTCCCTGTAATTGCATCACCCGTCAATCTATTGGACCAAGTATTGGCTACTTCTATTTTTAGTGTATTAATCCCGGGCTTTATAGCTTCTGTCACATCAAATCGATAAGGCTTTGACCATGTTATCCCCAATGGTTTATCATTCAGCCAAACTTCAGCAACATGAGAAAGGTCTCCTAAATCCAGGTAGATTTTTGCCTCAGGATACTCAGAAGCATGCATTTCATGGATAAAATTCTTTTCATAGCGGGCAGTCCCTGAAAAATATTTGATCCCCTCATTTTCAGATTCCGTCCAGGATTTTAACTCTGGGAAAATAGCTTTATCAGGAGCACCCCAGCCTTCAGGAAAATAGATCTCCCAGGCTCCCTCAAGGGCTTTTACATTTGGAAAATTGTTAAGAATTAAAGTATCCTCACCATGTCCCAAACCAAATTCACCTTCCTCCCAGAACTCAATGCCCTGATCACTGTAGCGAACTTTAGGGGGATGAATACCTCCATGGGCTATTTTTGTGAAATGAACTGGTTTAATTCCAGGTTTAAAAACGACAAATGCACTTTCATGCGGAGCGAGGGAGAGTGGAAGCGAAATTCCCTCTGCTGTTTCCTCATAAATAGGAATAGGACTTATGTTGCCATTTTCAGGATTCCATAACTCAGGAACTTTCCCTTCTTGCCGAAAGATCAAATCTCTGGACAACCATTCTCCAGTGGTATTGACAATAAAATAAAAATCCATATCACCTTTTTGGTAATGGGTGTAATCAAGTGTATAAAACCCATTGTCTTTGTAACTAAAGTCAGGACTGACATCTAATGCTTTGAGAATTTCTCCAACTGATACATTATAATAAATGGCTTTACTTCCTGGTTTGAAAGATTGCTTGCTAAAAGGTTTCCATAAATTATCCAGCCATCCATTCATGTTAGGTAGCTCCTTCATGTTTCTTTCCGGAGCGATCCTATTAGGCTTGGGTCCAGTAATAATGGCGCCACTGCTCGCCATTTGTTCCAGCTTTGACAACACTTTTGGATTAATCTCATGTTCTTTAGTCAAGGCCAATGCCTTAAATTCAGCACCATTCCTGGGGTTTATAATTTTTCCATTTTTTACCTCGAGACCAAAAAGTATTTCAGTATTCAATAATTCAAAATCATAACCCTCTCCGGGATTAAAGCGGCTTCGCTTGTGACCCCCGTAATTCGGAATCGTGTCTCCATAATAATACAAAACATCCGCTTGGAAATCAGCCTCCTGCAAAACATAAGAAATCCTTGCCAGGTAGTCATTAAAAGGTCGGACTTTCTTCCACCATACCCTTTTGTCATTGTAATGCGTGCCAGCATGGTATACGATGCCTGGGTTACCTGTCCCTTTGGGATTATGAGTAGATCCATGGACTACCACCCTGTTCATGCCCTCTGCGAAGGCCCTGTCCCCCATTGGTTTCATTTCATAGGGACCTTCCTGCCACTGTTGAAAAGTGGTAAATGCTTCCATCTCCACCATTCCCACCCCATAAATATTGGAGGCAGAAGATACTTCCTTCACAACTCTCAACACATCCATCCCTTCTTCACTAAAATTATGATGATTGATCCAAAACTCTCCTCTGGGAATATCCAGTCCTTTACCCAAGGCCTTTAAAGGTTCCACAGGAACATCATGCAAGGGATAACCGGGTCCTCCGGCTTCACTGTTGTTTTTTAATCCATGGGCATTGCAGATCTCTTTGGATTTCATGTAGAAGTTCTTGATCATCAATTCTGACAATGTCCTTTGGAAACCAGCTCTGAAAGCAGCGGTAGCCTCTTGAGAAAGGGAAACTTCCCCAAATAAAATAGGTAAGAATTTCTTTATATCATAGCCATTCAATTCCTGGAACTCCTGTGGTAAAGTAGGTGTCCAATTGAATCCCCTGGCTTCATAACTGGCCATGTAAAGGTTTTTCAAAGACGTCTTACGCAAATCCCCCAGTTTCGACTCCAAACGATCAATAATATAGTTGAAATGAAAGGCTGTTGCGTCAGCATCAAAATGATCTACAATTGGGCCCGCAGAATACTTGCTTGGTAGCACCAAATTTTCACCGGAATTGGAACTGACATAACGTACAATTTTCCAATCTCCTTCAGGCACATCCCAATTCAATACTTCTTTATTGGCATCAAAATAAATAGAAACATCCTTTATAAGACTGGTGTCTATTGCTGCGTTTTCACCGACAAGAGGAATAGCCAAAACCGCTATTTCTTCCGAATACACCGGCTTCCCATCTTTGCCATAAGCTATGATTCGAGTTCTACCTCTTGGATCTTTCTCTGGAATTTCAGGGAAAGGCAATTTGATTTTCTCCTTCCCTCCGCCGGAGACATTAACCTTGCGCTGGTAAATGGATTTAGCAGCATGTTTTGGTGTAAGCCAATTGCCACCTGCATTCCAGCTACTCGCAGTGTTTAACCCGACTTCCATGCCATATTTACCGGCTTCCTCCACGGCAACTTTTATCGTCTCAAGGGATGCTTCACCCAAAAATTCCGGACCAGCACCTACAAATACCGTGTCCCTGGAACCTATTTCAAATATGGTAAATCCTGCTATTCCTGCCTTATCGAAAGAGAGTATTTCCTCTTTTAACCTAACAGTATCCACATCACCACCCAACCACCAATGGTAAACAGTAGGCTTGGCAGTATTTGGTGGTTGCAGAAAATTTTGTCGCATCTGTTTGTAAATTGCACTCTCCTGAGCGTGCAGCCCAAAAGTAAATAGGCTACATAGTCCGGCAATTAAACAAAAGTAATAAGTTGTTAACTTCATGGTTTATGGCTTAATGTTAATTGTCTAAAATCGATATTACGGATATTTCTCAGTACTATTAGGTAAAGTGCTCCATTCATAAAAATCATCTCCTGTGGCAGCAATCCATTCATCCAATGCCATATGCATTTTATTTTTGATCGATTGGTAAGCAGCTACATATGCGAGGTTGTGCTGCTCTCCGGGATCTTTCCACAAATCAAACAATTGTTCATTGCGTTCCCCCTGATTGTATAGGTTGTATTTGTATCGTTCATTTCTGATCAATCTGGCCTGTCTGCTGGAATCCAACTTATCATCGGCCAACTGTACCACCAAATACTCTCTCAATTTTTCTCTGGGGTTTTCTAATACCGGCTTGAGGCTTTTGCCTGTAAAATTAGTGGAAGAAGACAATCCTGCATAATCTACAATTGTAGGTGCAAGATCAATCCCTGAAACCAACTGATTTCGGTCAATGTTTTGGGCAGGCACTCGTCCTTTATACCGAATAATAAAAGGCACAGTCGCTGCTTCTTCGTACAGGCTTAACTTGGCGGCCCATTTATGAGCGCCTCCCCCATCCCCATGTTCACTGGTAAGCACCACAATTGTATTCTCGTCAAAACCATTTTCCTTCAGGGCCTTCATGATTTTTCCAATTTCATTGTCTACCATTTCGGTAAAACGATAGTAATGGTACAAGTAGGCTTGCCAATCCTCATCTGTATAGTCAAGGGTCTTCAACAATTCATCTCCATAATGATCCATTAATCGCTTTTCTTCAAGGAATTGAGGTTCATTGGGATCTATTTCATAATTATTGGGCAGTGGCGGTAAGTTCTCCAATTCATGGGCTTTGGCATATTCACCAGGCCTTCTGGGAACATGGCAGATGTCATGAGGGTTGTGAAGTGAAACTGTCAATAAAAAGGGTTGATCTTTATTATAATTATTGAGGTAATTTACCGTGGCGTCTGCAATGGGCCCATCCGTATCTTCTCCGAGATCCCATTCTTTATCCAAAGATTGAAACGGAACCACTGCAAAACCTGCTACGGAATCCATTTTATTTTTGGCAGGGTAAGCTTGAGGAAGATGCCATTTTCCTGCCCATGCGGTATTGTATCCGGCTTCTTTAAATACCTGACCGATGGTTGGTACTTCTGATCGGATATTTGTGGAATTCCAAACCACACCAGTTTCATGAGGCATCCTTCCTGTGATCAAGCTACTTCTTGCTGGTCCGCAAACTGGCGAGGTACAATAAGATTCCGTAAAAAAGGTACCTTCAGCTGCCAACTGATCCATTGCGGGTGTCTTTAGGTGTGGGTTTCCCAAATAACTTAATGCATCATTGGTGTGCTGGTCGGTAAGAATAACCAAAACATTGGGTCTTTCGTCCTCCTTTTCAACTTTACCACTTTGACAACTTGCCAGCAGCGCTAGAGTTAAACATAAAATAAGAAGCATTGCACTTAAAAACTTTAGTTTTTTCTCATTTTAGTCAATTTACCATGAAAACACCACAGTACCTGTCACATCTTTTATTTCAAAATACCGTTCATTGCCATCCTTCACCTCAGTAAAAGGAATCATATTGGTTTTCCAAGGATATTTTGAATTCAAGTATACATTTAGTTTGTCTTTCTTAATCCCATCGGAGGGATATATTCGGAGGGAGCCATTTTTTAATCCGCTTACACTATAACGTTTGCTTATTCCTTTTTCACCGGAGTGTAATTCTTTGAAGGAGATCATTCCTGAAGTCTGGGAAATAAACGCCCTACACTCCCTATGCCAAGCTGTTGGCATGGAGTAAGTAGAATAACCATCTTCCAGATTTGTTTCAAGACCTAACATCAATGGAGCTCCTTGCTCAAACTTAAAGGATTGTTTTACTGTAGAATTTGGGTTATATCCGGAAAAAACAAAAGCATTGTCAGAACGATTGATGGTAAGAACAGGGTCTTTGACACCCACATGAGTTTTTTCTATTTTCAATTTCATGCCCAAATCTCCCAACACATGTCTTAGCAAGGAAGGTACAATTTGATATTCCTCAGGATTATCAGGGGTTAATAATCTTCTCCCCGTAAAGCTACTAGAATTGGTACCTCTTATATAAATGACTTTTCCTCCATCCCAATCCGGGTGCTGTCGTAACCATGCCATGTCTCTCAATTTATTCCCCTGTTTTACTCTTGCTAGGGCTTTTGTATAAGCATCCTTTGGATCATCAATAATGGTACGAAACCCTCCACCTGAAAACAAAGGCGAATGCTTTATTTTTGTTGGAACTACACCTTTAACAAGGTCCATATTTACATTGGATATCAACTCCATTTCTCCCGATAATGGCCCTGTGTTTGCAAGGTTAATAAAACCCATAAAGGTACTACTTGTGTGATCCATTGGGCCGAAAATGATAAGTTTCCCTCCATTTTCAACAAAATTCATGAGAGCCTTTTCATTCTCTGACCCCTTATCTGGAGCAATGGTAACAAGTACTGATGCATTAAAAAGTTCCGAATTATTGGTTATCGCACTTCTTAGGTTTGTCGTAGAAATGACGGTATTCATTGGAAGTCCACTATTAATCGCCTGCCTCATGAACCAGTCTCCATAGTAAATCTCCGGTAGCCTGTCTGGGTAATCCCGTGCCCAGTCATGGTATTCATCAAAGGGATAGACCCAAACCAAAGGTCCCGGGGCTGTAGGCATATCGTATCGTGCCTTCAAAATATTGGGGATGACTTCATCAGGAACTTGTGTTGGCATATTACCATAGGTATCATCAATGGTTAAAAAGTTCAAGTGAGTAGGCACTCCAATTTCACCTTTTTCATCGATTCTAGCCACTGCCAAAGGTAAATAAATGTCATGAGGTTCTCTCCCATACCTGTCTAACCATGGGCTATTGATCCACCATGGGTCATGGGTATAGTAACGAAACGGAAATCTATTGTCAGGCAACATGGCCATTCGTGACATATAGCCGGCCAACTCCAAACCAAAATCACCATCCAATGCTGCCCATGGAGAATTAGGTGGAGGCAACATATTGAATCCACCGTTGTATATGTTTCTTAAGTCTACTGCATCTCTGGCTAGATCAGCTCCTACAGAAAGATTTGTGCCTCTAGTTTGTATGGGATAGTCGGGACATTCTTTCCTAAACAATTTCCAGAACCCTATCACTTTATCAGCAGAGGAAGCTAATTTTTCTTGAGCAAAACTCTCCCCATCAAAGATGGCTCCTGTAGCAGACCAGCCTTCGGCACCAAAACCAAAACCATTACTTAACCACAAATAGTCAAAACCCAAATCATCAAGAAAATGCTGACTTTGTCTACCAAAGAAGGTTCCAAAGGGTGTTTGGTCAGGAATACCATCCGGGTACCCAGCATAGGCTTCGCTGTCTCCCTTCAAAATGGAATAAGAACTTACAAATGTCTTGTGGCCCATTGCATTTCCCCAAGAATTTCGGGGTGCTTTTCATATTTAAATGGTGACTTTGCAAATTCAGGTCCCGGATCAAAAGTGGCCCCTACTTTTATTGGCTTTCCGGTTACCTTTCTTCCTTCTTCCTTCAACACTTTCACAATAAAAGCAAGGTCACCGTAAGTAAAGTCAGGAGCATCATCTCGATACACATAGGCTCTCTGATGTAAAGATAAAGATTTCGGGCCAGAGCCTACTTCATGTTCAGTATTTGGGTTGCCCATGTACTTTGCCCATTCAAGCGGTTGATCCATGTGGCCTTTGTAGTCAAGAATTTCCGAGCCATCGCTGGTCCAAAGCATCATTGACACTGTGTCTGTATGTCTCAATAATGAATGCCATTGAATAAACATCTCATGAGCCACGGCCCTGATATAGGCTTTGTCCTTTTTCTTAAATGGCTTCAAAGAAGATTCCAGCGTGATATTTTGAAAATTCTTACCTTTAAGATTGTCCTGCGCCTGACCTGGTAAACAAACCAAGCAGAACAACATAAACAGGTAGTATTTTCGAAATAGAAGCATAATAATTTTCATTAATAACCAGTGTTTTGTCCCAAATTAGGATTGATATCAAGCTCTCTTAATGGTATTGGAAATATCTTATTGTACTCCTGAACATCAAAGCTCATATTATTCCGTTCGAAATAAGCATTCATTTCAGGTAATAATTGCCCTGTTCTCACCAGGTCATACCAGCGATGACCTTCCAAAAACAGCTCCACTCTACGCTCATTTGCTAGTGCATTGGTCAAGGCTAGTTGATCTAAACCAGTTAGACCATTTAAACCTGCTCGTTCCCTAACTAGGTTAAGGTATACCATAGCCTCATCTTGTAAACCGTTTTGGTTAAGTGCCTCTGCATACATCAATAGTGCATCAGCATACCTTAAAGCAGTAAAATTTATTCCTCCATCTCCCTGAACGCCTGTAGTAAAATCTACAAACTTCAGTCCATACAACTCCTTTTCATACCCACCTGAAAGCACCTTTACAGAATCTCCAATAGATGCAGGTCTCCTAAGGTCTCCCGGCTCATAAGCTGCTGCCATTTCCGGAGTTGGCAATATTCTTCCGTTACCCTGCATTTGATTAGGAAATATATCCATATCAAATCTTGCAGGAGTAAAATAGGTGGAATAACCATTCCCTACACCCAAATTACCTGACATGTATTTAATTTCAAAAATAGACTCAGCCATTTCATCATTCCCATTTGTAAACAGGTTTTTGTAATCCTCCTCAAGAGAAAAATCATTGCTTTCCACAACTGTTTTCAATGCATTTTCTGCATTGGTAAATTCCTTCTTAGTTAGATAAACTTTACCCAACAATGTGTTGGCTGCAGCATTTGAAGCCCTTGATTTACTTAAACCTTCCACTCCAGACAACAGGTCTGCTGCCAGAATTAAGTCGGCCTCAATCATTTGATAAACCTCCGCCTCTGGTTTTCTGGACATATCATATTCAGATATTTCACCCGGACTTCGAAAAGCCACATCCACAATGGGTACTTCACCGAATGTTCTTACCAAATTAAAGTAACCTAAAGCCCTTAAAAATAAAGCCTCGCCTTTAAGTTGACCTCTAATTTGAGTCTCCATGTCTACTTCATCAATTCTTGAGAGAATGTTGTTCGATTGAGAAACCAGGTTGAAACTAATTTGCCAAATGGAATTCAAGAAAGTATTGGAAGGCGTAAAGTTAACTTCATCCAATTCGACCTCCGATATAGAAGGCGAGGTCCATTGGATTTCAGCATTGTCCGAAGTCAGTTCACCAACATATATTAAATTCACATCATACAAATTTTGTAAACTTGAATAACTACCTATTAAAGCCGTTTCAAAATCATTGGCGTTTTTATAAAAGGAGCCATCACTGATTTGATGTTCAGGCTGCAATTCCAGAAAATCTGAGCAAGATGTCCCGGCCAATAAGGTCAGGATATATAAAATATACTTTTTCATGACTCAATTGTTTTAGATTATAAGGTTATTTTTAGGCCCAAAGTAAAAGTCCTTGGCAAAGGATAATTTAAATAATCAATCCCAGCATTAACTACATTATCGCCGGTGGTGCTAGATTCTGGATCATAACCAGGGTAATCCGTAAAAGTGATTATGTTGGCAACGCTCGTATAAACATTCATACTTGTCAACTTGAACCTGGAAACAAGTTCCTGTGGCATGTCATACCCGAGCGTCACATTTCTGATACGAATAAAAGATGCTTCAAACAAGAAGTTTGAGGAGGTTCCAAAACCAAGGGCGTGGTTACTTCTGATTGCTCTAGGAATGATACCATCACCAGGATCTTCTTCTGAGCGCCATCTTCTATCTTGAAGTGCCAATCCATTTTGGACACCATTCGACCCCATTAAAGCCCCTCCTGACTCTAGATAAGTTTGGGCTCCTTGCGATCCTACTATCGAAATGTTCAAATTAAAATCTTTCCACTTGAAGTTGTTGGTCATTCCCCACACAAAATCCGGCCATGGGTTTCCTACAATTTTTCGGTCATTTTGATTAATTACTCCATCGTCATTGACATCTTCGAATTTGATATCCCCAGCCTCTGTGTCAGGATGAAATAAGGCTGCCCCCTCCAATTCATCACTATTCATAAAAATCCCCAGCTTATTGATCAAATAAAAACTGGATACCGGTAAACCTACTTGAGTAATTTGATAGGGTGAGTTTGAAATTCTCCCTCCCTCTGTGGCCAGTTTGAGCACCTTATTCCTATTGGCTGTGAAGGTCAGGTTCGTATTCCAAGTAAAATCATTGTTTTGTATATTTACTGTATTCAGTCCTAACTCTAACCCCTTATTTTCAATGTCTCCAATATTTTGAACTGAACTATAAAAACCTGAAGCTGCAGGTAGTTGAACGGCCAATAATAAGTTTGTCTTCAAATCTCTATATATATCAGCAGTAAGATTAATCCTATCTTGAAATAAACTCATATCTATCCCAAAATTGGTTTGTTTAGAGATTTCCCAAGTCAAGTCATCATTTGCCAGACTACTTGGTACCAAACCAGGTATCAAACCACTCTCATTGATATACCTTCTTGCGGATAATAAGCCGATATGTGTGTAGTTCCCTATTTGATTGTTACCCGAAACCCCGTAGCTAGCCCTGATTTTGAGGTTACTCAAAAATCAGCACTGCTCAAAAACTCCTCTTCAGAAATATTATACCCCAAAGAAAAAGAAGGAAATGATCCCCACTTGAAGTTGCTTCCAAACCTAGAGCTACCATCTCTTCGAAGAGTAGCTGTAAATAGGTACTTACTGTCATAGGAGTAATTCATCCTTGTCATGACAGACAATAAAGACCATTCACTAAGCGTTTGTGTACCTGCGTTAACTATTCCCCCTGAAAGATAAGTGACATAGTTTGTAGGAAAATCAGATGCTCCGGCAGAAAGCCGATCCCCACTATTTTTTGTGCCGAAAACCCTGCTACCGCATTTAAAAAGTGCTTGGTACCAAATGATTTATTATAAGTTAAGGTGTTTTCATTCAACCAATTGATATTGTCCATTTTAGTGGCACCAGCAGTTGCAGGATAGTTTAATGAAGTGTACTGGGGAACAGCATTAGATCTCCAAAGCCGAATGTTATTTGAGGTATAGTTGACACCAGCAGATGATCTAAACATTAGGTTTTCATTGATATCTACTTCTATATAATTATTGGTATAAACATTCATCACATTTCTTTTATCAACAGACCCCTCGCTTACAGCAAGTACATTCGCTAAAAAGCCTAAGCCATCAGTTACATCTGCCTGATTGAAATAATAGTTTCCTTCACTATCATAAACCGGAATTGTTGGAGAGGCTGCAAGCGCATTGGAAAGCAATCCACCTTGTCCATAGTGGGACTCAGTATTGGCAAACCTACCATATCCATAAGAACCATAGGTGGAGGTGCCAATCCTTACTTTGTCAGTAATTTGTGCATCAACATTCACCCTTAAATTAAATCGGTTATAGTTAGAATTGATCACCACTCCTTCCTGAGAAAAATATCCTCCTGAGATAAAAAAGCTTGTTTTGTCAGTTCCTCCTCGGGAAGACAATTGAAAATTTCTGACAGGAGCTGTTCGGAAAATCACATCCTGCCAATCGGTGTCAGTGGTAATGGAGGAAGGGTTTCTAAACTCTGGTCTTACTCTACTAGCAGCATTTCTAATCTCATTAGGATCGTCAGCAGATCCACCCTGGAAAATCCATGCATTGTCTCTGCCATCTGCTACAAAATCGGCATATTGTTGCGCATTCATCATGTCCAATTTGTTGGCAACTTCTTGGTACCCATAAGACATATCTAGGCTTATCTGAGCTTTTTCGTAGTCTCCTCGTTTAGTTGTAATGATCACAACACCATTGGATCCTCTTGAACCATAAATGGCGGTTGCAGATGCATCCTTAAGAATTTCAATGGATGCAATGTCTGAAGGGTTAATTGAATTAAGTGGGTTAATCCTATTGGCAGTATTGGAGGCCATGTCAGCTGATGAAAAAGTATCTCCACCGTAGCCACGCATATTGGAATTTGAGCCACCATCTACAGGAAAACCATCAATTACATAAAGGGGTTGATTACCTCCTGAAATAGAACTTACACCTCTGACAAGAATATTGACATTCCCTCCAGGCGCTCCGGTTGTCTGATTGATTTGTACCCCTGCTACCTTACCCTGAAGCATCTGGTCAAAACTCCCGGTGGAAGGTTGCAAAAATTCATCGCTCGTAATTCTCGAAATAGAACCACTCAGATCTTTCCTTTTCTGTGTACCATACCCTACGACAACCACCTCATTCAATTGTTCCATATCCATTTGAAGTTGGACATCCAAAGTGTTTCGGTTTCCTGCCTGAAATTCTGCTGTAGCAAATCCCACATAAGAAAACACCAATGTTGCATTTTTAGCCGAAAGATTGATTTCATATCCTCCATCAATGTCCGTGATAGTTCCGTTGGATGTTCCTTTCTCCAAAACGGTAACACCGGGTATCGTTGTCCCATCTTCTGCAGATGTAACTGTACCCTTAACAAGCAGACCAGCGTCTGATTGTGCCAATAGCTCTAAATGGCCCGTACAAAAGCAGAGGACCATTACAAAAACAATTCTTTCAATGCGTGTTTTCATAAACAGTTATTTTGGGTTATTTATTAATTTATGCGACAATTACTGATTCTATATTGAGGTAATTGGCAATTTTTTGGATGCTTTTGGCATGATGGCCTATTCCCAAAGCAAAGTGATGAGTAGGTCCTTCTTTGATCCAATTTGTCAAAAAGGTGCGTACATCGGGTTTGAAAAAACCTCTTGTATTTGTATTTCCTGTAGGCGGTATTGGCCCTTCTACTGATTCTCCCTCAGCAATCACAAATTTAAATTTACCTTCATAATTGGAGCTGATACTCAGCATGGTGATAGGGCCCTCTTTGATTTTAAACTCAACGCCAGCCCCAAATCCTGGTTTGCCGTGGTATTTTTTTAACTTCGAAGCACTGGTTTGCCCTGAGCGATCGAAATATTGTGGGGGCCATCATGCCCTACCAATACAAAGTTTTCTTTAAAGTCAACCGGGTGAAACTCAGCAAAGCTTCCTCCGATTCCAAAGCGATCCATGATAAACATGGCCATGCAGCATTTCAAATCAGACTCTCCACACATAGGAAAACCGGAACTTGTCAATAGTGAATTACCAACAATTAGGTTTGACATCACCAATTGGGTTTCACTATTGTCCTCACCATTGTAATAATAGGCCAGTCCATCAAGGTTTTTATCTTCAACGAATTTCTTTAAGGCTACAGAAACTCCTGCTGCTACATTTAAATCTTCCTTCTTTAACTTCTCAGAGATAGGATCAGAAACAGGATCGGGGGTATCGAAGAAAGATAAAATACGCTTCTCTTCTTCAGTTACTTCAGCCTCAGAAACCTTATTGGAGTAATTGCCTACAATCTCATTGGCTTCACATTGCACTATATGTACCCCGAAATGGGCAGTAAGCATGGTTGAATCGGTATGCATGTCCAGCATGGCTTCTATAGGATGACCTATATGTCCAATTCTAGCTGTTTTCAAACCATGTAATACGTTAGCCATTCGACAATAATCACCAATCATTCGCTCAGATTCGGGATCATCATGGAGGGTACCGATAATAACATCAGGCACTTTTTTTCCCATTCTTACTGCCACACCCGCAAATTCAGGCAATGAGCATACATCATCATTGTAGAGCTGCATATAGGTAGAAGCCTTACTGTAATCCATTGCCTTGTCCGGCTGCAGGGCTACCAGCACTATAGGCACATTTATATTTTTAATGATTGTCCCAAAAGTGCTCGAGGTAGCATAAGTAAGCATGTCACAAAATATCAAGTCGAGATTTTCAGCTTGTAACTTAGGCACTAGGTCATAGGCCGATTGTGCATCATCTACCAATCCAAAATCAATTACCTCTGCATTGTTCTTTTCAACTTTTTCTATGAGCACTTTTTGCTTTGCCATTAAGGCATCCAATAGCCCCTCAAACTGTGCCCAATATTTGAAATAGCCCACACCAAAAACGCCAATTCTAGGCAAAGAGGATTCTCTTCTTTCTATTTTATAATTTCCCTCTGCTGGGTTGCCACTTCCATTTATTTCCTTCATTGTTTTAAGTTTAAGATTAATATTTTTTCTTAACGCACTATGTTAAATTTGACAAATTGATACAATCCCAATTGCTAAATGAATTTTATTTACCGAATTCGATTGTTCTAATTTTTGGTATAAATACTATCAGAATGACAAAGGCCAGAGGATACATTATTCCAGAGACCAACCAAAGTGGCCCATAAGAATAATTCTGGGCAACCCATCCAATCAATGGATTAATGATCATCCCAGAAATAGCACCCGCTGTCCCGGATAAGCCTACCACTGATGAAGTCGCATATTTACCAAATACATCTGCTATGGCGGTTATGTAATTGGTAATCCAAAAACCATGAGCCAACATCATTAATGACATCAATAGTACGGCTACTTCTACCGTAGAAACCGTAGAAATAAAAGGAGCCACCAAAGTCAATGCCGCAGCAAAACCCATCACCCACTTTCTAGCAGCATTGATACTGAAATTCCTGGCTACCAATTTATCTGAACACCAGCCACCCAGAATATTGGAAAGACCCAAAGCAAGAAAAGGGATCCAAAACAATTCACCTATCCGTTCGAATGATAAATCTCGCTCTTGGTTAAGGTATTTAGGGACCCAAAACATTAAAAAGTAAAATACCGGATCTAAGAGAAACCTAATTAAAATAAATACCTGCACGGTCTTATTTTGAAGCAGCCTTTTAATAGAAATTTGCACTACAGGTTCATCGATAGTGGCCAATGCTTTAACCTCTCTTGCATGAAGGCTATTTTTCCAGGATTGGCTAAACCAAAGTACAATCCACACGAACCCAATCAAACCGGGTATAATAAAACTCCATCGCCAACCATATTCCCCTGCAATCAAGATGGTCAAAGGTGGCGCCGCTACTGCTCCAATTGCCGCTCCTCCTATCGCTATCCCATTGGCCAAGGCCCTTTCTTTTTCATCAAACCATTCATACACCGTCTTGGCTGCTCCGGGAAAACAGGCTCCTTCACCCACACCGAGTAAAACCGGAATCCCAGCAATTGAGAAAAACTGTTCATAACACCATGCAACACACTGGCAAAGGACCAAATCCCAACTGATAAGCCAAGCCCTTTTTTCCTCCAAATTTATCGATTAAGCGACCCCCAACGGTGAACATCAGGGCATAGCTTACCAAAAAGCCAGTGTTCACCCAGCCATATTGTACATCGGAAATGGAAAGTTCTTCTTGAATTTTTATTATGGTCATGGAAAGGACCTGCCTGTCTAAAAAATTAAGACCTGTAGCAATGAAAACCATTGCTAGAATATACCATCGGATTTTTGGGTTCATTATTCTTAACGCTCTAAGTTAATTAAACAATGATATAACCATATAAATTAAAATGCAAGTTATTATCTGTTTTTTACTCAATAGACTACTTATTATCAGAACTTACGGAACATAGAAGTAAATTAAAACAAAATTACAAAATTTATCTTAACGCTCTAGGATAACAATTTAAGGTAAAACAAGGTGATAAAATGTTTTTAAGAAAAATAATAATTAAGGAAAACTCTCCGTGACAAGGACCAGTATTGGACTTAATTCCCATTGTACTCTGGGTGGGCGATGATAGCAAATTTATATTTATCTCCTCTGTAGAGAGATTTCTCTAATTCAAGTACTGCGTCTTTCCTACTCAACACCACACTGTCGAGCACAAATACAGGTAATGCACTTTCATATTCAAAATTATTTGTTGGATCATCCGGAGGAAGAATGATTGCACTTAAATTCTGTTTGATATCGGAAATTTTAAGCTGGTATTTGTCTTCATACACCTTAAAATAGGACAGGTCCGTGGAAAGCATATTGATTTTTGGACAAAGCTTTAATGAGATGTACTTTGTTTCATCTTTTAGCAACATCTCATCAGCATATCTTAATTGATGTACTTTTAGAACAGGCCCTTCAATAATATAACTTTTTCCACTTATCTCTGCTGAAACACCATGATCCAATACGGTCTTTTCGAGCACAATTGTTTTTGGTTTGAAGCCTTCCACTTTCAAACCTTCATCAACCCCCTTCTAGTGGCATCGATTGAGCCCAAAGTCCTGACCAAGTGATGGTCTTCTGTTTTATTAAGCACAAAGGTACCTTTACCTTTTATCCGCTGAGCATAACCACGGGACTCAATTTCCTGCAAGCTCTTTCTGGCGGTAGTATTGCTAACTTGAAAGTTATGAATCAATTCATTTTCAGAGGGCACCTTTTCTCCCGGCAACAATTCTCCTGAGATTATTTTACTGATGATTTGCTCACTTATGACAATAAATTTGGGTTTTTTGCTCTGGTTCCGATTTTTCATAAAAGAGAATTTAATGGCCTATTAGGTGGCGACCACTTAATTAATGAGTTAAAACCAATAGGAATTCTTGTAAATTAAACGATTTTAACCCTTAAAAGTAAGGGAAAAAGAGCCAAAACCCAGTTCATTCCCTTTAGAATATAAAAATAGAACAGTTAATAGACTATAATACTACTTCTCTAAAATGGCCGGATTACCGCGATTCTATCAATTAAAACAAATACTGTATACCGGCATAAAAACCAGCATGTAAGGAATACCTACCGTTGGTTGTAGTTCTCTCCGATATCACATAACCGAAAGTTGGGTCAGACCAGTTTTTGTCAAAAGCAGTGAACCCAATAGACGGACCTGCAGCAAGCTTAAAATGATTTCCGAACTTATACCAAGGGATTAATCTAAAAAAACTTGAATTGTTTGTCAAACCAGAAAAGTCTGTTGTTTGTCTATTAACAAATTCGAAATCCATTCCTGTTTTCTCTTTCTTAAAAATATGCAATCCTAACCCAAAATCGAACCCGTACATGATTTTCTCAGACTGCTCCATAATACCTGTCCCAATTAAGCCGTATAATTTCCCACCTCCAGATCGAAAAATAATTTGTCCTAACCCTGTCTCATCGATACCCACAGACAAACTTTTTTGCCCATCTTCTATGAGATTAATCAACCCGATAGGGTAATCACTAGACTTGGCAATATTAATTAATCCTGAAAATTGAGCACCAGTTACGTTCTCTGCCTTATTTACCAGACCAGCGATCTGAAAACTCACTTCTCCTTGTGAATAATTATACAATCCTGCTACTTGGAATGCCCCGGTACTATGGTTGGCCTGATTTGATAAACCTGCTATTTGTAAAACATTAGTTTGGTTGGTTTTATTGAGCAGACCTGCTATTTGAATATCAGAAGAACCATGACTGAAATTATAAATCCCTGCAACCTGTCCTCCATTAATATCCTCCTTTACGTGATTGTAAATCCCCCCACTTGAAACCCATTTACCTTACCATACACAAAATTGTGAATGCCGGAAACTTGAAAACCATCAACATCCCCACCTGTCATATTGAAAATCCCTGCTACCTGAAATGCTTTTACATCTTTTTGGTTTATATTAAAAATGCCCGCAATTTCCAAACCCTCTACACCGGCAGTATAGCCTCCAAAAATATTCAGGGAAAAATTGTTTATCATCTGGCTATTAAAGACCCCTTGCGAGCTCAGTCCTGGTGTAAGAGATACCTGCATGGGACTTTCTGCAAAAAAACCTCCCAAATTAAGCCTCTGAACCCTCTGTCTAAACCCGATCAATAGACGCCCAATAGCACTGTTTTCCATTGCTTCAGCAGCTCCATCTTCCGGGTAAAACCGTAACTTTCTCGGTTTTCCTCTTAAGCCTACATCCACTGATGGTAAAATAACAAAAGACGTGTCCCGATACTCCTCCTTGCTAATGGCCAGCCACACCAAGTCATCAGGTTCTCTTTTATATTTTAATTCAAAGTCACCATTTTTATCCGACAAAGAAGATACCATAGTGTTTTTTCATAAACACTAGCAAACGGAACTGCTTCCCCACTACGCAAATCTCTAACTTTACCTCTAAGGATTGATCGCTTTTTCCCTTCAATTAAATCCACATCCAGTTTACCCGGTGCATATTTTATAATTAGGTATTTGTCATGCTCTTTAAATTCATAGTCCTCTCCTAAAATCACTCGAAGAAAACCTGCTACCTGCCCTTCGTAAGAAGGAATGGTTACCATTTCATCCAGATCAATTAGGCTACTCTGATAAGAAAAATAAAAGCCCTTTTCCTGAGATAACTCGTCCATAATTTGCCCTAAGGGAACTTGGTTAGAAGCCTCAAAATTCACCTCATGCAAAAGAAAATCCTGCGCACTTAAATACTTTTGAGGTACCAGAAAGATGGTCAAAAAAGCAAAAAACAACAAAACTTGAAAATCATAATAGTACTCGACAGCCTCTTCGAAGGTAAAGAATTATTCAATAATTATTGCATCGTCACGTTGAGTGATGGATACCCCCAAGGTTTGACGGATGATTTCAAGGTTATCTGAAAGGGATCCATATGGCAATGTGGTAGTAATGAACAAGCTTCGGGCCCGCTCCGATACTAGTTTAATATTACTCCCATAAGCCTCATTCAATCCTTCGGCAAGTTCTTCTAAAGCAATATCCTTGGCTACAAATTCTTTACTAACGTAATATTTGAACAATTGATTTTCTGACACCTCCTTCCGAATCTTTTCTTCAGTGGTAAATATGGTAGCTTTTTCATTTTTTGTTAGGAATAATTCATCCTTTCCGGTACTCACCTGAACAAGGCCTTCGTCTACTATAATGATGGTTTTGCCTAGAGTTTTCTTAATATTAAATGAAGTCCCTAATACTTTTACCCTTACCTCATCGACTGAAATAATAAAGGGCTTTCGAGGATTCTTTTGGACTTCAAAATAAGCTTCACCTTCCATTAATTCTACAAAACGGCCTTCTCCTAATAATTTCTGACGGTAGGAAAGTTTGGTGTGTTTATTAAGCGTTAGTTGAGAACCATCAAGTAATACTTCTTCTTTGGACTCTTCTAAAGAAGTAAGGTTCACACTGGCATAATACGCCTTGCCCGAATGGGGTAGAAAGGAAAAAGCCATGGCAGTCACCCCCAACAACAGCACAATCGAAGCAGCTACCTTAACCCATGGCAACGAAAAAAATGGTTGGCTACTAAAAGGCCCGGAATTTAGAAGTTTTGATTCTCTATTCTTTTTAAACTGCTCCCATGCTGCATCCACATCTATCTCTTCGGTACTGGCTATCGCTATGGATTTTTTCCATACCCAACAAAAGTCATTGTAATATTTTTCATTCTCTTTTCTTGACTCAATCCAACTTTTCACAACAAGAGACTCTTCTTTACTGGTTTCCTTGAGCAGGTATTTTATAAGTAAGCTATCTTCCATCACTCAAAATTTATCTACCAAAATGATCACAAATAAGGGAAGAAATTCCGCCAATTCCATCCTTAAGGTTTTCAACGCTTTCCCCATATGTCCCTCCACCGTTTTTATGGAAATGCCCATTCTTTCAGCAATTTCCGCATATTTAAGTTCCTCAAACCTGCTAAGATGAAACACTTTCCGGCATTTGTCAGGCAAAGCCATTAAGGCAAGGTTCAATCTGGTTTGAATTTCTTTCTCCTCCACGGAATTGTCAACAACAGTCCCAATGGACTGGTCACCGGCATATTCATGATGTTTTCTTTCCCTGTGCTTCATTTTTACTTTTTCATGTTTGAGGTAATTCAAGGCATCATAATAAACTGCTTTATAGAGATAGGCTTTTATTGAAGAAGTAATTTCTACAGTCGTCCTCTTTTCCCATAGTTTTAAAAAAACAGTTTGTACAACTTCCTCTGCAACTACTTCATCTTTTAAAAGCACACGGGCATAGCCATACAAGCCTTTAAAGTGATTTTTAAAGACCTCTTCAAATAACTTGTCATCCACCTTCAATGGTGGTTCCTCCTTTACATTTGAACTTACCCTCACTTACAATTGGTATTATATCACTGCATTCATTAAAAGGACAACTCAAACTCAGTTTACCCTTGATCAATTTGGAAATTCCTCAAACAATTTGAAATCAACAACCAATTACTTCAACTTTTTTCTAATAATGACTTTTTAAGAAACCAATTGAGCATATAAAAAGCATTCTTATCCATTCTTTTATTGGGTTGCATGGGGTTATCAGCATAAGTTTTTATCCCGCAACTTTTCCTGTATGAATACATGCTAAATTAGTTTATTTTAAAGTTAATTCCTGCAGACAGCCCCAAATGAATCGCCTTGTAAACATTTCTCCTTTCCCTATTCCATAAGCTCATCTCAGCCAATTCATCCCCTATAGCATACTTAGTATGCATATAATTTATGCTAGGACCTGCAAAAATCTCTACTTTATCGGAAAGGACGAGGGCAGGAAGCACTTTAAGACCCGACCTGGAATACTCCCCCTCCGCTTAAAATTCGTAATAAATAGGTTGGTTCCTTCCACATCTAAACGAAAACCGCCCCTATCCAAAACTTTTAACCCAATCCCGGCCTCTAAGGCATAAGGTAATTCAGAGTATTGGAGATTTGAGCCTAAGCCTACGATCCCGTACAATTTCTTTCCTCCGGATTTTAAGGTAATCATAGATGTAAGGTTTTCATCTGCATAAAGACCTAGCCTTATTTCCCCATCTTTGATAAGGTTTATTATTCCTATAGGATAATCACTACTTTCGGCAATATTCACTATCCCTGCAATCTGAACTCCTTTTACCTTTTTAGCCCGATTCACAATCCCTGCAACCTGCACACCATTTACACTATCTGCATTATTCATTATGCCTGCAACCTGTATACCGCCTGCCGCTTTGGAAAGATTGGCAATCCCGGCCACTTGAGCACCTTTTGTAGATTGAGATAAGTTTAAAATCCCCGCGGTTTGAAAACCTTGCACATGTCTGGCCTTATTAAATATTCCGGCCACTTGTACCGGCACATCCATTTCCAATAAGTTAACTATTCCAGCTATTTGTATGGCATGATTCGCATTCTTTGCTTCATTCATAAGCCCTGCAATTTGAACCCCATCCACCTCACCTCTTACTTTTGACCACAACCCGGCAACCTGCAGACCAATTACATTTCCATGTACCATACCTGCTAGTCCATAGATAGCTAAACCATTCTCCCCGGAGGAAAGTCCACCCAAAGCATGAAGGCTAAAGTTGTTTTTTAAATCAGGTGCATCAAGCCCGTTGGTACTGATAGGGTAAATAAAGCCAATATGCACCGGCCGTGTGGTCTGGCTTCGAACAGCAGTATAAGAGCTAAAGATCAGCAAAATCAAAGTTGTGCAAATTTTAAATCTATGGTAATAAATTTTCATGGTTTAAGTATTTTATCGATTCATAAGTTTGACAACTCAATCAACTTATACCCTTACTTGCAATTCTATTTATTTTTAAACCAAGGGTAAATCATGGTTTTCTTGTCTTAACCATAGAAGGCAAACATTGCCTCATTTAAAATTTTAGAAAGTATGAAATTTATATTATTTAGCATTTCCTTGTACATTTTTTCCTCGTTCTCGATTTTCGAAAGTAGGCACATGCCACCTGAATTTGAATTGATAAAAGAGGGTAACGGCTTATCTTTTTATGAAAGATGGATCAACATGGAGGATGGTACCAAAAGTAGAGAAGTAAAGTTTATTATAAGCATCAAAGCTCCTTATGAAAATGTTATTGAAGTATTGACAAAGGAGAAATATGGAATGCTTTGGAATGACAACACCTTGGCATATAAAATTAAAAGCACAGGCCCTCAGTCATGGATCAGCTACATGAGATACAGTTTCCCTTTTCCATTATCTGACAGAGAGTGTTATTTAAAAAATCGATTAGAGGAGGGAAAGGAGAGTACGAAAATCTATTTTAATTCATCGAATAGCAGAATATTCTCGGAAGGAGAAGAAATGGTACAAATGACAGGTTTAGAAGGCAGATGGATTGTTACTAAAAAACAAGGTTATACCCTTTTGAGATACCATATCATTTCTGTACCGGAAAAAGGATTGCCTAGATGGATAGTAGACCCTATCATCAGAAGGAACTTATGGAATACCATGCAAAACCTAAAACAGACCATAGAGAAAATCTAATCTTGTGGCATTGTACTCAGCTAAAACCTTCAATAAACATGATTCGCTAGCTACTAAAACCCTTCCTGAGAAATCTCAGGACTCCCTATTACATAATCATGGATAAAGTCTATAAGCCCATCATTAAAAAAGCCATTCAAGAAAATTCTTGAATGGCTTTTTTATCTGCAATTGATATTGCTTATTCTCTTACAAAAGGATAATCATCCTCCACATAAACATCCTTGAATGCATCTTCTCCGTCAGGCCAAGGAGACTCCTCAGCGAATTTAACAGCATCAGCAACTTTTTGCTTCACCTCTTTCTCAATTCCTTTGATATCATCTTCGGAAAGAATATTATTCTCTAAAATGGTAGCTCGAACCTGCTCGATTGGGTCTCTTTGTTTGTACTCTTCAACCTCCTCTTTAGTTCTGTACTTCTGAGGATCAGACATAGAGTGACCTTTGTACCTGTAAGTTCTGAATTCAAGCAATGTGGGCCCATCTCCTTTTCTTGCCCTTTCTGCTGCTTCTTTTACAGCTTCATGTACTTCTTCCACATTCATGGCATCCACAGGGAAAGAAGGGATATCATAAGACTCACCCAATTTGTAAAGCTCATCTACATTCGAAGAACGCTTGACAGAGGTTCCCATGGCATAACCATTGTTTTCTATCACAAAAATAACCGGGGTTTTATAAAGCATGGCCAGGTTAAGGGATTCATGAAACGCCCCTTGTCTTACTGCACCATCACCCATAAAGCAAATGGATAAATTTTTGGTCCCCAAATACTTTTCTGCAAAACCAAGTCCCAAGCCCATAGGAATTTGCGCGCCTACAATGGCGTGTCCTCCGGCAAAGTTTTTAGATTTATCGAAAATATGCATGGATCCACCTTTACCTTTGGTAGTACCTGTGGCTTTTCCAAAAAGTTCAGCCATAATGGCTCCAGGATCTGTACCTAGACCTAAGGGTGTGCATGACACCTATAGGCGGTTATCCATTTATCCTCTTTTTCGAGGGCAGTGATTGCTCCTGCAGCACAGGCCTCCTGACCTATATATAAGTGGCAAAAGCCTCTTATTTTCTGTTGTCCATAAAGCTGTCCTGCTTTTTCTTCAAAACGCCTCATAAGCAACATGCTTTCAAACCAATACTTATAGGTTTCTTTGGAATATTTTACTTTAGATTTACTTGTACTAGAACTCTTCTTTGCCATACCGTATTCTATAAAATATGCTAACTTTGGCCTCAAATATAGTGAAATCAATGCAATATTGAGGCCTTTTGCGAAAATAGTAAAAAACATCCTGTGTATAAGCCATGTATTTAAAAAACTTAAAATTAATTCAATTTAAAAACTTCCAAAATTTGGATTTGGTTTTTAATCAAGGTGTTAATTGTTTTTTTGGTACAAACGGGGCAGGAAAGACAAATCTTCTGGACGCTATTCATTATTTATGCCTAACAAAAAGTGCATTTATACCTACAGATAATCATCATATAAAGCACGGTGAAGCATTTTTTACCATCAAAGGTGAGTTTGAACTACAACAAAAAGAACTGGGAATCAATTGTTTTTTTGAGGGAGGTAGAAAAAAGCGGATTGAAGTAAATGGTAAACCTTACACCAAACTAAGTGATCATATCGGACTCCTTCCCCTTGTTATTATTGCACCGGACGATACTGAGATTATCAATGGAGGAAGTGAAGAAAGAAGAAAATTTTTTGATAGCATGATCTGCCAAGCAGATCAAAACTACCTACAAACATTGATTCGTTACCAACAAAATTTAAAACAGAGAAATGCATTATTAAAAAGGTTTGCCGAAGAAAAACGGTTAGACAAACTTCAATTGGCTCCTTATGATGAACAACTCTTAAAGCTTTCAAGAGAAATTAATCAAACAAGACATGCCTTTTTAAGCGAGTTCCTAATTCATTTCCAGGCGCACTACGCTTCAATTTCCGGGTCTAAAGAGCTGGTTAACATTGAATACCTAAGCCAGGTTGATAGAGAGAGTTTCGGTATTGATTTTATTAACAACCTCAACAAAGACCTTTTACTTAAAAGAACTGGTTTTGGCACCCATAAAGACGACTTTAATTTCACTTTCGATGGACAGCCAATAAAAAAATTTGGCTCTCAAGGTCAAAAAAATCTTTTTTAATCAGCCTAAAACTAGCTCAGTTTTATATTTTTAAAGAATTAAAAAGCACCAAGCCAATCTTATTATTGGATGATATTTTTGACAAACTGGATGACTTTCGCATTCATCATTTGATGAATGCTGTAGCTAACAAGGAATTTGGCCAGTTATTTATTTCTGATGCAAGACCTGAAAGATCCAAAGAGATTCTTACCCAAATCACTTCTGATTACAAGTCCTTCACAATAGCCAATAATACTGTGGTGGAAATAGAATAGGTTTAATACCTACTTCTTCTTTTCAAAATTGTCCCATCTAAAGAAATTTTACCGGGACCTAATAACATTAATACTATAAAAACAAGAAGATAAATCAATGAAAGTTCTTGTTTACCAAATTCACTTCCCCCATGAACAATAAAAGCTATAACAGCCATATTTATTATCATAGGAACAAGTATGATTCGGCTCATAAAGCCCAAAATCAAAAAAATGGCACAAAAAAACTCAGCAAAAATTGCCAATTGCAAAGAAACCGCAGGGCCTAACCCAATGGGATCAGCAAAACTATTGAGTCTTTCACTGAAGTGGATCACCTTGGACCATCCATGAGACACCAACATCAGGGAGGCGCCGACCCTTAATAGGAGCAAACCAAAATCTAAAACAAACGGCTTGTTTGAAAAGACAATCTTTTTCATGGATAGCTAGTCAACTATAAATTCAAACTAATAAGTGGATAAAGTTAAATAAAAAATAAAAGCAAAAGTAGCTGAGAGTGACATAAGACAACCTACAGCTACTTTTTTTAGACTTTTTGACCTTTTAGATTAAAAAAATCGTCATTACCCTATTTACACTCACTTTCTTACCAAAGTTTCGCCGGATATTCTCCTTCTGCATGAAGTTTTTTCAATTCTTTCATAACATGTTCCTTATCTTGAGCATAGGTAACTCCAAACCAAACTTTACCACCCTCAAGAATTTTAACCTTTCCTATACCTTCTGTAATAATGGAGTTGGCTACTTTAGGAATGTAAAATTCAGATTTTAAATTTTCTTTATTCTCTTTCAAGAAACTAAGCCAAAGCTTCTCTGTTTGTTCAAATATGGATTGATGAAAACCCCAACAGTTCATGGAAACCGGGTTTTCGGCATCTATTTTTAACTTTTCTCCATCGGCTTCATGGAAAATCCCACCTTCCTTTTTCGAAATGGCTGTTCGCTCTATCATACCTGTAAGCATGCCCTCAGGAGAGACATCGCAGACACCTCTACTAACGGTCCCATAATCTGATAAAACATTTTTAATCGCATAGCCTACCATACAATGTAAATCCGGTTTAACATCATGGGTTAAAAATTCCCTAAGGCTTGAAAAGCTTCTTGTCCATAAAAGTCATCTGCATTGATAACGGCAAAAGGCTCGTTGATCACCTCCTTGGCACAAAGCAATGCGTGGGCAGTACCATAAGGTTTTTCCTATCCGGATGCTGATATTCTTCGGGCACTCCATTTTTTAAAGATTGAACAACAAATTCGATTTGAATCAATTCACCAAATCTCGGAATAAAGATTTCTTTACTTTCCCCTAGAATTTCTTGCCTTACAACAAATACCACCTTTCCAAATCCAGATCGTATGGCGTCAAAAATTGAATATTCTATAATTGTTTCGGCGTTCGGTCCAAAGGCATCAATTTGCTTGTCTCCACCATACCTGCTGCCCATTCCAGCAGCTAAAATTAAAAGTGTCGGTTTATTCATTGTCTTTAAAATAGTTAATGGCAATACTTTACAAAAGGTAAAATTCCTTGCAAAGTTAATTTTTTAAAAAACATCATCAGAGAAATTCCTCCATTAATTTGCTAAAAGACTTTAGATCTTCTTAGAATATTTAGGTTAACTAATAAGCATATAAAAATAATATTTATGCAAAAAACGTATTATCCATCATTTTTCATCCATAATGATTAATTATTTGGCATTTTAACCACTTCTCACCTTCATTTTTACCCATTTTCACCATTTTTACCATCTTTTTACATTTTTTAGTTGTTAAATAAGTTCATGATTATTATTTTTGCAACAGATAAATTTTTTAATTCTATAATTATTAATGGAATATTAATCCTGTTAAAAAAATGAAAAAAATTGAAGCTTTAATTAGAACTTCGAAATTTGACGAAATCCACAAATGCCTTTCTGGCTTAGGTGTTAAATTTCTGACCTTTTATGAAGTGAAAGGTATGGGCTTGCAACATGCAAAAATGCAACACTACCGTGGCGTGGCTTACGAACCAACATTTATCCCCAGAACAAAACTGGAAATAGTCGTTCAGGATGACTTAGAGGACAAAGTGGTTGCCTGTATTCTCAATGAAGGCCGAACAGGAGAAGTAGGAGACGGGAAAATATTTGTTTACGATGTTGAAAAAGCATTTAGAATTAGAAATGACGAAACAGGGGAGAGCGCACTTTAATTTTTACCTCTCCATATCATCAGAATTAAAAAAACTTATTAAACATATTAATTAAATGACTCAGGAATTATTTACCATTAACAACCTTTGGATTATGGTGGCGACCATTTTGGTCTTCATCATGCACTTGGGTTTTGCTGCACTGGAAGCTGGACTTACCAGAGCAAAAAACACTGTTAACATTCTATTTAAGAACACAATCATCCCAGCCATTGGCTTATTAACATATGCCTTTATCGGATTCAACTTAATGTATCCGGGCGAAATGTTTGCCGGAGGTTTCTTTGGATTTGGTGGTTTAGGACTAAGTTTGCCTGAGGGCTGGGACACTTCTGCCTATAGCGAAGGTTACACCTTTTTTACAGACTTTATTTTCCAAGCAATGTTTGCTGCTACCGCTGCAACAATCGTATCTGGAGCCGTAGCTGAGCGTATCAAATTGGGCCCATTCATTTTCTTTTCCATTCTATACGTAGGAATTTGTTACCCTATTGCAGGCATGTGGAAATGGGGCGGAGGATTTTTAGATACTTTATCTACTCCATTTTATGACTTTGCCGGTTCCACTATCGTTCATTCAGTTGGTGGATGGGGAGCCGTAATTGGCGCATACTTATTAGGTCCAAGGATTGGCAAATACACCAATGGCAAAACCAATGCAATCCCAGGTCACAATATACCTTTGGCCGTTTTTGGGGTATTTTTGTTATGGTTTGGTTGGTTTGGTTTTAATGGAGGATCTGTATTATCTGCTGACCCGGGAACTGTTTCATTGGTATTTGTAACTACTGCTCTAGCCGGTGCTGCAGGTGCATTTGGAGCCTTACTTGCTTCTTACCTGAAATTTAAAGCATACGACATTACGATGGTACTGAACGGTATCTTGGCAGGTCTTGTAAGTATTACCGCCGGAGCAGATTTAATGTCTCCAACCGAAGCAGTAATCATTGGTTTCATAGGTGGTATCCTAGTCGTATTTGGTGTTATCTTGTTTGACAATATTAAAATTGATGACCCGGTAGGTGCCATCTCAGTACACCTTATATGTGGAATATGGGGAACACTTGCAGTAGGTATTTTTGGAGACCTTGCCAGTGGATCCCAGATAGTATCACAGTTAATTGGAATAGTATCTATAGGTGCACTTTGTATCGTATTCAGCTTTGTACTTTTCTTCCTTCTGAAGAAAACCACAGGTATTAGAGTTGACGAACAAGAAGAAACCGAAGGACTTGATATCAATGAGCATGGCATGCATGCTTACCCTGATTTTGAAACTAAAGAATAACTCGGACTACAGCTATAATAAAAGTGTAAAAACAGGCAGATAGTATCTGCCTGTTTTTTTATCCCCTTGTTTCACTTTTTTTAATCGCCTATTGTACCCCAACCTACCGGGAATTTCGCAACAGGAGATGCTCAAAGAGCTGACCTAATATGCAAGCGGCCTACTTTTTAATTATTTCATTACATATATCCAATATTAATTATCCTCATCCATTTTTCATCCACCTCTCTATTGGCTTATAGCTTCGTAGGATTATAGGGTTCAATTTTTACGATGATAAAATCACCCAGAAAAGAATGGGAGCATTTAGAAAACAGACGGTTACCACCAGTGAAAGAGACAAAAAAAGAGTGACTTTCGCCACTCTTTCTTTTACTTATAATTACTTTATTTCTTTTCTTTCTTCATAGGATTCGGCCCGGAAGAAGTTCCCCTACCGGCAGCCCCTTGTTTGAACATTTCAAACTTAGAAGGTATAAATTTTTGAGGCCAATAATTATTAGACTCATCAATATCAGCAGTTTCTCGGTATGGATCCAAAACGATCTGTACAACTTCTTTATCTTTGGCAAAAACCTTGGTTACCTTATACTCATCCATTCTCCAAATTTGAGCAGGAAGTGTTTCTACTTCACTTGTGCCATCTGCATAATGAAATTGAATAATTATAGGCATTACCAACCCTCCCAAATTTTCAAAAGATATTTCGTAAAAGTTGAGCCCACTGTCTAACATTTCCAGCTCTTCACTTCTCAACTGACTTCTAAAGTCCTTGTATGCTTTCTCTTCCTCAGGCCATACTTTAAATCTTTCAAATTTATTGTAAAAATCACCCACAGTAGGGTCCGCTTCCAAATAAGTCTGGTCAATATCCTCTTTATTTCTAGTTCTTGAAATATAGGACTCTTCATGTTCGTAGGCTACTTTAGCATCTTGCTTAACCTCGGATGGTTTTTTGCTATCAATCTTATACCATTTGACATTTTGTATGGCTATATCCACAGGTTCAGTTCCAAAAACCAACCCCTCCAAAACCAGTCCAAATCAATGGCAGAAGCATCCTCCATTGTCCTGAAAAAATCATCTGGAGTAGGATGTTTAAACATCCACCTTTGTGCATACTTTTTAAAGGCAAAATCGAATAGTTCCCTACCCATAATGGTTTCCCTCAAAATATTAAGAGCTGTTGCCGGCTTTGCGTAAGCATTAGCTCCAAATTGTATGATGTTTTCAGAATTGGTCATGATCGGCTCTAACAAATGTTTCTCCCCTTTCATATAAGGGACAATTTTGTGAGCTGGACCTCTTCTCGAAGGATAATCCCTTTGCCATTCCTGTTCTGCCATAAACTGCATAAAAGTATTCAAACCTTCATCCATCCAGGTCCATTGCCTCTCATCGGAATTAACAATCATTGGGAAAAATTATGCCCTACTTCATGAATAATCACTGAAATCATCCCGTATTTTATGGCTTCAGTATACGTGCCATCTTTGTCCGGTCTTCCATAATTAAAACATATCATTGGATATTCCATTCCATTAGATGCTTCCACGGATATGGCCTTTGGGTAAGGATAATCAAAGGTTTTAGCAGAATAAGATTTTAAGGTATGAGCCACTACTTTCGTGGAGTATTGTCCCCATAGCGGATTGGCCTCCTTTGCATAATAAGACATGGCCATTACCTCTTTACCATTCTCTAGTCGAACTGCCATGGCATCCCAAATAAACTTCCTTGAAGAAGTCCAAGCAAAGTCCCTTACATTTTCGGCATGGAAAACCCATGTACGCTTATCACTGGACCTTTTCTTTTCAAGTTTTTCCGCCTCAGCCTGTGTGCGAATAACAACAGGTTGATCAAAAGTAGTTTTGGCCTGCTCCCAACGCTCCATTTCTTTCGGGCTTAGAACCTCAGTAGGATTTTGGAGTACTCCTGTGGCACCCACCATATGGTCTGAAGGCACAGTAATAGCTACTTTATAATCTCCAAACACCAATGCAAACTCTCCCCTACCAACAAATTGTTTGTTTTGCCAACCTTCAAAATCTGAATAGACTGCCATTCTGGGGAACCACTCCGCTACCGTATAGATATAGTTTCCATCTTCTTCAAAATATTCATACCCCGGTCGGGTAGCCAAAAAACCGGTTCTGTCGTGACTATTAAAACTCCAAGCCATATTGAACTCAAACTTTTCACCCGGCATTAATGGGGTTGGCAAGTCTAATCTCATCATGGTTAAATTTACCGTGGCGGGTATATCTTTCCCATTGGCATCTGTAACAGAGTAAATTTTAAGCCCTAAATCCATATCATGCCATATGATATCTTCCAATTGACCTAAATTCATTTTTGGGTGAATTTTATTGGATGCGATTTTTGGAGTTTCGGAATCTTTATCTCTTTGATTTTGATCCAATTGTATCCATAAGTAATCCAAAGGATCAGGAGACTGATTGTAATAGGTCACTTTTTCTTTACCACTGATGGATTGATTTTCATCATTTAATTCCACCTCTATTTCATAATCCGCCCTTTGCTGCCAATATTCATGCCCGGGCGCTCCGGAGGCTGTTCGATAAACATTTGGCGAACGAAGATCCGTACCCAATTGCTCAAACCTATTGCCATGTCTTTGCTTATCGACTTGTGCATAAGCCCCGATATTACTCGTTATTATTAGCAGAAAAAAGAATACAGCTTGCTTCATAACATACAAATTTCTCTTATTAAATTGATTATAAACCCTATCCGATTAAAGATAAATTTACTTAAATTACATTAAAATTACTTGAAAAAAAGGCATTAATGTATAGAATTCTACCAATACACGCTATCTAATAATATCATAAAAGACATACCCAAAATAATGGATGATATCACCAATACCCATTCTTTTTTATTGACCCTAAATATGCCGGTAATCAATGTAGATACCAGCAAAAACAGCACTACTATTACTACTTGTCCTACTTCAAGGCCCAAATTGAAAGCCAATAATGGAGTAAATATCGATTGCTCTTTTCCTAATAATGTTCTCAGGTAATTTGAGAATCCAAGACCATGAATCAAACCAAAACATAGGGCAAATAAATAATTGATCTGTACCCCCGTCCAGAAGCTGATTTGGGTTTAAAAATATTCACCAAAGCAGTAATGGCAATGGTTACCGGTATCAAAAACTCCACTAAATCTGTATTTATACGAATCACATTCAGTGTCGCAAGTGCCAATGTCAAGGAGTGCCCTATAGTAAAGGCCGTAACCAACACAAGGATTCTCCCCAGTCTTTCATCATGTAAACAACTGCCAATGCCAAAACAAAAAGAATATGATCAAAACCTTTTAAATCCAAAATATGCTGGATACCCAGATTAAAATACAATTGAAATTGGTTCATAAGAATAAGGTGATTTATTTACTATAGGTTTTAAAATTTTGTTGTAATATTAACGCATTATTCGCACAATATTAAAAAAACACCCCCTATTAATGCTTGTAATTCAACTATTCTTGGTTCTGTGTTCTTTCGAGTTGGAAGCCCATCCTTTCTATATTAGCCTTACAGACATGGTGTATAACGATGATCGGAAGCGAATAGAGATTGCTCAAAAGATTTTTTGGAATGATATGGAGGTTGCTCTTGCCAATGCCTCCGGTCAACAAGTAAATTTTCTCCGTCCTGAAAACCCGGAAGAGTTGGAGCAAATAATTGAAAGCTATGTTCTTCTACATAATAAGGTAGAGGTAAATGGGGAGGCTATAAAACTCAGCTATCTGGGTCATGAAATAGAAGAAGATGCTGCTTGGTTTTATATGGAATCGGAAGAGATAACAGAACCGAAAGAAGTCACTATTTTTAATTCTTTGTTAATCGCGGATTTTCCAACGCAACAAAACATTATTAATTTTTACAAAAACCGTAAGCCGAAGAGCCTTATAACGAGGCAAGACAAAACCAGCGGACAACTAAAATTGGATTAAAAAAAAGGTCACTCCCACTATGAGAGTGACCTTTTTTAAGCACATTAAATTATTCGTAACCGGGGTTTTGCACCAATCCGGTATTGATATCCAATTCCCTTTGTGGGATCGGTAGAATCGTTTTGTTTTCTCCCGGCTTAGATTCATCAAAATAAGTGTCACCTTCAGGTCTAAGAGGTAAATTATTTCTTAATAAATCCATCCTTCGGTGTCCTTCAAATGCCAATTCCTTTCTTCTTTCTTCAAGAATTTGAGCAATAAAGGCTTCTTCTGTATCAAAATCTCCGGCACTTAGAAGATCAAGACCGGCTCTTTCTCTTAGCTCATTGATCAATTCCAAGGACTCATCATTGATACCATTAAGTTGCGCCAAGGCCTCTGCCCTATTCAGCACAATTTCTGTAGTCCTAATGATAGGTGAGTTATCAGAATGCGTAACCACGTCAGGGAATTTAGTTGTATAGATTAAGGATACCCCCTCAGCATTTACATTTTCCTTCGAAAGCTCTGCTAACCTTTTATCGGTTGCAGCGTAGGCATCCAATAGGTAGTCAGAAAAAGGTGCATCTCCTCTTCCGCCATCTTCGGCAGAATTGTAATATGACCCCCAACCACCTGAGCCGGTTCTTCCATTATCAATTTCTGAGTTCTGTATTGAAAATACATATTCGCTATTGTTCTCACTCCAAAAGTTAAAATTACTAGCGAGACCATAGATATCATCAGCATCAAGTACAGCTTTGGCTCTCTCTGCAGCCAATTGCCACTCACCTCTATAAAGGTGGATTCTGGAAAGCAATGCATTGGCTGCTCCTTTTGTAGCCCTTCCTCTAGTGAAAGCAGAAGTAGCATAGGTGTCAGGCAAATCAGCTACAATTTCATTTAGTTCATTGATAATGAACGCATGAACTTCTCCTACAGTATTCCTGGAGTAATTAGTAATTTCTCCGGAAAATGCGTCTGTTACAATCGGAATACCTAAAGCATCTTCACCACCTATATTAACAGGTTGAGCATAAAGATTAACCAATTGAAACATCAATAATGAACGCATAAACTTTGCCTCAGCTACAAACTGATTTCTTTCCTCAGTTGTGAGTGTTTCATCCGGAGAGTCAGGGGTAAAGGTTACTACTGCATTGGCAGCTAAAATAGCACGGTAATGTGCTTTCCATACATCCCTTAAGGTTGCATTATCTGCCTGGGTAGTAAAGATACTGACTTCTTGTAGTGTAGGAAAAGAACCTATAAATCTCACATTGTCAGCCTGAAAATCAGCAATCACCTGAGGCAAAGAACCAAATACTTCCAATTCTTGAGTCAAAGAATAAACACCTAATAGAGAACCCTCAACCGATTGTTTGTCAGCAAATGCGAGCTCTGTTGAAAGGGATTGCTGGGGATCAATGTCCAGATTCTCACAAGAGAAAAGACTGCCCAACAAGCCTATAAATAATATTGTTTTTAAATTTTTCATCGTTAAGCTTTTTTAGAATCCTAATGAAACACCCAAAGTGAATGATTTTGCCTGAGCAGGAGTAAAGAAGGATTCACCTTGAATTTGGTTATCACTTCCATTTCCACTGATCTCTGGCTCTAGACCCTCCTCAAGATTTGAGAATGTAAGTAAGTTTTGCGCCATTCCATATATCCTAGCACTTCTAAGTACCTTTGTTCTTTCAAGAATTTCAGTCGGAACATTGTAAGTAAGCGATAGGTTTCTAAGCCTGATGTGATCACCTTTTCTAATGTGAATCGTAGATCTTTGTCCAAAATTAGATTGAGTGGTTCCATCTAGGCGAGGGGCAAAACTATTTGGATTGTCTTCTGTCCAATAATCCAACAATTGCGGATCCAAGTTAAAGGAGTTTAGGTTATTTGGATTATACAAGAACCTAAGGTCATCAAACATGATATAGTTTCCCTGTGTAAAAGTAAACAAAGCAGAAAGGTCAAAGCCCTTGTAAGAAAGCGTATTGGTTAACCCTCCAGAAATTCTTGGAATCGCTGAACCGATTATCTCCCTGTCATTGGTACTATAGGTAGTTGTTGGTTCTCCATCTCCATTCAGCCATTCTGCCTCTCCTGTTTCTGGGTTAATCCCATTGTATCTCACCAAGTAAAAGGTATTTACTGAATAGCCTTCAATTGCTCGCTGACTGGAAGAACCTTGAACAAATCTTCTTCCCTCATTGTCTTCCGAAGCTCCAGGAAGTTCCAAAACTTCATTTTCAAGCAAGCCAACATTTAAAATTGTTCTCCATTCAAAACCGGAAGTTTGGACATTTAGGGAATTGATCATTAAATCAATTCCTCTATTTCTCATAACACCTGCATTTTGCGCATAGCTTGCGTAACCTGTAGTATAAGGAATTGGAACATCTAAAAGCAATCCAGTGGTTCGTTTGTTCCAAACAGAAGCTTCAACATCCAGTTTATTGTTGAACATTGTAGCATACAAGGTAAAGTCAAACTGAGCTGACTCTTCCCATCCTAGTGTCGGGTTTGCCGGCTGGCTCGGATAGATACCGGGACTTCCAGCATAATCTCCCAAACTACCTGCTTGATACAAGCCTAAAGAAGCAAAATTATCTACCCGATCATTTCCTGCCGTACCATAACTTGCATTGACTTTTAGAAAATCCAAGAAACTATTGTTTTGCAAAAACTTCTCTTCGGAAAGAACCCATCCACCGGATAAGGCCCAGAAATTACCGTAGCGGTTGTCCATTCCAAATCGAGAAGATCCATCCCTTCTTGCACTACCTTCAAACAACAATTTATCCTTATACCTATAATTTACCCTCGCAAAATAAGAAGCAAGTCTCCACCCTGTACCTGTTGCACTTGTGATGGTTGGGGTAGCAGCTGAAGCCACGTTTGGTAATTTATCACTAACAAATCCTGATCCTTCCACCGTCATGCTGGCATAGTCGGATTGCTCATAAGAATACCCCAAAAGCGCACCAAGGTAATGGTCGTTTCCAACATACTTCTGATAATTAAGCGTATTAGTGCTTAACCATTTATAATCCTGAATTATTCTTTTGTACCCTTGTCCGGTAGGCTCAATAATATCAGGATAACGCATGGTCTCTTCCGTCTGAATTTGATCAATCCCCCAATCAGTTTTGAAAGTCAGGTCAGGAAGAATATCAAACTCAAAGTAAGTATTTGCAGTAGTTCTTCTTGTTATATATTCAGTCTGAGCCAAATCCGCTAGCGCAAGTAAATTTGGAACGAAGCCCAGCCTGGTATAATTGCCATTTTCATCAAACGGTTGGTTATATGGCAAGTGAAGAAAGGCAGAAGTTAAGGGTGCGAAAGTACTATTGTCTGAATTGATTCGATCATTAAAGGTCTTTGCCAATCCTACATTTGCTCCAAATCTTGCCTTTTCAGAAAACTTATGGGTCATGTTTAACCTTCCGTTAAACCTATCCAATTCATTTCCTAAAGCATAGGTATCTTGCATAAAGTAAGTACCTGAAA